>CAVXQR010000001.1:0-225619 GCA_963763975.1 uncultured Acidobacteriaceae bacterium
GACTGCGCTCAACGTGGCTGACTGGATGGCCGAAGCGGCGGGACTGCACGGCAATTGGATTGTGGCGCGATTCATCCTCGGACTGAGCTTAGGTGCGGCAGGCGCGATGCTGATCGCATCCTCAATTGAGGAAAGCAGATTTGCGTCCGGAGACGGTGCCGCCGACTGAAGCCGGCTCCTACCTTTAACATGCAGCCTACCCAGGACTTCGTCCTGGGCTAACGGCATAGCCGTCCCTTCGGGACTTGGCGAACGCGGCCCAAAGAGCGATGCGCCGGAACAGCCGAGGTGGCCATGCGCGGCCAATACGAATTCCCCGGCGCAGGAAGACCGCGGTGCATCCCACCTCACCGGCTCGACAGCACGAATTGATTGCCATCCACGTCTTTGAAGATCGCCATGGTTCCCCAAACTTCTTTCTTCGGTTCGGCGGCGAATTCCACGCCCTTCGCCTTCAACTGGCTTGAGGTCGCGAAGACGTCGTCGCACCAGAAGGTCATCGGTTGAAAGCCTCCGATGCGGCCTTCGTGTCCGTCGGGCGTGAACAGTACGAAGCGCGTATCGGCGCCGCGGATTTGCAGCTCGATCCAGCGCTGCTTTTCGCTGAAAGGCTGATCGGTAGCGACTTTGAACCCAAGCTTGTCGGTGTAGAACTTCAACGACGCATCCTGGTCACGGACGGGAACGCTGGCGAGTTTTATCCCACGAATCATCGGCAATCTCCTTTTCGTTGCCGAGAATAGCGTGCTCCATGAAACGCCGCAATCGGCCATGCGATGCTATAGTATCTACCGGTATAGCGATGCCTGACTCGATGACTACATCACTGACGTGCTGATGCGTGACCTGGTCGGCCACGATCACCGGCCGGCCGCCTTTCTGGTCTACCTCTGGCTGGCAGCCGAACACCAGCGCGGGAAAGGTGTCGTGCGCATCAGCTACCAGGAGTTGGGGGAAGCCATTGGCATTTCGCGAAGCTCGGTGCAGGCCGCGATCAGCTGGCTGACACGCCGCCAGTTGCTCTCTGCGAAAAAGGAGAACGCCACCGCCGTACCCGCTTACACCGTCTTGTATCCCTGGAGAAAACACCGGCGATGAATGGGAACGGTCGGGGAAAGCCGTTCCCATTCGTCTCGCGGCGGCGGTGGTCGGACCGCTAGAGCGAGCGCAGGAAGTTCAACAAGTCCTGCTGGTCGGAAGCGGAGAGGCGGTTATAGCCGTTGACGACCCCGTTGGCCTCGGAGCTGGGATAGGTTCGGTTGCCGCCGCTCGAATGCGCCTGAATCGTTTGGACCAGGTCGCTGCTACGGCCGTCATGCAGGAAGAAGATTCGCTGCCCCAATCCCCACAACGGCGCTGTGCGGAACTCATCTCCGCCGGCGGCTCCCTGGCCGACGTTGTCCGCCAGGTTCGGTCCCATGTGGTGAATCAGCAAATCGGAATAGAGGTTCGCCTGAATATTGGTAAGCGCGGCGACCGACGACTGCCCCGTGCGCAGGGACTGGGTGTGGCACAGCGCGCAGCCGATCTGGCTGAAGAGTTGGCTTCCGTGTTGCGTGGAAGGCGAACCTTGTCCGGGCTGCGGCTGATCCAGAAAGCGCATGAACATGGTGAAGGTGGCGACATCGCTCATCATGGCCACGCCGTCGGAATCGAAGTTGGTCGCGTCCTCCGGAGTCGCGTTGAACTGGCAGCCCGCGGTCTGATCGCGCTCGGTGTTGAACAATTCGTTGGTGACGCCGACCTCGACGTTGTAGGCCTCGCCCGAAAAGATTGCCAGCGACTTGTTCTGCGCCTTCCAACCGAAGCGGGTGATAGTTCCATCGTTACCGCTGGTGTTGGGCCGTCCCACGATGCCGAGGTTGCGTTTCTGTTGCTGATTACTGGCCTGGTTGGCGAGGATGGCAGCGTCGGGGATGGCCTCGATCAATCCGTCACCGAAAACGGGAGTCGGAATGCGGAAGATCAAGTCACCAAGTTGCGCCGCCCGGGCAAAGTTATCCTGCGAAATGTTGCAGCCGCCGGCATCGCTGCGCCCGGTGATGGTGAACAGCGCGTGCACGCCGCCATCGACTTGGCCGCTGAACGTGAAGGGGAAGCGTGCTTCGCGCACGGGACCGTTGCTGGTAATGAACGACGGCACTTGATTGCGCGCGCCCTGGTCGGTGGCAGCGGCAATCTGCGGGTTCGTGGAGGGGCTGGTTCCACCGGTCGAAGGTTGCGCGTGACACTGGGCGCAACTCTCGGCATTAAAGCGTGGCCCCAGGCCCTTGCCGGTATTGGCCACCGAGCCGGTCACCGAATCGATTTCCGCAAAGTCGGTGAGACCCGCGCTGAAGAAAGACAGCTGGTTGGAGGTAAGACCGGCGACCGGAGTTCCCGCTCCGGGAGGCCCGCCGCGCACGCCGGGATCGGAGGCGTGATTGTTGTTCTGCGTCCCCCCACTGGAGTCGGCGGGAGATCCATGGAGTCCGCCGACCGTCAACAACACCAGCGCCGGCAGCAATAAGAAGGTGGAGTAATGCCGTTTGGGAGAGGGCGGCTCCGTTCGACTACAGCTACGTTGGACTTCAGAGACATAATTCCTCCTCGCACTCGCGATGCAGGCTGCGAGCGCCGAAATCTCGCGAACTTTGCTTTCTTCTTACGAGTTGCAGCGACGAAGGGTGATGCGGACGAAGAGCGGCCCCTGCACGTTGTGGTGCGCGAATACACTTTTGCCGATCGCCGTAAAGCGGTTCGGGTCAAAGCCGTGTTCCTGAAGTTCCTGTTGGTGGCGGGTTGTGAGCAGAACTCTACCAGCTATTTACATCGAGTCAACCGAATCCAGTTAGCCAAAGCAGCTATTTTCGATCGCGAAATCGGAGTTCGCTCGATAACGATTGGGCGTGCAGCCGAACCTCTTGCGAAAGGCGCGGACAAAACTGGCGGAATGGCTGTATCCCACAATGTAAGATACCTCCTTCACCGGAGTCTGCGTGGCGGCGAGGAGATGGGCACCCTTTTCCAGTCGACGATTCGCCAGGAAGCGGTGCAGGCTGTGTCGCGTCTCATGCTTGAACAGGTGAGAGAGCCGCGAGGGGCTTAGATTCACCATGCGCGCCAGGGCGGCACTGCCGGAGGAGGGTTGAGACTCGATGACCCGCAAAATGTATTGAATCCTGCCGTCAACATTGGCGCTCGGACCGCGATGGGTGCGGCGCACTGCAAAGGTGTCATGCCCTGACATTTATTCCTCCTTCGGCGCGACGAAGCGTGCTGTCGAAAGGAGGCGTCTGTACCGGGGCAGACGTTCTCCAACGTCGTTCTATCCTCGATCTCCCAATCGAGACAAGGAAGAGTGTGCTGTAGGTGTAACACCATACACGTTTTTTGCTACGCGGTGAAAGGCCTCAAAGAGCGCCGGAAAAGCCCTGAGGAAACCGTAAGAGGTAATCAGTTTTTACGATGCGACGAGCACGGCACTTTACGTATTGATCAGGCTTCCCGGGGACCAATCCCCGCTCGCAAGGTTTTCGTATCGAAAACGGGTTCCCGGAATGTAAAATCTGGCCTTCCGCAAAAAGAGCAACGGGCCTTGCAGCCAGACAGGAAGATTGCGCATGAAAACCAGGTACAAGTTGATGGTCGCACTTGCCGTGATCCTCGTAGCCACGGGCACAACCGTGGCCACGGACAAGACCGACGTGATGACCACGGTGCATCAGTTTGTCGACGGCTTCAACAAAGGCGATACGGCGAGCGCCCTGGCCGCCTGCGCGGACCAAACCTCGATCATCGATGAGTTCCCACCGCACGAGTGGCATGGGGCCGGGGCCTGCGAGACGTGGCTGAACGATTATGAGGCGAACGCCAAGGCTAACGGCATTACCGACGGAATCGTAACCATCGACAAACCCTGGCACCTCGATGTGACCGGGGACCATGCCTATGTCGTGGTTCGCGCGAATTACACCTACAAGGAAAAGGGCAAGCCCATGAAAGAGACTGGCTCCGCGTTTATCTTTGCCCTGCAAAAAGGCGCGAGCGGTTGGCGAATCACTGGTTGGGCGTGGGGCGCGAAGTAGCGGCACCCCGGTAAGTGTGCGCAAATCCTGCCCGCTCCCAGGACGGCGCCAACGCACATGACGACCGTCGTGACCGCAGCCTGAAGGCCGATAGCTGCCAAACAGAAACATCCGCAGCTTTACCGACGGGCATCAAAGTGCCTGCCCTTGCTCGCACTATCGCGCTACAATCCTGGCAAGAGGACCAGCTGTCATGAAGGCTCACGGACTTCTTGCCAAACTTTTCCTGGTGCTGACTCTTTCCCTCTCCGCGGCCGCCCAGTCCACCGAAATTTACCTGGGACCGCCGGCGAAGGCGATGACGGTTCAGGACGTCATCAAGATGTCGAAAGTCGGGCTCAGCGACGACCTGATCGTCGAGCAGCTCAAGGCCAAGGGCCAGCGCTTCGATCTCACCACCGATCAACTCATCCAACTGAAGACGGCGAAGGTCAGTGAGCGCGTCATCCAAGTGATGATGAATCCGAAGTACGTGCCTGCCGCCGTTGCGACTAAGACGGCGCCGGCGCCATCGGTTCCGCCGGCGAACAACCCCTCTCCTCCGCAGCCTCTCTCGCAACCCGCTCCGCCGCCGAGCGTGGCGCCCGCAAGCGACGTCAAGACGGATGCGAGCGACGCCGTGCCAGGCAAGCTTGGCGTCTACGTGAAAATCAAAGGCGTTTGGACCGAGCTGGTACCGGAGCAGGTGAGCTGGAAGTCCGGGGGAATGGCCCGGAGTGTCATCTCCGGCGGGATCGTCAAGGGCGACGTCAACGGTTACATCGATGGCGGGGTCAGCAACTATCGCGTGAACACGCCGCTGGAATTGCTGATTGTCGTGCCGGAAGGCTTCAACATTGCCGACTACCAACTGCTCAAGCTGCGCGAGCACGAAGAATTTCGCGACTTCCGCAGCGTCAACGGAGGCGTGTTTCACAGCTCAGGCGGAGCCGCACGCGACGTCATACCTTTTGCCAGCGTGCAGGTGGCTCCGCGCACCTACCACGTGACCATCTCCACCGCGCTGGGCGAATACGGCCTCTTACCTCCGGGAGGATTTGCGGCGATGAACGGCTCCGCGGCGGGCAAGATCTACGCGTTCCAGCTGATCCAGTAAGCGGCGCGGCAAATAAACTTCCGCGCCACACGCCCGCCTGCAACTTCGCAGTTTCGTCTGATCGAAGCGAGCGGCTATCCGCGGTCGCTTAGCGCAGCGACTTCAGGTAAGCCACTACCGCCTCGGCATCCGCACGCGTCAGGTGAAATTTCGGCATGGGATCGCGCAGGGGCTCGCCATTGGTCCACACCGCAGTGGTCAGCAGCGTGACCATCTGGGCATCGGTTGCCGGAGGCCGGCCCGCAATGCGTGGCGCCTGGATCGGCCAATTCGACGTGGGCTGCGCCGGCTCATACGGTACGGGCGCGCCGGCCAGCCAGCGGCTCTGATCCAGTTGTCCGTTGGGAAGGCGGGGCGTATGACACGTGCCGCACATGGCAACGTCCTCGACAAGATACTTGCCGCGCGCCACCTCTCCACCGCCGGCCGTCGCCTTCGCGTCCTGCGCGGCGGTGCTTTGCGTACCGCCAAACGTCAGCAGCGCCAGTGCGGCCACCGACGCGCACGCCAGGCTTCTGCGAAGAATGGAATTACGGGAATGATTGCCTGCCATCGAAAGAACCCTCCGCCTCTTGGGACGCCATCCATCCCGGTGCTGTTGCAACCAGCCATCATACTATTGCGCGAAAACGATTCGGCTCCTATTGTATTTTCGTAGCTTCGCGTCCGCTCCCCGCGCGCGGCCGTAAGTGCCCCCGAGCCCCAGACGTCGAGAGTCAGAGGAGCCATCGCCAGGCTTAACGCGGATGACGAACAACGAAGGCCACCAAGATTCTCTTGATGGCCCGTGTTTCATCTCGGCGGCTACCACGCTGATCACTTACTTCTTACTGCCGCGGCAGCACCGCCAGACTCCCTGCGTCGGTCACCGGTATCGGCGAGCCGGGCGCCAGGGTCAGCACTCCCGCATTCGACGTGAAGGTGTACAGGGCCGCGCCGCTGATGGCGTACAGGTGATTGCTGCTGTCCCACTGCACCGCGTTGAAGGCAACACCGCTATCCACGACTGAGCCGATCGGAGTGAGCGTGCCCCCCGACTGCAAGCTGTATACCTGGATTCCGCTGTCGCCGGAGACCGCCAGATACTGGCCCGTGGGATCGAACGCCATGCTGCGCTCAGCCGTGAACGGCGTATTGATGACGGTGCTGGGAATCAGGGCCAGCGTTCCGTCACTGTTGAGGGTGTATGACCCAAGCTCCTCGGGCAAACCCTGGGTTTCAACGTCGACGAAGGCAATGACCACGTAGTTCGTGGAGATGCCTATGCCGCTGGGGCAGATAAAGTCATTGCTGGGAGGCGGCAGCGCGCCGGAGTCGAACGGGGCCAAGGTGCCGTCGCTGTTGCGCGCGAAGCCAAAGACATCCCAGCTGGCGAAGTAACAGCCGTAGCCGTAGGCGTAACGATTGTCCGGGGTAAAGGCCAGCGGAGAGTTGTAGTCGACGTTGGAACCAACGTTGGCAGCGAAGGTCAGCGATCCGTCGGCATTGATCGTCCAGATGGAGTAAGCGTCATCGTCAGTGCCGTCGTATTCGAACTCGGCGGCGTAGAGCGTGTGGCCGCTGCGGTCGAGCGTGAGCGGGCCGACGAGCGAGCCTTGCGGCGTGATGTTGTGCGCGGTGCCGTCCACCGAGGACGTCTGCGCCAGACCACCGCCGGCGTTACGGGTGTAGGTGACGATGTACTTGCCGTCGGTGGCGAATACGTACTGCGAAGTGACTTGCAGTGATCCGCTGGCTCCGGAGACGGAAGACCCGGCAATCGATTCGGGAACGCCCGCGCTGGAGAACAGGTAGTTGCTCACGTATCCGCTGCCGTTGCCCGAGACGTTGGTGCCAACGTAGACATCGGCCGCGGGGCCCGAGCCGGAAGCGCGATGGAGGTTGGGTTGTTGCGCTGTGGCGATTCGCGATACAGCAAACATGAGCAGCGCGCAGGCTAAGAGAAGCATAGACACCCGCGAACAGGTGTCGCAAAGACGCAGAGAATTCATACGGGTAACCTTTCACCAGGGGACATTTCTTCCGATGTGAACTGCTGAAGAAGGTTTGCCACGCTAAGGTGCTTTCACGGGATCTTGATTCAAAGTTGAGAGCGAACGCCACAACCTGAAACTCTTCCCCGGCGTATCGTCGTGCTGGTAGGAGTGCTTCGACGCCGAGCGCCGGAGTTCCTTGCGCGATCGGCACTCCCGCACGGCGGGATGGTGTCCCTGGTTGAGAGGGCGAGCGATAGAGAATAAGGTGAGCAGAGCGGTTCACGGCAAGGGGGGCGAGGTTTGAATGCAGAGCGATAACAACCTGCGGATGTTCACGGTGTCGATTGACGGGGAAGAGTGGCGACAGGTCGCAAGCCTGGCGGATGCTGCCGCGGGCGACAAAGTGTTTGTGCTGGAGGCTGCGTCGGGCTCGATCCGCTTTGGCGATGGCGCGCGCGGACGGCGTCCTGCTTCCGGCGCTTCGGTTTCGGTTTCGTATCGCCAGGGCGGCGGCGCGGCAGGAGACGTAGCGGCGTCGATGATGTTTCGCTGGCTTGGGAAGAATGCCTTGCTGCGCGTGTCGCTCGCGCCGGATGGAATGAGCCTCAACTATGCGGATGCGGCCGCGGAGGAATACTCCGGCCAGAAGCGGGTGAATTACTTCTCAGGCCAGGTGCTGGGAGCGGATGACTTTCGCGCCTACTTCCTCGGGAAGCAGCGGCGTCATAATCTGCTGCTTCACGGCTGGGGCGTCGTCCACGGCCTGGAGGTGAGTCGGGGCACTTCCGGCACGTCGCTTGTGATTGCGCCGGGATACGCACTCGATCCGCAGGGCCGCGAGCTGCTGCTGCCGATTGCCTGCGAGTTGGAGATCGGCGAAGCGGCCTCTCCGCAGTATGTTCTTGCTGAATACACGGAGAGAGAAGCGGACTCGGTTCCTGTACCCGGGAGCGACGGCCCCGTGGCAACGCGGATTGAGGAGGGCGTCGCGTTTCGTCTGGCCAGCGACCACGCCGGCGCAGTCGCCGTTGGACGGCTGGTGCAGGATACTTCGGGATGGAGCGTCGATCCCAAGTTTCGCCCCCGCCGGCCGCACTCGAGGGGATCACTATAAGAGTTTCGCTTCTCGCCTTGGAAGAGACGGCGGGTAGGTGACGGTAAAGCATCGGCGAGTGCCTACTCTATCGGCATCGCTCCCGTCCCGCGTGCGGGACGACTTAGCTTAGCCCAGCGTTTCAACGCTAGGTATGCACCCCCTAATGGCGCCGAGCCCCTTCAGGGGCGGCATATCGGAGGGGAGTATAGGTACAAATGTCTTTACATCGTCTGTCCTCACTCCTATATTGATTGCGCTGGTAGATTTCGAACTCCGGTTCGCTGCGCTCTTCGTCGACTTGCAGTCTTAACCGCCATCGATTCCTACCCATCAGGACTGACTAGCAGACTCCGCTCCCAGCCTCGATCGCCAGTCCGATCGCGCTCATGGAACGCGCGCACCCACTCGGCTCTGTATTAGGCGAATTCACATCTGGAGGCAGTATGAGACGACTTCTGGACGTTGTCCTCTGTGTTGTTCTATCCGTTGGCGTCGCCGTGTCGGAAACAAGTTACAAGGTGATTTACGACGGCGGCTCGTTAACGGATCTCAAGACAGGTTCGGACCTGCATATGTTCATTGAGGGTAAGCAAGTCCGCTTTTTGAAGGGCGGGAAAGAAATAGCCAACGTACCCTCATCGGCGATCACCGAAATCAGCTATGGGCAGGATGTCCACCGTCGCGTGGGAACTGCCGTCGCCGTGGGAGTATTCACCCTCGGCCTTGGCGCGCTGACCGCTCTGAGCAAATCCAAGAAACATTTCGTCGGACTCACCTGGGCAAATGGAGATGAGAAGGGCGGCCTCGCGATGCAGTGCGACAAGAATGAATATCGAGGAATACTCGCTGGGCTCGAAGGCGTGTCGGGCAAGAAAGCCGTTGATTCAGAAGCGATGACCGTAAAGAACTGATGCTGCAACATCGGACTCTCCATAGAGCTGGTCAGGAAATTCAAATGTACTCACCTTCTAAGAATCGATAAGGAGAAGAACAATGGCAGGCGATATCACGATAAAAGGACAGAAAGCGAAGCGGGGCGAAAGAATGACAAAGGGGAAGGGGTGGAGGCTTGCGACTACGACTGGTGAAAAGCGGGTCTTTGTTGGAACCCTGCTTGAAACTATTAATCGCGGGAAAGAGCGGATCGCCATCTTTAGTGTACCGAAGTAATTCGTCGACCGGCCGGGTGCTCCCGGATCTCGCAGTGTTCGAGACCCGGAAGAGCGTCCTCCTGAACCACCCCATGTCTCGAAAAACGCGAGACATGGGGCACTCGGTCTGCTCAACTTTTGCGCAGCCGCGCCGTCACAGAATTCTTCTGCATTTGCTTTACTCGTGACCGGCATCGCCGGGTGAGTTGTTTGGCGAAATGATATTGCTTACCGAGGCCAAACCATGCGGAAAGCTAATGGCAGCTTGAGCCTACCCTAGTTAGGAGTGACGAAATTGCCGAATTTGCTCGATTTACTCGCCCGAGGCTATTTTCCAAAGGAACTGCCGCCGCCTTTCACGACTCACAATTTCGCCTCTTATATAACTACAACCCCACCGGCAGCGGACTTTGCTAAGGCAATCACTGGGCAGCCAAAAATCAGGTCATCGAGAGCGTGCCGCTATTCGTTGGCACGGGGTGGACTCTTGCGCCGACCGCTAAGTATCTGCCATCCCGTAGCCCAGTTCTTGCTCAGCAAAGAAATCGTTACCAACTGGGGGCAGATTCAACCCTTGGTAGCAGGAACAGCGATTTCAGCCACCCACCCTGAAGACAAGGCTTCGGGTCGTGCGATTGACGGACACCTCCCTCAGAGTGCGAGGACAGTGCAAGCGCAACAGAAGAGACTAGGAAAGCGATTTGTTCTTCAAGCCGATGTCAGTCGCTTTTATTCGAGCATCTATACGCACTCAATACCTTGGGCAATGCATTCGAAATCGACCTCAAAAGCGGATCACTCGACTGCCCTTCTGGGCAATCGAATAGATTTCCTAGTGCGCCTCGGACAAGATTCTCAGACCATCGGCATACCTATCGGGCCAGATACATCTCTTGTCATTGCAGAGATGATCATGCACAGGTGTGATGCCCATCTTGGCTCTAGCATCGCCGCATTTCAAGGGTTCCGTTTTATCGACGACTTTGAGTTGAGCTTCATGAGTCAGGCGGAGGCGGAACGTGCCCACAACACATTGGAAGCATGCTTAGCCGATTTTGAATTAGCCCTAAATCCGAAGAAGACCTCGATTCGTGAACTTCCTCTGCCACTGGAGGCGGTGTGGGCGACGAAACTAAAGCGAGCTAAACCCCGCTCTCCGGTGACGCAACAAGCAGCAGATTTGGTACACCTTTTTGATATTGCTATAGGCCTTCACAAGGAGTATCCAAACGACGCAGTCCTGCAGTTTGCAATCTCGTTACTTCAATTTGAGAAGATTCACAGCCAGAATTGGGAGCTATTTCAAAGATTGGTAATGCTTTGCTCTCTACCGGAGCCAGCGTGTTTTCCTGGTGCTATACGACAGATTGTCCTGCGGGTTAATTCAGGGCAAACGGGGTTGATACCGGAGATAGCGGAAATCGCGAATACATTAATCGTCACCCACGCTCCGCTTCGTCATTCGAGTGAGGTGGCTAACGCGGCATACGCTTGCTTAGCCCTCGGCCTCACAATGAATAACGCGGCTGTGGATGCGATCTCGCGGTGCGATGACCCCGTGGTGGCTCTTTTGGCTCTCGATTGTGAACAGCGGCATCTGACGTCAAAAGCTCTGGACAAAACTCTATGGGCAAGTCACATGAAGGCTGACGAACTTTATGACGAGTTTTGGCTCCTGGCGTATGAAGCCAATTTGAAAGGATGGTTGCCGGACATCGGTGCCGTTGACTTTGTAGCAGCCGATCAGAACTTCGCCATACTCAAGGCCGCGGGGGTCTAATTTTACGATGCAAATCTGAACCTATCGGCAACGCCTGAGGGTGCAGTTGTGGCTTCAACGGTTGCCGAAGCTTCTGGTACTCCCTCGCTAGCCACAGGGCAAACGCCGTCAAACTCATCAGCACTCACTCCCGCAACGACGGGAACGGTCCCACCAGTGGAGGTCGTCGCCCCGACGGATTCCATCGCCTCAACTTAATAGTGATGTGTTTAGGGGTACTTCGACTTCGCTCCGGGTGGCACAGAGCAGCAAGGCGGCGCAGCAAAAGGAAATGGCCACCAAGATCACTCTTGATGGCCATTATTTATGTCGGCGACGACCTACTCTCCCACACACTTACGCGTGCAGTACAATCGGCCCAGCAGGGCTTAACTTCCGTGTTCGGGATGGGAACGGGTGTTTCCCCTGCGGTAAGATCACCGGCTTCGTTGACGTGGGCGCCGATCGCGCCGCTTGGTCCCAAGCGTGGTTCACACGCAGAACCTGTTACGTCGATCTTGTAAAGAACCTTCCGCTATCGCCGGGGCTAAAGCCCCGATGGTAAGTGACTGGTATTGGCTGCACCGCTGAAGCGATGCCCCACCCAATCACCCCAGGCGGGCGATTTCACAACTGAATAGCATTGGATTTTTCGAAACGAGTTACAAATTTAAGGCTGGAGCTCCGTCGAGCTCCGCAGACTGGCTAGTTCTCCAGTCTGCACGGGGTAATTTCAGCGGGCGCCAATTTCTGCGCCGGCTGAAGTAACACGTGTAGCCAAGTAAATTTTATGGTCAAGCCGAACGGGCGATTAGTACTGGTAAGCTTCATGCATTACTGCACTTCCACATCCAGCCTATCAAACACGTAGTCTTCATGTGCCCTTCTTTACCCTTCTGGGTTGGGAGATCTCATCTTGAGGAGTGCTTCACGCTTATATGCATTCAGCGTTTATCACAACCGAACTTCGCTACCCAGCCGTGCCATTGGCATGACAGCTGGAACACAAGAGGTTCGTCCATCCCGGTCCTCTCGTACTAAGGACAGGTCCTCGCAAATCTCCTACGCCCACATCAGATAGGGACCGAACTGTCTCGCGACGTTCTGAACCCAGCTCACGTACCGCTTTAATAGGCGAACAGCCTAACCCTTGGAACCTTCTACAGCTCCAGGATGCGATGAGCCGACATCGAGGTGCCAAACCGCTGCGTCGATATGAACTCTTGGCAGCGATCAGCCTGTTATCCCCGGCGTACCTTTTATCCGTTGAGCGATGGCCCTTCCATACAGAACCACCGGATCACTAAGGCCTGCTTTCGCACCTGCTCGTCTTGTAGGACTCGCAGTCAACCACACTTATGCCTTTGCACTCGACGGCTGATTTCCAAACAGCCTGAGTGTAGCTTCGCGCGCCTCCGTTACAGTTTAGGAGGCGACCGCCCCAGTCAAACTACCCGCCTCACTATGTCCCCTCCCGGGTAACGGGAGTAGGTTAGAACCACAGAATTCGCAGGGTGGTATCTCACCGTTGGCTCCTCCAAGCCCAAGAGCCTGGAATCAAAGCCTCCCACCTATCCTGCGCAGCAAATGCCATAGTTCATAGTGAAGGTATAGTAAAGGTGCACGGGGTCTTTCCGTCTAGATGCGGGTAACCGGCATCTTCACCGGTACTACAAGTTCGCCGAGTCGCTCGTTAAGACAGTCGCACGATCGTTACACCATTCGTGCAGGTCGGAACTTACCCGACAAGGAATTTCGCTACCTTAGGACCGTTATAGTTACGGCCGCCGTTCACCGGGGCTTCAGTTCGAAGCTTCACCTTGCGGTTGACCTCTCCCTTTAACCTTCCGGCACCGGGCAGGCGTCAGCCCCTATACGTCGTTTTCGACTTTGCAGAGACCTGTGTTTTTGTTAAACAGTCGCCGTGCGCGTTTCACTGCGGCCCCCTCGAGCTTGCACACTACCGGGGCACCCCTTCTCCCGAAGTTACGGGGTTAATTTGCCGAGTTCCTGAACGAGCGTTCTCCCGAGCGCCTTTGGATATTCTCCTCGTCTACCTGTGTCGGTTTGTGGTACGGTTCCCTTCGATTCTCCTTAGAGGTTTTTCTTGGCAGCGTGAAATCGGTGCGTTTCGTCCATACGGACTACTCCTTTGCGTCTCACCGTTAATGTCTCTCCGGATTTGCCTAGAGAAACCGGCTTACACGCATCGAACCTGATAGCCATAACAGGCTGCACGTATCCTTCTGCGTCACCCCATCGTGATAACGAATCAAAGGGAGTTCCGGAATATTAACCGGATGTCCATCGGCTACGCCTTTCGGCCTCGCCTTAGGGACCGACTAACCCTGAGCGGATTAACCTTCCTCAGGAAACCTTAGACTTTCGGCGCGGAGGGTTCTCACCTCCGTTATCGCTACTTATGCCGGCAGGGTCTCTTCTCGACTGTCGACGGGTCCTTACGATCCCGCTTCAATCCGTTGGGAATGCTCTCCTACCACGCATGGCTTGACGCCATGCATCCGCTGCTTCGGTGCTCAGTTTAAGCCCCGTTGAATTGTCGGCACCGGACCGCTTGACCAGTGAGCTATTACGCTTTCTTTAAAGGATGGCTGCTTCTAAGCCAACCTCCTGGCTGTCTGGGCGTTCCGACATCCTTTCCCACTTAACTGAGACTTGGGGACCTTAGCAGGCGATCTGGGCTGTTTCCCTCTCGACAACGAAGCTTAGCCCCCGCTGTCTGACTCCCGTACTAGTTGTCCACGGCATTCGAAGTTTGGTTGGATTCAGTAAGCTGGAAAGCCCCTTAGTCCATCCAGATCTCTACCACCGCTGCAAATCATACGAGGCTAGCCCTAAAGCTATTTCGGAGAGAACGAGCTATCACGGAATTTGATTAGCCTTTCACCCCTACCCTCAGCTCATCCGAGCTTTTTTCAACAAACACCGGTTCGGTCCTCCAGTGGGTGTTACCCCACCTTCAACCTGGCCAAGGGTAGATCATCCCGCTTCGCGTCTATTCCTGCCAACTGAACGCCCTATTAGGACTCGCTTTCGCTACGGCTCGCTTACGCTTAACCTTGCTGACAAGAATAACTAGCCGGCTCATTATGCAATAGGCACGCGGTCAGACATTGTCTTGCGACCATAGTCCTCCCACTGCTTGTAGGCACACGGTTTCAGGTACTATTTCACTCCCCTCGCTGGGGTTCTTTTCACCTTTCCCTCACGGTACTGGTTCACTATCGGTCAGAAGCTAGTATTTAGCCTTACGGAATGGTCTCCGCAGATTCCGACAGGGTTTCACGTGCCCCGCCCTACTCAGGTACCCGCTTCGAGTCCAGTTCGTTTTCGTCTACGTGGCTATCACACTCTATGGCTCCTCTTTCCAGAGGGCTTCGACTAACGACTGGATTGGTAACTCTACTGATGCGGGCCCTACAACCCCTATTCACCCGAAGGTGGGATAGGTTTGGGCTGTTCCGAGTTCGCTCGCCACTACTATCGGAATCACTGTTGTTTTCTTTTCCTCCAGGTACTGAGATGGTTCACTTCCCTGGGTTTGCTCGTACCCGACTATGTATTCATCGGGCCGTTATACGGTTTTACCGTATAGGGTTTCCCCATTCGGAAATCCCCGGATCAATGCCTACTTGCGGCTCCCCGAGGCTTATCGCAGCTTGCCACGTCCTTCATCGCCTGCTTCTGCCAAGGCATCCACCATGCGCCCTTAGTAGCTTGACCATAAAATTTACTCAGCTCACATTCGCCTTACGCTGATTGCGCCAAGGTAAATTTCATGATGCTTTTTGTTTCTGCTCATCGCTCCCCACGGTTATTGCGGACCGCGGAGCCCCAGCAGAATCTAAGGCACTCATAAAATTGACTCTTTGTTACTCGCCTTGTAGTTACCCAATGCTATTCAGTTGTCAAAAATCGTCCCGCCTCGACGGCGTCCCACCTGGGTGGGTTGAACATACCTTGCGGTCTGCCCAAAGTTCGGCGTCAAGCGACTGGCGCTGTTATCCGTTACAGAAATGTACGGTGTCGCTGCTGACGCCCAACTGCGGGCAGTGAATTAGCAATTAGTGGCTAATTGGAGCGATCTGCGTAGCCAATTATAAGCGCTGACTCGAAACCGACCTCACGTGGGCTTTAACCAGCCATTAATTACTAGTTGCACTAGTTGCTATCCACTGATTCTGGTGGAGCTGACCGGGATCGAACCGGTGACCCCCTGGTTGCAAACCAGGTGCTCTCCCAGCTGAGCTACAGCCCCATGTCAGTTGCCAGTAGCCAGTAATCAGTCGCCAGTCGGCTTGAACTGACCACTAGCCACTAGTCACTGACCACTGATTTTGGTGGGCCTGGGTAGAGTCGAACTACCGACCTCACCCTTATCAGGGGTGCGCTCTAGCCAGCTGAGCTACAGGCCCTTGCCAGTTGTCAGTTGCCAGTATCCAGTTGCCAGTTGTTTTCTGACCGCTAGCCACTAGTCACTGACCACTGATCTTGGCCCCGGCTCTCTCAGTTTCGAATCGAAAATAGATTCGAGGACAAGGTTGAACATGCTGGCAGGCTACGCCTGCCGTGACCATCGGAGAATAATTCGAGAAAGAGATGTTCTTTGCGAGGCTCTTGAACGAGCTCTCATGTGAAAGCTGCTCAAGGTACATGGCAACATCCCACGCACGACCGTAGTCTTGCGACAGCGGCGATCCAAAGGAGCGGCGTGAGTGCCATGACGTTCTCTCTTAGAAAGGAGGTGATCCAGCCGCAGGTTCTCCTACGGCTACCTTGTTACGACTTCACCCCAATCATGAGTTATACCTTGGACGGCTGCCTCCCTTGCGGGTCAGCGCACCGGCTTCTAGTACAGCCCACTTTCGTGATGTGACGGGCGGTGTGTACAAGGCCCGGGAACGTATTCACCGCAGCGTGCTGATCTGCGATTACTAGCGATTCCAGCTTCATGGAGTCGAGTTGCAGACTCCAATCCGGACTGGGATTGGCTTTTTCCGATTAGCTCCCCCTCGCGGGTTTGCGACGGTTTGTACCAACCATTGTAGCACGTGTGTGGCCCTGGACATAAAGGCCATGAGGACTTGACGTCATCCCCACCTTCCTCCCCGTTATCCGGGGCGGTTTCGCCAGAGTGCCCAACTAAATGATGGCAACTGGCAATAAGGGTTGCGCTCGTTGCGGGACTTAACCCAACATCTCACGACACGAGCTGACGACAGCCATGCAGCACCTACGTAGCAGTCCCTTGCGGGAAAAAGATATTTCTACCTCGGTCCACTACGCTTCGAGCCCAGGTAAGGTTCTTCGCGTTGCGTCGAATTGAACCACATGCTCCACCGCTTGTGCGGGCCCCCGTCAATTCCTTTGAGTTTCAGCCTTGCGACCGTACTCCCCAGGCGGATCGCTTAACGCGTTAGCTCCGGCACGGCAGGATTGGGTACCTGCCACACCAAGCGATCATCGTTTAGGGCTAGGACTACCAGGGTATCTAATCCTGTTTGCTCCCCTAGCTTTCGTGCATCAGCGTCAGTAATGGTCCAGTGAGCCGCTTTCGCCACAGGTGTTCCTCCCGATATCTACGCATTTCACCGCTACACCGGGAATTCCACTCACCTCTCCCATACTCCAGCACGGCAGTTTCCGTTGCAGGCTCCGAGTTGAGCCCGGAGATTTCACAACAGACTTACCGCACCGCCTACGCACCCTTTACGCCCAATAATTCCGAACAACGCTTGCACCCTCTGTATTACCGCGGCTGCTGGCACAGAGTTAGCCGGTGCTTCTTCTTCCGGTACCGTCATAATCGTCCCGATCGAAAGGAGTTTACGCCCCAAAGGGCTTCATCCTCCACGCGGCGTTGCTGCGTCAGGGTTTCCCCCATTGCGCAAAATTCCCCACTGCTGCCTCCCGTAGGAGTCTGGACCGTGTTTCAGTTCCAGTGTGGCCGTGCGCCCTCTCAGGCCGGCTACCGATCATTGCCTTGGTGGGCCATTACCCCGCCAACTAGCTAATCGGCCGCGACCCCCTCCTCAAGCTGCTTACGCATTTGATCCGAAGATGTTATGCGGTATTAGCCCAGGTTTCCCTAGGTTATTCCCCACTCGAGGGTAGGTTAGTCACGTGTTACTCACCCGTACGCCACTTTACTCATGGATTGCTCCACTTTCTCGTTCGACTTGCATGTGTTAGGCACGCCGCCAGCGTTGATTCTGAGCCAGGATCAAACTCTCGTTTGAAACCTGAAAATGCCTGCCAACGGAGGTCGGCAGACAACCGCCATGCCCGAAAGCACGACGGCGGAAAAAATAGTGAGAATCGCTCGAACGAAACTCGAACGTCTTCTCACGACTGGCACGTTCAACCTTTTGTCAAAGATCCGATGCAAGTCCGCACTAGGCGGCCGCTTCGGAGCCTCCGAACCTCACCCTAAGGCGGGGCCCGGTGTCCTCGAAACTCTACGAACATACCACGCGATTTTTTAACGCGTCAATCGCGTAACCGGCTATGGTTACTCCGGCTAAGTCGCGGCTGCTCAACGCTTTCGCGGAGCGCAACACGCGCGCAGTATGCCGCTCGCGGGCTTTGTACACCTATTTCAGCGCATAAAGCACCGGAGCGTTCGAACTGGTTAAAGATCTTGTTCTGGAGGTTTTGCGATTCCGCTAACCTGTCGAAGAACTCTGTCCCCGACTTCCAGCCCCGTGGCCGGGGCAGCTACTTCAGGCCGTCCTATCTTAGATGCCCGCTTCTTCTGCAGGATTCAAAATCTATCCCACATCCGCAGGCGACAGAAATGCCTCTCGCTGACTTGATTGTTATAGCAGACATCCCCGGCCGGTGCAACCCCACCCCTGCAACTTTCGTGACCCGGAGGGCCGGATGCGCTCGAAACCCGCAGAAACACTGGCGATTCCGCGCGGCAGAAAAATTTTAGCAGCAATGGCGGGATTCGCCCAAAAGTGGCTCCCAGCGCGAATTCCACACGATTCCCACACGTGCACTTGGGCTACTGAGCCCGGCGGCCAACCTGAAACGCCAGCGCCTCGGCCGGTTCCGCGCCCGCGTTCCTGATCCATACCTTACGCGGGGCGCAGACCCAGGCCAGCTTGCGAAATTCGTCCAGCGGATGGTCGAACTCCTCGATCTCCTTCAACACGATTCCGCCCCCGTTGGGCGCGGACAAAACCGCTGGGCCTGCAATCTCCAACTCAGCGCCGGGCTCCAGCTTCAGGCGAAAAACCGCGCCAACCTCCTCGCGCAGAATCTCGCAAACCTCCGCTCGCCCGCTGACCACCCGTGGCGCCGCGCCACGCCGAAGCTCTTTTCCCGGCACCAGCTCCACCACCACGTTGCGAAACGGCCGCTCGCCGAGGTTCTCCACCACATGCACCAGGCCGGCGGGCAGCAACTCGCATTCGCCCGCATGATGCGTCTGGCGCTCGGGCGGCTTGTCCTTGGCCGCGCTCACAATCTCCGCGTCGCCGGTCACGTACAGAATGTAGTCATAAGGATGGCGATGGCACAGGGTGCGCTCGTGCGGCGCAATCTCCACGGCAAAGGCGCGCACATACTGGTTGGCGATGATCAGGTGATGCCGAGGCTCGTCCTCGATCACGACCTCGTGCTCGCAAGGATAGGCGTCGCTCACGGTTTCGCCGCCGCCTTGGGCTGCGGCTTGAACTCGACTTCGATGATGCGCGCGTCCTCGTCGCCGGCGTTGACCAGATTGCCGTTGGGATGCGGGTCGTGGAACATGATGTCGCCGCGCCGCGAGGTGAAGTCAATGGGCTTGCCGCCAGGCGGCGTCGAGCGTCCGTGTACGTCGGTCAGCATCAGCACCAGGTGCGGAAAGAGCTCGTTGGTAGAAACCGTCTGCCCGGGCTTGATGGTGGACAGCGTGATACGGAAGTTGTCGCCATAGCCGATGACGCGATCGTCGGAGTCGGGCGGCGGCCAGTCCTTGGCGCGGGGATCGTCGTCACAATGATTCACGCACACCGGATGGCCGTGGTTGCCGAGCAGTTCGATGTTGGCGGCGCGAAAGGGCGCCACCGACTGGTTGCTGACCGCGTGCGTCAGCCCGCCGCGAAAGTAGCGCACATCGCCGTCTTCATAGATCACGCGCTGATACTTGCCGTTGGCGGCCACGGCGTTGACCTCCGACGGCCCGAACACGACCAGTAGGAAATCGTTGCTGTGATGATGCAGCAGCGTGGCCTTGAGCGTGGGTACCACCACGCCGTAAACGCGCACGTAAGAATTGTCCAGTACCTCGTGGTGATAGGGCTCCTTGTCCACCTCGACTGCCGACGCAGGCGAGTTCAACGGCAGGTCGGCCTGCGCCCAGGCCGCGAGCGGAAGCAGAAGCAGGCAGCAAAACAGAACGCGCCTCATGCGTGAGAGGGTAGCGGGCCAACGCAGCGGATGCAAGCGCGATGGGACGAACGGGCCGGGTAGAGCTGGCCTTCAGGCCAGCGTCCGGATCGTTTTAATCCCGACCTCCAGCGCCAGCTTTTAGCTGGCGGCCCTGCCGATTCAGCGACCCGAGCCGCAGTATGCATGCCTAAAGAGGCCGCTGAAAAAGTCGGAACAGCAGATCCCTCACCGACTAAAGTCGGTTCGTGATGACAAAAATAAAGGGCTTGTCGGCATGGCTGAAGCCACGCCCTGATACAAGTCGTGCGCGCGAAGCACGGCGCGACGGTGATACACTAGCAGTGACCTCGAAGCCCCGCCGGTCCGCTCGGATCGGCCCTTACCTCCCAGTCGGGACGTGGCTCAGCCTGGTAGAGCACTCGCTTGGGGTGCGAGGGGTCGGCAGTTCAAATCTGCCCGTCCCGACCAATCAACTCTCAGCTGCGAGCTATCAGCCGTCATCGATCTCTCGTACTCGATCTCTCGCTGCGCTCGGGATTTCGCCTGCAGGCTCCCGCTTCGCTCACGCCTGCAAGACGGCTCAAGTTCAAATCTGCCCGTCCCGACCAAAAAACCAGTTGTCCGTTGTCGGTTGTCAGTTGTCAGAAAATCACTTCTCCGGCCGCCAGCATTCCAACTCCACCTGAAAGCAGACTAATCGCCGTCAGGTCCTGCCTACGGACTGACTGCCTTTCGGCTGAGGGTTGGCTGCGGTCACGAGCGAAATACTCTGCGCTGGAAGTAGAACGCCACATTCACCAGCCCGATCATGACCGGCACTTCGACCAGCGGGCCGATGACCGCGGCGAAGGCGGCTCCCGAGTTGATGCCGAAGACCGAGACCGCCACCGCGATTGCCAGTTCAAAATTGTTGGAGGCGGCGGTGAACGCCAGCGTCGTGGTCTTGGAATAATCCGCTCCCAGCTTGCGCCCCATGTAGAACGACACCAGAAACATGACCACGAAATAAATCAGCAGCGGCACGGCGATGCGCAGCACATCCAGCGGAAGCTGCACGATGTAGCGGCCCTTCAGCGAGAACATCACCACGATGGTGAACAGCAGCGCGATCAGGGTTAGCGGGCTGATGCGCGGCACAAAGTTGTGGTCGTACCACTCCGCGCCTTTGCTTCGACGCAGCCACGCGCGCGTAAGGTAGCCGGCGAGAAACGGAATGCCGAGATAGATGAAGACGCTCTTCGCGATCTCGCCGATGGAGACATTCACCACCGCGCCCTTCAGCCCGAGGTGCGCCGGAAGAACGGTGATGAAGATCCAGGCATACACCGAGTAGAAAAATACCTGGAAGAGCGAGTTGAACGCGACCAGTCCGGCGGCGTAATCGGTGTCGCCTTTGGCCAGTTCGTTCCACACGATGACCATGGCAATGCAGCGGGCCAGGCCGATCATGATCAGCCCGGCCATGTATTCGGGATAGCTGCGCAGAAACACGATCGCCAGCACGAACATCAGGATGGGCCCGACCACCCAGTTCTGCACCAGCGAGAGGCCCAGCACCTTCTTATTGCGGAAGACCTCCGGCAGCTCTTCGTATCGCACCTTGGTGAACGGCGGGTACATCATCACGATCAGACCGACGGCGATGGGAATGGAGGTGGTGCCGATGCTGAAGCGATTGAGAAACGGGACCACCGACGGCACCAGCCATCCGAGGAGAACGCCGAGAGCCATGGCGGCGAAAATCCACGCCGTCAGGTAACGGTCCAGGAAGCTGAGCTTGAGCTTGGTGTGCATGTTCGATCTGGCGCCTTCCGCTTTTACTGGGATGTGGGCACCGACGATGTGTGCCCGATATTGTCGAGTTCCTTCTTGAGCGCCAGGCGGTCCAGGCTGGCCAGCGGCAGGCGAGAAACAGGCTGATTCGGCGATCCAGCATGAAGAAGGCATCGCGGAAGGCGCGCGCTACTTCTTCCGGCGCTGCCCTGCACCGCCGCGGGATCGGGAACGCCCCAATGCGCGGTCATCGGCTGCCCCGGCCATACCGGGCAAACTTCCTTGGCGGCGTTGTCGCAGACGGTGAAGACGAAGTCGAGCTTGGGCGCATCCGGCTGGGAGAATTCCTCCCAGGACTTGCTGCGCAGCGCCCGCAATCGGCATGTGCGCGGTTTCGAGCTGCCGAAGCGCCTCAGGCCGGACCGTTCCGCTGGGATGGCTGCCGGCACTGTAGGCGGTAAAGTTCGGCCTGCCCTTCAAATTCAGAATCGCCTCGGCCATGATGGAGCGCGCCGAATTTCCGGTGCAGAGAAACAGAACGTTGTAGTGTTTTGGCATTGGCTTCACCTTCCTATTGGCAGCAGTCGGAGCCGCAGCAAGCCTTTCGACGGCGCCGGCTTCACGGCGCGGATGAACGCGCTCATGAACTTTCCATCCACCTGCGGCGGCAATCGCGTCCACGTCCAGTCCTTCGGCGGCAAGGAACTCGCGGGCTTCTGCGGTGCGGTAAATGCGCGTGGGTTCGATCTCGATCTGCTCGAAGCCGGCCGCCGGCGAGCTTGCCGCGATATTCGTTTTCCTCGAGCGCGCCGGCGACGCAACCCACCCACAGCAGAACGCTCTGGCGAATCTCCGGACTGATTTCGCCGCGCGTGACCACGTCGGAGACGGCGAAGCGTCCGCCCGGCTTGAGCACCCGAAAGGCTTCGCGCAGCACTTTGTCTTTGTCGGCGGAGAGATTGATCACGCAGTTGGAGATGATGACGTCCACGGAATTGTCGGGCAGCGGAATGTTTTCGATCTCGCCCTTCAGGAACTCGACGTTCTCCATGCCCGCTCTTGCGCTTGTTCTCGTTGGCCAGCGCCAGCATCTCGTCGGTCATGTCGAGGCCGTAGGCTTTGCCGGTGGGGCCGACCCGCCTGGCCGAGAGCAGCACGTCAATGCCGCCGCCGGAACCGAGATCGAGCACGGTCTCGCCCGGGATTGAGCTGGGCCAGCGCGGTGGGATTGCCGCATCCCAGCGAGGCCAGCAGCGCCTCTTCGGGAATCTGGCTGATCTGCGAAACGTCGTAGAGGTTCGAGGTGATGGGATCGCAGCAACTGTCGCTGGCAGCCGTGGCGCCGCAGCAGGAACTGCCGCCCTTGGTGACGCGCAGGGCGGCCTGGCCGTACTTCTCTTTCACGACTGTCTTTGATATCCGTGGTGCTCATGGGTTCTCCTGTTTGCAAAGTCTGACGATGGTGTCGGGCTCGCACCGCCTTGTTGCGGGTGCAGCATTCGGCATAAAGAAACTGCAGCAGCTCCTGCAGGGCGTCGGTGTTGGCGGTGTAGCGCAGGAAGGTGCTCTCGCGCTCGACTTTCACCAGGCCTTCGGTCTTCAGCTTGTCGAGGTGGTGCGAAAGCGTGGAGTTGGGGATGTCGAGCTCTTCCTGAATCTCGCCCACCACCAGGCCTTCGGGATGGGCCGACAGCAGCAACTGCATGATGCGCAGCCGCGGCTCGGTTCCCATGGCGGAGAACATGTCGGCATAGCGAGCGACGTCATTGGAGCTTTTGGCGGTGAGGGCATTCGGCATATTTCCATTATTGTAGAAATAGCGAAATTTGGCAAGAGACCCTAGCGCACCAAAAAATAAGCACAGGCCCAAAAGTGGGTTACGTTTTGCCGACGCCCACCGTTACTTTCGCTTTACTTTCGCCTATAATTGTAGGAAAATATCGTCAGCTATAGGGCGCTGATTTCCACAGACACGTCTCACAATGCCATTGCGTCAACAAGGTGGCGCGGGATACGTTTGAAATCACATGCCGGGACGACCCATTGCAGTTGATTTATTCGCGGGGGCTGGTGGATTAAGCCTCGGATTCCAACAAGCGGGCTTCGACCTGCGCGCTGCGGTTGAGTACGATCCTATTCATTGCGCCGTTCACGAGTTCAATTTCCCAAATTGCGCGACGCTCTGCCGAAGCGTAACTGAGATCGATGGCGATTACATACGATCGGAGTCTGGGATTGGATCTGCAGACATTGCCGTCGTTATTGGTGGAGCTCCGTGCCAAGGTTTCAGCCTAATTGGATATCGGGCCTTGGAAGACCCACGTAACAAACTCGTGTCCCATTTTGTCCGGCTGGTCAAAGAGTTAAATCCACAATATTTCGTTTTTGAGAACGTCAAAGGCTTGACGATAGGCGACCATAAGAAGTTTTTGCATGAGTTGATACGCGAATTTAAGGCCATTGGATTCTCGGTTGTTGAGCCCTATTGTGTGCTCAATGCACTGCGCTTTGGCGTCCCGCAGGATCGCGAGCGGCTTTTCATCCTAGGTGCTCGCAAAGGAGCCAAGCTTCCAGATTATCCCTTATCGACCCACGAGCCGGATCGCTCGATGTTCAACCTTCGGAACCTGCCTTTTACGCCTACGGTTTGGGATGCAATCGGCGACCTTCCTGAGGTGGAACAATACCCCGAACTGCTGCAGCGCGACTGTGTGGAGGCGAGGTTTGGGTCCCCGAGCGAATATGCAAAAAGGCTCAGGACGGGAACAAGCGAACGAATATCGATGCTTACCTCAAGCTGGCGAACAATCCATACTCCCGAATCCACGAGGAGGTTTATTGAGACCGCTCCCGGCAAGGTAGAGGGTGTGAGTCGATTCCTGAAATTGAATCCGGACGGTTACTGCAATACACTTCGCGCCGGGACAGCGAGTGATCGGGGCGCTTTCACGTCTCCGCGACCGATCCATCCCTATACTCCAAGGTGCATAACTGTTCGCGAGGCGGCCCGTTTGCACTCCTATCCGGATTGGTTTCGCTTCCACGTTACCAAGTGGCACGGATTCCGTCAGATTGGCAATTCCGTTCCACCGCTATTGGCGAGTGCCATCGCATGTCAAATTGCTGCCTCGTTGCCAAGGAAGCCAAAACCACTTCTCCCCAGTTTCGTTCCGAAGCTCGGCGATCCGGCTCTGCTGTCGCTGAGCATGTCAGAGGCGGCTTTGCGTTACGGAGTAGCGTCTGACGTTGTACCGCCGAGGAAACGAAACGCGGAGCCAGCGTGTGCCTGAGTCCAAACCAAACCGTTATCAAGCCCTTATCAGTCGCATCTTCCATGACCACTTCTCGAGCGGCGTCACTCAATTCGAATTCGAGAGAAGCGAGTTAAATAGCAACGCCAAGAAACTTGGTATCAAGCTGCCCGACAATCTCGGCGATGTAATTTACTCGTTCCGCTATCGAACATCACTGCCCCGGGATGTTTCCGATACAGCGGGAAAAGGTAGGGAGTGGATTATCGAGCCGGCGGGCCGGTCTCGCTATCGATTCAAGCTCGCTCGTGTCAGTCGAATCGTTCCAAATCCCGATTTACTCGCCATAAAAATCCCAGACGCAACGCCGGAGATAATAGCGGCGAATGCTTTGAGTGACGAACAAGCTCTACTCGCAAAGCTTCGCTATAACCGGCTTATTGACATATTTCTCGGGATCACTACTTACTCCCTTCAGAGTCACCTTCGTACCACAGTTCCAAACATGGGCCAGATTGAGATTGACGAGGTGTACGTCGGATTGAACAGAAACGGTCAACAATTCGTCGTTCCGGTCCAAGCGAAAGGTGGGACAGACAAGCTCGGCACAATTCAAACGTCGCAGGACATAGCATGCTGCAAGCTCAAGTTCCCCTCTTTAACGTGTCGTCCCGTTTCCGCTCAATTTATGGCCGACGACGTGATTGCATTGTTTGAACTCGCTGTGAAGGGAACCGAAGTTAAAATCGCTGAGGAGCGCCACTATCAACTCGTCCCCGCAGATTCGATCCAGGCTGATGAACTGAAGGCGTACGCAATCCGCTAACCTGACGGTATGGACAGAGTAACGCGAGAAGTCCGTTCAAAGATAATGGCATCTGTTCCTTCGTTCGGAACGACGGCCGAGCGCAAAATGGAGGCGGTGCTGCGCAATAACCATGTGAGCGGCTTCCGAAAGCACTGGTCTGTAGTGGGCAAACCCGACTTCGCATGGCCCAAACCAAAGGTCGCTGTATTCGTTGATGGTTGCTTCTGGCACGGCTGTCCACGCTGCGACAGGCCATCGAAAAGCAACCGTGGGTTTTGGGAAAGCAAGGTCAAGGCTAATCGACAAAGGGACCTTCGAGTTTCTCGGAGGCTTAGACGGGACGGATGGAAGGTACTTCGCGTGTGGGAGTGCGCTGTTGGTAAGACGCGAACTGTGCGCCGGATCAAAAGGGCGGTAGGCCTTCTCGTGTAATCTCTCAGGGCCGCGGAATGCCAGAATTCCGACAGCCTTCCCGCTCAACTCGAATTCAAGAGCTAATGCCGCCGACTTTCTCGGCTACATGCCGTCGTAGTTCGGCCCGCCGCCGCCTTCGGGCGGGACCCAGGTGATGATCTCGTAGGGGTCCATGATGTCGCAGGTCTTGCAGTGCACGCAGTTGGACGGATTCAGGTGGATCTCGCTAGACCGGCCGGGCGCGTCGGCGGCTTCCACCATCTCGTACACGCTGGCGGGGCAGAAGAACTGGCAGGGGTTGCCGTACTCCTTCGCGCAGCGCTCGTTGCAGATGTCGGTGTCGTGAATGACCAGGTGGCAGGGCTGATCCTCTTCATGCTTGGTGCCGGAGTGATAGAGGTCGGTGAGCTTGTCGAAGGTGAGCTTGCCGTCGCCGCTTGCGCGGCATTGATGATGCCGGCTTCGGCGCCGCCATCGGCGGGCAGCTGCGACAGCGGCTCCATGCGGCGGTGCCCGGCCTCATTGTTATAGCGCGCGCGCAGGCCGCGTCCGCCGGTGAATCTGCTGGATGCCGGCGTGCACATGCCGGAGAGGAAGCCGCCCTCGAAGCCCTGGTGGAAGTTGCGCACCGGCTAAAGCTCCGGTCTTGATCCAGCTCTTCTCCACCTTGTCCTGATAGGTGGCCAGCTACGTCGAGCGCGAAACTGTTCTGCGCCATCGCCTCGAAGGCGGTCTCGGCGGCCAGCATGCCGCTCTTGATGGCCAGGTGAATGCCCTTCAGCCGCTGCGAATTGAGGAAGCCGGCGGAGTCGCCGATGATCATCCAGCCGTCGCCGGCCAGCGGCGGCATCGCACCACCATCCGCCGTAAGGCAGCGACTTGGCGCCATAGCGCACCATCTTGCCGCCCTCGAGCAGCTTGGCGCATGAAGGGATGCTGCTTGAACGACTGCAGCACGTGCTGCGGATCGGTGCGCGGATCGGGGTAGTCGAGGCCGGTGACGAAGCCGAGCGAAACCACGTTGTCCTTGCCGCCGTAAATCCAGGCGCCGCCGTACTCGCGCGAGGTCAGCGGGTAGCCCATGGTGTAGATGACTTCGCCGGGCGCGATGCGTCCCGGCGGCAGCTCCCACAGCTCTTTCACGCCCACGCCGTAGGTCTGGGGATTGCGGTCGCGGTCGAGCTGGAAGCGTCCGATGAGCTGCTTGGTCAGCGAGCCGCGCGTGCCTTCGGCCAGGATGATCACCTTGGACTTCAGGTCATAGCCGGGCTCGAAGTTCGATTTCTGCTGGCCGTTCTTGTCCACGCCTTTGTCGTCGGTGCGCACGCCGGCCACGCGGCCTTCTTCAAACAGCAGCTCGCTGCCGGCAAAGCCGCTGAACACGGTGATGCCGGCCTCCTCCACCTTGCCGCCCAGCCACTTGGTGAAGCGGTTGATGGAGATAACGTAGTTGCCGTGATCGCGCATGGGCGGCGGCGTGATGGGAAGCTTGAATTTGCCGCTGCGGGTCAGGTAATAGACCGCTTCCTTGGTGACCTCGGCATCGAGCGGCGCTTCCTTCTCGAAGCCGGGCAGCAGCTCGCGCATGGAGCGCGGATCGAGCAGCGCGCCGGAGAGGCAGTGCTGCGCCGATCTCGCGCGCCTTCTCCAGCACGTAGATATTTTCCTTACTGAGCTGGGCGTCGGGATGTTCTGCGTTGTGCTGCGTCAATCAACTGCGACAGACGCAGGGCGCAGGCCATGCCCGCCGGGCCTCCGCCGACGATGACCACGTCGGCTTCCATCGCCGGGTGCTCCACATCAGCCAGAGGTTTGCGGAAAACAATCATGAGGCCTTCCAAAATCTAAATCAGGTATGAAGACACGCCGCTGGACGCAGTCCGACGACAATCATAGTACGCAAGACAAGAGACGCTGGTTCGCAGCGTCCTGGTTTTCGCCCGCTGGCAGGGGATGATGCCTAGGCGCCCTTAGCCTTTTTCACTTCTTCAATCAGCGGAGGCACGATTTCGAACAGATTCCCGACCACGGCAATGTCGGCGATTTCGAAGATTGGGGCCTCTGCATCTTTATTAATTGCAATGATTGTACGCGCGCTCTTCATTCCCACCACGTGCTGAATTGCGCCGCTGATGCCGAGCGCGAGATACAGCTTGGGTGCGACCGTCTGTCCGGACGAACCGACCTGGCGGTCCATGGGCAGCCAGCCGGAATCGCAAATGGGGCGCGATGCGGCGATCTCGCCGCCCAGGGCGTCGGCCAACTGCTTAGCCAGCTCAATATTTTTCTGCTCTTTGATGCCGCGGCCCACGGCCACGATGATCTCCGCCTGAGTCAGGTCCACCGCCTGCTTGGCTTCCTTGAAGGGAGCCTCGGGCTGGTTGCGGATAGCGCCGTCGGCCACATCGAGCTGCACGGCTTCCACCGGCGCAGGCGACGGGCCGGCCTCGACCTTGTCGCCGCGGAAGGCGCCGTTCTGAAAGGTCGCGAGGAAGGGCGGCTGTCCGACAAACGAAACATCGGCCGCGAATTTTCCCTGGAACATCTGGCGGGTGAACATCAGCTTGCCGCCTTCGTGCTTGTAGCCGATGGCATCGCTGATGAGAGTGCGATTGAGCGCCGCCGCCAGCTTGGGAGCAAAGTCGCGCACCTGGTAGGTGTGCGGCATCAGCACCAGCTTGGGCTGCCGCTGATCGAGGAAGGGCTTCAGCGCCGCGACGAAGCCGTCGGGAGTGTACGGCTCCAACTTCGCCGATTCCAGGTCGTACACCTTGGCGACCTTCTTCTCCGCAATCTCCCTGGCGATGTCGCCGACGTTGCTGCCGGCGACCGCCGCTTCCAGCGTCCAGCCGGTATCGGCCGCGATGGCCTGCGCGCCGGTCAGTGTCTCCCACGACACGCGATTCAGTTTGCCTTCTCGTTGCTCAACCACAACCAGGATGGTATCTGCCATTGCCGTCCAATCTTTCCCCTGGGGAACGAACCGCCGCCGTTCGACGCACTCCCCGTACCTCTACACCCAAAGTTCAATTTCGCTGCCATGCCGGGACGCGGAATTGCGTCCTTCGGCTTCAGCTTCTGCGCCGCTCAGCGAGCGCGGCGCCGCACCAGAGCACCGGAGATGCTCAACGCCAGGCCAACTGCGGCCACGCATCCAGCGATGATGGCAAAGTGATTTCCACCCAGCTTGCTTGCTGCCGGATGAAAGAACATCACCAGGAATGCAAACAGCATCATGACCCAGCCGATAATCATGATGGCTGAGCCGTTTTCTCTTCTCTCTTCCATCGAGAGCATAGCTGCCTCCTACTGCGACCAGCTCTCCACTACCCCAAACTTGTTACGCCACGCGGCTGTCTTCCGTCTTCTCGCGCGCTTCCTGCTTTTCGGTGTGGCGCATGTCCGCCTGTCCCAGCCGAGTAGCGCCCAAAGCGCGACGGTAGCGAGTTCCCATGGCTACCAGCACGATGCCCGCCAGGCCTTCAATCCCCAGCCAGATGGGCCAGAACCACGACCCGTCCCGCAGGCTGATAAAGAAGAAGATGCCCAGGATGGCATCGCCCCACAGCAGGATCCATCCCACAGTCAGCATGATGGAACCGAGCTGCCGATTTTCAACCGTGTTGTCGATGGCGGATTGATCGCGATCAAATCCAGGCATACGCGTCGAGCTCCTCTCCAAAGTTAGTGGCCCAACTGCTTAGAAGTATTCCCTGAATGAATCGCTGCCCGCCGGCGACAGCTTTCGCGCCGATGGCAGTTACTGCCCTGCTTAAATCACGCGCACTTCGTTACGAAGCTTCTCCACCAGCTTCTTGGCGATTTCACCCGGAGGCCCTTCCAGGACCTCCGTCTTCTTGGTCTTCTGCGGAATGTACAGCTTCTCGATCTTCTGCAGGTTCTCGCCCAGCGCCGCTTTCACCTCGTCGAAGCTGACCTTGCGCAGCGGCTTGTTCTTGGCCTGCTTGATGCCGATGAGCGTGGCGTAGCGCAGCTTGTTGATGCCCGACTGGATGGTCAGCACCGCCGGCAGCGGCATGTCCACGAACTGGAAGAAGCCGGCTTCGAGCTCGCGCTTGACGCGGATGCCGGCTGTCCTTCTTCTCAATTTGCATGATGATGGTGGCGTGCGGCCAGCCCATCAGCGCGGCGATGAGCACGCCGGTCTGGGCGTAGCCGTAATCGTCGGATTGCAGGCCGGTGAAGATGAGGTCGAAGCTCTCGTCCTTCACCGCAGCGGCGATGGCCTTGGCGGTGTTGAAGGCGTCGAGGGTGACAAAGCCGTCGCCTTCCAGATGAATGGCGCGATCGGCGCCCTTGGCCAGCGCCTCGCGCAGCACCTGCTGGGCGCGCGCCGGGCCGCTGGTGATGACGACGACTTCGCCGCCGTGCTTTTCCTTCTGGCGCAACGCCTCTTCCAGCGCGTAGGCGTCAGGCTCGTTGACTTCGTAGGAAACGTCTTCCCGAATCCACGTTCCGCTCTCGTTCAGCTTGAGCGGCGCGTCTTTCTGCGGCACCTGCTTCATGCAGACCAGGATCTTCACCCAGGGCTCCTCACACCCGCCCGGCAACCTGCATACGGCTCGCGGCGCGCCGGGCGAACCGCCAAGTATAAATGAGCGGCGAGGGAAGAGAAAATGCTCGCGCGGTCTGTGTCCCGAAGTGGGAGGACGGCTGGTGATGTTTCCTCCATACGTGCCCGGGTCACTGACAAGCGCGCGCTAGGGGACTCAACTGCGAGAAGAGGCGCGATGAGATGGCCATTCGTAAATTAGCCAAGTTCTTCAGCGAAGAGCACACTCTGATAACGCCCAAGATTGAAGCATGGTTTCGGCAGCCGCTGACCCGTGCCGACCTGATTTGGCTCTGGATTTTGGTGCTGATTATCAACTTCCGCCATCACTGAGACTTTTCCGTTCCAATCGCCGCAGCAGTTGGCGGGTATGCCGCTAGTGCTTCTCGGCGGCGAGCAGCTTGCGCTTACGCTGCTCTCCCCAGCGATAGCCTGAGAGCGCCCCATCGCTGCGTACGACGCGGTGACAAGGCACGGTCACGGCCACAGGGTTGGTAGCGCAGGCGCGGGCCACGGCGCGAAAAGCGCGGGGATCGCCGATCTGTTGGGCAATCTGCGCGTAGCTCCGGGTCTCGCCGCGAGGAATTCTGCGCAGCGCCTCCCACACCTTCATCTGGAAGGCGGTGGCGCGCACATCGAGCGGCAGGTCCACGCTCACGTTGTCGCCGTTCAGATAGCGCAGCAGCGGCTGGACGTAGGCATCGAGCGCGGCATGGTCACGATGCAACGCGGCGGCGTGAAATTCCTCGCGCAGCCCGCGCTCCAGTTCGGCAACGTTGTCGCCGAAGTGCACAGCGCACAGACCGCGGTCAGTAGCGGCGATCAGCATGCGTCCCAGCGGCGAAGCAACGATGGCGTAAGTAATGCCGATTCCAGCGCCGCCACGACGATAAGCGCCCGGCGTCATGCCGAGCTGCTCGTCCGACTTCTCATACAGTCGGCTGGGCGAGCTGAACCCCGCTTCGTAGAGCGCGGTAGTCACGTCTTCACCGCGACGCAGCTCCGTCTTCACCTGTTTGAAGCGCCGGGCTGACTGATATTCGCGCGGCGTAGTCCGGTAGCGCGCTTGAATAGCCGCTGCAAATGAAAGGCGCTGAGCCCGACGCGGCGGCTCAGTTGCTGGAGCGTGACTACGCCTTCGGCGCTGTCCAGCACCTGGCGGGCGCGCTGCACGTATTGCGCCTGGGCCGAGACCTGCGTCGGCTTACAGCGCAAGCACGCGCGATATCCGGCGCGCTCCGCCTGTCCGGGTTCTTCAAAGAACTCCACCGAATCGCGCCGCGGACGACGGCTGGGACACGACGGACGGCAGTAGATTCCGGTGGTGCGCACCGCGAACACGAAGCGGCCGTCCTGGCGCGCGTCGCGAGCGATGACCTGTTGCCACTGAGCTTCGTTTTTCATAGTGCCAGCGTAGTCCGGCGGCGGCGGCGTCGCTATCCGCGGCTTGCTGGCAAAACGTTTTGCGGCTTTCCGCTTCATGCTGGTGCTAGTCCCACTGTTTCTCGTGCTCCCAGAGGTCGTGCAGGTTCACCTTCAGTCCCTGCGCATACCAGATATCGAAGTTCTCCAGCGCGTTGGGATATTCAAAGTGTCCCATGTCCTCGGCGTGCTGGGTAATCTGCCGCAGGTGCTCGGGATTGTCTTCGCCCAGAAGAATGATGCTCTCCCCGGTATAGCCGTGCGTGCCCCAGTACCAGTAGTTCTGGTGGACGCAGACTGCCTTGGGCAGCCCGTATTTAGGACCGAAGTAGTCAATCGCTCCAGCCTGGCCGTAGTCGTTAGCCTTGATGGCGGTCTTCGCCTGCACCTCGGGCGGCAGGCTGTGATAGACCGCCGCAACTTGCGCCACCATGGCTTCCCACCCCAGCTCGTCGGAATAATATTGCGGCAGCGGCGAGGTTGCCTGATTGTGCTCGCTGCGCGGCGGCGTGAAATGGATGGCTTCCATGAACGCCACCAGCTTCTCCGGGCTGAGCACCGGCGCCAGCAGAGGCAGCAGCGCAAAGAACGGCACCAGCAGGACCACCACAATCGCCGGCTTCAGCCAGCCGCGGCGCGTGCGCTCAATCCACTGCTCGCAAACCACGCTGCCCGCGGCGAACAGCATGGGATAAGCCGGAGCAACGTAGTAATCCTTGCCGTGCAGGAGCATGAAGGTCACGAAGGTCACCACCCAGGCCCAGCCCAGCACGCGATAGCGGCGGCCTTCGCGTCCGAAGAACATCCAATACAGCCCCGCCAGCCATATCGGCAGGGCGAAAGGGTTCACCATCAGCACTTGCTCGAGGAAAAAGTGCAGCGGGTCGAGCGCGACATCGCGGCCATTGGCGCGGATGTTGTGCATCAGTTGCACGAACGGCCAATCGCGGTGAATGTTCCACATCAGGTTAGGCAGGAAGATGAGCAACGCCAGCACACCTGCCAGCCAGATCCATTTGTGGGCGAAGGCTTTGCGTTCCGGCGTCAGCAGCAGTCCTACAACGATGCCCAACCCGAACACTGTCATCGAGTACTTATTGAGCAGGCCGACTCCGGCGAGCACGCCGAACCACAGCCACAGCTTCTGGTTGCCGGTCTGAATGATGCGGATGACGAGCGAGGCGCAACCCATCCAGAACAGCGCTTCGAAGTCGTTGGTGCCGAGCAGATGTCCGTTGATGACGAAGACCGCCGAGATGCCAAGCAGCAGCGCTGCCAATCCCATGGCGAAGCGGCGTCCGCCGAATTGAAACGCCTGGTAGCCGGTGAGCGCGATGGCGCCGCAGCCGGCGAGCGCGGGAATCAGCCGCACCACCAGCAGCGAGTTGCCGAATAGCGACGTGAACAGCCAGGTCACCGCCGGAATGAACGGCGGCATGTCCACATAGCCCCACGCCATGTGCTGGCTGCAGGCGTAGTAATACAGTTCGTCGCGAAAGATGCCGTACTGGTTGGCGGTGAACAGATGCAGCAGCAGGCGCAGCGCAACAATCAGAAGCACTACGGCCATGCCGCCGGTGATCCAGCGCGCCCTGGGCCGGCGTTCGGCGGGCGATGCGGTATACGAAGCAGAAGCCATCACAATCTCCGCATCATGGTACGGATTATGAGCCTTGCGGTTCCCGAAATTGGATTACCCGTGATTGAGCCCGGATGCAACAATGGCCTGCGCCTGCTCGAACGACTCGAAGATATGCGCCTCGATGCCCAATGCGCGCGCGCCTTCAATGTTGTTGGGCCGGTCGTCGAAGAACAGGGCGCGCTCCGCCGGCACACCCAGCGCGGCCAGGCAGGCATGGTAAATCTCAGGATCGGGCTTCACCCATCCCACCTCGCACGACCAGATCTGCACGTCGAATTCGCCGATCCACGCGAACTCGCGGCGCATGTCGCGCAGCAGGTCGGGCGGCATGTTTGACAGGATGGCGGTCCGCAGGCCGCGCCGCCGCACCTCCCGCGCCAATTCCAGCATGCCGGAATGCGCGTGCATCCAGATTTCGGATTCCTTGGCCACCAGCGCCAGCATCTGCTCATGTGAAAGCTCGATACCGGCGGCGTCGGCGAAGGTCTGCCAGTGTTGGCGATAGTCGCAATGGCCGCAGTCGTATTCGCGGCGAAGAGCGGAATACAGCTCGCGAAAGCGCGCGTGCGGAACCCCGCTCAGTTCGGCAAAGGCCAGCATTTGTTCCGGCGAAGGCGGCAGGCTCAGCACCCGACCATAATCAAAGATGACTGCATCCCAGCGATTGGTCCCCATATCTCTCAATTCTTGCACGGGAAGGGTATGCTGTTCAGGGGGCGTGCCGGCGGCAGCGCCGCGACGTGGGGGAGCGTGCAATGGGGAAGACTGCGCACAGTGGACTGATTCACCTGGAGAGCAAACATTCGCTGGACGAGACCTTGCAGCGGCTGGAAGCGCTGCTGCGCCAACAGGGAGTTCAGATCTTCGCCCGCATTGACCACAGCGGCGAAGCGCAAAAGGTCGGCCAGACCCTGCGTCCCACCAAGCTGCTGATCTTCGGCAATCCCAGGACCGGCACGCCGGTGATGCAAGCCGCGCCCACCGTGGCCATTGATCTCCCGCTAAAGGCGCTGCTTTGGCAGGACGACGACGGCCGCGTCTGGCTGACCTACAACGATCCCGCTTACCTCCAGTTGCGGCACGACATTCCCCCCGAACTGGTGCAGAACCTGGCCGGCGTGAATGCGCTTTTGGCCAAGGCTGCACAATAAGCGTCAATCAGCCAACCCTCAGCAACATGCAGGTAATGTCGTCGTGCTGGGGAGCGTTGCCCACGAAGCGGTCAATGTCCTGCATGATGTTGTTCAGCATGATCTGCGGCGTGGTAGCGGCGTAAGCGTTCACCATGGCCAGCAGCCGCTGCTCGCCGTACTCGTTGGCGCCGTTGTCCTCGGCTTCGATCACCCCGTCGGTATAGACCACCAGCCAGTCGCCCGGCTCCAACTGCACCGTCGCTGACTGATACACCGCATCCGGCATGATGCCCAGCGGCAGTCCGCCCGCTTCCAGTTGCCTGGTCGAGCCGTCTTTACTGCGCAGGATGGGATTGTTGTGGCCGGCGTTGACGTAGGTCAGCATGCGCGTCTCGGGAACGAACTCGGCGAGGAAGGTCGTCGTAAAGCGGCGTCCGTTCTGGCTGTTGGAGCAGGCGTACTGATTCATGCGCGCCACCAGTTCGGTCAGCGTGCCGGGCGTGACGCACAGCGTCTTGAGGCTGGCCTGGAAGGTGGCCATCAGCATGGCGGCCGGAATGCTCTTGCCCGCCACGTCGGCGATGGCGATGAGATAGGTGCCGCTGCCCACGCCGGCGCAAGGCCGCGCGAACACGTCGTAGTAGTCGCCGGCAACGGTGTTGGCCGGACGCGTGGTGAAAGCCACGCCCAGTCCGGGGACCACCGGCGGGCTCGGCCGGCAGCAGCCATGCCTGTATCTCCTTGGCGATCTGCAGGTCGCGCTTCATCACCACGCGGTCGCCAACCTCGAGGATCAGCAGCGCGAACATCAGCAGCCCGCCCCAGAGATGGAAGTCGAGCACGAAGGCCTTGACCTCGCCGGAGTGCGTCTGCCAGGACCACTCGCCGCCGGGAAGGATGACCAGCACCAGCGCGATCAGCAGTAGCACCCGGCGCGCCGGCGACAGCTTCTCCAGCACCGCCCAAAAGAACTGATAGGTGACGTTGAGGAAGTGCCGGCCCTTGTGGACGCCTTCCTCGCGGGTCACGTCCACGTCCTTGGAGTAGAGGCGGTAGCTGGAGCGGGCGTCGGTCTGGAACTGCGACCAGAGCTGGCTAAGCTGCATGCCCTCGGTCACGCGCTGCCAGAAGCGGTCCAGGCGCTGCATGAAGGATTCAATGTGGCGGCCGGCCGGGTCGCGCGGCGGCGGAGGCGGAGGACCGGTCGGGATTCGCTGGGCGCTGCTCATGGGGCTTGAAGCGGATTCTAGCAGGAGAAACGGGGCCGGGAACGGTGACGGCCGTATTCAAAAGGGCGCCGGGTGCCCCATTCAAGGCCATCTTTTGGCCTTGAGTGGGGGGTTTTCCATGTGTCGAGCTAAAACCTCCGTCAGGGATTTTGTACAGGTCGAGAGAAAAACCCTCCCGTTCAACCTTCGCTTCAACGGGGCGTTTGGCCACATAACAACGAAAGGCGGCGGCCCTACGGGGCGCGAGGGGCGGAGGAGAGCATACCCAGCGTTCCGCGCCAAAAGAAGGCGCTGCATGCTGGGCTAGACTATGGCGCGCCTCCGGCGCTCGCATCGGCGCCACCTCGGCATCGTCGCAGGTGCCGGGTGCCCCATTCAAGGCCCTCTTTTGGCCTTGAGTGGGGGGTTCTCATACGTTGAGACAGAACCTAACGACAGGGATTTTAGTTAGATGTCACGATCAAGCTTCGTTTGAACGAGAATCCGGCCGATCCGGTGCCCCAGGTTCGCCCTTCTTTTGGGCTAACCTGGGATTACAGATATCGGCGTCGCTCCGAAGCGCACATTCTTGAACCACCGTGCGCAGATCAAGCAGGTTACGGATCCCGGTGCCCCAGGTTCGCCCATCTTTTGGGCTAACCTGGGATTACGGATATCGGCGTCGCTCCGAAGCGCACATTCTTGAACCCAGGTTAGCGTCCAAAACCAGGACGCGAACCTGGGGCACCCAGATTTCTCGACGTATAGAAAACCCCAACCCAAGGCCAAAAGAGGGCCTTGAATGGGGCATCCGGCGCGATTCCGAGCATTTCGTCTGGATTGGATATAGAATGCGCAGCGCGAACGGCAACTTCGTGGACGACGCCGGGTGTCTATTCCTAAACTCCGCGGCTCGTGTTCTGTCGACGTTTCCCTCTTCGGCCAGGAGGTCCCCATGCCGAATCGAGTCTGCTTAGCTTTGGCAAAACTTTCGCTCGCGCTGCTGCTGTTGGCGCTGGCACTTTTCTGCACGCCCGCGGCGGCGCAGACCTACAGCGTGCTGCACAACTTCACCGGCGGCAACGACGGCGCGTATCCGCAAGCCGGCGTCACCCTGGACCGCGCCGGCAATCTGTATGGCACGGCATCCATGGGCGGCGACAATCAGTTTGCCTGCCCGCAGGGATGCGGCACGGTGTTCAAGCTGAGCCGCTCCGGCCAGGGATGGTTGCTCAATCCGCTTTACATCTTCGCTGGTACCCCCGATGGCTCTGAGCCCCGGGCGTCGGTGGCAATTGCCACCGATGGCAGCCTGTACAGCACAACGGCGTCCGGTGGGACTGCCGGTTATGGCGTCGCCTTCCAGTTGCAGCCGTCGGCGGCGGCCTGTAAGAGCGCGTTATGTCCGTGGACGGAGACGGTGCTGCATTCCTTCGATGGCAACGGCGACGGCCGGTTCCCGGTAGGTACGCTCACCTTTGACGCTTCCGGCAACCTCTACGGCGTAACCGAGGGCGGCGGCCAGTCGGGAGGGGTGGTGTACCAGTTGCAGCGCGGCATGGGCTGGCCGGAGAGCGTGCTGTTCGACGGGCTCGACCTCTCCAACGCCGGTGTCATCTTTGACCGTGCGGGGAACCTGTACGGCACTACGATTTCCGGAGGCGCCAATAACAAGGGCTCTGTCTTTGAGCTGGAGAAGTCCGGCGGCAACTGGACGCTGACCACGCTGTATTCCTTCAGCGGCAGCGACGGCGCCGAACCCATGGGCGGGTTGGTGATGGACGCGGCGGGCAATCTCTACGGCACCACTTCAACTGGCGGAGTGGGGAATGGCGGCACGGTGTTTGAGCTGTCGCCACAGGGCGGAGGCTGGAGCTTGAGCACGCTGTACGCGTTTGCCGCGCACAGCGGGCAGCCGCTGGCAGGGCTGGCGATGGACGTCGCCGGCAACCTCTACGGCACCACCAACGACCGCACCGGCAGCGTGTTTGAGCTGTCGCCCAGCGCAGGCGGGTGGACGTTTACCACGCTGCACAGCTTCTCCGGCGGCGATGGCGGCGAAAATCCCAGCTTCGCCGGAGTGACGGTGGACGCCAACGGCAATGTGTACGGCACCACCGCTGGCGGAGGCTCGGGGAGCTGTCCCGGCGGATGCGGCGTGGTATTTGAGATTGCGCCGTAGGCACCGGAGATCATTCACCACAGAGAAAGGGCACAGAGACATAGAGACACAGAGTTTTTCATGCCGGGTGCCCCATTCAAGGCCATCTTTTGGCCTTGAGTGGGGGGTTTTGTACACCTTGAGAAAAACTCTCCCGCGGGGGGTTTTCTACACGTCGCGATAAAACCTCACGCCGGGGATTTTTGTTAGATGTCGAAACCCTCCGTTCAATCTTCGCTTCAACGGGGCGTTTGGCCACATAACGACGAAAGGCGGCGACCCTACGGGGCGCGGGTCGGGAAGAGCGTACCCAGCGTTCCGCGCCAAAAGCAGGCGCTGCACGCTGGGCTAAACTATGGCGCGCCTCCGGCGCTCGCATCGGCGTCACATCCGTAAATTTCTTTACGCGCTGCGCCGAAGCGGGACCTGCTGCGCAGACGCCACCGGACGAAAGCCGATGAGAGGAAGTTGCCGCACCAATCGGCGGCGATCGCTTTCGGTGCTGTGATAGGGCCATCCCAGTATCCAACTCAGGCCGCGGCGGACGATGGGAGCGATGAAGCGGTTGCGGTGTTCATAGTCACGCATGACCTGCATCGCCTCGTCTTCGCCAAGGAAGCGATGCGTGGCGACGAAGTGCTCGGAGCCGACAGTAACTTCCTCGCCGGGCGCGGCTTCGATGTTGCGCACCCAGCCGGAATCGCGGCCGAATCCATTGACCACGATCACCTCGGGGCCGTTCTTGCGATATTCGACTACTTCCAGCACGGTGCGGCGGCGGCGGCCGGTGCGGCGCCCAGTGTGCTCCAGCAACATCAGGCGGTGCCCGAAGAGCGGGCCCAGGTGCCAGCGAAAGAGATACACCGGCGCGCGGAAGAGGTACCACATCAGACTTTTGTGCTTCACCATGGCGGAACCCTGCCTTCATTATCCCTCCGCAGAAGAGCGCACTACAAACGTCGGGTGCCCCATTCAAGGCCATCTTTTGGCCTTGAGTGGGGGGTTTTCCATGTGTCGAGCTAAAACCTCCGTCAGGGATTTTGTACGGGTCGAGAGGAAGACCCTCCCGCTCAACCTTCGCTTCAACGGGCGTTGGCCACACAAGGACGAAAGGCGGCGACCCTACGGGGCGCGGGTCGCAGAGGCGAGCGTACCCAGCGTTCCGCGCCAAGAGCGGGCGCTGCAGGCTGGGCTAGACTATGGCGCGCCTCCGGCGCTCGCATCGGCGCGAACTCGGCATCGTCGCAGGTGCCGGGTGCCCCATTCAAGGCCCTCTTTTGGCCTTGAGTGGGGGGTTCTCATACGTTGAGACAGAACCTAACGACAGGGATTTTAGTTAGATGTCACGATCAAGCTTCGTTTGAACGAGAATCCGGCCGATCCGGTGCCCCAGGTTCGCCCATCTTTTGGGCTAACCTGGGATTACGGATATCGGTGTCGCTCCAAAGCGGAGATTCCTGCACCCGGGATTTTCTCGACGTATGGAAAACCCCCCACTCAAGGCCAAAAGATGGCCTTGAATGGGGCACCCTGCATACAACCCTTTCTCCTCAGTCACTTAGCGTCTTCCATCGCGGCTCTTCATGCGAAATTCACCGCCATGTAACCGGGCTGTAACAGTGGCCGCGTAGAACGGCAGGTTGAGGTTAACCGCACCAATTCGTCAGGAGGAAAATTACGTGATTCGCTCTCTCAGAGTGGTTCTCTGTGTTGTGTTGTTTGCAGGCTGCGCGCTGGCGCAAACGACGCTGAACGGGGCCGGCGCCACCTTCCCGTACCCGATTTACTCCAAGTGGTTCAGCGAATACCACAAAGAGCATTCCAACATCGAGATCAACTACCAGTCCATCGGCAGCGGCGGCGGCATTCGCCAGGTGCAGGCGGGGACGGTGGATTTCGGCGCCAGCGACGGCCCGATGACCGATCAGCAGATTGCCGAATCCAAAGTGAAAGTGCTGCACGTACCCACGGTGCTGGGCTCTGTGGTGCCGGCCTATAACATTCCCGGCGTCAGCGGCGACGTGAAGTTCACGCCTGACGTGCTCGCCGATATCTACCTGGGCAAGATCGGTAAGTGGAACGACGGGCGCATCGCCAAGGCCAATCCGGGCGTGAAGTTCCCTGACCAGAGCATCACCGTGGTGCATCGCTCTGACGGCAGCGGAACCACCTATATCTTCACCGACTACCTCTCCAAGGTGAGCTGCGACTGGAAGAACCAGGTGGGCAAGGGCACCTCGGTGAAGTGGCCGCAGGGCATCGGCGGCAAGGGCAACGAAGGCGTGGCCGGAACCATTCGCCAGCTTCCCGGCTCCATCGGCTACATCGAATTGATTTACGCGTTGCAGAACAAGATTCCCTTCGGCATTATGCAGAACGCCAGCGGCGACTGGGTGAAGGCCAGCCTGGAGAGCACCACCGCAGCCGCGGCGGGGGTGAAGATGCCGGCTGACTTCCGCGTCTCCATCACCAACAGCTCCGGCAAGAACGCCTATCCCATCGCCAGCTTCACCTGGCTGCTGATTCCCACGCACCCGGCGGACGCCAACAAGGGAAAGATCCTGAAGGATTTCCTCTTCTGGATGCTGGACAAAGGTCAGACCATGACCGAGGCGCTCTCTTACGCGCCGCTGCCCAAGGACGTAGTGGAAAAAGAGAAGGCGGCGATCCAGTCGCAAGTGCAATAAACAGTGGCTCGTGGCTGGTGGTCAGTGGCCGGCGGAACGCGGGGCATCGAACTGGCTCCCGAACCCAGGCCACTGATCACGGCCAGATTCTTTCCAACGAATATCCCTTCCATTGCCGGCTGTTTAACAGGCCTGTAACACATGTCTGATAGCGTCAAGTCGATGAATCCGGACCCGCCCGGCCAGTTGCAGAAACCCATGGCGTCCATGCCTCCGCTGGCCAAAGTGGAACAGGCCAAGCAGGTTGGCAAGCCCTCGGTGCTGCAGAAAATTCGCAGCAGCCATCCCCGCAGCAGCCGCATGCCGGACGCTGTCTTCCGCGCCTTCATCCTGCTGACCGCCATCTCCGTATTCGCCATCGTGGTGCTGGTGGTATGGGAGCTGATTGATAAGTCGCGGCTCTCGCTGCATCAGTTCGGCCTGAGCTTCTTCTACGGACATGACTGGGACCCGGTGAGCGGCAGCTTCGGCGCGGTTCCGTTCATCTACGGGACGCTGGTGTCTTCCTTTCTCGCCCTGCTGCTGGCGGTGCCGCTGTCGGTGGGGGTCGCGGTGTATGTCACTGAGATGTGCCCGCAGCGGCTGCGCGCCCTCATATCGTTCCTGGTGGAATTGCTGGCAGCCATCCCCAGCGTGATTTACGGACTGTGGGGAATCTTCGTGCTGGCGCCGCTGCTGCGCGAGTACGTTGAGCCATTCCTGGCCAAGACCCTGGGATGGACCGGCCTGTTCGACGGGCCGATGTACGGCATCGGCATGCTGGCGGCGGGCGTCATCCTGGCCATCATGGTGGTGCCGGTGATTGCCTCCATCACCCGCGAGGTGATGACGGCGGTGCCGCAGAATCAGCGTGAAGCCGTGCTGGCGCTGGGCGCCACCCGCTGGGAGATGATCCGCATGGGGGTGCTGCGCAACGCGCGCATCGGCATCGTGGGTGGAGTGATTCTGGGCCTGGGCCGCGCGCTGGGCGAAACCATGGCCGTCACCATGGTCATCGGCAACCGTCCCGAGGTGGCGCACTCGCTGTTCGCGCCCGGCTATACCATGGCCAGCGTGATCGCCAACGAATTCACCGAAGCCACCGGCGACCTGTATCTCAGCGCGCTGGTGGAGATCGGCCTGGCGCTGTTCCTGGTGACCCTGGTGGTGAATGCGCTGGCGCGCTTGCTGGTGTGGAGCATCACCGGCGGAACGGGGAGGGTGAGTGCCTGATTCCGCCGCCATCATGGAAACGCAGCAGGTGGGCCTGGGACGCAGGATCTCCGACCACGCAGCCACCCTGTTCGCGGTGCTGGCAGCACTGCTGGTGATTTTGCCGCTGGCCGCCATCTTCATTTACCTGGTCATCAAGGGCATAGGCGCCATCAATATTTCCTTCCTGACGCAAACGCCCAAGCCGCCAGGCGAAACCGGCGGCGGCATGGCCAACGCCATCGTCGGCACCGGACTGATTCTGGCCGTGGCCAGCGTATTCGGATTGCCACTGGGCATCGGCTCCGGCATTTACCTGGCGGAATACGGGCGCAACCGCTTTGGCGATCTGATTCGCTTCACCGCCGACGTGCTCAACGGCGTGCCCTCCATCGTGATCGGCATCGCCGTGTACTCGCTGGTGGTGGTGCCGCAGAAACATTTCTCCGCGCTCTCCGGCGGCATAGCGCTGGGCATCATGATGATTCCCACCATAGCGCGGGCCACGGAAGAGATGCTGCTGATGGTGCCGAACACGGTGCGCGAAGCCGCCTATGGGCTGGGCATTCCGCGCTGGCGCACTACCATGTCCATAACCCTGCGCACGGCCTCGGCGGGCGTGATTACCGGCTGCATGTTGGCGTTTGCGCGCGTCGCCGGCGAGACTGCGCCGTTGCTGTTCACCGCCTTCGGCAACCAGTTCTGGAACCTGAAGCTGAATCAGCCGACGGCAGCGCTGTCGTTGCAGGTATTCACCTACGCGATTTCGCCCTACGACGACTGGCACAAGCAGGCATGGGCGGGCGCGTTGATTTTGATTGTCCTGATTGTGGGCGCGGTGGCGGCGGTGCGCATCGTCACCAGCCATGGACGTTTGAAAGGGGCATAAGAGCCGAATATGGGCGTGGGAATCGAAGTGCGAGGACTGAATGCCTGGTATGGCAAGCACCAGTCGCTGATGTCCATCGACATGACCGTGGCGCCGAACCACGTCACCGCCGTGATCGGTCCTTCGGGCTGCGGCAAAAGCACATTCGTGCGCTGCCTGAACCGCATGCACGAAACCATTCCCGAAGCGCGCGCCGAAGGCTTGGTGAAGGTCGGCGAGATGGACATTTACGGCAGCGGTTCGGACCCGGTGGAAGTACGGCGCCGCATCGGCATGGTCTTCCAGAAGCCCAATCCGTTTCCCACCATGTCCATCTACGACAACGTGGCGGCCGGTTTGCGGCTGAACGGTTTCCGCAATCGCAAGCAGATGAACGAACTGGTGGAACGTTCGCTTCGCTTTGCGGCCCTGTGGGACGAGGTTAAAGATTCGCTGCACAAGAAATCCGGCGCCAGCCTTTCCGGCGGCCAGCAGCAACGGTTGTGCATAGCGCGCGCCCTGGCGGTGGAGCCCGAGGTACTGCTGATGGACGAGCCTGCCTCGGCGCTCGACCCCATTTCCACCAGCAAGATCGAAGAGCTCATATTTCAGTTGAAGCAGCACTACACCGTGGTTATCGTTACGCATAACATGCAGCAGGCGGCGCGCGTGGCGGAGTTTACCGGCTTCTTCCTGATGGGCAGCCTGATCGAGTACGACAAGACGGAGAAGATTTTCACCACCCCGGCCGATAAGCGGACGGAAGATTACATCACAGGCAGGTTTGGATAATGCGTAGCCGCTTCCAGCAGGGACTGGACGAACTGAAAGAGAAACTCTTGCGCATGGGCGGGCTCGCCGAGCAGGCAATTGACCGCGCTAACGAGGCCTATCGCACGCGCGATCCCAAGTTCTGTCAGATGGTGATGACCGGCGAGAACGCCATCAACGAAGCCGAGCGGGAGATTGACGAGCTGGCGCTGGACCTGCTCGCCATGCAGCAGCCCATGGCGGTTGATCTGCGCTTCATCCTGGCGGTGCTGAAGATCAACGCCGACCTGGAGCGCGTGGGCGACCAGGCGGTGAACATCGCGCAGCGCGTGCTCGACCTGCTGAGCGAGCCGGAGATCGAGTTGCCGGTGGACATTCCGCGCATGGCCGACAGCGTCAGCACCATGGTGCAGCGGGCGCTGGAATCGTTCATCGATGGCAAGGCCGAGGTGGCCGAAGCCGTGCTCCAGATGGACGGCATCGTGGACCGCATGAAGGACGAGGCCTTCATCGTGCTGGTACAGCGCATGCACGACGATCCGACGGTCAGTCGCTCGGCGTTGAACGTGCTGCTGATCTCGCGCAATCTGGAGCGCATCGCCGACCACGCCACCAACATCGCCGAGGACGTCATCTTCTGGGTGCGCGGCGCCGACGTAAGACATGGCGGGGCGCACTACCGGCAGTAATGTTCAAGATGCGGTCTCGCATGGTTTGCGCGAAGTTCGCATAAGCTAATCTGGGTGCCCCGTTCTGGCCATCTGTTGGCCAGGGCGGGGCTTTCTTTTTCTTGAGACTGAGGGCGACTTCGAAGCTGCAGAAAATGCGTAAGGGGCCCGGCTTCAGCCGTGCCGACCAGCCGCTCCCTTTTTGACCTGTCATCCCGAGCGCAGCGCAGCGGAGTCGAGGGACCTGCTGTTAGCCCGAAGGGCGCCATTTGTGTTAGCCGCGGGCGTAAGCCCGCGGTGTAAGTTTCATATGGCGCGGCGAGCCGCGGAGCGGCGGCACGGGGTTGCGCTCGGCAATCGGACAGCAGCTCCCTCCACTCGGGCTGACGCCCTCGGTCGGGATGACAATTCAAAACGAGGGCAGCGGACAGCGGCCGAATTGGATAAACTCTTTATCCGATGACCACCTCCCGCCGTCGCTTTCTAGAACTGGGCGCCACCGCACTGGCCGGAACCGCTCTGGCTCCCGTCGCCGCCGCTAAATCCGGCTCGCCCAAGCTGCCGCCCTCCATCGCCAAACTGAAATCGCTGAAGAGCGAAGCCGTTCCCATCACCACCGAAGAGCGCCAGCAGCGCGTGGAGAAAGCGCGCCGCCTGATGGTGGAGGATGGCCTGGGCGCCATCATTATTACCAGCGGCAATTCCCTGCCTTATTTCAGCGGGCGCGCACTGGTGGGTGAGCGAGCGCTTCTTCGGCATGGTGCTGCCGGCCAGCGGCGCGCCGTTCTTCGTGTGTCCCGCCTTCGAGGAAGACCGCGCCCGCGAGCAGCTTGCCGCTGGCCCGTTCGCCAAAGATCCCGACATCCGCACCTGGCAGGAGGATGAAGACCCCTACGCGCGCGTGGCCCAGGGGCTGCGCGACCGCGGCGTGAACGCCGGCGTGATCGGCATCGAGGAGAAGACGCCGTTCGTCTTCAGCCACAACATCGGGCAGGCGTGTCCGGCGTCGCAGATGGCCAGCGCCACGCCCATCACCGCCGGCTGCCGCATGATCAAGAGCGATGCCGAGATTGCGCTGATGCGCCTGGCCGCCAAGGTCACGCTGCTGGCTTACGCCGCCGCCTATCACGCGCTCAGCGATGGCATGACCCAGCAGCAGTTCGCCGACCTGGTGGAGCAGGCGCATGCTCAGCTTGGCTTCGCGGGCGGCGCCGACGTGAATGTGGCGGAATATTCGGCGCTGCCGCACGGCTCCATCCATCCGCAGCAGATTCGCGAAGGCACCATCCTGCTGATGGACGGCGGCTGCACCGTCGAGGGCTACAACTCCGACATCAGCCGGACCTTTGTGCTGGGCAAGGCCAGCGACAAGATGAAGAAGGTCTTCGACATTGTGCATCGCGCACAGAGCGCGGCGTTGGCCAAGGCGCGTCCCGGCGTGCGCTGCGAAGAGGTGGACGCGGCCGCGCGCCAGGTTATCGTGGACGCCGGCTACGGTCCGGCCTACAAGTACTTCACCCATCGCGTCGGCCACGGCATTGGACTCGACGGCCACGAGTGGCCGTACCTGGTGAACGGCGACAAGCGGCTGCTGGCCGCCAACATGACCTTCAGCGACGAGCCCGGCATTTATATTCGCGGCGAGTTCGGCGTGCGCCTGGAAGACGACATGCACATCCTGCCCGACGGCGCGGAGCTGTTCACCCCGCAAAGCCCGTCGCTGGAAGCGCCCTTCAGCAATGGGAGCGCTGGAACATGAGCAAGGGTGCGACCTTGGGAGTGCTCGGAACATGAGTAAGGGCGCGACCTTGGGAGCGCTCGGAGCATGAGTAAGGGCGCGACCTTGGCAGCGCTCGGAACATGAGTAAGGGCGCGACCTTGGGAGTACTCGGAACATGAGTAAGGGCGCGACCTTGGGAGCGCTCGGAGCATGAGTAAGGCGCGACCTTGGCAGCGCTCGGAGCATGAGTAAGGGCACGACTTCAGTCGTGCCGATAAGGCCCTTATTTTTGTCATCACGAACGGGCTTCAGCCCGTGAGGGACCTGCTGTTTCTGCGCGAGGCCTGCGCGTTGCGCTTTGCCACACAAAGAGCGCCGGAGGCGCGCCATAGTCTAGCCCACCCTGGAGCCGAAGGCGGAAGGGTGGGTGGGCTGGGCTATGAAACCTGCGCCCCGGAGCGGAGGGGCGCCGCCTTTCCTGGCAATGCATGGGACAGCAGGTCCCTCGACTGCGTGAATACGTTCGCTGCGCGAACCCATTCACTTCGCTCGGGATGACAAATCCAACCAGGGTCGTACATTCGTACCCCCCGGCCCTGAAGAAAATCGACAACAAGTGCGAATCCCCGCAGTAAAATGTCTCTTGAGGTGGGCAGCGCGTGGGGCGCTGCTGACGGGGTATCCAAAAAACGTGACGCCTAACGTATCGGAACTGATTTACGACTGGAATACCGTGCACGCCAATTCCATGAAGCCGGCGGGACGCACGTTACTGAATGACGAATCGCTGCGCGACGGCCTGCAGTCGCCCTCGGTGCGCGATCCTTCCATCGAAGAGAAGATCGAGATCCTGCACCTGATGGAGAAGGTCGGCATCAACATGCTGGACCTGGGGCTGCCCGGCGCCGGTCCGCGCGCGGTGGCCCATTGCGAGATACTGGCGCGTGAAATTGGCCGCGCCCACCTCAAGATCAAGCCTAACTGCGCCGCCCGTACCCACGAGAACGACATCCGTCCCATCGCCGAAATCGTGCAGCGCACTGGCGTGCCCATCGAGGCGGCAACCTTCATCGGCTCCAGCCCCATTCGCCGCTACACCGAAGACTGGAGCGACGACTTCCTGCTGCGCACCACCGAGAAAGCGGTGAAGTTTGCGGTGCAGCAGGGGCTGGACGTCATGTACGTCACCGAGGACACCACGCGCTGCGATCCGGAGACCATCCGGCGCATGTACAGCACCGCCATCCAGTGCGGCGCCAAAGCTATCGTGGTGTGCGACACCACCGGCCACGCTACGCCCATGGGCGTGGTGGCGCTGATGCACTTCGTCATCAACGAAGTGGTGAAGCCTTCGGGCGAAAAAATTCGCGTGGAGTGGCATGGCCACTGTGATCGCGGACTGGCGGTGGCCAATTCGCTGGCCGCGCTGGTGTCAGGTGCGGAAGTCGTGCATGGCACCGCATGCGGCATCGGCGAGCGCGTGGGTAATACTCAGCTCGACCAGATGCTGGTGAACCTGAAGCTGTTCGGCATTGAGCCGTGGGCCAGCCAGGACCTGACCGCGCTGAAGGCCTATTGCGATGCAGTGTCGAAGGCGACCGGCGTGCCCATTCCCAAGAATTATCCCGTGGTCGGCGACGACGCCTTCCGCACCGGTACCGGGGTGCACGCCGCCGCCGTCATCAAGGCTTATCGCAAGAACGACGTCATGCTGGCCAACAGCATTTACTCCGGTGTGCCTTCGCACTTCTTCGGCATGGAGCAGGTCATCGAGATCGGTCCCATGAGCGGCAAGTCGAATGTGCACTTCTGGCTGGAACGTCACGGGATTCCCGCCAGCGAGGAACTGGTGGAGCGTATCTATGCCCGCGCCAAGAACTCCGACCGCATGCTGACCGACGGGGAGATCCTGGAGTGCGTGCCGGCGCCCGGCGAAGTGAAGTCCGAGCTGGCGTCGTAACGGCGGGTGGAGCACGGCTTCACAGGCCGGCGAAAAAGTCCTTGCAACGGCGGAACCAGGTAGTGCGAGCCTTCAGGCTCGCGTCATGAGCCCCTTATTTGTGATTTCCAGAGTCGGCTTTAGCCGACGGCACTTCTTCGCTTTCAACTTTTTCAGCGGCCTGTTCAGGCGTGCCGATAAGCTCCTTTTGTTTCTGTCATCGGACCCGACTTTAGTCGGTGAGGGATCTGCGGTGCCGTATCCATACGCGGATCTAGAATGCCGATTCCATGTGCACAGGGGAAACCGCAGTGGTCCCTCAGCTCGGGCTGAAGCCCTCGGGTCAGGATGACAGGTTATAGGGGCTCACGCGACGCGGGCCTGAAGACCCGCTGGCTACCAATGGGTCCGCGGTCGCTTCCTTTCGCCCGCCCTTCTCTCCATCCCACCCCCGTATTACCATGAGACATCCTCATGTCGTTTGGTCCTCCATTGCGCGTGGTTCCTGTCGAGCCGGTTTCGCTGAACGAATCGAGCGCGTCGCGTTCGGCGCAGCAACTGGTTGCGGCCATCGCCGAGTTGCGACAAGTGCACGACGCCTTCGCGTGGTTCCGCACCCGGGCGCGCGATCTGGAAGAATTGCAGATGCAGGTCACGGCCATCCCTGCGCCGCCGTGGGGTGAGCAGGCGCGCAGCGACTGGCTGAAGACCCGCTTTCAAGCGCTGCCGCTCGCGGAGGTGCATCAGGACGAACTGGGTAACGTCTTCGGCATTCGGCCCGGCTCCGACGCAGGCGCGCCCTACATCGCGTTAAGCGCGCATCTCGACACCGTCTTCCCCACCGACACCCTGATTGATGTCCGACGCGATACCAACAAGCTCTACGGTCCCGGCGTCTCCGACAATTCTTCCGGCATCGTCGCGTTGCTGGCCATTGCCGGCGCGATGCAGGAAATCGGAATCGCCAACCGCGCGCCGGTGCTTTTCATCGGCAATGTGGGCGAAGAAGGCGAGGGCGACCTGCGCGGCATGCGCCACATCTTCCAGCAGGAAAAGTGGTCGGCGACCATTGCGTCGCTGGTGGTGCTGGACGGCGCCGGCACCGACACCATCATTGCCGAAGGCCTGGGCAGCCGCCGCTACGAGATCACGGTGCGCGGCAACGGCGGCCACTCCTGGAGCGACTTCGGCGTGGCCAACCCCATCGTGGCGCTGGCGAGGGTGATTGACCGCTTCAGCCGCACCCCGGTGCCGACTACTCCCAAGACCACCTTCAACATCGGCACTATTCATGGCGGCACCTCGGTCAACTCCATTCCCCAGGTGGCGACCATGCGCGTGGACACGCGTTCGGCGTCAGTGGCGGAACTGGATCGCCTGGAGCGCGCGCTGCACGAAGCCGTGGACGAGTTTATCCCCGAGGCAACGGGCCGCAAGAAGCAGGAGCTGCTGACCGCCGAGGTGAAGATGATCGGCAACCGTCCGGCGGCAGACCTGCCGGCGGAATCGCAGTTGCTGAAGACCATTCGAGCGGTGGACGCGCAGTTGCACAACACCGCGCGCATTCAGCGCGCTTCGACCGATGCCAACATTCCGCTTTCGCTGGGACGCCAGGCCATCGCCATTGGCGCGGGCGGCAGCGGCGGCGGCGCCCACACCATTCATGAGTGGTACGACCCCACCGGCCGCGATCTGGGCCTGAAGCGCATTCTGCTGCTGACCCTGGCGCTGGCGGGACTGGCGGGGGAATAAGGCCCCAGGCTGGTCGGTTTTCGTCAGATTTTGCCGTCGCCAGGTTTGTGTCAGGGCCCGACTTCAGTCGGCCGATCTCCTTTTAATCCTGTCATCTCGAACCGACTTTAGTCGCCGCTCCCCGACTAAGCGATCTCCAGCCGCTTGAGCTTCAGCCGGTCAGCCCGGATATGGGCCAGATCGTACTGCGCCTGCTGTACCAGCCAGCTTTCGGCGCTACCACCAAAAACTTTTGAAAGGCGCACAGCCATTTCCGCCGAGATGCCTCGCTTCCCGTTTACCAGCTCTGACAACGTGGTTCGGGTCACGCCCAGTGCCTCGGCGGAGGCGGTAATGCTCAGGCCCAAAGGCTGGATACACTGACGCAATACAAAACCGCCAGGGTGGGGTGGGTTCTTCATCGGCATGGCTGTTGGCTCCTTTCAGTGATAGTCCACATAATCAACGTCGAAGGCATCCTGTCCGGTGAAGCGAAAGATCACGCGCCAGTTCGCCCGGACCGTGACCGCCCAAAAATCTTTGCGATCGCCCTTGAGCGGATGCAGGTCGAAACCCGGCAGGCTCATGTCGGTCACAGTACGGGCGGCATCGAGCCGGGCCAGAATGTCACGTAATTTGACGACGTGTTCCCGGTTGAGGCCGCGCGGGTCGTCATCTTCGTACAGGCGTTTCAGCCCTTTGTGACGGATTGAGCGGATCACGTGATAGTGTAATGCGTTACGTAACGGAGGGCAAGACGCATACCCGGGAATGACGTCCTGGGCTACGATTGTGCCGTCCTCGCCTCATCATTATGGAATCTCTCATTCTTCTATTTGCGCTATTGTTTGTGCCTGTGAACTCCGCCGCCGCCGACCATCCGCCCGACGCCATCTTCCTCAACGGCGATATCTATACCGAGGCGACGCCGGCGCGCGCACAGGCCCTCGCCGTGCGCGATGGCCGCATCGTCGCCATCGGCTCCAACGACGAAATCCGCAAGCTCAAGGGCCACAGCACCACGGTCGTGGATCTGGGCGGACACTTTGTCATGCCCGGCTTCAACGACGCGCATCTGCATCTTGGCCACGCGGGCAGTGTGCACTTCCACGTGGACCTCACCGGCAGCCAGTCGCTGGCCGAGATGCAGCAGCGCATCGCCGAGCACGTGAAGTCCATGACGCCGGGCGAGTGGGTGCAGGGCGGCGGCTGGGACCACACGCTGTGGGCGAGCGGCAAACTTCCCGACGCGGCAGGACATGGACGCCGTGACCGGCGGGCATCCCGCCATCCTCGGACGCGTGGACGGCCATATTGCCATTGCCAATTCGGCTGCGCTGAAAGCAGCGGGCATTGATCGCAACACCCCCGACCCCATGGGCGGCAAGATTGATCACGACGCCAGTGGCGAGCCCACCGGCATCGTGCGCGAAGATTCCGCTATGGGCTTGGTGTTCGCGAAAATTCCGGCGCCCACGCTGGCGCAGCGCCGTCGCGGCACCGAGTACGTGCTGGCCAACGCCGCGCGCTGGGGCGTGACCTCGGCGCAGGATTATTCCGACTGGGAAGATTTTCTGGTGTACGAAGAATTCGAGAAGGCGGGCAAGCTGACGTTGCGCATCAGCGAGTGGATTGACTTCAACCAGCCGCTGGCGGTGCTCGAAGAGCGCCGTGCGCACCACGCCGCCACCGATCCCTGGCTGCACACCGCCATGCTTAAGGGTTTCATGGACGGCTCGCTGGGTTCGCGCACCGCCGCGCTGCTGGCGCCGTATTCCGACGATCCCGGCAACTCCGGCATCCCGCGCTATCAGCAGGCCAAGCTGAACGCCATGACTACCGAGCGGCTGGCGGCCGGCTTCCAGATTGGCTTTCATGCCATCGGCGACCGCGGCGCGCAAATGGCGCTGGACGCCTTCGCCCAAGCCGAGCAATTCGCGCAGCAGAACCATCAGACGCGCGACTATCGTCTGCGCATCGAGCACTCGCAGGTGATCGCGCCCGACCAGATCGAGCAGTATCGCAAGCTGGGCGTCATCGCGTCGGTGCAGCCGTGCCATCTGCTCACCGACATGAACTGGGCGGTAGAGCGCATCGGGCCGGAGCGCGCCAAGACGTCCTACCCGTGGAAGCAGTTCGCTGACGCCGGCGTGCGGCTCGCCTTCGGCACGGATTATCCGGTTGAGCCCATCAATCCCTTTCGCGGCGTCTATGCAGCGGTCACGCGCAAGAACGAAGCCGGGACCAAGGAGTATTACCCGGAGCAGAAGCTGAGCATCGAGCAGGCGCTGGCGGCTTACACCACCGGTTCGGCCTACGCGCAGTTCGCCGAGAAGGAAAAAGGCACGCTCGCGCCGGGCATGCTGGCCGACTTCATCGTGCTCGACCGCGACCTGACCAAAGTTGCGCCGCCGGAGATCCTGAAGACGCAGGTGCTGCGCACGGTAGTCGGCGGAAAGACGGTTTACCAGGCAGAGCGATAGCAATGGAAAAGCACGGCTTCACAGGCTGCGCCAAAACTGTGCTGTCACGAGCCTTGTGTCAGGGCACGGCTTCACAGTCCGCTGAAAAAGTCAGTTTTCGCGTGACTTGTGTCAGGGCACGACTTCAGTCGTGCCGATAAGCGCTTTATTTCTTTTGTCCGGAGCCGGCTTTAGCCGGCGGCACTCTGGACCGACGCAGCACGCGCGCCGCGTCAAGAGCGAGCCGGGATTGGCCGCTTCCCACACATCCCAGAAGATGGGATGCGTGGGGAGCGGCTCAGGCGAGTGAGCGATCCATCAAGATCGCCTGCTCGTGCTCCCGAATCGAGGCGAACACGACTTTGTCTTCATAGACGAAATCCTGGTAAGCCACGCTGAAACGTTCGGCAAAGCCGTTCTTGCGGAATACGTGCTGGGAGACTCGTCCTGTCGCCTCGGTAAGCGCCGTGCGATAGCCCTTTCGAGATCCGTTATCCACGCAAGCCTCAACTAGCCCTTGCCCAATTCCACATCCCGCAAATCGCGCATCCACCGCCAGCATGAAGAGATGAAGATACTGGCCAGCTGAAATCTCCCTGCCTCTGCGGAATTGCTCGTCCAGCCTCTCCAGCATGGCGAATATGGGCAGGAATCTGGGGCTGATCTGGCTGAGGTCCACGTCAGGAATGGTTGCAAAATCGTCGGTGAGGAGTACTCCGGCCAGCGTTCCCGTCTCATGGCTGCGAGATACAACTGTCAGTCCATCGGGGACGATCTTGGGCACAATAAGGCGAAGAAACTGCTCCATGTCCTCGACCGACAGACCCATTGCCACCGCGGGCGGCTCCGACTGGCTGAAAACCCGGGCAAGCAAATGGACGATGTCATCCGAATCCGACAGTGTGGCGACGGCGTAGTCTACGGGTTGCATTTGGACCTTGAAGACGGGTGCAGGCGCATCCTGCCCTGGTGAAATCTTGCACGAGTGCGAAGCAAGGTACTACGCCGTGCGGCGAAAGGGCAATGGATTTTGCTGCCGCCCCACCGGTCCGGGTGCTTGCCTGTAGAAGCCGCGCCCTCCTGCCAACGAATCCTGGATTGCCTCGTCGAAGCTTTGTATCATTACCGCTCCATGCAGAGGTGTTTCATGGCTCGTCACTCTCGCCTCGCCATCGCCTTCCTGCTGTTTGTGCTTGCCGAGACCTCCTCGCTGTCGGCGCAGCGCATGGTTGACCTGAAAGCGCCCGACGGCACCGCGCTCAAAGCGACATTCTTTGCCGCGGCCAAGCCTGGTCCCGGGGTGCTGCTGCTGCATCAATGCAACCGCCAGCGCAAAGTTTGGGACGGCCTGGCGCAACAGCTTGCCGCCGCGGGCATCAACGTGATGACCATGGACCTGCGCGGCTTCGGCGAGAGCGGCGACGAGCGTTACGACAAGCTTCCGCCGCAGCAGATGGGCCGAGAGGTAAACAAATGGCCGGGCGACATTGACGTTGCCTTCCAATACCTGGTGTCGCAGCCGGGCGTGGAGCGTGATCGCATTGGAGTGGGCGGCGCCAGTTGCGGCGTCAACAACGCGGTGCAGGTCGCTATCCGTCATCCTGAGGTGAAGTCGCTGGTGCTGATGTCGGGCCCCACCGACTTGAAGGGCCGGCAATATCTGCGGAAGTCAGGCACGCCGGTTTTCTTCGCCGTCGCCGATGACGACGAGTTCCACGATTCCATTATGACTATCGAGTGGCTGTACAGCGCGACCGGCAATCCCGGCAAGGTGCTGGAGCACTACACCAAGGGCGGGCATGGCTCGGACATGTTCGCGGCCAATCCTGATTTGCCCAGCAAGATTGTGGACTGGTACGTGACCACGCTGATCAAGACGCCAGGGCAGGCGCCAGTGTCCAAAGACAAGCCGGAGATCCCGCAGCAGGTGAAGATGCTGGCCATGATCGATGAGCCGGGAGGCGCCGCCAAGGCCAGCGATATGCTCGCCAAGAGCAAGGGGAAGAGCGACGCCGCGCCCTTCGACGAAGCCATCGTCAACCTCATGGGCTATGAGCGCATGCAGGCTGGTGATAACCAGGAGGCTGTCGCCATCCTGAAGCTGAACGCGCAGGTCTTTCCCGATTCGCCGAACGTATGGGACAGCCTCTCCGACGCGTATCTGGCGTCAGGCGACAAAGAGCAGGCGCGGCTGAATGCGCGCAAGGCGATTGAATTGTTGGCCACCGACAAGAAGGACGATCCGCAGCGCCAAGCGTTGATTCGCCAGAGCGCCCTAGGCAAGTTGAAGCAGTTGGGCGACATTGGGCCGTAGGGTATGTCACGAAAAATGAGTAAGGGCACGACCTCCGGTCGTGCCGATAAGGTTCCATCCATACTTTCGGCTGCGGACGGCCGCGTTCCGCGACCGTCCGCAACCTCCTAATTCTAATGAGAGCGTATTTCGGCACGACCGGAGGTCGTGCCCTTACTCATGTTCCTGCGAGATCGCGCCCTTACTCATTTCCTGCGAAAACGGGGCGTGGCGAAAACATCTCGCCTCGGTCCGGCATCCTTCCTGTAGGGCCCCAGCTCGAAAGAACTTTGAGGTTTACCCGGGGGTTCTCGCGGCAGGCGTGGATGCCGCTGGGAGCACCATTCGAGTTTTGGTGACGAAATGCAGGGTCTTCGCGTCTAAAGGCGTGAGAACTCCCGGTTACTCTCCTCACAAGTCCGCCCCTAAGTGGTGTCGACTGTATAATTTCCATGTGGCTCGTTAGCCGGAGGACAATTGATGGATTCGCAAGTTTCAGGTTTTCGGCAAAGATTCAAGGCCAATCGCTTTGCCTCAACCTTGGTAGTCCTGGCGACGCTTACGCTGGGAATTTTGATTGGTACGGTTGTCTCTTCCGGAGTGAAGGGCAAAGAAAAGAACTCGTCGGCGGATGCGACGCCGCTGACGATCCCCGCTCCCACCCAGATGTCGTCGCAGTTCACCCAGATTGCTCGACAGCTCGAGCCTTCGGTGGTCAACATCAGCACCGAATCCACCATTAAGAATCCGCATCGCGGCATGATGCCTCCGGGACAGCAAGGTCCGGGCGGCGGCGATGAAGACAATCCCTTCCAGGATTTCTTCAACCGCTTCTTTGGCGGACAGGGTGGCCAGGGCGGACAGGGCGGTCAGGGAATGCAAGGTCCCGATGACCTGCGCGAGCGCTCGCTCGGTTCCGGCGTGATCGTGGATCCCAAGGGCTACATCGTTACCAACAACCACGTGGTGGACAAAGCTGACCGCATTCGCGTGAAGCTGATGAACGATCCCGCCACCGTGACCTATGACGCCACCGTGGTCGGCGTGGACAAGGAAACCGACCTGGCGGTCATCAAGATTGACGCCAAGAAGCCGCTGCCGGCCGCCAAGCTGGGCAACTCCGACAGCATGGCCGTGGGCGACTGGGTGCTGGCCATCGGCAGTCCGTTCGGGCTGGATGAAACCGTGACCGCCGGCATCGTCTCCGCCAAAGGCCGCAGCATCGTTCCCAATCGCCAATTCGAGTCGTTCATTCAGACCGATGCCGCCATCAATCCCGGCAACTCCGGCGGCCCGCTGGTCAACATGGCCGGCGAAGTCGTCGGCATCAACACTGCCATCTACACCAGCGGCGGCGGATACCAGGGCGTCGGCTTCGCCATGCCCTCCAACACCGTGGTCAACACCTACAACCAGCTCATCTCGCCCGAGCATAAGGTTTCGCGCGGCTCCATCGGCGTTGAATTCAATGCCGTGCCCAATCCCGCGGTAGCCCGGGTTTACGGCGTGAGCAGCGGCGTCACCATCGCGCACGTTACGCCCAATGGTCCCTCCGACAAGGCTGGGCTGAAGACCGGCGACACCATCACTGCCGTCAACGGCAAGGCGGTGAAGAGCGGCGACGACCTGGTGGCCGAGATTTCCGCGCTCAAGCCGGGTACGACTGCCAAGCTGAGCTACATCCGCAGCGGCAAGGACATGAGCACGGAAGTAACCATTGCCGATCGCTCCAAGCTGTTCGCGGCCCGCCTGAATGACGGCGAGGACGAGAACGGCGAACAGGAGCAGCCGCAGGAGAGCAAGTTCGGTATCAGCGTTCGCTCCATCACTCCGGACATGGCGGACCGGTTGCACATGCCCAACGCCAAGGGCGTGGTGGTGGACGACGTCAAACCGGGTGGTTTCGGCGACTCGGTGGGCGTGGGCCGCGGCGACGTGATCCTGGAAATCAACAAGCAGCCGGTGGCCAACGAGCAGGACTTCCGGCGCATCGAATCACAGGTCAAGAGCGGCGAAGACGTAGTCTTCCTGGTTCGGCCGCGCGGTTCGACCGATAACACGACGGTATTCATGGGAGGAAGCCTGGAGTAATCCACAGGCTTCGGGTTCCTGGCCGTTAAGTGCCGAGTAAGCGTGGCGACGGCGTAAGGGCTTGCAAAGGTTCCATTTAGCCCTTGCGTCGTCGCTGTTTCATTTTGGGATTCCTTCTCGTTTTGTTATTCCCATTTCTGTTAAGTCTTGATTACAATTGAGACCTTAACACCCAAGTTGATAAAGTTATTGAAGAGGTGGTGTTTGCTTATCGCCCGACGTGCACTCCAAATCGCCGGCTTTAGCGCGATGATGCTGACCTTTTTGGTGTCGGCATCGGCTACAAAAACTACAGCCCAGAATAAGGCCCGGCACCTAGCGGCTTCGTCCACCCACCACTCTTCGGCATCACATCATTCCAGCAAAAAATCAGTCAAGACGGCCAAGCACAGCCGCGGCCAGCGCGGCATTGACGAAGATCGCACTCGCGCCATCCAGACCGCGCTGATTCGCGAGCATTACCTGGACGGCGAACCTACCGGACAGTGGAACCAGAGCACCCGCGACGCACTGGTACGCTACCAGGCGGCCAACGGTTGGCAGACCAAGATCACTCCCGACTCCCGCGCGCTGATCAAGCTGGGACTGGGACCGGACAAGACCGGACTGCTGAATCCTGAAACCGCGGTCATCGGCTCGCCGCACGAGATGGGCATGGGCGACGCCCAGCCCGGTGGCTCCGCCGACCAGCAGTAAGCCAAGTTCAAGATTCGAAGCCAAAGGGCGCGAGCAATCGCGCCCTTTGCGTTTGGCCGCACTGGGGCACATGCTTCAGTCTGGATCGAGCGGGTTGAGATTGGCCGCTTCCCACACATCCGAAACCTGCGGCGGTGCGGGGCACCCAGATTTTTGCTGCTCACACAAAACCTGTGGTGCCCCAGGTTCGCCCATCTTTTGGGCTAACCTGGGATTACGGATATCGGTGGCGTTCCAAAGCGGAGATTCTTGAGCCCAGGTTAGCGTCCAAACCCGGGACGCGAACCTGGGGCACCATGCTTCAGTCTGGATCGAGCGGGTTGAGATTCGTGCTTACGGGCTCGCCGTCAACTCCCAGACGGTGCCCTGCTGATTCCTGCCGCAGTCCAGGGTGGTGCCAAACAGATTGCCCTGCGGATCCAGCGCCAGCGGACCGCCGGCGCCGAACTGGGTATTGTTCCAGAACGTGGGCGTGCTGATCTGCCAGCCGCTGCTGGTGCGCGTCAACTTAAAGATATAGCCGTGAGAGACAGGATTGATGCACCCCGCCGCGCCGCCGGCGGTGCCGTAGAGATTCCCAGCGGAGTCCATCGCCAGGTTATAGAAGTCGTCGGAGCCTAACTGGCCGTTGCCCTGCATCAGTTCCGTGAACGTCCACTGCGGGTTACCGGGCGTCAGCATGAAGAGCACGCCCAGGGTATCGTCGACGCTATCCACGACTTCATACTCACCGTAGAGATTGCCGGAGCTGTCCTGCAGCAGCGAGTGCGGCGCGCTCCAGTAGGCTGCGCCCTGAATGTCGTAAAGATCGGTCTCAGTCCAGCCGTCGCCGGACGGAGTCAGGCGGAAAACCATCCCGCTGTTATTAGCGCCTCCGCTTGCGGTTGCGCCATACAGATTGCCGTCGTTGCCGGCCAGCAGAGTTGACGGGCCTTGACCGTTGGCGCCGCCGGTAAAGCTGTAGAGGATGTTCTCCGACCAGCCGCCTAGCGCGGGCGTCAGCTCAAAGACCGCGCCTGCGCCACTGGCGCCGCCGCTTCCCGAGATGCCGTAAAGATTGCCGGCCTGGTCGGTGACCAGGTCGCCGCCGTCCCATGCGTCGGTCGGGCCGGTAAAGTTGTAGAGCACGCTCTCCGCCCAGGCGCACAGGCTGGAACGGCAAGCGCTGGGGAACGGCCTCAGGCTGAAGATGGAGCCGCAATATCCGCCGTTGCAGCCTTGTGCGCCGCCGTTGACCCCGCCGTAGAGAATTCCATTCGCGCCCAGGACGAGCCCTTCCGGAGTAGCTCCGTTACCGCCGCCGCTGAACTGATAGAGCGGGTCAAGCAGCCAGCCGGCGGCTTGGTGCGCCAGCTTATAGACCGATCCGTTGGCGTAGTAGGGCTGGGTGGTGCCGTAGAGATTTCCCGCCTTGTCCATGATCACGCCGACCGGAAAATATCCATCGCTCTGGCCGCTGAAATCGTGAATCACTTTGAAACTGCCTTGCTGTTCCGGCATGCAGGCGTTGCCGCCGCCGCCGGCGTTGAACGACTCCGACGGAATGGTCCCTAACGCGCTTTCTTGCGCCTGCGAGGGGCCGGCATTCTCGTCCCAGTAAACCGGGTTGCCCTGGGTCGTGACCGCATTCTGCAGCGTCACCCAGTCGCCCGAGACGATACTTCCACCCAGTCTGGCGGCCGCAATCTGGTTAATGTCGTAACCGTACAGGTTGGAAAAAAGAAATTGCTGGCTTACAGATGTCGTTCCAAAGCCCAGGTCGGAGCCGAATGGATAGGTGCCGAGCGACCAGTCCAAGGAAAGCAACTGGTCTCCGGGATACATCCAAACCGCCAGATTCAGGCTGCCAACCGAACCGGAGGCGCCGATGGTGTTGCTGACCGCGTATCCGTTGCCGACGGTCCAGGCGTCCACCGAGCAACCTTGGATGTCACACAGCCCATTGCGGGGCCGTTAGCGTAGAGCTGCATATCCTGGGGCATCGGCCGCGGCTCATATTGGCGATTGCTGCACGCCTGGCTATGGGCGCGCCGGGACGCTTTGCGCGGCGCGGTGCTGCGATGCGCTAGCCGCGCTGCGAACGCCGGAGACGCCGCTGCCTGCCGCGCAGTCGGCGGCACGGTGCTCTGGGCGGGAGCGGACACAGCGGTCTGGGCGCGAGCGGAAACCATGGCTGCGATCACCACGGCGAGGCAGCAAATTGTGCGGATGATAAACCTGCGCAACTGTTCTTTGCGGAGCATGAGCGTACCCTCCATGCCGATTCGGGTGGAACGAAGTTGAAGATCAATCGAGGACCGTGGATGGCGCGGAGGTGAATCTCAAGCTACTTTGGTTCTCGCCTCGAGACTAAGGTCGGAGGAAGGGAAGAAGAAGCTGGGAGTCCTCCGTCGCAACACCCGCTAGAATTTCATACTCAAGCGCGCGGTCTGTCAGTGATGGCTGCCGCTCCGGGTCGTGACAACCGGAAAGCTCGCAGCAGGCGGATGCGGGATCGCGAGATGGGTGACGGGCGCGGCAACCTACGCCCTTTGCGTCTGATCCGTTCGTCCTCTGCGCTCACGAAGAACATGAGTAAGGGTACGACTTCAGTCGTGCCGAAAGGCCCGCTATTCGTGATCCGAAGCCGGCTTCAGCCGGCGGCACCGGGTTGTCCCGTTCCCAGCCCGTCACATTTGCAGAGCGAGCTTCGCGGTGCTATGTTCCGGCTTATGTTGGCCGGACTCTCAATCGTTGCCTGCTGGGTTGTCCTCATCCTGTATTGGAACCTCAGCGCGCGTTCAGCCAAAGTCGCCGAGGAACGCCAAAGCTGGGCCGGCAGACTGGCGCGGATGCCGGTTTGGCTGGGCTACCTCCTGCTGATTGTGGCCGGAGTGCATCCGTTCGGCATGGTGGTGATACCGCATACCGTCATTGCGCAGTGGATTGGAGTTGCGATTTGCGCTTTGGGACTGTTGGCGGCCATCTGGTCACGCCGAACCCTGGGCGACGATTGGAGCCAGGACGTCGAGCTCAAGCAGGGACACGAACTGATCGAGCGAGGGCCGTATCGCTGGGTGCGGCATCCGATTTACACCAGCCATCTGCTCATGGGCCTGGGCACCGCGGTCGAGTCCGGGATGCTGGTCGCGTTCCTGGGGCTGGCGCTTTTTTTCCTCGGCTTCTGGATCAAACTGAAGCAGGAAGAAGGTCTCCTGCTGCGACACTTTCCGGAGGAATATCCCGCCTACCAGGCTCGAGTAAAGGCGCTGGTGCCATTCGTGTTCTAGCAAGCCGGACAATCTGCCGCCTCAGTTCATCTGCATCCCCGGCATGGCGGAGTAGTCCATTTTGTCGTGACCCTGGTCTTCACCCTCACGCGCTCCCGGCCGCGCGTTTCCTGTGGCTGGCCTTCTCTGCTGCGAAGCGCTCGATGCGGTCGGCCGCCTCCTTTGCTCCGCCATACTTGCGCATTGATTCGGCAATCCGCTGCGCCGACTGGCGATAGCCGGGCTCACGCAACACCCGCTGAATCTTGGCGCTGAATTCCTCCATATCGAGGCGCTTCTCGCCGTCCGCGCTGTCGGTGGGTACCACCATCTCGCCCGCACCCAGCGACACCACGCGGCGAGCATTGCTCTCGCGCTCGCTGCTGGTGGGCACAATCATGGCCGGCGTCCCGGCGGACAGGCCGGTCATCACCGAGCTGTGTCCGCCATGATGCACCATCAGGTCGCAGCGGGCGGCCATGGCCAGGCCGGGCAGATAGTCAGCCTGTCGGAAGTTCGCCGGCAGCGCGCCAACTTCGGCGGGCATCTCCTGATAGCCGGTGGTGAGCGCGACGCGCACCGGCCGATTGCCAAAGGCGGCAATGGCCGCGCGCATCACCACGATCGAGTCAAAGGGACTGGCCGTGGCGCCGAAGTAGCGGGGATTGCCGCAGTACACCCAAACCAGGGGCTGCTCGCGGTCCAACCCGGCGATCCAGTCGGGCAGGACCGCCGAACCGCGCTGCCAGATGATTTGTCCGACGTGCGCGACGTTGGCGTCGGCGACCGGGTCAGTTTCTGGCGTGCCGGTGATGAGCGAAAGCTCGCCTGCCAGAAGATCGACAGAGCGCTCGACCGGCGCCGCTCCGTATTCCGCGAGAACTTTGTTGACGATCGCCGCCGGGCTGGGCAATCCCGCCGGACGCTCGCCCTTCCACCACACAAAGCCGTCGCTGGCGGGATGAAAATTGCCTTGCAGCACGCTGGCCATGGGGATGCCGAGAATGCGCGCGGCCATGCCGGGAAAAAGGCCGAAGGAATCGACCATCACGTCGGGAGCATAGTCGCGCACCAGGTCGAGGTAACCCGCAGTGACCGCGCGCACCCCGTCCTCGTCGCAAAAGATGTGCGCGAACATCTCTTCCACATCCCAGGCGGTGCTGGCCTGCGCCAGGTCGCCGGCCACCGGCGGCATGGGGCGCGGAGGCACCGGCAGGTTGAGCAAGCCGGCGTCTTCAATCAGCTTGGCGGGCGCGGGCGCGGGATTGAAGACGGCGACCTCATGGCCGCGGTCGGCCAGCACGCGCGCAATCGGCACCAGCCGCGTGGGCAGTCCCAGATCGTTGACCGCCAGCATGGTAAACAGAAATTTGGCCATCAGGCCTCCTCGATTGGCTGCTGCTAGTTTGTGGGCCGAGTGTCGAGCCCGAAATCGCGCTCCAGGCGGCGGTACCAGGTGTCGTCGTCGCTGGCGTTCAGCGCCACCCACTCCTCATCCGTCATGCGCTGGCGCCACTCCAGGAATGGGACTGCGTCGGGTCCCACGGGATGGCGGAGTTGCCACGTCCCGCTCTCGGCGATCTCCAGGATTTTGCCGGCGACCATGGCAGGCGGCACCGGACTTTTCAGCGTGGCAACGTAAAGCGAAGCGAACCGCGCACTCTGCGGGTAGGCTGAAGCTTCCGGCTGCTCGCTGATGCGCTCCGCCATGGAGGTGGCAATGATGCCCGGCTCCACGATGGCGACGCGAACGTTGAAGGTCTTCATCTCGCCGGCCAGCGCTTCGCTCAGTCCCTCCAGCGCGAACTTGGAAGCCGAGTAGCTACTCAAAGGCGCGACGGCGATGCGTCCGCCGATGGAGGTCACGTTGATGATGCAACCACTGCGTCGCCGGCGCATGCCCGGCAGTACCGCCTGGATGCAGCGCAGTGCGCCAAAATAATTGGTCTCCATGACCGCGCGGAAGTCGGCCAAGGGCAGTTCTTCCACCGAGCCCACTCCCTCAACGCCGGCATTGTTGACCAGCACGTCGATAGGGCCGTGTTGCTGAATGGTCGCGATGGCGTGGCTGACCGCTTCGTCGGAGTCCACATCCATCTTCGAGACCGTGATGGGCAGCTTCTCGCGTTCCGCTGCCTCGGCCAGCGCGGGTGACTGCGACGGATTGCGCATGGTGGCGTGTACGTTGTGGCCCGCGCGGCCAAAAGCCAGCGCCGCCTCCAGTCCAATCCCTTTGCTGGTCCCGGTAATCAGCACCGACGCCATGGTGTGCTCCTTGCATTTGTGGATTGACGCAGTGTGCCAGTGTATACGGTAGGGCAAGTGACTATGTCGCGCGCGTGCGAACGGAAAACAGAGTTCAGTGCCGACTTGCAGATCCGCGTGCAAGTGTGGCCCGTTCCAGCTCTTCCTGAAGGAAAACATGGGCTTTCGTCGCTCCCACAGTTTCCGCAATATCTGCCTGAGCAGGTCGAGTGTTGTCGCTTCCCACACATCCGAAACCCGCGGATGTGTGGGGCACCGGCAGTTATTTCTTCCCCTGAAGACTGTTTAGGAACGCCCAAAAATCCTTGTCGCTGCGATAGGGGAGGAAGGAGTCGTCCTGCGTTGGGTCAGGGATAGGTTCGCCGGGAAGCATGTTTGCCTTGCGCGCGAATGCCTCTCGCAAATGTTTCTCCGCGCCTGCCATGTTCTTCTCTTGCGCATCCGCACACGCGAGGTTGTAGTAGTACATCGGATAATCGGGATCTTCCGCGATTGCCTTCTCGAAGATGGCGCGCGCCTTGGCGGTGTTGCCGGAAATTCCGTAGGCCATGCCCGCCTGGTCGGTTAATATGCGCGCCTTTGTTCTGTCGCTCGCCCCGGGAGTTTTCCCGAGCTTCTCCAACGCTAGTTCAAAGAGCGGAGCCGCGGCCTGGTACAACTGCTCCTTGTAGAGAATCTGCGCATAGATAACTACGTCACCAAACGTCGGAACGTACGTCTCATCCAGCCGATAGGATTGGAAAATACCTTGCAGCCCGGCGTCGCTAGCGCTGATTGAATGGTCGCTATAAAGTTCCAAGTCCCCGCAGAGGCTGCCGGTTCCAACGAAACCGCGGACGTGATACCAGGTTTTTCCGTCCGCGCCTTTACTGGTATAGGTGGCGAGCGATAAAGACATGGCACCGGGCCGCGTGATTTCATCGAACTTGAGGATGTTGAAGTCGGTCGTGTCTGCCTTCGTCTCCTTGAGGAAATTCTCGCGGCATTTGGCACCGGTTTGAGGCGCGTCGTCCGGCAGCCATACGAGGAAACCCAGGAATCCAAGAGCAGCAGAATTGTTTCTGGCACGAATTCCAATTTCGTTGTTGTTGGGCTTCGCCGAGGACTGAGCTACCTCGAATCCTTTCGCCGACCACTCCAGCCGTCCCGGATGAGTGGGCAGCGCGATGCGAAAGTCAGAAGCACTTTGGGCGAAACTCGAGAGGCAGTAGAACAATAGCGAAATCAGCACTACACAGCGCTGGAACATAACCTGCAAGGTACCTCGCGTTCCATAACCCCGCAAGCCCGTTTCTCCGGCCCCATGTGCTAATCTGCCTCTTCCGTGCCCGCTCACCCTCAATCCGCCGCCGCGCCCGGCAAGCTGAATTTCTACCTCATTAAGAGCATCGCCGTCGGCGCGCTCGGCGGCCTGCTCTTCGGTTTCGACACGGCCGTCATTGCCGGAACCACCACCCAACTCACGCAGGTTTTTGCGCTGACGCCCAAGGAGCTGGGCTTCACCGTTTCGATCGCGCTGCTGGGAACCATCGTGGGCGCGCTCTTCGGCGGCGTGATGGGCGACAAGCTGGGCGGCCGCGAAAGCCTGCGCATCCTGGCCGCGTTCTATCTCATCTCCGCGCTGGGCTGCGCCTTCTCCTGGAACTGGCCGTCGCTGCTGGTCTTCCGCTTCATCGGCGGGCTGGGCATCGGCGGCTCGTCGGTGCTGGGCCCGGTGTACATCGCCGAGATCGCGCCGGCGCGCTGGCGCGGCTGGCTGGTCGGCACCTTCCAGATCAACATCGTCATCGGCATCCTGGTGGCGTACCTGTCGAACTACCTCATCGGGCTGGCCAGCCTGGGCGTCAACGAATGGCGCTGGCAACTGGGCGTGGCCGCGCTGCCGGCGCTGCTGTTCCTGATCATGCTGTTCGGCATTCCGCGCAGCGCCCGCTGGCTGGTCACCAAGCGACGGCTGCCGGAAGCCAAGGTGGTGCTCGAAGAGTTGGGCTCGCAGAACCCGCAGGCTGAGCTCGACGAGATCGTCGAGTCCATCCACATCAGCGACGCGCCGCAATCGGAAGCGCTGTTCCAGTGGAAGTATCGGCTGCCGATATTCCTGGCGGTCACGGTGGCGATGTTCAACCAGCTCGCCGGCATCAACGCGATTCTGTACTACGCCAACTACATCTTCGGCATGGCCGGCTTCAGCAAAATGTCGGGCGACATTCAGGCAGTGGCCATCGGCGCCATGAACCTGGTGGCCACGCTGATCGGCATGTCGCTGATCGACCGCCTGGGCCGCAAGACGCTGCTGCTGATCGGCGGCGTCGGCATGACCTTTTGCCTGGCCGGCGTGGCCGCGATTTTCTTCACCCATGCGCACCAGGCGATGCTGGTGTGGCTGCTGGTGGCCTACATCGCGTTCTTCGCGATTTCCCAGGGCGCGGTCATCTGGGTGTACCTCAGCGAAGTGTTCCCCAACCGCGTGCGCGCCAAGGGGCAGAGCCTGGGCAGCTCCACGCACTGGGTCATGAACTTCGTCATCTCGCTGGAATTTCCGTACATTGCCGATACAGTTTGGCGGCGGCTATCCCTTCGTGTTCTTCGCCGTCATGATGGCGCTGATGTTCGTGGTGGTGCTGGCCTTCTATCCTGAAACCAAGGGCGTCACCCTGGAGCAGATGCAGCACAAGCTGGGGATTGAATACTGAAAAGCAGTGGATAGTGGTTAGTGGTTAGTGGGCAGTGAAATGATAGGATGAGCACCAGAAGTTGACGTCATGGCAGACACGCTTACCAACCTCCAAGACAGGATCGTCCGCGACCCCAAAGTCTGCGGCGGTGAACCTGTCTTTAAGGGCACGCGGGTCACTCTGCGTACGGTGCTGGCCAGCCTTGCTGCGGGCGATTCCGTGGCCGAAATCCTCGCCGACTTTCCCACCCTGAAAGCCAAAGACATCCAGGCCGCGATCGAGCAGTTCCCCGAAGACCGCGAAGACTACCTGAAAGGTATCGCGGCGCTCGAACGCAACCAAGACAGAGTCTCGCTGGACCAACTGGAGCGCGAGCTTGGCCTGCACCGTTGAGTTCCTGCTCTCGGCCCAGAAAAGCGCAAGACTGATCCTCCAACACATCTGGTTCTAGAATTCGGATATCGCCGCGAGATTTACCGTTGAGCTTCTGCTCGTCTTGCGGGTTCCTGCCGCCGCGTCATCTCCCGTGCTTTCCGCTTTGGCTTTTCCAGCGTAGGATTTTGCCGGACGCCTAATACTGCTTTCTCGGGAGCAATCTCCTCATGCATCGTAGGTTCCGGTTCTTCGCACTTCTACTGCTTGCGTTCTCCACTGCAACTTTCGCCCAGAAAACCGCCGCGCCGCCCGATCCCTACAAGCCGGTGCTCGATCGCCTCGAGGCCATCAGCGCCATGCCGCTCACCGGCTGGCAGGCGCACCAGGCCAACCTCTCGCACGGCGAGCAGGCTGCGACCGACACGACTGGCTGGCAGCCCATCAAAGTTCGCGAAGACTGGCAGGGGCCGCGCTGGCTGCGCCAGAACATTGAAATCCCCGCCGCGCTGAATGGCTACAACCTGCAAGGGGCGCGGGTTTCGCTGGACCTGCACGTCAGCAGCGATGTGGACATTCGCGTCGCCGTCTTCGCCAACGGCAACATGATGGCGCGCACCGACGAAGACGGCCAGGTTCCGATCGTGCTGACCGGCAACGCGCAGCCGGGGCAGAAATTCGACATCGCAGTGCGGGTGGAGGAATCCGGCGGCGCCAGTTGCTGCGGCGGCAACTCGACGCGCATCTATCGCGCGCAATTGCTCATCGAGCCGCCGCCCACGCGTCCCGACCCGGCGATGATGCGGCTGGAGATTCTCTCCGCCGAGCCGCTGATCGCCGCCTATCCCGACGGCAAAGCCGAGCGCCAGCAGCAACTCGGCGCTGCGGTTAGCGCCATCAATCTCGACGCACTCAGCCGTGGCGATCAGCAAGCCTTCGATGCATCACTGCGCGAGGCGCAACAGAAGCTGCAAGTGCTGCAGCCGTACATGCGGCAATTCAAAGTTTCGGCCGTAGGCAACAGCCACATTGACATGGCATGGCTGTGGCCGTGGACCGAGACCGTCGAGGTCGTGCGCAACACCTTCGGCACGGCGCTGGAACTGATGCGCGAGTATCCCGACTTCAAGTTCACCGCCAGCACCGCCCAGGCCTACACCTGGATCGAAGAAAAATATCCCGACATGTTCAAGGAGATTCAGCAGCGGGTGAAGGAAGGCCGCTGGGAGGTCATCGGCGGCATGTGGGTCGAGCCCGACCTCAACATGCCCGACGGCGAATCGCTGGTGCGGCAGATTCTCTACGGCAAGCGCTATTTCCGCGACAAGTTCGGCGTGGACATCCACATCGGCTGGAACCCCGACTCCTTCGGCTACAACTGGCAACTGCCGCAAATCTACAAGCGCTCCGGCATCGATTCGTTCGTCACCCAGAAGCTGCTGTGGGCGTCTGATTTCTACAAATTTCCCTACCGGCTGTTCTGGTGGCAGTCGCCCGATGGCAGCCGCATGCTGACCTACTTCCCCAGCGACTACGCCAACGCCATCGATCCCGACAAAATTGCGCGCGACTCCGCCACCTACGGCCCGATGATGTGGAAGTACAACGGCGGCGCCAATGCCGCGCCCGCCGGCTCGCTCGACATGATGTACCTCTACGGCGTGGGCGATCACGGCGGCGGTCCCACGCGCCAGGACCTGGACACCGCGCTGCGCTGGCAGAAGCCCGACGTCGTCTTCCCGTCGCTGCAGTTCAGCACCGCGGCTGATTTCATCGCCGATCTCGACAAGAACCAGGCCAACCTGAACCTGCCGGTTTGGGACAACGAGCTCTACTTCCAGTATCACCGCGGAGTGTTCACCACCCAGTCGGAGGAGAAGCGCGGCAACCGCCAGAACGAAGAGCTCATCCTCGACGCCGAGAAACTGGCCGCGATTGACAGCCTGTTCGGCGCGGCTTATCCGGAGAAAAACTTCGACGACTCGTGGAAGAAAATTCTCTTCAACCAGTTCCACGACATCCTGCCCGGCTCGGGCATAGGCATCAATTACGTGGACGCGGCGCGCAAGTACGAAGTCGCCTCGCGCCTCAGCAACGACACCATTCACGCGGCGCTCAACGATCTGGCCTCGCGCGTCGTCTCCGATGGCGTCAACGTGCTGGTGTTCAATCCGCTGTCGTGGGCGCGCACCGGCGAGGTCGAGGCCGAAGTGCAATTTCCTCTGGGCGCCAGGGACGTCAGCGCCGTGGACTTCGAGGGCAAGCCGATTCCGGTCGTGGTCCTCAACAACGAATGGCAGACCGGCCGCGTACGCGTGCGGCTGCTGGCGAAGAACATCCCGCCAACCGGCTACAAGCTGATCCAGCTTTTGCCGCGGGCGGCGTCGGTCGCGCCGAAGACGACCTTGCTCGCGACCGATACCACGCTGGAGAACGAATTCGTCCGCGTGACCGTTGACCCGGCGACCGGCTGCATCACCAGCCTGTACGACAAGCGCGGCGAGGCCGAAGCGTTGGCGCTGCCCGATGGCCAGCACCGGTTCGCCGGCGGCCACGCCCGACGGCAAGCCTTGCGGCAATCTGCTGCAAGCTTTCGTGGACAAGCCGCAGCGCTGGGACGCCTGGAACGTGGACGCCGACTTCGTCAACCAGCACACCGACCTGATGCAGGCCGACGAAGTGAAGCTGGTGGAGAACACGCCGCTGCGCGCGGTCATTCGCGTGAAGCACCACTTCCAGAAATCCAGCTTCGTGCAGGACATCACCCTTTACCCCGGCGTGCCGCGCGTGGACGTGCGCATGACGGCCGACTGGCACGAGCAGCACATCCTGCTGAAGGTGGCGTTCCCGGTGCGGCGCGGAGAGCGACAAGGCGACCTTCGAGATTCCTTACGGCAGCATCGAGCGGCCGACCACGCGGCGCACACCGCAGGAGGCGGCGCAGTTTGAAGTGCCGGCGCTGCGCTGGGCCGATATCTCCGACGCCGTCCACGGCTTCAGCCTGCTGAACGACAGCAAGTACGGCTACGACGCCAAGGACAACGTGCTGCGGCTGTCGCTGCTGCGCGGGCCGACCTGGCCCGATCCCAACGCCGATCAGGGACATCACGAGTTCACCTACGCGCTGTATCCGCACGCGGGGACGTGGCGTGAGGCTATGACCGTGCGCCAGGGCTACGAGCTGAACTATCCGCTGCTGGCCGTGGGCACCGGGCCGCATCACGGCTCGCTGATGCCGGGCAAATCGTTCTTCGGTACCGACGAGGACAACGTGGTGATCACCGCGATCAAGCAGGCCGCCGACGATGACGGCATTGTGGTGCGCTTCTACGAGTGGGCAGGGAAGAAGGGCGACATTCATCTGCGGCTGCCGCAAACGGCGCAGTCGGCAGAGCAGACCAACCTGATGGAGTCGCCGCAAGGCCCGCTGACGCTGGCCGAGGACGGCATGAGCGTCACCGTCCCCACCGGCGCGTATGAGATCAAGACGGTGAAGCTGAAGTTCGGGAAGTAAATTATCCTTTGCTTCGGATGGTGATCTATGTCCGGGGACGTCGCGGGATTTAGACTTAAGTTCAGATCGCCGCGGCGGCCGCAGAAAATGGACGCCGGTTGGGGATGTCATAACTGGCTGAATTCGAGACACTTATGCGAGGGCAGGTTGTGCGGACCGGGTCCTTGACAATCTGCCGTCAGGGAGCGCATCATACAGGATGCTGGCGGAGGTGCCACTCCAGTGAGGGTGCCAGTTACCAGCATCTAAAAAAGATCATTGGGTGAAATCCCCAAGCGTAATCCACAGCCACCCGCGAGGGTGGCTGTGGTGTTTCTAGGGATAGATTAGGGTGCCTTTCCTCTTGCGTCGGGCATCGCCGGGTGTTGCTGCGAAGCTAGTTGTAGGGACGATATGCCCCTCCTGCCGCCGATGGGCCACATACAATATTGTGTGGGTGTAGGGTGTCGATCTGAACTCTTTGATGTATACCCAGTGCGCAGTTAGAAGGGTCGTGTCAACGAATACTTCATCGGGCTCGAACATGGTGAGAGCGGCGGATGAGAGGTAGATAGCTCTCTGTGGGTCGTGGGTATACGGACCGAAACCGTCGTCGAGGTTCATTATGATGGGCTCTTCCTGTTTCATGAGAAGAGGTTTCGGCTTGGCTGGATCATCCAGCTTCACCATATTAAAGAAGTTGTGGTCAAACACTCGCAGGGTGTGGCCGCATGCTGAGGTGACCTCTGAATAAGTACCGTCACCGAATCGAAATAAACTCCGAAAGGTGTGATAAAGATCGCGAACACCGCGATACTGAAGAAGCGCTGGACGCTCCGGAGGTATCCGTGCTGTTCCAACTCCGAGACCGGACGACATATGACTGAATCAGTATCTTAGACCCATAAAATCTGCGCCGACCGCGAATAGGACAAATTCTTTGTGACGCGTTGCGTCGGAACATGTCTTTTTCAGATGTCGCGGGTTGATCCGTTGTTGCGTCGAGGACTGTATTTCGTGCCGTTCTTACTTACAGCTATGAGTCAAATAAACTCATACCATGGCTAAACGGCTGCAAGTGATCCTCCAGGACCCGGAATACCGCGAGGTGCAGCGGGCGGCGCGGGCCCGGCATATGACCATCGCCGAATGGGTGCGCCAGGCGCTGGCTTCGGCACGTCGCCAGGAACCGGCGGGCAGCGCCAGCAAAAAACTGGATGCGGTTCGCCGGGCTGTGCAGCATAGCGCTCCATCCGGGGACATTGAAAGCATGCTGGCTGAGATCGAGTCCGGTTATGGCTCTGGTCCGCAGCCGTGATCCTGGTGGATTCCAACATCCCCATGTACCTGGTGGGCGCGCCGCATCCTCACAAGGCCGACGCGCAGCGTTGGCTGGAACGATTGATTCGCGACCGGCAACGGCTGGTTACCGATGCCGAGGTGTTGCAGGAGATACTGCGCCGCTACGTCTCGATTGATCGCCGCGACATGATTCAGCCCGCCTTCGATGCGCTGCTCGGCGTGGTGGACGAAATTTTGCCGGTGGACGCCGCCGCCGTCGATCGCGCCCGGCAGATTGTGCTGGAGTATCGGCGGCTCTCGGCGCGCAATGCGGTGCATCTGGCCATCATGGAACAAAATGATTGCACGCAAATTTTGAGTTTCGATACCGGCTTCGATTCGTATCCCGGCATCACGCGGTTGGGATGAACCAGCGCTGAAGCGCCGAAACATATGCCGTGCCTTCGGCACTCCCGTTCTTAAAATGGACCTACCCCGGCGCTGAAGCACCGGGCTAAGATGTGCCGTCCCGCAAGCGGGGCTGGGCTCGTCGCAGACATCGCCCCCGAGGGGCTCAGGATTTTTCTCGCGTCGTACCCAGCATTCCGCGCCGAAAGATGGCGCTCCATGCTGGGCTATCATGTTCCCGTCTCGCAAGCGAGACTGCTCGCAACCCTCCGAAATTTCTGGCAAACCAGACCGTAAGTTCAGATTCCGAAATACTTTGACGATCGACGAATTCGCGCCGGGGCAGGCCGATGATGAACCCTCCCCGCCGGCGAACTTGACACCTGAAGCCATCCCCTATTCACTGGCTACTGGCTACTGGCAGCTACTGGCTACTGGCTACTGACGACTGGCGACTGGCGACTGGCGACTGCCTTGCTATCCACTATCCACTAGCCACTATCCACTGCTTATGTCCTTCACTCTCCTCGACTGGTCGGCGATCGTCGGATATCTCGCCATCACTCTCATCGTGGGCCTGTGGTTCCGCCGCCGCTCCGGCCGCAGCGTGGACGACTACTTCGTCTCCGGCCGCCGGGTGAACTGGTGGCTGGCGGGCACCTCGATGGTCGCGACCACCTTTGCTGCCGACACGCCGCTGGTGGTCACCGGCCTGGTTTATACCGAGGGCATCTCCGGCAACTGGCTGTGGTGGGGCTTCCTGTTCTCCGGGATGATGACCGTCTTCCTGTTCGCGCGCTTGTGGCGGCGCTCCGGGCTGCTCACCGACGTGCAGTTCGCCGAGATTCGTTACTGCGGCAAGCCGGCGGCGTTTCTGCGCGGCTTTCGCGCCCTCTATCTCGGCCTGCTGATGAACTGCGTCATCCTGGGCTGGGTCACCAAGGCGATGACCAGCATCATCGGGACCACCTTGGCGGACACGCCCATGCTGCGCGGCATCAGCGGCTTCATGGCGCCGCACTTCGGCGCGGTGTGGAGCGGCAACGACGGCGCCGCGCTGGCCATCTGCATCTTCTTTCTGGTGCCGTTCACCGGACTCTACGTCACGCTCGGTGGCTTGTGGGGCGTGCTGTGGACGGACCTCTTCCAGTTCGCGCTGAAGATGGCCATCGTGATCGCCGTCGCCTACTACGCGGTCGCGGCGTGCGGCGGAATGTCGGCGATGCTGGCCAGCCTGGCGAAGGCGCAGACGGCGACCAGCGGCGCGGCCAATCCCGTCGGCTTCCTTCCCGACTTCTCGCGCGGCCTCGGCGCCGAGCCGCTATGGATGGTGCCGGTAGTGGCCTTCGCGGTGTTCGTCGGACTGCAATGGTGGGCGTTCTGGTATCCCGGAGCCGAGCCCGGCGGCGGCGGCTACATTGCGCAGCGCATCTTCAGCGCGCGCGACGAGCGCCAGGGCCTGCTGTCGGTGTTGTGGTTCAACATCGCGCACTACGCCATCCGCCCGTGGCCATGGATTCTCACCGCACTGGCGGTCATCGTGCTCTATCCCGGGCTGCAACATCCCGAGACCGGCTACATGCTGGTGCTCAATCAGCATTTGCCGCACCAGTATCGCGGCATCGCCATCGCCGGATTCCTGGCGGCGTTCATGTCCACCTTCGCCACGCAGTTGAACTGGGGCGCGTCGTACCTGGTGTCCGATTTCTATCGCCGCTTCCTCAACCGCCAGGCCTCCGAGGGCCACTACGTGCTGATGTCGCGGCTGTCCACGGTCCTGCTGGTGGTGGTGGCGGGCTGGGTGTCAGTGCAGTTGGGCTCCATCGCGTCGGGCTGGCAGGTGGTACTGCAAATCGGCGCGGGCACGGGCGCAGTGTACATCCTGCGCTGGTACTGGTGGCGCATCAATGCCTGGAGCGAAATTTCCGCCATGGCATGTTCGCTGCTGGTGACGCTGGTGTTGCAGAAGTGGCAGCCGTTCAGCGGCAACTCGTCGCTGGTCTTCGCCAAGGGCGCGCTGGTGACCACCGTCGGTGACCAGCGCGGTGTGGATCGTGGTCACGCTGCTGACCAGTCCCGAGCCCGACGAGGTGCTGATGCGCTTCTATCGGCTGGTGCATCCCGACGTGCGCGGCTGGAAGCGCATCGCCGCGCAGACGCCGGAGATTGAGTCGCATCGCGACATCGGCAGCAACCTGGTGTTATGGGCGCTGGGCTGCGCCATGATTTATATGTGCCTGTTCGGCACCGGCAAGCTGCTGCTGCATCAGGCCGCGACAGGATGGCTGTTGCTGGCAGGCTCGGCGGCGTGCGCCGCGGTGCTGGGGAGGCGGCTGGCGCGGGGATGGAGCAGTGGATAGTGGCTAGTGACAGCAATTAGCAATTAGCAATTAGGAACTAGCAACTAGGAACTAGCAACTAGCAATCAGTAGCGGTTGGGTAGCAATCAAGAATAGTGGCTGCCCGAATCAAGATAAGAAAAGCAAATAAGAATACTGGCTGCCCAAGTCACGAGAATAGTGGCTGCCCGCATCACGATTAAGAACGGCAAATCAAGAATAGTGGCTGCCCGAATCACGATTAACAAGAGCAAATCAAGTCCCGCGGTGCGGGACGGTATATCTTAGCCCACCGCTTCAGCGGTGGGTACGCGTGATTAAAGAACCGAGTCCCTTCAGGGACGGCAGATGGGGAGCGGGGCTTCAGCCCCGCGTGCGAGCTGAAAATCGCCGCTCGATCGGTGCAGCTCGCCAATTCCAAAGGCGAACGATGCGCGACAAAGTGGGAAACAGAACCGTCCGGACCTGTTCGCGCGCGACTACAATGTTGCCGTGACAAAAAAATGGGGAGCTTTGCAGCTCCCCTCCAAGGAAACGACAGAGGCGATATCGGTTAGTGAGATGCTCCGCTGGCCGTAAGGTTGCCTGACGAGTGAAACCTGTCAGTAGAGAGCTGACGGCTACAGCTGACAGCCGTCTGCTAAGAGCTAAGAGCTAAGAGCTAAGAGCTTCCCATGCCGTTGACGGTGCCAAAAGGTGCGGAGATTCCGGGCGCGGAAGAGCGCTCGATCGTCCTGGACGGCGTGCGCTGGCGTTACGTGCAGGCCGGCTCGGGCCCGCCGCTACTGCTGCTGCACGGTTTCATGGGCTATTCGTTCTCCTGGCGCTTCAACGTGGCCCCGCTGGCCGAGCACTTCACCGTGATTGCCCCCGACCTGCCGGGCTGCGGCTTCTCCGAGCGCACGGCCGTGGAGAGCTGCACCCTGCGCAGCGATGCCGCTGCGGTGTGGCGCTTCCTCGACCTGCTGGGGGTGGAGCAGGTGGACATCGTGAGCTCGTCGCGCGGCGGCGCGCTGACCATGGCCATGGGCGCGCTGGCCGCCAACCGCAGCACGCAGCGACGGCTGCGGCGGCAAATTCTGACATCGCCCATCAATCCCTGGTCGAAGCACGGCAAGGTGCTGACCCGCATGCTGGCCACCGGGCTGGGTGGCATGGCGGTGCTGCATGTCCTCCCGCGGCTGCACTTCCTGCTGGTGAATTACCTGCGCGATTTGTATGGCGATCCCAAACGCATCGCGCCCGGCACCGTGGAAGGCTACGAAGCAGGCTTGCAGGCGCCGGGCAGCTTTGAGCACCTGCTGCGCATTGTGCGCTCCTGGCACGCCGACCTGAATTCGCTGGCGCAAGTGCTGCCGCTGATCCAGGACATCCCGACGCTGCTGCTGTGGGGTGCGCAGGACCGCGCGGTGTATGCGTCGTCGGCGTATGAGCTGCATAAGCGGCTGAAGAACAGCGCGCTGATCATGATGGAAGGCGTCGGCCACCTGCCCTATGAGGAAGTGCCCGCCGAGTTCAATCGCATCGTGCTGGACTTCCTGCTGCATCACACCCCGCCCACCCTGCTGGAACAGGCCACGCAGGAAGCGGTCGCGTCGGTGTCGCGCGAATCGGAATAACTCGTCGAGAATATGAAACACGGGTGCCCGTTCTAGCCCTGATCCCCGAAAACCTGGGTGCCCCGTTCTAGCCGTCTTTTGGCTGGGACGGGATCTTTTCTACATTTTGTGGCTAGGGCGGGGCTATTGCGCAGGTTCATGGAAATGCCCCGCCCTGGCCAAACCCGGGCCAGAACGGGGCACCCATGTTTTGTATCAGGGCACGGCTTCAGTCATGTCGAACGCGTACCCTGTGATTCTGAGCGCGAGGGAGAGCAGCGATCGAGCGCAGCCCTCAACGACCGAGCGCGGCCCTCGGCGACCGAGCGCAGCCCTCAGCGACCGAGCGCAACCCCACCCGCGGGATGTCAACCTCGCGCCGATGCCAGCTTGGTGCGAATAAGAGCGCCGGAGGCGCGACTTAGTTTAGCCCAGCATGGAGCGCCCGCTTTTGGCGCGGAATGCTGGGTACGCTCCCCCAAAGATTCCTGAGCCCCTTCAGGGGCGGCACATGTATTCGTGATTCGAAAGCCGTTTCGATCCGGATGAGAATGCGCCCAGCGCGGACATTTCTGAACCCAGGTTATCGTTCAACTGCTGGACGCGAACTCCTCGACAAGCTCGGGGCAGGCTCCGGGGCACCGGATCGAAGGACGCGCACCTAAAAAACAAGGCACATCAAAAAGCCCACGATTGGAATTCGTGGGCTTTTCGCGTTTGAGCTTGGCTAACTACTTAGCGATGGCCGCCGCCGTGGCCTCCGCCACCACCGTGTCCACCACCGCCGCCATGGAACCCACCACCGCCGCCGCCATGGAACCCACCACCGCCACCGCCGTGGAATCCGCCGCCACCACCGCCGCCGTGGTAGCCGCCTCCACCGTGGAAGGCGCTGCCGTTAGCGTGGTAGCCGCCGCCTCCGTAGCCTGCGCGTCCATAGCCGTGGCTCGCATAAGCGTAGCCGCCGCGGCCGTAACCGCCCCGGCCGTAGTAAGCAGGCCGGCCATAGTAGCGACCGCCGCCATAATAGCCACCGCGCCCGTAATAGCCGCCGCGACCGTAGTAGCCACCGCGACCGTAATAGCCGCCGCCATAGTATCCAAACCAGGGTCCGGCGCCGATGAACACTCCGTTCGCAAACCAACTCGGCCCGTAGTAGCCGTAGGGCGCGCACGCGTAAGGCGCATATCCGTAGTAGCCGTACGCACAAACCGGCGGGGCATCATAGTAGCCGGGACCATATCCCGGTCCAATGCCTATCCCTACCGGTCCAATGCCGATCCCCACGCTAAACTGGGCCTGCGCGTACGCCACCGGAACCGCCAGAACTGCCAGCAACACTCCATATTTCAGCCAACGCATAATGACCTTCCTCTGCCCCAGATTCCTCACCGGTATCTGAAAGCGCCTACGTATTGGAACGCGGAATCCGCCAGAAAGTTGCGAAAATGACGGGTGCCGCAGGCCTGGCCGGGTCCGAAGCTGTGGAGGTGGAAGGCCGGTCGAACCGATCGGCCTCGCCCTCGCGAAACGAAGGCTAGAACGAGACACCCATATTCAATCCCGACGAACCCGTATCAGGCGTGGCTTCACAGGCCGCTGAAAAACTCCGTTTTCGCGCGCGCCTTGTATCAGGGCCCGACTTTAGTCGGGCCGATAAGCCCTTTGTTTTTGTCCTCCTGAGCCGGCTTCAGAGGCTGTTCGAAACCTGCCCCGGGCAGAATGTCGGTGGAACAGAATGCAGCCGACCGGCGGTCGAACTAGCCGCGCAGCGGCGGGATGGCGTTAGCCCGGGCGAAAGCCCCGGGTGCGGTGGGATAAAGAGGTGAGCCGCTTTAGCGGCGACACGGCTTTGTAACAGTCTGTTCAGATCTGCCGACACGCCAAAAGCGCGCGCGCATATCGGCCTGTAGCTTGTCAACATGTCAGCTTTGCGCATTTGCGCAAAGCTAACTGATATGGGTGCAATTTGTGGCAGCTAAGTCGCTTGTTTTCTTGATTTAACGTATAAACATCGTAGAATCATCGAGTTATGGGCTAGTCGCGCGCTAAGTTCTTTGTTTGCAATGCGCGACATGTCTTTTTCCATGTCTCGCCGCAAGGCCATTTCGTCGCCTTGGCTGCGCCGATCCAAGCCCGTGTCGCCGCCCCGCGGCTCGTGATCATCGACCCGCTCGACCGCGGCCTAACGCCCGCGGCTAACGCAAATGGCGCCGCTGCGCGGCTGCCTTAGCCCGCCGCGGACTTCTGCATTTCCTCGCTCACCGGCGCGGCTTCCCGCGCCGGCAGCCAGGCGGTGATGGCGGCCCCGGCGTACATCACGGCCACGATCCAGAAGCCGTACTTCAGGCCATCGCGATGCGCGGCTTCGCCCGCCAGCAGCGAGGTGCAGATTTGCAATGCGCTGGCCACGAAGGCGAAGGTGTTCTGCACCCGGCCCATCATGAAGCGCGGCACCAGCTCCATCATCTCGGAGGAGATGGCGATGCCGCCGACGCCGCGTCCTGAGCCCATGACGAAGTAGGTCGCCACCGCCAGCGCCAGCAGCCGGTAGTTGGGCAGCAGCAGCAAAGACAGCGCGATCGCGGCCATGGTGATGGTCGCGGTGCGATTCGACCCGAAGCGGCGGATGAAGCGCGCGGCGTAGAACACGCTGACGAAGGCGCCGATGGCCCATCCCGCGTTCAGCCAGCCATAGCCGACGGCGCCGCCGTGCAGGATGCGGTCGCTGAGCGGCGCGGAGAGCACGCCCTGGGTCATCATGGCGGCCACGAACAGCGCCCAGGCCGTGCCGATCAGCATCACCCGCCGATTCGCGCGGACGTAGCGGAGGCCTTCGCCCAGTTCGTGCAGGTAGCGCGCCACGGCGCCAGTGGGCGCGGGCACAGCATCGGCTGCCGCTTGCGGGCGCGAGACAGTGACGCGTCCGCTGCGAATGTAGTAGGTGCAACTGATGGAGACGGCATAGGTGGCGCAATCAATCAGCAACACGCCGCCGAGGCCGATGTGGTTATAGGCGAAGCCCACCAGCGCGCCCGCCATCAGCCAGCCGCCTTGCATGGCCGCCAGCATCAGCGAGTTGGAGTCCACCATCTTGTCGTCGGGCGTCAGCTCCTGCACCAGCGCCGTGACCGTGGGCCAGAACATCCAGAAGCCCATGGCGACGAGGACGTTCATGGCATACAGGTTCCACAAGCGCACGTGGTGAGTGAACACCATCATGGCGATGCCGAAGATGATGACCATGCGCGCCGCGTCCAGCCACATCATCAGGTGGCGGCGATCTTCGCGATCAATGATGACGCCGGTGAAGGGCAGCAGGATGAGCGAAGGCAGCGTCTGCAAAGCGATCAGCGTGCCCAGCGAGACTTCGGAGTGCGTGGCCTGCAACACGTACCAGATGACCGCGGCCGCATTCATGCCGCTGCCGATCATGGAGATCAGGTTGGCGGCGAAGATGAGCCGCATTCCGCGATGTTGCCAGGCTGCCCGCATACGTTACTGTAGCGTAGTCGCGAGCGCTGAAGCCCCTGTCCTATACTGAATGTCCGAACAACGCTGTCGAAGACCTGCAAATGACGGGTGAATGGCGATTCAATCCGGCGCGAGCTGCGGAACGCGACGCCCGCAGCGTTGCGCGCCCAACTTTCCATGGCGACCACAGCTAGTCCGGCGCGGTTGCGTCACCCCGTCATCGCCATGGTGGTGGTGTCGTTCTGCCTGCAAGTGGCCGTCGTCGGACTGCTGCACACTTACCGCTTTCGCACCGCCGACGATCACTTTGGCTTTGGCTGGGAGATGGGCAAGCTGGCGCAGTCCATCGCGCAGGGCAAGGGCTTCGCCAATCCTTATGGCGTCGAAAGCGGGCCGAGTGCTTGGGAGCCACCGGTGTATCCCTACCTCATCGCCGGCGTCTTCCAGGTGTTCGGCATTTACACCACGGCGTCGGCGTGGGTGCTGCTGATCATCAACTGCCTGTTCTCGGCGCTGACCTGCGTTCCCATCTACCAGATCGCGTATCGCTGCTTCGGCGAGAAGGTGGCGCGCTGGTCGGGCTGGACGTGGGCGCTGCTGCCCTATGTCGTGTACTGGTCGGTGCACTGGGTGTGGGACACCACCATCTCGCCGTTCCTGCTGGCCGTGGTCTTCCTGGCGGCGCTGGAACTGGCCGACGGCGTTGGCGGCTGGCATCTGTGGGTGAGCTTTGGATTGCTGTGGGGCGTGCTGGCGCAGACCAATCCTTCGTGCCTGTCGTTTCTGCCGGTGTGCGTGGGATGGGTTTGGTGGCGGCGCGCGAAGAGCCGGCGCGCATCGTTTCCCGGGCTGGTGCTGGCGGGCATCGTCACCATCCTGTGCATCACGCCGTGGCTGGTGCGCAACTATGAGGCGTTTGGGCGATTCGTGTTTCTGCGCGATGACTTCGGCGCGCAACTGCGCCTGGGCAACGGGCCCGGCGCCGAGGGCCAGCTCATGCCGTATCTTCAGCCCAATCTGAATCCGGCGGCAATGCGGCAGTTCCAGCAGATGGGCGAGTTCGAGTATGCGCAACTGCGCAAGCGCGAGGCCTTCGACTGGATTCGCGATAACCCGGGACGATTTACCGTACTCAGCTTCCGGCGCTTCTTCTACTACTGGGGCGGGGTGCAGAAGCCGAACGACAGCCTGCTGCTGACGGCGGTGAAGAACTCGCTGTACCTGGCGTCGTCGGTGGCAGCGCTGTTGGGACTGGCGCTCGCCGTTCGCAAGCGGAAGCCGGCGGCGTGGCTGTTCTTGCTGCTGGTGCTGTCCTATCCCACGGTGTATTACTTCGTGTATCCCAACGCCCGCTATCGCCACCCCATTGAGCCGGAGCTATGCATCCTGGCGGTGTTCCTGGTGAGCGAAGCTGAGAAGCGCGGGGCTACCGTGCCGTGAGGGAGTTGGGCAGCCGTCCAAGACAAGCGATTCCGACGGCTGGTGGCTTTCCGGCAAAGCGCGCGGCTGATATGATTTCGCCAATACCGTTCGCCCTGCGGGAATTCGGGATGCCTCGAATCCGACTGAAAACAAAGCTGGTACTCTCCATCACCGGCATGGTGTTTGCGCTGGTGGTGGCCTTCTCCTATCTCTACGTCTCCCACGTGGTGCGGCAGAGAACCGGCGAAGCCTATGACAGCGCAGCCTTTGTCGCCAAGCAGGTGCGCGACGCCGCCCGCGACGCTTCGCAGATTGACCTGAGCGCGACCTTCGCCAGCTCCAATCCTCCCCATGCCATCCACGAAGTGCTGAAAGAGGCGCTACAAACCGACCCCGGCCTGAAAACGTTGCTGCAGTCGGCGGTCGGCTATTCGCAGACCATCGCCGATGTAGCCATCACCGACGTCAACGGCGTAGCCATCGTGCACAACGATCCGACCCAGCTCGGTAACAAGCTGGAGCAGCGCGAGGACTTCCGGCGCGTTCGCGACGGCAACTTTCTCGATCAGCTCAAGGTGGTGTGGGGCAAGCCCAAAGTCTATGACGTGTACCTGCCGATTCAGCGCGAAGGGCAGCCCTTCGGCGAGATTCGCATCGGCATCTCCAGCGTCTTCCTGAAGAGCGAGGTGCAGCCGCAATTGACGCGCGACCTGGCCGTTTCCGCCTTCGCCATCCTGGCCTCACTGTTGCTGGCCGCCGGACTATCGAACCTGGCGTTGCGGCCGCTGGAAGCCATCGGACGGCGGCTGGACCAGATGACGGCGGGAGTGCCGGACACCGCGCCTGAGCCCGATCCCAAGCGCACCGACGAGTACGGCGTGGTTAACACCAAGATTGACCGCCTCGGCCGGCAGATCCGCGACGTCAGGGAAGTGTTCAGCGCTCTGAAAGAAAACCTCGACCAGATCATGGGTACCTTGCAGGACGGCCTGATGCTGTTCACCAGCGACTATCGCGTGGTGCTGGTCAGCGCTTCGGCGGAACGCTTTGTGGGGCGCTCACGCGGCGAAATGCTGGGCCGCAAGGTGGAGGAAATTTTTACCGACGGCAACAAGCTGGGCCTGATCGTGCTGGACGCTTTTGCCATTCATCGCGCCCTGCCGCAGCGCGAGATTGAGCTGGAGAATGGACGGCGCATTCAGATTGCGCTGGACTTTATCGCCGAGCGCGGCGAGCGCATCGGCGCGCTGCTGACCATGCGCGATGCCGAATCGGTGCGCCGCATCGAGAACGAGATCGAGCTCTCGCGCCGACTGGCAGCCATCGGCCGGCTGACTTCGGGCGTGGCCCACGAGGTCAAGAACCCCATCAACGCCATTGTTGTCCATCTCGAGCTGCTGAAGGAGAAGATGCGCGACGGCGACGCCGATAGCCATCGCCACATGGACATTATCGGCCGCGAGATTCATCGCTTGGACCGCGTGGTGCAGACGCTGGTGGACTTCAACCGGCCGGTGGAACTGCGCCTGACCGAGTTCGACCTGCGCAAGGCGATCGAGGACGTGGTGTTGTTGTCGGCGCCGGAAGCCGCACGCCAGAACATCCGGGTGGAAACCGACGTCAGCCGCGAGCCGTTGCCGGTGCGCGCCGACGCCGACCTAATAAAGCAGGCGTTGCTCAATGTGGTCCTGAATGGGGTGCAGGCCATGACCGATGGCGGGGTATTGAGTATCCGCAGCCACCGCGACGATGCCGCCGCCAGCGTGGAAGTGCACGACCAGGGTGGGGGCATTCCTGCCAACATACGTGACAAGATTTTCAATCTCTATTTCACCACTAAGAAGGCGGGTAGTGGCATTGGCCTGGCCATGTGTTACCGGGTATTGCAACTGCACAACGGTTCGCTCGATTTCGTGACGGAGATGGGAAAGGGCACGACTTTCCGTTTGGTGCTGCCGCTGGCCACGGCAAAGCAACCGGAACCGGCTACGGTAGCCATTCCTACGTGATAGCAGGGGATGACGCGGCGTGGTCTATGGCGTATCTTCCTGAACATTGCCGGAAATATGAGTATCATGTAAACAGTGGTTCTGCTCGCTTGCTCTTCGTCTGGAACTAGCGCGGCAACAGAATTTGCAGAACAAGCATGAAGGTTGGCCGCCAATTCGTCGTTGGGATGCTCCTGGTTTGGGTGCTTTCGGGAACCGGCTGCAAGCAAAAGACAGTGCAGACCGTACCGCCGCACGGTCAGGCGCCTACTATCGCCGTGGCCCTGCCGCCGAAGATTCCTGAGACTCCAGCCCCGGTTCCGGTCGCTCCTCCCAAGCCCGAGCAGCCGGAGTTGCCGCCGCCCAAGCAGAAGACTCCGGCCAAGCGCAATCGCAAGAAGCCGCCGGCCCAGAACTCGACTCCTGCACAGGGCACGGAGACAGCGCCCTCGGGCGAGACGGCTGCCGCGGCCGGGACTACTACATCTGCCGCCAATGGCAACACCACGGTGGCCACTAACCGTCCGCCGGCGAGTCCTGGCGGTGAAGGTACGGTGGACGTCGCCATCGCTCCGCAGGTTTCCAACGAGCAGGCCAATCATCAGAAGGAAACTGCGACGCAGATGTTGGATGCGACGGAGAAGAACCTGAAGTCGCTCAAGCCTGATCTGAGCAAGGACCAGCAGGCGATGGTGAACCAGATCCGCTCCTACATGGCGCAGTCGAGGAAGGCGCTCAGCGAAAATGATTTTGAGCGCGCCGCCAATCTGGCGACGAAAGCGCGCCTGCTCTCCGACGCGCTGGTCCAGAAATAGCAACAATGTCGCTCGTGGCGCAACACCTGCTTGCGTTCTTCCTGATTGTCGTCGCTCCTGTCTGGGACTATCTCGATACCCTGCGGCTGAAGGCTGACCCGGTCTCCAGCAGGAAGATTCGCTACTACTGGACGTTGTGCGTCTGGCTGTGGGCCGCCACCGTGGTTGCGGTCGCTGCTGTGGGGATGCGGGCGCTATTCGTGGTGCCGCGCGGGCCGGGCGATGCGGCGTGGCTCTATGAGCATCGCACCGTCGAACTTGGCCTGGGAGCGATGGTCGCGGCCTTCCTGGCGCTGACCTTCCTGCCGGTGGTGCAATGCTTGTGGAAGAAAGAACGCGTGCAGGCGGCGTATAGCAAAGCCCTGAAGCCACTGAGTTTTTTCCTGCCGCTTAGAGTTGAGGAGCGTCGCTGGTTCGCCTTCGTCTGCGTCACCGCCGGCATCTGCGAAGAGCTGCTCTTCCGCGGATTCCTGATCTTCTATCTGCACGTGTCTGCCTTTCGATTGAGTCTGACGGTCGCGTTTCTGCTCTCGTCGCTGATCTTCAGCATGCAGCACTGGTACCTGGGAATCGGCGGAGTGATTCAGTCGTTCCTCGGCGGGCTGATCTTTGGCTTGCTCTTCCTGATCACCGGCAACCTGGCGCTTTCGATGATCCTGCACGCCACGTCAGACCTGCGATTGCTGCTTCTGCTGCCGCGGCGAGCAAGAAAGACGACTCGGTCTCGATGAGAGTGGAGGGAGCCGATTGGCGAGAACTGCCGACACCTCTGCCCATTTCCTCAGCCCACACTTTTGCTCTCTGCGATCCTCTGAATCAGGTCGATGTGGGCTCGCTGGACCATAATGTGCACTCGGCCTTGCCTAGAGAATCAAAAGTCAAGAGCCTTATCTCTCTCCACGACGATTTAAGGTTGGTCGTCTACTCAGGCTCACGAAAGACCGTGCGCTATGACATTTGGGTGGGAGTACTTCAGCGTAAGGCGTCTGGCGGATATTCCCTAGTCGCTAAGGATCTTGCAACGGATGTCGGGAACTTCTGCGGCGTCCAACGAGGAGACAGTGGCGCATTTTTTGTTTTCGCCGATGAACCGTCCGGCAGCAGCGATTTCAGCGCAGTGTATGCATATACGCTAAGAGAGTAAGAGTCAGGCACAGCGCTGATTCGCAGACGAAACCTCGCTACTTCTTCCCCGCGCCACTGATCTTGGCCAGCAAATCCGCCGCCTGCTTCTGATACGGCCCGTTCATCGCCTGCGCTTTCTTCAGCGTAGCCACGGCGTCGGCCTTGCGGTTCTGCTTGGCATAGGCATAGCCCAGGCGGAAGAGCGCCGCCTGCTGCGCGTCGGGATCTTCGTCCAGCAAACTCACGGCGGTCTTCAGCTCAGTGACGGCCGTGGCTGTCTTGTCCTGCTTGAGATAGACATAGCCGAGAGTGGAATGGGCGACGCCGGCCGAGAGCTTGTGGTTCTTGTCGGCCGTAGACGGATTGCCGCACAGGGTGATCACCTTGGTGGCGTACGTAGTGGCCTTGGCGGCCTGCTTGGGATCCTCGGAGTAGGCGTTGGCCAGCATCAGCAGGGTGGGGATGCTGTCGGGATTGGCGGCCAGTGCTTTCTCGCCGTAGCTTTCCACGCGTTCCGGCTGATTCAGTTGCTGCAAACTGTAGAGCGCCAGCTGCGAAATCTGCTGCTCAAATTGCGAGTTGGGAAACGCCGGAGTAAATTTCTCGATCTCGCTCATCCGTTTGGCGGCATCCTGTTCGGCGGAGATAGCGTTGTAGGCTGCGGTTTCCAGAAATTCAAAGCCGGGACGGGCGCCGTTCTGCTCGTCGGTGATGCGCGAAGTCCAGTCGGCATCGCCCACGTCAGCCGACTTCTTCTGCGCCGCGATGGAGTGATACACATTAGCGCCGCGGACGGCGTAGTCCACGACCTTGGTGTCGTCCTTCATCGCCTGGGCCACGCCTGCCTGCGAGACGATGATGTCGAGATTGTTGGGGTAAAGATCGAGCGCCTTATCGCCGGCCGCGAGGGCTTCGTCGGTCTTGCCGTCGGCCAGAAGTTGCTGCGAGATCTGCCATTCGGCGTAGGCGAAGGCAGGCTTGTTGTCGGCGTATTTCTTGGCGAAATCCTGATACATGGTCAGGCGCTTGCCGGCATCGCTCTCCGCGCTGATGGTGGCCAGGTCTTTGTCCTCCGGCGTGCCGGCGGGGATGGTGATTTTGACGTTCTGCGACCAGGCAGCGACGGAGAGCAGGATCAGAGTAAAGAAAATGGCGGCGCAACGCGGGGAGCGCATAGAGCACCTCGGAATCGGTCGGCGATTTTTCTTGCAGTCGGAGCGCCGGTCTCTTATTCGCGGGAATCCTAGCGCGTTTCGGCGCGCGATGCTATGAGGAAACGCACCACAACCTGTGATAATGGCCCGCGCTACGCGCTGGAAGCCTTGCTCTGGGCGTTGCCGGCAGCGGCGACAAACGCGGCAATCAGGGGATGGCGCAATCCCGTGAGCGAGGAGCGCTCGGGCTGGAACAGGGTGGCGAAGAAGAAGGGATGCGTCGGAAATCGTGGATCAACTCTCCGCACTTGGGGTGCCCCGTTCTGGCCCTCTTTTGGCCAGGGCGGGGCATTTCCTTGGTCTGTCAATTCGACGGCGCGAACGTCACCATCGCTGGAGGTCGCGGCCACGCGAAGTCCTCCGGCGAGCAGCGCGTCCATATATTTCGCATTCAGTCCGAAGTTGCAGCGATAACTTTCGGTGATCTGGTCGCGGCCGTAGATTTCGCGCATGCGGCTGCCGGGCGGGAGATGCAAGGTTTCGCTGGCCTCAACCAGCGAACAAGTGAGCCGCGAGACGACCAGGTCCGTCGACTGAGGGTCGGACTCTTCGTGGCCGGCGGCTTTCATATGCAGGACATCGCGAGCGAATTCCAGCACCGCATGCTGGAATCCAGCGCAAGTGCCCAGGTAAGGAGTGCCGGATTCGCGGGCATAGCGGATGGCGGCCAGCGCGCCTTCCATCGAGCGATAAGGACTGGCGGGCACGCACCAGATGGCCTGGTACTCGCGTAAATCTTTGCTGAGTACCTGGTCGGTTCCGACCCACTCCGGGGTTACGTCGGCGCCGTCGGCCGCCAGCGACACAGCACCGGGAATGGCCTGGTGCGCGGTGACCGCGGGATTGTAATCCCCGATCAGCGCAATGCGAATCTTCGACGGTGTCATCTCACTTGCGTCCTTCGCGCTTCTGCGCCACCACCATGCCGCGCGGCGTCGGCAGCAGAACGACAGAGATCAATCCCTCGCGTTCCATCTCGAGCGCTTCCTCGCGCACCTGCTTCAGGTGCGAGCTGGCATCGTGAATCAGGATCAGCCCGCTGGGCGAAATCTGCGGCAGGAATCGCCGTACCTCCCGGCTGCGAATGGTGATCTCGCTGTCGCTGAAGAACAGGTCAATGGTGCCTTCGATTTTCATCTCCAGGCTGGACTGGTTGCGCAGATCAATCCACGCGCGCACCTCGGAGGCATCAATCTTCTCCCGCGCCGCCTGGTAAACCTTGGGATCGAATTCGCAACTGATGATTTTCCCGAAGCCGTTCTGGCGCAGCGCTTCGGCGATCCACAGCGTGCTCACGCCCAGGAAACTGCCGGTCTCGACCACCAGGTTGGGCTTGATGGTGGTGACCAGGGTGCGGAGAAATTCCAGAATCTCGAGCTCCGCGGTCATGGAGTCGTACATGCTCCAGCGCTCGGGGTGGGGACATTCCGGAGTGGGGCGGTGATATTCGGGGACGAGAGCACCGGCGCGCTCCTGCGCCTGGCGCATGATGCGGTGCTCCTGTTTTTCCTTCTTGAAAAGACGGCGAAGACCCAAAGCAGGCTCTTTCCGGTGCCGTACCCCTCGCGGACTAAAGTCCGCTCGGGATATTAAAACAACACGCTTATCGGCACGACTGAAGTCGTGCCCTGATACAAGGCAGGCCGAAAACAAAGTTCCGTAGCCTGTGAAAAGTCGCCCTGAGGCAAAACACTGGTTTTTCCGCCGCCCTTGCTAGGCGCGGGTGGCCATCTCCGCCGCGACGGCAGACCGTCCGATGCCGTAATACTGGAATCCCTCCGCCGCCATCTGCTCGGGCTGGAACACGTTGCGTCCGTCAATCACGATGGGATGCTGCATCGCGGCGCGGATGCGGGGCAGGTCCAGCGTGGCAAACTCGTTCCAGTCGGTCAGAACCAGCAGCGCATGCGCGCCTTCGCAGGCTTCATACGGCGAAGCGGCATAGGTGACCTTGCCCCGCAGTTCCGCCTGCGCGCGCTCGGCGGCCGCGGGATCGAACACGGCGACGTCGGCGCCTTCGTCCAGCAGCGACTGAATGATGGCGATGGCGGGCGATTCGCGAATATCGTCGGTGCCACCCTTGAACGCCAGACCGAGCGCCGCCAGTCGCTTGCCTTTCAGCGTCCACAGAACTTTGTGCACTTTCTTGAGGAAGCGCTTGCGCTGGTCGTCGTTGATCTTGCGGACTTCTTCGAGCAGGGCGAAATCGAGGCCGCACTGCTTGGCCACCTGCATGAACGCCGACAGGTCCTTGGGGAAGCAGGATCCGCCGTAGCCGATGCCGGGCTGAAGAAAGCGCGAGCCGATGCGGCTGTCGCTGCCGATGCCGTGGCAGACTTCCTTCACATCGGCACCGACAGCTTCACACAAGTTGGCGACCGCGTTGATGAAGGAAATCTTCATCGCCAGGAAAGCGTTGGAGGCGTGCTTGATGAGCTCGGCGCTGCGGGCGCTGGTCAGGATCAGCTCCGGGTGGCCATGATAGCCGGCAGGGAGCTGGCACCGCGTCGGGCTGCTTGTAGTAATCGCCGTTGGTCAGCGGCTGGTAAAGCTCGCGCAGCAAGGAAGCGCTGCGCTCGCGATCGGCGCCGATCACGATGCGATCGGGATAGAGAAAATCGGTGACGGCAGTGCCTTCGCGCAAGAACTCCGGATTCGACACCACGTCGAAGGAGGAAGTCGGCGCGCCGTTCATTTTCATGACGTCGCGAATCTTCTCGTGGGTCAGCACCGGCACAGTGCTCTTCTCCACGATCAGCTTGTAGTCCTTCACGTGCTTGGCGATGACCCGGGCGACGGCATCCACGTAGGAGAGATCAGGCTCGCCGCTCTCCATGGCGGGAGTGCCTACGGCGATGAACACCACGGCGGAATCGCGCACCGCGTCGGGCAGCGACTCGGAGAAGGCCAGGCGCTGGCGCGACACGTTGCGCGCAATCAGTTCCGGTAGATATTGCTCGTGGATGGGGACGGCGCCGCCGCGCAACTGCTGCAGCTTTTCTTCGTCGTTATCCACCAGCGTGACATCATGACCCAGTTCGGCCAGACAGGCTCCAGCTACCAGCCCCACGTATCCAGAGCCAACCACTGCTAATTTCATCCCAGACTCCTGCAAACCCCTGGCCGCAAGCGCGCGGCCGGAAAATGGTCTGTCTATTTTAAGCTATCCCACGGACTTCCTACGCCGTCCCTAAGTGCCGGCGATGATTACTTACCAGTGTAAAATGAACGCTGTCCACGCCCAAACGAAAATCCGCAGGCCCGTTCTGAAGTCTGCCTGAATGGGAATCAACTCACCGAATGGGATTATCCATCGCCATCGTCACGCTGAACGAAGAAGCCAACCTTGGCCGAACCCTGGAGAGCGTTCGCTGGGCCGACGAAATCGTGGTGGTCGATTCGGGCTCAACCGACCGCACCTGCGACATCGCGCGCCAGTATGGCGCCAAGGTTGTGCTGGAGCCCTGGCGAGGCTATGCAGCGCAGAAGAATTATTCCATCGAGATGTGCTCGCAGGACTGGGTCCTGTCGCTCGATGCCGACGAAGAGGTCAGCCCCGGTCTGGCCGACGAGATTCGCAAAGTCCTGGCTGACCCCAATGCGCTGAACGGCTACTGGACGCCGCGCAAAAACCTGTTCATGGGCCGCTGGATACGCTTCGGCGGCTTTTATCCCGATCCCAAATTAAGGCTGTTCAAGCGCGGTACGGCCTTGGTTACCGGCGCCGATCCGCACGATCACATCGAACTGAAAAGGGATGTGGATCCACGCACACGCCGATTCCGGAACGCGCTGATTCACTACACTTATCCCACGCTCTTTCTCTACCTCGAACACATGAACCGCTATTCGTCGCTGGGCGCGCGCGATGCCGTCGCCAAGGGACATCGCCGCTTCAGCCTCACCAACATCGTGCTTCGGCCGGCGCTGACGTTTGTGTACAACTACGTCATTCGCGGAGGATTTCTGGACGGCCGCGAAGGCCTGCTGCTGCACCTGTATCACGCCACCTACGTCTCGAATAAGTACGCCAAGGCCTGGGAGTTGGGGCGCTCGACAGCCCTTCCGGCGTTGGCGCCATCGGTCGCTGCATCCGAACCAAAGCGGACCGCAAACGAGCCCTAAGTTGCTGATAACCTGAGGGTTTCTTTCCTTGCGGTCCCGCACCTCGCCAAATTGTGCTAAGGTTTCAGGGACTTTAGAGCGGCTGGAAACAACGTAAATCCCGAGAGTTGCTTCCAACGGGTGTTCCTTTGGGGATGCGGTGCCGGTGTGTGGCGCAGCGGATCTTTCCAATTCTCAACTTCAGTCGGGAAACGAGCGGGACATTGCAAGCAGATATCTTGGCGAAACTTCGCACTCTATCGCACGATCTAAGCAACAGCATTGAAACCGTAATGCAGGCTGCCTATCTCTTGGCGCAAGCCAAGCTCGACGACAACAACCATAAGTGGGTGGAGATGATCGACAAGGCTTCGCAGGATGCGGCGCGCGTCAATCGCGAGATCCGCGACATCCTGCGGGCCGAAAGTACGCGCTGACCGCACATCCGGTCCGTAGCCCGGCAGTTATGTCATAGGGCGAATCGCGCCGAGCATGGGCTCCTGGTGCTATTGCCTTAGATGGGACTTCCCGGCAGGGCCCGGTTGTACTAAAAGTGTAAGGTTTTCAAACTAGCTCGAGGAAGGGGAGAAACATATGCGTAAGGGTTTGGTACTGGCGGTACTGTTCTGCCTGAGTGCGCTGCCATCATGGTCGCAGGCCAAGGAAGAGCAGCGAGTGAAAGACGCAGGCCAGGTGATTAAGGAGATCGCCGGCATGCCCGACGGCATTCCGCGCGACCTGCTGAACAAGGCGGAGTGCATTGTGGTAATGCCGGCAGTAAAGAAGGCGGCCTTCATCGTGGGTGCCTCTTACGGCCGCGGCGTGATGACCTGTCGCTCCGGTGAAAACATGAGCGGCAAGTGGGACGCGCCGGCGATGTTCGCCCTGGAAGGTGGCAGCTTCGGTTTCCAGGCCGGAGGTAACTCTACCGACTACGTGCTGCTCATCATGAATGAGAGCGGCGCCAAGTCCATGATGAAGAGCAAAGTGAAACTGGGCGCCGATGCCTCCATCGCCGCCGGCCCGGTAGGCCGCACCGCTGGCGCCTATACCGACGTGGTGATGACTGCGCAGATTCTGAGCTACTCCCGCAGCAAGGGCATTTTCGCCGGCGTCTCGCTGGAAGGCTCGACCATGCGCAGCGATGGCGACGCCAACAAGAACCTGTATGGCAAAGACCTGAGTGCCCAGCAGATCCTGCTGGATCACGCGGTCAAGGCGCCGAAGTCGGCCGCGTTGCTGCTTTCCACGCTGGACCGCCTGTCGCCGATGCATAAGTCGAAGTAACTTCGCAGCAGTAATGGTCAGGCCGCCCATGGTTGCGGGCGGCCTTTTCCTTTTCGAGGCGAGGACTGCGATCAAGTCCTGGTCGCAGGTCAAGTGGTGTTCAAGGCGCCAAAATTCTCCACCCGAGGGAAGAAAATTTCCTGACGGCAGAGAAGTGGATGAGAGATTAGCGAAGCGGAGCGGACGGCTGGAAAAAAATCGTGGCCAATTTCCCGCTTTGAAACAACTCCGGGGCGCAAGCTTTGGCGTGCGCGAGCCGGATGCGGGGAGAAGGGAAAAGGCCACCGGGACGTCCGGCGGCCCGCGAAAAATTTCTACGACTGCAGGGTGGCGTTCATGGTGATCTCGGCTTTGAGCAGTTTGGATACCGGGCAGCCTGCCTTGGCGGCTTGCGCGGCGGCATCGAACTTGGCCTGATCGGCGCCGGGAATCTTCACCGCGACGTCCAGGTGAACCTTGGTAATGGCGAACCCGGAGTCAACCTTTTCCAGGGTCACAGTGGCTTTGGTATCGATGCTTTCGGCAGTCATTCCACTACCGTCCAACTGGGCCGACAGCGCCATGGAGAAGCATCCGGCATGGGCGGCAGCGATCAACTCTTCGGGATTGGTGCCAACCCCATTTTCAAAGCGAGTGCTGAAAGAATATTGCGTCTGATTTAAAACTCCGCTCTGCGTGGAAACGGTTCCGCGGCCGTCTTTCAAGCCTCCGGACCAGTGTGCACTGCCAACTCGTTGCATGCCTTTCCTCCTGGATATAGCCGGTTCATTCTACTCCGACTCCTGCCGTTAGGTGGCCGCGGTCACGGTAATGTCATGCGACAAATCGGGTATGCGCCGGCCAGCCGGGTTGGGTCCGAGTCAACCGGGCTCGACGAATTGGCGACCGGCTTGCTGAGACCTTCAGTGGAAGTCAGAGCAACTGAGGTAAAAGCCGCAGCCCGGACAGATCAGTTTGCAGTGGTTCTGGGCCAGGACGTTGGAGCAGTTCGGGCAAACCTGCATTGGCTGTAACGCGCGGATCTCCGGCGTGTTACCAGGCCCGGAGGCCGACAGGGACGTTTGTCCTTGCGACGCGGAGATTCTGTTCATAATGTCAAAATCTTGTAACCAGACCCGACTTGCGGTATGAAAGTCAGTGGCTTATGGGCGAATCGTAACATACGCGATGGTTCCCATGGGTACATGTACCCTCGTTACGAGGGTTAGGGCGATTTTTGTAGAAGTTTGACTTTTGCTCTTCGATAATGCGAAGCGTAAGAGTGGGATTTGGGCCTAGGTGTCGATTTGCGGTTAATTGACTGAATTTTCATAAATTTACACCTTGGCTTTGAAGAGTGCTTTTGATTTGCCATGTTAACTAAATAGTTAACAGACGTTTGTACAGCAGTTTTGTACTTTTGCGATTTTCGGCTTGGCGCAGGATGGCCAGCCGTGCAGCGCGCCGCAAGGCGCCGCGAAAGAGACAACGAAGACGATCTGACGAGGAGGTTGTACCTGTGAAGAAAACCATGATTGCAGCAATTGCAGCTTTGATGTTGGCCGGCGGCTTGAGTGCCGTCAGTGGTGCAACCTCATTGGATTCCGCCAACCCGCTGTGCGTGGTCGGAGATGGCCCCGCATTACCCCCTGCAGCAATTTCCATGTCGGCGAACCGGAACGATCCGTCGTCGCTGAGCAATCGTTTCTAACGAACTCTGGTCGAGGAACACTCTAGGAGATTTTGCAAAATGAAACCCCCCCTGATTACGATTCTGTGCATGATGTTGTTCGTGGGAGTTGCGTGCGCCGCAACTTCCCCGGTTGGCAACAACGCTTCGCACAACCCTGCGGTCGTTACACCTTCGACGAACTCACAGACAGCTTTGGTTCCCGGTGAAGGCGCGCCGATGCCGCTTTGTCCTCCGGGACATCCCAACTGCAACACAGACCCTGAAGCTGACTGCAGGTGAAGGCGCACCGATGCCGGTTTGCCCTCCGGGACATCCCATTGCAACCGACCCTGAAGCTGACGGCGGGTGAAGGCGCACCGTTGCCGCTGTGCCCTCCGGGACACCGCACTGCAACGCAGACCCTGAAGCTGACGGCGGGTGAAGGCGCACCGTTGCCGCTGTGCCCTCCGGGACATCCGCATTGCAACAGACAGCCTGAAGCTGACTGCAGGTGAAGGCGCACCGTTGCCAGTTGTGCCCTCCGGGACATCCCCATTGCAACCAGACCTTGAAGCTGACTGCGGGTGAAGGCGCACCGATGCCGCTGTGCCCTCCGGGACATCCCGCACTGCAACCAGACACCTGAAGCTGACGGCGGGTGAAGGCGCACCGATGCCGCTGTGCCCTCCGGGACATCCGCAATTGCAACCAGACCCTGAAGCTGACGGCGGGTGAAGGCGCGCCGTTGCCGTTGTGTCCTCCGGGACATCCGCAACTGCAACGACGTCTGAAGCTGACTGCGGATCTCCAGGTGGCAGCTGCCGACCTACATGGAGCGTTCCAGCACTTTGGAGGGAATCAGCCCAATACTTTAGTGATGATTCTAAGGTGGTTCAATCAGAAACGGTGTCCCGGTCCAGGACTTGTGTACAAAAGTCCCTAGGTTTGGGGAAAAACTTGCTTGTGCTCGCGCGGCGTGAGGCGCTATGCTTCTTGCTACGCCATGCCACTCGACACCACAACTTACATCCTCTGGCTGATCGCGCCGGTCATCCAGTTGGGATTGTTAGTTGCGATGTACCGCCGTGGCCTGTTCCGCGAGTATCCCTTCTTCTTCAACTACACGATTCTGCAGGTCCTCAGCGAGCCATTCCTGCTGTTTGCTGCTCCTCGACGCCAGCACGATGTGTTTTACTACGCGCTTTATTACTATGGGTACTGGGTTAACATGGCGTTTAGCGCCATGCTGTCTTTCTTTGTCCTCCAGGAAATTTTCTACGACGCGTTCCGTCCTTTTGAAGCCCTACGCGATTTAAGTGTGCTGTTTTCCGTTGGTGTGCTCTAGTGGTGCTCCTGGTGGCCGCCATGTGGGCCCTCACTTCGGCGCACGCTGATCGGGACAGGCTATTGTGGATGCGATTTACCTCGGTGATCGCAGTATCGGCTGGTGCAATGCGGCCTGGTGTTCTTCCTGGTGCTGTTCAGCGAATATCTTGGTATTTCACGGCGTAATGTGCTGTTCGGCATTGCGGTGGGATTTGGCATGTTCGCGTCGGTGAACATGCTGGTGTTCACCGCCCTCGCGCGGACATCCCATTCTTTCGAACCAGGTGCTGAGCTGGATCAATAGCGGAGCTTACGATTTGGCAACGCTGGTGTGGCTCGGCTACATGGTGAAGGCGCCAGTTAGGGCCCCAGCTCGCGCCTACGATTCTTCCCGCTCTACCGCTGTCAATTACGCTCTGCAGGATGTTCGCGTAGCTCCCATCTCCGATAGCGTGCTGGAAGAAATGGACCGCACCGTGGAGCGTCTGCTCTATCCTCGCGAAGAAGCTCAGGTCAAGGTCACTGCGGGCAGCTAGACATCATCCTAAATTCAAGCCAAACGCCGCCCTTGCAGGCGGCATCGCTGTTTTGCGGCGAATTGCGTGCCCGCTAAACCGGCGTCCTGATTTTGCGGGGAGGATTGAAGAAGGGCAGAGCATGCACCGTAGCTGTCACCTTGTGGCGGACTGCTTCTACGGTCATCTCAATCTGAAGCTTGGTACCCGGCTTGGAGTGGGCCGGTTGCACGCTGGCCAGGGCGATGAGCTTCTTCAGCAGCGGAGACCAGGTGGTTGAGGTTGCTTTACCTACCTGCTCGCGGTTGCGATATACCGGAACGTGCACACGCGACGCGGTGGCCGGCGTCTGCGGCGCCAACCCCATGCGGTCGAACAGCGCCTCCACTTCGTTCCAATCAATCTCCAGCCCCACCAGCAGTCGTTCCGGGCCAGCCTGCCGCTCGCGCAGTAGCGCCTCGCGGCCAATGAAGTTCTCCTTCTCGTAGTGCACCAGCTTGCCTAGCCCGATTTCCGCTGGCGTGTACTTCTGCGAGGAGATCAGCGCCTTCTTGCTGCTGACGTAATCCACGTCGGCCAGGATCAGTCCGGCCTCGATGCGCGCGACATCCAGCGCCAGCATGCCGGTGGGATGAATGTCGAAGCCGCGCCCGACGCTCATCAGCGTGTCCCATACCTTGACCGCGTCCTTCCACGGGATCCAGACTTCATAGCCCAGGTCGCCGGTGTATCCGGTGCGCGAGATGTCCACCGGCACTCCGCCAATCTTGCCGGTGGTTTTGCGGAAATACTTGAGGTTGGCGATATCGGCCTCTGCCGCCGCTTTCAGCAGGGCTCCTGAGGTTGGACCTTGCACGGCCAGCGCCGCGACCTGCTCGGTAATGTCCTCGATATCCACGTCGAAGCCGATGGCATTCTGGCGGAACCAGCGAAGATTGGGATCGGCGGCAGTCCAGCGATAACGGTTCTCATCGAGCCGAGTAATGGTGCCGTCGTCAATGACCTTGCCGTCCTCGTCGCACCAGCAGCAATAGATGACCTGTCCGGCCACGACCTTGTTGATGTCGCGGGCGATGATGCGATTGACGAAGCGCGTGGCATCGCGGCCGGTGATCATGTACTTGAAGAGCGGGGTGACGTCGATCAGCGCGGTGGCGTTGCGGATGGCGTTGTATTCGTGCTCGTGATGGGTTTCGTAAACGCTGACCGCGTAGAACCCGGACCATTCCCGGTAGTTCAGGCTTTGGCAGAGGGAAAAGGTTCTCTCGTGAACAGCCGTACCGATGGGCACTGCGAGCTCCTTGCTGAGCGCTTCGCGTGTGCGCGGATTATAGCTAGCGGCAGCTAGCCTCAGCAAGGTGCGGCGGCCGTGAGCGCGGCTGCTTAAGAATGTGGCGCACGGCAAATCGCGTCTCCTAACAGGACTTCATGGCTGGCAATGGCTCGGGAAAATATGACGCCATCGTGATCGGTGGCGGGCACAACGGCCTGGTGAATGCCGCCTATCTGGCGCGAGCCGGCAAGAAAGTCCTGGTGCTGGAGCGCCGCCACGTCCTGGGTGGCGCCGCCGTGACGGAAGAGATCTTTCCCGGCTTCAAATTTTCCGTTTGCTCCTACGTGGTGTCGCTGCTGCGGCCGGAGATCATCCGCGATCTCGACCTGCCGCGGCATGGCCTGGAAATCCTGCCGCTGGACGGCACGTTCACGCCCATGCCCAACGGCGACTACCTGTGGCGGGTGAACGATCACGGCAAGACCATGCGCGAAATCGCCGCCACTCGCGCTACGATGCCGAGGCTTACGAGGAATTCGGCAAGGCCATGCTGCAGATGTGCCGATTCGTGAAGCCCATCCTCGGCATGACGCCGCCGGACCCGACCACGCTGAATCCCAAGGACCTGCTCAAGCTGCTGTTCCTGGGCCGCCGCTTCAAGGACCTCAACGGCGAAGACAAGTACAACCAGGTGCAGTTGATGACCATGAGCGCGATGGACTTTCTCGACCAGTGGTTCGAGACCGACGTGCTCAAGGCCACCATGTCGGCGTCGGGAATCATCGGCACCTTCCTGGGCGTGCGTTCGCCGGGAACTGCCTACGTCCTGCTGCACCACTACATGGGCGAGATTGACGGCGCGTTTCGCGCCTGGGGATTTGCGCGCGGCGGTACCGGAGCCATCTCCAACGCCATCGCGGACGCGGCGCGCGAAGCCGGCGTGGAGATCAAGACGCAGACGGCGATCGCGCAGATCCTGGTTCGCGACGGCAAGGCCGTGGGGGTCGCCACCACCTCGGGTGAGGAATATCACGCACCGATTGTGTCATCCAGCGTGGACCCGAACCTCACCTTCCTCAAGATGATTGATGCGAAGCACCTGGACGAGGAATTCCGCGACGAGGTGAAGCGCTACAAATTCCGCGGTTCGTCGGGAAAGGTGAACCTGGCCTTGGACGCGCTGCCGGAATTTACCTGTCTGCCGGGCGAGGGCCACCATCTGCGTGGAGCAATTTCGATTTCGCCCAGCGTGGATTACATGGAGCGGGCCTACGATGACGCCAAGTACGGGAATTTTTCGCGCCGCCCGTACATCGACATGGTGATTCCCAGCCTCACCGATCCTTCGGTGGCGCCGCCGGGCAAGCACGTGATGTCGTGCTTCGTGCAATATGCGCCGTATAAGTTGAAGGAAGGGAATTGGGACGAGAAGCGCGAGGCTTTCGGCGACACCGTCATCGATACCATCGCGCAGTATGCGCCCAACATAAAGCAGATCATCGTCGGGCGGCAGGTGGTGACGCCGCTGGACCTGGAGCGCGAGTTCGGCCTGACCGAGGGCAACATTTTTCAGGGAGAGCTCTCGCTGGAGCAGCTGTTCTTTCTGCGGCCCGTCCCGGGCTGGGCGCAATACAGGACGCCCATCAAGAACCTGTGGATGTGCGGCTCGGCGACGCATCCCGGCGGCGGCATTATGGGAGCGCCGGGACGGCTAGCGGCGCTGGAAATCCTGAAGCATTCCAAGGGAACGAACTAGGAATGGCGCAAACACGCGACGTCGTGGTGATCGGCGGCGGGCATAACGGGCTGGTGACCGCGTTCTATCTGGCGAAGGCGGGCTTCAAGCCGCTGGTGCTGGAGCGCCGCCCGACGGTCGGCGGATGCGCGATCACGGAAGAATTTCATCCTGGATTTCGCTGCTCGAGACTGGCGCATCACGCCGGGCCAATCCGGCCGTCGCTGCTTGCCGACATGAACCTGGCCAAGCATGGTCTGAAGACCTTCACGCCGGAAGTCGCTACGCTATCGCTCTCTTCCAGCGGCAATCCCCTGGCGCTCTACCACGACACCGCAAAATCCCAGCAGAGCATCGCCAAGCTGTCACAGAAAGATGCGGCCGGCTACGCGGAGTTTGAGCGCGCGCTAGCGAAGATGGGCGAGGTGGTGGACGACCTGATGGCGATGACGCCGGCCGACCTGGACGATCCCGCGGCCGACTGGTGGGAGTTGCTGAAGACGGGGCGCAAGATTCGCGGCCTCGGCGATAAGAACCTGTACCGGCTGCTGCGCTGGGTGCCGATGGCGGTGGCCGACCTGGTGGCCGAATGGTTCGACAACGAATTGCTGCGCGCCACCATCGCAGCCCAGGGCATCTTCGGAACGTTCCTGGGACCGTGGTCTGCCGGCACAGGAGCTGCCCTGCTGTTGCGCGCCTCCTCGGGAAGCCTTGCTGGGCAAGGGTTCTACGTGATGGGCGGCGCCGGAGCGCTTACGCAAGCGATGGCCGCCGCGGCACAGGAAGCCGGCGCGGAAATCCGTACCGGTGCAGACGTGGTGAGCATCAAGGTGAAAGATGGGGCGGCGACTGGCGTTGTCTTGGCCGGCGGAGAAGAGATTGAGGCTCGCGCCGTGGTCTCCAATGCTGATCCCAAGCACACGCTGTTGAAACTGGTGCAGCCGCAAAACCTGCAACCGACTTTCCTGCAGAAATTGCAGCATTACCGCATGAACGGGACCGTGGCCAAGATCAATCTGGCGCTGAACGGCCTGCCGAAGTTCAAGGGCGTGGACGGCGATACCGCCATGTTGTCCGGGCGCATCCAGGTCTCGCCGGAGATTGACTACCTGGAGCGGGCCTTCGACGCCGCGAAGTACGGTGAGTTCTCGCCGCATCCCTACCTGGAAGTGAGTATTCCCACATTGTGGGACACGACGCTGGCGCCAGCGGGTAAACACGTCATGTCCGTCTACATGCAGTATGCGCCGTATCGGTTGCGAGATGCCGATTGGGATACGCAGCGCGAGGCGCTGGGCGATATCGTGGTGCGCACGCTGGCCGAATTCGCTCCCGACCTTCCTGGACTGGTCGAGGCCGGAGAAGTAATCACGCCGAAAGACCTGGAGCGAACCTACGGACTGACCGGCGGACACATCTTCCACGGCGAGCTGGCGCTGGACCAGTTGTTCACCATGCGTCCCCTGCTGGACTGGGCGCAGTACCGGGCCCCGCTCAAAGGCCTGTATTTATGCGGCTCGGGCACGCATCCCGGCACGGGGTTGAACGGCGCGTCGGGAGCCAACGCGGCGCGGGAAATTCTGCAAGGCCTGAAGTCCGCCAAGAAAAACTGAGCCGCTAAGTCCGTTCCGCCCCGCGTTTCAAATCAGCCGCCAACAATTGATGGAAGAGATATTCGCCGGCCTCGCGACGGACTGAAAGACGTCCCGCGCCATAGGCTTTGGAGTGCAGACCGCGCTGCACCGACTCGCAGATGCCGACGTCTTCGTCATTCACCCGCTCACCGACGGCGATACTCTGGCGATTGCGTTCGACCGCGTCGGCGCCGATGTCGTCGAAATAGAAATCGAAGATGACGCGACAGCGGTCCACTCCATCCGGCAGCACCAGGTTGGTGTCCATGTAGCCGCGATAAAGATTGATCATGAAATTGGGATACTGCCAGAAATACCAGGCGCGGTCGCCGGTGCGCGTGGCTGAGGTGGTGGGGTCGGTTGCCGAAGCCACCATGGGACTCGATTGCAGGCAGTAGCGATCCTCAGTCTCTATGGTGTATTCCTTGTAGTCCAGCACGCTGTTCAGCCCCTTGTGAAGGTGGGGCACGTGGTAGCCGCCATCGAGGTAGTTATCCACAAACACCTTCCAATTGCAGTTCAAGGTGTAGGAGCGGCGTTCGAAGAAATGCAGCGATGCGAGGGGGAGCGGGGCAATCCGTTCCCCTAGCTTTCCGATGAAATCGGCCAGGGGCAAGGCTTTGGGGTTGAGCTGCACGAAGACAAATTGCTCCCAGGTTTCGACGCGGAGGGGCAGCAACCCATTCTGCGAGCGATCGAACCCGCATACGCCTTCGAATTCGGGAGCGCCCTTCAACGATCCGTCCAAGCCATAGCTCCATCCGTGATAGGGACAGCGGAAGATGCTGGCGTGGCCTTCGGGTTCGGTCATTACCGCGGCGGCGTGGTGACGGCAAACGTTATAAAACCCGCGCAGCACCCCGCTGTTGTCGCACACCAGAAGGATGGGCTCGCCGGCCAGTTGCGTGGTGATGTAAGTTCCCGGGCGCCGCAACTGGTCGCTGCGGGCCACCACCTGCCAGGTGCCGCCGAAGACGCATTCGCGCTCCAGTTCGGCGATTCGCGGATCGGTGTACCACGATGCGGGAATGGTGTAGGCATGGTCCAGAGGGTCGGCAGCGTTGTAGGACTCGACGATATCGCGAAGCGGCCGCATGGCAGTGCCTCCATGGTCCTGGCGAAAAAATCATATCAGGCGCTCGCGGCAAATTCCGTGACGCCGGCAGCCCACAAAAGCATTGACGGCTGGCGCGCGCCGTGTTTCCTTGTCCCCATGACTTCCAGCAATCCCGATATTGAAGTGCTTAGTGCTAGTCCGGCGGAGGTGGGCGAGATTGCGCCGCTGTTTGACGCCTATCGCCAGTTCTACGGAAAGCCGGCCGACGTGGAAGCCGCGCGACGCTTCTTGTTTGCGCGTCTGAGTAAGGGCGAATCGGTGGTGTTCTTCGCTCGCCTTCGCGGGCACGCGGTGGGATTCCTGCAGCTTTATCCGGTGTTCTCATCGGTGGGACTGGCGCGGCAATGGATTCTGAACGATTTGTTCGTCACGCCCGAGGCGCGCAAGCTGGGCGTGGGACGCGTGCTGATGGAACGCGCGCGAAGATTGGCCGAGGAAACCCGTGCCAATGCGCTCACCCTGGAGACGGCCGCCGACAACGTTGCGGCCCAGCGTCTGTATGAAAGCCTGGGATGGAAGCGGGACGACCAGTTCTACCGCTATTCGCTCCCGCTGTGATTGAGACCCCCGATGCCTCAGCCCTCGCTCATACCTGCAGCCGCGCATTCCGCCGCCGATGGCCCGAAACCCAAGCGGGCCCTGGGTTTTCGCGACCTGGTGATGTTCTACGTTATCGCCACGCTGAGCCTGCGGTGGATTGCCGTGGCCGCCAGCGCCGGCCCCAGCTCGCTGGTCATCTGGGCCATCGGAGTGCTGACGATCTTTTTTCCGCTGGCGCTCTGCGTCATGGAGTTGTCGTCGCGCTATCCGCAGGAAGGCGGCATGTATGTGTGGAGCAAGCACGCCTTCGGCGACTTCGCGGGATTCATCACTGGGTGGATGTACTGGAGCAGCAACCTGCCGTATTTTCCGGCCATCCTGTACTTCGCAGCCAGCAACTCGCTGTATGTAGGCGGCAGCCGCTGGCAAAAGGCGCAAACCAGCCCGACATTTTTCATCGTGTTTTCGCTTTCCGGCATTGCCCTGGCGCTGCTGGTGAACATCGTTGGGCTGGACATCGGCAAATGGCTGAGCAACGTTGGCGCCATCGGCGCGTGGCTGCCGATTGCGCTGCTATGCGGAGCAGGCGCCATCGCCTGGTGGAAGTTCGGCTCCGCCACCCATTTCACGGCGTCGTCCATGAAGCCCTCGCTGAAGATAGAAAATTTTGGAGTTTGGGCGACACTGCTGTACGCCTTCGTCGGTGCCGAGACCGCCTCCTTCATGGGCGACGAGATCAAAGACGCACGCCGTGCCATTCCTCGCGCCCTGATTGTCGCGGGCGTAATCATTACCGCCGGCTATGTCCTGGGAACCATTGCCATACTGGTTGCTTTGCCGCAGGTCAACAGCCTGGAGGGCATCATGCAGGCCATTTCCAGCGCCGCCACGCGCGCCGGCTGGACCGGGCTGGGTCCGGTTGTCGCGGTGCTGATCTGCATTTCCATCCTGGGAAGCGTTGGGGCCTATCTGGCGGCGCTTTCCCGCCTTCCTTTTGTGGCCGGCATTGATCGCTTCCTGCCACCAGCTTTTGGCCGCCTGCATCCGCGCTGGAGAACGCCATATGTCGCCTTGATTGTGCAGGCGCTGTGCTGTGCGTTGGTCATTCTGTTGGGCCAGCTCGGCAGCTCTGTGCATAGCGCCTATCAAGTGCTGGTAGCGATGAGCATCATTATCAATTTTGTGCCGTATCTTTTTATGTTTGCATCGCTCATCCGATTGCAGCGCGAACCGGTTGAGGCGGGGATAGTGCGCGTGCCTGGCGGCAAGCCGGTAGCCATGGTGCTGGGAACCGTCGGATTCGTTGCCACGGTGGCGGTCATTTTGGCCTCGGTGGTCCCCGATCCCGCCGAGCCGCACAAGGCGCTGGCCGTCGCCAGGATTGTTGGGCTGAGCGCGGCGCTGTTTGGGGGTGGAATTCTGCTGTACTGGGTGGGGAAGCGAAACCAGCGATCAGACGGCACGGTTCAGAGTTGAGGAGCCCCGAGACTGGGCGAGGTCTCGGGGGCGAAGTCCGTTATACCGGTGTAGGCGGTGGAGGTCTGGGAATCGGCAGCGGATGCCGAGGCGGATTGGGCATCGGTGGAGTCGGCGGATTGGTCGTCGCAGCCATCAATGGAGGCGTGGGTCCCGGTCTGCGGGGCGGATTCGGCAGCGGATGCCGAGGCGGATTGGGCATCGGCGGAGTCGGCGGATTGGTCGTCGCAGCCATCAATGGAGGCGTGGGTCCCGGTCTGCGGGGCGGATTCGGCAGCGGATGCCGAGGCGGATTGGGCATCGGCGGAGTCGGCGGATTGGTCGTCGCAGCCATCAATGGAGGCGTGGGTCCCGGTCTGCGGGGCGGATTCGGCAGTGGATGCCGAGGCGGATTGGGCATCGGTGGAGTCGGGACTCCTTGTGTTGATACCAGCAACGCGGGTACCGGAAGAGGGTTCTTGGGAGCAATTGGGGGCACCCGCGGGGGCGGAGTCGGCGGTGGAGGCGGAATGGGTGGGAGATTTATTGCCACCACCGACATCTGCCGTAAGGAGGTCCCAGGAGCCGTAGCAAATAGCAGAGTCGTCGTGCACAGCAACAGCATCAGAGCGACTCCAGCAGCTCTTTTGAGGGTCATGGCTTTCTCCTTGCGAACAATGGAAGGGCTTGCCTGTTGGGGGTTGGCCGGTTTCCCAGCCAGGCCCGGGCCCAGGCAAGAGTGAGGCGCAGATCGAACGGAAAACGACTGCCAGCGCCAGACCTGGGTTACAGCGTAGAGATAGTTCTTAGTGGAAGGAAGTGGCTGCCCCGAAAACTGATGGGCCCGGGAGGGGATTTTCGTTGCTGAGCCAAGGGCGTTGCCCAAGTCATCCGAAGGGGGGCAGTCCGCCTCGAACACTACACTGTCTCAGAGCCGGCTACCGGATTTGCCCAGCAGGAACTAACTGATCTCCCATGCTCGTCATAAGCCAAATCACTACCACTGTCTGTGACAAACGACCCTAGCCTTCGTGACAACGACTCAATTGGTTCTGATTCAGAACTCATAAGCACCCTGCTGTCTCCATTTCATCCAACAGGACGCTGACGTGCCGAGGTCGGCCGGCAGGATGATGGCCCAAGTGGAGGGCTATAATAAGCTCTTGCTTAAGGAGTTTTCGGATTTTATGAGTGCAGACAACGGCAGCAACGGCAGCAATGGAGAGGGCAATAGCGCCGCAACGCCTCGTGCGGAGTGGATCAGCAAACGTCGAGCCGAAGCGGCACGCAGCGGCGACAGCAATATGTCGCAGATGCATTTTGCCCGCAAAGGCCTGGTCACGGAAGAGATGCTCTTCGTGGCGGAGCGCGAGCAACTGTCGCCGGAAGTGGTGCGCGACGAAGTTGCCGCCGGACGTATGATTATTCCTGCCAACGTGAATCATCCCGAACTGGAGCCGATGTGCATCGGGGTGGCCTCGAAGTGCAAGATCAACTCCAACATCGGCAACTCGTCGGTCACCAGCAACGTGGAGGAGGAGCTGAAAAAACTGCACACCTCCGTGCACTATGGCGCCGACACGGTGATGGACCTCTCCACCGGTGGCGGCATCCGCGAAATTCGCGAGGCCATTCTGCGGCATTCGCCTGTACCCATCGGTACGGTGCCAATCTATGAGGCGGTTTCGCGCGTCAAACGGATTGAAGACCTGAATGCCGACGTCATGCTGGAAGTGATCGAGGAGCAGGCCGAGCAGGGCGTGGACTACATGACCATTCACGCCGGTGTGCTGATTGAATATCTGCCGCTCATCACCAAGCGCATTACCGGCATCGTGAGCCGCGGCGGCGCCATCCTGGCGCAGTGGATGGCCCACCATCACAAGCAGAATTTCCTCTACGAGCGCTTCGACGACATTACCAAAATCCTCGCCAAGCATGACGTCAGCTACTCGCTGGGAGACGGTTTGCGGCCGGGCTCCATTGCCGATGCCAGCGACGCGGCACAGTTTGCCGAACTCAAGACGCTGGGCGAGCTGACGACGAAGGCCTGGGAACGCGATGTGCAGGTGATGATCGAAGGCCCGGGACACATTCCTCTCGACAAGATCAAGGAGCAGGTGGAGAAGGAAGTCGAGATGTGCCACGGCGCGCCGTTCTACACGCTTGGCCCGCTGGTGATTGACATAGCTCCCGGCTATGACCACATCACCTCAGCCATTGGCGCTGCCATGATTGGCTGGTACGGCGCGGCGATGCTGTGCTACGTTACGCCCAAGGAGCATCTCGGGCTGCCGAATGAGAAGGACGTGAAGGACGGGATCATCGCCTACAAGATTGCTGCGCATGCCGCCGATGTGGCGCGGCATCGTCCCGGCGCGCAGGACCGCGATGACGCCATCAGCTATGCCCGCTACACCTTCGACTGGGACAAGCAGTTCGCGCTGTCGCTCGATCCCGAGACCGCGCGCTCCATGCATGACGAGACGCTGCCCGACGCCTATTACAAAGAGGCGGCGTTCTGCTCGATGTGCGGTCCGAAGTTCTGCTCCATGAACTACTCGGCCAAGGTGGACGAGTACAACAAGCAGGTGCATGGGGTGGAGAAGAAGGACTACTCCGAGCTGATGAACAAGCTGGTGGCGATCAAGTAGGCAGCAAGTGTCACAAGCTAATTGCGCCATCAAGTGGGTTGTACCAGGATAGAGAGCAATGAGCACCACATTCGGAAGCTTCGACGAGTTCTGGGCGGCGATGAGTCGGCTCTACGATCAGACGTTGAAACACGAGGCGCTGATCGCCGAGAACGCGGCAAAACACGAGGCACTCATCGCTGCTAACGCCGCGCAGATAGCGCAGGTTGGAGAGCAGATGAAGGCCACCGACGCGCGTCTCGACCGCATTGCTTCCATGGTTGCGACGGTAGCCGGAGCCGTGGCGAAGCAAGCCGAGGAGATCGAGTCGCATGAGCGCCGACTCGGGCGGATGGAAGGCAACGCCGATTAGACGGGATGCGCCCTTGTCGATGTAATCAGATCGTCATAATTGCCTTCCTCGCGGATACATCAGCCTTTGTTACACTCCAGACGTGAGGAGAATCCGTCGCAAAGCCTGGTTCTTCGCCTGCCTTTCAGGCCTTCTCCAGATCATCATCTTTCCCCGCCCCGCGCTGTATCTGCTCAGTTGGGTGGCGATCGCGCCACTGATTTACGCCATCCTGAAATGCCGTGAGCAGGACGTGATGCTGGTGCTGGCCGACGGCGGGCAGTTCCTGGCGCCGGCGACGCCCTGGCAGGGATTTCTGCTGGGCTACCTCTGCGGAATCATCTGGTACCTGGGAAGCTGTTCGTGGATTTACCACGTCATGCACGTTTACGGCGGCGTAGGGACCGCCGCTTCGGTGGTGCTGCTGGTGTTGTTCGCGCTGTACCTCGGCTTGTATCACGGGCTGTTCGGGTTGCTGCTGGCGCAGATTGCGGGTCGCCGCAACGGTCTTAGCCTGCGCGCGCTCATCTTCACTCCCTTCGTGTGGGTCGCCGTCGAATTGGCGCGTACCTATATCACGGGATTTCCCTGGGACCTGCTGGGGACCACGCAGATCGACAACATCCCGCTCTGCCGGCTGGCGACGATCACCGGCGTCTATGGAATTTCGTTCGAGATTGCGTTGGTGAACACTGCGTTTGCAGCGGCGTTCCTGGTCCCGGCGGCGCGTCGCAAAGTGCTGCTGACCGCGGCGCTGGCGGCGACCATCGCTCTGCATGCCGGCAAACTGATACCGCAATCGCCGCTGTCAGCCTCGCGCGGCGTCACGATGGTGCAGTCGAACATACCGATCCTGGAATCCGATTGGTCGCTCGACTACCTGGAGCAGACGCTGACATCGCTTGAGAAGCTGAGCACACGGCCGACGATTGAGCCGACAGGATCGCATGGGTTGATCCTGTGGCCGGAATCGCCGGCGCCGTTTTGGGCGACCGATCTGCATGTGCGTCAGGCGGTGGCGCAAGTGGCGCGCTCCACCGATTCCTATGTCATCGCCGGCACATTGGGCATCGAACATGCCGGTCAGGTAAGCCGCAGACCGGATGTCTTCAACTCAGCTTCGGTGATTGCTCCGGATGGAGCCTGGACAGCGCGCTATGACAAGATGCATCTTGTTCCCTTCGGCGAGTATGTTCCGTTTCGCAAGCTCCTGAGTTTTGCCGATGCGCTTACCCGGGAGATCGGGACGTTCGCGCGCGGCACCCGCCGCGAACCGCTGGCGGCGGGCGACGCCAAGATCGGCGTGTTTATCTGCTACGAGTCAATTTTCCCGGGCGAGATTCGCCAACTCGCCAAGCGTGGCGCCGAGGTGTTCGTGAACATCTCCAATGACGGATGGTATGGGGAAGGCGGCGCCCCGTGGCAGCACCTGAACCAGGCGCGAATGCGCGCCGTGGAAAACAATCGCTGGCTGCTGCGCGATACTAATAGCGGCATCACGGCGGTGATTGATCCTTACGGCCGTGTCGTGACCCAGTCGCCGCGTAATATTCGGACTGCCCTACAGGGCGCCTACTCGTTGGTGGATGCCACCACCTTCTACACTCGCCACGGCGATTGGTTTCCCGGCGCCTGTGTCATAATCACCTTGTTGGGACTGCTGCTGCGCTATGCCGGATCGGCTGAGGTGTTGCAGCCAGCTATTAGCTCCTAGCTTTTAGCTCTTAGCAAGCTTGGTTGCTAAAGGTCAATGGGCAACAGCTAAGGGCTCGACCGCTAATGACGAATCTGAGGAACCGGTACAAACATGGTTGACGAACTCGAACAGGAATACGCCGCCCTGCGGCACAAAGTTCACGATCTTCAGGAGTATCTTTGACGCGCCCGTCTGCGCGAGAAGCTGAGCGAAGTCGAGAAGCAGACCGCCGACCCCACGCTCTGGTCCAATCCCGAAAAATCACAGCAGGTGATGCGCGAGAAGAAGCGGCTGGAAAGCGGCGCTTGCGACCCACGACGAACTCTCGCGCCGCTCCGCCGACATTGACGCCTACTTTGAGCTGGCGCACGAGGGCGAAAACGTAACCGCCGACCTGCGTCGCGATGTGGACGGCCTGCGCACGCTGGTGGACAAGCTCGAGACCGAGACCCTGCTGTCAGGCGACAACGACGCGCGCAATGCCATCGTCACCATCCATCCCGGCGCGGGCGGCACTGAGTCGCAGGACTGGGCCGAGATGCTGATGCGCATGTACCTGCGCTGGGCGGAGCGGCAGGGCTTTCAGTACCGCTCTGTACGAGTATCAGCCGGGCGACGAGGCCGGCATCAAGTCAGCCACCTTCGGGGTGAACGGTGATTACGCCTACGGACTGCTGACCAGCGAAATCGGCGTGCATCGCCTGGTGCGCATTTCGCCCTTCGACCAGGCAAAGCGTCGGCATACCTCGTTCGCCAGCGTCTATGTCTCGCCGGAGATCGACGAGAGCATCGAGATCGACATCAAGCCGGAAGATATTCGCATCGACACCTACCGCTCCGGCGGCAAGGGCGGGCAGCACGTCAATACCACCGACTCCGCGGTGCGCATCACCCATATTCCGACCGGCATCGTGGTGGCCTGCCAGAACGAACGCTCGCAGCACAAGAACCGCGAGAAGGCCATGAGGATCCTGCGCTCGCGCCTGTACGAGCACGAGTTGGAGAAGAAGCGCGAGGCCACCAAGCACATCGAGGACTCCAAGCTCGACATCGACTTCGGCTCGCAGATTCGGTCGTACGTTCTGCAGCCGTATCGCATGGTGAAGGACCTGCGCACGCGAGTGGAAATCGGCGACGTGGACCGCGTGCTCGACGGCGACCTGAACGAGCTGATTCGGGCGTACCTGCTGGCGCGAAGGAACGAGCAGCGGGGATAAACAAGCTGTAGGCGCAAGAAAACGAGAAGGCGGCCGCCACTCCAAAGCACGATGTTTATTCTTCTGGAATCAAGTAAGCGCCTGGGATTCTTTTGTCTAAAGTCGCAAGCATTGCACCTTTTGCCTTGGCCAGCCGCAAGAGATGACCGTCGGTGACTTGCTTGGGATGCTTAACCCACCCGGGAAGGCGGGAGATATCCTGATCGTCGGCGACGAACGCAAACATGCCCGAGTAGCGTGCTTTTAGCCGCAGAAGTAAGTCCTTTGCGTCAAGAGTGGTGAATCCGTACAGGGGGTTTTGTGCCACGATGCGCACGACTCCAATCTCTGTGATGGAGCACGTCACCAATTCAAATTCCCCTTTTAAAGCTAGCCCTTCTACCCACCTTGCGACTCGCTGGTGAAACTCATGGTCCAAAATGGCAAGCGCCATTAGAGCATTTACATCGAGAAGATATTTCATGGGAAATCAGAAAGCATCTCCTCCACTTCTTTACCGGTCAGGACCGGAGCATCTGGACCAAGAGTCAAAGCGGGAAGCCCAGTAATTGGATCAGTGACAATTTTTGCTTTCTTCAGTTGCTTCTTCTGCGGAGTCAGAACAATGTGCCCGTTTTCGAGCTTCGCATTGAGATGGTCGCCAGCACGCAGACCAAGGCGGCGTCGAATCTGACTGGGTAGTACCACCTGGCCCTTTGAGGAAATCTTGGTAACCATGGTAAGACAATCTTACCACTTCTGAGGGCGACGCAGGCTTCGCTGCCAGCCTGAGTTAACATCTTGTCATGAACGACGACTGCCTATTCTGCAAAATCATCGCCGGGAAGATTCCTGCCAAGAAGGTTTACGAGGACGACAAGGTCTTCGTCTTCGAGGACATCAGCCCGCAGGGCCCCGACGCACGTCCTCATCATTCCCAAGCAGCACATCGTCGGACTTAAGGAAGCCAAGCCGGAAGATGCCGAGATCATCGGCTATTGCCAACTCATCGCCGCCAAGATCGGACGCGAACGCGGCATCGAGGACGGATACCGCACGGTGTATAACGTCGGTCCGCGGTCAGGGCAGTCGGTGTTTCACCTGCACCTGCACCTGCTCGGCGGGCGCGACCTGGCCTGGCCTCCGGGGTAGAAGAGCAGTGGCTGGTGGCTAGTGGTCAGTGGCTAGTTAATGCGGCGTAGTTCCAAGTGGCAGACGACTTCTCCCCAAAAAGAAAAGGCACAGATTCTCTGTGCCTCTGTGTCTCTGTGGTGGTCACGCCGTAATCGGCTGCTGGGTCTTCGGATCCCATGGAATCGAGAACTGCCGCTCGATCTTCTCGCGATAGCACGGCCCGGAGTTGTAGGTGCAGAAGGGATACAGCTTGCCGTCGGGCGTGGCGTAGTGAATGACGCAGCGCTTCACCCGCTCGATGTCGTAGTTGTAGCCGTCCTGGAAGTGCATGCCCGCCACCAGCAGCGTGCGATAGGTGAAGGTGCCATCCTTGCCGTCGCGGCCGAGCTTCTTGTTGGTCATGCCCTGCAAGGTGTGGAGGAACTTGGTGAAGGTCAGCCCCGGCGGCGCGAACTTCGGCTTGAAGTGCTTCTTCAGCGCGTTCCAGGCCTTCACCTTGCTATAGAGCTTGAAGCGCGCCTTGCCCGCCTTGCGCGACAGCTCTTCCATGTCCTGCAGCATGTTGGGCACGTCCACGAACTGCGTGATCGGCACGGCCTTCCTCGATTTCTCATCCACAAAGAAGTAGGTTCCCAGCGAGCAATGCGGGTGCGACGGAGATGGTTGGCACGCCGGTTCCGCGCAGCGCTGCCGTGAACTTCGAGAACGGGCGTGACGCAGGCCAGCGGGAACCAGTCGGTAGCGCGGATCGGTGATGCCGGTCTGTTCGCTGACGCAGCGCGCCAGGTCGGCCAGGGTGAAGCGCTTGGCCAGCAGTTCATGTTTGGCGATGCGGCCGGTGAAGGCCACCGGCTGGAAGCTGATGCCGGAGACGGTGTCGATGTTCTCGATGGCGACGCGCACGATGTCGCCGATCTGGTGATCGTTCACTCCCTTGACGATGGTGGGCACGAAGACGATCTTCATGCCGGTCGCGCGGCAGTTCTCGATGACCTTCATCTTGGTCTCGAGCAGCGCCTGCCCGCGCGCGCGGCGATAGATGTCGTCGCTGACGCCGTCGAATTGCAGGTAGAGCGTCGCCAGACCCGCTGCCTTGGCCTTCTTGCGCGAATTCCAGGTCGGCCAGCTCGATGCCGTTGGTGGCGGCCTGAATGTGGGTGAAGCCCATCTCGCGCGCCATGCGACAGAATCTCGAAGAACTGCGGATGAATCGTGGGCTCGCCGCCGGAGAACTGCACCACGCGGCCATCCACCGGCCGCTCGCCGCGCAGCGTCTCCAGCATGGCGCGGATCTGCTCAACGTTCGGCTCGTAGAGATAGCCCGCGACGTTGGCGTTGGCGAAGCATACCGGGCAGGTCAGGTTGCAGCGATTGGTGAGGTCGACATTGGCCAGCGCGGTGTGCGAGGTGTGCATGCCGCACAGGCCGCAATCGTCGGGACAGCCTTGCCGCCTTCGATCTGCGGGTTCGACAGCCCCAGGTTGTCGCCGAAGTTCCACTCCTCCATCTTCAGGTAGAGCTCGACGTCGCTGAAGATGATGTCGCGGAAACTGACCGTGCTCGGCGCAGGACTTCTCCATCATGACCTTGCCGTCGTCGGCGAAGATGTCAGCCGCGATGACCTTGCTGCACTCCGGGCAAAGCGACTCGGTCTGCTTGGGCAGGCCTTTCATGCAAGGGCTTGATGGGCGCAGCCGGTGTAGGTGACCTCGGGCTGCAAAATCTGGAGGGTGGCTCTGCGAGTAGGGTTCACGACGGCAGCGTGGCGGTCGGGCTCTTGCATCGCGATGGGGGCTTTCACTTCCGGCGACAGCGTTTGTGTGCTCACGTTTCAGAACCTCGGGATGAAACAGTCAGGGAGTGGATCGGGCTTGTTGGACATGCGTTCCGGTTAGTCAAGACGGCGCCATGATAGATGAACCAACATTGCTGCCTACGAATGAGGACACCACTGCGCCGCCACAATTCATTATTGTGACCCGCTATCGCTGCCGGCGCAGTGCGATGGCTCACTCCCTTGGGTGAAGCAGGCATGCAGCGAACGGTGGAATGGTGTGCTGAGTGGCGCCTCCGGGGGGATGAATGGTAGTGCGATTTCGCGCGCTTGCATTGAGAGCAGGGTCATCGCAGAAATGCATGACTCCGTGGTCTGGCTGCTACATGGGTATAATCGTTCCAGGACGAGCACATGCGAGTCAGACCCATCATTTCCGCAGGACTGGCCATTGTTCTGGTGAGCCTGTCCTCGTGGTCAGCAGCTTGTGAACTGTGCTGCCGGCTGCCGCGCTGCGGTGCTCCCCGCACAGCGCCGATTACCGCAGGGTCCGCCGCTCGCGCGACGGCTATGTCTCACGCGCACTGTGGAGAGGCCGCCAAGGCTCGGCGGACCATGGCTTTGGCCAGCGCGGCACTCAAGTCCAACTCGTGTTGTCGGCGAGTGCCTTGCGGGCAGGCGACAATCCTGACCTTGCCGATGAGGGAGCAGGGGGTTGCTCAGTTCAGCCAGGTGCAGCGTGTCGTCGCGAAGTTCGTCTCGATGGTTACGCCGAACCCAACCGTACCCACACCGGAGATTCTCCCATTCTCCGCTTGGATCTCGGCAGCTCGATCCTCTCGCCCTCAGCCTCAGAATCTAGCTATCGCCTTCCTCCCGATAGGCCATCTCATGCCGCTTGTGCGGAGCCTCCAAGAAAGAACCCGCATGGCGGTCCGCGACTGGCGTCTCAATCTCCCTAAGTTGGACGAGGACGAAGTCCTAGATGAAACCATTGGTAATTGGAATAGTTTGCCTGGCGCTCACTTGCTATAGCAACGCGCAGCAGAGCGGGACCCACGCCACTGCGCAATCGGAGGGCACCGACATGCAAAGCATGCCGATGGGCACGAACTCGGAAATGCCCATGCGTCCTCAGTCGTTTGAGCGGGAGATCACGGACAGTGACTCTTCCGGTACCAGCGCCCAGCCGAACTCGACTCCAAGCCCCATGCTGATGGACATCGCGCGCGGCTGGAAGCTGATGTTCCATGCCAATGTGTTCGCAGTCGACGAGCAGCAGTCGCAGCCCGCGCGGCGCCGACCGCTTCTTCTCGACCAACTGGTTCATGGGCATGGCGCAGCACGACGCGGGCCCGGGCATCTTCACCGCCGCGCGCCATGCTGAGCCTGGAGCCGGCGACTATTACCGACCGCCGCTATCCGCTCTTATTTCAAGTAGGCGAAACCGCCTACGGGAACCCGATCGTGGACGGGCAGCATCCCCACAACTTCTTCATGGAACTCGCGGCGCTTTATGACTGGAAGCTGGGCGAAAGCAGCGTGATCTCGTTCTATCTGGCGCCGGTTGGCGATCCGGCAATTGGTCCGACCGCGTATCCGCACCGCGCCTCTGCGTCGGAAAATCCAGTCGCGCCGCTGGGTCACCATCAGGAGGACTCCACCCACATTTCAGACGATGTGGTGACGCTGGGATTCACGCATGGCATGGCACGAGTGGAGGCGTCGGGATTTCACGGACGCGAACCCGACGAGCATCGTTGGCAAGTCAGCCAAGGCACCATCGACTCGTGGTCGGCGCGCCTGACTCTTCAGCCGGGACAGAATTGGAGCGGACAATTTTCCTACGGTCGCATCGCCAGTCCGGAAGCGTTATTTCCGCTGGAGAACCAGGAGCGGATGACGGCTTCCGTGATGTATAACCGGCCGCTGAAGGGTGGCAACTGGGCCAACAGCCTGGTATGGGGACGTACGCGTTCGCTCGAGGACAACACGGTTTACAACAGTTATCTGTTGGAATCGACACTTGCGTTTCCTAACTTCGAACTCGGTATGGACGCGAATGGAAGATGTGGATCGCTCGAATCTGTTGCTGCTGGGCGAAAATCCGCTGCCCCCCGGCTTTCAAGAGGAACCTGTGGGCCGGGTGCAAGCTTATAGCTTTGGTTATGACCACGATTTCAAGCTGATTCCGCACCTGGCCACAGCGTTGGGCGGACAGGTTTCGGTCTATGGAGTCGGCAACCGCTTGCAGCCGGTGTATGGAACAAATCCAATCGGGGGCGCCGTCTTTCTCCGCCTGCGACCGTTCTAGATTACTTTCCGCAACAGAGCGCTAGCTGGGGGAATACTCGATGTCGTCTTCCTGTGGTCGCGAGGCGTGGCCGCTCGACCAGCCGGAGGAAAGCCCTTGCATCTGTGCCACAATTTTCCCGATGAGCGCCTTTTGCTCCTCGCTGGCAGCGTCAAGCAAGCAGTACAGCAGTTCTTGCCGGGAATTCCCCGGACGCGCCAGAAAATCGGCGATCATTTCCTGGGCGATCATGCGTTCCAGTTGCGGCCGCGTAAATCGCGCCGAGTAGAGAAAGGCCCGCGTCGACTGCTGTTTGCGGCGGAATACCAAGCCTTTGTGGAAAAGCCGGGTAAGAGTTGTCATCACCGTGGTGTAAGCGATCTCCCGGTCCATGCGATGGGTTACGCTTCTCACGCTCGACTCGCCTTCATTCCACAAGATCGCCATCACTTCCGTTTCGAGTGGGCCGAGATGTCGCCGGACAGTGACGGGGACGCTTGTTCGATGGCCCGGAGTTCTCATGCTTCTCTCCTTATGAGAACGGTTCGAAGCCCAGGATTTTGCGGCCGACGTCGCCGGCCGTGCCAAACCGCTGGTTTATGGGCAGGGAAAGGGGGAATAGCGCCCCAAAGTGTTTCATTAGCCGGGCCTACCCAGCCGTTTATCTAAAAGTTAGAGTAAGTTTGTCGATATTGAGTACTACCGTCAATAGCAAATAAGGGATGGGTCATACATACTTAAGTAGTATTCGCAATCTCGTATCTACAATTAGGGTAGTGACCAAGCCAGGCCATCTAGAGCTAAGTATCTGTAACGGCACTGGTTCTTACGGAACGAGGACGATCTTGCCGTGCGCGCCGGAGGGCTCCATGATCTCCTGGTGAGCGCGGGCTGCATCGGCTAGTGGCAGCTTTTGGCCGACCACCGGCCGCAGCGTACCTTTCTCCAGCCCAGCGACCAATGCGGCGTGGATTTCGCGATACTCCGCTTCGGTTGCCGCCATCAGCGTCATGCCGCGAATATCGGACTCCTTTGCCCATGGCATCGCGAGGATTGATTTCCACGGTTCCCCGGTTGCCGATGACCACCACGCGCCCCTTCTTCGCCAGCACGCCCAAATCTTTGGCGAGGTTCTTGTTGGCCAGCATCTCGGCAATCAGGTCAACGCCGCGGCCGTCGGTCAGCTTCTTCAGTTCGTCCAGATAACCGTCGATGGAATGATTCAGCGCATGCCGTGCGCCCTGTTCTTTGACCAACTGCATACCTTTCTCGCTGCCCGCCGTGCCGATGACCACCAATCCGGCTGCGCTGGCTAACTGGACGGCCGCAGTGCCCACTCCGCCGGTGGCTCCGTGCACCAGCAGGGTTTCCGCTGCCTTCGCGTTGCCACGCTGAAACAGGGCACGATACGCCGTGGCGTAGGGAACGCCCATTGCGGCACCCTGTTCGAAGGTCACGTTATCGGACAGGGGATGGACCTGTCCCTCGCTGACCGCGACCTGTTCGGCATAGGTTCCGGCGCCGGTGGCGGCAGCATAAACTCGGTCGCCCGGCTTGAAGCGAGTCACGCCGCTGCCGACTTCGATAATCTCGCCGGCGGCGTCGGCGCCAGGCGTGTAGGGCAAGTTCGGTTTAGCGGCGTAGGTTCCGGAGCGAACGTAGGCTTCGACCGGATTGACTCCAACCGCGCGGACCTTCACCACCACCTGTCCGGCTCCCGCCTTCGGATCCGGCACCTCTTCCAGCCGCAACACTTCCGGATCGCCGAATTGACGCACCACGATAGCTTTCACGCTTCCTCCTTGTGCAATCACCGTAGCAGACGGCAAAGCAAAGGTCTGTGCGTTCGATTCGATGCCTCAGGAGCCGGGAACGATTTCAGTAGCCTTGCCGTTGTCGTAAGTGACCTTTAGCGGATGACCGCCGTCGGGATAGTCCACGATGCGGGGGTTGCTGGCGCCCGTGCCTTCGGGCGCGCCCATGCCGATGGCGAACGAGGCTTGCAGTTCGTTCATGCCCGGCTTCATCTCGTGGCTCTCAATGGCCTTCCACACTTCGGGCGACCAGTGCTTATACAACTCGTGCGGGTCCTGGATGAAGAGAATGTCGTCGGAGTAGATGGTGGAGTTGCCACGTTCTTCGACGCCGATGGGGAAGGCGAACTTCTTGCCGTCCTTGGAAATCACGGCCATCACCTGCTGCTCGTTGCCGCCGCCGGGCGCGCGATTGACCACCACGTCCACGATGTCGAGCTTTTCAATGGGCCCCAGCATGCCCGCGGGATGGGCAAAATCCGTGCGCCCGTTGTAGGGGTAATAGGTGAAGCGGTAGCCTTCGCGAATCCAGGCCGGCTGCCTGGTCAGTTCCTTGGCGTCCTTCACGTCCTGCGGATGCAGCTTCTTGGGGGTGACGTAATAGTCGGGATCGAGGGCGATGCGCGGCTGGTTGGGCGCCACAAAACCGACGCGGCGTTCGCGAAATGCGAGATAAAAATTGATGCCGGCAGCCACCAGCGCGATCAGCAGAATGAATTGAATGATCTTGGCGTTCTTGGACATGGCTTACGTTGAGTCTGATGCGAAATCCTGGCCGGGGCAAGACGCCGGGCCTCCCCTGCCGTTACACTGACAGCAGCGAGGTGGGAATGGCGGTCAGCCAGGAAGAAGTTATAACAGCTCTCAAAGAATGCTATGACCCGGAAATTCCGGTCAACATCGTGGATCTTGGCCTGATTTATGAGGTGCGGGTCAAGCCAGCCGAGGTCGCCAACCTTGAGGGCGAGGAAGTCGAAGTGGAGATGACCCTGACGGCGCCCGGGCTGTCCGTCTTCCGGCTACATCACCGATCAGGTGAAGCAGCGCCTGCTGCGCTTGCCCGGCGTGGCCAACGCCAACGTGAACCTGGTGTGGTATCCACAGTGGACGCCGGAGCGCCTAAGTGCCGAGGCGCGCAAGGAACTCGGCATCGAGTAGGCACGGCTTCGGCCAGGAGCTACGATCCGTATTCTTCGCGGACATTCTTCCAGGCGCGGACACTCTTCTTTTCCGCTTTTTCGGCAAAATTCTCGCCCAGCTTTTGCAGGGTACCGAAAATCTGCATGCCCTTTTGCAGGTAGTCGGGAGCGTTCTCCCACACTGCCTCGAATTTCTCGGGATACTCGGAGGCCAGCAGGGCCAGTCCGGCGGCCGAGCATGCCATGCCCAGTGGCTTCTTGCCGGAGACGATGAGCGCCACACCGGCGCCGATGGAGCCGAAGATCACTGCCTTCTTCCAGTTCTGCATGCTGAACTCCCTTGCGAGCAAACCGCTGCCGCCCCTGATTCGAAGCATTGGGGCCATGTGATGTTGTATGCCACGGGCGGACAGTTGCGCAAGCCGTCGGGCGAACTGTTACGTTCTGAAGTGTGCGTTGATTCGTTCGGCTAGGACTTGGGCAGTTGCGCCATTCTAAAAAGGACCATCTTGGCATCGAGGTCTACTTTGCCAACCTCCCAACCCGCGTCCAACCACGCCCTACATTGCCGTGATTCAGCGTCCTTTTCATTTCCCCACCAGGGCCGATACTTCAATGCCGCATCTGGAAGTTTGTCTCCGATGATTCTCTCTATCTCGGAAAACGTCAGAACGATTGTCGGATTCTTAAGCCACTCGGTAAGTTTTTCGTATTTAGCCATTCGATTCCGCTTTCGCGCTGCATTGGGAAGACGGGGCGATTATCTCACCGGCGGGAATATACCAGTGGGCGAAAAACATCTCAGACAGTACAAGCCAGTTGCCCCCACGAGCGACCCGCACGGCATGTATAATTTCACAGGAGCGCGCCCGTAGCTCAGCTGGATAGAGCGATTGCCTCCGGAGCAATAGGTCGGGAGTTCGAATCTCTCCGGGCGCGCCAGACCTCGCAACCTCCCACAAAAACCCGAATCTCAACCTAGCGCTGTGGCGCAAGAGTGCACTCGCGCGGCGCAGACGTAAATTCGCGTGCCGCAAAAGGAAGCAACTCGCGCCGCGGACGTGGGTATAACGCCACGTCTTCAGCGCGAGTCATAGTTCGGTTGAGAAATTGAGCGAGGCTGGGATTTGCCTCGCACGGAAAATTGCCGGTCACGCGTCGGCCTCGCCTGGCTGGCCTTGGTAGCTGGTCTAGCGAGAGCGGCCTTTGCGCGAGTGGAACATCACACCGAAGCATGAAGCTCCGGTCAGAATCAGGTAAATCAGTTCGGAACCGCCCTCTGGAACCTGATGTACGTTCTGGGCAAAAGCGTGAGAGCTTAAACCCATCAGTACTGTGGCCAGTGTTAACCCGATCGTTCGAATCCTTACCATACTTCCACCTCTTCTTTGTTAGCTTGCAAGAAGGGGAACTTGCCTTATGCAGATTGTGTAGCAATTACCCGGAGTCGTAAAGAGTGATAATTTCTGCAACCGGTTGCAATCGCTTGCAACATCGTGGGTGAACGTTGGCGTATCCAGCCTCGGCCATAATTTCCCTGCTTTCAATCACTTTGACCTGACCGAGCTGGCGACTTGCGACAGTTAATTGCCGCCATCCGCGTCTTCGGCGATAATTTCGCCAGCTTTCCTTCCAATTCAGTCGTTCCGACACAAGGAGTGCGGTGGTGAAGAGCCGTTTTCGGTATCACGCTATAGTCGTTGTCTCGACGTTGCTGCTGTTCTCTTCGTGGGCTAGCGCCCAGGTCGCCGTGGTCACTTACAAGAATGACAACTATCGCACTGGCCTCAATCCGAATGAGACCGTTCTGACGCCGGCGAATGTGAATCAGGCGCAGTTCGGCAAGCGGTTGGTGTTGCCGGTGCAGGGATACGTCTATGCACAGCCCTTGTACGTGCCGGGGGTCAACATCAACGGCACCCTGCACAACATGGTTTATGTGGCCACCGAGCACGATCAGCTTTACGGCTTCGACGCCAACACCGGGCAGCAGATGTGGCAAACCAACTTTATCGGGCAGGTTGGCAATCGCCTGATAGAAACCGTAACCAGCGACGAACTGGATTGTCCGGACCTGGTACCGGAGATCGGTATCACCAGCACTCCCATCATTGACCTGAGTACCAATCGGCTCTTCGTTGTCGCCAAGACCAAGGAGACGGTGAATCAGACGGTTTCCTATTACCAGCGCATGCACGTGCTGGACATCAGGACCGGTGCGGAATTCATCGGAGGGCCGTTCTTCGGCGCACCGATTACGGCCAAGACGCCGGGCAGCGGCGTGGGCTCGCAGAATGGCTACCTGATTTTCGATCCCAAGGTCGAGCACCAGCGTGCGGCGTTGGCGATGTCAAATGGCTTGATCATCGTTTCCTGGGCGGCCCACTGCGATTTGGGGCCCTACCACGGCTACGTCATGGCCTTCAGCAAGAATTCGCTGCGGCCGACCGGCGTTTACGTCAGCACGCCCAACGGTTATGACGGCGGCGTGTGGCAAAGCGGCGCGGGACCGGCAGTCGACGCCAACGGCTTCATCTACGTTGCCACCGGGAACGGCCTGTTTGACGCCAATGTTGGGGGAACGGACTATAGCGACAGCATTCTCAAGCTGTCGTGGGCGGGCATCCGTCCCGCGGTCGCGGATTACTTTACGCCCTGGGACCAGGCGCTGCTGGATTCGAAAGACCTTGATGTTTCGTCTGGCAGCGTGATGCTGTTGCCCGATCAACCCGGCGCTCCTTATCCGCATTTGCTGGTCAATGCCGGCAAAGAAGGAACCATTGATTTAGTGAGCCGCGACAGCATGGGACATTTTCATGCCGGCGGCGACACGCAGATTGTGCAGAGCCTGCGCGATGCAATGCCGGGCGTCTGGGGAACACCCGCAGTGTGGAACAACAATCTCTATTTCGGCAGTTTCCATGCCCCGCTGGAGGCGTTCGCCTACGATCCGGTGGCGCAGCAGATCGACGCGCAATACACCTCGGCTTCGCCCGAAATCTTCACCTATCCGGGCCCGTCGCCTTCGGTTTCCTCCAACGGCAATGCGAACGCCATCGTATGGGCCATCGAAGCCGATACCTACCATGGCGGCAACTCGATTCTTCGCGCCTACGATGCTAGCAATCTCGCCAACGAGCTCTACAACTCGAATCTGAACCAAAGCCGTGACCAGGCCGGAGGAGCGGTGAAATTCTCGGTGCCGACTATCGCGGATGGTCAGGTTTTCGTAGGAGCCGCGGGCGAGGTGGATGTTTACGGCCTGCTGAATTGAGTGTCGGCTAAGGGGTCGTCTTGCTGGTCAGCAGGGCTGCGTTCTGCGCGGCCCGTTGCGCGTCGGCCATCCGCCCTTCCTGCCGGTACAGCTTGGCCAACTCATTCCAGGCCGGTGCGAAATTGGGAGCGGCACGGACTGCCTGTTCCTGGGCAGCAATGGCCTGCTTAACGTTGCCGAGAGCGTAGAGTGCCTGGGCTTCTCCCTGGGCGGCAGCAAAGCTCAGCGACTCTTTTCCGCGCAGTGCGCTGACCTCGGAAGGCGCGCTTTTGCGCGCTCGCCCGAACGCGTCCAGCGCCTGTTGCGGCCGCATCACGCCCAGGCAGAAGTACCCCAATCGCAAATACGCGAATTCCGGCCGCGACGAGAAGCGCGCGGCGCGTTCCTGGGCAGCGATGGCATTGCTGGTTTCGCCTTCGCGACCGTAGAAATCCGCCAGCGTAGATAGAGTCACTTCGCTGGGGTCGAGGGCAGTAGCGGTCAGGTATTCCTTCTCGGCCTGCGAAGGCCGATGCATGGCGGCGAACAGGTTTCCGCGAAGCCAGTGCAGCAGTGAGCTGTCGGGGAAGATGGCGAGTGCCCGGTCCGCGGCCTGCATGGAGGCGTCATTGCGATTCAAAGCTGCCAGCACCGCGGCAGCATTCGCCCAGGCGTTGAATTGTCCGGCGCGGCTCGTCTGGTTGGTTGCGGCAGGTAACGGAGCGGTCGCGCAATTCACCGGGAAGCGCTGTATCAGCGCCTGGTTCTCCGGCGTATTGCGCACAAACACCGCGGAAACTTCATCCAGGTATACCGGCTTCCAGGTATTGCTGCTGCAAAAATCCAGCAGGCGCACGAACTGAATCCCGTCGTAGCGCCCCAGCGGCAGGATCAGCGTGTTGAGGTTGTAGCGCGCGATCTCCTGCTGCCAGACAGCGGAGTCAGGCTGGATTTGCAGCAGTTCTCCGTGCCGCGCGATGCGGGGAATGCCGTACAAGGTGTCGCGTCCGTCAATGTAAACCTTGCGATCGGGACCGAGGGCCCAGGTCAGGAAGCCGCCTTCGTCGTAGGTGTTGAAAACCTCCCCGGGCAACTGCTCGTGCTGCAAGAAGTCGGCGGCGCGCCGTGGGAACCACCAGCCCAACCCGGCGCCGAAGTTGGAGCTTTCGAGTCCGCCAAAGTAATGGCGGTTGGTGACTAGATCGTAAGAGCGCACACCGGCCAGCACCAGCAACAGCGCAGCGACGACAGAAACGGCGGAAACGACGAGGCCTCGGCTTCGCTCACTGGGGATTCGCAGACTGGCTGCGGCTTGGCTGAGAACATATCCGCCAACGACCACCACTACGCAGGCGAACACCGACTCCATGCGTACGTGCTTGACCGGTGCATAGGCGGACGCCAGCAGCAACACCGCCGCGCCAATCTGGCCGCGCAATAAGGCAATCAAGCCGCCGACGATAGCGATGGCAAGCAGCAGGTAGAGCGTACCCGTCGTCTGCCGCAGGTTGAGCGCGGTGCTCAACGTGGTCCAGTTCAGCGGCACACTGGTCCACTCGGTAATCCAGAACTGCTGCTCCGGGACGGCGCGGTTCTGGCGAATCAGTGCGGTGTAAATCCCCCAGCCCCAAGGATTCAGCAAAGTCGCCACTGCGGTGGCCGCGAACCAAATCCAGCCATGCTTCAGGTGCTCCCAAGCTCGCCGCCGGCGCTCTCCGGCGAAGAGCATCTCCGTCACTTCGACGCCGATGACCGCACCGATCAGCCCCAGTCCCGACACGAAGCCAAAGTGCAGATTGACCCAGGCGATCATCAGGATGGGCAGCAGCCAAAGCGGCGCGCGGCCGTCGCGATGGTATTGCCAGAGAATGGACAAGAACGCCGCAAACAGCACCACCGTGAACATGTCGGCGCGCGGTGTGGTGCGCGCCGCAATCAGGGGCACCGCTAACAAAGCGATGCCGGCGGCGGCCGCGCTGCCACGACGAAGCAGCAAGGCGACGGAGCCGACGCACGCCAGGGCGCCGATCCAACTGATGAGCGCGTAGCCTCCCAGAAGGTAGGCGCCGTAAAACAACAGGCTTCCACCAACGGGGTAGAGGAACGGTTCGCCGGCTGCGGTATAAGAGAAGTAATCAACCGAAGGCGCGTGGTGATGCTGCATTACCCAGCGGCCGGTTGCCAGTTGCCATCCGAGATCGAAGTCGGACGCCGTGCGCAGACCGGCGAACAGGGCATACACCAGGGCGGCAACGGCAAGCACCCAAAAGAGGCGGCGATGCGGCGAAGAGGTTGCCAAGTTGGGCTGGGTTTGCTCTAGCACAGGGCGGGCAACGGATCAGCGTGACGATCTCGCGACGTCAGTCATCGTAGCACAGCTTACGATGCGCAAAGGCACTCCTGGGGCGGCGTCGGCCAGTCACGAACGTCGCAATCCCATTCAAATCTGAAACGTCTATGATACTGGCAGGAGAAGCATTGACGGTGATGTGACATCTACCGTCATCATGGCATCTAAGGTTCTTATTGCTTTCGGGGTTGCACGGCCCGCGGCCAGTGTTCTTGCGGCACGATTGCGACATTTCCCGGCTTCCCTGGCCGTCGCCACTTTGCCATGGCGCCGGTGTTAGAAAGTTAGATTCTGGGTCAACGTAAGATCTCTATGCTCTCATTGCTTTATTTTTCTTTACCCTCGATATCAAGAGTTGTGGCGGCAGCCGCCATTGTCGGCTTACTGACCTTGGCGGTCGTACTGCTTTTCCGCAAGCAATTTCCCGATCTCCTGCACCGTCTGTCGTCCAATCCGGGGCGTTTGTTCTCGGTTGGTGCGGGCCTCACCCTGCTGATTTGCTTGCTTGGCGGGCCCCAATCCGGCATCGACAGCGCTACCGATTCGCTGTCGTTCTCTGGCGATTCCTTTGCCGAGGTGACTGACGATGCGGCGCGCGCGTCGGCGGTCCTCACCTATCACAACGACAATGGCCGCACCGGGCAGAACGTTAACGAGACTACCCTCACACCTGCCAACGTGAACCCCGCCAGGTTCGGCAAGCTGTATTCCTATCCTGTGGATGGGTACATCTACGCTCAGCCACTGTATGTCCCGCAGGTCATAGTGCCGGGAGACGGTGTGCACAACCTGGTAATCGTTGCAACGCAGCACGACACCGTCTATGCCTACGATGCGGACTCCGATTCTGCAACGCCCGTCTGGCAGGCCAGCTTTGTTGATCCGGATGCCGGCGTGACCACGCTGTCTTCCGCGGATGTAGGCGCCAGCGACATCGTTCCTGAAATCGGCATCACCGGCACGCCGGTGGCCGATCTCGTCAGCAACACGCTGTATGTGGTGGCCGCAACCAAGGAAAACGGCGCTTTCTATCACCGCCTGCACGCCCTCGATCTGTCTTCCGGCGCGGAGAAGTTTGGCGGTCCACAAATCATCCAGGCCGACTATCCCGGCAAGGCTGCCGAAAGTTCAGGCGGAGTGCTGAGCTTCGCCTCACGATTCCACTTGCAGCGCGCGGCATTGCTACTGTCGCGAGGCAAGGTATATGTCGCTTTCGCCTCGTACGCCGATGCCGGCTTCTATCACGGGTGGGTCATCGCATACGATGCCGTGACGCTAAAGCAGGCCGGCAGTTGGGTGACAACTCCCAACTCCTACCAGGGCGGCATCTGGATGAGCGGCTGCGGGCTCTCGTCAGATGAGAACGGCAACCTGTATTTCTCTACCGCCAATGGCCCATTCAATGTCTTCGGCGATCAACCGGGAACAGAGTTCAGTGACAGCGTGATGAAGTTGAAATCCACCTCGGCCGGTTTGGCGCTGGTGGATTTTTTCACTCCCTTTAATCAGTTTGCACTGGCCAAGGACGATATGGACCTGGGCTCGGCGGGAGTGGTGGTTCTGCCGGAGCAGAAAGGGGCCTTCCGTCATCTCCTGCTCACCAGCGGTAAAGACGGAAGTGTCTATCTGCTGAATCGCGACGCCATGGGTCGTTACAACGCCGCCGGTTCGCACAATTCGCAAATCGTGCAGCAACTGAACGCCGTCCTGAAGCAGCAGATGGGGACGCCTGCCTACTGGAACGGATGGCTGTACTTTGGCGCGGGGGTAAGTCCGAACAAGGACTCGATCAAAGCCTTCAGCCTTCGCGAGGGGGTTCTGTCGACGCGGCCGACTTCGCAGACCCAGGCTGCCTACTTGCTGACCCGCAGCACGGTGAGCGTCTCAGCCAACGGCAATACGGACGGGATTGTGTGGGCGGTGCAAACTGACGGCTATTACAAGCCGGGCCAACCGGGGGCGGCTGTCTTGCACGCCTACGACGCCAGGAACCTGGCGCGCGAACTCTACAACTCGAATCAACGCTTTCAGCGTGACAATCCGGGGCTGTCGTCGAAGTTCACGGTTCCCACCGTCGCCAACGGTAAAGTCTTTGTAGCCACCGCCAATCGGCTCAGCGTGTATGGGCTGCTGAATTCGCGCTGAGTTGCCGAAAAAGTTGGAGTTTTCTGATGTGCCACCGGCTGAAGCCGGCTCGGGAAGTCAAACAGCAACGACTTAGACGAGAGCCTGAAGGCTCGCTCTACCCGAATCAGCTAGAACTTCGCTACTCCCAGAACGCGAACCTGCGCTTGGTGACAGCGTTTTCCGGAATCTGCGCCAGGGTCGTGGCCCACTTGCGCATGTGCTTGGCAAACTCCGATTTCCCGCCGGGATCGGCCGGCTTGCCGGTATTCATGGCCTCGATCAACTCCTCCGAGCTATTGGGAATGGTCGCTCCCACCGGCCAGTTCACCGCCGTCGAAATCTGATTAATGGTGACCTCTCCCTTGGAGTGGTAGCGATTGATGGCGACATTCAACTTGCCGGCCGGCAGGTTGTAGGTGAGCAACCGGTCCACGTATTGAGACAGGTCGCGCAGGCCGGGAACATTGGCGGTGGCTACCAGGTAAACCTGATCGGATTCCTCGATGGCCGCCTGGTTGATGGCTCCCAAACCGTGGGGACAGTCGATCAGTACGAACTCGTAGGCGCCGCGCAAGAAATGTAGCGTCCGCTGGATGGCGTCAATGGATGCGTCCGTGGGCGCAAAGAATCCCTCCGGCCCGGGAAGCACATCAACCCCGTGGACCTCGTGGGCGACAAAGCCGCGCAGCAGTTCGCTGTCGAGTTGGTCAACGTTACGGGCCAGATCGTAGAAATGATACTTGGGCTTGGAAAGTCCCATGTATAGCGCGAGGTGCGAGAGCTGGCGATGCAGGTCGACGACCAGCACTTTCTTCCCGTAAAGCTGGGCCAGAAAAGTGCCCAGGTGTACCACGACGGTAGTGGTGCCGGCGCCTCCGCGGGCTCCGATGAAGGCCATGACCTGGCCGTTGGTTCCCGCCCGTCCCGGCGCCCAGCGCCGCCGCAGTTGCGTCAACGCATCCGCTAGACGATCCTGGTCCACCGGCTTGGTCAGATATTCGCTACAACCGGCTCGCATTGCGTCCAGGATGAGGTCTGCGTTTGCCTTGGCCGAGATGGCCACCATCAGCACTTTCGAACCGAGCAACTGGTGCAGCGAAGTCGCGGTTTCCATGGCCAGCTCGCGGTCCTTGTCAAAATCAATGAAACACAGGCACGCTCCCGCTCCCTGCATCAAGCGAATGAGCTCCATATTGCGGTTGTTGGGCAGATAAGTCTGGACGCTGTTGACGGGTTCGGCGCCGAACACCCGGACCGAGCCCCGATTCAACTGGCTGGCGGTGTCGTTGTCCACGCAAATGGTAAACAAGCGCACCCCGCCTTCCACGGGTGTTTGGAGTTGTGCCTCCTCCACCGGCGCATCCGTCGCACCTAAGAATTGTTCCATTTGCCGCTGCCGCGCGGTTTGCGTTCCTGTGTGCTCCGTAGCCATGGGTTTACCTCGGTGCTGCAGACAATTTCGGCGGACGAACCTCGGGCTATCTGCCGGCTAACGAGAACAAATCCGGCCCTTTACAGCGCGTTCGCAGATGCTTCTAGTTTCGTCCGTGCGAGGCGGGCAGCGCTTCCATAAATTTGACTATGGCTTCCACCTTCTTACTGCCTGTTAGCGGATGGCGGGTGTAGAGCTTTGGTGGCGGATGAGCCGTCAGGAGTATAGGTTTGAACAGCCTTGAAGCGCGAGCGGAGTCAGGGGTAGGCGGGGATATACTTCTCCACAAGCCCATCATGAAGCGCCACGTTCTCATTTTCGGCCTCGTCGGCGGCCTCCTCATTGCCACCCTGCAATACACCGAATACCGCTTCGTCATCATCGAGCACTCAGTCGAGCTCTACGGCGCGCTGGTCGCCATCCTGTTCGCGAGCTTCGGCATCTGGCTCGGCCTCCGCATCACTCGCCGTCGCGAAACCATCCGCGAAACAGTCGTGGTGAGGGAGGTGCTTGTCCCCGCGGAAGCCGCCGCCCGCGAACCCTTCGCTCCCAATAAGGACCAGCAGCAGACCCTCGGCATCACCGCACGTGAGCTGGAAATCCTCACCCTCATCGCCCGCGGCTTCAGCAATCGCGAGATCGCCACGCAGCTTTTCGTCTCCGAGAACACCGTCAAGACCCACTGTGCCCGCGCCTTCGACAAGCTGGGAGCCGCCCGCCGCACCCAGGCCGTCCAGCGCGGCAAAGAACTAGGCTTGCTTCCGTGACCGCGTCACCCGAAAGTACGATTCCGGCTCCATTCCTGCAAAATCACCCGAAAGGATGACGACATGCGGCCCGGTTATGCGGCATCGTGACTCCCATCTCACTCACACCAGGAGCCTCACATGAAGAAAACCGTTCTCACCTTCGGCCTCATCTCCGGCGTCATCATCTCCGTCCTGATGGGCGGCTCGCTGCTGCTCGCCGACAAGATCGGCTCCGGCCACAGCATGGCTCTCGGCTACACCATCATGGTGGCGTCGTTCCTGCTGATCTACTTCGGGATCCGCAGCTATCGCGACAACACTCTCGCCGGCCAAATCTCCTTTGGCCGTGCCTTCGCCTGCGGCATCCTGATCGCCCTCATCACCACCATCTGCTACGTCGCCATGTGGGAAGTCCTCTACTTCAACTTCATGCCGCACTTCATGGACAGCTACTTCGCGGCGCAGATTCACCAGGTCCAATCCTCCGGACTTGACCCCGCCACCACCGCCGCAAAGGTTGCCGCCATACAGCACTCGCAGCAGCTCTACCAGAATCCCTTGGTCAACATGGCCTACACCTTCATGGAGCCACTGCCCGTCGGTCTGATCATCACCCTCATCTCCGCTGCCATCCTGCGCCGCAAAGCCCGCGGTGAACCCACCGCCGCTCCCGCAGTCATGACCACATAAATCAAAAGGCCGGGGCGTAAGCCTCGGCCTTCCGTCTTCTTAACTGTTAGCCTACTTCCCATGCCGGGAGCCTGCCGCTTCCATTGTCGGCCCAGGTTCGGCCCTCTTTTGGCCTAACCCGGCCCCGTGAACGGACATCGGCTGCCGCAGGGTTTTCGGCCTTTAGTCTTCACAGGCGGGATGCCCGCATTCGCAGGCGATTTCCTCTTCGTGGGAACCGGCATCTTTACAAATCGGGCTGCAATACTTGTCATCTGAAACCGTGCACTTACACGGCGGGTGCGCACACTTCTTCGCTTCGTCGGCTGCCATGCGATCTTTCTCTCCTTAGGGATGGTAGTGAATGCTTAACTGTAGCCTGGTGTCGTTGGATGCTGGGTCGCGCGGTGCCGATGTGCGTGTCTTTGCGACGCAGCAAGGCACCGACCACAAGAGCGGCTCGCATTTTGACCCTTGGCGGTGGTGAATGTCAATCCGTCCGATTGGTAACCCAAACTGCTGGCCCTGAAGTGGCGGAGTACAACGCTATCCCCGGCAGGCAGCATCATTGCAGTCATGTCAGGCGCGGAGAGCCGACGCGAGGCCGGCGCTTTTGTGACGAGACGACAGCAAACATTGCAGAAGGTTTGCAATGTGACGGGACTGGTGGGTGTAAAATCCGCCAATCAGGCAGCGGATGGGCCACGGTAAGCCGCCGCTTCTCTTCGTGAATGGAAGCTCGCTGCTTCGCGCTATCCCGCCGTGACCCGGCTCTGCAAGGAGACCAACTGGTGCGAGTGGTCTCGGAGGCAAGTATGCGGTATCGGGTAGCCCCTCTGTTAGCTCTGTTCTTCGTCATACCCATCTATGGGCAACATCGCGGCTCCGGAATCGGATCCGGAAGCATTCAAGTCCATGTGACCTTCACCAATAGCCGCCATGCCGGCATCAATTTGCAGGTGGTATTGATGGAGGGGTCCAGCAATACTCCAGTCGCAACCTATACGACCAATGACATGGGAGTAGTCGAGTTCGGACACATACCGGTGGGCGAATATCACGTGGTAGTCAGCGGCGACAACATCGAAACCACCGATAGCGGTATTTTCGAGGTGGATGAGCGGAAGCTGGCGCAGAGTGAGGAAGTTGCGGTACGGCAAAAATCTACCGCCGCCGATGCGGCCGTACCGGGGGCAGCGCCAACCGTATCGGCGGCTGACTTGAAGGTCCCGGACAAGGCCCGCCACGAGTTCGACAACGCCAATGGCGCCATGATGCATCAGCACTGGCAGAAGGCCGTCGAGCATTTGCAGAAGGCAATCGGCATTGATCCCACCTATGCCTCCGCCTACAACAATCTGGGAGCGGTTTACGCGCGCCTGAAGGACGAAGCGCATGAGCGGCAGGCGCTGGAAAAGGCGCTCAGCTTGGATGACCACCTGTATCAGGCCATGGTGAACCTGGCGAAATTGGACATTCGTCTGAACGACTATGTGCACGCGCAGCCGCTGCTGGAGCGGGCCATGGCCGTGGACCCGACCGATCCCCACAGCCTGATGCTGCTGGCTTATGCTCAGTTCTTCAACCAGCACTATGACGCTGCCATCGCCAATGTGCAGAAAATCAACGCCATGCCCCACGACAACATGGCCTTTGCGCACTACATCGCCGCCCGCGCCTATGAGCATGAAAACCGCTTGCAGTCGGCGGTTGCCGAGTTGCAGGCCTTTCTGAAAGAGGAGCCGGCGGGAGCGCGCGCCGACCACATTCGCGACGAGATCAGACTGTTGCAGCGCAGCCAGCAATAGTGCCGCCGCCGGAGCGGCCTATTCGTTCTGCTTTAGCTTAAGTGCGCTTTTGTTGGCCTCAAGGAAGGTCCGCAACCGTTCGGTAGCGTCCAGCAGTCGCATCCACTGCTCGTAGTACAAGGTGACGGGAAAACGGCCTAGTCCGTAAACGCTGACGCCGCCTTTCTCGCTCACTTTGAACTCCAGGTCGCCACGCTTGCGTCCCTGGCCTTGCTGTTCCAGTTCCGCGATTCTCGCCTTCAACTCGTCATAGGTAGGTTCGGACATGAGTTCCTCGCTGGTCCGGCCGGATGGATGAACGGCCTGTCTCACCCCTCCGAACCTTCTTAAAATATCGTACTCGCTTTGACCCCCAACTGCCGGGGGTAGGCTTTCGCTCAGGCGCAAAATCCACGCAGGATTCGCCATATCACGGCACCCATTCCGTGCTTTAATCATCTCAACCGGTGAGGATGATGCGCTTTCCCGACCCGCTGCAACGGCTGCTTTGGACCTGCAATGCACTGCTGTGGCTGGCTTCGCGTATTGTCCCGCTGCAGCGGCGGCTGGTTTGGCGCGCGGCCTGGAGTTCTCGCATCCGGCACTGGGCCTACTTTCTTGCGGAGAATAAATTGCTCCGCGCCGAAAGGAAGCGGGAGCTTCTGCGATTTTGCTGGTCGGCGTTTCCCGACGCTTGCTGGCAGCGTTACCAGCGCGATGCCTTTTTACGTGGATGGCGGCGGTTGCAGCGGGCGCCCGGTACCTGCCTGGCCGCTGTCTTCAGTCTGGTCTGTGCCCTTGTGGTTGCGGGAAACGTTGTCTCCGGCGCGCGTTCGCTGCTGACCACCGCGGTCCAGCACCCGGCCGACGTTTATATCGTCAGCCTGGACGCCAAGTTTCGCCGCGTACCCTCAGACACCCTGCTGGATCTGGCTTCCGCCTGGAAAAGCAGCAAACTGGTTTCTGCGCTGTCGCCCTATTCCTGGGGGCCGTCTCGCATTGTTGCGCCGGAGAAGACCATTGCCGGGCTCGCGGGACGGGTCGAGCCTGGGTGGTTCGACCAGTTGGGCGTACGGCCGTCTTTGGGCCGCGTGTTTCAAGCCTTCGACGCTGACCACTGCCGCAATTGCATTCTGTTGAGCGATCAGCTTTGGCGGGTGCAGTTTGCCGCCGATCCTAAAATTGTCGGCAGCGATGTGGTCGTGGACGGTATCCCGCGGCAGGTAATCGGAGTTCTTCCCCCTAACTTCCGCGTGATCTCCTCGGGAATTTCCCTGTGGATGCTGATGGATAATCCTCCGCTGCCCCCCAGTAACTTTGTGGAAGGTATCGGCGCGGTAGCCCGGTTGAAGCTGGGCGTCACCGAATCGCAAGCGGAAGCCGATCTCACCGACCTCAGCCAAAACGCAGGTTATCTGTTGCCAACGTCCATGCTGCAAGTGCGGTCGCTGCAATCAGAAATGCGCTCCGAGCTTGCTTCCTATGGACTCTTTTTGTTGCTGGCTCTGGCATGCTCAATGCTGCTGGTCTTCGCGCGGCGAAGAGGCAGGCGGCTGCTCTCCAACGGTCCAGTGACTTCGGTACAGCGCTGGCGATGGTGGAGTTTTTTCGGCGTCAAGACATTACTGCTGCTGGTCGGGACCTGCCTGGTAGCGGCCATCGCGGCCCGATACCTTGCCATTGTCGTTGCCGGCTCCATTCTTCCCATGGCCGAGTGGCTCTCGCTTTGGCTGGTGCTGATCCTGGCGGTGCTTCCGCTTTCGTGGTCCGTTCACGATCAGCAGCAGCGTTGCCGGGTTTGCCTGCGTCGTCTGGGCATCCCCATCCCCATCGGTGCGCCCGGGCACGTTTTGCTGAATTGGTCCGGCACCGAGATGGTATGCAGCGAGGGCCATGGCGTGCTGTATCTCCGCGATTCGGAGAACAACTGGCTGGACGAAGACCGCTGGAACAGCCTGGACGACTCCTGGGCCGACCTGTTCCATGACGAAGCTTCGCAATTGGGACCACCCGGGCAGGAGCCAGAAGAGTAACTGCCGTCGATGTCACTTGACATCCGCGCCTGAGCGGATGCATCTATGTAGATAGATAAGAAGCAAGAAATTTATGACCAGCGACACTTTGCAGCTCCGCGACGTAGTTACGCGCGACACTCTCGACCAGCAGTTGCAGCGCCGTATCGAGCGCCGGGCAAGCGATATTCGTCGCGCCCTGCATGAGTCCGGCGAATACCGCATCAACACCCCGCAAGGCACGGTGGTCATCCGCTCGCGCAAGAAGGGTTCCTAACCTAACGCGATGATTGCCCTCATAGTCTCGGCGCTGCTGGGGCTATATGTTTTCCTGCCGGATTTCCTATTCAACCGGCTGGCCTATCCATTCGTTCGCCTGAAGAAGCCGCAACAGACCCGCTTCGAGGAAATCGTCTCGGGAGTGGGTGTCATCTTCATTCCATTCTGTGTGACGGTGTTGCTGTCGTGGCAGATTTGGTACGTTGGTCACCGCCCCTTTCCCTCGGCTCAGAGCGTGGCGGAGAAATACGGCGATTACCGCACTGTGTTCTCTGCCATGTACAGCGAAGCCTATTTTCGCGACCACTACGATTTCTGCTGGAATGCCATTGGCCACGTGGTGCTGGACCAGGCCCGCTTTCTGCTATGGCTGTACGTACTGCTGGGAGTACAGATTGCCGTGGTCAATGTCGCGACGGTTTATTTTGGCGAGCTCAGTCGCTTCCCTGTCTACCGGAAGACGTTCGGCCGATGGCTGCTGGCGCGGCTGTCGCAATGGCATGTGCTGCTGACCGGGTTTATGTTTCCGCGCAGCAGCCAGACCACGGTGGTAGTGGACGTTCTGACCAGCAACGACAAGCTGTACAGCGGAACCGTAGCCAATTATTTCGTCGATCGCGATGGCGAACTTTCCGGTCTGCTGCTGCACAATTTCCGGCGCTACTATTTCGCCCAGCGCGAAACCGACCGCCAGGCTGGGCGTCTGCTGCAGGAGAGCGAGTACTGGGAAGCGATTCCGGGAGCGAATTTCTATATACCGGCCGACAAGATCGCCAACCTCAACATCCGATATGAAGTGCCCTCTCCGGCGCTGGTTGCCGACTTGCAGGAGTTTATTAACAGTCTGAAGCTTGGCGATGACGTAACCGTGTCGTTGGAGCCGGAGAACCCTGCAGCTACAGGCGACGAGACCGAAGACGAAGAATCCGCTCACCGGCAAGCCTGGATTGTGATCGGCGGGCGAAGTGGCATCCCGAACTTTCAGTTTTCCACGCCGAGGGTTGTCAGCGGTAACGGAGGTCTCAGGGCCAATACCTGGTGAACACTCTGCGCCAGCTCAGCCACGCTGAATGGTTTTTGCAGGAACGGGCAGCCTTTCAACAGAATGTCGCGGCGGGTGGCGCTGTCTTCCGTGTACCCGGACATGAATAGAACTCGCATCGAGGGATGGCGCTCGGCGAGCTGGAGGGCCATGGGATAGCCGCCCATCCTGGGCATGACCAGGTCAGTCAGCACCGCTTGAATCTCCGGATGTTCATCGCAAAGTTGTAGCGCCGACTCGCCATCTTCTGCTTCCAGTACCCGATATCCCAACTGCTGCAGACACTCTCGAACGTTGTTGCGAATGCCGTGCTCGTCTTCCACCACCAGCAGCAACTGGCCCTGGGCACGGCCCGAGCCTTCGGCGCGTTGCAGCGGCTGTTCCACCGGCTTGACGGTGGCGGGCAGGTACACCTTGAACGTCGTTCCATGGCCCGGCTCGCTATAGACCCAGATATATCCGCCGCTCTGCTTCACGATGCCGTAAACGATGGAGAGGCCCAGGCCGGTTCCTTTGCCCACTTCCTTGGTGGTGAAAAAGGGGTCGAAAATTCGAGGCAGGATGGCTTTATCGATGCCGCTGCCGGTATCGCTGACGGCAAGCATGACGTAGCTGCCGGACTGCGCCGGCGGATGAGTGCGCGAGTAGACCTCATCCAGTTCAGCGTTGGCGGTCTCGAGATGCAAAACGCCGCCATCGGGCATGGCATCGCGAGCGTTGACTGCCAGGTTCAGGATCACCTGGCTCAGTTGATCGGGGTCGAGATGTGAATTGTACAGGTCCGGCGACAGTTTGGTGATCAGTTGGATGTCTTCGCCAATCACTCTTCTGAGCATGTGGGAGGTTTCACCCATCACCGCGTTAACGTTGATGATGCGCGGCTGCATCATCTGCTGGCGTCCGAAGGCCAGCATCTGCCGGGTGAGAGCTGCGGCCCGGTCCGCGGCGTTGGAGATTTGCAGCAGTGGCTTGCTGAAGGCATTGTCGGGCGTGATGTGCTCTAACATCATCTCGGTGGAAAGCTTGATCACCACCAGCACGTTGTTGAAGTCGTGCGCCATGCCTCCGGCCAGCCGGCCCACGGCTTCCAGCTTCTGCACCTGTCGCACCTGCTGTTCCAGGGCATTCTGCTGCGTCAGGTCCTCCACATACTTCTGAAAGTAGGGCTCCTCGCCTTCGCGTTCGACCAGGGTTCCGCCCAGGCGAATGCGGATGGGGCGTCCGTCGCGATGCTTGAAGTGGGTCTCAAAGCCTTTAAGATTACGGGTGCGGCGCAGAATCGCAATCATGCGGTCGCGATCTTTGATATCCAGATAAACGTCCCGGCTGATGTCCAAAGCGCGGGCTTCTTCCAGGCTATAGCCTCCGAGAATCTCACGCATGGCGGGATTGATGGTATCGAAGTGATCGCCTTCCACCGGTGCGGTGGCGATTCCCATGGGGGCGCTGTCCACCAGCGTCTGCAGGGTCCTTTCGGAGTGGCGCAGTTGTCGCTCCATCTTCACCCGCTGCGTCACGTCGTTAGCGAACACCAGATCGCGAACTGCCTCCTGATCGCGATATCGGAAAACATCAATCTCGACGGACAGGACGGTCCCGTCCTTGCAGCGGCATTTCTGGATACCGATGTGGTTATGGCCAAGCGGCAATTTTTTCAGGTTGACTTCGATGTCGGCCCATGATTCGGGTGGCGCAAGGTCTGTAAGTTTCAGACGAAGGAATTCCGTACGCGTATATCCGGAAACCCGGATCATGGCGTCATTGACGGAAAGTATTTTCTGGCTCTGGGGATCGCACAGCCATGCGGGATGAGGATTCGCCCGGGAAAGTTCGTCGGCTTCTTGGCGGAGCAGTTGTTCGCGCCCCACTTCCAGTTGCAGCCTGCCGATCTCGCCCTTCTGCTCGGCCACGCGCCGCAGAGCGAAGAGCAGAGACACGAAAACTACGACGAAAAAGAACGCAACAAACACTAACTCGTGTTGCATAGGGCCAGATGTCAAGTTTTCCCGCTAACAGCCTGTTACAAAGCGAGCTGAAAACCTCACGGCCGAGGTAGCGCAAGCAATGCTAACTACTACCCTGATGGAAGAATGGGCTTCGGTCTGTGACCGGCAGCACAGGCCATTGTTTGTAAAGGTTTTGCAAGTTGAATGTCACATCCAGCTAGTCGAGCTCTATAGGCGACGACAGCATGCTTCCGAGGGGACACAGCTCGCAGCGCGCGGTACGCTTCAGGCAGTAGTGCTTGCCGATTTGCACCAGCAGGCCGTGCATTTCGTTGTAGACCTGCGCCAGCCGGCTGCGGGAAGCCCTGCTCATGACCGAAGGCTCATGGATGGAAGGATATTGCTCTCCTATTTTCAGCGGCGCTGGCGCTGCAACCGGCCGTTCCCTTTGCAGGGAAAGTTGCACCAGTTGGCGAATGTCATCGTAGGTCGCGCTGGCAGGAACTACACCGTGTCGCTGGAGGATGCGGCGCGCATAGGCATCTACCACGAAGCCTTCATGATGACCGGCGTACAGCAGGATGGCATCTGCCGTCTCGGGTCCGATGCCGTTGAGTTCGAGCAAGCTTTGGCGCAGTTCCGCGGTGGGAGTGGCGAACATCTTGCGCACCGAGCCGCCGAACCGGCTGTCAAGAAAGCGCACAAAGCCCTTCAATCGCTGCGCTTTCTGCCGGAAGTAGCCAGAGGGCCGCACTAGTCGCTGCAGTTGAGCTATGTTCAACCGACGCATGCCGGCCACGTTGAGGGCTTTGGCTGCTCGCAGGTTCGACAGGGCGCGTTCGACATTGTTCCAGGATGTGTTTTGGGTGAGAATGGCGCCGCAGATCACCTCGAACGGGGTCGCGGCCGGCCACCAATGCTGCGGTCCCCAGGCGCGCGACAGCCGCCGATACATCTCGCGTACCGCGCGCTCAGGATCGCCTGGGCCCGGCTTCACTCGCTTAGCTTTTTGCTTCGCTTGAGCTGCTGCTTCCATCCCAGAATTCGCGCTTTATTGCCTTCGGCCTCGGCCTCCGGCACCATGCCTTTGCGCTGGTAGAGAATCGAGAGGCTGGTGTGGGCCAGCACGTCATCCGGATCCAGCGCGCTGATTCGCTGCGCAATCGCAATCGCTTCGTCCAGCCGGTCCATGTCCTGATACACCCGCGCCAGTCCGTGCATGGCGTCCACGAACGACGGGTCGGCGGCGATGGCTGCCTGGTACTCGCGGACTGCCTCGGCATGCCGTCCTTCGGCGTAAAAATCGAGGGCCGCATAGTAATGATCTTCCGCCGCAGGCGATTTGGGCTGCTGGTCCATACCTGGCCGAGTCTACCATCCGCGGGAGCTATCCATCCGCGGCTATACTGGAGCCGGCGCCTCACTGCACCATGCGTTACATTCTGCGCTTTCTCTGGAACTCGACTCGCGGCCACCATCTGTCGCCCTGGCGCAGTCCGTACCTGCGCTGGCGCATTGAAACCTATACCGGTATCAAAATGCAGAGCATTGGATTTCTGGAGTTTTGCGGTTTCATGTGGCGCGAACGCATGGAATTGCTGCGCTTTCTGAAGTGGACCGGAGAAATGGAACGCTACGCGCGCCTGAAACCCAAAAATCCCTAATGGCTGTTCTGTTGGAAAAGTAAGGGAACAAAACTTACCAGGTTGTTGCGCCACAACATCCAGGTGTGGCCTCCGGCGGTCTCGACCGTGGTGAAGCGCACATCCTTCAGCTTCAACCACTCTTCCAGCTTGCGGTTTGCCATCAGCAAATTGTCTTCTGTTCCGCAGGCAATCCACAGCAGGCGAATGCGCGCGTTGTCTTTAGGGGTAAGCGACGGGAACATGCGATCGTAGGTGATGTCGGCTACGGCGGCGCTGAAGCTCCCGATCCATGCGAAGTCATCGAGACGCGTGAGGCCGACGAACAGGCTTTCCGCTCCTCCCATGGACAGGCCCGCGATGGCCCGGTTCTCGCGGCCCGGTGCGACGCGATAGTTTTTTTCAATCTGCGGCATGATCTCCGTGGTCAGCAGCGTGCGGAACCTTTCCAAATTCTGCTGGCGGAAATCGAGATTGCTGCTGGCATAGTCGCCCGCCCGCAGCAATTGCGGCACTCCGTAGCCCAGCGGCATGACCACGATCATCGGTTTGGCTTTGCCGGCGGCGATCAGGTTATCGAGGATGAGGTTCATGCGACCGGTAGCGGTCCAGGCATCGGCACCGTCGCTGAAGCCGTGCAAAAGGTACAGCACCGGGTAATTTTTTTTCGCTCCCGGATCATATCCCGGAGGAGTGTAGACGTAGTATTCGGAATCGTAATCCCGGATAACGGAAGACCGGTACAGGTGATGGTGCACCACGCCATGCGGAACGTCGGTCACATCCCATGGCTGCGGTGTCGGGCTTGGCACCTCCAGCAGGTTGCTGGCTTCGAGCAGGCTGGGTTTGATCAGCGGATTCAACGGATCCAGTAGGTTTACTCCATCCGCGGTAAACGAATATCCATAGAGATTCGGTGGTAGAGGATCGGTGGTAACGCTCCAACGGTCACCGCCTTCTTCCCGCTTCATCGCCTGGCGCGGAGAGCCTTCCAGATTCAGAAACACTTCTTTGGCATTGGGAGCGATGAAGTGAAAGCTAACGCGCCCGCTGCGTTCAACCTCGGTAGACTGCATGGTGCCCGCCATCTGCGCGGGCAGCCAAGATGAGAAAAGAAGAGCCAAAGCAAAAATCCAGCCTAAATTTCTGAAGCGATTCATGGGCATTCGGCAGCGAGGTAGCAGTTCAAATTGCATTTAGGTTGAGCGCCACGGCGTCGTGATTGCCGGCGCGATGCGATATCCGAGAGCGCGGAGCTTTCGGCAGCGGTGGCACCCCAATTGCTAAGAATACCGACTTGAAAGCGAGAAAGAAACTTCACCGGGTCGGACGTCTCGAGCAGGAAAGCGCATTTACTCAGCAAAAACTACCACTTTTGTGTCCTTACATACTCGCTTGGTGTCGGCGCAAAATTCACAAAAGCGCTTCGCATACTGGTAAGTAAGGGTTCATAATCGTTCCAAACGTTCAAAGCGGGTGAAAGCAATACCGATGCGAACTGTTTCCAAGAAGATCTCACCGCCACGAGACACCAAGAACGCTCGACGTAAGTCCCTGTCTGTAACCAACCTGGCCGGCGTTGCCGTGGACTCCAGCCACGACTCCCAATACCCGTTAGTTCGACAGCGAATTCATCGGAAAGTGGAGAACCGCAGGAATGGCAAATCCCCCGCGAAAGGGTCAGACATGAAACAGCATTTGGTATCCGGCAGTAATGGAAAGTCTGTACTCGCACGCTCCGCCAGGGTTGAGTCCGGAGCCGTTGAAAACCCGCTACCCACAACGCTTCGCGCGTCGGCGTACTACAAGCGGCCGGGATATGGTCAGGATCAGTATCACGAGGTTTTAGCCGAGGTTTCGAAGTCGAACGGACATGGAGTGCTAACCCGGAAAGAACTGCAACTTCTCGAGCTGCTTTCCTATGGGTATGAGAATGGCGACATCGCCAATCACTTCAAAACCTCGCTGCAGGCGGTCAAGAATATGCTACGTACCGCCAACCTCAAGCTGGGTGCCGATAATCGGACCCATGCGGTGGCTATCTGCTTCCGCAACGGCTGGCTGCCGTTGAAGCCGGAGGGCTTGGAGGGGCCTAGCACCTTATAGGCAACTAAATTCTGTTTTCTGAGCAGTTGAGTGCCACTTGGGAGCGCATCCCTGCGCTCCTAGGTGGTGTGAGGAAAACCACTCGATCTCGTCGTTCTACTCCTGCCGTTCCTGCGCGCAAAGCCAGTCTCCAGCCGGCTCTGGATGTCTCAACCAACGGTCACGGACTATACTTTTCCATCATGGCTCACGTCGATTCTCATCCCGTCGGATCCTTCTGCTGGATTGAACTGGCGACCAGCGATCAGGCTGCCGCGAAGTCGTTTTACTCGGCCCTCTTCGGATGGAAGCCGGAAGACATGCCCATAGCTCCCGGAGACTTCTACACCCTGTTTCGTCTGGAAGGCCGCGATGCTGCCGCGGCTTACACTTTGCGCCTGGAGCAGGTCGCGAACCATGTTCCGCCCAACTGGGTGCCTTACATCCTGGTCGAGGACGCTGACGCCGCGGCGGCGCGCGCTAAGGAACTGGGCGGTTCGCTCCTCTATGGCCCGGTGGATGTTTTCGATGCCGGCCGCATGGCTTACTTGCAGGATCCGACCGGCGCCGTGTTTGTGGTGTGGCAGGCCCGTCGCAACAAGGGCACGGGCATTGCGCACGTGGATGGGACCATGTGCTGGGGCGACTTGAGCACTACCGATCCTGCCGCCGCCAGGAACTTCTATAGCGCGATGTTCGGCTGGGAGATCAATCCGGGAACGAAAGATCCGGAGCGCGATTACCTGCACATCAAAAACGGCGAACATTCCATTGCCGGTATTCCGCCGACTTCCGATCGTCGTCCCGGGACGCCGTCGCATTGGCTAATGTATTTCAATGCGTCGCACTGTGACGCGACTGCGGAAAAGGCGAAATCGCTGGGCGGGAAAGTCCTGCTCACCCCCATGAGCATGCAGAATGTCGGCCGCTTTGCCGTCCTGGCCGATCCGCAAGGCGCCGTGTTCGCCATCTTCCAGCACGAAGAGGCGCCAAAAAGCTGACCGCCTGAGTCCTTCTCCAAGGCGTTACCTCTCGAGTCCCGAAATGACTCGGAAGTAACGCCTTATCTGCACTTTGTGCTACCGAATTGAACCGGACGGGGTCTAATGAAAGTGGCGGAGTGCCACGCCCAGGGTCCTCGTGTTTCCCCGGAACTAATTCCAAATTTTCTGCGTATTAGCCAACAGAGCGCAGTCGTTGGCGGAGGCTTGCAGTGGCGAACGGTAATGGCAAGAAAAAAAGGAAGCGTTGGTTAATCATCACGCTGGTTTCGATTGCGGTACTGGCAATTGTTTTTGTGGGCGTGGCGGCGACCCGCGGCGGTACCAAGATTGATCCCACCAAGCTGGCCAAAGTGGAGCGCGGCGACCTGACCAAGAACGTCGTCGCCACCGGCAAAATTACTCCCATCACCAAGGTTGAAATCAAGTCCAAGGCGAGCGGCATCGTCAAGAAGCTCTATGTGGATACCGGCGACAAGGTGAAACAGGGGCAAGTGCTGGCAGAGCTGGATCGCATCGAGATTGAAGAGCAGGTCAACTCCGCCCAGGCCCAGTTGCTTTCCTCCGAGGCCAATCTAACGAGTGCCAATGCTGATTTGAAGCGTGCGGGAGTGGATGCCGAGGGCGTGGACATTCCCACTCTGCAGCGCGCCTACGAGCGCGCCCAAAGCATGTTGAAGGACGGCGTGGTTTCTGAAGCCACGCTCGACGACGCCCAGCGCATGTACATCATGGCGGTCAACAAACGCGACGTAGCTCGTGCGCAGTACGTGGTGAATAAAGCCAAAGTGGCCCAGGCCCAGGCCCAGGTTGAAAAAGACCAGGCCAGCCTGAAGCAGTATCAGGAGCAGCTCAGCTACACCACCATCACTGCTCCCATCGACGGCGTGGTGCTTTCGCGCGATGTCGAGATGGGCGACGCGGTCAGCTCCATCCTGGTGCTGGGCTCGGGCGCAACCCTGGTGATGACGCTCGGCGATACCAGCCAGGTTTACGTCAAGGGCAAGGTGGACGAGAGCGATATCGGCAAGGTCTATCTGGGCCAGCCGGCGCGAATCCGGGTGGAAACCTTCAAGGACAAGACCTTCACCGGACACGTCACCAAGATTTCTCCCATGGGCGTGGAGAAGGACAACGTCACCACCTTTGAAGTGCGGGTCTCCATCAACAACCCGGGCGGGGAATTGAAAGCCGAAATGACGGCCAACGCGGAGATCATCCTGGATGAGCATAAGAACGCGCTGATGATTCCCGAAGGCGCCATCATGTACGACAAGGACAAGAACGCTTCCGTCGATATTCCGGACCCCAAGGGCAAAGATGGCATGCGCAAAGTGGCCGTCAATATCGGCATCTCCAACGGCGCCAAGACCGAAATTTTGTCAGGTCTGAAGCAAGGCGATCAGGTCGTTCTACAGCAGTAGCGGTTGCTTGCGGTGGGCTGCCGTCATTGAAGAGGCTGCAGCCCGGCCATCTTTCTGGTGCAGTTATCTCAACTCGCACGAGGCAACATGAAAAAACATAACATCGCAATTCTGCTCAGCGTCCTTCTGCTTCCGGTCCTGCTGTATGCGCGTACCGAGGAGCGCTTTGACCGGACCCTGCAGGTGTCGGGTAGCGTGACCCTCGACGTTACCACCGGTTCCGGCGACATCACGGTCCGCACCGGCGGAGCAAACCAGGTTACAGTGCACGGCACGGTTCACGGTAACAACCAGTGGTTTTCCAACGCCGATGCCGCTGTGCATCGCGTAGCCGGCACCCCTCCCATTCAGCAAAATGGCAACTCCATCCGCATTGGCTATGACCTGCCGGAAGATGTCCGGCGGCATGTCTCCATCGATTACGAAATTACTCTTCCTGCCGACTCCTCGGTGGAAGGCCACAGTGGCTCCGGCAATGTGACGGTGGAAGGCGTGCGCCGTGAAGTGCGCGGCAACACCGGTTCGGGCGACGTTAAGCTGCGCGACATCGGCGGCCAGGTGCATGCCCAAACCGGCAGCGGCAATATCAACGCGGAAGGGGTGGGCGCTCCTTTCTTCGCTCAGACCGGCAGCGGCGACATTGACGCCCAAATCCAGGGCTCCGGTGACGCGGAAGTGCAGACCGGGTCTGGCACGATTCGGCTACGTGGAATCAAGGGCGGGCTTCGCGCTCGCACCGGCAGCGGGGGCATTACCGCCGATGGTCAGGTTACCAACTCCTGGCGATTGAACAGCGGCTCCGGTGACATCCGCATGAACCTCGGTTCCAGCGGTGGTTTCAACCTGGATGTCCACACCAGCTCGGGATCCATCCATTCCGACCTCCCGATTACCGTTCAGGGCTCGATGGGAGGTCATGAACTGAAGGGAACGGTTCGCGGCGGCGGTCCTACGGTTGAGGTCTCGACCGGGTCCGGAGACGTCGAAATCAAGTAGCACATTGGTGCACTTACGCCAGGCGGCCCGGGTTAGGGCCGCCCAAATTTTAGAGTTCGCCCCGCCAACTATCGCTGGTATGCTGTTTCCTCCATTCACCTTCATAAAGCGGAGAATTACTAGCCGTGGTCTGGAAGAACTGCCTCGCTGTTCTCACTCTTGTTGTGTGCTTGATGGCCGGCGCCGTCATTGCAGAAGCGCAACTGGCGGTCAGCGAACTGGACAACGATAGCCTGTCTCAGCCAGGTACAGTTTCCTCCAAAGTTTCGGACGCTTCAGGTTCTTCGACGTCCACGTCCCCAATCGCTTTCGACGACACCTCGGGTTCTTCCTCCTCCGCGCCCGCAACTGCTCCCGACGACACTTCGAGTTCTTCGATTTCCGCGCCCTCGTCTTCTTCCGCCGCTGCCAATGCTTCGCGCTCCGGGCTGATGCTGAATGTGGCGAGGCCGGTCCCGGAAAAGGGCGTCGATTGGCATGGCGTGTTCAGGGACTCTGCGGTCTTTCTCACCATCGAACACGGCTTCCGTCTGGGGACCGAAGGCGCCACCCGGCGATCCTTCCAGCAGCCTTTCTTTCCCGGCTATGCCGACGCCATAGCCAACATGCACGGCTGGGGCGATGGCGATCCGTTCCTGGTCAATTATGTTGGCCATCCCATGCAGGGGGCGGTTACCAGCTTTCTCTGGCAGCACAACGATCGCGCCTTCCGCGACGTGGAGTTTGGCCGCAATAGCCGCTACTGGAAGGAACGCTTGCGAGGCATGGCCTTCTCTTACGTCTACAGCGTGCAATTTGAAATCGGGCCGCTCAGTGAAGCTTCCATCGGTCATGTCCAGCACCTGTATCCGCAGGTGGGTTTTGTCGATCACGTGATCACTCCGACCATCGGCACGGGCTGGACGATTGCCGAAGATGCGCTGGATCGGAAAGTGATTCAACCGCCTCGAAGCTCGCGTTAGCAATCCCTACTTCCGAATTTTCCTGCGCGGCGGACTGAATCCCTCGCGCTCCTTCGCCAATGTGATGACCGGGCAGGTGCCGTGGCATCGCGACGACAGGCCGGGCGTGTTCAAGCCGTTCCCGGAGACCGCGCTGTGGAACGCGGCCACCGCCGCGCGCACGCAGAAGGTAGAGTTCGAGCCTCCGCCGGGCGTTGCTCCCTTTGAATTCACCTTTGAAAGCGCCTACAACCAGTTCCTGGGAAACCAGAATGGTGGCGCGTGCATGGGCGGCAATGGCGACGCGGCGTTTCGCGTGGCGCCCGACTGGCAGATGGTGATTGAGGTTGGCGGCTGCAAGATGCTGAACTTCGGCAAGAATTGGAGCGGCGATCTGCTGACCTACATGACCGGACCGCGCTGGACGCCGCAAACCAATGGCAAGTGGAGTCCGCACGCCCAGGCGCTGGTGGGCGGCGCCAAGGTCACCCAGGAATACGACAATCCGGTGCTGATGGCAGAAGTGGCCAACTGGGATCCCAAGACCGACGAGCAGATTGCCGAAAAGCACGCCTACTATGCCACAGTGTGGGACACCGCCGGATTTGCGGTCAAGGCCGGCGCCGGCGTGGATTACAAGTTCAATAACGCTCTCGCGCTCAAACTGGTTGACGTGGACTACATGCGCTCCTGGGTCAAGGACGTCAATGGCCTCGACTACCAGCGCAGCGTGCAGGTTTCCGGCGGCCTGGTGCTGCGCATGGGCACCTGGTAAATCGGCGCGAGCTTGGCCATCTGCCGGCCTCAGTTCTGCGCGAGCTTGAAACATCACCAGTGCCGAGGTTTGACAGGCGCCATCGCCAGCGTCTAGCTTGCGAAAGGTATGCCCATGCCCCGCCTGATTACCTTCACCACCGACTTCGGCCTTAGCGATCCCTTCGTCGGCATCCTGCATGGCGTGGTGCTGAACATCCAGCCGGACGCGGCGATTGTGGACATCAGCCACGCCGTTCCGTCCTACGACCTGTTCGACGGAGCATGGACCATTGCCCAGGCCTATCGCTTCTTTCCGCCGCGTACCGTGCACGTCGTCGTAGTTGATCCCGGAGTCGGAAGCCAGCGCCGTCCCATCATTGTGGAGACCGACGACTACATTTTTGTCGCGCCGGATAACGGCGTGCTCTCGCTGGTGGAAGCCCGCGAGCCGAAATTTACCGTGCGGCACGTGACCGCCGAGCGCTACTTTCTTCAACCCATGAGCCAGACCTTTCATGGGCGAGATGTTTTCGCGCCGGTGGCGGCTTGGCTCAGCAAGGGTGTGGGGCCGGCGGAATTCGGACCCGAGATCAGCGACTACCAGCGCCTGCTGTTGCCGCAGGTGGAGCGCATCGGCGACAACAGCCTGCGCGGTGTGGTGTTGAAGGTGGACAAGTTCGGCAACCTGATCACCAACATCAGCCAGCGGGAAGCGCCGCAACTGTTCGTGCCGCAACCGCCCGCCGTCGAAATTCTGCTTGCCGGCAGCACCATTACCAGGCTGCGTTCGTCCTACGCTGAGGGCGAGGACGGCGAATTGTTCGCAATCGTCGGCAGCTCGGGCTATCTGGAGATTGCCGCGCGCCAGGCTTCCGCCGCCGAAAAGCTCGACGCCGGCTCAGGCGCCGCCGTCGGCATCGTCTTTCCCGCGTAGAAGCTACCTCACCACAGAGCTATACTTGCCTCTGGTCCAACCATGTCATCTCTCTGTTTTTCGCGACTTTATCGCTTCGCCCTGGCAACCACTCTTCTATTTCTGCTGGCGGTGCCGCACGCCCGAGCGCAGTCAACCGCGCCGCCCGCTAATGCTCAGGCCCAGCATCCGCTTTCCGATGCACCTACTCCGCAGCAGCAGGCAAAGACTCCGGCGAAGCCCGCCGCCGGCGAAGCTAAGCCGGCACCTTCGGAAAAATCGATCATCCCTGCTGCCGCCGAGCGCTCGTTTCGTCAGGGAGCTCTGGCGCAACGCGACGGCGACACCGATGCTGCCATCACCTCCTACCAGGAAGCGATCCGGCTCTATCCCGACTATGCCGACGCCCGCTACTACCTGGCACTGCTCTACATTGACCGGCATGGCTACTCGCAGGCAATTTCCCAGTTGCAGGAAGTCATTCGCCTCCGGCCCGGCGATGCCGATGCGCACAACAACCTGGGGCTGGCCATGAAGCGCAATCGCGATGTCACCGGCGCACTCGCGCAATATCAGGAAGCCGTGCGGTTGAATCCCAAGCTGGCGACTGCGCAGAACAACCTCGCCAACCTGCTCTATGCGCAGCGCGACTATAACGGCGCCATCGAGCACTATCGCGCCGCCCTGGCGATCGAGCCGAACTCCGCCGAGACGCACATGAACCTGGCCAACGTGCTGGATGATGCCGGTAAAGCCGACGACTCCATCGCGGAGTACAAAGAGGCACTGCGGCTCGCGCCTCAGGATGCCAAAGTGCACTACAACCTGTTCATCGTTTATCGCAAGAAACGCGATCTACCGGCGGCCATCGCCGAACTGAAGCAGGCGGCAGTGCTTGCGCCGGACTGGCCCACCCCGCACATCATGCTGACCAACCTGCTGAAGGATTCCGACCCCAAGACCGCGCTGGATGAATGCATGAAGGCGGACGGCCTGACCCATGATGCCAAGCTGCACGATCAGTGCCTGGTGCTCGAAAAGAAGACGCAATAGCCGCCGAATAAAGCTTATTTCCGCAGGCCTTGTATCAGGGCCCGACTTCAGTCGGGCCGATGAGCGCTTTATTTCTTTTGTCCGGAGCCGGCTTCAGCCGGCGGTACTCCTTGCTTTGAAATAAAACCACACACGCCGGAATCTGGGCGGTGATACCGCAGCCCCGCAGCGAAAGCTGAGAGCGGCTAGGTGCGGCTGCGGCGATAGTGACGGCGCGCCTTCTCGCGGTTGCCGCAGATTTTCATATCGCACCAACGCCGGCTGCGATTGCGGCTGTTGTCCAGGAAAAGCCAGTCGCAGTCGGGCGCTTCGCACAGCCGAATGCTGCTCACCTCATGCGACGTCAGCAGATCGGCGGCCGATTCGGCAATAGGCCACAACAGACGATGCAACTTGCCCGGAACTTCGTCGGGCCACTCCCAGCGGTAGCCGCCATTGCGGCGCGCCAGTCGCCGGTGACGCAATGCTTCCAGCGCGGCGTCACCGATCCGCTGCACATCCCCATGTGCGGGGACTTTGCCGTCAACCATGGCCGAGAAGGCGCGGTACATGCTTTCGCGCAAGTGGATGGCTTCGCGAAACACGCGCCTTGCCTCGCCCGAACGGCGCGGCGCGTGCGAGCGCAAATCCTCTGCCAGGGCGTGGGGAAGCAATTTACTTTGCGAGGCAAAAGCTACCAGGTCGGGGTAGCTCTGCAAATGCTCAGCGCGGGTTTCAGGATTGTCGCGATGGCTGATGGTATTGGCAAAGTCCAGGGCCAGGTTTCCACCGCTGAGGTCGAACTGATGTACCGGCTGGTGCTTGCTGCTGGACACTGGCCTAATTGTAACCGCTCTATGCAAGGTTGTCGGTTAGTCTGGGTTGACTAGGCCGCCTCCGCCTGGCTGATTTCCTTCGCCACCGCGCTGCTGGTCCCGCGACTGATCAGGAATACGGCCATCAATGTCACCAGGCCCGCCGCAAGCACGCGCAGACTAATGGTCTCTCCCGCGAGCGCCCAGCCCAGGAAAACCGCGACGATGGGATTGGCATAGGTGTGGGTCGAGACCAGCGTCGGCGAGCAATGCTCCAGCAGCCAGGTATAGCTGGTGAAGGCCACGATCGAGCCGAAGACGATGAGGTAGGCCACCGAGCACAGCGAGCGGGCGCTCATCTGGCTCCAGTGCGCGTGTGAAACTTCGCCGGTCACCAACGACCCCAGCAGCAGGAATACCGACCCACACAGCGAAGCCATGCCTGCGCGCGCCACCGAATCTTTAGGAAGGGAATCGCTGCGCGAGTAGATGACCCCGACCGCCCAGGAAATTCCGCTGACCAGCAGCGCCACCGATCCCCAAATCACCAGCGGGCCATGCGAGCTGAGGGCCTGGTCGCGCACCAGCAGGCCCACGCCGGCAATGCCCAGCAGCAGCCCGCCGACGGTGCGCCAGGTCAGGCGCTCTTCGCGCGTCACCAGCACGGCCATCAAGGCGATCCAGATGGGCTCGGCCGACATTAACAGTGCGGCCAATCCCGAGGGCACAATGGTTTCCGCCCAATGCAGCAGCCCGTGGCCGATGGTGAAATACAGGATGCCCAGCACCAGGCTGGCGCGCCATTCGCCCGGCGTCGGCCGCCAGCCGCGCGCCCGTGCCCAGGCGAACAGGATCAGTCCGGCAGTGCAGTGCCGTGCCGCAACCACAATGAGGGGCGGAATGGTCTCCACCGCGTAGCGAATGGCCAGGTAGGTAGATCCCCAGATGACATAAATGGCAAGGAAGGCGAGAGCCATGGCGACGCGGTTGGGGCCGGCGTTCGTCGGCGATTTGGGGACTACTGGCCTAACCATTTTGTCGCCTCACGGTAGTTAGGTATCATACCGCGCCTGGTTATAACCTCCAAAAATATTTATGAAGGTTATAAAGAAAATGAATCGAATGAATTTGCTTTGTCGTCTCCATCTGTGCGCCCTTCGCCCGCGGCTCGAAGCTGGCGCGTTCCAGCCACCGTTTGGCTAGGGGGCTTTTCGGATTGCAGGTCGAGAGTTGTCGTTTCCCAGATTTTCTCCGATCACGCGAAAGGCCCCGCCCTGGGGCATCCAACCCTTTCAAAGCAGATCTAGAGTTCCCACTGGCAAATTCCCGCCGCGGTACATCGAGATCACGCCGTCCTCGCTGATCTTGAGCACGGTGCCATAGCGCGAAGCGGCGATGGCAGCCGTGGTGCGGCCGCCTTCGACCGTGCGGTTAGGGCTTCTTGCTTGGAGGTGTGATGCAGGATCGCGCCGAAGGCCAGCAGGTTGGCGTCGGGGCAGAGCACCACCGCGCCGTCGATGCGCGCGATGTTCTCCAGCACCGTCGACGGCACTTCGAGAATGCTGCGGTCGCGCAGCAGATAATGCAGCTGGTCCTTGCTGGAGATGCCGCTGCTCAGCCCGTCATCGCTGAGGTGGTCGAGCATGTCGGCCTGCGACACCAGCAGCTTCGCCGTTTCGCGATCGTCCAACACTACAAAGAGAGCGCCGCGCCGGCTCTCCGTCAGGTTGAGCGCGACGGAAAATAATCGCTCGGCCAGTTCGGTGTTGCCAATGGCTTTCCTCCACACCTCGTAGCGATGGCGCGCATCCACCAGCCTCCACTTGCCGTCGATGAAGCGGAACACCGGCACACCGTCGGAGTAGATCTTGATTTCGCCGTTGGGCGAGAGGATCAGGCAGATGTGGCCGCCGCACAACGTCGCCCGCGCGTGGTCCGTATAAGCGGCCGAGGGCGGCACCGCCAGCGGCATATCGCGATAAGGTTCGGACCACTCGTGTACATCGATCAACTCCGCCATCAGGCCGTCCTGATCGACGAGGGCCAGAGTTCGCAGGCCGTCGCACAAACGATGGAAGCTGCGAATGCTGGTGAGCAAATGCGAGTAGCGCAGCGCATTCGGCGGCGTCTGCGGCGGTGCATGGCAGGGTTCGGGCATGGAGCCGAACAGCAGCACGCCGGTCGCGATGCGCCGATTCTCGTAGGTGCTCATGCTGCTGGTGCGCAGCACTTCGATGGCGTCGGCGATACGGTCGGGCATTCCCGCGATGGCTTCGGCGTTGGCGTGTGGGCCGGAATCGAGAAACGCGGAGACGAAGCGGTCTTCCGGCAGTCCGCGAAAGAGCTCGAAGCTCTGCGCCGCCAGGGCCTGATTGGTGATCAGCTGATAGCGCGCCGACAACACCATGCCAATGCTGCGCAGCAGGCGGCGTTCGTGATCGGTAAGCTTTGACGAGGCGGTGAGCGAGTAGCCATTGCCCATCCATTCGAACTCGACCTGGCCGCCGCTGGGCACCGCGCCCAGCAGCCCCGGCATGCTCGATCCGCCTTGCGAAACGCGTGCCAGGGTGGCTCCGGGAAAGAAGTAGCGAATGCCGTTTTCGAGCAGATCGCTGTAGAGTCCGCTTAGCGGACGCGCCCGTTTTTCGTGCGGCCATACCGGAATGGAGAGCGACTCTTTCACTGGGGAGCTTTCCTGTAAGCAGTTATAGATGCAGGCCACGGTGCGCGAGGTGCGGGTTTACTCTCGTACAATGCACGGTTGTCCATTTTCTGTTGGTCAGCAAGGAGGGCCGAACCCCATGGATCACGTACTCCTCGAAAAAAATGGCGCGGTTCTGAGCATTGCCTTCAATCGTCCCGAAAAAAAGAATGCCTTGACCGGCGCGATGTACACCGCTCTGGCGGATGCGCTGGAACAGGCCGACGCCGATCCTTCCGTTCGCGCCATTTTATTGCATGGAATCGGCGACGCCTTCACCGCTGGCAATGATTTGCAGGACTTCTTGCAGCGTCCCTGGGGGGACGATCCGAATCCTCCGGCGGTGCGCTTTATCTACGCAGTATCGCGGGTCGCGAAGCCGCTGGTGGCCGCGGTGCGGGGAAATGCTGTGGGCGTTGGCGTCACCATGTTGCTGCACTGTGACCTGGTTTATGCCGCCGACAATGCGCGCTTCCTTATGCCCTTTGTGGACCTCGGGATTGTGCCCGAGGCTGGATCGTCGTTCCTGTTGCCGGCTCTGATAGGCCATCAGAATGCCGCCGAACTGCTCTTGCTCGGCGCACCGTGCACGGCGCAGCGCGCTTATGAACTCGGGCTGGTGAATGCGGTGACCTCGGTGGATCAGGTTCTGAAAACAGCGATGGAGACGGCGCAAAAGCTGGCGCAAAAGCCGGCAGGCGCTCTGCGCTCGGCGAAGCGGCTGATGAAGCAGTCGCACGCCGCGAGCTTGAAGAGCATCATGGGTGACGAACTGCAAGCCGTGACCGAGCGGCTGGGATCGCCGGAAACCCGCGAGGCCCTGACCGCGTTCCTCGAGAAGCGCAAGCCCGACTTCTCCAAATTTCACTGATGCCGCTGAGGCAACTAGCGCAATCTGCCGCAACCGCGGCCAGGCGAACAACCGCCAATCCAACTCCCGGCTTGACGGATTCGCCGGGAAAGGATACCTATGTCTTATTGCTCCGCCAGCATGGCGGCGAGTTGAGCCTGTGACTGACAACTGTGTTGCTTCAGATGTATTTGATCGGCTGCTGGAAGCGATGAAAGGCGATCGCGACGGCCTGGCCGAGCTGTACTGCGAATACCTCGCCGAGGGCCGCCGGACCTTTGCCAAACTGAGCAAGGCCATCGAGGAACGTCAAGCGGAGCACCTTCGCAATAGTGCGCACTATCTCAAAGGCAGCAGCCAGGTGGTCGGCGCCAAGGCCCTGGTGCAATGCTGCACCAGCCTGGAGCAAAAAGGCCGCAACTCGGACTTCAGTGACGTGGAGCAGCTGCTGGGCCTGACGTTGCAGGAGCTGGACCGGATAGAAAATGAATTAGTCGAAAAGCTGGGACCGTCGGTGATTCCCGCCCGCGGATCGGCCGCGTAAAAATTGACTGTAAATCACGGGGACAATCTGGCCATGCCGCCCATCAAAGTCGTAATTGCCGATGACCATCCGGTAGTCCGCATCGGTCTGCGCAACATGCTGGAATCAGGCAGCGAGATAAAGGTCGTTGCCGAAGCGCGTGACGGTCTGGAAGCGCTCAACACCGTGCGCAGCTTGCAGCCTGACATCCTGCTACTCGACCTGGCCATGCCGCGCATGCCTGGCATGGAAGCGCTGCGCGAACTCACCGGCGACAGTCACGTCACCCGTACTATCGTGCTGACCGGCTTGATTGACAAGCGCCAGATCCTGGAAGCGCTGCAACTGGGCGCGCGCGGCGTGCTGCTGAAGGACGCGGTCACCGAGCATCTGGCGACCTGTATTCGCGCGGTGATGCAGGGACAGTATTGGTTGGAAGGCCGGCCGGTACAGAACCTGGTGCAGGTATTGCGCGATCTTGCCGCGCAAACTGCGCCTCCGCCGCGTAAGACATTCGGACTGACTGCGCGCGAGCTGGAAGTGGTTACGCTGATCACCGAAGGCAGCACCAATAAATACATTGCGCAGGCGTTCGGCATCAGCGAAGAAACCGTGAAGCGCCACCTGACCAACATCTTCAACAAGCTCGGCGTGGGCAATCGTCTCGAACTGGCGCTGTTTGCGCTCAATCACAATTTGTTGCCGGCCGAGGGCCCGGTTCCTCCCAGCTAAGCCGTCGGGCATGTTGCAGAATCGCCACGCTTTGGCAACTACCCGCACCGGCCAGGTGCCGAATTTGTTATTTCCTTTCGTAATCGGATAACAGTTACTCTCCGGCTTCCGCCACCTCACGGCACTTCCCCCGGCACCGGAGTGGCCGATAGCTTTTCACGGTAGGTATTCCGAGCTATGGATGACGGCCGCGAGTTCGAAGCCAGTCTGCATTCCGTTCCCCTGATACAAGCCGTGCTGTGCGCCGATTGCGAGATGATCAGCAACAGCGGGGGCGAATCCTGCGAAGTCTGCGGGAGCCGCTCGCTGCTGAGCGTGTCGCGCATTCTGGGCGGATCGGTGGGCGAGGAGCGGGCGGTGCTGGTGCAGATGAAGAATGGCCGCGTCCATAATGGCTTCACCGTGCTGGTGAACCCCGATGCCGCCGGGGTGCTTCAGCAGCGTCGCCGGCGCAAGCAACTGGCCGTGGGCGAACAGCGCAGCGCTGAGGGATGATCGAACCCGATTCCTCGCGACTGTTGTGTACCGTTTGGTCGCCCAACATTGCTTGCGCCAGCCACTCCCCGAAGGCTGGCGATATTCCTTCCCTGCGTAAAAACATCCGCGGACCACTGAGACTCATCTGACACTTGCAGCGTAATTTGTCGCGAGGTCTTTATGAGTCACGATCAGCAGCTTCGCAAGCAACTGGTGAAATCCCTGGACTGGAACGAGGCGCACGCCGACTTTTCGGCGGCGGTGAAATCCCTGCCGCATGAATTGCAGGGGAAGGTTCCCGAGGGACTGGCGCATTCTCCCTGGCAATTGCTGGAGCACATTCGCATCGCGCTGTGGGACATCCTCGAGTTCAGCCGCGATCCCGGCCACAAATCGCCCAAGTGGCCGGAAGGCTATTGGCCGAAATATCCCGCGCCGCCCAGCGAGAGCGACTGGGAGAAGAGCGTGAAGGCCATCCGCGAGCATTTGCAGGAGATGGCGGAACTGATCGAAGATCCGAAAAACGATTTGTTCGCGGCCATTGCGCACGGTGACGGCCAGACCCTGTTGCGGCAGGCGCTGCTCATCGCCGATCACAACGCCTATCACATCGGGGAACTGGTGCTGACCCGGCAGGCGCTGGGAGCGTGGAAGGGAAACTAGCTCTTGGCTCTTAGCTTTTAGCAATCGACTATCGGCCGTCAGCTATCGGCCGTCGGGCTTGAGTCTTTGGCTGAGAGCTGAGAGCTGATAGCCGACAGCTAGATTTTGAATGCTAAGAGCTAAAAGCTAAGAGCCAACGGCTGCTAAATCATCGACAGCGCGTCCACGTCCACCACCACATTGCCGCGCGGGATCTTCTGCTGCTCGGCGTGCTCCAACATGGCGCGCAGCGCGGCATTCATGCGCTCGCGGCTTTTGGACTTCAGCAGGAAGTGGTAGCGGTATTCGGTCTTCAGCCGCACGATGGCGGCCGCGGCGGGGCCCATCACGCGTACGCCCTCCAGTCGCGTGGCCTCGAACCATTTGCCCAGAATGCCCGACCAGGTCAGCGCCTCGTCCAGCTTTTGGCTGCGGATGAGTACATTGCTGACGGCGGCGAACGGCGGGTAGTGCATCCAACTGCGAAAGCGCAGCTCTTTCTCGTAAAAGCCCAGATAGTCGTGCGTCGCCGCATATTGAATCGCGTAGTGATCGGGAAAGAAGGTCTGCAACACAACTCTTCCCAGAGTTTCACCGCGTCCGGCGCGGCCGGCTACCTGCGTCAGCAACTGGAAGGTCCGTTCGGCAGCGCGAAAATCAGGAAAGCTGAGCGCCGCATCCGAACCCACCACGCCGACCAGGGTCACGTTGGCGACGTCGTGACCTTTGGCGATCATCTGCGTGCCCACCAGCAGGTCAATGTCGCCGCATTGCAGCGCGGTCAACATCCGCTCCAGATCGTCGCGGTTGCGCACCGTATCGCGGTCCAGGCGCTCGATGCGCGCCTGCGGAAACATCCCATGCAGGATGTGCTCGAGCTTCTCCGAGCCGGTGCCGAGATACTGCACGAACTCGCTACCGCACTTGGGACAGGTCCTGGGCGCGGGCTGCATATGGCCGCAGTAGTGGCACACCAGGCGATGCTCACGCTTGTGGTAGGTGAGCGAGATGGCGCAGTTCTTGCACTGCACCGACTCGCCGCACTCGCGACACAGCACGAACGCTGAATAGCCGCGGCGATTCAGCAGCACCATCACCTGCTCGCGCCGTTCCAGGCGCTGGCCAATTTCCTCCACCAGCTTGCGCGAGAGGGCAGCGTCCTTCTTGCTGCGCTGGAATTCCTCGCGCATGTCGAGGATTTCCACCTCCGGCAGCGGCCGCTTCTCGATGCGCTCCGGCAATTCCAGCAGCCGATAGCGGCCCTGTTTCGCGTTGTAATAGGTTTCCAGCGATGGAGTGGCCGAGCCCAGCACCACCGCGGCCTGCGACATCTTGGCGCGCATCACGGCGACATCGCGCGCGTGGTAGCGGGGCATCTCCTCCTGCTTGTAGGAGTGGTCGTGCTCCTCATCCACAACGATCAGCGCCAGGTCCGGCACCGGCGCAAAGACGGCCGAACGCGTGCCTACCACAATGTGGGAGTCGCCGGCGCGAATGCGCCGCCACTGCTCGGCGCGCTCGTCATCGCTGAGGCCGGAGTGCAGGATCGCCACTTCATCGCCGAAAATCTGATGCAGATCGGCGGCCATCGCCGGCGTTAGGCCGATTTCCGGTACCAGCAATATCGCCGAGCGTCCGGCGGCGAGCACGGCCTGCATCGCTGACAGGTACACAGCGGTTTTGCCGGAGCCGGTGACGCCGTGCAGCAGCATGGGAGCGAATTTACGCGAGCAGCCGCGGCGACGATGATGTCCAGTGCTGCCTTCTGCGCCGCGGTGAACAGGAATTCCAGCTTCCGCGGCTTCATTCCGGAAACATGAAAGGACGGCAGCTTCTTCGTGGATGGCAACGATGCCGCGGCGCACCAGCGTCTGCAGGGTCGTGCGTGGAATCTCCAACTGCCGCACTTCTTCCAGTGCCGCTCGCTGGCCGTCTTTACCCTGCAAAAAGCTGACGATGGTCTGCTGGTTCTTATTCAGCTTTCCCGACACTGCCTGCAGCACGACAATCTGGGTGGTGCGGCTGGCGTCGCGCACATCGCTGAGGTCTTCGCGGGCGATCCATTTCTTGCGCAGCATGGCCTGCAGCAATCGCTCGCGACGCTCCGCGACGACGAACGCAGGGTATTTTCGCGCACCACTTCGCCCTCCGCGAGCCGATTTAATGCGGCATATTCCTGCATCTGCTGCTCGGGATGCTTGATGCGAGCGCAGCGACGAACCTACTTCCGATGCCGCATGCAGCGCAGCCATGCCCTTGTCGGTGATGCGATAGCCGATGACGCGGCGGAACTCCGCTGACAACGGCAGCATGGTGCGCAGGACTTCGCCGATGGGCGCGATGTAGTACTGCGCAATCCAGCGTCCCAGTTCCATCAACTCCGGAGTGAGGGCGGGCTCGGCGTCCAGCACCTGGCTCAAGCGGCGAACCTGGAAGTTCGGCTCGCGATCGTGCAGTTCGGTCACGATGCCGCTGAGGCGCTTCTCGCGAAAGGGCACGATGACGCGGCCGCCTACGACCGGCGCTTCGCCGTCCTCGGGAATGCGATAGGTGAAGGCGGCGTCGAGCGGAACCGGCACAGCCACGTCGCAGAATTGCGGCATGGGCTAACTGCCTTCGGGTGCGCGCGCCGGCGGCGTCAGTCCCAGATAGCGCATCACCATCTGCAGGTCCTTCCAGGTTTCCTTCTTCTGCCGCGGATCGCGCAACAGGTACGCCGGATGATAGGTGACCGCCAGCTTGCAGGAAAAAGCCTCGCCGTCGAGCAGATGGCGCGGCGGCGAAAAATCATAAAACTGCCCGCGCATGGATCCCATCGAATCGTTCACCCCGAGCAAATTCTTGGCCGCGGTCGCGCCCAGCGCCACGATCACCCTGGGACGCACCACGCCAATCTGCCGCATCAGGAACGGCGAACAGGTGTCGCACTCGTCGCGCTCGGGCGTGCGGTTGCCCGGCGGGCGGCACTTCACAATGTTGGCGATGTACACCTGCTCGCGCTTCAGGCCCATGGCAGCGATCATGTTGTTCAGCAACTGCCCGGCGCGGCCCACGAACGGAAGCCCCTGCTGATCTTCATCCGCGCCCGGACCCTCGCCGATGAACATCAGTTGCGCGTGCGGGTCGCCGGTGCCGAAGACAATCTGCTTGCGGCCCTGCTTCGCCAACTTGCAGCGCTGGCAGTTGGGGCCAATCTCGTCGGCGATGATTTGTAGCAGGGAAGCGCGATCTTTGCCGGCGGCGGTTGGGAGGTAGGATTCCTGGGCCTCGCGGTCAGCTTCCTGCGCGAGCCGGTCCGCAACTTCGGCAAATTCACTCACGAGCGGCGCGCCGAGGTCGTTGTCGGTCCCGCGGCGATACAGTGGGCCGATACCCAGCTCGCGATAGAAGTCGAGGCGATCGCGCAGCGCTGATTTCAGATTGGGATCGAGTGGCATCTGGAAGCAAGTCTATAACGGCTGCGCTGAGGAAAAAGCGGGAAAAACTCTCACGATGCCGATGAGGTCGTGGGAGCGCCGGTGCGCTGCCGACGCAAGCGCAGCACCGCATCCAGAACTTCGCGCGCAATGTCGGATTTGCAGGCTTCGGGAATCGCGACGGTCTCTTCGGCGGTGACCACGGTGACGGCGTTGCGGTCGGAGTCGAAGCCGATTCCAGGGAGCGAAACATCGTTGAGTACGATGGCATCCACGCGCTTCTTCGTCAGCTTGGTTCGAGCGTTGTCGAGCAGATTCTCGGTCTCGGCGGCAAAGCCAATCAGCATTGGCGAGCGCTGTCCGGTGGCGTGGCGCAAGCTGCCCAGGTCGGCCAGGATGTCCGGGTTCGGTTCCAGTTCCAGCTCCATCGGTCCTTTGCGCTTGATCTTCTCCGCCGCCGCCGTCTTCACGTGGAAGTCAGCGACCGCGGCCGCCATGATGATCAGGCTGGTCTGCTCCCAGCGGTCGAGCACGGCAGTGCGCATCTGCTGCGCGGTCTCCACAAAAATGGTTTCCGCCGCGGTTGGCGGCTGCAAGGCCGTCGGACCGCTGATGAGGACGACGCGCGCGCCGCGATTCAGCGCGGCCTGCGCCAGCGCGTATCCCATCTTGCCGCTGGAGCGATTGCCGATATAGCGCACCGGATCAATCGGCTCGAAGGTTGGGCCCGCGGTCACCAGCACGGTTTCGCCGGCCAGGTCCTGCGCGACGCCCAGCCGCGCCAGGGTAGCTGCGACGATGTGCTCGGGATCGGCCAGCCGTCCGGCGCCGATCATGCCGCAGGCCAGGTATCCGCTGCCGGGCTCGATGATGTGCATGCCACGCTCGCGCAAGATGGCCAGGTTCGCCTGGGTGGCGGGATGCTCCCACATGTTCACGTTCATGGCCGGCGCCAAGATCACCGGCGCTTTGGTTGCGAGGTAGAGCGTGCTGAGGAAATCGTTGGCGATGCCCTGCGCGAACTTCGCCAGAACATCGGCGGTCGCGGGCGCCACCAGCAGCGCGTCTATGGATTGTGCGACGGCGATATGTTCGACGGCGGAATCGAGGTTGGGCTGCTCGGCGCCTTCGTCGAACATGCCGGTAATGACCTTCTCGCCGGATAGCGCCGCGAAGGTGAGCGGCCGGACGAATTCCTGCGCTGCGGCGGTCATGATGACCTGCACGCGCACGCCGCGGTCCTGCAACAGGCGGACAATTTCCGCGGCCTTATAGGCGGCGATGCCGCCGCTGACGCCCAGAGCAATTTTCATGCACTTGCCTCGGCTGTCCTCCGCTGGCGCGGTAGGACGCCCTGCTTCACTGAAGCTGATGACGGGGACGGGCAAAAGTTTCGCCCCGGCTGCGTATCGCTCCGCTGAGTCTACTCGTCGCTTTCGCCGCCGACTATCCCTTCCAGGGTTTCGCTGGCCGCCTCGACCGCGGTTTTCGGCGTAACCGGGATTTCCCACTTCACCTTGCCGGCCTGCACCTCTTCTTCGGCGATGCGGCAAGGTTTGCGGGAATGCGAATCCACCGAGGGACGGGCGCCATTCTGGAGCTGGCGGGCGCGGCGCGCGGCCACCAGAACATAGCGGTAATTGCTGTCGAATCCTTCAATCAGCTTCATGACTTTACTCCGTGACGCTTGAGGAACGGGACAGATCAAACGTTGCCAGGATGTCCTGCACTTGTTGCATCATGTTGGCGCGCAGGGCGCCGCGGGCAACCGCCAGGACAACTTGCTCGTCGTCCGCTGGGCAGGCGGACGCACGTTTGATGCGCTCGGCTTCGACGATCGACTTCAGAATGTCAATCGAAAGTTCGAGCCGATCGTTGACCAGAATATAGTCGTACTGCCGGAAATTCTCAATCTCGTGCGAGGCGGTCTGCAGCCGGCGCTGGATGATCTCCTCGGTGTTGAAGCGCCGCGCGCCCTCGCCGTGCAAGCGCCGCTGGATCTCGTCATCGGCTTCGGCACGCCGCCGCAACCGGCGCTCCAGTTCATCGCGCGAGGGCGGCAGGATGAACACGCTGATGGCTTCGGGGACTTTCTGCTTCACCTGGGCGGCGCCCTGCACGTCAATATCGAGCAGCAGATCGTGGCCGCGTTTAAAGGCCTCGATCATGAAGCGGCGCGCGGTGCCGTAGTAATGGCCGAAGACCTCGGCGTGTTCCAGGAATTCGTCCTCCCGGATCATGCGTTCGAATTCGTCGCGGCTGATGAAGAAATATTCCCGGCCTGACTGTTCGCTGCCGCGCGGCGGGCGGGTGGTGAAGCTGATGGAAAATTCCAGGTCAGGGACAATGCGCCGCAGCTCATTGGTCAGCGTGGACTTGCCCGATCCCGATGGGGCCGAAATGATGAAGATATTGCCGCTCATTCCAGGTTCTGCACCTGCTCGCGGGCCTTCTCGATTTCCGATTTCATGGCCAGTCCCAGCGAGGTGATGCGCAGCGCTTCGCCGGCCACGCCGGTGGTCTTCGACATCAGGGTGTTGGCTTCGCGGTTCATCTCCTGCAGCAGGAAGTCCAGCTTCTTGCCCACCTCGCCGCCGCCATCCAGCAGCGACACGAAATGCTGGATGTGGTTCTTCATGCGCACCAGTTCTTCCTGGATGTCGCTGCGTTCGGCCAGCATGGCGGCTTCCTGCAGGATGCGATCGGGATCGGCATGCGCGCCTACCAGTTCCTGCATGCGTCCGCGAACTTTCTCGTGATAGGCGGCGGTGACTTTTCCGCGAAGCTGGTCCAACTCATGTGTGGCGGCGGACAGCGCGGCCATACGAGCGCGGAGATCGGCCACGGCGCTCGCGCCTTCGTGCTCGCGCATGGTGTTCAGCCGCTCGATGCACTGCTCCAGGGCGCCGGTGATCTGCGCCTCCAGCTTGACCATGGCATCGCCGTCGTCCGCCACATTCATGGCGCCGGGAAGCTTCAGCACGGCGTTAAGGTCAGGTTCGGCGCTGACGCCGAATTCCTCCGCCACCTGGCGGAAGGTGCGCAGATAGCCGCCCACCAGCTCGCGATTGATGGCGAAGGCGTTGCCGCCGGCGCGCTCCAGGCTCAGGGTCACCTCGATGTGCCCGCGATGCAGGCGGTCCTTCAGCACCCGCCGCACCCGCATTTCCAGCGGGTCCAGCTCCTGCGGAAGGCGCAGATGCAAGTCCAGGAAGCGATGATTGACGGCCTTGAGGCTGATGGTGAGGGTGAGCTGATCGTCCAGGTGCGACTTCAGTTGCGCGTAGCCGGTCATGGAACGAATATTCATGGGTCGGTTCACTCAGCGCCGTCGCCGTTCTCAATATCCACGAACTGCAAATCATACAACCGCCGGTAGGTGCCTGTATGTGCCATTAAAAGCTCATGCGAACCTTCGTCGGCAATGCGGCCATTTTCCAGCACCAGAATGCGGTCGGAGCGCCGGACGGTGGAGAGCCGGTGGGCGATGACGAACACGGTGCGTCCCTGCATCAGGTTCTGCACTGCCGCCTGCACCAGCGATTCGCTCTCGGTGTCGAGTGCCGAGGTGGCCTCGTCGAGAATCAGGATGGGCGCGTCTTTCAGGATGGCGCGGGCGATGGAGATGCGCTGGCGCTCGCCGCCGCTGAGCCGCATGCCGCGCTCGCCGATGACGGAGTCGTAGCCGTCGGGCAGCGCCATGATGAAGTCGTGCGCCAGGGCCGCGCGGGCCGCCTCTTCCAGCTTCTCGGTGGCGACCGAGGGCTGGCCGTACGCAATGTTGTTGCGCACCGTGTCGTTGAACAGGATGGTTTCCTGGGTCACGATGGCGATCTGCGAGCGCAGCGACTTTACGGTGACGTCGCGCACATCGTGGCCGTCAATCAGCAGGCGCCCGCTGCTGACGTCAAAGAACCGCGGCAGCAATTGCACCAGCGTGGTCTTGCCCGAACCGCTGGAGCCGACGATGGCGACCACTTCGCCGTGCCGCACTTCCAGGTCAATGTCGCACAAGATCTCGCGGCCTTCGCCGTTTCCCCCGGCGTGATCGTAAGCGAAGGAAACATGGTCGAAGCGCACGCCATGGTGGAAGGCCGGCATGCGCTCGGCGCCCGGTTTTTCGCGGACGTCATCGGCGGCATCGAGGAATGAGAAAATCGCCGACGACGCGCCCATCGCCTGCTGGAAGTTATTGTTGTAGAGCCCCAGCTTGCGTACCGGCTCATACAGCTTGAACACCGCCACCACGAACACCATGAACAGACCGACGGTGAAATAGCCGTGCTTGATCTGCTCGCGGCCCATGAGAATCACTACTGCCAGGGCAATGGCGGCGATGGTGTCCATCACCGGCGAGCTGATGGCGGCCACCGACACCGAGCGCAGATTGGCCTTGAACAGACGGCGGGCGGCCTCGCGGAAGCGGCGGGTTTCCCAGGCTTCCATGCAGAAGGCCTTCACGATGCGCAAGCCGGTAATGGTCTCCTGCAACAGGTTCTGGATTTCAGCCAGCCGGTCCTGAGCACGGCGGGTGGTGGTGCGCACCCCGCCGCCGATGCGGCGCGCCGAAAGGACCACGAAGGGGATGAAGATCAGCAGCACCCAACTGAGCTTGCGGCCGGTGGCGACCACCACCACCACGGTGAAGATGAGAGTGAAGAACTGCTGCAGCGAATCGGCCAGCACCGTGGACAGCGCAAACTGCACCCGCTCAATGTCGCTGACGATGGCCGACATCAGCGTGCCGGTCGTATGTTTCTGAAAGAAGGCCACCGAGCGCCGCAGGGTGGCGCCGTAGAGTTCGTTGCGCAGGTCGGTGATCATGCCGAAGCCGGCATAGTTCACCAGATAGGTGCCGCCGTAATCGAGGATGCCCTTCAGCAGCGTGGAGGCTACCAGCGCAAAGGCCACCATGGTCCACACATTGTGAAAATGCGGCGGAACGAAGCGGTTCAGATCGATGGTCCGGTGGGTGATGGGCGCCGGAAACAGCGGCAGGGTTTGCGACTGCGAGGTGGGGTTCAGGACGTTATCGAAGATGGGGCCGATGAGCAGAATGCGGAAGGCATCCAGCAGGCCGACCAGCGCCATGGCGATCACCGACGCTACCACGTAAAACCAATATGGCCTGAAGTAGCGAAAAATACGGTTTGATTGACGCATAGTTCTGCAGGCGAAGGACGCCGGAGTGCAGGGCCAGATCGCGATGACGAGTAAGTCTCGATTCTACTGGAAGTGGCTTTCGGCTGTCAGCTAGCAGCTATCAGCCGTCAGCCGTCAGCTATCAGCTAACGGCTGTTAGCTTTTAGCTCTTAGCTTTTAGCAATCGGACATCAGCGGGAGCCGCGGCAGACGGCACACCCGACGGCTGACGGCTAAGAGCCAAGAGCCAAGAGCCAAGAGCTAAGAGCCAAGAGCCAAGAGCCAAGAGCTAAGAGCTAAGAGCTAAGAGCCAAAAGCCGACAACTGACAACCGACAACCGACAACCGACAACTACTAGTCCTCCACCGGCGAATCGCGGTGCACCACCTTCACGTTGTATCCGGCGGTCGCCAGGCGCTTGCGCACGTCTTCGGCGATCATCACCGAACGGTGCTTGCCGCCGGTGCAGCCGAAGGCGATGGTCAGGTAGCTCTTGCCTTCGTCAATGTAGTGCGGGATCAGATAGATGAGCAGCTTGGAAATGCGCTCGATAAATTCCTTGGTCTGGGGAAAGGAGCGGATATAGCGCGCTACTGCGGGATGCCGCCCGGTATGCGGCCGGAACTTGGGAATGAAGTGCGGATTGGGCAGGAAGCGCACATCGAAGACCAGATCGGCATCTTCGGGCACGCCTTCGCGATAACCAAAACTGACGCACGAGATCAGGATGTTCTTGTCGCGCTTGCCGCCCTGGAAGCGCTCGGTCAGCATGGAGCGCAGTTCGTGGACATTGAACTTGGAGGTGTCAACCACCATGTCGGCGAGTTCACGCACCGGACGCAGGCGGCGGCGCTCGGAGGCCAGCGACGACTTCACCGTGTTCTGGCGGCCCAGCGGATGCGGCCGGCGGGTCTCGCTGTAACGCCGCATAATGGCTTCGTCGCCCGCTTCCAGGAACAGCACGGTAGTGCGCACCACGCGACGAAGCGAGCCCAGGATTTGCGGCAACCGGTCGAGCCTTGCGCCTTCGCGAATGTCCACCACCAGTGCGGCGCGCTGGATCTCAGTGGTGTCGAGGACCAGTTCGGCGAAGTTGGAAATCAGCCCCACCGGCAGGTTGTCCACGCAGTAATAGCCGAGGTCCTCGAAGGTCTTGAGCGCCGAGGCCTTGCCGGCGCCGCTCATGCCCGAGATGATGACCAGTTCATGCTGCTCGCGAGCAGGCCGGTCGGTCTTGCGCCTTCCCGGCAGGGGCGTCTTACTGGCACGCGATCGAGCAGACGGCATAGTGGCAGCTTTCCTTGCGCCGAGAGTACCAGAGTTGGCGGGCATCGTCAGCGAAATCCTTGCTATGAACCAAGATGCGGTGCAGCGTCGGGCCCCGGTTTGACATCGGACGCCAAGTCGTCCCAAACTATAAGTGCAGGTATGACGAGCAAAACGAAAATTGCGGTGGTGGTGGTGATTACAACGGCAATTCTCGTCTTATTTGTCTTGCCGGCATTTGATGTGGATCCTACCGCCATGCGTTCTGCGCGTGCTGCTGAGCTGCTAATGCTGTCAATGGCGTGGGCGGCGTCCCTGTTTTTCGCCTTCCGCTCCCAGGTTACCAACTACCTGCAGGCTGCGTCTTGCTGCACTCCCAGTACTCCCGACCCGTTGCAAATGACCTGCAGCCTACTCTGCTAGATCCCGTTTCAGATCCCGTCTTCGCTGTTTCCGCCTGAGCGAAATTCGCTAACGGCTTACCTCCACCTTTTACTCCAGATTCGAAAAGGAGGACGACATGTCGGCCGGCGCCATTTCTTCTCGTCAGAGTACGTTCTTTATGTGCCTGTCGCAAGCCGACAGGAGCACCTTGCTTCTGGACTATGACGGCACCCTGGCGCCGTTCCGGTCGGAGCGTGAACTGCGCCATGCCCTACCCATGGGTCCCTGAACTGCTGGAGAGTATTGCAAGCGAGGGGCGGGTACGGATTGTCATTATCAGCGGCCGACTAGCGCGTGAAATCCCGCCGCTTCTGGGGATGCACACTCCTCCCGAAATCTGGGGCTCGCACGGGTTGGAGCGCTTGCTGGCGGACGGAGATTACAAGTTTGTGAAGGCCGACCCCAGGGTCACCGCCGCCTTTGCAACCGCGGCCGACAACCTGGAACGGGAAGGACTGGGTGGTCACACGGAATGGAAGACCGGCAGTCTGGCGGTGCATTGGAGAGGGCTGCCGAGTGAAGAAGTGAGAGAGGTGGGGAGCACGGCGTTACGCATTCTGCAGCCCATCGCCTTTTCCACGGGTCTTGATGTCTGCAATTTCGACGGTGGCATCGAGATGCGGGTACGCACGCCAAACAAGGGCGATGCGGTGAAGGCCATCCTGAAGGAGAGCGGCGAGCGTTGTCCCACCGCGTATCTCGGCGACGATGTGACCGATGAGGACGCTTTTGCAGCCCTCAATCCTTTTGGACTTACGGTGCTGGTGCGCGACGAATATCGGCCAACTGCGGCGCAGCTTTGGCTGCGGCCACCCGCGGAACTGCTGGAATTTCTCGAGCAGTGGCGCCATGCGTGTGGAGGTGATGTATGAACGCCAACACCCGACTCATCATCGTTTCCAACCGCCTGCCTGTCTCCGTGGAACGAACGGGAGAGGATTACAAAATATGCCCCAGCTCGGGTGGACTGGTGACCGCGTTGCGCGCCGTGTTCCGCGATTATGAGGGGTGCTGGATCGGCTGGACAGGAACGGAATATTCGCCAGGGGTGGAAGACCTGCTGCGGTCTTTGCCTGCAATGGATTTCCAGATCCAGCCGGTGTTTCTGACCCAGCAGGAGCGAACCCAGTTCTATTCGGGCTTTTCCAACGAGATTGTCTGGCCCTTATTTCATGACTTGCAATCCCGCTGCAACTTCGATCCCGACTACTGGGATTCCTATGTTCGCATCAACGAGCGCTTTGCCGATCGCATCTCCAAGGTTGCCCGCGATCAGGATTTCGTGTGGGTCCACGATTATCACTTGACCAGGGTGGCAGCCGGCTTGCGCGAGCGCGGGCTGCAATGCACTCTGGCCTTCTTTCAACACATACCGTTTCCCTCACCGGACATCTTCGAGAAACTTCCCTGGCGGGAAGAGTTTCTGAACGCCATGCTGGATTTCGATCTGGTGGGATTGCAAACCGAGCGCGATCGCCAGAATTTCGCGGTTTGCGTCGAACGTTTCGCCCGGGACGCCACCCTCCGGCAGACCGGCTCTTATCTCACCGTGGAACGGCCGAACCGCAGGACCAAACTGCATAGCTTCCCCATCAGCATTGACTTTGAGGAGTTTGCGGCAATGGCTGCAACCCCCGAGGTGACGGACCTGACGGAGCAGGTCCGTTCCGACATGCGCGGGCGCTCCCTGGTCCTGGGGGTTGACCGGTTGGACTACACCAAGGGATTACCCGAGAAGCTGCGCGCGTTTGCCCGGCTGCTCTCGGAATTTCCCGAGTTGCAGCGAAAAGTCACTCTGCTCCAGGTGGTGGTTCCCAGCCGCGAAGACATTCCCAAGTACCGCGACCTGAGACTGGAGATTGAACGCCTGATCAGCGAGATCAACGGGCAATATACCGACTCTTCCTGGGTACCGATTCATTTCATTTATCGCCATCTTGAACGGCAGCAACTGCTGGCCTACTACCGCGCCGCCGATATCGCGCTGGTCACACCCTTGAAAGACGGAATGAACCTGGTGGCCAAGGAGTACTGCGCTGCTCAACTCGATGACCACGGCGTGCTGGTGCTGAGCGAGTTCGCCGGGGCAGCTGTGCAACTGGGCCAGGGAGCTCTACTGGTAAATCCAAACGATATGGACGGGGTTGCGGCTGCAATCCGCAAAGCGGTCCTCATGCCGGCTGCGGAGAAGCGGCATCGGATGAAGCTACTACGGCGGGCGGTGCAGCAATCCGACGTGCATCGCTGGAGCCAGGCGTTTCTGCATGCTGCCGACGCGCAACTCTCACTCAAGGCCACCGGCGCGGGTCCCGGGCCTCCATCGCAGCCGCCGAAGACGGTGAAACCGCACGCCTATGTAGCGCAAAAGCTTGCCGCTGGGATGCAAGGCCTTGCCGCAGCTTTGCTCAAGGAACGCTACGAATGAAGTGGCAGTGGCGGACGATGCAGGTGAGGTTGTCTGTCTGCGGACGGTACAACCGTGGATGCTCTTCGCAGCCGACATTCAGCCAGGTCTTCTGACGGTCAGTGAAAAGTAGCAGCGCCCCGCATCAGCGCAATACAACGATTACCGCAACGTTGACGTCTGATTTTGGAAGGGACAAGCGTGCGAACTGACGTCGAAAGAGGTCAATTGCTGATTTGAGGGAATACGAATGGGACTGAACTTCCTGCATTTGCCGGTATGGCTGTGGTCGTTTCTGGAATTGGCGGCGGTCACGGTCATGGCCCTGATCGCGCACCGGATGTTTTTTGCTCTCGCCAGCCGCCTTGTCCAGCGTACCTCCAGCCCGATCGACAATTCCTTGCTTCGGCATGGAGACAAACCGGCGCAGTTGATTTTGCCGTTGCTGGCGGTGCTGCTGACGCTCCCGGTTTCCTCTGTACCCGTGGCCATCGAAGTGCCGATCCGGCATGTGATCGGTCTCGGTTTGATTGCCGCCGTGGGCTGGCTGCTGATTGCTCTGCTCCAGGTGAGTGAGGATGTTGTCGCGCTGCGGCACAGTATTGATGTGCGTGACAATCTTGCCGCGCGCCGCATTCGCACCCAGGTCGAGGTGCTCCGGCGAATATTCGCCACCGTCATCGTCATCGTCACCGTGGCCATCATGTTGATGACGTTTCCCGCCATCCGGCACCTGGGGGAAGGCTTGTTTGCCTCTGCTGGGCTGGCTGCACTGATCGCCGGTTTGGCGGCGCGCAGCACCATGAGCAATCTCATCGCCGGAATGCAGGTCGCCATGACCCAGCCCATACGCCTGGACGATGTGGTAATCGTTGACGGCGAGTGGGGGCGGATCGAGGAAATCAGCACGACCTATGTTGTGGTTCGCATTTGGGACCTGCGCACTCTGATCGTGCCCCTTTCCTACTTCATCGAAAAGCCGTTTCAGAATTGGACGCGCAGCACAGCGGATCTGTTGGGAACGGTCTTTCTCTACGCTGATTACACCGTGCCGGTACAAGCGGTACGGGTGGAATTGCAACGCATCTTAAAGGCCTCGGGAATGTGGGACGGAAAAGCGTGGGGACTGCAAGTTACCAATGCCAGCGAGCGCACGATGGAAATGCGGGCCCTGATGAGCGCTCCAGACTCCTCCATCGCCTGGGATCTTCGTTGCCACGTCCGTGAGGAGCTGATTCGCTTCCTGCAGGACCAATATCCTCAAAGCCTGCCCAAGATCCGGGCAGAGGTGCCGCAGCGCGAAACCGATGCGGCCAATACGCAGAGCCGCGCGGCGTAACGGCAGCCGAAACTTGCCATTGCACGGGATAGAGCGATGCTCTCACCCGATGGTTGCGCCGTAGCGAAAGTTGCCGGATCGGCGATCTTCGGTAAAATTCGTGCCAGCATCTGGAGGCTCGATGGACATTCATCCGCCGGAAGGACCGATTCGTTCGTTACGCGATTTTCTGCTTCACCTGTTCATGATCACGCTGGCGGTCTTGATCGCCCTGGGCGCCGAAGGACTGGTGCAGCACTTTCACGACCGCAACGTGGTGCGCGAAGCCAATCAAAATTTGCAGGCGGAGATGGCGGACAATCTTCAGACACTGAACGACAATCTGCCCAAGCTGGAGCATAACCAGGAGCTGCTGGTGGAGACCCTGGCGGATCTGAAGAAGCTGGAGTCCGACCGTCACGCCAAGACCCGCGACATCAACCTGAACCTGAATTTCTTTTCGCTCACCGACAACAGTTGGCGCACCGCCCAAGCCACCGGTGCGCTGGCGCTGATGCCCTACAAGCAGGTGCAGGACTATGCCGGCTATTACGATGTGCAGAGCATGCTCAATCGCCTGAGCGACGGGCTGGAGGACTCCTGGCTCGATATGAGTGCTAGCTTCAATCCGCTAGGCGACGATCCCTCCAAAATGGACGATCGCCAGTTGGCCGAAATCGAGCGCAATGTGCAGCTCTCGCTGGGCAAGCTGATTGCCGTGGAGAACATCGCCAAGTCGCTGAAGCAGCAGTATGACAATAAGCTGAATGCCAAAGCGCACGAGTGAAGCGGTCTGCCGAGGCAATGAGTAAGGGCACGACTTCCAGTCGTGCCGCCAAGCCCTCTATTTTTTGTCATCCCGACGAGGCCGTCAGGCCGAGGAGGGATCTGCTTTTCCAACTTTTTCAGCGGCCTGTGAAGCCGTGCCCTGACACAAAGCTCGCGACAGTAGAGTGTTTCCGCGCCCTCTGAAGGCGTGCCGTTGCTCGTTGTCCTGCCGAAACGGCTCAGCGCGCCTTGGCGACGATCATGGTCATGTCGTCGGCTTGCTCGCCCACCTGGAAGCTCTGCACTTCGGTGATGATAGCGGCCATGATTTCCGCGGCGCTTTGCGTTTGATGGCGCTGGATGTTGGCGATGAGCCGCTCCTCGCCAAACTCCTCTTCGGCTAGGCCGGGAGCTTCGGAGATTCCATCGGTGTAGATCACCAGCACATCGTCGATGGAAAGATCGCACTCGGCCACGGTGCAGTCCCACTCTTCGAAGAGGCCCAGCACCGTCGCCGTCGCTTCCAGACGCTCGACGCTGCTGTCTTTCCGAACCACCATGGGCGGATTGTGCCCGCAATTGACGTAGCGCAACTTGCGGTTCTGGTCGTCATACACAGCGAAGAACGTGGTCGCGTAGTGATTGTTCTCGGTGTTCTTGTAGAACAGCCGATTCACCGAGCGCAGCAGGCGCGGCATGTCCTCAAGCGCCAGCGCGTACTGGCTGCGCAAGTTGGCTTGCAGGTTGGCCATCAGCAGCGCGCCGGAGATGCCTTTGCCGGAAATATCGGCCAGCACCAGTCCCAGGCCGCCCGCGCCCAGGTCGAGAAAATCGTAGTAGTCGCCGCCCACCGCTCGGGTCTGGATGCAGGCGCCGGCACACTGCAAGGTTTCCAGCGAAGGCGCTTCCTGCGGCAGCAGCTTGCTCTGCACCTGGCGCGCGATTTCCATTTCCTGCGCCGCGCGGCGCTCGGCTTCCATGCGCTCGGCCATCTTCTCCGCCATGGAGACGCTGCGCATGGCCACTGCGGCCTGGCTGGCGACTGAAGCCAGCAGTCGCTTGTCGCCGGTTGAGTAAAGCTCTTCAGACAGGCGGGGACCCAACGCGATCACGCCTTGCAGCGCGCCGTCACTGGAGGTGCGCACCGGCACCAGGCACTCGGGATCGACGCCCGCTACCACCGGACCGCTGCCGGGCAGCAAATCAATCGGCCGCGTGGCATCGAGTAACTCGCCGAACTCGGGCGCGCTGAGCGGGAAAATCTCGCCGCGAGCGGCCGCGTCGCCGGCATAGGCCGCGAGTTGGCCGTTCTCATTGGCCAGGTAGACCGCCATGCTTTGCGGATGCAGCGCCTCGGAAATGTTCTCTTCCAGCAGCGCCGCCAGTTGCTCGCGGCTGGTGACGGTCACCGTCTTGGCGGCCAGGTTTTCCAGGATTTGCTGGGCGTCGTAGGCGCTGCGGAAGAACGCCCGGTCCAGCCGGGTGCGCACCCGGCGATGCACCTGGGTGCCGGCGGTGATGAGCAGCACGCCGAAGGTGGCGCCCACCGGAATCGCGGCCTTGGTGCCGGCGGCAAATACCTTCGAGAACGCCTGCCCCAGCCAGAAGGTCAGCCCCACGCCGATGGCCAGGATCAGGAAAACAAATCCGCGCTCCACCACGAAGTAACGGGCGCTGCGCTTCAGCAGCAGCGGAATGTCCATCACCCGGTGCTTCACCACCGCGTAGCCGAAGGAGAGCGGGAATAGGAAAAGCAGAATGACCTTGAAGAAGTTCAGCCAGAAGGGAGTCTCGAAATGGACCAGGTTCTGCACCAGCGAGATAAGCGCGGCGGGAGTGACGCCAGCCACGGTTCCCCACAGAATCACTTTGAGTTTGCGCCGGTCGTCCAGGTTGGAGACGCTGAATACGTTCCATAGCAGGGAAGCGAGCCCGAGAAACAGCGCGCCGTAGGCTACAACCAGGTTGGCATAGTATGCGACCGGGTGAGGGATCACCGCGGCCAAAAACGGCAGCGGCATGGAATTGCCTTGCTGCACACCTCCCAGACCCAGGGCGAGGCTGATTGCAGGCAGCGTCCATTTCAGCCAGGGAAGCTTGCGGTCAATCGGCGAACGCGTGGGGAAGACCGCGAAGAAGAAATAGAACAGCCCGGGCAGAAGGGTGTTGGCGACGCTGCGGTAGGCGAGGAGGAAGGTGCGAAAGCTCGAGGTCGTAGCCGCAAAGTTATCGGGCGATTCCGCCGCGGTGATGAAGGTGGCGAAGACCAGCACCAGGAGCCATGCATTGCGATCATCCACGCGCAGAAACAAGACCGCCAGGCCCACGATCAGGAACAGAAGCGGATAAGAGTCCACGATCTGCTCGGCCAGGGTGCGGACGACAGTCTTGGTGTCGCCGACGCCCTGGATGGCGCGAAAGGTAGGCGTGAGGGTCAATGGCCCCTGACCGGCGCGTTGCAAAGTCAGGGCAACTTTGTCGCCCGGCCGAGAATGCAGCCAGGTGCGATACAACAAGTCGCGCCAGGCCTCCGGGGCAGGCGCAGCCTGGTTGCCGTTGATGGCAATGATGAGGTCTTTGGCCTGCAACCCGGCACGCTCGCCGGGGGTATTGGGGCGGACGCGATCGATGGAGATTCCGGCCGGGGAGTACGATTCTTCGAAGCCGATTTCGACCTGGATAGGGTGGCGAACGCAGTACATCCATCCGGCGCTATAGACAATGGCAGTCGCCGCGAACAGGATGGCTGCCGCCAGCAGCAGTGGCCGGTAACGCGACTTCGCGGTGGTGGATTCGGCAGGCATGGAAAATTACGCCGTCAGGGAAACAGTAGCACGGTCCCAAGCCGGGGAAATGACAGGCAATTCTGCTTTGGCGGAACGGCGAGGCCTACGGTCGAAATTCGGCTCGGACGGCCGTCCCGCAAAGTTGTAGGCGGGCACTCCCCAAATTCGTCATCTCCTTGCGCAGCAAGCGAGTAGAATGAACACATTCGCTCGCGTGTGGGGTCGTGCCGGAATCATCCGGCCCAGAAATCGCAATAGGTACTGACTTTCATGCCACAAATTGGAAGCTTCACGCTGCTGCTTGCGCTCGCGTTGGCTGCGTATTCGTTCCTGGCCGGAGCTTGGGCGCTGTATCGCAAGGACGATCGCCTGGGCGAAACCGCGCGCCGCGCCGGCATTGCCTGCTGGGCCGCCGTCACCGTCGGCGCCATCGCGCTGGTGGTCTGCGCCTTCGGCAACGATTTCTCCGTCGCCTACATCCTGCACCACAGCAACCGCGACCTGCCGCTGGCCTATAAGTTTGCCGCGCTGTGGTCCGGACAGGAAGGCTCGCTGCTGTTCTGGGCGTGGCTGCTCTCCACCTACGCGCTGGTGCTGCGGATGCGCTACCGCGTGGACCCGCAACTTTTCGCGCACGCTTCCGCCATCATCGCGGCGGTGCAGGTGTTCTTCCTGCTGCTGGTGAATTTCGCGGCCAATCCTTTCGGCCTGGTCGCCGGAACCATTCCCGCCGACGGCAACGGACTGAACCCGCTGCTGCAGTATCCCGAGATGGTCATCCATCCGCCGATGCTCTACCTCGGCTACGTTGGCGTGACCGTGCCTTTCGCGTTTGCGCTGGGCGCGCTCATCATGAAGTATCCCGGCGAGAAATGGATTCACATCACCCGCCGCTGGACCATGGTGGCGTGGGCGTTCCTGACCTGCGGCATCGTGCTGGGCATGCACTGGGCTTACGCGGTGCTGGGCTGGGGCGGCTACTGGGGATGGGACCCGGTGGAGAACGCATCGCTGCTGCCATGGCTCACCATGACCGCCTTCCTGCATTCCGTGATGATGCAGGAGAAGCGCGGCATGATGAAGATGTGGAACATGTGGCTGATCTTCACCACGTTTCTGCTGGCCATTTTCGGCACCTTCCTGACGCGCAGCGGCGTGGTCAGCTCGGTTCACGCCTTCGCGCAGTCCAGCATCGGCACCTGGTTCGTGTGGTTCCTGGCCATCAGCTTCTCCACCTGCGTCTTCTTCTTCGTGCGCAATCGCGAGACGCTGCGCAGCGAACACCGCCTGGAATCGCTGGTGTCGCGCGAGTCCAGCTTCCTGTTCAACAATCTGGTGCTGCTGGTTTCCTGCTTCGCCGTCTTGTGGGGCACGCTGTTCCCGGTCATCTCGGAAGCCGTGACCGGCTCGAAGGTTACTGTCGGTCCGCCGTTCTTCAATCGCGTGAACGTGCCCATTGGAATTTTCCTGGTGCTGCTCACCGGCATTGGCCCGCTGCTGGCGTGGCGGCAGACTTCGCTCGACAGCCTGCGGCGTAATTTCCTGTGGCCGGCCATCCTGGCGGTTTTCACCGCGCTGGTGCTGATCGCCGGCGGCATGCGGCCGTGGCAGGACTCCGCGTACTTCTACTCGCTGATGGCGATTTCGCTTTCGGTGCTGGTGGCAGCAACGGTATTCGGCGAATTCTGGCGCGGTGGCCGCGTCATCGCCCGCCAGCAGGGACACAGCATCCTCTCCGGCATGGTGGAGATTACGCGCCGCAACACTCGCCGCTACGGCGGCTATCTCGTCCACTTTGGAATCATCCTGATGATCATCGGTTTCGCCGGCCTGCCTTTCAACCAGGACAAAGAGCAGGAGATGGGCTTCGGCGACAGGATGCAGATCGGCGGCTATACCCTGGTTTGCCAGTCGTACACGCAGGACGACCAGCCTAACTACTCCAGCGAATGGGCGGTGATTGACGTCTATCGCAACGGTAAAAAGCTGGCGACCATGTATCCCGAGCGGCGCTTCTACAAGGCCAGCGAGCAGACCTCGACCATCGTGGCCAATCGCTCGCGCCTCAGCCGCGATCTTTATCTGGTGTACACCGGGCGCAATCAGGACACCGGCAAGCCCATCATCAAGGCGCACGTGAATCCGCTGGTATTGTGGATATGGATCGGCGTGAACGTTGTGCTGGCCGGCACCATCATCGCGCTCTTCCCCAACAAGAAGCCGCAGCGCGCGACGGTGCGCGAGAAGCCGCGCGACGCCGAGGAAGTAGTGCGCAGCCGGGGAGCGGTGGGCGTCGGGGAAAGTAGTGGCTAGTGGGTCGTGGATCGTGGTTCGCGAATCGGTATTGCGAGCCTTCAGGCTCACGTCAGTCCGTCGCTGTCGGGTTTATCGTTGTCAGTCTGGCTCTCTCTAGTCTGTCATCCCGACCGAGGGCTTCAGCCCGAGTGGAGGGATCTGCGGTCCAGTCCCGCGCAGCGGGACGGCATATCTTAGCCCAACGCTTCAGCGCTGGGTGCGAGAATAATGAGACGAAGTCCCCTCGGGGACGGCATATGAACGAAATACTGTGAGAAATAAATTCCTGGTGGTTTACGAAGTTGGCGCGAACAACCTGAGCGGCTTTCTGCCTGATCTGCCCGGTGTGATCGCCACCGCGCCCACGTTGGACACGATGCGCGGCGCCATGCGGGAAGCGGCGCAATTTCATTTGGAAGGCATGGCCAGCGACGGGGACGCAATTCCCGAGCCTGCCACTACCAGCGTGGATTTCGCCGAAGAAGATCCGGAACATGGAGTCCTGTCCTGCATCGTCGAATGGTTGGAAATCACGGTGCCGCAATATCACGCCGTAGCATGAAACTCTCAACTCATAACTCGAAACTCGAAACTGGAAACTTGAAACTGCTTTGAAACTCGAAACTCGAAACTCGAAACTGACGTTGCGCATCGTCCAGCTTGCGCTCATCGTCCTGCTGGCCACCTTGCTGCTGGGCGCCGACACCGACGCGCGCTTCAACAAGCTGGGCCACGGCCTGATGTGCGCCTGCGGCTGCAACCAGGTGCTGCTGGAGTGCAATCACGTCGGCTGCACCTACTCCGACCGCATGCGCAATGAGCTACCGCCGGCCTGGCGCGCGGCGATAGCGACTCGCTGGTGCTGCAAAGTTTTGTGCAGAAGTACGGCAACACCGTGCTGGCCGCGCCTACCAACTCCGGCTTCAACCTGGTGGCGTGGATCATGCCCTTCGCCGTATTCTTTCTGGCGATTGTCGGGGCCATCTGGCTGGTGCGGATGTGGCGCTCGCGTCCAGTGGCCCAGCCGGTAGCGCAGGCGAATGTTGGTGCCGGCGAAATGGATGAGCTTCGCAAGCGGGCCCGCAAGGAGACTGAATTCTGATGCACGCACTTTTCGCATTCGCCCTTCTCGGACAGGACATGGCCTTTGCCCTCTTCGGTTGCGCGCTATTTTCCATCTGCCTCTTTATTTATGTGTTCTATCAGCCGGGGGAAGTTGACACCGGCGAAGAGAAGACGCGCCTCTCCTACCTTGCCGAGCGCAAGGACGCAGCCTACGAAAATCTGCGCGATTTGAGCTTCGAATACAAGGCGGGCAAGCTGAGCGAACAGGATTATGCGATTCAGCGCGCATCGCTGGAAGACGAGGCCGCGCTGATCATGGCGGAGATGGAAACTCTGGAGAAGGCGCGCAGCGCGCCACGCCGCGGCGGGTTGTCCAGGGGGCGCGCGTGAAACTCCGCCTCTCGCTGGCCTTCCTGCTTTTGTCGCTGGCATCTTCCGTACTGGCCCAGAACATCACCGGCACCGTGACCAATGGCACTACCGGCAAGCCCGGCGCGGGCGATGACGTGGTGCTGCTCTCGCTCTCGCAAGGCATGACGGAAATTGGCCGCACCAAGGCCGATGCCCGGGGAAAGTTTTCCTTCCCCGCGCCCGCCGATGCGCAGGCGCCGCACATGGTGCGCGTCACCCACGACGGCGTCGGCTATTTCCCGGAGAGCGGCCCGCTGATGCCCGGTTCCACCGTCGCCAACCTGACCGTGTATGACGCGGCCAAAAACATTGACGGCCTGACCCAGACGGTCGAGGTGGACCGCGTCCAGAGCGACGGCAAGCAGTTGCAGGGTGTCAATCTTTACGCTCTCCGCAATCAGTCGCAGCCGCCGCGTACTCTGGCCAACGACAAAGGCACGCTGGAGATTATTCTGCCGCCCGGCTCGGAGCTGGAAACCGCGCAGGCCAAGGGTCCCGGCGGACAACCCATCGCCACCGAAGCCAACCAGGGCTCGCAGAAGAATCATTATTCGTTGACTTATCCGCTGCGGCCCGGCGAGACCCAGTTCCAGGTCGCCTACCACATGCCCTACAGCGGCGATGCCACCTTCTCGCCCAAAGTGAACGGCGAGGTGCAGCACTTCGTGGTGATGGTGCCCAAGGGCATGCAGTTCACGCCCAAGAACGCGCAGCAGTTCCAGTCCATGCCTGACAACACGGGCTCAACCATCATGGTGGCCACCAACGTGAAACCCGGGCAGGACCTGGCTTTCCGCGTAAGCGGCGCCGGCATCTTCCAGGAAGAGCAGGCCGGGCAAGGCGGCGGCGGTGAAGGTGGAGGCGCTGCGGGCGGAGCCGGCATGGGCGGCGGCGGCGGTTCGCAAGCTGCTGCCAACGACAATCGTCCCGGCGGCGGACTGGGCGCGCCCATTGACGCTCCCGATCCCTGGCACGACTACCGCGCGTACATTCTCGGAGCTTTCGCGCTGGTGCTGGTGATGGGCGGATTCTATGTGGTGTCGCGCTCGAACCAGCATTCGCAAACCGCGCCGCTGCCGGCCTGTGGCGGCGTGCTGGACGCGCCCGACGTGCCGGAGACGGCCGCCGCGCCGCGCGATCGCGGCTCTCTGCTGCTGGAAGCGATGAAGGAAGAGCTGTTCCAGTTGGAAGTGGATCGTCAGCAGGGCAGCATCAGCCTGGAAGAATACGCCAAAGCCAAAGCCGCCCTCGACGAAACCATGAAGCGGGCGCTGGCGCGCAGCGCGAAGTAAACCTTCTTCGATTTTTTCTACTCCAGCTCGAAAATCGGGTGCCCCACACATCCGCGGGTTTCGGATGTGTGGGAAGCGGCCAACCCGAACGCTCGGATTCGCGCCGAACCCGTATCAGGGCGCGGCTTCAGCCGCGCCGAAAGGCGCTCTCATTCTTGATCGAGCCGGCTTTAGCCGGCGACACATCGTCGAACTCAATTGCCCTCAGCGGCTGAAGCCGCGAAGATAAAGACCCGTTATGACACGACTGAAGTCGTGCCCTTTCAAAGCGGCGCCGCCCTAGGACGGAAGACTAAATCAACCGAATCCGGAATCTACTCCCCGGCGCCTTTGTCCCGCTTGCTTTTGCGGAAGGCCAGCGCTCCGGCGAAGACGGCCAGGCCGGCGGCGGTGAGCGCGATGCCGGTGGCGCTGGTGGGCGGAGGCGGCGCTGGAACCTGTGCCCGCTCTTCCGCGCTGCGCGCGTGGCGGCGCGCCAGTTCGCGCTCCAGGCTGATCTCTCCCTGATGCATGGCCCAGCGATGATTGGCGGCGAAGGCCGGCTTCAGCGCCGGCGACATCACGCGCAGCAGCGTTTTGTCGGCGCGCACCTTCCAGTCGAAATACACATTGGTGAAATCGCCATCGCCGTCGAAGTGCCAGATGCCGCGTCCATCGAGATCGCCGCTGGCGCGGATGGCCAGCACGTTGGGCTCGGCGATCATCACGATGTTGGCGTCCCACGTAAGCGTGTACGGCAGCCAGCCTTTAGTGTGAAAGCGCACGCGATGGCCCAGGCCGGAATCGTCGCCGCAATGCAGCTCCTCAACCGAGCGATACACAGCCGGCCACCAGCGCGGATAATCCATGGGGCGGCGGATGATGCCGTAAACCTCGGCGGGCGTGCCACGGACACGCCAGGCGGTAACGAATTGGTATTCGTTCAACACGGTGCGAGTTAGTGCGGTGAATGCATCCGGCAAGAATTCGCCAGACGAGACGAGAGGCACAAAGTGAGGCGCTACAGCGTTGCCAGCATTATTGCAAAGCTGATGCGCAAGTCAAGCGAAGGAACGGCGGCGACGGACCTTGCGCCGGAATAGGATAAGCATTCATTTAGCGGCCAGCAGTCGTTTAAGTGCCTCTTTGGCGTGCGAATCTCCGGTTTCGGCAGCCTTTCTGTACCATTCGATCGCCTGTTGCGGGTCTTTCGCAACGCCCCATCCGTTTTCATAAATCGCTCCCAGCAGATACAAGGCCTTCGGCTCACCGGCATCGGCGGCGCCCTTCTCCAGCCATGGCCTGCGTCAAATCTTTTGGCACGCCTTCGCCATTCAAATACATCAGCCCGAGATTCACTGCAGAGGGCTGATAGCCCGCCTCGATCGCCTTGCGATACCAGGTGACAGCTTGTGCGTAATCTCTTTTCACGTCTAACCCATTCTGGTACATGATGGCAAGATTGTGCATGCCGACGGGATCTCCTGCGTCAGCTGCCTTCTGCGTCCACCGCAAGGCCTCGGCAGAATTATTGGGAATAAGACCTTTGAGATATATCCCGCCCAAAGCCGCCATGGATTGGGTATCTCCGGCGGCAGCGCCCTTCTTGTAAAGCTCGAGCGCCAGCGGATAATTCACCGGCACGCCCGAACCCGTTTCATACAGCGCTCCCAGCGCCCCCGTAGCTTCGGCGTTGCCGGCATCCGAGGCTTTGCGGAGCCAGGAGAATGCTTGCTTGTCGTCTCGCGGAACTCCGGTGCCCACATGGTAGGCGTAGCCAACATTCATCATTCCGTCGCTATCCCCGGCATTGGCTGCCTTTAGAAACCACTCAAAGGCCTTCTTCGAGTCCTTGGGAATGCCTTCGCCGTTGATTGTCATTTCTCCGATCGTGGTCATCGCCGGCCCATCGCCCTTTGCCGCCGCCTTATGCAGCCAAGTTAAAGCCTGCACGTCGCTTTTTTCGACGCCGGAGCCATCGGCGTAAGCCAGGCCCAAATCGCGCATCGAGCGGGCATCTCCTACGGCAGCGCCGCGGCGAAACCAGACAACGGCTTCTTCGTGACTCTGGGGAATGCCATTTCCGTCCTCATAGTCACGGCCTAATTCCGACATCGCCGCCGCATCGCCAGCGACGGCTTTGGAATACAAGCCGTAAAGTTTCCGGTCCATACCAGCCGGTGGATTCGCCGGTGCGGCTGGGGAATTCACTGGGGGCCGCTTGGGCACCTCAATTGTCATCGCTTTCTGCGCCTCGGGACTGATTTGTTCGGCTTGTCGGTTTTGGGGCGCGGATGATTTGGGTCGTGCCGCGAGGTAAAGCACAACGCCAGCGACGGCCAACCCCGCCAGAGCGAGCAGCACCAGTTTTCCGCTCGTCCGCTTTCTGGCAACGGGCCCCGGCGATGCAGGCGCAACAGGTGGTGGCGGTGGCGTCTGCGGAACCGCGGGTCTTGGTGATGAATAGTAAGGCGGAGGCGGCGGTGGCGGCGCTTGCCGAATTCCCAGAGTGCGAAGAAGCGCACTTAGACCGACCTGATAATCGTGCTGAAAATCAATTCGCTGCAAACGCTCCAGCCGCAGCGGAACTTCGCAGGCACGATACAGAATCGGGACCACGGTTTTCCCTTTTCGCATCGCGAACGCGATTTCATCCAGAACATTAGTAGAGTTCACCGAAGAAGGCGAAAGCACCACCAGGGTTCGCTGACAGGCATTCAGCGCATTCTGTACTTCAACGTCCCAGCGCTCGCCGCCCTCCAAGTCGAGTTGATCGATCCAGACATGGGCGCCTGCGGCCCTCAGGTCCGAAGCCAACCGGAGAGCGAATTCGGAATCCGCGCGCGAATAACTGAAGAATGCCGCCCGATTCTCAGAGCCCGCCATTGAAGCGTTGACCCATCCCCGGAAGAAAGTGACCCCACGGAGGGGTCATTGTGCCACACAGCGGGCAGAACAGTAACCCTTACGAGATAGATTTGAGGCTCATTTTTTTCGGATTGCGCCGACAGCGTACAATCGGCGGGCTGGCTGGAGCACTGGCTCTGCGGCCCTCCGGCAATATTCTTCCCGAGGTCGGGTCCATGGCGATGTGGAGTTCGTTGGTCAAGCTGGCGGCGCGCAAGCTGCCCAAGATGGTTTCTCCCACGGCGCACACTGCGCTGGATTACGCCATGGCGGGCACGTTTCTGGCAGCGGGCGTGGTGATGTGGCGGCGCAACAAGCGGGCGGCGCTGGGAGCGATGGTCTGCGGCGGCGCCAAGGCGGCCAACATCCTGCTCACCGATTATCCCGGCGGACGCTACGACATCCTCAGCTACGAAACCCACGGGAAGGTGGACGCCGGGATCGCCGGGCTGTCGGCGGCGATGCCGCGAGCGATGGGCTTCCACGATGATCCCGAGGCCGAGTTCTTCGCGCTGGCGGCATTGTCAGAGACGGTGATCGCCAGCCTGACCGACTTTGACGAGCAGCCCGCGCTGGAGTAACGGCCAGCGGGGAAAATGAGTAAGGGCACGACCTCCGGTCGTGCCGATTAGCAGTCCTTCCTTTGTCGCTGGGGCTTCAGCCCCTCCGCGGCTCTGGGGCTGAAGCCCTTTTACTTGCCCGTCGTGCCCTTACTCATCGCGATGCGAAAATCAACGCTGTCCCCCTTCGCAGAGCGCGCCTTTCGCTTTCCGCAACCGCATTCCTCCACCCTGCTACAATGCAGGCGCAAACTCCCCGCCCAGGCGACGGTTTACCCGTTAGAATTCAGGGACTTAGGCGGGGGAGGCGGCAAAGTGCAGCCGGCGCAGCTCGAACTTTCGGGCCGTCATTTTCGTATAAGCCTATAGTTTTAAAAGGATTTGGGGCTGGGTCACGCCCTCGGGAGTAAGGTTTGGACGATACCCAAGCTGTCAATGCTCTGGTTCGCCGCTGTGTGGCCGGCGACGCCGTGGCATGGCAGGAAATCGTCCAGCAGTATCATCGCCGGATCTATAACATCTGCTACCGCTTTTCGGGCTCGCCGGACGACGCCGCCGACCTGGCGCAGGACGTGTTCATCAAGGTCTATCGGACGCTCAGCTCTTATGACACCGGCCGCGCGTCTTTCATGACCTGGGTGACCACCGTAACCCGCAATCTGCTGGTGGACCACTTCCGTAAGGGCAAGTATGACCGGGTGACCGATTCGCTGGACGCCACCCCGGGCAACCAGGAAGACGGCCTGACCATGGCTGAGCAATTGCAGGACCAGTCTGCCAGTCCGGAGGCCCAGGTTGGGAGCCAGGAGACCAGGAAGATGGTGCACGAGGCGCTGAAAAAGCTCTCACCAGAGCTGCGGGAAGCAGTGATTCTGCGCGACTTGCAGGACATGGACTACAAGGACATTGCCATTGCCCTCAAGGTCCCCGAGGGCACCGTGAAAAGCCGCATAAATCGGGGACGAACGGAACTAGCCAGGCTGTTACAACGTACTTACAGGCAGGTAAGTTAATGGCTGATGAGCGCAAATCCGGAATGTTGTGCGGCGAGAGCGAGGCCCTGCTGGCCGAAGCTCTGGACGGCACGCTGAGCGGCGCCCAGTTGGTGGCCTTCGAGGCCCACCAGCAGAGCTGCGAAGCCTGCCGGACCATGTTCGCCGAAGCCCGGGCCGGGATGCACTGGTTGAGCGAGCTGGACGAAGTTGAGCCGCCGCGCAATCTGGTGCATAACATCCTGGCGCAGACCATCGGCCAATTACCGGAACCCAAGCCGGTGGTGGCAGTGGAAGGGGCAGGCTGGCGGTCGCGCTTGAAGGCGCGGCTGTCGCCGTGGTTTGCGCCGGTGGCAACGCCGCGCTTCGCCATGTCGTTCGGCATGGCTTTCTTCTCCATCACCATGCTGCTGGGAATTGCCGGATTCAAGCTGGCCGATGTAAAGCGCCTGGATTTCAGCTCCAAGGGGCTGGAGCGGGCGTACTACAGCACCCAAGCGAGGGTGGTCCGTTACTACGAGAACATTCGCCTGGTGTACGAGATCGAGTCGCGCGTGCGCGATTTGCGTCACGCCGCGACTCCGCAGAAGCAGGAGGGAAATACGCCTCAAAGTCCGTCCAACGCCGCTCCGGAGAACAAACCGCAGCGTCGTGATCAGAGTTACAACCGTGGAGAGAGCCGGCTGCTTCCGGCTGCCGCCACGGTTACGCAGTACCAGATCGCTCAGGCCCGGCTGAACAGGAGAATCGCATGAACTGCGCCAACCATGTGGACGTACCCGCTGTTGCATACTGCCGCACTTGCGGCAAGCCAGTATGCAGCCAGTGTGCCCGTGATGTCCGTGGCGTTATTTATTGCGAGGAGTGTTTGGCCTCGCATGTCAGTGGCACGGTGCCACCTCCGCCCCCGCTGGGCGCGGTGCCTCCGCCGGTGGTGGTCAATGCGCCCAGTCCGGGGCTGGCCGCGGTGCTGGGATTCATTCCCGGCGTCGGCGCCATGTACAACGGAGAGTACGGCAAGGGCTTCATCCACGTGCTGATCTTCGCCACGCTCATCTGGATGACCAATAACATCAACGACATCTTCGGCATCGCCATCGCCGCCTTCGTGGTTTACATGCCCATCGAGGCTTACAAGACGGCCAAGGCGAGGGAGATGGGACTGGAGCCTCCCGATCCGTTGGGACTGAACAACATGTTCTCCGGTTCGCGTACGGCCAAAGCGGCGCCGGTGGCGACGGCTGTGCCGGTGACCAATCCGGACGGCACGGTGACCCCGGGCGTGGTGCAGACCATGCCTGCCGAGCCGGAATCACCGCAGTCGAAGGTCCCGCTGGGGGCAGTAATCCTGATCGGCCTGGGCGTGCTGTTTCTGTTGAACGAGCTGAACCTGTTGCACTTTGATTGGGTGTGGCGTTTCTGGCCGCTCATCCTGATCGCGGTGGGAATCCGCATCATGATGAAGCGCCAGGGACGGGGTTAGGAGGAAGCCATGAAATACCGCTATAACCCGTTGTGTCGGTGCAGTCGTTGCCGGATGCATGGCTTCATGGGCCCGGTCATCCTGATCACTCTTGGCGTGCTGTTTCTGTTCGACCAGATGCTGCCGATGCATCACATCGGGTTCGACCATAGCTGGCCGCTGATCCTGATCGTCATCGGCCTGATGAGTTTCCTCAAGCACAGCGCGTCCACCGCCGGCCACGTTCCGCGCGAGTACGGCATGATGCCACCGCCCGTCCCTGGCCAGCACATTCGCTCCGGGACAGTATCCCGGACAAGGGCCGGTGGTGACGCCGCCGCCCACGTCGCCCGCGGCGATTACGCCCACGGCCTGGAAGAATCCTAACGATCCGGAGGTGCACAATGGCTAGTCCTAACAACTATCCGCCACGGCCGCCCGTGCCTCCACAGCCGGTGATTTATCGCACCCGACGCTCCATAGCTGGTCCGCTGGTGCTGATTGTCATCGGCCTGCTGTTCCTGCTGAGGAACATCGGCTACCACATCCCGGTGTGGCATTACTTCGGGCGCTTCTGGCCGCTGCTGCTCATCCTGTGGGGCGTGATCGCGATCATCGAGCATGAGACCGCCTACCGCCAGGGCTACCGCCCGCGCCACCTGGGAGCGTTTGGCATATGCCTGCTGATCCTGTTGGTGATTGTTGGATTGGCGGCGCACCATACCTCCGATGTCGACTGGGGTGGTCTGCGCAATCAGATGGAGATGGACGACGATCTCGGCGGCCTGTTCGGCACCTCGTTCAACTTTGATCAGACGCTGGAGCACGACTTCCCGGCGAACGGCAGTCTGCGCGTGGTGTGCGATCACGGCAGCCTGAACTTCTCGCCCTCCGACGATGGCAAGCTGCGCGTGGTGGTGCACAAGAAGCTGTATGCCGGCAACCAGAACGACGCCGACAGCTACGACAAGCAGTCGCAGCCGCAGATCACCGTGAACGGGACCACCGTGCTGCTCGACGCCAACACCCATGGCGCCGGCGAACATGGCGTGAACTCCGACATGGACATCTTCCTGCCGCGTAATGCCGCGCTGGACGTGGCCGGCCGCTATGGCGACGTCAACGTGAACGATCGCAAGAGCGACCTGAAGATTAACTGGCAGCATGGCGACGTTACCCTGGCCGACATCACCGGCTCGGCGAAGTTGTCGCTGGAGAAAGGCTCCATTCGCGCCACCCAGGTGACCGGCGATGTGGACGTGGATGGCCGCGTTGACAACGTTACCCTCGACGACGTGGCCGGAGCGGTGCACTTGAACGGCGAGTTCTTCGACGACATTCGCCTCAGCAAGATCGCCAAGACCGTCACCTTCAAGTCTTCGCGCTCGGATGTGCAGATTGCGTCCATCCCCGGCAGCCTGGAGATTGACGATAGCGACGTTCGCGGCGACGACGTGACCGGCCCCACCCGGGTGATCACTCGCTCCAAGAACATTACCGTCCAGGGCGTGACCGGCGACCTGCAACTGCAAACCACCAATGGCGACGTGGAAGTGGGTGCTGCCGGCGGCAAGGTCGCGCTGGGTAAGATGACCATCACCACCGAACACGGCGATGTCACCCTGACGCTGCCTTCGGGTTCCGGCTTCCAGGTGAATGCCGCCACCCGCAAGGGCGATATCTCGTCGGACTTCGATAACGTGAAGGTCAACGAGAATGGCGGCGAATCCACCGCCAGCGGCACCGTAGGCAACGGCAACAGCAAGCTGCAGATCAACACCGACACCGGCTCGATACGGATCAGCAAAAGCTGAGAGGCAGTAGCCAGTAGTCAGTTGTCAGCCGTCAGCCATCAGCCGTCATTGCTTAGGTTCTCGGCTTCGCCTCGAAACTCGCAACTCGAAATTTGAAACTCGGGATTGACTTGAGACAGCCCATTCAAGTTGCTTCAGCTTGAGTGGGTTTTTCTTTGCCGGTAGGAATCACGCTGCGCATGCACTTGCGAAGGTGCTCGCTTCACGCCGATAAGAGCGCCGGAGGCGCGACTTAGTTTAGCCCAGCGTGGTGCGCCATCTTTTGGCGCGGAACGCTGGGTAAGCTTCCCCCAAGAACATTCCGGAGTCCCTTCAGGGGCGGCACATGTCCGCACCCCAATAGCACCGCGATTACCAACTGACAACCGACAACTGTTTCTTGACTTTCCATCCTATCGGCATCACAATGGCCGCGCACTTCGGTCCCCGGCCTGCAACACCAGCACGAAAAATCTCGACTACGCAATGGAGGGATCGTCCATGAAAGCCCACTTGCTACTGGTGCTGTCTCTTGCGCTGGCTCTTGCAGCAGCGCCGGCGTTTGCCGATATCACTCTCTATGACAACGGTCCCATCAACGGCAGCGTGGATGGCTGGACCATTAACTTCGGCTACGCGGTAACCGACTCCTTCACCTTACCCTCGGAGATGACCATTACCGGCTTCCAATTCGGCGTGTGGGCGTACCCCGGGGATACTCCCGTATCCGTGGATTACTCTCTCAGCGCCTCGCCCTTCGGCGGCACACCCAGCACCATCGCCCTGACCAGCACCTTCGAATACTCCAACCAATATGGCTACGATATCGATCAGGAAATCGCGAGTTGGCCTCAACATTGCCATCAGCGCCGGCAACTACTGGTTGACGTTGCAGAATGCGGTTACCACCCAGGGCAATCCGCTCTACTGGGATGAAAACAGCGGGCCATCGCAGGCAGAGGAAAGCGCGCTGGGCACCATCCCATCCGAGTCATTCCAGATCATCGGCTTCACTGACAGTACCGCCACCACCAACACCAGCAGCACCACGCCCGAGCCCGGCACCATCATGCTCTTCGGCACCGCGCTGATTGGCGTTGCCGGCGCGCTCCGGCGCAAGCTCAGGCCGTAGCGACTCCGATTACGGTTATTGCGTAACTGATTTCGAGGAGGAACCATGAAAACTCGGACGCTGGTTGCAGCGGTAGTGGTGTTGTTGACGCTCACTGCGTCGTCGTTTGCCGATCTCATTGACTACGACAACGGCCCAATCAACGGCACGGTGGATGCCTAGACCATCAACTTCGGCTATGCGGTAACCGACACATTTACCTTTACTTCCCCTTCTACCCAGATCACGGGCTTTCAATTTGGCGTGTGGGCGTACCCTGGCGATACCGCCGTGTCGGTTGATTATTCGATCGGCACCTCGCCGTTCGGAGGAACGCCGACCACGGTTGCGGTGTCATCCGATTATCTCTATACCAACCAATATGGCTACGACATCGACGAAATAACCGATAGCGGCCTGAATATCCAACTCGGTCCGGGCACCTATTGGCTGACGCTGCAGAACGCCGTGACTACGCAGGGCAATCCGCTTTACTGGGACGAAAACAGCGGAGCCGGATGCACCGGCGACAATGGCAATGGCGGCGGTTGTCCCTCGCTAGCCCAGCAAAGTTCCTTGGGCACAATCCCGTCGGAGTCGTTTCAGTTGTTTGATGTCACCAGCACGGGCTCGACCTCGACGACACCAGAGCCCGGCACTATCCTGTTGTTCGGCTCCGGAGTGCTCGCCATCGGCGGCGCGCTCCGGCGGAAGATCGGGCTGTAACGGTCGCACGGTCGGAAGAATTGAAGCACCTGCGCAGGTGCTTGGTTCGCGCCGATAAGAGCGCCGCAGGCGCGTGTCATGACAGCCCAGCATGGAGCGCCTGCTTTTGGCGCGGAATGCTGGGTACGCTCTATCCACCATCCACTATCCACTATCCACTGCTCGAACGATTCCCGCAATCTCGCTGACCACGTCGTCGATGCTTTTGTGCGTGGTGTCCACAATTACCGCATCGGGCGCGGGCACCAGCGGCGACGTGCTGCGGGTGCGGTCGCGCTGGTCGCGGGCGGCAATCTCTGCCAGCACGCGAGCTTCGTCCTCGGGCGAAAGCGTGCCGTTCTGCAACGCCCGTCGCTGCGCGCGCACCGCCGCGTCGGCATCCAGAAAAATCTTCACGTAGGCGTTGGGAAAAACGGCGGTGCCGATGTCGCGCCCTTCCATCACCACGCCGCCCTGCGCGCCCAACTCGCGCTGGCGCGCCACCATGATCTGCCGCACCGCCGGATGCACCGACACCCGCGATGCCGCGACAGTCACGTCTTCCTGGCGGATGCGCTGCGAGACCTCGCGGCCATCCAGCAGCACGCGATTGCCCTCGCCTTGCGGCTCCAACTCAATTTTCGTGTTAGTCGCGAGTTGACGCAGCGCCTCGGCGTCATCCAGTGGCACCTGCTGCTCCATGGCCTTCAGCGCCAGCGCGCGATACATGGCGCCGCTCTCCAGGTTCACGTAGCCGAGTTGCCGCGCCAGCCGCGCCGCAATGGTGCTCTTGCCGGAGCCGGCGGGGCCATCAATGGCGATCACCAGTTTGCGCGACGCCATCATTCGCGCGTTCTTGTCCGGCTTGGGATTTCGCGGACGAGCGGGCCCCGCCGATTTGCGGGGACGCCGCTCCACCAGCGGCTTGCCAGGCCGCGGCGGCTGCGGCGTGAAGCGTGGCTTGGGAACATAAGCGGGCGCCGGTAATTCCAGCGAGCGCATTTGCAGCATGACTTTGCCGTTGACGTGCACGAAGCTCAACTCGCGCGCCGCCTGCAAAGCATTGATGGCCTCGCGCACCCGCGCGCGTCCCACCAGCGGCGAGAAAAAATGTTCGACTTCTTCCTGCTGCGCCGCCAGCACACAGTCCAGATACTTTGACACCAGCGCCGACAGCGATTCGGCGACAGAAAGATGCATGCCATGCTTGACCACCTCCGGCGCCCAGCGGAAGAGCACGTCCCAGGAGACACCTTCCGTCGGGAGTGTAGTCCACGCGGGTGATGCGCAGCTTGGCAGCCAGCTCGTCGAGACCCCGATCCAGTGCGGCTTCCGAGAGATCACCGCCCAGCAACTCGCGCAGCCGGTGCTTGGTGATGGGTCCGTGCTTCTCGATCACGCCGAAGGTGTCAACCGCGAGCTGCGAATACTCCGAGCGCGCGCCGGCCTTGGGTGCCTGCCGCGGATTGCGGTCGCCGACTAGTCCGTAGAAATAAGGGAAGAGCGAGGCCGAGACGATGAAGCTGTTGTCAGCATAAACGTGCGTCTCGAACGCCGACCGCTCGCGCAGCAGGCGGACCATCAGCTCCTTGGCTTCGGCGGCGCGCGGATCGGCAAAGGCCATCTGCGACGTCGGCAGCCGCTCCTCGCTGCCGATGTAGGCTCCGACGAAAGTCGGGGCCAGCACCGCAGGCCGTTGCGGATACAGCAGGCAGACGCCGACCGACTCGATGAACGCGCGCGCGTCGTCCAGCCTGTGGACCGGCTGTCCGTTCAGCCGCCACTTCTCGCGCCGCAATTCCTGGAGCTGCGTTTCGTGCATAGAGACAGCAATTAGCAACTAGCGATTAGTAATTAGCAAAGACATGGAGTGTTGGGCACTTAACCATTAGCGAATGTCTCTGTTCGGCATTTAGAGAGACCGGTGCTCGACTTGGCTCAGCGGTCAACCCGCCAAGTCTTAACTAATTGCTAATCGCTAACTGCTAATTGCTTCTTTCAGATTCTCTTAAACGCCCGCTGAATGTCCTTTACAGAATACCGCAGAACCACCGGGCGTCCGTGCGGGCAGCTCATCGGGCAGTCGGTCTTGGCCAGTTCGCGCAGCAGCCACTCCATTTTGTTCTGCTCCAGCGGCATGTTCACCTTGATGGCGGCGTGGCAGGCGATGCTGGCGGCGATGCCGATGCGAATGCGGTCCAGGTTCAGCGCCTGCTCCTCGCGCTCAAACTGGTCGAGGATTTCGTGCAGCAGATGCTCGACATCTGCGCGGCATCGATTCCCGCCGCCGTGGTCTTGACCGCCAGGGTGCGCGAGCCGAAGGGTTCCACCTCGAAGCCGTTGCGATGCAGTTCGTCGGAAATTTCGGCGAACACTGCCAACTGGCTGGGCGTCATCTCGATGATCAGCGGCATCAGCAACTGCTGTCGTTCCGGCGCGGCGGCCAGCCGCTGCCGGCAGATCTGCTCGAACAGAATACGCTCGTGCGCCACGTGCTGGTCAATGATCCACAACCCCTGCGGATTGACCGCCAGAATGAACGAATCGCGAATCTGGCCCAGCGGCTTCAGCGTGGCCAGCGACTCCAGGCCGGCGGGAGCGTCGTCGTCGGGCAGAGCAGGGCTGCATCTGTTGTCGGCCACCACTTCCCGCGCGGGCGCCGCGGCGTTGGCGAAAGTCTGCCGTCCGAAGCGCGCTACCGGGACGGCGGCGTTGCCTTCCACGGCGAAACCGGCGCCTTCAAAGCCCAGGCGTCCGCTCATCGCGGGCAGTTCCTGCGCGTGCAAGGCGAAGGCAGCGTCGGCGGCGGTTATTTCCAGTCCGTCGCCGGAGAAGGCACGCGCGCCCGGTGTGAGCGACGACGACGCCTTGGGCTGCGCATAAATTTCCGTAGCGAAAGCCGGTACCGGCCGCGCCTTGCTCAACGCGGCGCGCACCGAATCGCGAATGAAATCGTGCAGCACCGACGACTGCCGGAAGCGCACCTCGGTCTTCGAAGGGTGAACGTTGACATCCACCTCGGTGTACGGCAGTTCCAGGAACATCAGCACCACGGGATAGACCGTCGGCGGGATGATGTTGCGATAGGCCTCGGTGAGCGCGTGCTGCACCACGCGATCGCGAATCAGGCGGCCGTTGACGAAGATGAAAATCGAATTGCGGTTGAGCTTCTGGATCTCCGGCCGCGACACGAAGCCGTGCAGTCTCACCTCGCCCTTCACTACCTCGGCCGGCTCTTCGAGCTCTTCTTCGAGCGACCGACGTCGCCACGGCGGCGGCTGCGGCAGCCCGATGCGCTCCAGCGGCAGCAACGCGCTCAGCGGGATGAGCTGGTCGAGAACTTCCTTGCCGAATACCTGGTAAATGCGCTGCGAATGGTCGGCCACCGGCGGCGCCACCAGCATGGCGTTGGTGGCCGAATGCAGCTCCCAGTGCATCTCGGGATGCGCCAGCGCGTAGTGCGTCACCAGCGACGCGATGTGCGAGAGCTCGGTGGATTCGGCCTTCAGGAATTTGCGCCGTGCCGGCACGTTGAAGAACAGGTCGCGCACGCTGATCGAAGTGCCTGCGGGAATCCCAGCTTCTTCGACGGTTTGGATTTTGCCGCCATTGATTTCGATGACCGTGCCGGCCGCGTCTTCGGGCGCGTGCGTCTCCAACCGCAAGCGGCTCACCGACGCAATGGAGGGGAGCGCCTCGCCGCGAAAGCCCAGGGTCGCGACACTCAGCAGGTCGTCGGCATTACGAATCTTGGAGGTGGCGTGGCGCTCGAAGGCCAGCATGGCGTCGTCGCGCACCATGCCGCAGCCGTCGTCCATCACCTGGATCAGCTTCTTGCCGCCGGCCTCGATGTTGACGCGGATTCGGCGCGCGCCCGCATCCAGCGCGTTCTCCAGCAACTCCTTCACCACCGAGGCAGGGCGCTCCACTACCTCGCCGGCGGCGATCTTGTTGGCGACATTTTCGGAGAGAACGTGGATGCGGGCCATGAAGAACCAGTTTCGAGTTTCAAGTTTCAAAAACGGCGTCGAATTCCAAGTTAGAAGAGCAACGTTGAGGTCAACGAGAAGGATATAGCAAGACCTGGTTACGATCCGAGCTTCATCCTAGCGATGCGCCGCGTAACAGAAATCTGCGGCGAACTCTGGGCATGATCAAGAGGATCAACGAGAGTAAGGCCGGAACCACCAGGACGACGCCGAGAGCAAGCGCGAAAACAGCTTCAGATTGCGTATACGGATCATTCGAATAAAAAGCGGAATAGGCCACTTTGGCTCCAAACAGCAATAACAATGTGCTCACAGCGAGCGCACCCCACCATGCCCAGGTCCGGCCGCGAGTGAACGCGATAGTAGTGTATGCGCAGCCCGCCCCGAGTATTGCCGACGCTAGGGCGGGTACGACCGTCCCGAGCGAGTGATGCCGGATATGAGCGTCAATGCCGAGAGCGGCAAAGAAGACGCTATAGAAAGAGAAACAAAGCCGAAATCGCGAAACCAAGCACAGTCACAATTCCAATCGCGATTCTCGTCCCTGTCGGCAAGGATGAAAGCTGATTCACGGCCTGCGCTCGATTTTGAAACTCGAAACTCGAAACTTGAAACTGACCTACTGCTTCGGCGCGTAATAGCCTTTGCGGGCTCGCACGATGTACTTCTTGTTGTCGGCCAGGATTTCGATCTTGCGATACTTGCCGTTGGCGTCGAAGTCGGCAGGCTTATACGAGATGGCGTACTGGCTGCGCAACTCGTCCTGAATCTGCGAGAAGGCGTCGGACACATCCTGGATCTTGAAGGGGAAGAAGGCCTTGCCGCCGGTCTCCTCGGCAAAGTGTTTCAGAATTTTGTCGCCGCGCGTCACCATGCCGCTGGTGTTGGTGGAAATGGTGTAGATGATGACCTCGGCGCGTTGCGCCATTTCCACCGCTTCCTCACGCGACACCCGGCTCTGGTTGTCCTCGCCGTCGCTGAGCAGGATGATGGCGCGGCGGGTGGCGACCGTGCTGTTCTTGTCGTACTGCATCAGCTTATCGCGGCTGGCAAAGTAGATGGCGTCATACAACGCGGTGCCGCCGCCCGGGCGCAGCAGGCGTACACCGTGCGACAGCGACTCGGTGTTGTCGGTGAAGTCTTGGGTCACTTCCGGCGTGGTGTCGAAGCCGATAACGAAGGCGCGATCAAATTTCGGCCGGATGATCTGGCTGAGAAATTCGATGGCGGCTTCCTGCTCGAACTTGAAGCGGTCGCGAACCGAGTTGCTGGCGTCAATCAGCAGGCCTACGCGCAGCGGAAGATTGGTCTCGCGATTGAAGGAGCGAATGCTCTGTGCCGGCTTGTCGTCGTCGAAGACGCGAAAATCTTTCTGCGTCAGGTCCTTGATGAAGCGGCCGCGCTTGTCGGTCACGGTGAACACCACGTTCACCTCGTCCACGCGCTTGGTGATGGTGGTTAGCGGCTCCTGCTCGTCGGCCGGATTCTGCGCAGAATTTGCTGCCGGCGCCTGGGCCGGAGTGCTGGGCTGCTGCGGCGCAGCCGGTTGCTGCGACGCGGCGTTGTTGTCCGCCGGCGGCGCACTCGGCTTAGGTTTTGGCGGATATTTGCTGGCCGATGGCGCAGACGGCAACGGCTCTTGCTGGCTCTGGGCGGCCAGTCCCCACGGCAAAGCCGCCAACAGGACCACGATTAACCAAGGTTTCATGAACGTTGCAGCCATTATATCTGCTGGCTGAGGGTATCCAGAAATTGCTGCAACTCGTGCGGCAGCGGCGCCGTGAAGTTGAGCGGCGCCCCGGTACGTGGATGGGCAAACTCGATGGCCGCGGCGTGCAGGAAATTGCGATCCAGCGAAAGTACCGGCGGCTGCTTGGCATCGCTGGTGGCTGGCTGCGGCGATGCTCCGGAACGCCCGCCAGCCCTGGCTTTGGCGGTGGGACGACGCAATTCCGCCGCTGCCCCATACAGCGTATCGCCCACCACCGGATGTCCGATGGACGACAGATGCACGCGAATCTGGTGGGTGCGCCCGGTCTCGATGCGGACATCCAGCAGCGCGAACTTGCCGTAGGGCGAATCGATGCGGCGTTGTACTTCATAATGCGTGACGGCGGTGCGACCGCCGCTGCCGCGCGTGGTCATGCGGATGCGACGAATGGCATCGCGGGCGATGGCCGCGTTCAAGGTGCCCTTATTCTCGCGGGGCCAGCCCTGCACCAGCGCAAGGTATCGCTTCTTCACCTGCCGTCCCGAAAATTGCTGCGCCAGCTTGCGATGGGCGACGTCGTTCTTGGCGACCACGATCAGCCCGCTGGTTTCCTTGTCGAGCCGATGCACGATGCCCGGTCGAAGTTCGCCGCCGGTGCCTGACAGTTGTCCGAAGCGATGGAGCAGCGCATTGACCAGCGTCCCGCGATTGCGCTCGGCGTCGGTCGCGCCCGCTCCGGCGTGCACCATCATGCCCGCCGGCTTGTTCACCACTGCCAGGTCATCGTCTTCATACAGGATGTCGAGGGGGATGTCCTCGGCCATGGCGCGCAGCGGCGCAAGCTGGGGATCGCCAAGCACGACGATCTCTTCCCCGCCGCGCAACCGCAGCGACGCCTTGGCGGCAGCACCGTTCACCAGGGCCTTGCCTTCTTCCAACACCTGCTGCACGCGGGCGCGGCTGATGCCGTCGATCTGCGTGGTCAGGAATTGGTCCAGCCGCTGTCCGGTAGCGTCAGCAGGGACAGCGATGGTGATTGGAAATGGCGGTGTCACAGTTTCGGGAACAGTTTCGAGTTTCAGGTTTCAAAACCAGGTTCGAGTTTCCAGTTTCGAGTCTTGAGTTTCGACCTTGGCCGGCAGCCTCGCTGCGATTTTGCATCGCAACCTGAAACAGCCTCTCCGTTTCCGCTTGAAACTTGAAACCCGAATCTTAAAGCTGAAAACCGGTCTTCGCTTTTACTTGAAACTCGAAACTGTTTTTGAAACTCGAAACTTGAAACTCGAAACTAGTTTGCCTTCAGCGCTACCGGTTGGCGCAACGGCGAACGGCGCATCCACAGCAGTCCGCCAAAGATGACCAGGCAGAGCGCGATGGCCTGGGTGCCGCTCATGAAGCCGAAGAAGTTGCCGCGGCCTGCGTCGTCGCGGAAGAACTCGATGAAGTAGCGGCCCACGCCGTAGATGATCATGTACGTCCCGATGATCTCGCCTTCAAATTTCTTGCGGCGAATGAGCCACACCAGGAAGACGCAGTTGCACAGCTCCAGCACCATCTCGTAAATCTGCGTGGGATGCAGCGGCGTGCCCAGCGGGGTATCGCTGACAGCATGAGCGATGGGATTGGTGAACACCACGGCCCAGGGCACGTGCGTGGGCTTGCCGTAGCAGCAGCCGGCGGCGAAGCAGCCGACGCGGCCGAAAGCGTGACCCAGCGCCAGCCCGGGCGCGAACACATCGCAAGTGCGCAGCACCGGCATGGCATTGCGCCGCATGTACCAGACGCACAGGATGACCGCCAGCACGAAGCCGCCCGACCACACGCCGCCCGCTTGCAAAGTTGCCAGGCTGAAAATTTCGCGCGGATGCGCCATGTAATAGCTGAAGTCCACCAGGATCATCAGGAGCTTGGCGCCGAAAATGCCCGCCAGGATGGCGATGATGCCGAGGTTCCAAAGCTTGTCGGGATCGAGCCCCTGCTCGCGGCCCAGCTTGACGATGAGGCTGAGGCCGAAAATCAGGCCCAGCGCGGCCATCGCCCCGTAAGTGGGAAGGCTGAAACTGCCTATCTGGATTAAATGCGGAAACACGCTTCTATTGTAGATGCAGGCACAGGGTCGCGCGCACCAAGGAGCTGTCAGCCGTCAGCTATCAGCCGTCAGCTGTCGGATCTGAGCTCTTAGCTTTTAGCCGTTAGCTCTTAGCAAGCAAGAACCGACATGGCGGCCTGCGAACGGGAAACATGGCGGCCTGCAAGGCGGCAGCATTTCTGCCAGCAGGCTTGCTCTGACGTCTAGCGGCGCCAGAAATCGGTTGCTAAGAGCTAAAAGCTAAAAGCTGATGGCTGACAGCTAATAAAAAGCCGACCCGCGGGGCCGTAGGCTGTGGGCCGTCAATGAACCCGCATAACACGGCGGAGACCCTCCGTAGCTCTTTAGGCATTTCCGCGTGGCGGAACGTTGCACACCGAGCCGAAAAACGAGTCGAGCCCCCTGTTCATTGAGCATTGGTTCAAAAAACGGTTGCCACAGGTACAAACTTTGCAGGCCGGCTTTCTGGATTTGATGCTATGGAAAAGCGCGAAGGATGACAAGGGCTGGCGGGTAAAAAAATGTTACGCGCGGCCGCCATTTCGGCACCAAAGTCATATTGACATCGGACGGCTACTTAGGCAGCGAATTATTTGCATCGGCCGGCTTGGGCCTCAGCTGGCAGCTCTCAGCCATCAGCCATCAACTGTCAGCTCTCGGCTGTCAGCCGAAGCTGATTCCAGGCTATCGAGCACTTGAGGTTTTAGCTGAAAGCTGATAGCTGATAGCTGACGGCTATTTGGGCGGCGAATTATTCGGATCTGCGGGCTGGCTGGCCTTATCGGCATCTCTCTTCTGCGCGTCTTTTTTCGCCTGCTCGCTCTGCTCCACCGCGGCCTGGAATTGCTCCAGCGCCGGCATGGGATTGCCGCGCAGCGCGTCCCTGCCCATGTACTGCCACACCGGAGCCGAATCCAGCGGATGCATGGAATGTCCGCGGAAGACCTGGAACACGTCTTCCTGAGTGCCGGTCTCCATGCCCGGCGTCGGCGGCATGGTCGAACCCGTCGGCATCGAAGTGCCGGTGGGCGCGGTGCCGCGCTGGCCGCCGATGCGTGTTTGGTCCGCGCCCGGTTGGAAGATGACCGGCCGGTCGTTGGCGTTGGTGCCGCCCATCACCGGCCCGGGCCGCCGCCCCTTGCGCACCATAATCACCAGGTCGGCATCCTGCATATCAACCGTCGGATGCAGACGCCCCCATTGCACCAGCGCGTTCTCCACGTCGTTCTGGGTGCGCACCTGGTCGTTGGGATCGGCGACGGACACGCTGGTATTGGGATCGCCGACGACCACAACCGTATGGGCGTCGAGCACCCAGTCGGGCAGAACGGGCTTCTTCTTTTTGGCGAATGTGGGAGTGCAACAGAGAACTGCGACGAGAACGACGAACGCGACCTTACGGGACTGCATGGGAAACTCCGGCGCGTGCGTTAAGAATTATAGCGCCGTGCTGAGGTCGATGTGTCTGGATTAGGGACGAGGCGCCGGTAGCGGCGCCTCCAGAGATACGCAGTTTATCCGGCGCGGCGGCCTTCGGCGAGGATTTCGTCCAGCGCGCCTTCCAGTTGCCCGGCGCGAGCGTTGTAATCGCTGGCCACGGAGTCGTACTGCCGCCGCAGGACCAGGAATTCGTCGGCGATGTTCAGCGCCGCCAGCACCGCCACCCGCAGCGAATCCACGGTGGCCGCCTGTTGCGCGATGAGCCGCATCTTGGTGTCAACGTACTCGGCCAGGCGGGCGATGTACTCGGGGTCGCTGCCCCGCAAGTGATAGGTCTGATCGTAAATCTCGACACGGACGCTCACGTTGGCGGTGCCGTTACCGTTTTGACTCAAACTAGCCTCCTGCAACAAGTGGCTAGTGGTCAGTGGCTAGTGGATAGAAAAGCGGCAAAACCGTATTCCTATCGCCTAACCATTCATCCCTATCCACTGCCTTCGATTATGCTTCCGATTCGTCCGTGTTCAAAGCCTCAATTTGGTCCAGCATCTTTTCTACTCGGGTACGTACCTCTTCCCGCTCCTTGCGCAGGGAGACTAGCTCGTGGCGCATAGTGTCGAACTCCTCCTCGCGCTCGTTCAGTTGCTCGCGCAGGCGGTTGACGTCGCGCTCGGCCGCGGCCTTGGACTCGCGGGCGCTCTTCAGCAGCTCGATGGTGCGAAGGATCTTCTCTTCCAGGGACTTGAAATCGGCAGTGGAGTGGGCAACAGGAGCTTCAACTGCGTTCGCCGGCATGGTGAAGGGTCAACCTCTAAGTTTGATTTCGTGAGCGCAGTATAACGCAGAAGGCGCGGTGCAAAACTTGGCAATCGGCGATTGGCGCGCGAATCGTCACAGGCGAACCTGAATGTGCAACGGCGCTGGGGCAAGCGCCGGTCGAGTGGCGGTCCAGGGCCATGATTGCGCCTTCGGCGGCAGGGCCAGCGGCCCGCACAGCGACTAAACTGATGGATGTGGGGTTTGTTTCTCTGGATACCGAACGGATGACGGTGCGGCCGAAAAAGTTGCTGTCAGGATTCGCGCTCTTCAGCCTGCTCCTGCTGGCCACCGGGCTTGCCGCCGCGCAGCAGCAGGAGCCGCCGACCTTCCGCACCCAGTCGAATGTGGTGCTGGTGCCGGCGCTGGTCCGCGACGCAACCGGCGAGGTCATTTATGGCCTGCAGGCCAAGGACTTCGTCATCGAGGATGACGGCGTCGCGCAGACGGTCCATCTGGACGAGACGGCGGAGTCGGAGCCGGTGTACCTGGTGGTCGCGGTGCAATGTGGCGGCCGAGCGAGCTTTGAGCTCCCCAGGATGCAGGGCCTGCCCACCATGCTGGGGCCGCTGATGGCGCAGCCGCAGACGAAAGTCGCCGTCCTCGCCTTCGACAGTCACGTGCATGCGGTTGAGGATTTCACCGGCGACCCGAACGCCATCGAGCAAGCCCTGCACAGTTTGCAGCCCGGCGATAGCGGGGCGGCGATCCTGGATGCCGTGAATTATTCGGTGAAGCTGTTGGACAGCGTGCCCCAGAACCGCAAGCGCGTGCTGCTGCTGATCAGCGAAACTCGCGACCATGGCAGCCGCACCGCAAAGATCGACGACGTGATTAAAGCCATCGGCAACAGCAACACTGTTGTCTATACGCTGGCCTTTTCGCCGGCGAGGTCGAACGTGCTCGACACCCTGCGCGGCAACAACAATCCCGACCTGCATCCCGAACAGACCGAGGTAGGCGACGCGCCCGACATTATGGAGGCCCTGTACACGGCGGTGCAGGCGATGCGCAAGAACACCGCCAAAGCCATCGCGACGCTGAGCGGCGGTGAGTACAGGATGTTTGCCTCGGGTAAGGGTTTCGATGCGCGCATGACCGACTTCGACAACCATCTGCACAGCCGCTACCTGCTGAGCTTTCAGCCGACGCAGCCGCATCCCGGACTGCACCGCGTGACGGTGCGCCTGAAGGACCCCGGCCATGCCACCGTGCTGGCGCGCAGCAGCTACTGGGCGGAAGGAACGCAGCCATAAGCAGGCCGCTTTTCGCCTTTCGCTATTCGCCTTTCACCAGGCCGGTTTACCTGGCCTCTGTGTCTCTGTGGTGAATTTTCCTGCTAGGCGCGGAGCACGCCGCCCAGGCCTTCGAGCGCAGTGATGATCTGCGCCGACCACTGCGCTACCTCATCGTCGCGCAAGGTCCGTTCCTGCGACTGGAAGGCCGCCCGCAGCAGTAGGGAATACCGATCGGCGCCGGTCTTCTCACCGCGATAGATCTCCGCCGGTTCCAGGCTGACCAATTCGGCGATGCCCAGCCCTTCGATCCGCGAGCGGATGTCCTGGAAGCTGACCGCGTCGGCAAAGACGAAGGAGAAATCGCGCTCGACCGCCGGAAACTTCGAGATGCGGCGATAGCGCGGTTCGCGCAGCCCCAGCCGGAACAGCCGATCGAGGAATACCTCCGCGACATAAACATCCTGGCGGAACTTTCGCGCCGCCGCGATGTCGGGATGCAGTTGCCCGAAATACGCTACGCATTCGTCGTCCATCCGAACCTGCGCCGATCGGCCGGGATGGAAGAATGGCGGCACGCCAGCCTCGAAGCTGAGCGTCTTGCAGCGGAAAGCCGGCGAGCAACTGCTCGATATCGCCCTTCATGTGGAAGAACGTGTATGGCTCGGACTTGCCGTGGACGTTCGCGCCGGCGGCGTTGCCGGTGGCGGCGAAGGCGAGATGGCGGCGCTCGTCGTGCGCGTTGTCGCGCTGCTCGAAGATCTCGCCCCACTCGAACAGCCGCAGGTCCGCGTTGCCGCGGTTCAGGTTGTAGCCCACCATGTTCAGCAGTCCCGGCACCAGCGACGGGCGCAGGTATCCCGCCTCTTCGCTGAGCGGGTTGGCGATGGCGAGCGGTGTGGTCGCGGACGAATCGGGTGCCCCACCCAAGCTTCTTTTGCTTGGGGGGGTCTTCCCAAATGTCTGCGCTTCCTGCTCGGAGACGAAGGTGATGGAGATGGCCTCGTCGTAGCCCAGCGCCAGCATGGTCTGGCGGACGCGCGTTTGCATCGCCTCATGCGGCAGCTCGACCACCGCTCCGGTGAACGACGGCAGCGTGTTGGGGAACCGGTTGTAGCCATAAATGCGCGCCAGCTCTTCCAGCAGGTCAATCTCGCGCTCCACGTCGAGCCGCCAGGTCGGACGCACCCGATCACCTGCGAACTTCCCTCGAAGGTCACCGCCGGCTCAGCCGAGTCGAAGCCCACGGCTTGCGCAGGATGCGTGCTCCGAATCCAATCCGCTGTAAAATGCGCTCGATTTCGCCTGGCTCGATTCACGCCGAGGATGCGCTTCACCTCCGACGCGCGCAGCACGAGCGGCTCCTGCCGAGGCTCGCGCGCGATGGCGTCAATGCGCTCGCCCTCCAGCTTGCCGCCGGCGCTTTCGAGAATCAGTTCGGCCACACGATCGCAAGCCAGCGCGCGTGATGCCCCAATCGGCGCCGCGCTCAAAGCGATGCGAGGCGTCGGTATGCATGCCGAGCCGCTTGGCGGTGGCGCGGACAATCGCCGGATCGAACCACGCCGACTCGATGAGCACGTTCCTGGTGCGCTCGGTGATCATGGAGTCGAAGCCGCCCATCACGCCGGCCAACGCGACCGGCTTCCTGGCGTCGGCGATGACCAGGTCGTCGGGCGTGAGCTTGCGTTCGACGCCGTCGAGGGTCTTCAGCATCTCGCCGGCGCGGGCGCGGCGCACGATGATGGTGCCGCCCTCCAGCAGGTCGAGATCGAAAGCGTGCGTGGGATGGCCAAGCTCGTTGAGCGCGTAATTGGTGGCGTCGGCGACATTGTTGATGGAGCGCGAGCCCAGCAGCTCCAGGCGCTGCGCGATGTGTTCCGGCGAGGGGCCGATCTTCACATCGCGAATGATGCGGGCGGTGTATCGCGCGCAGCCCTGCGGGTCTTCGATGGTGATGGGGAATAGGCCCCCGCCCGCGGTCATCCCGACCGGAGGCGGCGTAGTTTGCGCCCCTTTTACCGCTGTCATCCCGACCGGAGGCGCGCCGGCGTTCGCGCCTTTTTCTTCTGTCATCCCGACCGGAGGCGACCCGGTTTGGGCCGCCGCAGTGGAGGGACCTGCTGTTCCGGGCTCAACCGTCTTTAGTTCGACGTCGTAAATCGCCGAGGCCTCGCGCGCCACGCCGTAGTGGTTCATGGCGTCCACGCGATTGGTGGTCAGGTCCATCTCGTAGATGGTTGCGCCGTTCTCCTCGGCGACGGACTCCACCGCGATGCCGGCCGAGGTCAGGGTCCTCGGCGAGTTGACGGTCGTCGGCGCCGATGGGAACGAACTCACGCAGCCATGAAGGAAGGATTCGCATTTGTGTGTTGCGGCGGGTTGAAACCCGCCTGTTCATATGCCGTCCCTAAAGGGACTCGGATCATTTGTTGCGCCTTACCCACCGCTGAAGCGGTGGGCTAAGATATGCCGTCCCGCTTCGCGGGACTCTACGCGAACTGCTCCAGGAACCGCACATCGCCCTCGTAGAACAGTTGAATCTCCTCCACCTCGTACTTCAGCATGGCGATGCGCTCGACGCCCATGCCGAAGGCGAAGCCGGAAATCTTCGCCGCGTCGTAACCGTTGTGCTTCACGAACTCGAACACGTTGGGGTCCACCATGCCGCAGCCCAGCAGCTCGATCCAGCCGCTGCCCTTGCACTTGCGGCAGCCCTTGCCGCCGCAGAAGATGCAGCTCACCTGCATGTCGGCGCTGGGCTCGGTGAAGGGGAAGAACGACGGATAGAAGCGCGTCTTCACCGACGAGCCGAACAGCGACTTCATGGCGTGGTCCAGCGTGCCCTTCAGGTCGCAGAAGGTGATGTTGGTGTCCACCGCCAGCCCCTCGACCTGGTGGAAGACCGGCGAGTGGGTCGCGTCGAGCGGATCGTTGCGGTGCACCTTGCCGGGAATCACGATGCGCAGCGGCGGCGGCTGCTGCTCCATGGTGCGAATCTGCACCGGCGAAGTATGCGTGCGCATCAGCAGACGTTCGCGCGCGGGCTTCGACTCCTGCCCGGCGATGAACAGCGTGTCCTGGGTGTCGCGCGCCGGATGGTTGGGCGGAAAATTCAGCGACTCGAAGTTGTAGTAGTCGCTCTCGACCTCCGGGCCTTCGCCGACGGAGTAGCCCATGGCCTTGAAGATGGCGACGATCTCGTCCATGGTGCGCAGCACTGGATGCTTGCACGCCGATGGGCCGCGCAATGCCGGGCAGCGTGATGTCGAGACGCTCGGAGGCGAGGCGAGCGTCGGCCGATCGGCTAGCGCCCGAGCTTGCCTTGCGATGCCTCGATTGACCGCATCTCGATCGCGCGCCTTGAGTTGGTTGACGCGTTGGCCCACGTCGCGCTTAGCACGGGCCGGGCGCGGCTTTCAGCCAGGTGTCGTTCACCTGGGTGAGGATGCCGTTCTTGCGCGCCAGCCAGCGATCGCGAAAGATTTTCCATTCGCTTTCCGTCTTGACGTGCTGAATCTCGGCCAGTCTCGAGCGCGGCTTCGAGTCTCTTCAGCGGCGTAGGTCAGCGCTTCCGGCGAATAGTCCTCGAGTTTCGGGACGGTATACATGTTCGGTGTAAAACACGACGGGCGGCCATGCCGGCCGCCCATGTGGTGACTGCGAATTGCTGAGCCGGGCGGCTATGCGGTGGCGGCTTGCGCCTGCTTGCACAGCGCCGTAAATCCCGCAGCGTCGTTGACCGCCAGATCGGCGAGGATCTTGCGGTCCAGCTCAATGCCGGCCTTCTTCAGGCCATTGATGAACACGCTGTAGCTCAGGCCGTTCAGCTTGGCGGCGGCGCCGATGCGCACAATCCAGATGGAACGGAACTGGCGCTTCTTCTGCTTGCGTCCGCTGTAAGCGAACTTCAGGCCGCGCTCCACCGACTCTTTCGCGGAACGGTAGAGCTTTGACTTTGTTAGGTAATAGCCACTTGCGCGCTCCAGTATCTTTTTGCGGCGCGCGCGGCGCTTGGTACCACGTTTTACGCGGGGCATTGCTTCTCCTTTGCACTTCGTTCAAGCGGCTGGAGGCAGGAAAACTTGACCGCGCTCAGTGCCCTTTAACTTCGGGCGATTCGAGGGGCCGGATGCCTCTTCACTCGCTGTTGCCCGTCGCGGCCCTGGAGGCCGGCGCCGGTTGCCGCACCATGCGGCGGGTTCGCACTCTAGTAGGGGATCATGCGCTCGATCTTCTTCTGATCCGCCTTATCCAGCATGACATCGCGATCGAGCTGGCGCTTGCGCTTGGTGCCCTTGGAAGTCAGGATGTGGCGCTTAAACGCGTGTCCGCGCTTAATCTTGCCGGTGCCTGTCTTCTTGAAGCGCTTGGCGGCGCCGCTATGAGTCTTAAGCTTTGGCATAGTCGTCTTTCTATTACAACATAGAAGGCGCAATTTGGGCCAGCGCGCCGCTTTACGGTGATTGCGTTACCCGGGTGACGCCGGCATATGTCGCCCCTGAAGGGGCTCCAATCTCGGTACACCGTCCGTCCCGGCGTTGAAACGCCGGGCTAAGATATTCCGTCCCGCCAGCGGGACTTGAGTTCGCTCTGATCCGGCAACGAGCCGAACCTCAGACTTGCTCTGGTCTGGCAAAGAGCAAACCTGGGATTTGCCCCGGTATGGAAAAGAGCAAACCGCGCATTCGCTCTGATCTGGTAAGCGCAGCCCTGGATTCGCCCTGATATCTGGCAACTAACAAACCCGGGATTCGCTCCGGTCTGGCGAAGAGCGAACGGCGAATAGCGAATAGCGATCTACTGCTGCTGTTGCGGCGGCGCGGGCGGGCGCGGCGGTTGCGGCTGGGCCGGCTTTTCCGCCTTGGGTTGCGCAGGCTTGGCTGGCGGCTGCACCTTCGGCGGAGCCAGGATCAGGTGCAGGGTATTGCCTTCCTGCCGGGGGCGGAACTCCACCACTGCCTTGTCGCCGAGGTCCTTAATCAGGCGATCCAAAATGCCGCGTCCCAATCCCTGCCGCGTCATCTCGCGTCCGCGGAAGAAGATGGTGGCCTTCACCTTGTCGCCCTCGCCCAGGAAACGCAGCACGTGGTTCTTCTTGGTCTCGTAGTCGTGATCGTCCACGTTGATGCGGAACTTCACTTCCTTGACCGTGATCTGGTGCTGATGCTTCTTGGCCTCACGCTCGCGCTTTTCCTGCTGATACAGGTATTTCCCGTAGTCCATGATGCGGCAGACAGGGGGCTGAGCGGTGGGAGAAACTTCAACCAGGTCGAGGGTGCGTTCGCGGGCTATTTTCAGCGCATCATACGGCGTCATGATGCCAAGCTGATTACCCAGATCATCGATGACGCGAATTTCGCGTGCACGAATGCGATCATTCGTGCGGATAAAACGTTTATCGATACAGTCCTCCGCAGTAACTGCTGTTCTGTGAAAAGTATAGCATGGGTGCGGCGATGAATTGAGCGGTCATGAATCGCAAAGGCATGGCTTCAGAGGCGGCCGAAAATGAGTAAGGGCACGACCTCGGTCGTGCCGATTTTTGGTTTTGCCCATCTTAAGGGGCTTCAGCCCCTCCGCTCCGGGTCTCAGAGGTTGAAGCCCTTTTTCTTGGGGCTGCGCATGCGGCACGACCGGAGGTCGTGCCCTTACTCATTGTCTTGCGAAAACGGGGGATACTTCGTGTTGCGAAACGGGAATACTTCGTCGTCCGGAAGGCCTTCTAGTGATGACAATTTCGCGATGGAGGTGATGAACTTCTGGGAGAGACCTGTCAGCCGATGAGCGCGTCGTCGAGGGCCGTCGCAATCGTGAATCGTCCCCGCTGATTCGGTTCGTGCTCGCCGCGCACGCGCAACTTCAGGTAATTGTCGGTCAGCGCTTCGGTGTACTCGCCATCGAAGTGCGTCAGCGTGATGGCCTCCAGCTCGCGGCCGACGAACGACTCCATGAACGCGCGCTTCTTCTCCGCTGCCAGTTCGCGCAGCACGCGATTGCGCTCGCGCGCCACCTGCACCGGAACCTGCTCGGCCATCTCGGCCGACGGAGTTCCCGGCCGCGACGAATAGGTGAACACATGCAGATAAGTAAACGGCAGCCGTTCGATGAACGCGCGCGTCTGCTCGAAGTCGTCCTCGGTCTCGCCGGGGAAGCCGACCATCACATCGGCGCCGATGGCCGCATCCGGCATGGCGCACCGGATGCGCTCGATGCGATCGGCGTAATGCCACGGGCGGTACTTGCGGTGCATGCGGCGCAAAATGCGGTCGCTGCCGGATTGCAGCGGCACATGCGCGTGCTTGCAGATGCGCGGCGACGACGCCACCAGTTCGATCACGTCGTTGGTCCAGTCCATGGGTTCGACCGAGCTGATGCGCAGCTTCTCGATCGCCGTCCGCTCCAGCAGGGCGCGCAGCATGTCGGCAAACTTCATCTGCGGCCGCAGGTCGCGTCCCCAGCGTCCCAGGTTGATGCCGGAGAGCACAACTTCGCGATAGCCATCGGCTGACCAGCGCGTCAATCTGGCGCGGCAATTTCGTCGAGCTTCAGCGAGCGGCTGCGCCCGCGCACGTAGGGGATGATGCAGAACGAGCAGCGATTATTGCAGCCATCCTGCACCTTGAGATTGGGGCGGGTCTTCTCCGCCGCCGCGTCGAATACCGGCGCGGCCAGCAGTTCGGTATGCGCGAAGATATCGCCGATCACGACATTCGCTTCCACGCCGCTAATCTGCGCCAGGGGAATGAAATTATTTTCGCCGGGTGATGTCGAGACGTAATCCGCCAGCCTATGCTTGTGGGAATTGCCGACCACCAGGCTGACGCCGGGGAGCGCAGCCAGTTCCGCCGGCGCGCGCTGCGCATAGCAGCCGGTCACCAGGATTCGCGCATCAGGATTACTGCGGTGAATGCGGCGGATGGAGGCGCGCACGTCCTGATCGGCGGAGGCGGTGACGGTGCAGGTATTCAGGACGACGACTTCGGCCTGGGAGGCGCCAGTGGCGCGCAGCAATCCGCGCTCCAGCAACTGGCGCTCGATGGCGGCGCCATCGGCCTGGGTTGCGCGGCAACCGAAGTTCTCGACATGATACGTCGCCACAAAACGATTATACTGAGGCCAGCAGCCGTCGCGTTGCGCGTGGTAAGCTCGTGCGCGCCACGTCGCACGGCAGGGTTCCCGCAAGCGGATCGCAAGTCGCACGAACTCACTTTTGAAGCGTATCTTACGGAGTGTCTATGAAACGCCGCATTTTGCTGGTTGACGATGAGCTCGCCATCCTTCTCACCCTTCGCGCCGTGCTGGAGATGAACGGCTTCGAGGTGGACACCGCTTCCTCGTCGCGCGAGGCGGAGCAGAAGGTGAAGAACGGCGTCTATGACATGGTCATCAGCGACATGCGGATGGAGACCGACACCTCCGGCTACGACGTGATCCGGGCAGCCAAGGAGCAGGATTACGATCCCGCCACCGCCATCCTGACCGCCTACCCCATGCTGAGCGAGCGCTGGCAGAGCGAAGGCGCGCAATCGCTGCTGGTGAAGCCGATGAACACTCCCGACCTGCTGCGGCAACTGGAAGCGCTGCTGATCACCCACCAGGACCACAAGGTGGAGCACCAGAAGCAGAAGGCCGCCGGCAAGAAGGTCGCGGTGCCCAACCCGGTCAAGCAGGCGTCCGCCGCCGCCAATAAGAAGGCGCTGTAGGCGGGAATTCCCTAAACCACGGTATTGGTCGAAATGCAGACGTGCGGTGGTGCGCCGGCGGACACACGTCCCCCGGGCGCGCTAGGGGAACGAGATCAGGAGCGACGGGGCTTACTTCAGCTCACGCCGTGGCAGCGGTCGTCCGGCGCTGCTGAAAGCATTCGCGGCAAAAGACCGGCCGCCCCTGGGTCGGCTTGAACGGCACGGTGGTTTCCTTGCCGCATCCCGAACAGGTGGTCCGGGTTTCTACTTTGGGATAGCTGGTGGGCGTGGCCGCGCCGAGGTTGGAGGCGCGCTTGACCTTGCAGGCCTTGCACCGCTTGGGTTCGTTCTTGAACTGCTTGTCGTGGAAGAACAGCTGCTCGCCAGCCGTAAACACGAAGTCAGCGCCGCAATCGATACACTTCAGTACCTTATCCTGGAATTCCATGGAGTGTTGCTCCCTTCAGCCCGCGATCCCTCGCGATGGAGAGGGTCAAATGCGACGCCACGGAGGAGCGGACTGAGCGTCCTTGCCGAGGGGTTGCAATTCCATCGCTCAGGTACATCACCCTTGGGTTCGGCCCCCATGCTTTCCACAGCATGGCTACAGCAGTAAAACTGCCGGGTACTCAGAAACCATCACCAGGATAAGAAAAAACAAGGGCCGCCCTTGGAACGGCGGCCTTTGTGCTATTAGTCCTGCTCTTTACGAGCCTTTTTGCGGCTGCGCTTGCGCGCCAGCGCTTCTTTCACACGCTTCTTTTCGCCCGGCTTGAGGTAGAAGGAATGTCGCTTGACCTCCTTGATGATGTCCTCTTGCTGGACCTTACGTTTGAAGCGTCGCAGGGCATTTTCTAATGATTCGCCCTCTTGAATGCGGACTTCCGCCAAACGGGAAACACCCCCAAACTCGTCCGGAAAGGACAATAGTAGTTATCCCAATGTTCGCCGGGGAAGTCAAGCAAAGACTGGCCAACCCGCCAGCTACCAAAGGGTTGGACACATCCCACACAAAAGTGCGGCGCTGCGGCTGGCGTACCTTAACTAGAAGTTAAGTCGCAGCGCCAGTTGTACTTGCCGGGGCGCATAGGCATTGTTCGGCAGCAGGAACTTGGAGTTCAACTGAAAGTATCCAGGATACTCTCCCCCCATGGTTGACGTGGAATAAGCCACAAATTGGCCGGCAGAATTGTAGAAACCATCATCGCTGATATTGACACGTCCATTGGTGCGGTTAAACAGGTTGAAGGACTCAGCCATCACGTAAAGCTTCACTCGCTCGCTCAGAGTAATCGTGCGGCTGATTCGCATGTCGGTGGTGAAGTAGTCCGGCCCGGTGAAGGCATTGCGCTTAAAGCCGGGCAGACGATCATTGTAGGTATTGTCGTCCTGGTTGGGGTCGCCGGCCATGGTGGCGTTGATGGGCCGGCCGGAGCCGTAGGTAATCACGCTGGAAAATTTCCAGGAATTTAACAGAGCGCTCAGAAAGCGGTTTTCGAGTTCCAGCTTTCGCGGTTCCGCAACGGCGGAAGCCACGAAGCGATTGCGCTGGTCGGTGACGCTGGGGCCGCGCTCCAGCACGGTGGCATAGGAATCCTGTACATTGCCCGGACGCCCTACCACTAGCGCGTCCTGCCCTTCGTCTTCCGCCTTGGCGTAGGTATAGCCAATCTGAAAGTACAGCCCGGTGTGCATTCTGCGCTTCAGCGAAACCGTCATGCCGTTATACCAACTGCTGGAGCCGCTTTCGAAGGAGTTGACGGTGCCGAGCTGCGCAATCGGGCGCTGCAGGGCATTGATGCACGGCGGATAAGGACAAGTCAGCGAGGGCGTCATCTGCCAGGTGGAGAACGATTGCACGGGATCATATTGCCCGGTGAACACCGAGCTGTCGTTGTACACCGGATAATCCACCGTGGTCGGGTCGGGCAGGTTCGCATCCAGCGACCGGATCAGGTGCACGCCGTGGACATGCAGGTAATTGATGGAGCCCACGAAGTGGTCGCCGAATTCATGCTCGACGCCCACGTTGGCCTGCTCGACGTAGGGCGTCTGGAAGTTGGGCGCGAACGCGGAAACCTGCGTGGTCACCAGTCCGGCAAGCGCAGCCGGCACTTGGCAGACCTGCGTGCCCGACGGACAATTCGCCAGCGGCGTCGGGTAGGTAGGGAAAACCGCGGCGTCGGCGGGAATCATGTTGTCGAGAAAGACCTGGCTCTGGCTGACGCCGTTGTCGGTTGCCACCTGCGACGCATAGATGGATGGAACCTGCGAGTAGAAGAGTCCAAACGCCCCCTGCAACTTGACTGGATGATGGTTGCCAACGGCATAGGCGAACCCCACCCGCGGCGAGAAATTGTTGATATCACTGGGTAGCTTCCCGGAAGGTAGATAGAGCGGGTTGGTCACCAGGCCCGGCACTTCGAAGGTTTGCCGGTCATAGCGAACCCCGGCGTTCACCACCAGCCGGTGGTTCAGGTGGATGGTGGTCTGCACGAAGGCGGCATAGCTTCGCGAATTGGGATGCGACACCGCCGAGCCGAAGTCCTGCATGTAGTAGCGCGGAACATTGTGTGCGTAAGCCTGTAAGGGAGTGAGCGTCTCGCCATACTTCGAAGGCTGGAAGGTAAACGGGTCCACCCTGATGTTGTCGTAGTAATATTCGCCGCCAAACATGGCAGGGAAGTAGTTATAGGTCCAGGCCTGGATGAAGTCTCCGCCAAACTTCCAGTGGACCCGTCCGCGCTCATAGCTGGCGGTGCCGGCCAGATGCAGCTTCTGCTCGCGGGTGTTGCGCGGCAGGATGTTGGAGCGGCCGAAGCCCTGCATGATGTTGTAGATCTTGGTCCACGGATCCTCGGTATTGCTGGTGGAGTCTTCGTTGTCGCGGGAATACTGCAGCCGCAGGCTGGTGGCAAACGTCGGCGACCAGGCGCTGGTCAGCGATCCCACCAGGCTTTGGGTGTGCACCCGTTCGCTGCCGTTGGAGCTTTCGGCGTAGCCGGTGATGGGGCTGGAGGGATTGAAGAATACGTTGTTAGTGCCGTCGTACTGCGAAGTGTTCAGCCGCACGAAGGCGGTATGCCGCTGCGACAGCACGAAGTCCAGCTTGCCGAAGGCGGCGTTGCCGTTCATGGTGGTGGGATAGCTGCCGCCCATGCTGTTCAGCTTGGCCGCCGCCGCAAATACCAGGGCCTTGTCGGTGGAGTCGTAATCCGCCGGCGTCGGCACCACGCTGCTGGCGCCGTTGGCGAACTGCACGATGGACGGCATGGTCAGGAAATGCTGGTCGTAGCCGGCGAACAGGAAAATGCGATCTTTGCGGATCGGCCCTCCCACGCTGCCGCCGAACTGCTGCTGCCGGTCCTCCGGCATGTCGGTGGTGAAGGCCGGGCGAGCGTCGAAGGAGCGGTCCCGCAGGTAGTAGAAGGTGCTGCCATGCCAGTTGTTGGTGCCTGACTTGGTGGCCACGTTGAACACTGCTCCTCCGGCTCGCCCCACCTCCGCGCTGTAGGAGTTCGACGATACCCGGAACTCCTTGATGACCTCGTTGCTGAACTGGTAGGGCGCGCGATAGCGGCCGCTGGCCTGGGAGAAGAAGGAATTGTTGTTGTCGGCGCCATCCACCAGGAAGGTGTTCTGATAGCCGCGGATGCCGCCGAACGACAAATCGCCGTTGGAATTCGAGGTCAGCCCGCGCGGGTCCTGCACCACGCCCGGGGTCAGCAGGGCCAGGTCGGTAAAGCGCCGGCCATTCAGCGGCAGGTGCTCGATGGCCTCCTGCGACAACACCGACGACACCTCGCTGCTGGTGGTGTCCACTGCCTCAGGAACGTCGGTGACGCTAACCGTCTCGGTGCGGCGCGCCGGCGCCAGGCGAAACTGCAACTCCACCGCTCCGCCGACATACACCTGCACGTTCTGCATGGTCTCGATGGTCATGTCGGCGGTGGTCGAGGCGCTGACGTCGTAACGGCCGGGCGGCAACATCTCGAACCCAAACTGGCCGCTGGCGTTGGCCTTGACCTCACGCCGCCATCCGGTGTCGCGGTTCACCAGCACCACGGTGGCGCCGGCGATGCGCGCTCCGGAAATATCTTCCACCACGCCGCTCAGGGCGGCCGAGCCATCCTGGGCCGGGGCGGCCAGCACCCAGCAACCAGCCAGCAGGGAAAGGGAAGTTAGCGTCAGAAAAAGGACACGGAGAGGCGGAGGGACTCGACGAAGAAGGCGCATGGCAGTTCATCCCCAGGTCTTCCGGTATAGCCCTTGAATAACGGTCTGGCGATGGTGGGGAGCGAGATTGCGATACGAAAGTCCAATGCAGAAATGGGAAGGCATTGTACTTTCGTTTTAGGATGGGAATTTCCCGAAATGGATTGCAGCAAGCCCGCGCCAATCGCCCTCGACATGTGATACGCCAAGACCGCGCCCGGTTCCGTTGACCGTGGCAAAAACCGCGTGTTACCGTTACTGGTTACACCTACCTTCATCGGGCGTTCCGTGCGCCCAAAGGATTCCGGTTTGCCTTCTGATACCCAGCTAGCAACAAGCATCCGCAAAACCGCTTTGAACGCCGTTCATCGCCAGATGGGCGCAAAGATGGTGGATTTCAACGGCTGGGACATGCCGGTGGAATACCCCCCGGTCGGCGGCCTGATGAAGGAGCACCTGGCGGTGCGCAACGGCGTCGGCGTCTTCGACGTCAGCCATATGGGCGACATCCACATCGCCGGGCCGCAGGCGCTGGAGGCGGTGCAGCACATCACCATGAACGACGCCGCCGGCATGGGCATTGGCCAGTGCCGCTACTCTGCCATGCTCTACCCGCAGGGGACCTTCGTGGACGACGTTATCGTCCATCGCCTGGGCGAAGAGGATTACCTGCTGGTCATCAACGCCGGCACCCGCGAGAAGGACGTCAACTGGGTCGTCAGCAATACCAGGCAGTTCGACTGCAAAGTCGAAAACCTGAGCGACAATTACACCCAGATCGCCATCCAGGGGCCGCGCGGCGTTGACACCTTGCAAAAGCTGACCGACGCCGATCTCTCCAAGGTAAAGTTTTACTGGTTCACCCACGGCACGGTGTGCGGCTTGCCCAATATCATGATCGCCCGCACCGGCTACACCGCCGAGGACGGCTTCGAGATTTACGTTCCCACCGACGAAGCCACCAGCGCGCGAGTGTGGAACGCAGTGCTGGAGGCAGGCAAGGAGTTCGGCATCGTGCCTTGCGGACTGGGCGCGCGCAATACCCTGCGCCTGGAAGGCCGCCTGCCGCTCTACGGCCACGAGATCTCCGACAGCATCAATGTGTGGGAAGCCGGGCTGGACCGCTTCCTGAAGATGGAGAAGGGCGAATTCATCGGCCGCGATGCGCTGGAGAAGGCCAAGGCCGCCGGCATCAAGCGCACCCTGGTCGGGCTGGAGTCGGTGGAGCGCGGCATTCCCCGCGACGGCTACTCCGTGATGGACACCGATTGCAAGGAGATTGGCTATGTCACCAGCGGCTCCTATGCGCCATTCCTGAAGAAGAATATCGCTCTGGCCTACGTGCCGGTGGAGCACTCCGAGATTGGTCACGAGGTCAACGTCCAATGCCGCGCCACGGCGGTGAAGTGCAAGGTGGTTCCGACACCGTTTTACAAGCGGCCAAAGAAGCAGTCGTAGTTTCGGTTGGCAAGGGCACGGCTTTAAGCCGTGCCGACACCTCGTAATAATCGATCGGGCTTTAGCCCCGGGACGCCGCGGCTAAAGCCGGTTATGTTGATTCCTGGTTCGCCGGGCTGAAGCCCGGCGCTTCCACCCCGAAGGAGAGAAATCAAAATGTCTTATCCCGCGGACTACAAGTACACCAAGGAACACGAGTGGCTGAAGCTGGACGGCAGCAAAGGTACCATCGGCATTACCGACTACGCGCAGAATTCACTGGGCGACATCGTGTTCGTCGAGCTGCCCAAGCCGGGCACCGAGATTACGGCGGGCAAGACCTTTGGCTCGGTGGAATCGGTGAAGGCCGTCTCCGACCTGTTCGCGCCGGTCTCCGGCACCGTGACCGAAGTGAACGAGGCATTGAACACCGCTCCCGAGCAGGTAAACAAAGACGCCAACAGCACCTGGATGATCAAGGTGCAGGTGAAGGATGCGGGCGATGCGGCGCAGTTGCTGTCGGCCGCCGACTACGAGAAGTTCATCGCCGAAGAAGGCGGCCATTAAGATTCAGGTCTAACAGCCGGGCTTTGCCCCATTTCTGGAAGCGAGCAGCGTGCGCGTAAAGTGGGCTTAAGCCTTGGGCTTCTTGGCGATGGCCGGGGTTAAAGGTCGCTGAAGATTTGATTAGGTCACCGGGCGTCGGCAGCGAATCGTTTATCATTGAGCTGAGTGATTGACATGGAATTCGGTAGCTTCGAGGAGTTTTGGGCGGCGCTAAACCGGCTGTACGAGAGCACGGTGAAGAACACCGAAGATATACGTGAGCTTCGCGCATCGATCCACGAACTCAATCAAGGCACCGAACGGCTCTTGAGCGCGGTCGAAAAGCACCAAAAAGTCATCGAAGATCACGATCGCCGTAACGATCGCACCGAGATCACGGTGGAGGCAATCCTCGAGGACCTGCGCCGTCACCGCGAAGGGCGCTCACCACAGTGAGTTTGGCGTCCGGTCTGCATCCGCCATCGCCGGAATGTTATCTACATAAGGTTCCATACAGCAGGCCCTCGCGGGCTAAAGCCCGCTCGGGATGAAAATAAGAGGGTGTTGTTGCGGCACGACTAAAAGTCGTGCCCTGATACAAAGCACCGATTCATACGCCCAGGAAAGTTACAGGTATGCATGCGCTATCTTCCTAAGTCTCAGACCGACCGCGAAACCATGCTTGCGCGAGATCGGCGTCAGCTCCATCGACGATCTGTTCGCGGCGCATTCCCGCCGAATACCGCCTGAAGGGCGACCTGCAAAATCCCGCGCGCCTATGCCGAGAGCGAGATCGTGGAGTTCTTCCGCGAGTGCGCGGCCGAGCAGCGCCCAGGGCTTCGCCACCTTTCTCGGCGCGGGCGCCTACTCGCACTATCGGCCGGTGGTGATCGATTCGCTGGTCTCGCGCGGCGAGTTCTTCACCGCCTACACGCCCTACCAGGCCGGAGATCGCGCAGGGCACGCTGCAATCGATCTTCGAGTTCCAGAGCATGATCTGCGAGCTGACCGGCATGGAAGTGGCCAACGCCTCCATGTACGACGGCTCGACCGGCGCGGCCGAAGCGCTGATGATGGCCATGCGCGTCACCGGCCGCGCCAAGTGCGGTCGTCGCCAAGACCGTGCATCCCGAGTATCGCGAGGTCATCGCCACCTACGCCCGCTACCAGGGCATGCCGGTCTACGACTGGTCGGCATACGGCAAGAACGGCCGCGTGGATCTGGAAGCGCTGGACAAGGCGGTCGACGACCGAGACCGCCGGCGTGCTGATCCAGTCGCCCAACTTCTTCGGCACCATCGAAGACGTTGCCGCCATCGCCGAGATGGTGCACAAGAAGGGCGCGCTGCTGGTCGTCTCCATCGCCGAAGCGATCTCGCTCGGCATCGTGAAGCCGCCGGCCGAGGCCGACATCGTCAGCATGGAGGCGCAATCGTTCGGCGTGCCGCTGGGCTTTGGCGGGCCCTACTGCGGCGTGCATCGGCCACCACGCGACAAGTTCGTGCGCCAGATGCCGGGCCGGCTGGTCGGCGAGACCCGCGACAAGCAATGGCAAGCGCGGCTTCGTGCTGACGCTTTCCACGCGCGAGCAGCACATCCGCCGCGAGAAGGCGACCTCCAACATCTGCACCAACCAGGCGCTGGTGGCGCTGATGGCAGCATCTTCATGACCATCTATGGCCGCGAAGGCCTGAAGGAACTGGCGAAGCAGAACCTGGCCAAGGCCGCACTACGCCGCCGAGCAGTTTAAGAAGCACGGCGCTACGGTGCTGTTCGAGGGCGCGCCGCGCTTCAACGAATTCGTCGTCCAGACCAAGAACGATCCCTACGCCATCAACGATCACGCTCGTCTGGAAGCAGATCATTGGCGGCTTCCCGCTGAAGAAGTTTTATCCCGAGCTGGGCAATGCCTCCGTCTGGTGCTGCACCGAGACCACGGCCAAGGCGCTCCATCGATCGCGGCGGCGGAGGAGGTGGCGCTGATGAACCTGAACGAGAAGATCACGAAAGCCACCACCCACATCAGCCAGAACGAAGGGCTGATCTTCGAGAAGTCGTCGCCCGGCAAGAAGGCCTACCAGCTGCCGCCGCTCGACGTTCCCGAAGTGGACGCCGCTGAGCTGCTGGGCAAGGCAGGCGCGCGAGGACCTGGGCAACATGCCCGAGGTCAGCGAGATCGAAGATCATCCGCCACTTACACCCGCCTCTCCACCTGGAACTACGCCGTCGATCACGGCATGTATCCGCTGGGCTCCTGCACCATGAAGTACAACCCGCGCGTCAACGAGTTGGTGGCGCGGCTGATGGGACTGGCCGAGGCGCATCCTTATCAGCCGGAGAACGCATCGCAGGGCGCGCTGCGCATTCATGAAGATGCTGCAGCGAGCAGCTGCATGGAAATCACCGGCATGGACGCCATCACCCTGCAGCCCGCGGCGGGCGCGCACGGCGAGCTGACCGGCATCCTGCTGATCCGCGCCTGTCTGGAGATCGCAGGGCAATCCGCGCAAGAAGATCCTGATTCCCGATTCCGCGCACGGCACCAACCCGGCGACCGCGGCCATGTCCGGCTACGCAGGTCGAGAACCTGAAGTCGAACGCCGCACGGCATGGTCGACCTGGCGGCGCTGGAGGCGCAGATGAACGAAGACGTGGCCGCGCTGATGCTGACCAATCCCAACACGCTGGGCGTCTTCGAGCAGGAGATCCGCAAGATTGCCGAGATCCTGCACGCCAAGGGCGCGCTGCTTTACATGGACGGCGCCAACATGAACGCGCTGGTCGGCAAGGCGCGCCCCGGCGACTTCGGCGTCGACGTGATGCACCTGAACCTGCACAAGACCTTCTCCACGCCGCACGGCGGCGGCGGTCCGGGCTCCGGGCCGGTGGCCTGCAAGAAGATTCTGGAGCCGTTCCTGCCCGCTCCGGTGGTCATCGAGCAAGCGCCGACGGCACGCTCGGCTTCGACTACAACCGGCCGCAAGTCCATCGGCCGCGTGCGCATGTTCTACGGCAACTTCGGCATGCATGGTGCGCGCGCTGGCCTACATCATGGCCAACGGCCCCGACGGCCTGCGGCAGACCACCGAAGACGCCGTGCTCAACGCCAACTACATCCGCAAGAAGCTGGAAGGCGTCTACGATCTGCCCTACAAGACGCCGAGCATGCACGAGGTGGTCTTCAGCGACCGCCTGCAGACGGCGAAAGGCGTCAAGACCGGCGACATCGCCAAGCGCCTGATCGACTACGGCTTCCATCCGTACACCGTCAGCGTTCCCGCTGGTGGTGCACGGCGCGCTGATGATCGAGCCGACGGAGAGCGAGTCGAAGGAAGAGCTCGACCAGTTCATCGACGCCATGAAGGCCATCGCCGAAGAGGTCGAGAAGATCGCCGGAGATCGTGCTGAAAGCGCCGCACAACACGCGCATCTCGCGCCTCGACGAGACTACGGCCGCCCGCAAGCCCGTCCTGCGCTGGAAGCCGCAGAGCGAGGCCGCGGCCAAGTAGGCTTTGAAAGGGCATGGCTTCAGCCGTGCCGAACGACGCCTCAACGATTTGTCATCACGAACGGGCTTCAGCCCGCGAGGGATCTGCTGTTTCCCGACCAGTGGCCATTGCCGGCAGAGGATCAAACCACGGAGCTCACGGAGAATGATTTAATCCCTCGATCCTCCGTGCCCTCCGTGTCTCCGTGGTGAAATTGCTTTCCCAATTGGCCAGCCCCGCTATCCAAGAACCCCTGTTCGCGCCGCGCATTCTGCGGTATGCTTCCGCAACCAGAGTTTCCTCGGGGCCCCTTCTTATGTCTGCCAATCCCAATGTTGGAATTGATTCGCCCCGCGCCTGGATGGTGGTGGTGGCGGCTTTCATCGGCGCCTTTGTCGGCTTCGGCGTCACCTACTGCTTCGGCGTCTTCCTCAAGCCCATGTCGCTGGAGTTCCACGTCAGCCGGGCCACCATGTCGGTGCTGTTCTCGGTGATTGCCGGGCTGTCGTTCTTTCTCGCGCCGATTACCGGCGACCTGGCTGACCATTTTGGCGCGCGTCCGGTGGTGGCCGGCGGAGCGCTGCTCATGGGCGTCGGCCTCGTCGTCACCGCGCACGTGCATAGCTTCCCGCTGGTGCTGATCGCCTACGGCGGCGGGCTGGGCGCGGCGGTGGCCTGCATCTACATTCCGTCCATCTCGGCGGTGGGCGAGTGGTTCAAGCTGAGGCGCGACATTGCCCTGGGCATCGCCATCAGCGGCATCGGCTGCGGCACCCTGGTGTGCGCGCCCTTGTCGGCGTGGATCACCGATCGCTACGGCTGGCGCACCGCCTTCGAGATTTTCGGCGTGAGCCAGCGCGGTTTTGCTGCTGCTCGGCTCGCTCATGCTGTTGCGGCCGCCGATTGTCGGCGAAAAGGTCAAGGTCAGCATGGAGCGCGAAATGCGCACTCCCGCCTTCGGCCTGCAATACCTCTGCCTGTTCTTTGCCGGAGTCGCCTTGTACGTGTCGTTCGTGTTTCTGCCCGACTATGCCGCCGGCCTCGGCTTCCAGCGCGTGGCCTGCGCGGCGCTCATCGGCTACATCGGCGCGGCCAGCGTGGTCGGCCGGCTGGGCCTGGACGCACTGGCGCCGCGCTTCGGACTCATCACCATGTACCAGGTGTCGTACGCGCTGCTGCTGGTGAGCTTCGCCTTCTGGCTGACGGCGCACTCCTATGCGTCGCTGGTGGCCTTCTGCATTGTGATGGGCGTCGGCTACGGCGGAATTGCGGCCATGGCGCCGGCAGTAGCGGCATCGGTCTTCGGCATTGCCGGACTGGGCGAGCTGCTGGGGATTCTGTTTACCGGTTTCGGCATCGCCTGCGTGGTGGGGCCGCCGCTGGCCGGCGTGCTGGTGGACCGCACCGGCAACCATATGTGGTCGGCGATTGTGGCCGCGGGCGCGGCGGTGCTGGGACTGATCGCGGTTATCCCGGTGCGGAAGTATAAGACCATCCCGCAGGAAGACCAGGCCGCCGCGGCCGCCGACTGATTCCAGACGCAAAAAAGCGGGCGCCTGGCCCGCCTTCTCGCTTCGCAAAAACTTTACTTCGCGCCGACTGCCTTGACGCGCTTGCTCAGGCGTCCCTTGTAGCGGCTGGCGGTGTTCTTGTGCAGAACGCCCTTCTGCACGCCCTTATCGATGGCCGATACCGTGGCTTTGTAAGCGGTCTGGGCGGCGGCTTTGTCGCCCTTGGCAATGGCCTCGCGCAGGGAGCGCAGGACGCTGCGCAAGCGGGAGGTGTTGGCGCGGTTGCGCGTGGTCTTGGTTTCCGTCTGGCGCGCACGCTTCAGCGCCGAAAAATGGTCTGCCATAACTTAGCTGTGTTCCTTGGTGGGAAATATCGGGGTAAGCCGAAGAACTGATTCTACAGGAACTTGCAGGGATTGGGCAATGCTGGGGCCGTCGTGGGATTTCCAGTCGATGCTGGTACGGATCGAAATCCTTAAACATGGGTGCCCCGTTCTGGCCCTCCTTTGGCCAGGGCGGGGCGGCGCTTTGCAGCAGGGCACGACTTCAGAGATGGGGAAAAATTCTAGCGTCGAGTGCTGTTGTCCGGTTTCTTCATCGCGACATCTGGAAAGGCCCCGCCCTGGCCAAACCCGGGCCAGAACGGGGCACCCAGGTTTGGCGTGCTCTGGAACTGTCCTGTAACCCCCTGTTGACCTCGCCACCTTAGAATCAACTCCTTGACCATGATCCTCCCGCGAGCACCCCTTTATTCCCGCACCTACATCCAATGGAATGGCCGTGCGGTCGCCGCAGGGTGGCGAACCGGGATACCGGCGCTTGGACTGTGATCCGTGAGCATTGACTCTGCCGCAATTCGGGGATACGCTAGCCGCAATGAGAGTTGTAGTTTCGCTCCAGCCAATTCCCGGCTGCCCTCATTCTCCAGCGTCGTTACCCCAACATGCTCTTCGCCTTGCGTTCGCGCTTGCCTTGCGCTTCCGGCAGCAGCGGACCACGAGCAATTTCCGGAGGCTCGCAAGCCGACCTTAGATGAAGAAGAACATCGAGATCAGCCCGAATATCGAGACCCTGTTTGGCACCCGCGATGAAAACCTGCGGCTGCTGGAAGACGGCCTGAACGTCACCATCGTCTTGCGCTCTAACTCGGTGGAGATCGTGGGCGCTGCCGCCGACGTGACCCGCACCGAGCAGGTCTTCTCCGATTACGCTCACTTGCAGCGCAACGGCTTCACCCTGGCCAACGGCGAGCTGGGCTCGATGATCCGCGTGCTCACCGCCGATCCCTCGGCGACGCTGCGCGGACTGGCCGAGGCCGGCAAGCAGCGCGCCCTGGGCAAGCGCAGCGTGCAGCCCAAGAGCATCAATCAGCGGCGCTACATTGAAGCCATCGAGAACAGCGATATGGTGTTCGGCGTGGGCCCGGCCGGCACCGGCAAGACTTATCTTGCCGTGGCCATGGCCATCTCCGCGCTGCTGAATAAGCGCGTGGCCCGCATCATCCTGGCGCGCCCGGCGGTGGAAGCCGGCGAGCGCCTGGGCTTCCTGCCCGGCACTTTGCAGGAGAAGGTCGATCCCTACCTGCGCCCGCTGTACGACGCGCTGTATGACATGCTCGATCCCGACAAGGTGGACCGCTACCTGGAGAAGAACGTCATCGAGATTGCGCCTATCGCCTTCATGCGCGGGCGCACGCTGAACGATTCCTTCGTCATTCTGGACGAGGCGCAGAACACCACTTCCGAGCAGATGAAGATGTTCGTCACCCGCCTGGGCTTCAACTCCAAGGCGGTCATCACCGGCGACATCACCCAGATTGACCTGCCCAACGCCAATCGCAGCGGCCTGTTGGAGGTCATCGACATTCTGCGCAACGTCGAAGGCATTCGCTTCTGCTATTTCGACGAAAGCGACGTAGTGCGGCATCATCTGGTGCAGCGCATCATTCGCGCCTACGACGACTTCAAGGGCCGTAACGAGCAACTGTCGCTGGAACTGAAGAACACCAACGGCTTCGCGCCGGTGCGCAGCGAGCCGCGCGAGTTTGCCAGCGGCGCGGGCGAGTCGGCGATCGCGGAAGTGCCGGCGTCCTCAGCGGATGCGCCGCCGCCCAACCACATCGTGGAATAGAAAGCTTGATAGCATGGTATGGGAGGGCATGTACGCCCTCCCATTCTTCCATGAAACGAACGTGATCATTCTGGAGAGCGACAATCAGGGAGGCCGCGGCCTCAGCCGGTTTGCCGCGCGGGCGGCGCGCTCGCTGGCGCTGCAAGGCGAAATCAGCATCCGCATCACCTCCAGCGCCGAACTGCGCAAGCTTAATCGCCGCTTCCGCCACAAGAACAAGCCGACCGACGTGCTGTCGTTCCCGGCGTCGGCGCCGGGCTCGGCCGGCGACATCGCCATCTCCGCCGACATCGCCGCGGACAATGCCGCCTCGCTAGGACACTCCTCCGATACCGAACTGAAGATTCTCATCCTGCACGGACTGCTGCATCTTGCCGGCTACGACCACGAGAGCGATGACGGCCAGATGGAGCGCAGGGAGATGACTCTGCGCCGCAAGCTGGGACTACCGGCCGGCCTGATCGAGCGCACGGTCGTTAATTCTGCTCGCCCGGCAAAGGCCAAATCTGGGTGCCCCAGGTCTCGCGGTTTTCGAGACCTGGGAAAGCCAGCGAAGACCAAGCGCACTCCCCGCAAGCGAGGAGCCGCCCAATGAGCTTCGCACTCTTCGCCTTGCTGCTGGTGCTGCTCGGGTTGCTCACGCTGGTGTCCTACGTCGAGCGCCTGCACTACGAGATGGGCAAGTTCCTCTCCCGCGAATTCCAGGAAAACATCGAGGCCTATGAGCAGCAGGTCGAGCCCCGGCTGCACGTCAGCCGCGAACGCGCCGCGCTCTCCATGGCGGTGCTGACGCAGATATGCATGGCCAGCATCGGCGTCCTCATCGGCTTCATGATCTTCCGCGATACCCGCTGGGTGCTGCTGGACGTGGTGCAGGCGGCGGTAAGCCTGATCTTCATCATCGTCATCTTCAATCGCCTGCTGCCGCACGTGTTCTTCGTGCGCACCCGCGGCGAATGGCTGGCCCACTGGGCGCTGTTCCTGCGGCTGCTCATCTATCTCGCGCTGCCGGCTACCTTGATCCTCAGCTTTTCGCTCTCGGTCACCTCACTCTCCAAGGAACACGCCGAGCGCGAGCCCGAGCATCCTTCCGAAGCCGTGGACGCGCTCATCGAAGCTGGTCAGGAAGAAGGCATCCTGGAAGAGAGCGATCGCGACCTCATCCAGTCGGTGGTGGAGTTCGGAGACAAGACGGTGCGCGAGGTGATGACCCCGCGGCCGGAGATCATTGCCGTGCTCAGCAGCATGACCATCGCCGAGTTCACCGAACTGGTGCGCCAGTATCCCTACTCGCGCATTCCGGTGTACGAAGGCAATATTGATCGCATCGTGGGCATCATGTACGCCAAGGATGTGCTGCAGGTGCCCGACGTCGAGGCGCACTCCCGCATCGTCAGCGACCTGATGAAGACCGACGTGTACTTTGTGCCGGAAACCAAGCTGGGCAGCGACCTGCTGCGCGAAATGCAGCGCGACAACATTCGCATCGCCATCGTGGTGGACGAATATGGCGGGGTCAGCGGCGTGGTCACCATTGAAGACCTGGTGGAGGAAATTGTCGGCGAAATTCGCGACGAGCACGAAAAGGCAGACGTGGTGAAGGAGAGCGACAGCTCCTACATCTTCAACGGCAACACCGATGTTGATCTGCTGGAGAAGTTCCTGGGCGTGCGTCCGGAAGAGAACGAAGCCACCACCATCGCCGGGCTGGTGAGCGAATTGGCGGGACATATTCCCAGCGCCGGCGAAGTCTTCGAGAGCAACGGTCTGCGCTTCGAAGTGCTGGAAGCCACCGAACGCCGCGTTGACCGCGTGCGCATCAGCTTGCAGCCCAAACCCGCTTCCAACCAGGTGCGTGCCTGATAAGCCGACGGCCGGAACCTTGCGGCCGGCCGGGGCTCTAGCGACCGAGACCATTGCAGCGATGACGGCCTGCGATTACGCCTGATATTCCCGCTCAAACGCCTGAAGTTCGTCAATCTCCTGCTGGAGCTTGCGTTGGACGCGCCTCCGGATGACAGCGACGGCTATCAGCCATAGAACGATGAGCCCGGCAAGCGGCGCTGCTTCCAGCAAGTGCTGCGGCCCCTGATGGTACGAGTCGATCAGCCTTGGTGCTATCGCCAGGGCCATCCCTGTCAGAATTATCCAAAGGCCCTTGTAGTGCCAGTAGTTGCGAAAGCGGTTGCGACGGTTCTCCAGACGCTTCCGATAGGAGTGGACCGTGGTCTCCAAACTAGCCTCCGGCGCCGGACGCGACGACCGAAATCTCCGGCAGGCTTTGTAGATTTCGTAGAGGCCGCCAATGCAGATCAACGCGCACCCCAGCCGTACAGACCACAGACTCGCGGCCGGCCACGGAATTGGCCCGACCATCGGGCCTGGATGCAAAACGATGCGCGCAAAAAAAACAAAAACAACGGCGCATACGACGATGGAGTAGAGGGCCTCAAATTGCGACTTCTTTTCGAGCTTGTGGGCAGCGATTCGCAATTGATCGACTGACATTTTGAATGCCTCCGTAGTTTGGTTTTGCCAAACGCTTTGTGGGTCGTTCATGGTGAACTTATCCGGCATTGGGCCCTCCTTCGGCGAACCAGCGCTTCAGGATGTTCTTGATCCGGTGCACCTTCATAGCAACGTTGGCCGGTGACAGTCCGGTAATTTCGCTGATCGAGCTGGCGGTCATGCCTTCCAGGTACGAAACGATGATCTGCCGGTCCAGCGGCTTTAAGCGGCGAATCAGCCGGAAGATGTGATCCAGCGCCTGGCTGTGGGCCGCGCCTGATTCATGGTCATCGGCGGCCACAGACTCGCTGTCCTCGATCTCTTCGAGACTTACCAGCCGGTTGCGGATGCGGCTCTGGCGCACCACATGCCCGGTGGCCACGTTGTGTGCGACGCGATAAACCCAGGTGCGCAGCGAACACCGCTGGTCGAAAGACGCAAAGCTGTTCCAGAGCTGAAGGTGGATTTCCTGTAGCAGGTCACGGCGCGCCTCGGTATCCCATTCGTAAGCCCGCGCCAGACGGTCGAGTGCGGCGCCGTAGGTGGCGGCAGCCCGTTCGTAAAGCACGTCCTGGGTCACGCCTTCAACCGATCTGGGCTGAATTGCCTGCACATGGAAGGTAGTAACCGGCCGCCGGACTTTCTAACGCTTTTCCGGAAAATTTGTTTCGATGCTCCTTCCGGTCGCGCCCCGCCGCCATAGGGTTTATTCTCGAAGCCTAATGCCATTCCGCTCCGGATTTGTCTCCATCATCGGCCGGCCCAACGCCGGCAAGTCCACCCTGCTGAACGCGTTGGTGGGCGAAAAGCTGGCCATCGTGACGCGCAAGCCGCAAACCACGCGCAATCGCATCCAGGGCATCGTCAACGTGGAGCACAAGGGCAAGCGCCCGTCCGGACAGGTGGTGCTGGTGGACACGCCCGGCGTGCACAAGCCCATCAACACCATGGACCGTCGCATGATGCGCGAGGTCTATGACGCGCTGGAAGGCTGCGACTTGTTGCTGGTGATTGTGGACGCCAGCGAGAAGTTCGGCGCCGGCGACAAATTTGTGCTCGACATTGTGAAGAAGACCGGCCAGAAGTGCTTTCTGCTGCTGAATAAGATCGACAAGCTGGACAAGCAGCGGCTGTTGCCGCTCATCGCGGAATACAAAGAGCGGCACGACTTCGCCGAGGTGATTCCGATCTCCGCCATGAAGGGTCAGGGCCTGGACATGCTACTGGAGGCCGTGGTCAAGGCGCTGCCGGAAGGCCCGCGATATTTTCCCAAGGACCAGGTCACCGATCAGCCCGAGCGCTTTCTGGTGGCCGAGTTGATCCGCGAGCAGGTGTTGCTGTTCACCGACCAGGAAGTGCCTTACGCGACGACGGTGGTCATCGAGCAGTACGAGGAGCGCGGGAAGTTGACGCGCGTTGCCGCCGCCATCTTCTGCGAGCGCGAAGGACAGAAGGCCATTCTCATCGGCAAGCAGGGAAGCAATCTGAAGAAGATCGGTACGGCGGCGCGGCTGCAAATCGAGCGCCTGCTGAACACCAAGGTTTTCCTGGAGCTGTTCGTGAAGGTACAGCCGGGCTGGCGCGATTCGCGCCAATTTGTCGAAGAGACCGACTGGCGCGCGCAGTTGGAACGGATGGCCCCGGCAGGACAACCCGCGCCCGAGGACGAAGAAGAGTAGCTGGAAGCGATCGCGTGACGGCGGTTTGTAAAGGGCGCGGCGGTTGCGGAAAACTCTGCTTCCGCGAGCTTTGTATCAGGGCCCGACTTCAGCGGTTGCGGAAAACTCTGCTTTCGCGAGCCTTGTATCAGGGCATGACTTCAGTCGTGCCGACAAGCCGCGGTTTCACGCTGGGCTTCAGCCCCTGCTGCTTTTTGACGAGGCAGAGAAGCATGGCAGCAAACTCATTCGCGAATTCCGGTCCAGCCTTGGCGGTCTTCTGCGCGATGTATTGTCCCTGCCGGATGAAGCTCTGCAGGGGCTAAAGCCCGGCGCTCGCGGGGCGCAGTTGCGGCACGACTGAAGTCATGCCCTGATACAAACCGCCCGAGGTTGAATTTATGGGATAGCTTCTAGTCCTTCGGCGGTTCGGCTGGCTTGGGTTGATCCGTTTCCGCAGGCTTGGATTGATCTGTTTCTGCTGGCTCGTCGGCTTGCTTCGGTGCCGCGGGAGGATTCGGCTCGTCAGCTGACTTCGGAGCCTCCGGTTGATTCGGTTCGTCAGCCTGCTTGGGTGCTTCGGGTTGGCTCGGCTGGTCAGCTTGCTGCGCGGGTTCCGCCTGCTTCGGCTCGTCGGCCTGCTTCGGCGCTTCCGGCTCCTTCGGTTGGTCGGCTGACTTCGATTCGTCAGCTTGCGTTGGCGCTTCCGGCTGCTTTGGTTCGTCAGCTTGCTTTGGCTTTTCTGTTTCCACCGGCTCTTCGCTCACCTTCGGCTTCTGAACCTGCTTCGATTTTCTGACCGGCTTCTTCGCGTCCGCAGCCGCCTGCTGTTCTTCCGCCACTTTCGCCGCCATGGCCTTGTCGTTCCACTCGTCGGAGGCCTTCAGGTCGGCCTTGCGCGCATCCGCATCGTCGCACTCGTACTCGGCGCGCGCGCGGTACAGCAGGTTCAGGTAGCCCATGGCATCGCTGTAATCAGGATTCAGCTCCAGCGCCTTCTGCAGGTCCTTGATGCCGTCTTCCACCTTCTGCTGGTTGGCCGTGCGCAGCGAGGCGCACGCCGCGGGATCGCTGATCATCTCGCTCTCATTCAGACCCAGGCTTTCGCGCGTCTTCGTTTCCAGCTTCGAGGCTTCCATCCAGTCAATCAGCGCCAGCGAAAAATAATTGCGAGGATCCTCGGGGTTCAGCGCGATGGCCTGGCCATAGTAGTTGCGCGAGTCGTCCAGATGCTTGAGGTTGTAGCTGAGCGAGGCGATGGAAACGATGGCGCGATAGTGGTCTTCCTCGCTGGAATCGGCGTCCAGCACCTGTTTGAAGCCGTCAATCGCCTGCTGCGCCAGGGCCACGTTGTCCGGGGTCTCGTCGCCGGGAATGTAGCGTTGCGCGTTGGTGGACGCCAGGTAGAGCCGCGCCTGCACCAGTCCGGGATTCAGTCGCAGCGCTTCCTCAAAGTGTTTCGCCGCTTCCTCGAAGTTGGAAAACTGGTACGCGATCATTCCGGCGCGCATTTCGTCCTGCACCGACGCTTCCTGCGCCCGCGCCGCCAGGCCGCCAAAAGCCAGCAGCAGCGCCAGCAAAGCCGGAATGCCATACCGCCGTCCGCCCGTCATGCTCACTCCTTCACCGCGATTCCCAGCGCCTTCATCTTGCGATACAGGTGGCTGCGCTCCAGTCCCAGCACTTCGGCGGTGCGGCTGACGTTGCCGTGGTTCTCGTCGAGCTTCTTCAGGATGTAATCGCGCTCATAGGCGGCGCGCGCCTGGTGCAAGCTGGAAAACTCGCCCATGGCTGCGGCGCGCCGCCGTCGCGATAGAGCAGCGGCGGCAGGTGCTTGCGCTCGAGTCGCGTGCACCGTGGGATTCATGATCACGATGCGCTCGATCACGTTGCGCAGCTCGCGCACGTTGCCCGGCCAGGAGTAGCGCATCAGCGCCTCCATGGCGTCGTCGGTCATCTCCTTGGCGCGGCGGCTGTAGGCGGCGGAGAACTCCTTCAGAAAGTGCCGCGCCAGCAGCGGAATGTCTTCGCTTGCGCTCGCGCAGCGGCGGCACAAAGAAGGGAATCACGTTCAGCCGGTAGAAAAGGTCTTCGCGAAAATTGCCCTTGGCGATTTCGTCTTCCAGGTCTTTGTTGGTGGCGGCGATGACGCGCGCGTCCACGGTGATGGGCTCTTCCTCGCCCGACCGGCAGCAAAGCGGCCTTCGTCGAGCGTGCGCAGCACCTTGGACTGCGTCTTCAGGCTCATGTCGCCCACTTCGTCCAGGAACAGCGTGCCGCCGTCGGCCTTCTGGAACTTGCCTGCCTTGTCGGTGGCGGCGCCGGGAAACGCGCCCTTGCGATGGCCGAACAGTTCGCTCTCGATCAGGTCCTCGGGAATGGCCGCGCAGTTGACCTCGACGAACATGGCGTCCTTGCGCAGGCTCTGCGCGTGGATGGCGCGCGCCACCAGTTCTTTGCCGGTGCCCGACTCGCCGTAAATCAGCACCCGGCCGTTGGTGGGCGCCATCAGCGCAATCTGCTGGCGCAAGCGCCTTCAGCGGAATGCTGTCGCCCACGATCACGCTGCGCGCCTGGAACTGCTTCTTGAGATCGAGGTTTTCGCTGCGCAGCCGCTTGGCGCCTCGACCGCGTTCTTCACCACGATCAGCGTCTTCTCGATCGAGAGCGGCTTTTCCAGAAAGTCGAAGGCGCCGAGCTTGGTGGCGCGCACCGCGGTTTCGATGTTGCCGTGGCCGGAGATCATGATGACCTCGGGATGGTCTTCGCTCTCGACGCATCTTCTCCAGCGTCTCCAGCCCGTCGATTCCCGGCAGCCAGATGTCCAGCAGCACCACGTCCACCTGGCGTTTGGCCAGGAGCTCCAGGCAGTCCTCGCCGCTCGCCGGCCGCAGCGTCTTGATAGCCCTCATCCTCCAGCACGCCTTGCAGCGAGCTGCGGATCTGGCTCTCGTCATCCACGATCAGAATGGTATGCATTTTGCTCGCACCGCGACCGCCGCCACTTCCTGGGCCACCGGAAGTTCCACGATAAACCGGGCGCCGACGGGGGAATTTTCTTCCACTCGAATCGAGCCCAGGTGATCTTCCACGATGCGGCTGACAATGGCCAGCCCCAGCCCGGTGCCGCGGCGCTTGGTGGAGAAGTAGGGCAGGAACAGCTTCTCCTTCACCTCGGCATTCACGCCGTGGCCGGTGTCGGCCACCACCATCTCCACCGTCTCGCGCTCGCCGATCATCGAGGTGGAAATCTGGATCTCCCTCACCAGCGAGTTCTGCATGGCCTCGGCGGCATTGTCCACCAGGTTGGCCACGGCGCGCTTGATGGCGTCGGGATCGGCCTGCACCTTGGGCAAGTCCGGCGCCAGGAACTGCCGCACCTGGATGCCGTCCAGCCGTCCATCGAACATGGCCACGCGCCGCCCGCACAATGCTGTTCATGTCGGCGGGCTGTGGCTTGGAAGCAGGGAAGCGCGCCAGCGCGGAGAACTCGTCCACCAGGGTGCGCACCGTTTCCACCGAGCCGCGGATGGTCTCGGCGCACTGGCGAATGATGCGCAGCGAAGCCGCGTCGGGAGGGGCGCCGCGCTCCAGGTGGCGGCGAATACGCTCCGCCGAAAGCGCAATCGGCGTCAGAGGGTTCTTGATTTCGTGCGCGATGCGCCGCGCCACCTCGCGCCACGCCGTCTGCTTCTGCGCCCGCAGCAGGTCGGTCAGGTCTTCGATGACCACCACGTAGCCCATACGCGGCTGGCTGGCCGCACCGCGCGTCGGTGGATCCAGCGCCGCCACCGTTACCGCGGCGTTCAGCGTCACCCGCGGAGTCACGATGTCCATCTGGCTGGTGGCGCTGCCCATGCGATTGGCCTTGCGCAGCAGGTGGGTCAGGTCCAGCACGGCGTCGTCGGGAAACAAATCCGACAGCGACTGCTCCGGCTGCGGCGTGGATTCGTCCAGGTGCATCAGCCGGCGCGCCGCGCGGTTGGCGTGCAGGACCTTGTGCGAAGCGTCCAGTGAAAGCACGCCCGAGGGCACGCTCTCCAGAATGGTCTCGATGTGGCGGGTGCGCTGTTCCAGTTGCACGTTGGCGTTGCCTAGTTCGCGCTGCGAAGCCTCGATGTTGCTGCGGCTGGCCTCCAGGTCCGCCGCCATGTTGTTGAACGACTGCACCAGTTGCCCGATTTCGCTGCCCGCCTTCACGTCCACGCGATAGTTCAGGCGGCCGCGCGAAATCTCATGCGTGGCCTCGGCCAGCGCCACCAGCGGCTGGGTTACCATCTTCGACAGATAGAGCGCCAGCCAGGTGGCGGCGAACAGCACCGCCACGGTCAGCAGCAGCAGCAGTCCCATGTAGGTCTGGCGCACCCGCCGCCGTTGCAGTCGCAGGTCGCCGTACTGTTGCTGGCTGCGCTCGATGTCGCGCAGGGTGGCGGAATAATTCTCCGGCAGCGGCATGCCCACCAGTATCTGTCCGTTGCTGCCAACGTGTGCGCGTCCCAAAACGTAGGTGCGCCCCAGCACATTGAACGACTTTACGTCACCGGCGCCCGATGGCTGCAGCGGCAAGTTATGGCGAAGCAGCGACCAGTCTTCCGGCGCGTGGTAGCTGGCCTCGGCATGATCGTTGACCAGGGCAAACACGAAGCCATGCTGCAGGGTGACATCGCTGCGGCGGAACTCGTTCATGGCATCGGTAAAGTCGCCTGTGGCAAACGACTTCTGCGTATCCGGGTCCAGGGCAATGCGCGTCGCCTCCGCCCCGGCGTTGTTGGCCGCGTATTCGGTCAGCAGCGAAGCAATGATGTTGGTGCGGTACTGGAAGTCCTCTACCGGCTTGGAGAACCACTTCTCAATGGAGCGATTAATCAGCCCGTAGGAGAACAGGAACAGCAGGATCACCGGCCCCAGCGACAGCAGCAGCGCCCCCAGCACCATGCGGCTGCGATACTTCGAGCCCAGCACGCCGGTCTTGCGCTCGGCATACAGCCGCAGCAGGGTGCGCAGCAGCACAAACGTCAGCCCGATGAACAGCAGGAAGATCAGCGCCGACAAAGCCACGAAGATCAGCGTCTCTTCGCTGGTGTTGGGTTGCAGGAATGGCAGGTTGAAGGCCGCCTGCGAGAAAATCACCGCGAACAGCACGAAGATGCAGATGGAGAGAAAGATAATCGCCGGAGTGCGATTGCGCTTTTTGGGCACGCGGCTTGGGCTCGACGGCAGCATCCGTTGACTTCTCTGCGCGGCCGGACGCAACCCACGCGCCCTTCCGGCAGATAAACCCCATTATAGCCAGCAAGCTAGCGGCAGGCTTTGAAAGGGTACGGCCTTACAGGCTGCCAAAAAACTTTGCCATCAACCGTTTTGTGTCAGGGCACGGCTTCACGCCGTTGCACAAAACTATCTGCCGGGCAGTTTTGAAAGGGCACGGCTTGAAGTCATGGCCTGACACAAGCCTCGCGGAAGCCGACTTTTTCCGTAGCCTCTAACGTCCTGCCCTGACACAAGGGTTCCCAAAGCAGCCATTTATTCCTTGATTTTCCGGATCTGCCTTCAGCCAGCGGCGCCTTTTTTTGCGCTCCAAATCGCCACCAACGTGGGCTGCCGTTTCTCCGCCATTTTAGGGCGAAATCGTCTCCAAATCCTCTCCAAATCGGCACGCGTGAACCCACCTCCGCCGGCGCATCGCGGCAAAATGCAACGGTCATGTACCTTCGTTATCGCCACGCACGTGTTTTCCCATGACGTGCTCGTCCCGCCGCTCCTAACCTGAATACAGGAGCGCCGATGATCGTCCGCAGCAGCCCGCACAGCAAACGCGAAGCCAGCGCCTGCCACTCTGCGGCTCTCCGCAGCAGACGGCGCTGCGACTACCGGGTGCGCTGGTGCGAGCAGGACCGACATCGCGACGTCGCTGAACCCCCGCCAATACAGGCGCAAAACCAGCTCTCCGCGGCGCGGGCCTCTCTTAATTACCGGCTAACTCGCGCTCATGGGGTCGCGCACCCTCCTGAACGTCACGCGTACCGGCAGGGTGAAACCTGGTGCAACGGCGGGTGCCGGTACCGGCGGCCGGAGGCTCGCTGGGCTACGAAAATGGGCGAATGACCCGGTCCTCGGCCACACCTCGTTAACCCTTTATTTTCAATTACGTGCGGAGATATTGGCATTAAGTCATTTGTTTTCAATACTTCGACCGCAGAAAACGCTGAAAAACATCGTGACCCAGGTCACATGCGGATGTTCATCGGCGCTCCGCCGCCCATCCACGCCCGCTCCGCTTGGGCAAATGTTCGCTCCCTGGACTCGGCATGACCAAGCGCCAAAGCGACCGCTTAGCGGCACGGCCGAAGAGGCTGCCAAGAAAGTCAAAATCACCGTCGTGCCACCGGCTGGCTGGTTTGAATTGAGAAAGAAGGCGCCCTTCCTTGATCT
>CAVXQR010000002.1:0-143309 GCA_963763975.1 uncultured Acidobacteriaceae bacterium
ATTTTTTTGTGACCACTTCAAGCATCGTATTGCTTTAGCCGCTGCGAACAAGCCGCCGATATGCATCTCCCCGGACGCAAAGATCTCCGAAGCCATTACCCTTATGCTCCAGCACGACTACTCGCAGTTACCCGTCACGACTACTCCGCGCGACGTGAAGGGTTTAATAAGCTGGAAGTCCCTCGGCTCGAGGCTAGCTCTCGGAAAACAGTGCAGCAAAGTGCGTGAATGCATGGAAGAGGCTGCGGAAGTGAGGGCTGATGATTCTCTTTTCGACGCAATTCAGATGATCGTGGCTCATGATTGCGTCCTGGTGCGCGATTCCACTCGGGCTCTGGCCGGAATCGTTACGACCGCAGACCTGAGTCTGCAATTAAAAGACCTCGGTGAACCATTCCTCTTACTGGGGCAGATAGAAGATCACGTTCGTAACCTGATCGCCAACAAATACCACAAAGCCGAATTGATTCAAGCGCTGAGATCCTGCGGATTCGGGAGAGAGAGATTGAGGACGTTGCGGACTTGACCTTGGGCGAGTACATTCGCCTGTTGGAAAATCCAGCGCGGTGGGACAAACTCGGAGTTCCCATCGACAGGAAAACCTTTGTTGCCGAACTGGAGCGGGTGAGGGAAATCCGGAACGACGTGATGCATTTCGATCCGGACCCGGTTGCCCCCGAGGACCTAGCCGTACTTCAGAAGTTCGCCAGGTTCTTGGGCGGCTTAGAAGAAAAGATGCGTTGAAAATTATAAGGGAATAGCCAAAAGCGAGTGTGTCGCGCTTTGTGGTGCAACCCACCCATCCCGCTAGCGTCCGGTCAAATCCCCTGCTCCGCCGATGCAACTCCTGCGCAGCCTGCCCAAAACCGTCTGTTTGTGAGCAGGGTAATGACAGGGGTTCAGGTTGCCGCGATGTTGGGTACCCCCGGGAGCCAAATGGGCCAGTAATTGGGCAGGCCATCAGCATGCTGGCGGGGCAGTACCCGCGGATTGCGCCGGGACCGAACTTAGTGGACGCTGTCGATGCCACAAAATCGCGACACGGTCCAGTGCATCTCTAAGTCGGGCCAAGCTCAACGCCTTCGGCTAATGAGGCGCCGGCTTGAAACTTAAGATTGCGTTCTTTGATAGTGTCTTGCCTGCAGCATACCGCTGATATACCGTAGTGGGCATGACTTCGATTGATCTCGACCTTCTTGTCCTGGCGTTAGTTCAGTCCGGGTTGGCCACGACCTACGACCTGAAATCGATAGCTGGACTGTCGGTCGGCAGCACTGCCCCAATACTTGCCCGCTTGGAACAGGCCGGTTTGGTGGAGGCGCCAGAACCGGGAATCCGGTCGAGTCGCCGGTTCACGATCACCAAAGCGGGGAAAAAGTATCTCAGCGTCGGATGGGAAGAACTGCTGGATCGACAACCCACGGATGTGGACGAGATCCTCCGAATTACCTACCTTGCGTGGGCGCTTGGGTCCCCCGAGGTCGCTTCGCGGTTTGTGGAGAAGGCTACGGCGGGTCTTCAGGACTCTGGCAACCACTCGCCATGCGGAGGCCAACGGGCTGCAGCGAGGTCTAACCGGACAGGTAGGCGGCCAGGCTTACCGTTGGCTCCGGACAGGGGCCGAGGCGGCTCGTCTTCAGGCACAGTCAGAAGCACTGAAACAACTGGGAAAAGAAATCGCGAGCCGAAAGAGCAAAAGAAGATAAATAACGCCTAATCAGTCTGCTAGCCCCCTGGGCCCGTCATCACGACCTCGCCTCAAAATGTTCTCCGAGTTTCCCACCTGTTCTTTCCTGGCTTTGGCACCTCTGGTTCGGCATGCAAACGTGTATTAGGGACGGTCTGACGCCGTACTGTACTAAAGTAATCTGGCTCCGCCGCCGCCGAACTCGTACGATTGGAGGGTACTGGAGACACCGTTGCCCGGGTTGATCAGGCGCAGAGTGCAAAGCCGGGTCCCCGGGAAGAAGCGGTTGGGTGTAGCGGTGGCCCAAAAGGCCGTTTACAGGTTGTGACCGGCCGGGGCGTGGTCTGGTTCCAGAGCCTGAATGGAGTGGCCAGAAACGGGCTCGACGCTATCTTGCCTGGAGGTGATGCATGGCGTGCCAATACGGGAATCGGACAGCCGAAAAGTTCGGGAGTGATGTTTGGCACAAACAATGTCGCGTGTGAAAGTGGTTGTGACTATCAGGAGGTGAACCGGCAAACATTGAGCGGCAGAGGCCCGATACAGCAATCAGGGCTCGCCTGCCGCAACACGGCATGAAAAGCAATTTTCTTTCAAATCTAAGCCGTGCCTTGGGCGTACATGAAACGACCAAATGCAGTTGTAGTTGACACAAACTCTGGACAGATGATGCCTGAGCCGTCCAGCATGGCAGCCGACGGCATCGGCGCAACCATCGACCAGGACACTCATTTCACCCCGGCCGAGCTGGCGAAAAAGTGGCACAGCTCGCCGAACACGATCCGCCGCTTGTTCTCCGAGGAACCGGGGGTCTTGAAGATCACCGCCGAACGCCCCTGCCGCAGCCCCCGCCGTCGCCGCATGACGCAGTTACGGATTCCGGCACGGGTGGCCCAGCGTGTACATGCTCGATTGAGCGCCTAGTCAGTTCCGGCGGCCTTGGCCATTACTACCAGCTTAGGCCGCTGTTTCTTTGCCGCCAGCTTTGGCCGATGGATCTGGTCCCAGTCGGCCATCGATGCTCGCTTCAACCGCTCCCGTGTGCGCCGATCCCAGGGCATGTAATGCTTCTGAGTAGTTCCTATGTCGTCATGGCCGAGAAGTTTACTCACCGCCTCCATCGGCACTCCAGCCTCAAGTTTCTCGATCGCAAACGTGTCCCGCAACATGTGGAGGTGGCAGCGCAGCGGCTTGCCGTTGCGCTTCAGCTCCGCCGCCTTGAAGACCTTCGTCAGGCAACGTCGCCACCCTTTACACGCAGTTTGTGGCTCGCCGTTACCGCTCCAAAAAAAGTACTCGTTACTCATCGGAGGCAGCGCCAGCACCGCCTCAGCGACTTCGGGCGGAATTGTGACCTCGACCCATTCACCCGTTTTCGTGCGATGCAGTTTTACCGCCCAGTCGCCTTCCTTATCTTTCGCCAGCCGGTGCTTCTCGAAGCGAACCACATCGATAATCGCCAACCCGGTCCATCTCATAAACAGCAACACTGCCCGTATGCGGTCACTGCGGAACTCGAAATCGCGACCACCGTACCACTCATGGGAAACATAGGTCGCATCGACGATCCTCTCGAACTCCTCAGGATAGAAGTGATCGGTGGGGACCGGGTCTTCCTTGCTCGACTCCAATTCCGCGGCGGGATTGTCCTTCACCCAGCCGCGACGCTTACAGTAGCGGAAAAATCCGCGCAGGCGAGAGGCCTTGCGATTGGCCGTGGTGCCCTTGTTCTTCCAGCTATTTCTGAATTTAGTGATGTGGTCTAGCGTCAGCTCGGACAAATACACAACGCCCTGCCTCTTACACCAGGTAAGGAACTGCCGCTCCAACAGGGTCACTTCCTGCTTGATGGTTTCATACCGTCGATTCGTTCCATGCTTCGATTCCATGTAATCCGCAATGGCGTCCGTGACCTTCTTCAGTTGAGCTTCGGCCTTGGCATCATCGCCGATCAACGCAGCCAGCAGCGAGCGGTTCTGGGGATCGTGTTTCTCCATGGTGCGGGACAATATCTTGCGAGCCTGTTGCCAGCTCGATGTTCCGGTGGATTGCCTAAGCAGTATGCCGTCGGCGGCGGTGCCGCCGATGTAGCGCACGCAATTACAGCGGCGTGACTGGTCATGATCGAACTGTGCGGGATGATATTTGCAGTCGCGAGAATGGCGGGTGTACAGGTAGAGACCCTCGGATTTGCCCCGCATGATGAGCCTCGCTCAAAAAGATCATAGCACGGCAAGTTTGTACAAACCTTGTACAGCAGCGAGACTGTCTTTGTAAACTATTGATTCTAAAATGTAAATGTTTGGTGGAGCTAGTCGGGATCGAACCGACGACCTCATCGTTGCGAACGATGCGCTCTCCCAGCTGAGCTATAGCCCCACGCGCGGTAGGAGGCAGGTGTGACGCCCGCCTCAGACATTATACAAATTTCTGCGCGAGCGGTGCCGCCGCTCCGCGGCTCGGATGTCTTCCCCGCAGCATCCGCGGGCTTACGCCCGCGGATAACGCAAATGTCGCCCTGCGGGCTTGTGATTCCGCCAACTTAAACCGGCTCGGAAGATCAAGGATAAACGACTTCGACGCGAGCCTAAAGGCTCGCTCTATCCGAACAGGCGCTTGCAAAGATTCTTGAGATACCGGGGAAGGAGTGCCCTGATACGAGACGGTCGAGAGCAAACTCTCTCCACAGACTGTAAGGTCGCGCCCTTTCAAATCCGTGGCGAAGCTCGGGAAATCGCGCCGCACTCAGCTCCGCAGTTCGTCGAGCGCCAGGCCCAGGCGCTTCAGTCCCTCGGCAGTGGTGTCCACCGGGCCGCTGATGCCGAGACGGAAGTTTTCCGGCATGTAAAAGAACTTTCCCGGCACCACGCTGGCGTCATATTTTTCGCGCAGCCGCCGATCCAGGTCGTCCACGGTGCAAAATCGCGGCCGCGGAAAGATCGTTGTTCCATGCGGCGACAGAACGTAATCGAGATCGTCACGGTTCTGGAGAAACGCCTCCAGCGCGCGGCGGTTCGTCGCCAGCAATTCCTCGGCTTTCGCGGCCACTCGCGGGAGATTGTCGAAGGCGATCACACTCAGCAACTCCGCCGGGTGCGCCGCGTTGACGCCGTATAGATCATTGATGCGCCACATGCGATGGGTCAGTTCCGGATTGGCCAGCACCCAGCCGCAGCGCAGACCGCTCAGCCCGAAGGCCTTGGTCAGGCTGCTGGTCACCAGAAATTGATCGCCCAAGTGGACGGCAGATCGCGGCCGCTTCTCGTACAACGCCTCCAGATAAACTTCATCCACCAGTACGTAAGCGCGATGCTTGCGCGCAATCTCGCCAATCTCGCGCAGCGTGTCGTCATCAACCATCACGCTGGTGGGATTGTGCAGATTGGTAATCATGATCAGCCGAGTCCGCTCGGTCATCTGGCGCTCGACCTCGGCGGGATCAATGCGAAAGCCCTCGGACATAGGTCGGCGGAAGAAACGCACCGTCGCGCCCAGATACTCGGCAGCCGTCACCATCAGCTCATAGGTCGGCGTCTCGCTCAGGACTTCATCGCCGGGCTCCAGCGTCACCGCCATGGCCAGATGGTTGGCCATCGAAGTTCCCGCGGCCAACACCACGCGGTCGGGCGTGACGCCGTTGTAGCGCGCGATGCGCTCCAGCAGCGGCGCGTAGCCATATCCCGGCGTTCCCGTCAGCTCCAAATCTTCCAGCCGAACCGGCAAGCCGGAGAGCGGATAATTCACCACGCCGCTGGAGCCCAGGCTGTACTTAACGCCGGTATCGAGGTTGGCGAATTCGCCGTAGGGCGAGCGGGCGTGAGTGCGCGAAGTTTTCTCCGCCTCGCCGGAGCGCGGACCAAGCTTGGCAAATTCCATATAGGGAGAGTGAGCACGCGTGCGCGACACAGTCATGTTTCCTTAACCAGAGCTTTGCGGCGGCGCTCCCACAACGCGTAAACCGGCAGGCCGAGCAGCAGAATGCCATAGCCCAGCAGGCTGTTCGCCGGATATCGGTAAATGGTATTGGCCACCACCAACCACGATATCAGCACGAAGAAGCCAGTGGTCAGCGGATGCCACGGCACGCGGTATCCCTGCGAAGTGGATGCCGCTTCCCTTCTGCGAAAGACGAACAGCGCCGCGCCGGTGAGGCCGAAGAACAGGAAATCCATGGAGACCACATAGTTCAAAATCTGATCGTAGCGGCCGGAGAGCGCGACCACAACTGTCCATGCACTTTGCAGGATGATGGCCACCATCGGCACGTGCGTCCGCCGCGTGACTTTGGCGACACTGGGAAAGAACAGCCCATCGCGCGCCATGGCAAAATACACGCGCGGCGCCGTCAGGATGGACTGGCTGAGAAAGCCGAGCGTGGAGATCGCGATGCCGGCGGCGATGAGGCGGGCGCCAACGTTGCCCATCGCCACCTGCATCACCGCTGTAGCCGGAACCCTGGTCTGCGCCAATCCCTGCGGGCCGAGCGCGCGAACGCACACGAAGTTCACTGCCAGGTACAGCACGATGACGCCGATGACGCCCAGCACCAGCGCTCGCGACAGGTTGCGCCGCGGCTCCTTGATTTCGCCGGCGACGAATGCCGTGGTCTGCCATCCCCCGAAGGCGAACAATACCGGAACCAGTCCGGCGCCGATCGCAGTCAGCAGACTCAGTCCGGAAGTGTTTTCCATCAGCGGATGCAACAGCGGCTGCGGATCGCGCACCAGGAACAGGCCGGCGGCAACCAACCCGGCGATGGCGAGAATCTTGGTCACCATCAACGCACTCTGCACCCGACTGCCCAGCTTGACGCCGAGGCAGTTAATCACCGTCAGCACCGCGAGCGTAATCACGACGACCAGGCGCTCCGAGATGTGCCATCCCGTCAGCACCATCAGATAGCGGGCGAAGGTTACGGTCACCGCGGCCATGCCGCCGGTTTGAATCACCAGCAGCAGCACCCATCCATAGAGAAAGCCGGCCAGCGGATGGAAGGCCTCGCGCAGGTAAGCGTATTGTCCGCCGACATCGGGCTTGCGCGCGGCCAGTTCGGCGTAAACGAAAGCTCCCGCCAGCGCGACCGCGCCGCCGATGGCCCACACGCCCAGAATCAGCAGCGGCGTGTGCACCTGCAACGCCACGACGTATGGATTGATAAAAATGCCTGAGCCGACGATGCCGCCCATCACCAGCATGGTGGCGTCGAACAGGCCGACCTGCCGCAGCAGTCCGTTGGCGGTCGCGGCCGGCGCGGACTCGGCTTTTGGAGAGGACGATGGCATTCGCGTGCGTCGTGCGACTCTATCACGCCACATCGATCACGCCTCAGCGCTTCGATCAGCGCGCGGAGGCGCGGCGCAGGCGGTCGAGCACGGCCTCCCAGGCAACGTCGCTCGGCGGCGTCTCCACGGCAATCCAATCGTAGTGCGAGGCATCCACACGGTGCAGCGTGTCGTAGAGCAGCACGGCGTAGGCGGCTGCCGTCGCTGGCATCTGCACGATCTCGACGACAGGGCGCGACGGATTGCGATTCAGCCGCAGGTAAGCGCCGCTTCCTTGGGCGGGCACTTCCCCGCCCGGCGCCAGCACCAGCGCCGTGCGCGGACTGTAGTGTCGCGCATGCATGCCTGGAGCGGGATGCGCCGCGGATTCCTCCGGTGACTTCTGGCGCGGACTTCACCGCACCAATCACGGCTTCGATGGCATCGCGCGAAATGCCGCCGGGACGCAGCAAAATCGCATGCTCGCCACTCAACGCCAGCACGGTTGATTCGATGCCGACGGTGCAGGCGCCGCCGTCGAGAATGAAATCCACGCGATCGCCCAAGCTCTCGCGCACATGTTCCGCGGTGGTCGGCGAAAGCTGGGTGAAGCGGTTGGCGCTCGGCGCCGCCACCGGTACTTGCGCAGCCTCAATCAGCGCCAGCGCCACCGGATGCGAGGGCATGCGAAGTCCAACCGTCGGCAGGCCAGCCGTTACCAGGTCGGGCACCGCCGGCTGCTTGCGCAACACCAGGGTCAGCGGCCCCGGCCAGAAGCGCTGGGCTAGTTCTTCCGCCCGCTGCGGCCACTCGGCGCACGACGTGCCGCGCCATCTCGCGGCTGCTGACGTGCACGATGATGGGACTGCTCTGGCGGACGGCCCTTGGCCTCGAAGATGCGAGCGACAGCGGCAGCGTCCAGGGCATTCGCGCCCAGCCCATAGACGGTTTCGGTGGGAAACGCGACCAGTTTGCCGGCGCGCAGCATCTCGGCGGCGCGCTGAATTTCGTCGCGGGTTGGCAGGCGAACTTCGCTCATGGCGTGCGACCTCGCGAGGGATCAGCCGAAGTGGCGGTGTCCAGGTCCACGAAAATCTTGGCCCCCGCTCGCTGCCGGAGGGTAACAGTTATTGTCGGCCGCGTAGGTCTGGCGGCAGGAGGCGGTCATCTCCGGCCGTCGCGGTGATTGCGCAAACTGCCAGGCTTCGGCAAAGCTTCACTCCGCTGGACGCCGGTCGAGGCGGCGGTGCGGTGAACACGCAGCCCGGTGCCGGCCCGCACTTATCATTGCTGATGAAGAAGTGGATGTCGCGTCCCTGTGCGTGATCGCGAATGTCGTCAGCCGTTATCACCGCAACGGTCTTCGATTCCTGGAACGCAATTCCGGAGCAGTACACCCCGGCGCGATATCCGGCATGCACCACCGCGTCCACCCAGGCGTGGATGTACGCGCGCTGCTCCGGCAGCATGCGGCCGCCCTGTTCCTGGTCGAGAAACAAAATCGCTCCGCGCGGAAATCCTTCCGACGCGGCCGTGCTCACCGCTGCCGCGGCATCGCGCGCGCCAACTTTCGCGGCATCGCCTGCGGCCTTGAGCTGCGCGTACTCGCGCCCATTGAACAGCAGAAGAAATCCGTATCCCATCGTCTGCAACTGCCGGCGATGTCCAAGCCACGAATTGTGGTCAGCGCCGGGCGGCGCGTTCAGCCAATAGCCGGTGAAGGCAAAGTTCTTGCGCAGCGCCGCCATGCCCGCATCGCCGGGATAGTCATTGCGGTCCATGCCGAGATAGGTCTGGGCAACGGCGCTCGCTCCGGTCGCGAACAGCAGGAGCGCCAGAATTTTGGCCAGAAGCTTTCACCCGGCGCTCCCGATGAGGACGCCGGTGGCGAATACCAGCGCGCCGCCCAGCGCAACCTGCAACGTCGCCGAAAGCGGCGAAGTCTCCATGAAGCGGTAGCGGACGTAGGAGATAATCGCCAACTCGACCAGGACCACCAGGATGGCGACGGTCATGGCAACGTGAAAGTTATGGATTAAGAATGGCAGCGTATGTCCGAGACCGCCAAGGGCCGTCATCGCACCGGTGATGGTGCCGCGAAGCCACGGCGTTCCCCGCCCGGTGAGGCTGCCGTCATCCGAAAGCGCCTCGGCGAAGCCCATGCTGATGCCCGCGCCCAGCGATGCCGCCAGTCCTACGGCGAAGGCGTCCCAGGTATTCCTGGTGGCAAACGCGGCGGCAAAAATCGGCGCCAGCGTAGAGACGGAGCCGTCCATCAAGCCAGCCAGTCCCGGCTGGACAATCTGCAACATGAACAGCCGCCGCTTGGCCTGGTCCTCTTCCTGCCGGACCTCCGGCTTCAGTTCGGTCTTCTCCAACTGTTCGGCGCGTTCCACATGGACGGCTTCCTCGGCGGCAAGGTCGTCCAGCAACTGGCGGACGGCGGCATCCTGCGCGCGTTGCGCCGCGCGGAGATAGAAGCGGCGCGTCTCAGCTTCCATGGTGCCCACTTGCGCGCGAATCTGCTCCAGCCGCAACGGGGTGTTCAGCCAGATGGGCTTGCGCTGCACGAAGCCGCGAATGTCCTGACGGCGGACCAGCGGAATATGCTCTCCGAATTTTTCCCGATACAGGTCAATCAGGCGGCGGCGATGGCCGATTTCCTCCTGGCGCATCTGCTCAAACACTTGCGCGGTGGCGGGAAAGCTCTCGCGCAGGTTCTCGCCAAAATCGGAGTAAATGCGTTCGTCCTCTTCTTCCAGGGCGATCGCCAGCGCCAGTATCTCCTTTTGCGACAAGCTGTTGAAGTCTCGCAACCGCTCCTCCTGCACTGGCAGTTCAGCTAAGCTCGCTCAGCCAGATTGGCTCCGTTCAAGCCACGATCACCAACATCGTATAGCAAATCTGCGGTCAGGCCGGAGGGCAACTAAAGCCATGAGTACAAGGTGCCCAATCCATTGCGATTCCCAAGCCCGAACGACTTAACGTAGCGCTTACAACCATTTAACCGCGACCGCCCAGCTTTCGTGATTCTATGAAGACAGCAAGCAACGCTTTCGCACGCGTCACAGGAGGCACTACTCGTTATGAAGTTTAAGACCGCGTTACTGGTCACCCTGTTCACCATTCTCACCTTGGGCCTGTGCTCTGCTGTGGCCCAGGGCGGACCGCCGCCAGGGCCGCCCGATCCCGCAGCCATGGCACAGCACCAGGTGCAGTACTTCACCGCGCTGCTGACGCTTACGTCCGCCCAGCAGCAGCAGGCGCTGACCTTGTTCACCAACGCCGCATCCAGCGAGTCCGGCCTGCATGAGCAGGACAGGGCTGCGCATGAAAGCCTGGAAGCGGCTGTCCGCAACAATGACGGCTGCCGCGATTTCACAGGCGGCGGCAACCATAGGCAGCCTGGCGGCGCAGCGTACCGAAATCCACGCCAAGGCCGAGGCAGCCTTCTACCAGATTTTGACTCCAGCTCAGCAAAGCAAGCTGACGCAATTGAAGTCGCTCGGGCCGGGATTTGGATTTGGTCCGCCCCCAGGACCGCGGCCCTAGCACGGACGCAGCGTCACGAAGCTGCTGGGGGGCAGCTTCGTACGCTGCATGATCCATCTTCTACAATCCTAGGCGGATGTTCCGGCGGCAGCAGGCGCGCTGAAACATCCGCCTGGTTGCACTCATCGCATGCTTGGTCCCGGCAAAGATCGCACTCTCTCCATCCTGGCGGTCGTCGCCCTGGCGGCACTGTTAGTGCTGTTGGGGGTGCTGCAATATCGCTGGAGCGGAGAAATCAGCCAGGCGGCCAGCGCGCGCATGCAAGCCGAGTTACAGCGCTCCATGATGAGCTTCCGTCAGGCGCTCAACCGCGACTTCAGCGAAATTTGCCTGCGCTTGCAGCCGAGTTCGGAGGATGCCAATGAAATCAGCCGCCGAGGCTTATTACCGCAGGCTGATCCAGTGGCAAGCCTCGGCAGCGCATTCTGAACTGGTGAGCGCCGTTTACGTGCTGGAGAAGTCGGGCGACAGCGCTGCCGAAGTTTTTGCGTCTCGATACCGAACAGCGGCGCTTTGTCGAGGTCGCAGCGCCGGCGGAATTCGAGCGGTTGTCGCAGCAACTCAGCCGGATGCCGTTCGCAGGCCGTCCCGGTCCTCCGCCAGTTCCAGAGGGCGGGCCTCCGCCGGGCATGCGGATGGTGAACCGCGAAGCCTGGGCCATGGATCTGTCGGTACCCGCCTTGATTCATTCGCTGGGCGGCCCTCAGGCCGGCTCGGCGGTACCAGTCGCTGGCTGATGGTTGAACTGGATCGCCAGGAAATTGAGCAGCGGCTGTTGCCGGAGCTGGCTCGACGGAATTTTGCGCTGTCGGGAAAATTCGATTACAACGTCGCCGTCGTAGGCGGCAGCGCAGGATCATCCGGTCACGCTCTATACTTCCAGCCCCGACTTTACCGGCGCACCCGGCCCGGACGAAGAAGCGATGAATCTTTTCGGACCGCCCGGGCCTCCGGGAGAGATGGCGGGGCCGCCGCCGGGCTTTGAGCGCAATCGGCCTCTCGCCAGCCGGCAGCCGGCGCGCTGAAAGCTCGGTGCGGATTTTCGTGTTGCGGAGTGGCCCCGACGACCGCGAGTGGCAGCTCGTAGTCGGACGGCTTGGCGGCTCGCTGGAAGAAACGGTGGCCCATCTTCGCCTGCGCAATCTGGCCGTCAGCTTTGGCATTCTGCTGGTGCTGGCCGGAACCATGGCGGTGGTCATCGTGAGCTGCCTATCGCGCGCGCCGCCTGGCGCAGTTGCAGATGGACTTCGTCACCGGCGTCAGTCACGAGCTCCGGACCCCGCTCAGCGTGATTCTGTCAGCGTCGGAAAATATTCAGGATGGCGTGGTCAGCGCTCCCAGCCAGGTCGCGCGCTATGGCAGCGTGATTTATCGCCAGGCCCGCCAGTTGATGCAACTGGTGGAGCAGGTGCTGCTGTTCGCGTCTTCGCGGCAGTCACGTTTGCATTTGCAGGTTCAGGCCGTGGACCTGGGTCCAATTCTCGAGCGCGCACTGGAGAGCGCTGGCGCTGACGCCTGCAAGCTCGAGCGGCAGATCGAGCCCGGACTTCCGCTGGTGCATGCCGATGCCACTGGCCTGACGCAGGCTTTGCACAACATGATCGCCAACGCGGTGAAATACGGCGCGCAGGATCGCTGGCTGGGGGTGCGAGCTTATCGCTGCCCGTCGGACTCCGGCATGGAAATCTGCGTCAGCATTGAAGACCATGGCATTGGCATCTCGCGGGAAGAATTGCCGCACATTTTTGATCCGTTCTATCGCAGCCCGGGCGTCGCCGGCAGCAATGTCCACGGCACCGGTCTGGGATTGCCGCTGGCTCGCAGCCTGGTGGAAGCCATGGGCGGCAGCATCACCGTGGAGAGCGAGCCCGGCCGCGGCAGCTCGTTCACCGTGCATTTGCGCACCGCGGATCCCCAGGCTCTGCTGGAACGCGCGCACGACGATCAAGAGGCAACGTCGAGGTTGAATTCGTGAGCCAACGCATCCTGCTGGTGGAAGACGAAGAAGATTTGCGGATGACGCTCACCGATCGTCTGGAGAGCGAAGGCTATGCGGTCGAGTCTTCCGGCGATGGCATCGAAGGCCTGCGACTGGCCCTGGCCAATGATTTTGCGCTCCTCCTGCTCGATGTGATGTTGCCGGGGAAAAATGGCCTCGACATTTGCCGCGACTTGCGCATGGCCGGTAGCTGACGCCGGTGCTGATGCTGACCGCGCGCGGCCAGATTGTGGACAAAGTCGTCGGACTCAAGATTGGCGCCGACGATTACCTGGTCAAGCCCTTCGACATGATGGAACTGATGGCCCGCATCGAAGCGCTGCTGCGACGTGCTACTCCATCGCAAACGCAAGATGACGGAATGCATCAGTTCGGCGAAATCACTGTTGACCTGCGCGGCACCGCGGTCACGCGCAATCGCCAGCCGGTACAGCTTTCCGCCCGCGAGTTTCAGCTCCTGCGCTACCTCATCGAACATCGTGGCACTACTCTTTCGCGCGACGTGATCCTCAAAGATGTTTGGGGCTACAACGTCGGCACCTTCACGCGCACCGTGGATGTACACATCTTCAGCCTGCGCCAGAAACTGGAAAGCGATCCCAAGAATCCCGCGCTGATCCTCACCGTTCCCGGCCTCGGCTACAAATTGGCGGCGTGAGTTCCCTGTTTCTGCAATTTGTGCCGGAATTCCAACATCACACAACCTTAACTTTTCTTAACACCCTCTTAACTACCGAACTGCTGAATTTGGGGTTCTAACGACTAGGCACTGGATTCCGGTTCGCGGCTGACGGTCGTGTGCCATTTCAATTCGAGCGAGCCGGCAGCGCCCAACCGGGAGAGGATTGATGAGGACCGCAATTTATTTGCTGACCATCGCGCTTTCTCTCACTGCCGTGGCCTTGAGCCATTCGGCCAAAAGCCACCCGCCTGCGCTGGACGCTCAGGCCAGGCAGATCGCCAACGGACCCTACCGCGATGGACTTTACCTGGGCCATGTGGACGCCAAAGCCGGTCTGGCTCCTTACGCCAGCATCGGCCGCTGGAACACCGCGGCGGACCGTGCAGCTTTCCGTGCCGGTTACGACCAGGGATACAAGGGCTACTGACAAGCGGCATGGCTAACTCACAACCTCACGGGCGTTGGGTAATTTCAGATAGGAGAACCGACATGGCATCGCATCCGGCATCTTCAACCTGCAATCCGGCACCGGCGTTTCCCTTAACGGAGGAGTTCAACCAGCCGGTGGTGCTCTGCGTGGATGACGATCCTGCGATTCTGGAGCTGCTGTTTGAGATTCTGTCGGCGCGCGGCTTTTCCGTACTATGCGAGAGCGATCCGCGCCGCGCCGTCACCACGGTACTGGTCACGCCAGTGGATGCCGCGATCCTTGACTACGATATGCCCGGGTACAACGGCCTGGAACTGGCGCGAATCATTCGCAGCCACCGGCCGCAGGTTCCAGTGCTGATGTTTTCCGGCACCGTCCTTCCTGACGATGACCTGAAATCGATTCAGCATTTCATCTGCAAGAACCAGGGAGTGAATGCGCTGATTGAGGCGCTGCGCTCTTCCTGCACTAATCGCCCGGGAGCACCGGCGCTCTGAAAAGGCACGACCCTACGACCTCGCTCACGGCATGATCTGGAAGATAACGCCGTTCCGGTAGGCCCCGCCTGCACTGGCAGTACCGTAAAGGAAGCCGTTGGCATCCATCACCAAACCCCCATAGGGTAATCCGCCATCCGCGCCATCGGTGAAGTCGTACAGCGGGACGGGAACGTAAGTGCCGCTGACATTCTTCAACTCGAAGACCGACCCGTATCCATAAGCGCCGTCGCAGTTGGTGGTTCCGAAAAGGTCTCCGGCTGAATCCATGATCAGCCCAGCGGGCGGGCCGCAGCCATCGTTGGGATATCCCGCGAACGTCTGCAGCACATTCAGCACTCCGGCATTGGTGAACTGAAACGCAGTCCCTGCGCCGTTGGCCCCGCCACTGCTCGTGGTGCCGTAGAGGTTATTGAAACTGTCGAACACCAGTTGTCCGAACGGGAACGAACCTTCGGTTGTCTGTTGCAGCGTGTGCAGCGTGGTCTCGATCCAGCCGGCAGGCGGTGGAACCAGTTTGTAGATGATGTTGTCGCCCGGAGGACCGTAGCAGCACGCGGTGGTGCCGTAGAGATTGCCGGTGCTGTCGAGAATCACACCGCCATAGGGTTGACCGTCGGTGGTGGTGAAGCGATAGGTATCCGTCAGCGTCCAGGTGTTCCCCGCCTTGGTGAACTTAAACACCGTGCCGCAGCCATTCAGGTCATAGCATCCGCCGTTGTAGCCGCCCGTCCAGGTTGTCCCATAGAACACCGTAGGCGAAGCAAAGGTGACGCTGCTGAAAGGCAGCGCGCCATCGGGAATAGAAGTGAAGTTGTGGAGTATGGTCTCTTGCCAGGGACATTTTCCCGGACCAGCCAGACATACTTTTCCCGGAGCGCTGAGTCGGAAGACGGTGCCGCAACCCTCCCATTGCACAACGACCGGGCAACTAGCCGTACCGCCGACCAGAGTGGTGCCGTACAGAGCTCCGTCGGGACCGAAGGTCAGCGGGCCATAGGGAAACGCCCCGTCGTTATTCTCCGCTCCGGTGAAGGTATAGAGCGGCGTCACACTCCAGTTGGAGCCACTTCCTGACAGCTTGAAAACGACGCCATAGTATCCGTCATTCGAAGCGGTGCCGTAGAAGTTTCCCAGCTTGTCCATCGTCAATCCGGCAATGGGTGCAAATCCATCCGCCCCACCGGTGAAGTCCCAGAGCTTGTGGTAAGTCTGGGCCTGCACGGTGCCGCAGATGGCGACCACCGCCAGCACCAGCACCACCAACAGGGTGACCGGCTTCGTGCCGGATTGCGAAGCATTGGTAGTTAAGCTCCATCCTTGTCCTTGTCGGGCCATTGGACTGCTCCCTTCCGCAAGAATTTTGATCCAGGGTTCCGAATATGCCGTAACTCAGGGGCCGAGGATGATTGCCCGCACCGATGGTCTTTACGTGGCCCAGCAGTTCGCTCGGATGAATTCGGAGAATCATACCGCCGAAGGCACAGAAACCCGCAAGAATCGTTGCAGGCACAGCAGGGAGCGAGGACGAGACGCGCGGCTTAACTCAGCGCCTCAATTTGGCGAGTACTTTCGGCGACGCCGGCTTCCACGCCTACTTCGGCATACAACTGCTTCGCCTCATTCCAAAGCAAGCGGGCCGCTTCCCTGTCGCCGGTTTGGCTCTTTAGCAGCGCCATACCGCGAATGGCGTTGGCCAGATCCAAGGTGTTCCTTGCCGGATGGCTGCGATAGATGGCCAGCGCTTCCGCATAGGCGGGCTCGGCCAGGTGCAGGCGCTTGAGACCGCGCTGCACGTCGGCGACATGACGCACGGCGTGCGCCAATCGCAGCGGGTCGCCTTCGACGCGATAGATCGCCACCACCTCTTCGAGCAAGGGCAACGCGGCTTCGGGATGATGCAGGTCGCGCTCGATCTGGCCCAGGGCGCGCAGCGCCTGTCCCAGCCCGAGCAGGTTGCCGGAAAAGCGCGCCAGTGCCACCGCCTGGCTGAGCAATACCCGGGAATCCGCCAGGCGCTTTTCCTGGCGCGCTTGCCAGGCTTGCTCCAGCAGCTCATTTACGGTTGCAGACATGGCGCCAAGGCTATCACGGAAGCGGCGGGTGCGCGGCTGCGGCGATGTCAAAGCAGCACCCTTCAACGGCGCGACTCAAGCAGTTTGACCCGAGGCCCTGGAATTTTCGAGCAACAAGAAAAGGCGCGCCGGGGTGCGGCGCGCCTCCAGGTGAAGCGATGGCAGTTAGTTCGGCATATTAGCCAGCGTGTTGTAAAGCACGTCAGCTTCAAAGCTGCCGATACCGGTGACCAGGTCGTAGCCTGCGGCGGCCTGGCACTGCGAGCCGCAGCTACCGTTGTTACCGATGGTGATGTCGTGGAAGTTGGCGGCATAACCGGAGCCGTAATAGATGTTGTACATGTCAGCATTGGCCTGGCTCATGGTGCCCTTGCCCATGCCGTTGCGGACGGAGTTCACAATGGTCATAAACGCCGCCCAATCCGGACTGGAAATACTGGTGCCGGATACGTTCACCCAGCCAACATAGCCAAAGGTGTCGTAAACGGGAATGTTCTGCGCCGGGGAAGCAATGTCGGGAACGCAGCGATACTGGGTGGACCAGGTCGCGCATGCCGGGTTCTGGAAGCTGGGTTGGTTTTCATAGGGATCGACGCCGCCGCTGCTGCCGTTCCACGCCTGCTCATGTCCGTAGTCCAGCAGGAAGGGGTTGCCCAGCGGAGCTGCGGTGGAAAGCGCCAGCACGGTGCCGCCCACGCCGATCACGCAAGGCGAAGTCGCGGGATAGCCGGTTCCATGGCCGCCATCACCGGTGGAAGCGAAGAAGGTGACCGGCTGGCCGTTGCCGGCGGTGATGTTGCAGAAGGAGCTATCGTAGCCATTTTCGCCGGAGAACGAGCCGCCGCTCCAGCTATTAGAAACGGTAGTGGCGTTATAAGGAGCCGACGTAGCCACGGCTTCCGCCGCCAGCAGATCGTCGAAGCTGTTGCTGTTGGCTTCCACCAGGATGATGGTGGCCTTGGGAGCCAGTGCGCAGGCCTGCTCCACGTCCAGAGACTCTTCCAGCCCCCAGCCGGAATTGGAGGCGGGGTTGCCGACCTTCACCTTCTGGAAGTTGCAGGGAGTGAGGTGGAAATAGTTGGCGTAGAAGGCAAGGTCAGAGGTGATGTTGGGATCGTCAAACGCATCCACCAGAGCGATGGTCATGCCCTGACCCTGGTTGGGAATGCGGTTGAAGCCGTAAGCCGCCTTGAACTGCGCCGGCAGAATGCCGGTCGGTGTGGAGGGGCTCAGCAGGCCTCCATCGGAAACACGGATTGGCGGATAAGCGAAGACATGGCTACCATCCGGGGTCTGCGCCATGAGGCTCACAGCTCCGGTTACCAAGAAAGCCATAAGAGACAGCAGGATCAGTTTCTTCATTCTGTTTTCCTTGTTCTGGCGATATCGCCACTCAAGTCGCGAGCGCTGCAGCAGAAGCGGACCTCGCCGGATGGAGCGCAGGGATTGCCGAACGTAACTGTACTTGCCAGTCCCCGGCCGGAACAGCCCGGACTTGCCAAGTACACCAGAAAACTCTCTGCATAGTTTTCTGACAATGTCAGTTGGCGTCCCTCTTCGGAAATGGATTGACGAACGTAGTCTCCCGAGGCGGACCCGGGATACCCCACTCAAGCTCATCGAATGACTGGCTTGCGGCGCTCCATAGTTTTGCCTCTGGGGCTTCGACAATCCTACGGAGTGATTCACAGACAGTAGCACAGCTCGGGTCAATTTGATTAGCAAATTGTGGCTTCGCGCACGCCCCTGGAGCGGCTGTGTACCTTTTACCCATATCTCCTTAGTTACTATTCCGCTAGTGATGCCTACTTGAAACAAGCTGCATCCAGATAGGCCAAAGTTGCAATTCTCCTGCGACTGATGCCCAGCACTCCAGCGCCATGTCCGCCATGGTCCGTTGCGCCGGCACATCGTGTCGGAGGCATTTCAGCGCCCATCAAGAGGGCCATCCTTGCAACACATTTCCGCTGATGACCTAACACACGCTGCATCCGGTTGCAGAAGCTGTGAACATCGTTTCTCTTCCCTTTCCTAAGTTGGGAATTTGAGCCCATCCCAGACGGTTTATGAAGGCTTGGCAAATTGACTCTGCCTCGGCTTGCATCCTTTCCCCGGGCAGAGGATAATCCGCAGATTCTCGTGGGGAGGACCAGCCATGTACAACCGGGGCACGCGGATTTTGCTGACGATTTTCCTGGCACTTGGGTTCAGTTCCCTAGCCATCTCACAGACCTTCCACATTCTTCACACCTTTACCGGCGCGGGTGACGGCGGCACGCCTTCGGCCGGCCTGATTCAGGACCGTAACGGCAATTTCTATGGCACCTCCGAGTACGGAGGCGCCGGCAGCGGCACCGTCTTCAAACTCTCGCATTCCGGTTCGGGATGGATTATCAGCACGTTGTACTCCTTCGAGGGAGGAGCCGATGGCGCCAATCCGATTGCGCGGGTGACCATTGGAGCCGATGGCAGCCTATACAGCACCACCAGCGCCGGAGGCACTACCGGCTATGGCAACGTGTTTCAACTGCAGCCGCAATTGACGGCATGCCGTTCGGTCAATTGCCCATGGCGGCAGACGGTGCTGTATGAGTTCCAGGGAGGCAGCGACGGCGGCGCGCCGCAGTACGGCGATCTCACCTTCGACCGCAGCGGCGCGATCTATGGAACGGCGGTTAGCGGCGGACTCAACAACTGCGACGGCGATACCTGCGGGGTGGTGTTCAAGCTCACGAAATCGGGCAACAGTTGGATGGAGAGCGTGGCCTACAGCTTCACCGGCGGCGACGACGGCTACTCGCCGTTCAGCGGCGTGGTCTTCGACAGTGCCGGCAACATGTACGGCACCGCCTATGGCGCCGGACCTATCGGCGCAGGCTCGGTGTATGAGCTAACCCCCTCCGGCGCAGGCTATACCGAGACGACACTGACCGGCTTCCAGAGCGGCGGCGGATTCCCCGTCGGCGGGCTGACCTTCGACTCGCATGGCAATCTGTTCGGAACGGGCTTCAGCGGTGGCTCCGCTTTTGAGTTGCAACCTTCGGGCGGCAACTGGAGCTATAGCCTGCTCTACACCTTCAACGGCTTCGACGGCCCCTTCGGCAGTCCCACGCTCGACAGCAGCGGCGCCATCTATGGCACGAATTCGACGGGCGGCCTCTACGATCAGGGCTTCGTCTTCAAGTTGGCTCCTTCAGGAAATTCGTGGACGTTTACCGATCTATATGACTTCACCGGCGGTAATGATGGCGGCTTTCCAGTCAGCAACGTTATTTTAGACAGCTCGGGCAATCTCTATGGCACCGCATATCTCGGCGGCAACGATGGCGTCGGGGTTGTCTGGCAAATCACGCCGTAACTGGAGGCTTCGATGTCGCACTGGAACGGTAAGGTCCTGAGAGCGGCGCTCCTCCTGTGGCTCTCGGTGCTGGTGATTCTGCTTCCCTCGGCGCAGGCTCAGAACTATTCCGTAATTCACAGCTTCACCGGCGGCGGCGATGGCGCGTTCCCGCTCGCAGGCGTCACCATCAGCCCCCGCGGCCAGATTTACGGCACCACGCGCCTGGGTCACTCCTACGGCAACGTTTACAACGTGAAGAACACCGGTGGGACGTGGACGGTGACATCCATCTACGCCTTTCACGGCGGCACGGATGGTCAGGCCCCGCTGGCCAACGTGATTATCGGGCGCGATGGGACGCTCTTTGGCACTACCAGCCAGGGCGGTGACACCAATTGCTACGGCTTCGGTTGCGGCACGGTGTTCGAGCTTCAGCCGCAGCCGCATTTCCTCGTGACCTTCGGCGGCTGGAAGGAAACTCAGCTCACGCACTTTGAAGGCAATGGCGATGGGGCGAATCCCGTAGGCAACCTGACCTTCGATGCCGAAGGCAATTTGTATGGCGCGGCGGCGTGCGAGTACAACCACTGCCCCGGCATTATCTTCAAGCTCACGCCTTCGGGCGGAAGCTGGACGCGCAGCATCATCTATTCTTTCGCTGGTGGCATCGACGGCAGCCAGCCTCTCGGCGGCGTCACCTTCGGTCCCGATGGCAACCTCTACGGCGTCACTCTGCAAGGCGGCATCGGCAATGGTGGAACAGTGTTTGAGCTCATACGCTCCGGCAGCGGCTGGACCAAAACCACCTTGCACGACTTCGCGACCGCGGAAGGAACCAACCCGGTTGGCGGCCTATACATTGATGCCTCCGGTACGCTTTACGGCACTACCACCACCGCCGGGCCGCACAACGTAGGCTCCTTCTTCATCATGGCGCCTGACGGCCACGGGGGCTGGAGCTTCAGCACGCCCGCCGCCTTCAGTTGCAGCGGCTGCTACACCACCAACTATCCCGGACCGCAAGCCGCCCTTACGGCCGACAGCGTGGGCAATCTCTACGGCACCGCCTACGAGACCGGCCCGTACGGCCAGGGCTCGATCTTCAAACTCTCGCCGAACGGCGATGGCAGTTGGAGCTACACCAGTCTGCATGATTTCACCGGAGGGACCGATGGCGGTATTCCGGTCAGTAATGTGTCGATTGATGCCGAAGGCGATCTGTTTGGAACCGCACAAGGCGGCGGCCAAGATTACAGCGGCGCGATCTGGGAGATTACGCCGTAATTCGCGTGCGATGGTCAAAATCCACTGCGATTCAACTGGTCGAAAAAATATCCCTGGTCGGGTTTGTCTTTCGGCTTGCCCTTGTCTTTTCCCCAGGTCCAGTACATGCCGACGTAGGCATAGTTTTCGGTTTGCCCGGCCACCGAGTGGCCGTAGCAAAACAGGAACTGCTGGCCCTCGTGGCGCTTGAAGTGGTAGTAGCCGCCCACGTCGATCATGGTGGAAGCCTCGGTCTGCGCCGCTGCAATGCCTTCCCGGCCATGCGCGAATACCTCCGCACCCAGCTCGAGGCGTTCGTTCAGTTCCTTCTTCACCAGCCATCCGGTATAAGGAAAGTCGCGATAGCCAATCTGCGGCACCACCTGATAGCCGGCGCCGCCGTCGAAGGTCCATTTGCCGACGTTCTTTTGCAGCCAGATGGGCAGCTTGTACCAGACCTTGCCCACGCCCAGACCTCTGTCGGCGTTCCCGGTGGGCATTTCAAACATGGTGAAGCTGCCGATCTGAGGCATGTGTTTACCTTCTTTAATGAAGGCAATCTTCACGCCCAGTTCCATGTCGGTCAGCCCGAACTCCGTAGGCCCGCTTCCGCTGGGCAGATAGACAGGATTGTTGCGCGGCGCCGCGACGCCCCACGGCAAGATGGCATGCACTTGCACCCGCGGCAGCGCGCCCCAGTTGAACTCGAAGGCTGGACCGGTCGAGTCCATCTCCACCGGCGTTCCGTCGGCCGCGCCGAAGACGTAGAACTCGTAGTGGTGCAGGTCCACCGGCACCGGATCGTCGGTTTGATAGGGCGGGCCCTGCGCCCACAACTTCGTTCCGGTCAAAGCGACCAGAAACAGAAGCGCAACGGCGACGTGATTCAAGCGAGCTCTCATCCGAGTAGGTTGCGGCATAAGAAGGACTCGAGGGCGACATTTCTCACGTGCCTATGATAGATGCCGGTGACCCCAGTCGGTGCCCCAGGTTCGCGTCCCGGTTTTGGACGCTAACCTGGGATCCGGCAATATTCGGGCCGCTCTGCCCGTTGGTTCGATTCGATCTTGCACCTACGCTAGCCGAGTTGCTGAATTCCCCGGCTGCCCTACAATGGAGGGCTCGCCGAAATTCGCAGCGCGCTTGTCGTGGCTTCTCATTCCGCGCGCTGCCGGCGACAGCATTCATTGCGGAGGAATCATCCATGAAAGACACAGGACTGCGGAATAAAGTTGTCATCGTTACCGGAGGTTCGGGCGGCATCGGCCGGGCCACCGCGCTTCGTTTTGCCCAGGAAGGAGCGCGCGTTGCCGCCTGGGACGTAAACGACGGCGCGGCTGCCGAGCTCATCAAAGCTCTCGAGAGCGCCGGCGGCCAGGCCATTTTCACCAAGGTCAACGTCACCGACACGGCCTCAGCGCAAGCAGGGGTGGACGCGGTGCTCGCCAAGTGGGGCCGCATTGATGTGCTGGTGAACAATGCCGGCATTCTGCGCGACGGCTTGCTGGTGAAGTCGAAGGAAGGCGTGACCTCAACCATGAGCGACGAGGTTTTCGATTCCGTCATCAGCGTGAACCTGCGCGGCGTGTTCGTATGCACGCGCGCGGTGGTGCCGCACATGATTGCCGGCGGCGGCGGCGTTATCCTCAGCGCCAGTTCGGTGGTTGGCTTGTACGGCAACTTCGGCCAGACCAACTACGTAGCGACGAAGTACGGCGTCATCGGCATGACCAAAACCTGGGCGCGCGAACTGGGGCGCTACAAAATTCGCGCCAACGCCGTCGCGCCCGGCTATATCGGCACTGAGATGGTGCAGCAGATGCCGCAGAAGATTCTCGACACCATGGTGGCGCACACGCCGCTCGGCCGGCTCGGCAAGCCCGAAGAGATCGCCAATGCTTACGCGTGGCTCGCCTCCGACCAGGCGGCTTTCGTCACCGGCACGGTGCTGTCGGTGGACGGCGGCGTGGTGGTCGGCACCTAAGGGTTGGGGGACGCTGTCGGGCGGATAGCGGCGAGGTAACAGGCACCTAAAGGCGGGGTCGGGAAACCCCACTTGCGGGCCCGTGCCGGCAATTGGATAGAGGAAACTATACCCAATTGCCGATGGACCGTTGCGTCGGGTGAGTCGGTCGCGCGAGGGCGGTCGCCGGACGAAATTACGCCGTACATGGCCGAGAGTAACTGTCCTTCGGGGCGAGTAACTGTCCCAAGGTAAAGTTCGGTGCCCCAGGTTCGCCCTGAGCCAGCGACGTTCCTTCGCAACGTCAGTGATGACAGGAACTAGACGAGTTACCTGTTTAGCCTCTGGAGAGCTGTGAGTACGCTCATTCCCAGACCTTTGGGGAATAGCTTGCCGGCTCACCCCACGGCTTTGGCGCCTGCGGCACCTCATTGCCGGAATAGTTCCGATTCGGGAGCTAAGGCTGGAAAGTGCTGAGATAGTGGCATCGTCTTAGACCACCAGCAGCGCAAAATGAAGCCAGTACTTCCCTCGCTTCGTGCGAAATACAAGGAGGCGCCGTGCTATCGAAGACCTTGGGCCTCATCCTCTCTTTTGCTCTTTTGCTGACTCTGAGCGCCACGCCGGCGCTGGGCCAGTGGAGCAGTACACTTTATGACAACGGTCCTATCAACGGCACCATTGATGCCTGGACCATTAATTATGGATACGCAGTATCGGATTCCTTTACGCTAGCGACCGAATCCACCATCACTGGCTTCCAGTTCGGGGTGTGGGCGTATCCGGGTGATCAGGCGCTCTCGGTGGATTTTGCCATCGGCACTTCTCCTTTCGACGGCACCTTCACCACCGTGCCACTCATGAGCCAATTTCTCTACAACAATCAGTATGGCTACGACATGGACCTGCTGACGGCCTCGAATCTGAATATCTCCTTGGGGGCCGGAGCGTATTGGCTCACGCTGCAGAATGCCGTTACCACCCAGGGCAATCTCGTCTATTGGGACGAGAACAGCGGCCCCTCGCAGGCGTATGAAAGTGCGTTGGGCACTATTCCCTCCGAGTCGTTCCAGATTCTCGGGGTCACCACCAGCACCACGGGTTGCGGTGTCGCCGGTGGAGGAGGCAGCCCGGGATGCGAACCGCCAGTGCCTGAGCCGGGCACACTACTGCTGTTTGGCTCGGCGGTGTTGGGCTTCGGAACATGGTGGCGGCGGAGGGGCTGACATTCGCTCTCGAAATATGTGAGGAAACCACGGAAGCCACGGCGCACACGACGGTTGATGCCGGGCCGTCGCGCCCGGTCCGTATCAGGGCACGCTTCACAGGCCGCTGAAAAACTCGGAAACGCCGCACTGGCGCCGGCTAAAGCCGGCTCCGGGCGGAAGAAATAAAAACCGCTTATCGGCCCGACTGAAGTCGGGCCCTGATACAAGGCAAGCGAAACCGGAGTTTTTTAGCGTCCTGGGAAGCCGTGCCCTTTCAAATCTCGCGGTTCGGCACAGTTGAAGCCTTCCCCGCAATTCCGGGAATTCTCCGTGCCCTCCGTGTCTCTGTGGTGAAACCGGTTTTATGTTGGACGCAGCTCGAACATCCAGCCCGCGCCAATTCGGGAATTGCCACATCAAAGTGCGACATTAGTCACCTCCCCGACGCCGATCCTCTTGCATAATCCAGATGGTAGGTCTCTCCCTTGTCCTCTACTCGCTCGTGGAACGGGCGATTGCGCCGCTGGTATGTACCGGCGGACGGGCGCCAATGAGCACCGGCTTTCCGGCCACAACCCGCTTCCCTATCCCGCGCCCTGGCCAACGCGGGCTGAGGCCTGATGCTCGCTTGGTCATCACGTTGCTGCCCCACGCCGGCGCATCGCTTGGGTTGAGCGTCGTTGTCATCGAGGAGAACTTTCCATGTCCGCCACTCGTCTTCGCCTGCTGCTTACACTCGCAATCCTGATCCCGGTAGCCACGGCGGTTGCCGCCGCCCAGACGGCGATGCAATTCGTCGCGGTATCGCCGTGCCGCGTGGTGGACACGCGCAACCCCAATGGACCGTTTGGCGGTCCTCCCATCGCCGCGCAGGGCGAGCGCGATTTCGCGCTGCCCGAGGGCAATTGCGGCATTCCCGGCAGTGCCGCCGCTTATTCGCTGAACGTCACCGTGGTGCCGCATGGCGGCTTGGGCTATCTCACCGTCTGGCCGACCGGCCAGTCGCAGCCGGTCATCTCCACCCTCAATTCGCTGGATGGACGCATCAAGGCCAACGCCGCGATTGTGCCCGCCGGTAGCGATGGCAGCATCAGCGTCTATGCCACCAATCTCGCTGACGTGGTGCTGGACATTAACGGCTACTTCGTTCCCGCCACTACCTCGACTCTGGCGTTTTATCCGGTCACGCCCTGCCGCGTGGCCGACACGCGCTGGACGCAGGGGCCGCTGGGCGGACCGATCCTTCAGGCCAAGACCCAGAGAATTTTTCCCGTGCTCTCAAGCAGTTGCAACATACCTGACACTGCGCAGGGATATTCGCTGAACTTTACGGTGGTGCCGCCAGGCATTCTTGGCTATCTGTCGGTGTGGCCAACGGGAGAAAGCCAGCCGCTGGTTTCAACCTTGAACGACTTAACCGGGACGGTCGTGGCCAATGCGGCCATCGTTCCCGCCGGCGCCAGCGGCGCCATCAGCCTCTATGGCAGCGACCAAACCCACGTGGTGATCGATATTGACGGCTACTTTGCGCCGACCCTTGGAAGTGCGCCTGCGGGCGGCCCGGTTCCGCTGTCGTTGTACACCGTGGCGCCATGCCGCATCCTCGACACGCGTCAGACCATCCACGCCTTCAGCGGCATGATTCCGGTGACCGTGCTGGACGCCGGCTGCCCGATGTCGGCAGCGCCCAGGCTTATGTGGTGAATGCCACCGTGGTTCCACAGAACGGCCTTCCTCTGGCCTACCTCACGCTGTGGCCGGATGCGGAGAGCCGTCCGGTAGTGTCCACGCTGAATGCGCTCGATGGCGCCATCACCTCCAACATGGCGATTGTTCCCACGCTGAATGGCTGGATTGATGCCTACGCCACCAATCCCACCGACCTGGTGATGGATATCTTCAGCTACTTCGCGCCGATTCTGCCGCTGCAGATTACAACCACTACGTTGCCGGTCGCCACTGTGGGTTACGACTACAACGTCACTCTCGGCGCCAGCGGCGGCGTCACACCTTATACGTGGGACATTCCTTCCGGTTCGCTGCCGCCTGGACTCACCCTAGACGGCACGCACGGCGTGATATCCGGCACGCCCACCGTGACCAATAATTATCCGTTCAACCTGTCGGTGGTCGACTCGCAGACGCCGTCGCAGGCCGTATCCATTCAGGTGGCCATTGACGTCGAGGCCAGCCTCCAGACTCTCACCATCGTCACCGCATCCCTGCCGTCCGGAAACCAGAATCAAAGCTACAGCGCCATGCTGCAGGCCAATGGCGGAGTCACGCCGTACACCTGGGGCATCGCCTCCGGCAGCCTGCCCGCCGGACTGAGCCTCAACCCCACTACCGGGGCAATTACCGGTACGCCGACCGGCGGAGGCACCTACAACTTCACCGTGCAGATAGCGGACTCCAACAATCCGCCGGCCACGGCCAGCGCGTCGCTGAGCATCACCATCAACCCGGCAGTCGCTCTTAGCGTGACCACGACATCGTTGCCGAACGGATTCGCGGGTATGCCGTACAGCGCACAGTTGAGCGCCAGTGGTGGGGTGTATCCCTACACATGGAGCAACGTCGGCAATCTGCCCCCTGGTCTCTCGCTGAATTCGTCCAGCGGCGTCATCAGCGGGACTCCAACCCAGACGGGGACTACCGATTTCACCGCGGTGGTCCACGATTCGGAGCAGCCGCCGCAGAGCGCGCAAGCCCAACTGAGCATCGCCATCACTCTCCAGCCGTTGAGCATCACCACCACCTCGATGCCGAATGGGATTGCGGGCCAGCCTTATAGTGCGCAGTTAAACGCCAGCGGCGGTATTTCTCCTTACACCTGGAACGTGATCGCGGGCAAGCTTCCCGACGGATTGAACCTGAACAGCAGCACCGGCCTGGTCAGCGGCACACCAACCCTGACCGGTCCGAAAGACATGACCGTGCAGGTCACCGATTCCGAACTGCCAGCGGCGAGCGCAAGCCGGGAGTTCACCTTCACTATTAATCCACCCGGCGGCAACGGTGATCCCGGCAAGCTGAACGGGCACTATGCCTTCTACCTCAATGGCTTCACCTCCGGCGGCGAGTGGACCCTGGCCGGCAGCTTCATCTCCGCCGGCAATGGCAACATCACCAGCGGCAAGGTGGACGGCAACTCGACCAACGGACAACCGTTCACCGCCAACATTACCGGCAGCTATACCATTTACACCGTCGGTCTGAATACCTTGACCTTGCAGGGGCAGTCGTTCGGGCCAAAAACGTTCGCGTTCGTGCTGGATTCCTCCGGCAGCGGGAGAATCATCGAGTACGACGACACCACCGGCAGCGGTAGCCGTGGTTCGGGAGTGCTGCGCAAGGCTGATTCCGCGGCCTTCTCGCTCAGCCATCTCAGCGGCGGCTACGTCTTCGGCCTTGCCGGCGCCGACAGTGGCTTGCAGCGCTTCGTGAACGCAGGCGTCTTCACGCTCACTGCCGGCACCATCGGTAACGGGGCCTGCGACGTCAACGACGGCGGTGAGTATTCCACCTGTACCTTCAGCGGGAGCTTGGCCGCCATCGATGCCCAGACGGGCCGCGGCGTGAGTACGGTTCAAAGCAACAACGGCACCAGTCACCAGGCGATCTATGTGGTCTCCGCCAGCGAGTTGGTTATGCACCAGATTGATCCGGTAAGCCAAGCTCCTATGGGGGTAGGCTCGGTGCTGCAACAGAGCGGCAGCTTCAACAACAGCTCGTTAAATGGCTTGGCCGTTCTTTATTATCAGGACATTCACCACGGAGACAACCTCGACCAATCCGGCGCCATGCTGCTCAGCTCCAATGGCAGCGGCACCGCCAATGTTCTGGCTGCGGACGAGGACAAGGCGGGCACCATCACCCAGAAGCCGACCAGTCAGCTTAATTACACTGTCCAGTCGAATGGCGCGTTCAGCTTCGGGTCCGACTCTGCCGTCGGCTTCCTAGTTGGACAGAATCATGCTTTTGCAGTCGGCAACAGTACCAACTCCATCCTCGGGACACTAGAACCGCAAACCGGCGGCCCGTTCTCCAACGCGTCAATCAACGGCACCTACACGGCCGGCTCGCTGGCTCCGCTCGATTATGCCAACGGTCAAAATGAAGTAGATGCAGGGTCTGCGAATGGAGCAGGCACTCTTACTATGAGTGGCGATTCCAGTTCCTCCCAGGGGGTTGATCAGTGGTTTGGCACGGTGGTTGGCTACTCGATCGCTTCCAACGGCAGAGGCACGGGCGAGGCGGTAGGCGACAACACACCAGCCGTCTTTTACGTGATTTCGCCGACCAAGGTCGTCGTGCTCATGTCGCAGACGGACGCGGAATTGGCCGTATTTAAGCATTAGGTTTTGACGGCGCAGGAAGGGCTGTCCCGTCCCCAGAAACACCTTTAGAAAATCGGGCCCGGCTGCCGAGTGGCATGCGGGCCCTTTGTTCAGGCGGCGCTGACCGCCGCCGGTAGTGGCAAGTCCTACTTATTTCCGCCGAAACTGAACAGGTCGGTCAGGTCGCCGATGGCGGGACTATTCGCCGGCACGTACGGATTGGTCATGCTGGGCACGGGATTGGGCAGATTATCGCGGCTGCGGTCGGTAATCGGCGGCAATCCCCAGTTGTATTCGATGAACTTCAGCGTGGACACATGATCGTTGTACTGATGCGAGATGTGCCCCGGCTTGGTGTACGGCGAAACTACGATCAAGGGAATGCGTGTGCCGTCGCCGAAGTAGTCCACGGGCTGAACGTAGCCGGAGTCATAGTAGCCACCGCCTTCATCCATAGTGACGAAGATGGCAGTCGATTGCCACAAGCTGGGATTGGCCTGAACTCCATCCACAATCTTCTTCACGAAGCCTTCCAGCAGATCGAGCTTGGACGACGCCGGATGTCCGTCCACAAAGCCGCTCGGCTTCACGTAGGAGACCGCAGGCAGAGTACCGGCGGCGATATCGGCGTACAGATCGGTGGTGTCCTTCAGGTGCGCGGTTCGGACCTGCGGGTTGGTCATGATCGAGGTCGAATACTGGAAGAAGTTACAGATGTTGCAGTAGGCGTTGAGCGGGTTCTGGTAATACTTGTCGGCCAGGTAGCGATCATACTGGTCGCCGTAGTAGGCGAAGGAGACGTTATTCGCCAGCAACTCGTCGCCGATGGTACGAACCGTGGACGGTGGAACCGTGAACACCGTGTTGTTGTCATTGTTATCGGTATAGGCGTTGGTGCCGTCGCCGTAGTAGCCAGGGTTGTAGTTGTTCAGGATGTACCAGTGGCCTGCGGCGCACTTGGGATCGACCTCGTAGCTGAGCGAGGCAAGGTAATCGAGCACCGGAAACACGCCGGGCGCGTCGGAGTCGGAGCAGTTGCTGTAGGAACCTCCGCCGTACGAGGGTGAACCGTAGGAACCGCCGCCGTAGCCATCTTCCGCATACCAGTTATTGGTGCCGGGCTGGGCGTTGGGATTTTCGATTTCGTCCACGATGCCCTGGTTCTTGCTGCCGATGCCGACCAGTTGGTTATGCGGCGGCTGCATGGGATGTCCATTGCCGTCGCTGAACCAGATATCGTCGCCAGTGCCCAGCATGATGTGATTGGCGCCGGTGCCGCCCATCACCGCCTGGTGATAGTTGTCGCTCATGGCGTAGTTATCGGCCAGATACTTGAAGTAGGGCGCATCGCCCTGCTGCACGTTGAAGAACGACATGGCGGTGGCGCCTTCTCCGGTGCTCTCCTGATTAAAACCCGCGGGCTGCGGCTTGCCGTTGCTGCCCGCGCCGACGGTCACTTCCACGTAGGGGAACAAATCGCCGCGGCAACCGCTGGGATTCCAGATGGTGCCGTAGTAGCCGTTGCAATCCGACTGCTGCCACATCTGGTAGAAGCGGTGTACCGGGCTGTTGGCGTAGGCGTCATACGGCAACGAGTACGACGTGAGTTGGAATGGTCCCGGCGGCAGGTCATACACGTTGGGGATGCGGGTGTCGGGTGTTCCCTTCTGCAACCCGGTTCCGCCGGTGGTCAGGTAAACGTAGTAGTTGGGGTCGAGTCCGTTCTCCGCCTGCTCGGCCTGCTCGATGGTGGTGAAGTACGGCGCGGTCGGGCCGCCGGCAAGCGGCACCGGCAGGTTGTCGTACAAGGTCTTGTCGGGCGGGCTGATCTGGTAGCCGGTACCGGCAGTGTCCACCGCCGAGTACTGTGCGGCCAGGGCGTAGTTCGGGCCGGGCGTGCCATCGGCCTGAATGATGCCCTTGGTGAGCAGGTTGTCAATGGAATCGCCGCTGACCGGCTGATAGGTGGCGAAGACCTCATCGAAGGTGCGGTTCTCCCCGATGATGACGATCACGTGCTGAATGGGGGTTTTGGTGGAGGTGTGCTTGACGGCGGATGCTCCCGTTTGCGCCGTCAAAGGCAGGGTCTGGCTGAACAGGGCAAGCACGCTGGCTACAGCCGTGGCGCGCCACTTGTGCGAAGCGAATTTGGGCAGAGACATGAAGGTTCCTCCGTGAGGAGGAACTTACGTTGTCTGTTGCCTGCGATGGTGAACCTGCGGTCAAAAGGCGATGAAATGAAAGTTGCAGCGTGGATGACGTGTATACGTCGCTGCCAATTGTGAGCAGCGCGCGACCGCCTGCGTGCACACGCATTGTGAATGCCAATCGCGCTTGCACCAATTGCCGCCGGTTTTCGCAACCGTGAATGCTATGTTTCAGCTCGGCAACTCGGTGGCTTCCACTTCGTCAACGTAGCACCACACCCAGCTCTCGCCGGGTTCGATGGAGCGCATCAGCGGATGCTTGCTGCTGTGGTAGTGCTTGGTGGCGTGCTTGTTCTTGGAGGAATCGCAGCAGGCGACGTTGCCGCATTCCAGGCACATGCGCAGATGCACCCAGGTGTCGCCCATCTTCACGCATTCTTCACACACATGCACCTTGGGATGGGTGAACTTGATTTGATTAAGATGAGTGCAGGATTTATCCATCTCACATCCTCCTTCGATCAGCGTTCCAGCGCCTTGCGATACCACTTGCCACAGTTGGCTGCGGCATCATAAGTGCTTTGCATAAAGTTCAGCAAGTCGTCTTTGGGTGAATCGGACTTGCGGAGGTCGTCGTAGAGCAGAAAATATTCCTTCATCTCGGGATGGTAGAAGGCGGCCTGCGGCCGAATGATCTGCTCGGAAAATTTGGCCGGCTCCGGCGCGGCGTAAGAATAGAACGCCAGGCCCTTGATATCGCCGGCGCCCGGCCAGAAGCCGGCACTGCTGACTTCGTGCGAATAGGCTTCGCGGGTAATGGCGTCGGCGCCCGGACGCTCGGGGGCCTTCCGTCCGGAAAAACGGGTGACTGCCAGATCAAAGCTTCCCCAGAAGAAATGCACCGGACTGACCTTGCCGATAAAGCCGGTGCGGAACTGCTTGAAGACTTCATCCACCCAACTGGTGATGCTCCAGAAGCGATGCACCGCGTCAGCGTCGTACGAGGCATGCTGCTGGTCGCGCTCGAACGGAATGGGATCCGGAACCTCGCAGGGCGTGGTCCAGATCTTGACGTGCACGCCCACATCGGCCAGCGCCTGCATGAAGGCCGCGTAGAAAGCGGCCACGCTCTGCGGCTTCAGCGGCAGCGTGCGCGTCTGATTGTCAGAGGTCTGGATGATGAGCCGGTGGTCAATGAAATCGAACAGCACTTCCACCGTGCGCTCTTCATAGGGCATGGGCATGGTGGTCATGCCGCGGGCGTTGACGTACAGCGGCACGTTCCACCAGTGATTCACCAGCGGACACAGTTTCATCCGCACCTTGCCGACCACCTGCGTCCACATGTGCAGGGTGTCGCGCGTGTCTTTCCATTCTTCCAGTTGCAATGGCGAACCTCACCCCTGAGTCTGGTAACTATTGTCGCCGATTTGGATTCCGGCGGCATACCGGAGGATTCCGGCCTCGGGAAAGTTTACTGGAAGAACTCAGTCATCTGCGCCGCCGACCCGGCTCCGTTGGGGATGGTCTGCACGCCGAGGGCGGTCATGCTGAGCCCGAGCAGGCTGCGATGATCGTAGGTGGTGCTGCCCTGGTAGCCGTTCTTGACGTGGGTGCCCAGCAGCACGGTTGCGACCTTGCCGCCGCCGTTGGTGTCGTCGTTGCGCGATTCGTCGGTGGTCAGCACTAGCAGGCCGCTGGACTGGAATTGCGAATTACTCAGCAGCGCCGGCAGCACCGACGAGAGCCAGGAATCGGCCGCCGCCACGCGCACACTGACGTCGCAATTGTTACCGCCGCCGGGACAATCATGCGCGTCGTGCTCTGCATCGGGTACGACGAACGAGTAGTTAGGCAGCTATTCGCCGACAAGTCCGCGGAGAATTGCGAGAAATTCACGATGTTCAGATTGAGATGGGAGGGCGGCTGCAAGTCGGAGAAATACGCCGGGGGATCGTGCCGCTTTAAATAAGGATAGACATCGCCGCCGAGATAGCCCTGCGAAGGCAGGCTCTGGGCATAGACCTTCCAGGAGAGCGACGCATTGCCAAGTTCGCGCACCACATTATCAATCGGCACGATGCCGTTGAAGTTGTCATCCAGGCTGTAGGCAATGCCGGTGGTCATGACGAAATAATTGCCGATGGAGGGATGCACGTCGGCGTAATAGTTGGTGGCCAGGCTTCCCTGCCCGATAAGGCCATTAATGTACGGGCGCGTTGGAGCTGCCGACCACGTCGTCGTAATTCAGGTTCTCCAGCACCACGATGACCACGTGCTGCACCTGGGCAATGCCGCCGCTGCCACCGCTTCCGCCTGAGCCACCACTGCCGCCCGAGCCGCCACTGCCACCGGTCCCGCCCGAACCTCCGCTGCCGCCGCTTCCCGAGCTGCCGCTGCCGGAACTCCCGCTGCCGAAGGAGTTGCCATTGGAGCTGCCGCCGCCTCCGCAAGCGGCCATCAACGCCAGCATCAGCATGCATGCCAGGAGTTGTACTGCGATGCTCGACGAGGTCTTGCCGGGGCCGCCGTTCATATCCTGCACCTTCGAGTCTGAGATGCGGATTGCCACATCAGGTTGGCCTGGTCAGGATGACGACTGCGGCTGGTGTATGTTGGATAGCGCTATTTCGGGAGGATCGAGATCGTGCCTATGGTTCCGACATTTTGCCGCCGCCTGCCGGCGTTGTTTCTGGGGCTTCTACTGCCGCTCGCCGCTGCGGTGGCGCAACGCGTTGAGCCGCAACACGCTTCGTCCGTGCGCTTCGAAATTTCATTTCCGGCGGGGCAAAGTACAGCGCCGCTGGATGGCCGCGTGTACGTCATGCTCTCCACCGATGATCGCCGGGAACCCAGATTTCAGATCAATGACGATCCTGACACCCAGCAGTTTTTCGGCGTCGATGTGGACGGCCTGGCTCCGGGAAAAGCCGCGGTCATTGATGCGCACACGCTCGGCTATCCCGCCGACAGCCTGGGCGACATTCCCGCCGGCGACTATTACGTGCAGGGACTACTGAATATCTACCAGACCTTTCATCTGGCCGACGGGCGTGTGCTGAAACTGCCGCCGGAGCGCGGCGAAGGCCAGCAGTGGAACCGCAAACCCGGCAACCTCTACAGCAAGCCGGTAAAAGTACACGTCGATCCCACCCGCGGCGGCGTCATCAAGATTTCGCTCAGCGAAGTAATTCCGCCGCTCGATGAGCCGAAGGACACGCGCTACATCAAGCACCTGAAGATCAAGAGCGAGCTACTGACCAAGTTCTGGGGGACGCCGGTGTATGTCGGGGCGATCGTGCTGCTGCCGGCGGGCTTCGACGAGCATCCCGATGCGCACTATCCGCTCATGGTGTATCAGAGCCACTTCCCGCGCGATTTTACTTTTGCCTTCCGCGAGGAGCCGCCGACCGCCGACCTGAAAGGCAGACGCCGTGACGCCGCCGAGATGGGCTACAAGTTTTACCAGGACTGGACCTCGGGACGGCTGCCGCATGTGCTGCTGATGGAGATCCAGCACGCCAATCCGTATTACGACGATTCCTACGCGGTGAACTCCGCGAATGTCGGGCCTTACGGCGACGCCATCACGCAAGAAGTGATACCGGCGGTCGAGCGGCAGTTCCGCGGCATCGGCCAGGGCTGGGCGCGCGCCACCTTCGGCGGCTCAACCGGTGGCTGGGAAGCCGCGGCCATGCAGATCTTCTATCCCACCTTCTTCAACGACGCCTACATCTGGTGTCCGGATCCGGTGGACTTTCGCGCTTACCAGGCAGTGAATCTTTATCAGGATGACAACGCGCTGTGGCTGAAAAGCAATTGGGGACGGACGCCTCGGCCGGCCGAGCGCAAAACTGATGGCTCCATCGTTACCACCATGGACCGCACCAATCGCCGCGAACTGGTGCTGGGCACGCACGGTCGCTCCACCGAGCAGTTCGGCATCTGGCAGGCGGTGTTCAGTCCTGCGGGCAGCGACGGCTATCCCAAAGCGATTTGGAATCCCGAGACCGGCGTCATTGATCACGACGTCGCCAAGTACTGGCAGGAACATTACGACTTGCGCTACATCCTGCAACGCGACTGGAAGACGCTGGGCCCGAACCTGACCGGCAAGCTGCACTTCGCCGTCGGCGACATGGATTCCTATTACCTGAACAACGCCGTGCACCTGATGCAGAACTTTCTGGAGAGCACGAATTATCCGTATTACTTCGGCGACTTCGATTACGGGCCGGGACAGCCGCATTGCTACGCGGGCAAGGATGATGTCAGCGCGGGCATGCTGGCAGTGTCGCCACGGGAGCGAGTGATTAACCAGTCGGTGGAGCGAATGCTGAAGACGGCGCCGGCGGGGGCCGATGTGAAGAGCTGGCGGTATTAGAGGCGGATGGGGGCGAATCCGGAGAATCGCTGGCCCGGATTCGCAACTCCCATCCGCACGGCGCGTGTTGCAACCGAGACTAGCGCCGGGGGCGTCGGCAGTTGTCATAGCGATGTAAACATTTGGGGCGAGGTGTGAAATTGTGCTGCCGGTCAGATGCAGACCCGGGCTTTGAAAGGGCACGACTTTAGAGGCTGCTGAAAAATTGGCTTCCGCGAGGTTTGTATCAGGGCATGACTTCAGTCGTGCCGACCGAGCGCCCACAGGTCGCGGCTTCAGCCGCTGCGGGCAATTCATGCTTGCCTCGCGGAAATCGTTCCGGGCAACCTCCAGATCTTCATCAGCGCGAGTCACGTGCCGATATTGCGTCGTTCTGATTTGCGGTCGGAAATTGCCCTCAGGGGCTGAAGTCCTGTTAACAGGCATTTTTGGGCACGGCTGAAGCCGTGCCCTTTCAAACCAAGCGAGGGCCCCGCACTTTCAAGCCAAGCGAAGGCCCCGCCCTAGCCAAAAGATGGCTAGAACGGGGCACCCAGGTTTGCTTCGCGCAGAACCAATATCGCGGCGAGGCCGAAGCCGCGCTCCCTCCTCAATCACTCCGGAGCCAATCCATTGTTCCGAGGTTACGCGGCGCGCACCGCAATCCCGTACTTCACTTCGAGAAACCTGCGCACGACCGCGGGTAACGCGGCGCTCAGTTCCTGCCAGGTCAGCACCATGCAGCGCGGACGCAACTCCGCCACCCGCACCGCCTGCATAATGCTGTACCAGCTTTCCAGCAGATCGGGGCGGCGCTGATCCAGCAACACGCAAAATCCCAGCCCGCTGGCGTGCGCGGCCAGCACATTGCGGACCAACTGATACGACAACACACGCTCGCCCGTGCGCGGCAGCCGGCGCACATCGAACACCGATTCGAAATCGCGATAGCCGTGCAGCACCGAAATCTGCTTCGACTGAAAGTCGCCCTCGGTGAGCTTGGCTTCCACCAGCAGGCCGCCAAGCCGCATGTCCACCTCGGTGCGGTCGGTCGCTCCGTTGGCCAGGGGCACGCGGGCGCGAAATCCGAAGACCGGCGACTCCGCCGTCGCTACACCCAATAGTCCGGGAACGCGCGATCCGCGGCGCAGCGTTGCCGGGTGGCAAAAAACGTTCATCAGCAGCGCGTCGGAGCTGGTGCAGGAATCCAACTCACGCCACGGCCGCTCGCTGCGCGGCAGGCAGCGGCGCGCCTGTGCATGCACCTTGTCCAGGCGCCGCCGCCATTCCGGATTCTTCAGAATGGCCGCATAGCTGGCATCGAGAAAATTGCCGTGACGCGCGCCTTCTTCCGCCGGCTCATACACCACCACCGGCGACTCGCCGTAGCTCTCAACGTGCGCCAACTTGCGGGCCAGCGCCAGCGCACGGTTGCGCGCACTCAATTCCTGGCGCAACTGCGAAGCGTAATAGCCATTCCCGGGAATGCCACCCTCCAACTGCAATAACGACCGAAGCTGCGTCCGATGTCATCTGCCGCCGTGCTTCCGGATTTTATCAATCCTGTAAATGTCCAAAACCAACGCCATTTACTGAGGCGATGCCTTAGCACCGTTGGGCTGTATGGCGAGAACTTTGCCACAACGCGAGGGTTCTCTTGAAGGCGAAAGATGGGATGCTGCGGCAAAAGACCGGCGTTCCAGTGCATCCAACTATTGTCTCCAGCATTGTTTTCGAACTCATAACCAGTGATAGAACGAATGCGCTATTTCTCTAGATTGATGCTCGCGCTCACGCTGCTGATCGGCGCAGGTTCCCCGCTGGCGCACGCCGACCTCGGCCTGCTGCTGAACGCCAAGCCTAATGACAAGCTGGAATTCAACACCGCCGCGCTGACCGGCGAAGGTCATGCCGCAGTGTATCTGTCACGGGTGTGCGCGGCGACGCCGGTGAAGTTGCGCCGCTGCCAGCCCGGCGAGATGGGTTCGGTCATCCAGAATTACGTCAACTACCAGGAAGACGAGCGCTACGAGTGGAACGCGGTGCCACTGAGCCTCTATCTCTATGGCGTGGAGAATCCCGCGGATCGCCCGCTGTTTGCCACGCCTGCGCTGCGCACGCTGCTGCAGGACCAGTATCGCGAAAAACATTTGCAGCAGCTTTGCGCGGGCCCACCTTGCACCACCAGCGCCAGCGCGAACTGGCGCGATTCGGTGGCCGCCAGCTTCGTGCGCGAGATTTATATCTTCCAGGTACACACTACGGCGGAGCAGGACGACGAGTTCATCCGCGCGTTTAACGCTCGCGCGAATGTTAATCATTACAATGGCTTTAGTCGTAACTGTGCTGACTTCGCCAAACTCGTGGTGGACACCTATTTTCCCCACTCGGCGCATCGCGACTTCCTCAACGATTTCGGCATGACCGGGCCCAAAGCGATTGCCCGCAGCTTCAGCCGTTACGCCAAGCGGCGGCCGCAGCTCAACTTTCACGTGATCCGCGTGGAGCAATTGCCCGGCACTTATCCGCGCAGCAGCGATTGCCACGAAGGCACCGAGCAGACCTTTCGCTCCAAAAAGTGGCTGATCCCGCTGGCAGTGCTGGAGTACCAGGCGCTGCCGCCACTGGCGGCGTCCTACTGGCTGACCGGACACTTCAGTCCCGATCACGAGCTGAGCCACTGGCCGAGTGAAGACACCGCCGATCTCCGCAGCCAGCTTGCCTCCGCCAAATTTGCCGGAAACAAGGCGCAGGTGAAAGAGATCAAGGAAGATCTGAAATCGGCGCAGGTGAGTGAGGTGGGCACAGCAGAGGATTGGGCGCGCTCCCGCAGCCTGTTTGAGGAGATTCTGCAGAGCGCGATTGCCGAGGGCGTGGTGGCGGACAAACATGAGCTGCGCAATATATTTCGCGAGCTGGAAGGCGAGGGACGTCCCTATTTCGACGCCAACGGGCAACTGTGGCTGGAAGTGACGCGCGACGGCATGGTGCACAATGTGGGGCTGACTGCGGGAACGGTGCTGGCCAGCGGCTCCGACCGCGAGCTGGCGCTGGAGATTCTGCTAGCGCGCACCAATGATCTGGTATATGCGAACGCCAAGCATCGCGAAAGCCGCCCGGAATTCGCGGCCGATTGGGAGCTGCTGGAGCGTGCCCTGCCGGATATAACGTCACCGTCAGCCCCAGAGACCACGCTGTTGCCGACGGCCGCCAGCGCGCCCTAATTGCGAACGAGTTGTTCGCCATCGCGCAGGCCCGTTGTGCTCTTAGCTCTTAGCTCTTAGCTCTTAGCTTTTTGCAGCAGCCACCAGCAATTCAGCCGGACAAGTCAAGGCGGCTCGCGACCTAAGCCATAGAGCTGAAGATTGACGACGTTTGCTAAGAGCTAAAAGCCGGTTTACCCCGGTTCGTGGGCGCGATAGCTGGCGCGAAGCTCGGCGACAATCTCCTGCGCCGCCTTGCGAGCCTCTTCAAATTTTCCCGGCGGAAACGAAATCGCGCCGACCCGCGCGTGTCCGCCCCCGCCGTAGCGCTCGCAAATCTTAGCGAGGTTCTCCATGTGGGTAACGGTGGTCCAAGGATTGGAACCGACCGAAACCTTGGCGCGGAAGCTGCTCTTGCTCAGACCCACGCTGTAAACGCAGCCGGGATGCAGGTAGTAGGGCACGAACTTGTTGTAGCCCTCGAGCTCGTACTCGGTCACGTCGAAGAAGATAGTGCCGTCCTTGCACTCGGAGCGCTCCCGCATAATCTCGATGGACTGGCCATGGCGCTCCAGCAGCGGCGGAATGCGCTCGGCCACCATGGGGTCGGCGATGATGTCGGCCAGCGAGCGCGAGGCCAGCATGGGAATCAGGCGTGGAATGAAGCCCGGGTCCTGATTGGACTCGATGACCATGGTGAGCTTCATGGCGGGGGCACGCATCTCCACCGCGGTCTGGGGATCGTCGTAGAGCGCGCCGTCAATGATGTCGGCCCACTCGATGGTCTCGGCCACGGGCGCGGGATTGAAGCCGAAGCGCTGCTCGGTGGTCACCGCAATGAATTTAGTGCAGGAGCGGAAATCGGGATCGTAGAACTTGGTATTGCTCAGGTCCTGCTCGAAGTGCGAGGCGTCTTCCGGAGTGAGGAAGGCGCTCTGGTGGTGATCGAACCACCAGGTTATCTTGGGCGAGGAGGAGTATTTGAAATCCACAATGGCGTTCTCGTCGCCGGTGAAATCGTCTTCGTTGAACAGCGCTCCGGCGCGATGCACCAGCCCCATGTACTCGAACTCGGCGTGCTGGCGAATGCGCTCGCGATAAAAACGGGTGAACAGCGCCGCCGAACAGGCACCGTCAAAACACTTGTCGTGATAGAAAACCCTGACTCTCACAGACCCTTTCCGCTGCTAAGGATTTGCTGGTGGAGAATAGCTGGTTAGAATACCGCGAACCGGGGCAGACGCCTAGGGGCGGATGAAGGGGTTGATGGTGATAGTTCCGGATTTGGTTCTGCGATGCGGCACGCTGAACAGGTCGCTGAAAAAATCGGGAAAGCAGATCCCTCACCGGCTGAAGCCGGTTCGTGATGACAAAAGTAGAGGACTTATCGGCACGGCTGAAGCCGTGCCCTGACACAATGCAGCCACAGCGGAGCTTTCAGCGCACTCAGTCGTGCTGATGGGGGCTTTTCCGTTGGCAGCGCAGGTCAGTCCGCGAAAGAAGTAGCTGCCCTGCCTAGTGGACCAGGCGTTCCAGCAGTTGGTGGACGGCGGTGAGGCTGCCGTGCCACAACAGCACGGTCAGGATGCAGCCGGCGAGGACAGCGCCTGCGCCACCCAAAAACGGGAACAGCACTTCGGCAGGTTTGCCGGGGTTGGCCTGCGGGCGCAGCAGACGGTCCACGCGCTCCTGCAAGTCGCGATCATTGCCAACCAGCGAGCTGGCCAGCGGCGCAAGTCGCGGCTTAGAACCCATGCGAGCTACGCCCACCAGTGCCGCCGCCAAGGACAGCGCTCGGCTGGGATCGCCTTCGGCAGCCTGATCGTCAGCCGCCCACTCGGTGAACTTCGACCAGCTCCGTTCGATGGCCGCGAAGCTGCGCGTTAGCGGCAGAACGTCAGGAGTCAGCAGCAACAGGAAGCGCTTCAGGTTGTCGCGCGAAGTGCGATGCGCCTGCTCGTGACGCAGGGCCGCGTCAATCTGGTCCTTCGCCAAGCCGTGCATCACCCGCTTGGAGATGACCAGCCGCGGCTGTAACACGCCCGCCATGGCCAGCACCGGCGCTTTGCCAGAGAGCAGCAATGCGGGAACGGTTTCGCCGGGAACGGAAATGGGCCGGCCTTTGCGCTCACAGGCATGCAGATACTTCGCGGTGCCCCGAACTGCGGAAGTGACCCGCGCCAGCGACAAAATCCAGACCGCTACGCCCAAGGCAGCGGCCAGCATGCACAACAAGCCCACGCGTTCGCCCTGGACTTCCGGCTCCAACCACAGGTAGCTGGGAATACAGAAGGCAAAAACGGCCAGCACCGCCAGCGCCGCCGGGGTCACGCGCAGCAAAAACAGCAGGCGCGCGGCCGAGCTGGGCTTCATGCGTTCGCTCATGCGGATCGCCGTTCCCGAGGCCAGGCGAGCCAGCAGCGCCAGTCCCACATGGATCATGAAGAACGACGCACAGCACAGGCAGAGCAAACGCAATGTATAAGGAAGGATCACGCGTTGTTCCTGCGCAGGAACTCTTTGCGCTTTTCCTGGATTTTCTGTTCCAGTTCGTCCAGCAGCACGGAGTCGTGCTGCCCCACGGCATCCACCAGCGAAGACAGCAGCAGTTCGCGGGCGGCACCGCTGCCGGCCAGCAGTCCGGCCACCAGATCGCCGGCACGCCGAAGCTCCCACGTCTCGCGGGTGATTCGCGCCGAATAGAGGAAGGCCCGCTCAGCTTTATGCCGTTTCAGCATGCCCTTCTTGAACAGCCGGTCAAGTGTGGTCATGACCGTGGTGTAGGCCAGTTTGCGTTCGATTTTTTCAGCGACATCGCGGACGCTGGTTTCCTCGAAGCTGGCCCAGATCACGTCCATGACCTGCAGCTCCAAAGGTCCCAGCATCACCGCTTGTGCAACCCTATCGTCAGTCAAGTATTTATCCCTGCTTCCGATGATGAAATTACTTCTTACGAACTATGTCAGCCGTTAGTGGCCTTTGTCAATGAAATGCCTGCTACTTTCCCGAACTTGAACTCGATCCCGATGCCAGCGGAAACGACTGCCCGGCGACGGGAGCCAGGAAGGGAATCACGTGCGATTTCACGGCAAAGTTGCCGGTTCTGGTGGCCTCCGCAACCAGGTCGAATTTAAATGGCCCCATTTTGAAGGACTCGTCGTTGAGGCGGAAGACCAGCGCGTTGTTGGTGGAGGAGCGGAGCGTAATCTGATCGGGCGTGGCATTCTGCAGGACCATCAACAGCATGCCGCCGGCGGCTTCGCTCTGGTGCTCGCTCTTCCCTTTTTCCCGCGCTTCCTTCTCTTCGCGCTCGCGCTCCTCGTGACTCTTCCGGCTGGCCTTGGGAAGCTGGAAGCCCGGCACCAACTGGCGGGCGATTTCCAGGTTAGAAGCTGGAAAATATCCGGCGCGCCACTGATCATCGGCCAGCGATTCCGGGCCTTCGATCTTCGGGAACAGGATCAGATACTCGCCCGCTTTCAGATCGCGCCGGGGCGGATTCAGGGTGAACTGTCCGACCACCAGCGGGAAAGCGATCACGTTGCCGCCCTCGGAGATCACCAGCGGTCGCATGCCGGGGTCGGTGGCGTCGGGAACGGCGATGAGCGCTTCGTCGGTGGTTTCGGCAACGATGGTCGCCGGACGCTCTTCGAAGGCGGCAAAGGTCTTGCGGCTATCACCGCTGAACGGGCCGCGCACTGTACACAACTCGCCTTTCATGCACAGGGCGGCGCTCTCGTAGGCGCGCGCGGGCTTGTCTTTGCGACCGGCGGCGTTGGACAGTTTGAGCGGCGCGGTGACGGAGACGCCGGGATTGCCGGCATTGCGCACCACGATGCCGACGTTGCTGCCGGGCTGGGGAGCAAGCAGCGAAATCGGGCCGTTGGCGTCCTGCGGCGATTCGCCCGGAACCTCGACCTTCCATCCGGTCAAGGCCGCGGCATCGCCGGAGGGATCGAACGGTACTTCGAGCCGAACCACGCTCACCTGCGGATTGACGGCGTAGTCGCCGGGATTTTCGACCAAGCGCCCGGAGATGCGCTCGCCTGCGCGCACCCCGGTGGGCAAGACGAGGCCGACCTCGCGGCTTTTCGCACCGGCATCGGCCGAAACCGGCGTCATGGGACCGAGATGCTGCTGCTTCTGTGCGCGGCGGGCGTTTTCCTGCGCCCGGCTCAACTGCTGCATTACCTCATCGCGGGTGAACTCCTTCGCTGCGCCAGTGCCGCCGGAGCTCTCTTCGCCCTCGGGACATTCGCGCGGCAGGTAATTCTGCTTTTGCGGGTTCCACTCAGCGCACTGATAGGTGCCCGTCCAGGGATCGTGGGTCAGCCAGTGGCCGGAGATCTGCTTGCCGGCCTCATCAAACCCCTGAATTTCCTCGCGAGTGAAATTGAAGCTCTTGTCATAGTTCTCGTGGGAGATGGAGCGAGGATTGCCGTTCGGCCAATACCAAGTGCTGGTCTGCTGGGCGTTCAGGTATCCTGGCTGATAATCGAAGTCCACCTTCTCCTGCACCTTGCCGTCAGCCCCGATGGTGCGCGTCTGCACCACTTTGCCGGCGGCGTTGTAGTCCATCTCCACCTTGCGGCCTGCGCCGGCGTCCTGAACCACCGTTTTTTGGGCGGCCAGAGGTAGAACCATGATGAATAAGCTGCTGAACAGCGCCAGGGTGCGGAAATAAGGCGCGGAAAGATAACGTGCGTATGGCAAAGTCATTCCCTTTCAAGCGAGTCTGGAATACCGAGGGTGAGGATGAAACCAGCCTGGCGAAACGGCGCCGCGGCAGGAACAACAAAACGTCTTGCCACCCAGTGTAGCCGTGCGTGTTGTCGCTTATCAACTATGAACCGCGTGGTAATTTACTGCCATATATAGTACTTCGCTGTGCGTAGAATTCTAAGTTCAACGGCGTGGGGACAAAAGGGCGATGCTGGTCCCGATTTGATCCAACCAACAGTAGGTCTTGTAAGTATTTTGTAAACTTTTGCGTTTCCGGCGGAGACAAGGGGGCGAAAAGCCTAACTTTCTTTATCGTTACTACGTGGTTAATAGTTGCTTTCGTCCAGATGCTGTGATTAAATCTCGGCACTTGCCCAATCGCCCATCTTGACCCTCCCAGGCGCAAAGCAAGTTTGCCCTTAATCATGTCGGACAACCAAAAGTGCCCGAACGCTTAACCCTGACACGTTAGCAAGCGGCACGCGGCAAGATTTCCGCGTCCGGAAGAATTGTGAACTTGAGGAGAATGGGATACATGAGAATTAGCAAACGCCTTCTTGGCTGTTCCCTGGTCGCCGCCACCGCCCTGACATTGGGCGGAATGGCCTCGGCGGCTGAGGACAGCCCTGCTCCAGTTGTTCGCCATGCGGTCGGCTTCGCCATCTCGCCGCCGCTGCGCGATCTTGCCAAGGTCCAGTCGCGACAGATGTATGGCTTCCACGAAGCCAATCCGGTGCGCCGCGTTCCCAAGCGCCTTGCCGGCCAGGGTCGCGTGGTTGACGCCGTCGAGCAGAGCACTCCCGGCGCCCCCGGCAACTATGCCATCGGCCTGAACCTGCTGGGTGTCGGCACCGGCTTCCCCGGCTATACCGTTCCCGACGCTCCTCCTGACACCAACATGGCCGTGGGCGACACCCAGGTTGTGCAGTGGGTGAACACTTCCTACGCGGTGTTTGACAAGACCTCAGGCGCCATCCTGGCGGGTCCCATCGAGGGCAACGTCCTGTGGACCGCGATCGGTGGTGCCTGCTTCAACAACAATGACGGCGACATCATCGCGCAGTGGGACAAAGCGGCGCATCGCTGGCTGCTGACCCAGAACGTGTTCAGCGGCCCCCCGTACTATGCCTGCGTGGCTATCTCGCAGACCCCGGACGCCCTGGGCAGCTACTACGAGTACCAGTTCTCGCTGGGCAACGGCTTCCCCGACTATCCCAAGTGGGGCACCTGGCCGGGTTCGACGACCAACGTGTACGGCGAAACCATGAACAATTTCGGTAGCGGCAACTTTGTCGGTCCGGAAGTTTGTGTGTACCAACGCGTGAAGCTGCTGGCGGGCGACCACACCGCCGGTCAGGTCTGCTTCCAGTTGGCTGGCGACGGCGACAGCCTGCTACCGGCCGACATTGATTCGCTCACCCCGCCTCCGCCGAACGAGGACCAGTTCTTCATCGGCAGCCTGGGTGACGTGGACAACTCGCACCTCTCCCTGTACTCGGTGCACCTTGACTGGACGCAACCGCAGAACGGAACCATCACCGGAAACCACAACTCGCAGCTGATTGCCATTCCCACCTTCACGCCGGCCTGCAACGGCGGCTACGGTGGCGACTGCGTTCCCCAGGAAGGCATCACCGATAAGGTTGACTCCCTCGGCGATCGCCTGATGTATCGCTTCGCTTACTGGGAAGACCAGCCGGCCGCCCACGTGGGACCGCAGGTTGGTCCTCTGCCGGTGCAGCATTGGTTCGTCAATCACGACGTGACCGCCTCCGGCGGCCAGAACGCCGTGCGCTGGTATGAATTCCGTGGCCCGCTGAACACCACCACGGTTGCCGGCGTCAGCACCTTCCAGTCTGGCACCTTCGCTCCGGACAGCAACTGGCGCTGGATGGGTTCGCTGACCCGCGATAAGGTCGGCGATATCCTGGTCGGCTACAGCGAGTCCAACACCACCATGTATCCGTCCATCTACATTGCCGGCCGCGTTCCCGGTGATTCGCTGGGCACCCTGGAGAACGAAGTGTCGGTCGTGAACGGCACCGGTTCCCAGCCGGATACCGCCAACCGTTGGGGCGACTACAGCAGCATGCACATCGACATGGCTGATGGTTGCACCTTCTGGTACACCACCGAGTACTACACCGTTACCCAGACCTTTGATTGGAGCACGCAACTGGCTTCCGTCAAGTTCGCCGGCTGCCACTAAGCTGGATTTCCGGCTCGCCGCAGGGCGCGACGGAAAGTTGACCTAAACACCAAGGGCATCCCGGAAATGGGATGCCCTTTTTACAGGCTTGGGCATGTTTAGCGATTGACCTCGTCGCAACGCCGCCAGATTTGATAGTCGCCGAAGGTTTCCTGCAGGCAGAAGGTGCTGCGAATGTAGTTGTCGAGCAGGTCGGAACCACGGCGGCTGTTCTTTTCCGGCGGAACACCCTTCCACAGCAGCAGCCAGTTGGTATGGGTGCGCTCCAGTTCGGCAGCGGCGATTCGCTGCGCCGGCTCTTCCGAGCTCCATCCTGGCTCGTATTCGTAGTCGCTGACCGGGATGGGCCGCTTCAACAATACGTACACGCCAAGGTTGTTGGTGTAACCGCGGGCGTGGTCCTGCAATCCGGAATACACCGGATCGGACGGCGAACTTTGCCGGAACAGGTAATTGAGCGCCTGCGGCAGGCCGTCGTGGCGCAGGCCGAAGTCCTGGCGGAGGTCCTCTTCGCCGAGATCGGCCAGACGTTCGAACGAGTACCGTGAGAACGCGAGACGTGAGGGCAACAGCAGCGCCGGAGCCAGGTTCACCACAAGAAACAGACCCAGAGCGCCGGTGGCCGCCAGCGATGCCATGTCCCACCATTTGCCGCCCGACCATGGCCATTGCGCGGAGTGTTTCCATAACAACATTCCCAGCACCAGCAGCGCCGGCCACATGTGGTGGGCGTCATCGCGCGCCAGGTAGTAGTGCAGGCAGAGGAAGTAGGCAAGCAGCAGGGTGAAGTCGCCGTTCTCCAGACGCCGGGTCACCGCCTGCAGCAGGAAAAGCGAAAGCGCCACCGCTATGGCAAAGCTGGGGCGGGGCACGCCCAGGTGCCGCTGCAAGTCCAGCAAATAGGCAGCGGCCACGACTACCGCGAAGCTTCCATAGCCGAAGAATTCCCGGCGGTTTCGGACCACGTGCTTTCCGGCCATCAGCAGCGGAAACACAAACAGACCCACCGACAATCGGCGAATGGACTCTATGCGCTGCACCATCAGGCCATGCATGGGAAAGTCGAAGAGCTGGGCATAGACCGCCGGCAGATCACCACGCAGCAGGATGCAGTAGAAAGCCACCCCGGCGATCATCGGAGCGCACAGACAAACCAAGTTCAGCAGCCTGCGGCGAACGGTGGCCGCATCGAGCACGAGGCAAGCGCCCGCAACCAACGCCGCATAGATGCCGAAGTTCACCCGGATCAGGAGACAGAGCGCGGCCAGGGTGCCGATACCTATCCAGAACGCGGGCGATCGTTGGGGGCGCCTCCAGCACAGCAGCAACAGCACCGTCAGCAGCAGCGCCACCGCGTCCCACGCCGGAAGGTAATAGAACTTTCCGATCGAGAGCGCCAGGCCAACGGTCATCCACCAGCTTCCGGTACGGTTCGGCGCTGACCACCACGCCACCACCAGCACCAGCAAGTAAAACGCAAGGGAAACAAAGCGGCCGATCATGTAACTGTCGGCAGTGATTCGGGAGACGCCGGCGACGATCCAGTAATTGAGCGCGGGATAGTCGGTCCAGAAATCGGCGTGCGGAAGCATGCCGCTGTTCACCGCCCGCGCGCCCAGAACCTGGATGGACTCGTCGAAACCGTCAAGCGGGGTGACAACAAGCTCAATTGCGTTGGCGGCCAGCCAGATTACGAGCAGACCCAACAGAGCGACGCCGGCGATTTTGCGCGTCCGAGAACTGAAGCGGCCGGGAGCTAGCGCGGCAAGGACGGATTGTGCAGTTATTTGCACAGCAGACCGATGACGACAATGACGGCCGCTGCCAGCAGGCTGGTCCGATCGCGCAGCGCGAAAAGAATGGGATCGGAGTGCATCCAGCCGCGGCCCGCGATAATCCAGATTCTTCCAAACCAGTACAGCATGACCGGACAGATCAACCACAGCACCTCGGGATGCCGGTACAGCACCACAACCTCGGGACTGTGGAGATACAGTGCCAGCACCAGCACCGAGACCATCATGGAAGTCATGCCCAGCGCCAGCACCACGCTCTGGTCTACCTGGCCGTAGCCGCGGCGCGACAGATACGTTTCCTGCGGCAAGGCGCGCAGCTCGGAATAGCGCTTCACCGCCGCCAGTCCGAGGAAGCAAAACATGGCAAAGGCCAGCGTCCATTCCGAGATGCGAATCCCGGTAGCCTCGCCGCCGGCAAACAATCGGATGGTGTAGAGGCCGGCCAGGGTGCAAATGTCGAGGATGACCTTGGTCTTCAGGTACAGCGAGTACAGGCTGGAGACCGCGACGTAAATTAACAAGGTGATGCCAAACGCCAGCGGAAGCCGGATCGCCAAGGCGGCCGCAAGCACGAACAGCACCAGGGCCAGTCCTATAGCGGAACCTTTACCGATCTCGCCCGCTGCCAAAGGCCGAAAGCACTTGCTCGGGTGCTTACGATCAGCTTCGAGGTCGAGCAAGTCGTTGGTGACGTACACCGCCGAGGCCGCCAGGCAGAAGCAGACGGTGGCCAGAATGGCGCTGGTCAGGACGCCGAAGTTGTTCCATTGGTGCGCGAGAGCCACCGGCACCAGAATCAGGACATTCTTGAACCATTGATGTGGACGCATCAGCACCAGCAGCGCCTGGGCGGGGCCGCGCGCTTTGCGCTGCACTTCCGGAGCGTTTTTCACAATTTGGTTTCCCACCGCCATGCTGGGTTCCGCGCCGGAGGTTCCGGCATGAATTGATTGCTGGTTGCGGACGGAATGAATGCGCCCGCCGGACTCGGCCCAGTGCGTGCTTTTGGCCGCAAAGGTGTCTTGATGGCCTGCATTTTACACCACGGATGAGAGCGGATCTTTAACGATTGAGAGGTTCGGTACAATCGCGAGCATGGCTTCCCATCTGGAATCGTCTGCCATCGAACAATTAAAGCGTGTTCCCATCTTCTCCAGCCTCTCCGAGCAGGAATTCAACTTCCTGACGGCGCGGCTGGTGCAGCGGCGGGCAGCCGCGGGCGAATTGGTTTTTTCCGAAGGCGATCCTTGCGCCGGGCTGTACGTGGTGCACAGCGGCAACCTGCGCATTTTCAAGAGCTCGGCCGGCGGCCGCGAGCAGGTGCTGGCTATTGAAGGTCCGGGCAGCTCGGTAGCGGAGCTGCCGGTATTTGATGGCGGCAAGTATCCCGCGTCGGCGCAGGCGGTCACAGACTGCGTCCTGATTTTCTTCAGCAAGGAGGACTTCCAGACGCTCTGCCTGCAGCATCCACAGGTGGCACTGAAAGTCCTGCGCGTGGTGGGAAGCCGGTTGCGGCGGCTGGTGGGAATCATCGAGGAGCTGTCCTTCACCACCGTGCGCCATCGTCTGATTGCCCTGCTGGTGCGGCTCGGCAAGTCCGAGGCTGGGGCAGACGGCAACACAGTGGCACTGGTGCTTCCGGCCAACAATACCGAACTGGCTGCGCAAATCGGCACCGTACGCGAGCTGGTCTCACGCAATCTCAGCCGGCTTCAGGCGGAAGGGCTGATCGAAGTGGACGGACGGAATATCACCATCACTTCCCTGCGCAAGCTGGCCGCGGAACTGGAAACGGGAGGCGGCGGCTGACTCTCCGGCTGGCCCCCTCTTAGAGATTTTTCCTGCTGTGACTGAAGTCATATCTGCTCGCGTCTACCTCTTCTAGTCTCATCTTGCGACGGACCGGCACCCGAAGCCAGCCCCCGCGAGGAGAGACACCATGCCAATCGCCGAAAGCAAGACGGTAGGAGAGCTGGCCGCAACCGTGCCCGGCGCTACCCGTGAATTCGAACGCCTGGGAATTGACTATTGCTGCGGAGGGACCCGCACTCTGGATCAGGCTTGCGCTGAGGCCAAACTTTCCGTGGCCGATGTGTCTGAACGCCTGGAGAAGGTTGCCATCCACCGCCGTCCCGAAGAGCGCGACTGGAGCCGGGAGCCGCTGACTGACCTGATCGGCCACATTACTCAGACCCACCACGTTTTTGTTCGCGAGGAATCGCCTCGCATCCAGGCGCTGGCTGCCAAGGTTGCCGGCGTGCATGGCAAAAACCATCCCGAACTTCTGGAAGTACAGGCGAAATTCGCCGCTCTCGCCGAGGAACTCAGCGTTCACCTGATGAAGGAAGAACAGATTCTCTTCCCTTACGTTGTGCGCATGGAAGAGAGCGTACTGGCCGGCGAACCGGCGCCTCCGGCGATGTTTGGCACAGTCGCCAACCCGGTCCGCATGATGATGCAGGAACACGACGGCGCGGGCGACGTCTTAAGAGCGCTGCGCGGCCTCACCAGCAACTATGCCGTTCCCGGCGATGCCTGCATCAGCTATCGGACACTCTACGAGGCGCTGCAAGGTTTCGAACCCGACCTTCATCAACACATTCATCTGGAAAACAACATTCTGTTCCCACGCGCCATCGCTATGCAGGGGAAACAATAGCCGGGCCATTGAACACCGAACTCTCAGGACCACTGGGAGCGGACGGCCGCTCCCAGTTCGTTTATATGTCGAATATGCGATAGACACGGCCGGCGGGAAGCGCGACATTGAGCACCATGGCCACGTTGTGCACCGGACACCCGGCTGTGGTCTTGCCGTCGGCGGTGCCGCCATGAGCGTGCCCGTGAAAGACGATGTCGGCGCCGTGGCGGTCAATCACTTCGCCCAGGCGCGAGCTGCCGAGGTAGGGAAAAATCTCCGGTGGCTCGCCGATGACGGTGTCCGCCACCGGCGCATAGTGCAGCACCACCACGCGCTTTTTGGTGCGAAGCTGCGAGATGGCGCGCTCCAGCTTGAGGCTTTCGTCAATCGCGGCCTGTACGAAGGCTTTCACTTCCGGCTCGCCGAACGCGGTCAGCGCGCCGCGACCGAATCCGCCCGGAAAGCCCTTGGCGCCGGCAAAGCCCACGCCGTCGCGCTCGTAGGCGGTGCCGTCGAGCACTTTGATCCCTTCGCCGGTCATGATCTTCATCAGCTCGGCGGCGTGGCCGCTCTCGTAATCATGATTGCCGAGCACGGCGATGACAGGAATGCGCATGCGGACCAGCGCATTCAGCAAGACTTCCATCTCTGCCGGTTCGCCGAAATTGGTGAGGTCGCCGGCCAGCACCAGAACATCGGCCTCATCGCGCACGTGACTCATCTGCTCGCGGAAGCGCTCCGCCCCTTGCGAGGTGAAGTGGATGTCGGCGGTGGCAGCGATTCGCATTAGTGTTCCGGCTTATCAGCCACCGCGGCGCCGTGCGGCAGCGCAATCTTAGGCTGACGCCGCTCGCGTTCCCCTTCCAGCAGGTTATCCAGTCCCCACTCGTGGAAATCAATGGCGAACATCTTCTCATCAAGCAGACTGCCGCGGAAGGGCGCATTGGCTCGCGGCGAATCCAGTTGCGCCTGCAGACGTCCCAGCAGGTCGGTCCACACCTCGCGCGGCACGTACTGCTGCCGAAAAGGATAGACATAGTGGAAGAGCAGCATCTGCCACAGCAGCAACTCCCAATGCTCGCCGACTAACTGCCGCAGGCGCTTCCAGTCCAACCGGCCCTTGGTCCCGTAAATAATGTGCGAGATATCGGCGCCATCAAAGCGCTCGCGGAAACTGACGAACAGCTTGGAGGCGATCAGTTCCTCGGCGGCCAGCACCCGCGTGCGCACACCCAGCACGGTGGATTCGGAGCCGCGATCAATCCAGGAAAAATCCACGGTGATGACGCCATTGCTCATGCCGGTGATGAGATCCACGAAGTAGCCGTCGCGATGCGCCTTGGCCAGCCATACCGGATCGCACACCTCGATTTCGAAACCCTGCTCTTCGAGATGAACCAGGGCTTCGGCGGCAACTTCCGCAGGCAGGAATAAATCCAGATCTTTGGTGGTGCGCCAGATGCCGGTATGTTTTTGCAGCGCGAAAGCGCCGGCGACGACGTAGGGCAGCTTGATCCGATTCATGTGCTCCAGAACGGCACAGAAAAGGGAGCGCATCTCCGGCGCCAGGTCCGGAGGAGTTGAGCTACTGACCGGTAGTTCCTTGGCTTCTGCCATGGCAGGTACTTGGATGACAAAAGGTGTATTCGACGTTGTGGCGGGACTAAGAAAAGTAGGCACCCTAAGGTGCTTTGACCTTGTAGAGGTTGGATAGTCGGAACACGGAGGTTTTAGCTGGCAGCCGCCGACTGTGCCGCGTCGCAAGGCAGCACAACGGTAAACGCAGCCCCGCCATGGCCGTTGCCCGAGGACGACTCCACTTGGATGGTGCCGCCGTGTCGTTCGACGATCTCCTTGGCCACCCACAGGCCGAGGCCGGTGCCCACATCTTTCTTGGTGGTGAAGAAGGGCTCGAAGATCCGCTCCAGGTGTTCGCGGGCGATGCCCGGACCGTCGTCTCGGACGACCATCTGCACCGCCGGACACTGGTTCCGTTGAACGCATGACACCTTGAGCTTAAGCGCGCCGTCGGCGCTGACTGCGTCAGCCGCATTGGAGATGAGGTTTGACACCAGTTGCTTTAACTCGCCCGGCCATCCCTGGATCGGCGGGCACTCACTGTAGTCGCGCGTGACCTGAATGTTCTTGGCGCGGAATTTACTGGCGTAGAGCTTCAGCACGGAATCCACCAGCGCGGGTATTTCAATCGCGTTGGGCGCATTGGTTTCGCGATAGAAACCCAGCGTCTGCCGGGTGATGTGCGAAACCCGGTCGAGCTCGTCTTCGGCGACCTTCAGATGTTCGGCCGCGGCGGCAGGCATGCCAGGTGTGGCCTTGGCCAGGTAGAGCAAATTGCCGACCGCCTCCAGTGGGTTGTTGATCTCGTGCGCGACGGTAGAAGCCAGGCGGGCCGCGGCTGCCAGCTTTTCGGCCTTGCGCATGACTTCCTGGGATTTGCGCTCGTGGGTGGCGTCGCGAAACACCAGCACTACGCCGACTAGCCGGCCGCTGTCGTCGCGAATGGGCGCGGCGCTGTCTTCGATGGGAATCACGGTGCCGTCCAGCCGCCGCAGCACGGTGTGATTGGCCAGGCCGACAATGGTTCCGGTCTGCATCACCTTGGCCACGGGATTGTCCACCATCTGCCCGGTGTATTCGTTGTAGATGGGAAAGATCTCCTGCACCAGCAGGCCACGGGCCTCTGCCAGGCTTCTCCCCGTCAGATCTTCGGCGACCGGGTTGATGAAGCTCACATAGCCATCGCCATCGGTGGCGATCACACCGTCGCCCACGCTGGTGAGGGTGACGCGATACCATTCCTCGCGCTCGCGCATTTCACGCGAATAGCGTTCGCGAATTTCCATCTCCCGCAGGATGTAATACGCCAGCAGCATCAGCCCCAGGCCGGCCAGAATAGTGGTGATATAGATGGACCAGACGGTGCGGCGCACGCTTTTGCGATATTCGTCGCGGTGGGCATGTAACGCGGCGATCGCTTCGGCTTCCATCTCGCGGACCTGGACGCGGATATCGTCCATCACCGACAAACCGACGTTCGACAGCACCAGGACACGGGCATCGTCAGCGTGACCGGAGCGGGCGAGCGCAATCGTCTTCGCCAGTTCGTCCAGCTTCTGATGCGCCAGCCTTCCAAGCGCGGCCACCTGCGCCTGCTGGTGCGGGTCTCCAGCGGCGTACTCCATCATGGTCTGAAGGTAGCGATCAATCTGGCCTGCCGCGAGGTCATAGGGGGCCAGATATTTCTCGTTACCGGTGTAAAGGTAGCCGCGCTGCCCGGTTTCGGCGTCCTTGAGAAGCGATTCGCTTTCAGAGATTTGCAGCAGGTAATGCTGGGTGCGAACCACCCAGTCCTGGCTCTCAACCTGGCGGCGCACCTGCCGGCGGGTTACAAACCCGTTCGCGGCCAGAAGTACCAGCAGAATGATGAACCCGCTAACCACACTGAATCGTCGGTAGAACGACACCATAGCTGATCACAGGAGGTACTGCCAGTGAAGGGATTGTAACCGAAAACAGGGGAATTTAGCGTCCCCCGGCGCGATTTGCCGCGGCCTGCGAAGACGCTGGTGGGGACGACGACGCCCGGATATCTAAGCTTAATCCCCGAGAGAGCCGGCGGGGCTTCCCTGAGCCAGCAATGCGTTCTGGCGAAGAACGGCTTCGTCCACATCGAGCAGGCCGAAGCTGACCGGCTCCTCCACGGTGACGGTCTTCAAGGCGCGGAAAGTTTCTTCGATGCAGTGATCGGGGATTTGCAGCTCGCGCAAAAATGCCACCGCCTTTTCCTGCTCTTCGCAGTCATGAATCCAGCGGTCGTTGGCGTCGGGACGGCGAACTCCAATTTGCAGAGTTCCAGACTTGGTGGCGTTCAGAGTTACATCAACTCGGATCATTGCTACCTCACCGCAAAAACTTCGTTCGCCGCGACCCGTCAGCCTCGCACGTGCGGCCGTCGTCCGGGAGAGAAAGACGGCCGCCCGGTTACCCGAAACCGCCTGCCGGCGGCCTTTGACGGATCTTTTAATAGCGCTCGGTATGCAGCGGGATGGGCCTGTCCGACTTTTCGTAGTCGGCATCGGCCTCGCCCGCCGAGGCCACGTCTTGCGCGCCGGTGCGCTTCAGAATTTCCTTGGCCTTGCTGGTCCAGTCCGAGTTATCGCAATGAACCGAGAGCAGAATGCCGCCGTCGCGAATGCGGCCTTCGAAACGTTTGGCTTCGTACTCGGGAATTCCGGCGCCAACCAGCGCGCCGGTCAAGCCGCCGAGAGCGCCGCCCGCGCCTATACCCGCCAGCGCGGCTACGATGGGGCCTGCCGCGATGAACGGGCCTACGCCGGGAATGGCGAGCGCGCCGATGCCGGCCAGCCACCCCAGTGCGCCACCGACAATCGCTCCCGAAGTGCCGCCCGCGGTGGCTCCCTCGGGCGCCTTGGTGTTCTTCTGGTGGGCGAATTCCTTCGAGCCTTCATTGTCGGGAAACAACACCGAGATGTCTTCGTTGCGGAAGTCGGTGGCGCGTAATTCGTCCACGCCGCGCTCCAGTTCGCCGCGGTTGCGGTAGATTCCGAAAACTGCCGTATTTTTGCCTGCCATGATGGTCCCCTGTGGATGTCACGATCGAATTGTCGTGCGTTGATTTTCTTGCTGCGGTGTGAACTGCTGCAGTCAAGAGTGACTGTCAGGTAGATGGCGGGCGGGTCGAAAAGTTTGTATCGTGCCGGGCATTTTGCGCCGGACCAGCAATGTCGGCGGCCCCACCATGACAAAATTTCCACTCGCTATGCAGGATTTTCCTGCCCGCAATCGCCGCGTGTTTGGGCTTGCAATCCGATGCGATGAAGCGCGGCGACTGTCGACATCTCCCGCTTCCGCAGTGGCATCCCATCCTGCAATGTGGCTGGTATAGGCCACGAGCGATCCACCAGGGAGAATGTGATGAAACTCAGAACTTCGCTCCTCACCGCAATTGCGGCTCTGTTCGTATTTGCCTTTGGGCTCACAGCCGTGGCGCAGAAACCAGCAACCCCCTCGACCTCGACACCGACCACACAGTCGCCGAGCTCGACCATGCCGAGCACCACTCCGTCCACCCCGACCACCAGCCCAACGGCCCCCAGCACAACTCCGAGCACCGTGCCGCCGAATAATCCCAACTCGATGCCGAATCCCGACCAGCAGCCGATGAACGGTCAGAATCCGAGCACCTCGACTCCGGCCACCACGGTAACGCCGAGCACGACGGTCACGCCGAACGCAGAGCCGGCCACGCCGACAACGCCGCCGGCTACACCGGAAACTTCGCCTTCGACTCCGAGCAGCGCGCCCAGCACTCCCGGCACGCCTCCGGCGTCGGAGACTCCGGGAAGCACCTCCATTCCGCCGCATGTTTAGGCTTGATGGCAGCATGGCAATACTGGTACGACGAACAGAAATCCTGATCGCTCTCTTGCTCACAGGCTGGCTCTATGGGTTGCCGGCCTGTGCACAACAGACCAAACCCGCCCCCGCGACTCCCATTGACGTCAAGAAGGCCGACCTCGGCAAAAGCGTGTGGGATCCCACCTGGGATGTCATCGTAGAAAAGTCAGTGCCGCCGGAGATGCTGACCTCAACGGTCGCCCACGACGTGGCCCGTTTCTGCCCGCGCTTCGCCAGCATGAATGAGACCGACAAGCGCGCCTTCTGGGCCTACTTCTTTCAGGCGCTGGCGGGCGCCGAAGCCGGACTGAATCCGCGCACCCGGGTACGCCACACCGAGCCGGAGGTGGCCAAGATTGATAAGGTCACCGGCGTGGCGGTGCGCAGTGAAGGCTTGCTGCAACTTTCCTACGGCGACGGCAGGCTCTATGGCTGCAACTTCGATTGGGAGGCGGACCGCAAATTGCCGCCAAAAAGTCCGGAGAAAACCATCCTGCAACCGCGCAATAACCTGGAATGCGGCATGAAGATCCTTTCCAATCAGCTCATCACCCAAGGCAAGCCGCTGTTCACCCGCAGTTCCTACTGGTCAACTCTGCAGCCGGGACGCAAGAGTTATCGCGTGTTTGCCAGGCAGATGACCAATCCTCCAGCCGCTTGCGGCCTGCACTCCCGGACGCGGATGGACCGGGCTGCCACGACGCAGACGGTGCATGAAGAGGCTGCAGCCGCAAAGGCGAGCGAATAGCGGCCTGCAGCCTCCGTGGCTCACAGCAAGTGCAGCGCCGACCGGTTCTCGCGCTTAACCTGTTCCAGTGTGCATTGCGAAGGCTTCTTGTCGGGACGCCAGCGCAGGAACTTGGTGCCGTGACGGAAGCGGCCGCCGGTGAAGTGATCGAACTGCACCTCCGCCACTAGCTTAGGATTAGCGGCTGCCATTCCGTGGAGCGCTTGGTGCTCCAGCGACTCGGCCCGCCTGGACTTTTGCCGGTGAATCCCGGCGGCTTGATCAGCTTTTCGAGCTTGCGCGTTAATGCAGGCCTGTCCTCGTCTTTGATGGCAGAACTGAACCCGACATGGTCGAGCTTTCCCTGCTTGTCGTAGAGACCCAGCAACAGCGAGCCAACCAGCGGCTTCTTCTCCAGATAGCGAAAGCCTCCGACCACGCAATCGGCGGTACGCATGGTCTTGATCTTCTGCATGCCGGTGCGCTTGCCGCTCTGATACGGTATATCGCGGCGCTTGGCCACCACGCCGTCGAGGGCCACTCCCATGTGGAACCACTTGCGCGCCACCGCCAGCTTCTCGGTCGCCGGTGAGAGCCGCACCATTTTGTGGCTCTTTAGGAATTTGCCGGCGAACTCGACCAGCGCCTGCCGCCTGTCCTCGAGCGGCAGTTTGGTCAGCGACTGGCCCTGCGCATCCACCAGCAGGTCGAAGACGATGTACACGCACGGAGTTTCCTGGCTGAGCAGCTTCACCCGGCTGGCGGCGGGATGGATGCGCATCAAGAGCTGATCGAAGGACAATGCGCTCTCGAACGGAATCACGACTTCGCCGTCGAGAACGAACTGTGCGGCCTTGAGCTTCTGGAGTTCGGCGACCAGTTCCGGAAAGTAACGCGTCAGCGGCTTGCCGGACTTCGATTGCAGGTCTATCTTCGTGCGGTCGCGAAATGCCAGACAGCGGAATCCGTCCCACTTGGGCTCGTACTGCCATTCCGGGCCGGTCGGAAGCTCGGTAGCAGGCAGGGCTTCCATCGGCGCATATTTCCTGGGTAGCGGCAGACTCACGATTATGGTCCTGGATCAGGCTTTGTCGGACGACTGCGCGGGCCGTCCTCCGCACACAGTGAGATGCCACGACTCAGCCGCACGAAGCGCCCGGACCGCCTAGGAATTCCAGATGTAGAGGAATTGCTCGTCGGCGGCGGTCGAGACCGACAGTTCCATCTGCCGGGTCGCGCGGTTCAAGGCGGACCGGATGTTGACCTTGGAATCGGGCAACTCGGATAGCGGGATCTTCAGACACTGTCCCGCAGTGAGCCCGTGCAGATCTCTCAGGATCTGGCTGACAACGGTTTTGTGCTTGCCGTTGCGTCCGTTAGGGACGTCGGCGCGATCAGCGACCTTGAACTTGCGTTGCGGGCTGGGTTTGCGGTCACGCATTGCTACTCTCCCGTTAACCTGTCGCTAATTAACTTCGTATTCGACGGGCAAATATAATGCAAAGTTCTCCATGGCGCAAGCTTTTCCTGAGGCTAATCTGAAACTATCGTAACTTATGGTACGACAATAACTTCGCTGACTTTCGGCCAAAAAACTTTTACCCGTATTCGCTGGAGTGCGATAGCCTGTCGTCAGCAGCGGAGCGTGACAGGTGCCGCGCCACAGCGCTGGCTCACGTCTTGCGGCAAGATGCGAAGCGCACCTGCATAAGCGATAATGGTCACATCGATGCACCCGAAACCGAGCGAGCCCCACACCGATTTTGAGATGACGTCTGCATCCGACACTAAGCGCGTTCTGGTAGTTGATGACGAACAGGTCATCGCCGATACCCTGGTGGCTATCTTCACCAATGCCGGCTACCAGGCGGCTGCTGCCTACGACGCCCAAAGTGCACTGGCGAAATGCCGCACCTTCCTGCCCCATCTGCTGATCACCGACGTGGTCATGCCGGGCATGAATGGCATCGAAATGGCCATTCAGGTCCGGGAGCGCTTCCCTGCCTGCAAAGTCCTGCTGTTCTCCGGGCAGGCGGCCACCGCCGACCTTCTGGATGAGGCCACGCGCAGCGGCCATCACTTCGAATTGCTGGCCAAGCCGGTGCACCCGGCGGAGCTGCTGGCCAAAATCAAATAGCCATTGGGCGTGTTAACGCGAAGGTTGCCGTTCGGGCGCCTTGGTGTTTTCTTCCGGGTTGGCGGCTCGCCAGGCAGGGCTGGTCAACTGGATGTGGCAAATCGGTCCGCCTACGTAGAGCGGGCCTTCCATGCGGATGAAAGCTGGCGCTTCGCCTTCCAGCACCCAGGCGTGCGTCGGCGGCGGCTGTTTGCCGGTAAGCGGAGCAATCAGGCCGGTCAGTCCGCCGATCTCAACATGAACCACATAATGGGTGGCCATGCGCTTGAGCGCTCCGACATAGAACGGGTTTTTACCTTCCGCGGTGATGTGCAGCTTCACCAGGCGCGGCTTCGGGGTGGTGGCCACGTAGGAAAGCTGCAGCGGAACGGCGTCTGGCGCCACATTCTTGAGCAGCGTGAGCACCAAGCCGTTGGACAGATCGGCCGGCAGGCTGAGGTGCTCGTTCAACGTTTGAGGCTTGCCCTTGTTGTCGACGAAATTCACCTTGACGTTGCCCCCGGCCGCGTTAATCCAGACCTCCATCGGATGCGGGAAGGCCGGGCCTTTGTGGATGATGTGGTCACTAATCAGGCGGAAGTGTCCGCGCTGCGAATACACCGCGGTTTCGTCCTGAAGCGAGCCGTCCCTGAAGTGGAAGGTAAGGTGATTCACCACGCGGCTGCCATGCGCCACTTGCGACAGCTCGCCATCGGCAATGGGCTTGTCGTTCTCGTCCGTCATCACCAGAAAGCCGCGCACCAGGCCTTCGCTTTGACGAACGGCCACCTGCTCAGCCTGCAATGAAGCAGTGCAGCCGAGAAGGACAACTACGAACAGATGGAAAAAAACTCTGGCCCGAACTCGCTTCATGATCGATCCCGCGCGCCCGGGCGGCGCTGTATCTGCAATCCGATAGTCACCCGTGCTTGAAGTATTGGACTGCACGTTCATGCGCTTCGGCCGCCGAGCGGCTCTTGAACGTTCCCAGATTCCGCCGCTTGCCAGTCTTGGCGTTCTTTTTCCGCGAGTACAAACGGTATTCGCCGGACTTCAGTTTGCGAATCATGACCTCTCCTGCTGCTTCTGCTCTGCAAAGTAAGATGCAGCGTACCTATGGCATGGCTGCCACTGTTCCCTTCCCACAGCCTTCGCAAATTTCGTGGAGGCAACCTGCCAGACGACTTACTGCCAGGTGATCAGTACTCCCGCGGAAACGCCAAACATGACCAGGGTGGCGATCCAGCCCACGATTCGCAGGTACAGCGGGATGGTGAAACGGTCCATGACCTTGCGGCTGCCGGCCATGTGCATGATCACCGCCATCAGCGGCGCCGCCAGCAGGCCATTCAGCACCGCCGCCCAGAACAGCGCCTTGATCGGGTCAATGTGCAGGAAGTTCAGGGCCGTTCCCGCCATCGTGGCGATGATGATGGTCAGGTAAAAGCCGGGCGCCTGGCGCGGTTTCTTTTCCAGGCTCGCGGGCCAATGCAGCCCTTCGCCCATGGCGTAGGCCGCCGAACCGGCCAGGACCGGAATCGCCAGCAGACCGGTTCCGATGATGCCGCAGACGAACAACGCAGCCGCGCCACGTCCGGCCAGCGGAGCCAGCGCCTGCGCGGCCTGCGCGGCTGTCGCAACGTCGGTAGTTCCGTTGGCATGCAGCGTGGCGGCGGTGGTCAGGATGATGAAGAAGGCCACGACGTTCGACAGCGCCATGCCGACATAGGTGTCCACGCGAATGCGGCCGAGTTGTTCCCGCGCCTGAGAGTGCGCCCGCTTCAACGCTTTTTCGCCGCGATTATTCTTGACCTCCTCGACCTCCTGCGAGGCCTGCCAAAAAAACAAGTACGGGCTGATGGTGGTACCCAGCACCGCAATCAGCGCGGTAAGGTAGTCCTTGCTCCAGACAATGTGAGGTATCAGCGTCGCGTGCAGAACTTCATGCCAGCGGACGTGCACAAAGAAGGCGGTAGCGATGTAGGCGAACAGCGAAAGCGTGAGCCACTTCAGATAGCGCGCATAGCGCGTGTAAGGCATCAGCACCTGGAGAAGCAGCGACACCGCTCCGAAGAGAACAATGTAGATCCAGGTGCGGGCGGGCAGCAGTAATTGCGCTGCCGCTCCCATGGCGCCGATGTCCGCGCCGAGATTGAAGATGTTGGCGATCAGCACCAACCCGACCACCGAGCGCAGCAGCCAGCGCGGATAGCAACGCCGCAAATTGGCGGAGATGCCGCAACCGGTCACCCGTCCGACTCGCGCGCTGATCTCCTGGATGGCCGCCATCAGCGGATACGTGAGCAGCATGGTCCACAGCATGCCGTAGCCGAACTGCGCGCCCACCTGGGAGTAGGTGCCAATGCCGCTGGGATCGTCATCCGAGGCGCCAGTAACCAGACCGGGGCCGAGCTTCTGCGATGTGGATTGAAGTTTGTCGCCCAGTTGCGTCAGTGGAGACACGTCAGCGACCTGCGCTGATGCTAGCGCAGCAGAGGCCGAATCTACATCCGGCGAGGTTACCGGTTCGCTGGAACTTGCCATGGGTTGCGGCCCTTTGCTACGCCGTTTCATATCTCCGCAGGACACTGTCTGCTCAACGAACGAGCTCCGAGCCAGGCTCATCTTCGTTTTGCGAATCAAGGGAGCTGCACGGCGTGCGGCTCCCCCGTTCGCTAGGCTGCTCTCTTCGACTTCTTTCTGCCCGACTCCTTCGAGCGACTAACTTGCCGCCTCGAGGTGGGATTCTTCCTCCTCGACGTCGCCGCCTTCGTTGGCTTTCACATTGATCTGCTGCGAGAGTTCGGTCAGCTTGGCGTCGGTGCCCTTCTCCTCCTGCAACGTCTCTTGCAGTAAGGAGGCCTGCTCCGATTCGCCCAACAGCTCGGCGTAGGCGATTACCGTGCCGTAGGCTGCGATTTCGTAGTGTTCGACGCGTTGCGCCGCCGAAATCAGGGCGGCATCCATCACGTCATCGGCGAAGTCCTTGCCCATGATCTCGGCGCCTTCGGCCACCAGCCCTTCCATGCCTTTGCACTTCTTCCCGGAGGCCCTTGCGTCCAGCATCTGGAAAATCTGTTCCAGGCGCTCGACGTGGCCCTTGGTCTGCTCCAGGTGCTCGGTGAAGCCGTTGCTCAGCTCTTCCGAAGTCGCGGCCTTAGCCATCTTCGGGAGTGCCTTGGTGAGCTGCTTCTCAGCGTTGTAGATATCTTTCAGTTCATCCACATAGAGTTCTCTCAACGAATCCTTCTGCATGTGCTTGTCCCCTGTTTTGTGTTTTGCTCAAAAGCTTGTGCGGACGGATCAAGGCGGTCAGGACTGCGTGCTTTCAGTCTCCGCACGTTCCGGCCTAAGCGTTTAGTTGCCCGAATGGCTTGGAAGGGATGCACCGTGCGCTGTCGGCGGGTCCGATAGAGAGTTGGGGGTGACCGCTAGGCGGCCCGGCGATGGCAACGCCTTCTTGACCGCCCTCAGATCCTGAATGAAGCGGTGCATTTCCCGGTCGCGGTCCTCATCCGTCTCGGCCCGCAGAATCGAAGAAGGGTGTACGGTCGCCACAATCGGCGGCAGGCCTTCGACCTTTTGCACCACCCCGCGTTGCGCGGTAATCCTGAATTTAGGTCCGAGAAGTCCCTGCGCCGCGGTAGCTCCCAAACACACGATCAACTCTGGCCGCACGGCATCCATCTCCGCATCCAGCCAGGGACGGCAGGCGCGGATTTCGCGCAGGCCAGGCTTCTTGTGAATGCGGCGCTTGCCGCGCGGCTCCCACTTGAAGTGCTTCACTGTGTTGGTGACATACATTTCGCGGCGATCAATTCCCGCTTCTTCCAGGCAGCGGTCGAGCAACTTGCCGGCCGGGCCAACGAACGGCCGGCCCTCCAGGTCTTCGCGGTCGCCGGGCTGCTCGCCGATCATCATGATGGCCGCTTGTGACTGGCCGCCGGATGCCGGGCTCACAATCTCGCCAAACACCGCCTGAGTGGCGTGGCGATAGAGGTCGCAGCCGCGACATTCCTGCACCGCCTTGCGCAGTATGGGCAGCGAATGCTTTGCGGGAACGAAGGGCGCGGCGGTTTCCTGAGCCTTGGGCATCGAGCAATCCCTTCACTGTGATGCCGGCATTCGACTTTGCGCCGCCAAGTGCGAAGCCAGAAGCGAGCGCTTCTTATAACTTCACGGCGCAAAGTAGCTGGAAATATCAAGCACCAGTTGGGTTGTACCGCTGGCGTAAACGTCAATTGCGCCGGTCGAGGTGGGCACGATGGCCATGTTGGAAGTGATGGCGGCGTCTAACGCATTCAGCGTCGAAACCAGTGGCTGGCTGGCGCCGTCGGGCCACAAGCTTATATAGCCCAGCGCGCCGGAGGGCACCACGGTTGCATTCAGGGCATACGCCGTCGCCGAAGACGGCACGCCACAAGCGCCTCCGCTCAGGGTAATGGTCTCCTCGCCGTGGAACGGGCCGGACGAGCGGGTGTCCAGTACGCGGCAAGGCTGCATGGCGTAGAGCGAGAGCGGATTGGAGGCCGAGGCGGGATCGGCAAAGTATCCGTTGATATCAATGACGAGGTCGGCGTTGCCGCTGGCATACACGTCAATGTTGCCGTTGGTTCCGGCCGGCACGATTGCCGCGTTGGCTACCACGGTGCGCGTCATGGCATTCAAGGTCGAGACCAGCGGCTGGGTCTGTCCCGCAGGCCAAACCGTCAGGTAGCCGAGGGGGCCACCGGTACGCGGAACTACAGTGAAGTTCAGCGAATAGGCCTGGGCGGCGGAAGGGATCGCGCATGAAGTGGCTTGAAGGATGGGAAATTCGCGCGCTTGCCCGCTCTGCAGGAATGGACCGCCGAAGACTCCTTCCGGTCCACGAGTGTCGGCGATGCGACACGGCGTCAGCGGAAAGAAAGCCAAGCCGTCGCTGGCGGTAGAGGCTTCAAAGTAGCCATCAATGTCGAGCACCACATCGGTGGTGTTGGTGGCGTACACGCTCACAGCAAGGTCGGCACCAGCGGGAACGATGGCGGCGTTGGCCTTGATGCGGCCGTCCAGCGAATTCAGGGTGGAGATGGTTGGGCGGGTTTGCCCCGACGGCCAAACCGTCAGGTAGCCCAGCGATCCCATGCGGAACTACGGTCACGTTCAGGGAATAGGCCGCTGCCAGGGCGGAATATCGCAGGCGCCCTGAACGATTGGAAAGTCGCGCGAAGTACCGGCTGCCAGAGAAGGACCGCCGAAGGCGCCTGCAGCGCGACGAGTATCCACGACGCGGCACGGCGTAACCGGAACGAAGCGCATGGTCGGTGTGGCGCCGCTGATGCTCACGTCATCCAGGTACATGTAGGTGGGATCGCCGGCGCCATCCTCGTGAGCGTTGAAGTAAATCTGGATAGTCTGTCCCTTGAAGGCGGAGAGGTCGTAGTTCATCAGCGTCCACGTTTGCGTGTTGGACGCCGGTCTTGAAGATCTGCGCCAACATGGAGCCGCTGCTGTTGCGGATCTGCGCCTCCTGCCAGTCAAAGTCCACGGTGTCTTGCGTCGCCGGCCAGTACCAGAAGCTGAGCGTCGGACTCAATGCATCGAGGGAATGGTCACCGTCTGGTACAGATACGAATCGCCATTGGGCTCAGGCAAGCTGCTGGCGCCGAGCTGGGCGGCGAACAGGCCGGAATGCGGCTGAGCGGCAGTAATTACCGGCGACAGTATTCCGCCCGGATTCCAGCAATCCAGCGTGCCGCTCTCAAAGCCGGGGTTGGACAAGGTGTCCGACTGGCAGGAGGTCGTTTGCGCGCCGATGCCGGAGAGCGTTGCCGAGCGAGGGCTTCCCGCGCCGTTGTCGGTCACCGTGACCGCGCCCGTCCGTTCGCCTACCGATCGAGGGCTGAAAGGTAACAGTGATGGTGCAGGAATTGCCGGCGGCCAGCGATGCGCCGCAGTCATTGCTCTGCGAGAAATCGCCGGTGGCGATGATGCTGCCGATGGTGAGCGCCGTGGCCTGCTGGTTGCTCAGCGTGAGTGGCTGAGAGCTGCTCGAGCTTCCTACCTGCGTCGAGGGAAAACTCAGGCTGGCGGGCAACAACGTGACGTCCCCGCCACCGCCAGCATCGCAAGCCGGAAACTTGAAGCTGGCAACGCGAGTGTGCCAGTTCCACACGCCGGTAGAGGCGATGTATTCCGAAGTGAACCAGAAGGTGCAGTCGTCGGTGGGATCCAAGCTCATGCCGCTGTAGTCGCCCCACCGGGTCAGTCCTCCGGTTTGCGACCCGCCGCCACTCACCACCGTGGTTTCCGCTTCCAACGTTCCGGCAGTATCGGTGGGCACGCGCCCGGCCATGGCCAGCGAGGGATAGAGCGAGCTGCCGCTGACGCTGTAGCCGACGGCGATGTCACCGGCATGGTCCATGGCGATGCTGCCCATCCAGCGATAATTGGAATCGGGTGCATAGGTTCCCTGCTGGGCGACGGTCGGGCTCGACCCGGGCGAGCGAATTTCATACCAGCGCACGCCGCTGCCACCGTTAGCGGTGACCGTCTGGTTCACCAACAGCGACTCATGATCGCCGAGATTGCGATACGCAAACCTATACATAAGCCGGTCGGCAAGCGAGTCGAGTTGAGTGGTAGTGCCGGACTGCGGCACGCAACTTCTTCCGCCGCCGCACAGCGGGCTGAAGGCGGCAACGCTGAGAACCGTCGGGCCGAGGAATGTCGAATTGGCGGGAGTATTGAAATCAACGTGAAATCGGTAGAGGTTAAGTGTATTGGCGCCGAAGGTGAGCATGTAATTCGGCGCTCCGGCGGGTGGGGGCGTGCTCCCGTCCAGATCCGCCGGCAACAAGCTGCCGACGGTGGCGCCCTGCTGGAAGCACACTTGGGTAGCGGCCTGTCCGTTCAGCATGGCGGCCCGACTGTAGGCGCATGCGTCGCTGCCAAGAAAGCTGTTCCCGCTAAACATGTTGAAGGTTTCGTAGTACGCGTCGGGCCAGACTCCCATCTTGGGATAGTCGTCGAAGTTGGAATATTGGAAGGCGTAGCGATACCAGGTCCCGGTTGCGTCGGAAGAGGTCGAGACCGCGAGGCACTGTAAGTACGGCGTAGTGGAGATCGAGAACTGGCTCATCACCCAGCGATTGGCCAGCTTGTCGTATTGCACCACGGGGTCGCCGTCGTTGTTGGTTTCGCAGCCGCCGCCAAAGCCCGACCACAACACATTGCCCGCGGTAGGACCGGCTACCACAGCGCCGGTACTCTTGTTGAAGACCGCGAACTCGGCATTCACCCACTGCACGTATTGGGTGACGCCCACGGCGCCGTTGGTGTCCGGAGGCGCGAAGTACACCACGAAGCCGTTCATTCCGCTGCCCATGCCCTCGAAGCTTTTGCTGATGGCAGGCGAATTGCCCAACGTTTCATGCTGCAGAACCGGATCTTCGGTCATTGGTGAGAAGCCTTGCGGCAGAGGAATGGTGCGCCAGGGCTCGGCCTCACGTTCCTCGTTCTGCATCGGCGCGGCTCGTCGAATCAACTCAGACAGTGGCTGCGAGACATCATGATGAATGTCGTGACGAATGGCGCTGGGGCGTTGCAAGGTCTGAGCGGTCGCGGTGGGAGTTACCATAAGGGCGAGCAAAACCGACACTGCCGCCAGCCTGCCATGGAAGCTTCTGAGGATCATGGTTCTGCGCCTCGCTCCGCTGGCTGGAGCTGCAAGCGTCGCCAGCGCACAGGGTTCTGCCTGCGGATCCGATGCGGGTCCGGCAGATTGCACTTGATTTATCGGCAAACGGCGCAGAGGGAATTAGCGGGGGTTGGTGATCAGAGGTGACCACGTCCCGCCGACGGATGGGATGGAGGTGATGGAGGCCCTGGGCAGAGTCGAACTGCCGACCAACGGTTTAGGAAACCGCTGCTCTATCCACTGAGCTACAGGGCCGAACGAGCTAAAACGGCAGTGAAATCGCTGCTCGGCTGGCGCTGGTGAGGCTTCGCCGTCACTCAACACCTGTGAGGCTGCCGTCGCCTTGTTATTTTAGCAGCGCTACGAGCAGTTCCAGCATGCACTGTCCCGCATAGCTGCGCCACTAATAGGGCGCAATGATCCCGCCCATATTGCGCGATGCGGGAAGCTTGGCTTTGTCTCCGCTCGCGACCTCGACTCCCCAGTACTTGGCGAAGACGTCGAGATATTTGTAGCCGGTGCCGGTGTTGAACAGCACTAACTTTTCACTCGGCTTCAGGAAGCCGCTGGCGCGCAATTGCTGGTACGCGGCGAGCGCGGCCGCGCCTTCCGGTGCGGCGAAGATGCCCTCGGTGGATGCCATCTCTCTCACCGCCAACATGATTTCGTCGTCGGTGACGGCGATCGCGGTGCCGCCACTCTGCCGCACGATATCGAGGATGATGAAGTCGCCGTACGCCTTGGGCACGCGCAGGCCCGCAGCCAAGGTGTGCGCGTTCGGCCATGGCTCGGACGCCCGCTTGTCCTCTTCCAGCGCTTTGGGAATGGGCGCGCAACCGGTCGCCTGCACGCAGATCATCTTCGGCCGCTTCCGCTTTTCGATCCATCCCAGCTCTTCCATCTCTTCGAAGGCCTTCCACATTCCGATCAGCCCGACGCCGCCGCCGGTGGGATAAAGGATTGCGTCGGGCAGCGTCCAGCCAAGTTGCTCGGCGACTTCGTAGCCCATGGTCTTCTTGCCTTCGACGCGGAAGGGCTCTTTCAGCGTGGACACATCGAACCAGCCTTCCTTCTCTTTGCGCTCCGCCACCATGCGGCCGCAGTCGCTGATCAGGCCATCCACTAGCGTGAGATGAGCGCCACTGGCCTCCACCTCCAGACGGTTGGCCAACGGGACGTCCTTCGGCATGAAGATGTAGGCTTCCAGCCCGGCGGCGGCCGCGTACGCCGCCAGCGCGCCTCCGGCATTTCCCGCTGATGGCGCGGCCAGCTTCTTCAGCCCGTAATGACGCGCCATGGTGAGCGCCGCACTCATGCCGCGCGCCTTGAACGAGCCCGTCGGGTTCAGCCCTTCGTCCTTAATAAGGAGGTTGGGATATTTGCGGCTGGGCAGCATGGGCGTGAATCCCTCGCCCAGGGTGACCGGCTCGACATCGGGCAGCACGGCGGCATAGCGCCACATGTTCTTCGGGCCGCGGCCAATCGCGATCGCGCGAGGCCTTGCCGCGCAGTGCAGACAGGTCATAGCGAACATAGAGCGGGCCGCCGTCTTTGGGGCAGATGGTGGGAACACCTTGCGGGGGAAACTTTTCGCCGCAGCGGCTGCATTCGAACGCGATAATCTTTGCCATCATTAACGACTCTAGAAGGATGGCTTGCGGCTTGGCAAGGAGCTGCGAATCCACAGCCTACGGCTCGTCGGCCTACGTATAATCGGCGCAGCGATGACCGAGCCTTCCACTCCGCTCATGCGGCAATACGCCGCCATCAAGAAAGAGCATCCCAGTGCCCTACTGTTCTTCCGGCTGGGAGACTTCTACGAACTCTTTTTTGAGGACGCGGTGGTGGCGGCGCGCGAGCTGCAAATCACCCTGACTTCCCGCAACAAGGAAAAAGGCATCGCCATCCCTATGTGCGGCGTGCCTTACCATTCGGCGGAAAACTACATCGCCAAGCTCATTCGCAACGGCTTCAAGGTGGCCATTTGCGAACAGATGGAAGACCCGCGGATGGCCAAGAAGCTGGTCAAGCGCGAGGTCACGCGAGTACTGACGCCGGGCACGTCAGCGGATTCGCATCTGGGCGCGGAGGAGAACAACTTTCTGGCTTGCGTAGCGCAAGCCGGCAATGGCCTGGGATTCGCGGCGCTCGATCTCTCCACCGGCGAGTTTCGCGCCACCGAATTTCAGGGCGACGATGCCCCGCGCCGGGTGCGCGAAGAATTACTGGTGCTGCGGCCGCGCGAAGTACTGTTCGCCTCGTCGCTGCCGCTGTTCGATCAACCGCGCATCAGCAGCGCAACGGCCGCGGCCCCGCGCATGGCCTCGATGGAGAACGCCTCCTGGGCGGAGACGCCTCTGGAAGACTGGGTGTTCTCGCCCGACTACGCCATTCCCCAGGTCGAAAACCATTTCGGCGTGCTTTCGCTGGAAGGCTTTGGACTGGCAGGGCGTCCGGCGGCAGCCGCCGCGGCCGGCGCAATTCTTCACTACGTGCGAACCACGCAACGCGGCAAGCTCGACCACGTGGACCGCATCGGCTTCTATGAGCGGCAGGATTGCCTGGTGCTGGATGCGGTCACGGTGCGCAACCTGGAGCTGATCGAGCCGCTATTCGCCGGCTCGGGCGACAACGCGACGCTGTTTCGCTGCCTCGATTGCACGGTGACACCCATGGGCAAGCGCCTGCTGCGCGCCTGGATGCTGCGCCCCTCCATCGATGCCAGCGATATTGAGCAGCGACTGGATGCCGTCGAGGCCATGGTGGGAAAGCTGATGGGGCGCGAAGAAATCCGTCGCGCCATGGAGGGCATCCTCGACCTGGAGCGCCTGCTCAGCCGCGTCACCCTGGAGACGGCGAACCCTCGCGATCTGCTGGCGCTGGCCTTGTCGCTGGCGAAATTGCCGCAGGTGCGAGCGGCGGTGGCCGCCTTTTCGGCTGAGCGGCTACAGAAACTGCACGCGCAATGCGACGAACTGGCTGACCTGCGCGAGCGCATCCTCACTTCCCTGGAGGACGAGCCGCCGCTAACTCTGGCGGATGGCGGCGTCATCCGTGGCGGTGTTGATCCTGCACTCGACGAACTGCGCGACCTGAGCCGCAACAGCAAGCAATACATTGCGCAGATCGAGCAGCGCGAGCGCCAGCGCACCGGCATCGGCTCGCTGAAGGTAAAGTTCAATAACGTCTTCGGCTACTACCTGGAGATCTCCAAATCCAACCTGCACCTGGCGCCGCCGGACTACGAGCGCAAGCAGACGCTGGTCAACGCCGAGCGCTTCACCACGCCGGAGCTGAAGGAATACGAAGCCAAGGTGCTGGACGCGCAGGAGAAGATGGTTGAGATCGAGCGCCGGCTGTTTGCCGAGTTGCGCGCGGCCATCGCCGCCGAGGCGCGCCGTATCCGGCCACCGCGCTGGCGCTGGCGGAAATTGATGTTCTGGCTTCGTTCGCTTTCCTTGCGGCCAATCGCAACTACTGCCGCCCGGCCTTTGAAGACGGCGGCATCTGGAGATCGTCGAAGGCCGCCATCCGGTGATCGAGCAGCAGGAGATCGCCGGCTCCGATCGCTTCGTTCCCAACGATCTCTATCTCAACGGCGCCACGCATGCCATCCTGCTCATCACCGGCCCCAATATGGGCGGCAAGTCCACCTATCTGCGGCAGGCGGCGCTGATTGTCCTGATGGCGCAGATGGGATCGTTCGTGCCGGCGCGGTCAGCGCGCTTGGGACTGGTGGACCGCATCTTCACTCGCATCGGCGCGTCCGACAATCTTGCTCGCGGGCGCTCGACCTTCATGGTCGAGATGACGGAGACCGCCGCGATTCTGAACACCGCGACGGCGCGCTCGCTCATCCTGCTGGACGAAGTGGGCCGCGGCACCGCGACCTATGACGGCCTGGCCATCGCCTGGGCGGCGGTCGAATACATCCACGCCAACACCCGCGCCAAGACGCTGTTTGCCACGCACTACCACGAACTGACGGAGCTGGCCGACCGGCTCAGCGGGGTGAAGAATTATCACGTGTCGGTGAAGGAGAGCGGCGGCGGCATTGTCTTTCTGCGCAAGGTGGAGGAAGGCGCCGCCGATAAGAGTTACGGCATCGAGGTCGCCAAACTGGCCGGGCTGCCGTCGGATGTGGTGCATCGCGCGCGCGAAGTGCTGGCCGAACATGAGAGCGCCGAGCGCAGCGCCGTGCGGCACCTGGCCCGCGACGAAGCCGCCGACGCAGGGCCGCTGCAGTTGACGATTTTCACGCCGCTCTCGCAGAAGATCGTGGACCGGCTGAAAGAGACCGATCTGGACCGCCTCAGCCCGCTTGAGGCGCTGAATCTGCTGCATGAGCTGAAGAAGCAGATGGAGTAGGTGACGACCACATTCTATTTCGTAGGCAGGAATTCGATTCGCATGGTTCCCTTTGGAACATTTCGGAAATCATGGTCGGCGGTAACAAGTGTGACCGGATGACTCTCCGCGCTCTTCGCGAGACCCAACGTTAACGCGCCGGCAAAGGCATCGGCATAAGGAACATTGAATTTCCACTTGAAACGCCCGGCGTCCGCAGCGGCGGCAGCGTCCACATCGACAATTGCCATCGGCAGCGCAGTCAGGTTATCGAGTATCAGCTCCGCCTCACGGCCGTTCTTGCGATACAGAACGTTCACGATTTCACCCCAGTTCACCGCGCTCACCAGGATGGTGATGCTGCCCTCTGCGGCCTCATATAACAGGTCGCGCACTCTTTCGAAGCCAGCTTCGCGGTCCGTAAAGCGCAGAATGGCGCTGGCATCGAAAACGTAGTTCATCGCTCTTTGTCGTCCCGATGGGCGCGTTCCCGCTCCGCCGCCGCACCCTTGGTGCAGCCGATCAGGCTGTCAATGAACTCCTGAGTGACGGGCCGCAGCACAAGCGTGTTGCCTTCACGCCGGATTGCCACTCGCGTTCCAGCGAACAGTTGCATTTGCTCGCGCAATTCCGCGGGAATTACGAGCTGGCCTTTCGAGCTGATGTTTGCGTAAAGCGTTGTAGCCATAGTTGGAAGTATATCGTAAAGTAAGCGGTTAAGCAATATAGCTTACTTTGCCTTAAGTGTTAGACGCGCAGGCACACCCAGTCACCGACTAGCCAATCGAAGCCCGCTACCTCTCGCGGTACACTGCTCTTTCTTATGGCATCCGCTTCTAAGCTCGACCTTCGTCAGCAAGTCGGCCAGTTGCTCATCATGGGCTTTGACGGCACCGCCACCGGCGACCGCCTGGGCACCATGCTGCGCAGCCTCCAGCCCGGCGGCATCATCCTGTTCAAGCGCAATATTGAGAACGCGCCGCAGGTGCACGCGCTGCTGGCCGGTGCGCAGAAGTTCGTCGCCCAGCCCATGTTTCGCTGCGTGGACATGGAGGGCGGCACCGTGGACCGCCTGCGCGATGCCATCGCGCCGGTTCCCTCCGTGGCCGACATTGCCGCCGCCGGTAGCAGCAAGCTGGCCCGCCGGCATGGCCGCCTGATCGGCGAAGAAGTCCGCGCTCTTGGCTTCAACACCGCATTTGCGCCGGTGCTCGATCTCGGCTTTGCTCCGTCGCGCTCGGTGCTGACTTCGCGCACTGTCTCCGACGACCCAAAGAAGACGACGGCCTACGCGCGCGAATTCCTGCGGGGCCTTGACGACGAGCGCGTGCTCGGCTCCGGGCAAGCATTTTCCCGGCCTCGGCGAAGCCAATCTCGATTCGCATCACGAGTTGCCGGTCATCGCCAAGAAGTGGAAGCGCTCTGGAAGCAAGACCTGCTTCCCTACCGCGAGCTGCGCAAGCGCCTGCCGTTCGTGATGGTGGCGCATGCCGCCTATCCCGACGTTACCGGCGACAAGACACCGGCTTCGCTCTCGCGGCGATGGATGCACGACATCCTGCGGCGGAAGATCGGCTATCGCGGGCTCGTTATCACCGACGATCTCGACATGGGCGGAGTTCTGGCTGCGGCGAGTATCGAGGATGCCGCTATCGCCACGCTGCGTGCTGGAGCTGATATGTTCCTGGTCTGCCAGAAAGAAGAGAGTGTGCGCCGCGCCTTTGAGGCGGTCCTCCACGAAGCCGAGCGCGATAAGAAATTTGCCGCGCTGGTGGCCGAAAGAGCCGATCGCGTTCTGCGAACCAAGCAGAAATCCCCCGCCTTTCGCGCCAAGCAACTCACATCGCCATCGGAAAAGCAGATCGCCAAGCTCAAGCGAAAGATTGCCGACTTCAGCGAGGAAGTCGCACAGCGCTCCCGCAAGTCCCGCGAGGCCTCAGCGTGATCGTCGCCGGCGTGATGAGCGGAACCTCGGCCGACGGCATCGACGTCGCCCTGGTCCGCGTCCAGGGACGCGGCTATCGCTCGCGAACGGAACTGCTGGCGCACTACCAGTTTCCTTATCCCGCCAACGTGCGGCAGGCGGTGTTGGCGGCGATGAACGCCGGACGCGCCAGCGTGGCCGATCTCTCGCGGCTGAATTTTCTGCTGGGCGAACTCTACGCCAATGCGGTGAAGGCCGCGCAACGTCGCGCTCGCCTTGAGTGTGAGCTAGTCGGCTGTCACGGCCAGACCATCTATCACCAGGGAGCGCCAAAGCCCTACCTGGACCGTCGCATTGCCTGCACCTGGCAAACCGGCGAGGGTGCGGTGGTGGCCGCCAAGCTGGGCGTCCCGGTGGTTTCAGATTTCCGTCCTGCCGACATGGCGGCGGGTGGCAAGGGCGCGCCGCTGGTTCCCTTCCTCGACTACACGCTCTATCGCCATCGCCGCTACGGCCGCATTGTGCAAAACCTCGGCGGCATCGGCAACCTGACGGCCATTCCGCCGCGGGCGCAGCCCGACCAGGTCATCGCCTTCGACACTGGCCCGGGCAATATGGTGATTGACGCCGTGACCGAAGAGCTTTTCGATCGCACATTCGACCGCAACGGGCGGCTTGCCGCCAAAGGCGATCCCATCGAGCGCGTTATGGTGGAGACTCTGCGCCAGCCGTTTTTCCGCCAGCGCCCGCCGAAGACCGCTGGACGCGAGCAGTTCGGCCGCGAATTCGTGCGCCAGTTTCTGCGCTCCTGCCGCCGCGCCGATCCGCATGACATCGTCGCCACCGCCACGGCGCTCACCGCCCGCTCGATTGGCTTGGCAGTGCGGCGATTTGTGTTGCCGCTGCTCGACGACGAGTCCATCGGCGGACGGCCGGCGCGCTTTCGCGAGTTTGTGGCATCGGGCGGCGGAACGAAGAACGCCTACCCTGATGCGGATGATCCGCGAAGAACTTGCCCCGCTGAAGCTGCGCGTCCGCACCACCGATGAGTTCGGCCTTCCCTCCGAAGCCAAGGAGGCGACCGCGTTCGCTCTGCTCGCCTATCAGACCTGGCGGCGGCTGCCTTCGAACGTGCCATCCGCCACGGGCGCCGAGCGGCCGGCGATTCTCGGCAAGGTGAGTTATGCGTAAAGGCGCATTCACCACAGAGACACAGAGACACAGAGAAGAAGGAAGGGCAAAAAACTCTAGATCGAATTTCCCTTCGCGACAGACGTTTGCGCAAAACAAGAGCCTTAAGACAAAGATTCCTCTGTGTCTCTGTGTCTCTGTGGTGATGCTTTTTCTTCTCGGTTGCTCGCACAAGCCCGACCCCAACACGCTGGTCATGGTCATCGAGAGCAGCCCCACCAACCTTGATCCGCGGGTCGGCGTGGACGCGCAGTCGGAACGCATTGACGAGCTGATCTTCGACTCGCTGGTGCGCCGCGACGAGCACTTCAATCTACAGCCCTGGCTCGCCGAGCGCTGGGAGACTCCCGATCCGCTGACTTACATCTTTCATCTGCGGCAGGACGTGCACTTCCACAACGGCCAGCCGCTGACTTCGCGCGACGTGAAGTGGACCTTCGATTCGCTGATTCAGGGCAAGCTTCGCAGCCCCAAGAGCAGCACCTATGCCTTGGTAGCAGCGTGGACGCGCCCGACGACGCCACCGTCATCTTCCACCTGAAGCAACCGTTCGCGCCGCTGTTGTGGAACCTGTCGGACGCAGCCATCGGCATCGTGCCCTACGGCAGCGGCGAGGACTTCAATCGCCATCCCATCGGAACGGGCCCGTTTCGCTTCGTTAGCGCGCAGCAGGATAAAGACGTGATCCTTGAGCGCAATCCCGACTACTGGGCCACCCCGGCCAGACTCGAGCACGTGGAGTTCAAGGTCATTCCCGACGCCACCACCAGCGCCCTGGAACTGCGCAAGCAGAGCGCCGACGTGGCCATCAACTCTCTGGTGGCGGACACGGTAGTCGCCCTGCAGCGCGATCCCCACCTCACTGTTATGCAATCGCCGGGCACCATCTACGCGTACCTGGCCCTGAACCTGCGCGATCCCATCCTGAGCGATGTTCGCGTGCGCCAGGCCATCGCTTACGCCATCAATGTCGAGCCCATCATTCATTACCTGCTGCGCGACGAGGCGCGTCCGGCCTACAGCGTGCTGCCGCCGCAACATTGGGCTTACGACGCCGACGTCGAGCGCTATCCGCACGATCCCGAGCGCGCGCGGCAGATTCTCGACGAAGCCGGATATCGCCCGACCAACGGCATGCGCTTTCACCTCACCATGAAGACGTCGACCGACGCCTCCACCCGCCTGCTGGCGGCGGTGCTGCAGCAGCAACTGCACCAAGTCGGCATCGCCCTCGACATCCGCACTTTCGAGTTCGCGACGTTTTTCTCCGACGTTACCAAGGGCGCTTATCAGATGCATTCGCTGCGCTGGATTGGCGGCAATCTCGATCCCGACATTTTCGAGCACATCTTCGATACCGCCAGCTTCGCGCCCAAGCGCGCCAATCGCACCTTCTACTCCAATCCGCGCGTGGACGAACTGATTGCCCAGGGTCGCAGCACTACCGACCATGAAAAGCGCAAGGCCATCTACGACGAGATCCAGCAGATCGTCGCTCGCGACCTTCCTTACATCAATCTTTGGTATCTGAATAATGTGCTGGTGCACACTAACCGCGTGCATGGCATCGAACTTGATCCCGCCGGCAGCTACAATTTCCTGCGCACCGCCACGCTGTCCCAATAGCCACCCCAAACTGCTCTATCCTGCGTGGTACCATCGAAATGCCACAGTGGAAGGGGCCTCGGTTCTTGCGAATACTTTTCGTCGGCGACATTTTCGGCCGGCCCGGACGCACCATCGTCCACGAGCGGCTGCCCGAACTTCAGAAGCAGCACAGCGTCGATCTTGACCATCGCCAACGGCGAGAACTCCGCCGGCGGATTCGGCATCACGCCGCAAATCGCCGAAGAGCTGTTCGAGCTCGGCATCGACGTCATCACCACCGGCAACCACGTCTGGGACAAGCGCGAGATCATCGAGTACATCAACTCCGCCAACGGAAACGAGGCCTCGCTGGCGCGTCGCGTGTTGCGTCCGGCGAATTATCCTGCCGGCTCGCCCGGCTTCGGCTGGTACCAGGGCAACACCCGCGGCGGCGTTCCCTACGCGGTCATCAACCTGCAAGGCCGCGTCTTCATGACCAACAATGACGACCCTTTCCGCCTGGCCGATGAACTGCTGAAGCAGATCACGGCCAAGGTGATGCTGGTGGATTTCCATGCCGAAGCCACCTCCGAGAAGATCGCGCTGGGCTGGCATCTGGAAGGCCGCGTGACCGCCGTGCTCGGCACACACACTCACGTTCCTACTGCTGACGAGCAGGTTCTGCCGGGCGGCACCGCGGTCCAGACCGATGTCGGCATGACCGGCCCCTATCGACGGCGTCATCGGCGTGCAGAAGGAACTCATCTTGCAGAGCTTTCTGACCAACATGCCGTCGCGCTTCGAGCCGGCCACCGGCGACGTGCGCCTGTGCGCCACGCTGATCGATTGCGATCCGGAAACCGGCCGTGCGACAGCGGTAGAGCGGATCATGCTGCGGAAGGAAAGCAGTAACCAGTGGCTTGTGGCTAGTGGCTAGTGATTAGCAGTCGGGCTGCGCGAAGATTCGTATTGCTTAGAAGGCTTGCAGATATAGAAATATATGAGACGCCACGAATCGCAGAGCTTGGTTTGCTCTTAATTACTAACCACTAGCCACTAACCACTCTCCTTATGTCCCACTCCGACGAAATGTGGATGGAAGAAGCACTTCGCGAGGCGCATCGCGCGCTCGCTCTAGGCGAAGTGCCGGTGGGCGCGGTAGTGGTGCGCGACGGCCAGTCGTCGGTCGAGGATGTAATCGGCCGGTCAGCGCCAACGATCCCACGGCGCATGCCGAAATCCTGGCGCTGCGCGAGGCCGGGCAAGGCCCTCGGCAACTATCGTCTGCTCGATTGCGATCTCTACGTCACGGTGGAACCTTGCGCCATGTGCGCCGGCGCAATTACGCATGCGCGCATTCGCCGCCTGATCTATGGCGCTGAAGATGCCAAGGCCGGGGCGGTGCATTCCATGCTGCAAGTGCTGAACCATCCCAAGCTCAACCACACGGGTTGAAGTCAGTTCGGCGTGCTGGCGGCGCGCTGCATGGACCTGATGCAAGCCTTCTTCCGCGAGAAGCGCAACGCTGAAGCAGCCTCCGGCCCAAGCCTGACGTAAAAGAGCCCATTCTCTAGAGTTCCTTGTTGCTCCGCACGCTGATTGTATATACAATATAATGGTGGACCTCGAGTTCGATCCCGCCAAGAACGAACGCAACATCCGCGAACGTGGCTTGCCATTCGAGCGGGTCGTCGACTTCGATTTTGAGACGGCGAGCATCTTCACAGAACATCGACATGGCGAGCTGCGAAGAGTTGCCGTGGGTTACCTCGATGGAAGACTACATGTGCTTTGCTATGTTCCAGTACCAGATGGAATGAGGGTAATCAGCTTTCGCCGGGCAAACATCAGGGAGGCGCGCAAATATGACAAACCGAAAACCATTGACCGATGACGAGGGGGAAGTTCGGGAGTTGACCGCTGAAGACCTTAAGCGAGCGGTCCCGTTCTCTGCGCTCCCCAAATCCGAGCAAGGGGCACTGCTCTCGCTTAAGCGGCCTCGCGGGCCACAAAAGACTCCAACCAAAGAAGCTCATCTCTATTCGCTTGTCTCCGGATGTCGTATCGAGACTTCCAGCCTCCGGACGAGGCTGGCAGGCACGGGTTGACGAGCACTTGCGTGAGTGGCTGACTCAGCGCAAGCGCAAGCGGGCATAGATTGCGAAGAGCCGGGCCGCAGGCTTCGATGAATCTGCTTGCATGACGTGCAGGGCTGCGTTTGCTAAACTGAGAGGGCTGGCAACTCCGGCCAGTGCAACCGCGCGCGGAGAGGTGCGTGAGTGGTTGAAACGAGCCGCCTCGAAAGCGGCCATACCTTGACGGGTATCGGGGGTTCGAATCCCTCCCTCTCCGCCAGCTAGCAGCCGCGCTGCTTTCTTACTCCGAACTCGCTTCCGCCTGCCATCCAAGAACGACACCGCCGTCACCCGACTGGCGACGCCGCGCTGATTGAGGAAGCCTCGTGGGCCAACCGGTTGGCTGGAATAATTGGTGATCTGCTGGACGCGGCTGAGCGGAGGCGGCCGAACCGATGTAGGCACCGAGCACGACATCATTCAAGGCGTGACGCCCGTTCGAATCGCGCGGGCGTGGCGACTGGCTTCGGGCCGCGAGACCATTGGTTCCTCACGGCCGACGGTTACCTCGGTGGTCGAAACGGGAAAATTTGCCCCAAAACAGGTTACTTCGAGCTTACGCCATCCGCTGGCGGCGCATCACGATAGCACCCAAAACCAGAACAGCCAACGCGCCGGCGATAATGCGAATCACGTTAATGTCCATTGAATGTTCCTCCTACGACGCATTCTAGGAAACTCCGGACACTTTCTATTCCACAATCCAATCGCCGCTTCCAGATTATTTACGCTTACGAAGGTAATCGGGGCATTCGTACCAGAGGTGCCAGCTTGTTGCCCGTTCGATTACGGCGAGACCATGGGGATAAGCCTGAGCTCAGGACAGGCGAGATCTCCTGCCCGGCTGACGACTAGGGTGATCGGTATTCCCACGAAGAAGATGTGCGAAATCAATAGGTTGACCAGCGCCGGCAGCGTCAAGCCTCGGCCTTTGGGCGTCGCCGAGAGCGGAACCACCACGTACTGCATCACTACAAATACGCCCAGGCCAAGATCGGGCCGCTCAGCAGTGGACGCCGCAGCAACAACGGCACTTTCCGGCTGGCCACGTAGTAGGCAGCCGCCGCCGCTGTGGCAATCACGAAGTGGCAGACCACGCCGAGCAGCGCCGCCGGCCAGCCTGCGCCGAAAGCTGTGCGTCCCAGCAGGCCGCTGGCGATGAACTGGAAGATACGCTCGGCGGGGATCCTATTCATTCGGCTGATCACGATGGCGGCGTCCAGTCCGTCGAGGAGGCCGGCGATCAGCCCAGCCAGCAGAATCGTCCGCACCGCGCTCGAACGCCGAACTTCAACCGGCTGGCGGTTTGGACGTACATCACGCGGCATTCTAGGAGGGTGAGGTTTCGGCGCACACCGCATTTATGACCAACGCACGCGTCCCGCCGACCGTTCGACAGCAAACGCCGACGGGCGCCGTTGCCACCGACCTCACGCCAAAGGTCGGGCAGCACGGCGCCGCTGTCGCGCCCGAATTATTCAGCATTAGGAATCTCCGCCGCACCGCATCGCCTGTCGCTGAGAGCGGCTTTCCGTCAGCCTGCGTTTTTGCGACTGTTCATGCAGGGCCGAGGGCTAAAATTCCACTGATGCCGAGCGGCAAAATCAAAGCCGTCGTCCGCGCCTACCTCATCTCCATCGGGGTATGGACGGCGCTGTCCCTGCTGACCGGCTGGGAATACCGCATCTTCGACCAGTCGCTGAGCATTCACTCTTCCCTGCTCGACATGCTGATCCTGGCGGAGTCGCGCGGCTTCGCCTACGCGCTGCTTACGCCGCCTATCTTCTATCTGGTGCGTCGCTACGTCGGGCATGCGCGGCACATTGTCAGCTACATCGGCGTGTATTGCGCGGCGCTGGCGCCCTTCATGCTGCTGTATGTCTGCATCCGCTGGCTGGTGGTGCCGCCGTGGGACCCGGTGCTGCAGCACTACGTTCCCCGCAATGGGCACGGGCCGCTGGACTTGCTGAGCAGCGGCTTCGCCGACCAGATCACCATGTATATCGCCATCGTGCTCGCGGCGCACGCCTATGTGTACTACGAACGCCTGCGCAACCAGGAGCTCGAGAAATACGAGATCCAGCAGGCGCTGGCGGCCAGCGAGCTTCAACTGCTGAAGATGCAGCTTCATCCGCACTTCCTCTTTAATACCCTGCACGGCATCTCGGCGCTGATTGACATTGACCCCAAGCGGGCGAAATCCATGGTGGTGAAACTTTCCAGCCTGCTGCGTACCGCGCTGGAGCACGGCAGCTCCGACCTGATCCGGCTGCAGGAAGAAGTAGGCCTGGTGGAGGAATATCTCGATCTGGAAAAGATGCGGTTGGGCGCTCGCCTGCAGGTGGACTGGGCGATTGATCCGGGCACACAGCAGATGCTGGTGCCACACTTGATTCTCCAGATGCTGGTGGAGAATGCCATCCGCCACGGCATCGCGCCGGCGCGCAAGGGAGGCTGGGTGGAGATTTCCTCGCGGCGCAATCACGGCAGCTTCGAGTTGCAAGTCCGCAACAGTGTGGGTGGCGAAGCCAGCGCCGGCACCGGCGTTGGCATGCGCAACACCGACGCCCGCCTGCGTTATCTCTATGCCGACGAAGCCAAGTTCTCCTTTGCGCTATCAGACGAGGGCACCGCTACAGCGACCTTAATCCTGCCGGCCTTGACATCCTGAGCACCCTACATAAAGACAGCGGTTACAACCGTCCCTCTTCTGCGTCAATCCATCAACAGATTCCGGCGGCTTGCGTCGGCGCGAAAACCATACGCGGTCGATCACGTCTAGAAGTTCAGGCAACCGGTAGAAGGGGTGGGACCATGCGCATACTGATTGTTGATGACGAGCCCATGGCAAGGACGGCGCTCGAAGGAATTCTCTCTACCCGAGGCGATGTGGACAACTTCGAGTCGGCCGACGATGCGGTCGAGGCGCTGGAGAAGATCCGCAAGAACCCTTACGACGTGCTGCTGCTGGACATCCACATGCCGGAGTTGTCCGGCCTGGAACTGGTGGATGAGCTGAAGAAGCAGGAGCGTCCGCTACCGTCCGTGGTATTCGTCACCGCCTATCAGAACCACGCGCTGGCCGCGTTTGAGAAGCGGGCGGTGGACTACGTGCTGAAGCCGTTCTCCGAGGAGCGCATCAACGAAGCCCTGGACGCGGCCTTCCGGCGGACCGAAGGCGAGCGCGCTGCCCAGTTATTGGAAAGCTGGCCGCAGTTGCAGTCGCAGTCGCGAAGCCAGAGCTCCAAGATTGCCATCAAGGCCCGCGGCAGGATCTTGCTGGTTGATCCGGCGGAGGTGGTAGCCGCCGAAGCCGAAGGCAACTATGTGCTCCTGCGCCGCCAGAACGGCTCCGACCTGCTGCGCGAATCCATCTCCGTAGTCGCCGAAAAGCTGCGGCCCTATGGCTTTGTCCGCATTCACCGCTCGGTGCTCATCAATATCGCGTATATCGAGGAGATCCATCCCTGGGTGACGGGCGATTATGTGCTGCGCATCAAGGGCGGCAAGCAATATACGGCGTCACGCAGCTACAAGAAGAACCTGCGCAGCATCGCGTCTTCGTGGATTGGGGCCACCGGCTTCGCCGAGTCCTGAAATTCGGGACGTCCGGCCACACCAACCTTCCGAGCCCTAACCCTGTCGGGTGCGCCGCCGCTCGCCAAGTCGCAATTCGTCCGTCCAAAACCGGCAGAGGACAGACCAGCCTGCATCTTAATTGGCAGGTTTGGCGGCGTCAGGTTGACCCCAGCTTCGCACGCAGCCTAACATAACCGCCAGCGGACCGAGGGTCTCGGCAATGATCGGCCAGACAGTCTCGCACTACCAGATCGTAGGCAAGCTCGGGGGCGGCGGTATGGGCGTGGTGTACGACGCCGAAGACACGCGCCTGGGCCGCCACGTGGCCCTCAAGTTCATTCCCGACAATCTGGTCAACGACCGCAACGCCATGGAGCGCTTCCTGCGTGAAGCGCGGGTTCTCTCCCAGCTCAATCATCCCGGCATCTGCACCGTCCACGACATCCAGGACATCGACGGCCATCCCTACATCGTGATGGAAAAGCTGGAGGGCATAAGCCTGAAGGACCGGCTGAAACAGGGCCCGCCGCTGGAACTGGAAGAGGTGCTGACCGTCGGCATCCAGGTGGCAGACGCATTGGCCGCCTGTCACACCAAGGGCATCGTCCATCGCGACATTAAGCCGGCCAACATCTTTCTGACTACCAGTGGCCAGGCCAAAATTCTCGACTTCGGACTGGTCAAGGTTTCGCCCGAGATGGCCGGCGGCGGTCTGATATCCGCCGACGACCCGCTCTCCATCGCCGGCGACATCTTCGGCACCGCAGTTTACATGTCGCCAGAGCAAGTGCGCGGCGAGCCGCTCGACGGACGCAGCGATCTGTTCTCTCTCGGCGTGGTCCTTTACCAGATGGCGACCGGCAAGAAGCCGTTTCTGGGCAACAACACCGTCACCACCATGGATGCGGTGCTGCACGCCAAGCCCATCTCTCCACTGAAGCTGAATCCGTCGCTGCCGCCGGACCTGGAAGGCATTCTCGGCCGCGCCATGGAAAAGGAACGCGGGCACCGTTATCCCGACGCCCTGGCCATGAAGGCCGACCTGCAGTCGCTGGAGATCAAGAGCGAAGCCGCGCTCACCAAGAGCGGCCGCTTTCGCCAGACGCTTCCCTACCGCATCGGCAGCAGCACCTTCCAGAGTTCCAGCCGCACCCAGGTTTACATCCTGCTGGGAATCATCGCCCTGCTGCTGACGATTCTGATTCCAATCGGGGCCTGGTGGTTGAAGCACCGCGCCTCCGCTGAACCGCCGCGCAACAGCATCGCCGTGCTGCCATTGCAGAACGTCAACGGAGGCATCAGCGTTGAATTTCTGCGCTTCGCACTGGCCGACGAAATTGCCAACGTTTTGACTTACACGCGCGCGCTCGACGTCCGTCCATCTTCGCTTACCAGCAAGTATGCCGGCAGCGAAGCGGATCCGCAGCGCATTGGCCGCGAGTTGCATGTGGCCAACATCCTGACCGGGCATTACGTCACTCAGGGCAACAACCTTTTTATTACGCTGGAAGCAGTGGAGGTGGAACACAACCGTGTGCTGTGGCAGGCCAACCTGAACGGTTCGGCCGATAATCTGATCGCCCTCCAGGCATCCATTGATGCCCAGATGCGGCAGGGCCTGCTGCCATCGCTCGGCCTGGCCGGCGGCATTACCGATACCGGAACGCGTCCCAAGAACTCCGAAGCCTACGACCTCTACCTGCACAGCCTGCCGCTCTCGCATGACCCGGCTATGAATAAGGACGCGATTACGGTGTTGGAGAACGTGGTGCAGATGGATCCCAACTATGCACCCGCATGGGAAGCTCTGGGCCTGCGGGCGTACTACGACTCCACTTACTCCGATGGCGGCGAGCGCATGTTCCAGCTCTCGAACGAGGCCTATGAGCGCGCGCTGGCCCTGGATCCCAATCGCATTCTGGCTGCCGGCCAGCTCATTACCAATCGCGTGGAGCGCGGCGATCTGGGTAAGGCGCTGGGCGAAGCCCAGGCGCTGCTCAAGCGGCGGCCCGACAGCTCGCAAGCGCATTTCGTGATGAGTTACGTGTACCGCTATGCCGGCATGCTGGAGCGTGCGGCCGATGAGTGCAACACCGCGCTGGCGCTCGATCCCGGCGATTACACGCTACGCTCCTGCGCCTGGGTGTTCATGGAGTTGGGCGACGGCAAACGGGCTGCCGATTTCATCCGTCTCGACGCCGGCTCGGAGTGGGCTGCGTACGCCACGCCTTACCTATTACTGCGCGAGGGCAAGATGGATGAAGCGCGCCAGGCGGTCAAGCAGATGCCCACCGCCAACCGCTACCATCGCGACATGCTGGAAGCCTGCCTGCAACTTCGTCCGGCATCGGACCTGGACCGCATCGCCGCCGACGCCGAGGCCGGCAAGGCGGTCGAACTCGATCCCGAAACCTGGTACAACCAGGGCGCCACCCTGGCCTACTGCGGCAAGACCGACGCCGCGCTGCAGTTGCTGGAAAGTGCCATCGGGCAGAATTATTGCGCTTACTCCAACCTGCAAACCGATCCGCTGCTGGTGAAGCTGCGCAAGGAGGCGGCGTTTGCGCGCTTGCTCAGCGAAGCCAAAGCCTGCCAGCAGGCGGTGCCGGGCTTGTCTTCCGGCAATCAGCGACACTGAGACAGCGAACCGCGATTGTCATGAGGTGGTTACAACTGCCATAACTTCCAGGCCCTTCTACGACAGCAGAAAACCGGCCTTGGTTTTTAGGCAAAAAGAGCCGGGGCGGGCAGCTACTCCTGTCGCCGTTGCAACGCCCGGTTGCAACGCTTTTGAAATTGAATTTGGATTTCAAGTTCAATTTCCATTTGTCTCCCGGCTGTCCTTCGATTACTATCTCGTCATCTCCAGCTCTCCTCCTGTGAGTCCTGCTAATGCTGAAAAAACTTCTTGCTGTACTCGCTGTCCTTGCTGCGTTCGCCGTGTGTTGTGCGGCCGCGGAGCAGACCAAAACCCCGGCGCCGGTGACTTACGTCATCGCCAACGAAGACGGCACTCTGCACAACTACATCACTTTTTACGCCGCTTCCGGCACGGATGACGCACCCGCGCTCTATTACAACAACGATGCCGGCACTCACGGCACCGGCATTGCCGGAGGATACTTCGGTGCCTCGCGCGTGACCTTCCTGCCCGACCCATCCACCAACTGCGCCTATGGCGCCGATGCCAATAGCGGCGATATCGCCGCCGTGGACATCTCGAGTGAAAGCCTCGTGGGCACCTTTCCGGGCTCGGAGAACGACGACGGAACCGCCAACGGCATGAGTCTGGCGGTGAGTCCCAACTACCTCTACGCCGGCTACAGCACCTCCAACACCATCGCCACCTTCGCGGTGATGTCGGGCTGTCAGCTCTCCTTCCTGGGCGACATCACGGTGGCACCGTTAAATGGCGGCTCGGTCTCGGCCCTGGCCATCCACGGCAACATGATGATTGCCACCTATGCTGACGGCTCCATCGAGTCCTTCAACATCGCCAACGGCATTCCCATCCCCAACAATGACGAGCAGAATTCCACCGGCTTCGCCAGCGCCTTCTTCCCTCTCGGCATCGACATTACCCAGGATGGTCACTTCGCCATCTTCGGCGATTCGTCGGTGCCAACCACGGTGGAAGTAGCTGACATTTCTTCCGGCAAGCTCCACGGCACGCGCCAGTACACTGTGGGCGGCGGGCATACCGCTCTTGGTTTTGGCTTGAATTCCGGCACGGTGCGGCTGAGCCCCGACGAGACGCTGCTGTACATCGCCAACAGCCAGGGCAATACCATCACCGCTGCGCTCTTCAACAAGAACACCGGCCAGGTAGCGCCGGGCTGCACCTCGACGCCGCTGCTGGGATATTTCAATCCCTGGGGCTACATCGGTCAGATTGCCACGCGTGACGCTACCGGCAATGGCGGCGTGCTCTACGCCGCGGAGTGGGGTAATCCGTCCTCGATCGCGATTCTGAAAATCCAGTCCAGCGGCAGCACCTGCTCGCTGGTGGAATCATCCGCTTCGCCCTACGTGGACTACCTCAGCACCGGATTGCTATCGATTCAGACCTTTCCGCCGCGGCCGTTTTAGGCACCGCCGGTGATCTCGAACTGGTTTAAGGATTGCACTCGAATGGAGTCAGGCATGCGTACCTTACGTCAATTATTTCTCCTGCTGCTGGTTGGTGGAGTGGCGCTGGCGAGCGCCTGGGGCCAGGCGCCGGTTTGTCCGCCCCGCCCTATTCCCGGCAATACGGTCCTCAACCCGCCCGATCTCTATAGCCAAAATGGTGTGCTCAACGTCAACCTGACGATGCAGAACCAAGTGGACGAACAGGGCTTCATGCATTACTGCTATGTGTACTTCCAGAACGGCATCCGCATGCTGGAGGCGCCCACGCTTCGCCTGAACCCTGGCGACACGCTCAACCTGACCTTGACCAATAACCTGCAGGCGCCCTTCGGCCAGGCGCCCAAGCACCCGGCCATGGTCATGGACGGAATGGATGGTGTGCATCATCTATCGGCCAAGCGCGACCTCAAGGATCCCGACCTCGACTGCAATGGCGGCATGATCGTGGACTCGACCACCAACGTGCACTTCCACGGACTGAACGTTCCGCCGATCTGCCACCAGGACGAAGTGCTGAAGACGCTGATCCAGTCCGGCGACCCGCCATTCCATTACAGCATTCAGATTCCACTCAATGAGCCGCCGGGCCTGTACTGGTATCACCCGCATGCGCACGGCCTGACGGCGGTACAGGTTGCAGGCGGCGCGGCCGGCGCCTTGATCGTCGAAGGCAACACGCCGCGCACCCAGAACTTGCCCGAGCGGGTCCTGATTCTGCGGCAACAGTTTAAGAACTCGCCCTCGCGCGATCCCGACGCCAACGCCCAGTTGACCCTGAATTTCCAGCCCGAGGTCTATCCCGACGGCGGACCGGCGCCGGTGATCAACATGGCAGCCAATCAGTCGGAATACTGGCGCTTCCTGAACGCCACCACCATCACCTTCGCTTCCCTGCAGGTGCTGTTCGGGGACACACCGCAGGAACTTCAGGTGATCGCGATTGACGGCGTGCAATTGCAGACGCCGATCAACGAAACCACCATCTATGTGCCGCCTGCTGGCCGGGTTGAGTTCACCGTGCCTGGCATACCGTCGGACCAGGTTGGGACGTTTGTGAACACCGGCTATAACACCGGCCCGATTGGCGATCCCAACCCCTACCAATTGCTCGCCGACATCTATCCCAACGGCCAGAGCGCCTCGCAACATCCGGCGCAGCAAGAACGTGTGGTGAAGCCGCCGACTGAGCCAGTGCGGTTCTCCGGCCTGGCGACGCAGATCCCGACCGCCACCCGTGACCTGTACTTCTCGGAGCAGGCAGTTTCCACCGGCGCCCCGGTTCAGTTCTTCATCACCGTCCAGGGGCAGCGGCCGAAGGTCTTTAACGGGAACGACCCGCCGAACATTGTTACCAACACCGGCGCGGTCGAGGACTGGACCATTGAGAACCGTTCCGGCGAGGTACACGCCTTCCACATCCACCAGATTCACTTCCTGGTGGAGTCCATCAATGGCGTACCCCTGCAGAACCCCTACATGGCGGACACGGTGATTGTGCCCAACTGGACGGGTTCCGGCCCGTATCCCAACGTCAAGCTGAGGATGGACTTCCGCGATCCGAATATCGCTGGCACTTTCGTCTATCACTGCCACATCCTGGACCACGAGGATGGTGGCATGATGGGCAAAATCCAGGTGAATTCGACCAACTGAGAACTGCTGTTACTACCGGGTCCGAAGTAACTTACGGGGCTTCGGACCCCCGATTTGTCAAATCTCTGTGAAATCAGTTACTAGCCTCGGTAGTAGGTTGGTTTCATATTGACTTGGGTGACATTTCGAAGTAAAGTCCCTCAGCCAACAGCCTGAGTCGAGATGAATCACCTACTCGGTCTAGCCGATATGTGCATTCAAACCCGCCTTTGAAAAACCCAAACGTTGAGGAGAAAACATGAAGGTCTTACGTTCCTTAGGGGCAATCCTTGTCATGACGGTCATGACCGTGGGATTCGCCAGCGCTCAGACGTGGACACGCACAACGAATAACCCGCCGGCCAGTGTCGGCGCGGTTCTGCTTTTGACCGATGGTAGAGTGCTGGCTCACGCCGAGCAGAGCAACTCATCCCACTGGTACACGCTCACTCCCGATATCAATGGCAGCTACGTCAACGGCACTTGGGCCGCCACTGCCAACATGCCGGCGGGCTACGCTCCTCTGTACTTTGCCTCGGCCGTTCTAAAGGATGGCAAGGTCATCGTCGAAGGCGGCGAGTACAACAACCTGGGCGATGCCTGGACCACTCTGGGCGCCCTGTATGATCCGGTTGCCAACGCGTGGACCTCGGTTACGCCGCCCAGCGGCTGGACCTCGATTGGTGACTCGCCCAGCATCGTGCTGGACAACGGCACCTACCTCCTGACCAACTGCTGCAACACCCCGCCCAAGGCAGCTACCTCCGCCAACGACGGCGGCTCCTGGACCTCGAGCGGTTCGGGCAAGTTCGACGTCTATGACGAAGAGGGCGAAGTAAAGCTCCCCGGCGGCGGCAAAGTGCTGACGGTTGATGCTTACGTGTTCAAAGGCGAAGGCAGCGGTACCGGTTCCGAAATCTACGACCCCAACTCGGGTGCGTGGACCGGCGCCGGCAGCACCATCGTTCAGCTGTGGGACTCCTGCGGCTCCTATGAAGAAGGTCCCGGCGTGCTGATGCCGAATGGCACCGTGTTCTGGAACGGCGCCACCGGTTGCGGCGGCCCCGGCCATACCGCTTACTACACCCTGTCGTCAAGTTCGTGGACGGCTGGTCCGAACTATCCCACGGTGGGTGGCGCGACCAATCTTGACACGGCTGACGCTCCGGCCGTGCTCGAGCCCAGCGGCAAAGTCATCGTTATGACCAGCCCTGGCATCTTCAACAACGGCTCCATCTTCTTTGAGTGGGACGGCAGCTCGCTGACCCAGGTTCCCGGCCCTCCGGCCGCTCCCAGTGATTCGTCCTACGTCGGTCACCTCATGAACCTGCCTAATGGCCAGATCATGTTCACCGACTTCAGCAACGACGTTGAGATCTACAGCCCGACCGGCAGCCCCGATCCTTCCTGGGCTCCGACGGTCATCGTGACCCACACCATCTTTACTCACGGCCAGACCTACACCCTGTTCGGCAACAAGTTCAACGGCGTGTCGGAAGCCAACGAGTACGGTGACGACTACCAGGCGGCCTCGAACTACCCGATCGTTCGCATCACCAACACCGCCACCAACCACGTGTTCTATTGCCGTACCCACGACCACAGCACCATGGCGGTCGGCTTTGTGGGTCCGACGTACACGCACGTTGACATCCCGGCGGGTATCGAGACCGGCGGCGCCATGCTGGAAGTGGTTGCCAACGGCATCGCTTCCGCTCCGGCCCGTATCGGCATCAACTAACGACTTCGAGGTAACTCGAGTCGCTTCTCAGCGCCACGCTTTGCCGCAAGGCAGGTCGTGGCGCTTTTTCTTCGCCTCAAGATCATCTGGATTGGTTCGGTTTCGAGGCTGAGGTATGGATTGAGGCCGGGGGCCGGCTCCAGCAGAAACCTCGGCTTGGGCCACCAAATGCCACGCTGCGCGCAGCCGAGTAAAATCGAAGTCTTGCGTTGCAGGGATTGGACTTAGCGCACGACTAGCCACAACTCGATGATTCTAAATGGATTAAACGTTATCTCAAGATTACAAAGGGCTTAGGTCGGCCTATTGGCCGGATTCTGGCAAAGCCCCAAGCTAGCAATGCGCAAATGCGCAATGAATACATGTATGTATAACCGGCCAGGTCGTCCCTGAAGGGGTGATTATTTACTTGACTCGCCCCATAAATAACGGCGCATAGTTGGTAAGTAATTGCTGGGGGAGGGGTACAAGTCGAAATTTGTTACCCGAGCAATTGTCCCCCGAAGATGGCAACTTGGAAGGCCGCGGCGAATTTATTCGCCTTTTGCAAATCTTGTTGCCTGAAGCGACCTAATCTTGCACATGGCCGAAGGCTATTTCGATGAGAGCATGCGACCGCGGTTGTTATGCGTGTCTGGTTACATCGTCGAAAGGGATGCTGCAATCAGTCTTGGTCGTGAATGGTTGGAGGCGCTGAAACCGTATGGACTACTGGTGTTTCACATGACTGATTGCGCCAACGGTGCCCCTCCGTATGATAGGTTGAGCGGTGATGAACAGATCGCGTTAGCGACGCATCTCATAAATCTCATTCGAGAGCACGTATCTTTCGGTGTTGCCGTAACTGTTGAAACCGATGTTTTTGATGAAGTGATGCCGAAATGTCCGGAGATCGGGACTGCCTACACCTTCTGCGCTCACAATTGTCTGGTAGCGGTTAAAGGATGGGCCGAGAGAAACAATTACCAGGGAACGGTCGCACATTTTTTTGAAAGCGGCCACGCTAGCGCCGGAGAAGCCAACATTCTGATGAACAGAATTGCCGCAGACAATAAGTTGCGCGAGAGCCATCATTATGGCTCTCATACTTTCGCGCAAAAGAAGGATGTAAGGCCATTACAGGCCGCCGACATATTGGCTTGGCAATCGGGCAAGAACCATATACGAAAATCTGGCGGGATACCGCCGAGGAAAGATTTTCTGGCGCTTACTGCCCCGAAGAACGGTAAACAATTTCACAAGGTAACCCACTGGGATAGGGCGCTCTTAAAATCGGTCGCTGATATTCCGTTACGTGAATATTATCCGTTGACTTACGTCAAATTCGGAAGCCGGGGAATATGACGAGAACAGTGAGTTCAAGAAATTTGACGATGTGGTGCGGAAGGTCTTTTCTGTGCCTCACGATGAGATCGTGAAGCGCGAGAAGTTGTACCAACGGAGGCGCAAGCAGGCAAAGGAAAAGCGGAACAACCGGAAAGAAAAATGAATATACGATTCGTTCCAGTGTGCGCATTGCTAGCTATTCTTGCGTGTGGCCAATCGTGGGCGCAGGCGCTTATTGTGATGGCTCCGTTTGGGCGTCCAGAAATGGTAATGGATGAATCTGGCAATTTCTCTCAAGCGGTTTCCGTGTATTCAGATGCGGATGTAGAAACATTTGTGCCCGACATCACCAGCCGTGCATGGATTACGTGGAACGCGGGGCCGTTCAAGAGTACGGGAAAGTACCACGTGTACCTGTATTCGTATTACAAGACAGACAAGATTTGTCGTTCACTAATCCCGCATGGGCAGGAATCCGACCCGCGATGGAACGAGTCCTGCGGAGCATTGCGCTATCAGCGGAGATTGATCGAAGTTGATACGCGCAATAAAACCGTTGCCGTGCTCAATTCGCTGCTGATGGAGAGCGATGCGAGATACAACCCTGCAAATCAAGCAAGACCTGCGAAGCCCGCGCCGTTGGCGACTGCCTCGAAAGAGATTGGCGGAGCGGTGTCTCACGTTACTGCAATCATTACAAAAGAGACGAAATGACATTTGAAAAGAAGTGCTTGATTGAGCCTTCCGATATTGCAGCAGTCCACTTTGAATGTTCTGAGTGCGGCACGGAAATCGTTGTGCCAATAGGCGGCGGGTACGGAACAGGCAGGAAGAATGGCGGCTTCCTCCTGCCAGTTTTGTAGGACATCGTGGGGATTCCGTTTGAATACGAGCGAGCACAAATTGCTTTGCGACGTTGCTAAAACGTGGGCGAGTCAAGTGAATAATTACCCCTGAAGGGACTCCGGAGTTTTTGGAGGGAGCGTACCCAGCATTCCGCGCCAAAAGCGGGCGCTCCATGCTGGGCTAGACTAAGTCGCGCCTCCGGCGCTTGCATTGGCGCGAAAGCAGCAGCGGCGCAGCGCAGGCGTTAAGTCGCGCCTCCGGCGCTTGCCTTAGCGCCAACCATGCGAACGGTCAGCCAAAGCGACGCGTGCCTCGTCGCCGAACTCTTATCAGGGAACGTGGCTTCGCGCTCCTACCGCCCGCTGGAGCCGAAACCCTTGACGCCGCGCGCTGCCTCGCTCAGCTCGTCCTCGCACACTTCCCCGGCCAGCAGGCGATGCTCAAGCAGTTGCGCGATCTTGTCGCCTTTGTGGATCGCGTAGGGCTCGCCGGCCAGGTTCTCCATCAGGACGATGATTTCTCCGCGATAACCGGCGTCAATCACGCCGGCATTGCACATCAGCCGCTTGCGCGCTAATCCGGAGCGGGTTTTGACGATGCCGCCTGCCGCCGGCACAAATTCGATGGCGATGCCGGTGTGTATTCCTGCGGCCCCATGGGCAGGTATAGTGACATCTTCCGAGGAATACAGGTCGTAGCCGATATCTTCGCCGGGATGGGCGACGGTGGGCAGGATGGCATCAGGCGACAGCTTCTTCACTTTGAGCATGAGATGACGGCCCGGCGGCGAACGAAAAAATCCCGCCCGCCGGACGAAACTAACAGCTTACCGTACCGATTGCAGCATTCGGAGCTATGAGCCACTCATCGCCGGCAGTTCCCTTCTACGACGAGGCTTCCATCGCGCCCATCTTGCGCTTTGAGGATCTGATTCCGGCCATGGAGCGCGCGCTGGGCGACTTCTCGGCCGGGCGCGTTACACAGCCGGTGCGTTCCATCGTTCCTGTAGCTCACCAGCCGGGAGCGCTTATGGGATTGATGCCGGTGGTTTATGGCGACCTGCTGGGGACGAAGCTGGTCAATGTCTATCCCGGCAACGCCGGGCGCGGGCTGCCGACGCACCAGGCGATCATTGCGGTCTTCCGCGGCGATACCGGCGAACCGCTGGCGCTGATGGACGGCCGCCTGATTACCGAGATGCGCACTGCCGCCGTTTCGGCCGTTGCCGCCAAACTGCTGGCTCCTGCCGGGGCGAAATCGCTGGCCATCCTGGGAAGCGGCGTGCAGGCTCGGGCGCACGTGCAAGCGCTTCGGCAAGTCCGTCCGGTGAGCGAAATCCGCGTCTGGAGCCGTGATTCGGGACATGCGGAGGAATGCGCGGCTGAGGTTGGCGGAACGGCCACGTCGGCGGAAGAGGCGGTTCGCTCCGCCGATATCGTCGTCACGGTCACCAATTCGCCTGAACCGGTTCTGCACGGACGCTGGCTGAAGCCGGGCGCGCTGGTGCTGGCCGTGGGTGCGGTTGGACCGAAGCGTCGCGAACTGGATGACGACGTCATGCGCGGCGCTGTCATTGTGGATTCGCGAGAAGCCGCTAAAGTCGAAGCCGGAGACATCCTGGTTTCCAACGCTACGGTTTACGCGGAACTGGGTGAGCTGCTGAACGGGACCCGTCCTCTGCCGCAGGCCGAGATTACGGTGTTTAAGTCGCTGGGAATCGCGGTGGAAGACCTGGCGGCGGCTCGGCTGGTGCTCGAGGCTTTCGCAGACCAATGAGTAAGGGCACGACTTCCAGTCGCGCCAGAACGGCCGCTCGATCATTGTCATCACGAGGAGGCCTTCAGGCCGACGAGGGATCTGCTTTCCCCGTGACCAGGCGCGAAGCGAGCGAACATGCGAACGCCCAGCACCAGCCCCGGAGGTGCCGTCCCCCCAGGGGACTCGAGTCGCAAATGGGTTCGCCTCCCCAGCGTTGAAACGCTGGGCTATCACCTTTCGTCTCGCCAAGCGAGACTGGAGCACCGGCCTATCGAGACTCAACCTGTTGCACACGTCAGAGCGCACGACCCTCGCTATTTGCACACTCTGGGGCGCACTCCCCTCACTATTGCCCGCGACTTGCATCAGGGCACGCCTCTGAAGTCGTGCCCTTACTCATCGTTGCCGTCTACAATGCCGCTATGACCCCTCGATCGGAAGAACTGCTCACCCCGCGTGATGCCGCCGTGGTGCTGGGCATCAGCTACGCCAGCCTGAAGCAGTGGATCTACAAGGGCAAGCTGCGCACGGTGAAGACCGCCGGCGGGCATCATCGCGTGCCCCAGAGCGAGATTGATCGTTACCTCTACCGCTCGCTGGGCAAGCAGCCCGAGGATACCCGCGCCGGCTTTCGCAGCATCAGCGGGCGAAATCAACTGGTCGGGCGTATCGTCGAGGTCCGCGTCGAAGGACTGCTGGCGCAGGTGAAGCTGTCTATCGGCGGCCAGCACATTACGTCCATCATTACCGCCGACGCCGCGCGCGAGATGCGGCTGAAGCGCGGCGACAAGGCCGCAGCGCTGGTGAAATCCACCGAAGTCATGATTGTGCGGGTGTAAGAGCGCCGGCGCATTAGCGCGGCAGGGGCTAAAGCCCCATCGTTTTCGGGAGTCATGCGGCACGGCTGAAGCCGTGCCCTTTCAAAGCGCGGAAACTCAAAGCGCGGACATTTACAGCGCAGAATATTTCAAAGCGCAAAAAAATGGGGCAGCCGGCGGAGGACCGACTGCCCCTGCTTTGGTTACGGCAGGTAATAACGGAAGGAAGTGAAGAACATGTTCTCGATGGCGTGCGGGTCGCCTCCGATGCCGGTCCAGGTATTGCGGACCACATAGGAGTACTGCGGACCAAATTGGATTCTGCCCTTCTCGCCGCTGTACGGCTTGAACCAGAATCCAACCGAGCCTTCGATAATGTTGCGGGTGTCGCCGTTGCAATTGGAGAGGCCGCCCGGGGTGAAGCCGTTGCTGCCACCCGGTAAAGGTTCGGTATCGCAACCCGAGTTGTTGAACAGTTGCGAGCCGTAGCCTACCGGCTTGCCACTGCCATTGAGGGCCCAGGTGCGTCCGGCATACTCGCCACCGGCGTTCCCGTAAACATCCCAGCGTTTGGTATGAAGTTCCAGCGTACCCAGGGCCTGATAGGAGCGAATCAGGGCCAGGGTGCCGTCGGGACGAACCGCGGTGTCCGCCAGACCGGCGGTGCCGTAACGGCCGATGCCGTCACCGCCCAGGAAGTGCAGGCCCAGGTCAACGCGCTTGTGCGCCATGGACCAGCGGGCGTTGGCGCCGATACCGCCGCCCCACACGCTGTCGTTGTAAGCGCCGGCGGCCGACGGAGTGCTGGCACCCGCATTCGGGTAGATGCGATCACGCTCCTGGGTGGCCAAGCCGAACACTTCGTAGTGTCCAAAACCGGGCTGGAAGACAAGTTTGCCGACGAAGTCCGGAGACGGATTGAACGAGTAGTTGGCGTTGGCGCCGCAGGTGGTGGTGTAACTGACGGTGCCATCGGTGGCGGTCTTCGCCGTGGTGGAACAACTGGTATTGGCGCTGGAGTTATACAGACCGCCGGCCGTGCCCGGCGCGCCCAGCAAGAAGTTCGAGCTGTTGCCGTGGGAGGTCACTGTGGCCTGGGAGTTTTCCAGCGAGAAGGCCAGCCAAACCTTGTTGTTGAAGTTCTTGGAGACGCGGAAGCCATACTGACGCGCCCAACTGAAGCCCACGGTATATTGCGGGTCGATGGTCATCGGCAGAGCTTCGGTCCGGTTATCCACGCCGTTCTTGGTTTCGGTGACCAAGCTCCACATCTGGCCGCCGGTGAAGGTCCAGCCGTTGTTCAGGGCTGCCTGCCCCCAAGCCTGCCGCTGACGCAACGCGTAGCTGTTGCTCTCGTTGTTGTTGGAGGTCACGCCGGCGTTGAGGAAGTCAGCTTCGAAATATCCCGTGAGTTTGGCGAACCCGGTTTTGCCTTCGGCCAGCAGCGAAATACGCGACTGACGTCCGGAGCCATAGAACTCCGACATCTGCGACTGGTCGGCGCCACTGAAGGGAATGGAACCGAGCGGGGTGTTGATGTCCGATCCCGTGGCCCGCGAGCGGTACACGGTTTCAGCCGCCAGGAAGCCACCCGGAGTGATGGTGATTCCCTTGAAGTGAATGGCCAGCGGGCTTTCCAGCGAGGAGACCCGCTTCTGGGTTTCCTGCAGGCCTTCCACGGTGTTGCCGGAAACGGTCTTCAGGTCAACCACGTCGTGCTGCAGGGTGGCCAGGGCATCGGCGTTCTGCGGATTCTGCTGGTTAGCAGCGTTGGCGGCAGCTTGTTGCGCTGCCTGGGCCGTGGATTCCGCCTGTCCAACCTGGGTTTGCAGTTGCTGGATCGCAGAATCGCGGCTGGTGATCTGCTGCTGCAGTTGTTGAATCTGTTGCTGTTGCGCCGCCACCGCGTCCTTCAGTTCCTGAATTTCGCTGGAGGCCGCCGGGCGGGAGCTCTTGTGTGTGGCTTTGGGCTTGGTAGTGGTGGAGTTGGTCTGGGCGAAAACGCTGCTCGCACATGCTAACGAGAGCGCTAGGGCCAATGCTCGTTTCATCTTTTCTCCTGATAAATCACTGGCGCGGGATGAACTACCGGGGAACAAAGTAGTGCCATCGCAAGGCAATTGCGTACAAATTACGAATGGGTAACGTCTGCCAAATCCTAAGCAGGCTGTGTTAAGGATTTGTGAAAAACAAATGAAAGTTCCGCGAACCGGCCTTCGCCGTGGTGACCAATCCGGTTCCCCGGGCCGGAAATACTTTGGCCCGCAAATGTTCATCATCCTGTAATGGAGTTTGCTTATGCTGGCACCCGTCTGCCGACGGCGGCAGGAAATCTGCTATAGTCTCGCCGCAGAGGTCGCGGTCGGAAGAACGCTGGATTGTGCAATGCAAACCACGGAGGATGGGATGGGAATTTCGGAGAAGTACCGCGGTTCCAGTTTGCTGATTGCTACCCTGTTGCTGGTTGCCGGGATGGCGCTGCCGGCGCAGAAGGCCGCCGCCCAGGAGAGCAGCCCGTTCACGCCACAGAATCCTGAGTTTACCCAGAACGTGAAGGACATTTATTTCCCCTTCAACATTTACCGCAAGGCGGTGAATCCGCAGATGCTGGACGCCGATGCCGACTGGCTGAAGTCGCATCCGGACACGCATTTCTGGATCCAGGGATTCGCCGACATTCGCGGCGACATCGTCTATAACCTGGCGCTGTCCTACCGCCGCGCGCAGTGGATCAAGTCGTCGCTGATGGAACGCGGGGTGAGCGAATCGCAGATCGGCTTCGCCACCGGATGGGGCAAGCTCTATCCCATCTGCGACGGGAGCGACGAAGACTGCTACCAGAAGAACCGCTACGTCAGCATGGTGCTGCCGGACGCCAAACTGTAGTCAAAGCGGGAGCGGCAATCCGAAGGCGGACTCCGAGCGAGTCCGCTTTTTTTGTTAGCCCCTCTCTGGCGCTCGAATTCTGCGCTGACTCCACTCATTTTGTGCGCTGCGTCACAGGCACATGTGAGATACGTCCTGCGGGCTCTCGCCCCGGCAGGAATACAGTCGATGCCTAGGTGGGCCGTCAACCTGCGTCCCGCCGCGCCCGCCGAACCCAAGGGATCGCACTTCACACCCAGGAGTCTGAGCGCATGAGTTCCACCGCTGCTGCCCCCAAGCCAACCACCTCCAAAAAGTCCACTACTCCGCCGGCCGCCCCACCCGCCAAGGTGAGTTTTCTGAGCCTCTTGCTGCTGCTGGTAGCGGTGATCGCTTCTGTGCTGATTCTCAGAATGTCGCCGGTAAGCACTCCCTGGATGCAGGGTTACGACCCCTCCGGGCACTGGTGGTTGTCCACGCTGATCGCTGCCCTTCCCGTGGTGGTGCTGCTGGGCAGCCTGGCACTGGCCCACGTAAAAGCGCATTACGCTGCACTGATGGGACTCTCTACCGCCTTGATTGTGGCCATCTTCGCCTTCCACATGCCGACCCGTCTGGCCGCGGTAACAGCGGTTTACGGAATCGGTTACGGCCTGTTCCCCATCGGCTGGATCGTGCTCAACGTCATCTTCATGTACCAGCTTACGGTTGACGCGGGCCGCTTCAAGGTGCTGCAGCACAGCATGACCGGCATCACCCAGGACCGCCGCTTGCAACTGCTGCTGATCGCCTTCTGCTTCGGCGCGTTCTTCGAGGGCGCATCGGGATTCGGTACTCCGGTCGCCGTTACCGCCGCGATTCTCATCGGCTTGGGCTTCCCGGCGCTGCAGGCCTCCGGCCTGTCGCTGATCGCCAACACTGCGCCGGTCGCGTTCGGCGCCTTGGCTACGCCCATCATCGCTCTGGCGAAGGTAACCGGGTACAGCGAAGTCGCTTTAGGCGCGATGACCGGCCGCATTCTGGCACCGTTCTGCATTCTGGTACCGTTCTGGCTGATCTGCGCCTTCGCCGGTTGGGGATCCATGCTGGAAATCTGGCCGGCCATTCTGGTGGCTGGTGTCAGCTTCGCCATACCGGAAGTTCTGATCTCCAATCTGCATGGACCGTGGCTGGCCAATATCGGCTCATCCGTGATTTCGATGGCCTGCCTGGTTGGCTTCCTGTTCATCTGGCATCCCAAGCGGGTCTATACCTTCCAAGGGGAAGAAGCCAAGACCGAGCACCGTGCTGCCCACGGCTTCAGCCGGGCCGACGTCACCCGCGCCTGGGTGCCGTGGATCATTCTCAGTGTCATCGTCTTCGTGTGGGGCTCCCAGACCGGCAAGAAATTCATGAATACCCCGGAGAAGGTCCTCACTTCGACGGCCACCTGGCACACCCCGCCCAGCAAAATCACCAACCCTCAGTTCGTGGTCGGAGGCCTGAACAATCTGGCGCTGCGCGTCCCCCCGGTCGTCACCAAGCCCACCAAAGAACCGGCTGTTTTCGGTCTCAACTGGATCAGCGCAACCGGCTCGGGCATCCTGCTGGCTGCCCTCATCTCCGGCTTGATTATGGGGCTGAGCGTCAAGCAGATTTTCGTCATCTACGGCCGCACTTTGATGAAAGTGCGATTCTCGCTGATAACCATCGCGGCCATGATGGCTATTGGGTTCATGACTCGATACGCCGGGCTGGATGCCACCATGGGCTTGGCCTTCGCTCGTACCGGTCACTGGTATCCGTTCTTCGGCACCCTGCTGGGCTGGCTGGGTGTGGCCCTGACCGGCTCCGACACTTCCTCCAACGTGCTGTTCGGAAGCCTGCAGAAGATCACCGCACAGCAGGTCAATACGTCGCCCCTCCTGATGGCTTCGGCCAACAGCGCCGGTGGCGTGATGGGCAAGATGATCGATGCGCAGAGCATCGTCGTGGCCAGCACCGCTACCCAGTGGTATGGACACGAGGGCGACATCTTGCGCTACGTCTTCTGGCATAGCATTGCGCTGGCTGTGCTGGTCGGCGTGTTCGTGTTCCTGTTGGCCTATGTCGTCCCCTTCACCCACCTGGTGGTCCACTAAAGCCACACTGGAAGCCCGGCCGCGCGCCGGGCTTCCGCTAGTCCGGAGGGCGCCATCTACGAAACCTTCAAAGCCCGCGCAGAAGCCGTCAGCGCCGAAGTCCATCGCTTCGCGACCACGGCCACGGCGCTCGACTTCGTGACCGACACGCTGCGCAGTGAGGGCGTGGGCGAGCAAGGTACAGCCTCAGCGGTGTGGGCTGACTCCACTTTTCTGCCGGCAGAACAGCGCAAAACACTGACCACGCAGCTTCCTCATCTCAGCTTCGAGGTGACGCGCGAAGCCGCAGCCGGCGCCAGGATCGGCGTCAGCCGACTGGACTACGCCATCGCCAATACTGGCACGCTGGTGCAGGACGCTGCTCCCGTCGAGCGCCGGCTGGCCTCGACGTTGCCGAATATCCACATCGCCATCGTCGGCACCGCTACGCTGGTGCCCGACATGCCTGCCGTACTCCAGCGCATCCGCCCCGAGCAAACCAAGTACATCTCCATGATTACCGGCCCCAGCCGCACCGCCGACATCGAGCGCGTGCTCACCATCGGCGTTCACGGGCCGGAACGCCTCATCATCGTCTTCGTGGACGATCTGAACGGAGCAGCGTGATGGAAAAGCAATTTCGCGAGTCCATCAAGGCGGCCATCTCCAACCCCAACCTGACCGGGGCGCTCGGCCGCTTCTCCGAGGCCTATCGCATCAGCCGGGAAAAAGCCTACCAGGGCATCGATTTCGAGGCCGTGCGCTCGCAGATTGCCGAGCTGAAGGCTTATGCCGCGTCGCACTTGCAGGAACTCGGCGACCTGTTCGAGGAGAAAGCCACCGCCAATGGCGCCAAGGTATTTCGCACCAGCGATCCACAGGCCGTCCGCGAGTACATCCTCAACCTGGCGCGCGAGAACAACGTCACCAGCGTGGTGAAGTCGAAGTCCATGGCCTCGGAGGAGATTCATCTGAATCCCGCGCTGGAGGCCGCCGGCATCGAGGTCAACGAAACCGATCTCGGCGAGTGGATCATCCAGCTCGCCGGGCAGACCCCGTCGCACATGGTGATGCCCGCCATCCACATGACCAAGGAAGAAGTGGCGGACGTCTTCAGCGACAAAGTGGAAGAAGGCCAGGCGCCCGACATCGCCAAGCTGGTGAAGTTCGCCCGCGGCAAGCTGCGCCCGAAATTTCTGAACGCCGGCATGGGCATCACCGGCGCCAACATCGCCGTCGCCGAAACCGGCACCCTGGTCATCATCACCAACGAAGGCAACGCGCGGCTGGTTACCACGCTGCCGCGGATTCACGTGGCTATCGTCGGCATCGAAAAATTGCTGGCCAACTTCGCCGACGTCGTCCCCATCCTGACTGCGCTGCCGCGCAGCGCCACCGCGCAACTGCTCACCAGCTACGTGTCCATCATCAGCGGCCCGGTGCCCAACACCGACGGCTCGCCCAAAGAGCTGCACATCATCCTGATGGACAACAAGCGCACCGAAATGTCGGACGATCCGAAGTTCAAGCAGGCGCTGCAATGCATCCGTTGCGCCTCCTGCCTGAACGTCTGCCCGGTGTTTCGCCTGGTCGGCGGCCACGTCTTCGGCAAGGTTTATACCGGCGGCATCGGCACTATCCTGACCGCGTGGTTCGACGCGCTGAAGGAGTCCGACGAAATCCAGAGCCTGTGCATCCAGTGCGGCGCTTGCACTCAGGTCTGTCCCGGCAAGATTGAGATTCCCGGACCTGATTCTCGAACTGCGGCGCAGACTGGCAGTCGAGAAAGGCCAGCCGTTGGCGCAGAAGGCCATCTTCTCGGTGGTCAACAATCGCCGACTGTTTCACTCTATGCTGCGCGCCGCCTCGGTGGTGCAAAAACCGCTGAAGAAGGACGGCTTCATCCGCCATCTGCCCTTCTTCCTGTCGGACGCCACGGAATTCCGCAGCCTGCCGGCGATTGCCGACGAGCCCTTCCGCGACTGGTTCACCAAGATCGAACAGCGCCGAATGTCGCGAGCGAGAAGGCCGCCTTCTATGCCGGATGCCTGATTGATTTCGCCTACCCCGAGATGGGCGAGTCGCTGGTGAAGATGCTGAATAAGGCCGGCATCGAAGTGGTCTTCCCCGAGGGCCAGACCTGCTGCGGAGCGCCGGCGCGCTTCAGCGGCGCCTACGAAGTTGCGGCCCGCAACGCCAGCGACAACATCGACGCGCTGCTCGCCGACGATGTGCAGTACGTGGTGTCCGCCTGTCCCACCTGCACCGTCGCGCTCAAGAAAGACTTCATCAGCACCTTCGTCAGCCTGGGCCAGACCGAGAAGATTCCGCGCGCCCGCGAGCTCGCCGAAAAAGTGGTGGATATTGCATCGCTGGTCGCGAAGCTGGTGGAAGACGGCCGCCTGAAGTTCAAGCCCGGCCAGGACCGCGGACTGGTTACCTATCACGATTCCTGCCACCTGAAGCGCACGCTCAACGTCTATCGCGAGCCGCGCGAGTTGATGGCCAAGGCCGGCTACCAGCTCAGCGAGATGGCCGAAGCCGATATCTGCTGCGGCATGGGCGGCAGCTATTCGTTGAAGCTGCCGGAAATCTCCGCCCCCATCCTGGACCGCAAGCTGTGCCACATCGAAAACACCAAGGCGCCGCTGGTGGCTATGGACTGTCCGGGCTGCGTGATGCAGATTCGCGGCGGCCTCGACAAACGCGGATCCGACCTCGCCGTCACTCACACCGTTCAGTTGCTGGCTGAAGCATTGGAGTAGTTATCGCTATGGTTGCTACACTCACTGCGCCACCGCCCGCCACCTTGTCCTCGGAAGAAATTCAGTCGTCGCTCGCCTCGTTGATTGACCGCGAACGTCTGCTCATCCGTCCCATTGACCTCATCGCTTACGCCTCCGACGCCAGCTTTTATCGGCTGATTCCCAAGGCGGTGGTGCAGTCGAAATCGGTGAAAGAAATTCAGCAACTCTTCCAGTTCAGCCAGCGCAACAATCTCCCTATGACCTTTCGTGCGGCCGGCTCCAGCCTTTCCGGGCAGTCGCAGTCGGACGGCTTGCTGGTGGATGTGGCGCGCAACTGGCGGCAGCTTGACGGTGGAAGAGGGCGGAACAGGATTCGCTTGCAGCCCGGCGTCATCGGCGCCAGCGCCAACGCGGCGCTCATGCCCTACGGCGCCAAGATCGGCCCAGATCCGGCCTCCATCGCGACTTGCACGCTGGGCGGCATTCTCTCCAACAACTCCAGCGGCATGTGCTGCGGCGTGGACCAGAACGCTTATCACACGCTGGCGTCCATGACCTTCGTGCTGCCCTCCGGCACGGTGATTGATACTGCCGCAGCCCGATGCCGAGGATCGCTTTCACCGGCTGCGAACCCGCACTGGCCGACGGCATCCTCCAGTTGAAAGTAGCAGATCGAAGCGAACACCGCCCTGCGCGATCGCATTCGCAGCAAGTACCGCATCAAGAACACCACCGGCTATTCGCTCAATGCGTTTATCGACTTCGAGCGCGCCGTGGATATCTTCGCAGCATCTGCTGATCGGCGCCGAAGGCACGCTGGCTTTCATCGCCGAAGCGGTGTTCAACACCGTGCCCGATCTGCCCGTGAAGTACACCGGCCTGCTGCTGTTCCCCGATCTCTACGCAGCCTCCGAATCCATCGTGCCGCTGCGCCAGGCAGGCGCCAGGGCGCTGGAGATCATGGATCGCGCTTCCCTGCGCTCTGTCGAGAATCAGCCCGGCATGCCGGCGGCGATCAAGACTCTGAGCGATGGCGCTGCCGGGTTGCTGGTGGAGTTCCAGTCGGCGAATGAAGTCCGAGCGCGCGCGAACTTGAAGCTCGCGCCGCTGACGCCATCGCGCCTCACGCTGTGCGAGCCGGCGCAATTCACGCACGTCGCCGCCGACACAGGCGCGCTCTGGAAGATTCGCGCCGGCATGTTTCCCTCCGTCGGCTCGGTCCGCAAGAGCGGCACCACGGTCATCATCGAGGACGTCGCCTTCCCCATCGAGCAGCTGGCGCCGGCCGCACAGGATCTCACCGACTCTTCCGCAAGCCACGGTTATGACAATGCCATCATCTTCGGCCACGCCAAGGACGGCAATCTCCACTTCGTCATCACCCAGGGCGTTCAACGATCAGCGCGCCATTGATCGATACGCTTGCTTCATTGACGACGTGGTGGAACTGGTCGTCCATCGCTATCGATGGTGCGCTGAAAGCCGAGCACGGCACCGGCCGCAACATGGCGCCGTTCGTCGAAACCGAGTGGGGCGCCGACGGCTACCAGATCATGCGGCGGCTGAAGTAGCTGGCCGATCCCACATGGCCTGCTCAATCCCGGCGTCATCATCAACGCCGATCCGCAGGCCCATCTGCGCCAATTTGAAGCAGCTGCCTTCGGTCGAGCCCGAGATCGACAAGTGCATCGAGTGCGGCTATTGCGAGCCCAAGTGCCCCAGCCGCGACCTCACCCTGACACCGCGCCAGCGCATCGTGGTGCGGCGCGAAATGGCCCGCCAGTCGGAACAATGGCGGCGGCAACCGATTTATACAAAGCGCTGGATCCCGAATTTCCCGTACATGGCGCTTGATACCTGCGCCGCCGACGGCCTGTGCGCGACCACCTGCCCGGTGAACATCGATACCGGCCAACTGGTGAAGCGCTTCCGCAACATGCGCGCGCCGGTTTCGGCGCAGAAGTGGGCGTTGCGCATCGCCGCAGAATTTTGCCGCTACCGAGCGCCTGCTACGCTGGGCGCTGCGTCTCGGCCATATCAGCGAGGCCGTCATCGGCACCGGCGGCATGAAGGGCATCACTCGCCTGCTGAAGAAGCGGTTGGGCGACGCCGGCTTCGAGTGGACCGCCGATGTGCCCAACGCTGCAGCCTCCTTGCCCCGCACACAGCGAGAGGGCGCGCAAGCCATCTACTTTCCCTCGTGCATCTCGCGCGTCATGGGCCGGCTGCCCGACGAAGTCCACGACCGCTCGCTGATGCAAGTCATGGTTGAGGTCGCAGCGCGCGCGGGCGTTCCCGTCCATATTCCGCCGGACGTGGTGGGCATCTGCTGCGGCACGCCGTTCTCATCCAAGGGCCTGTCACGGGCGCACACCGCCTCGGTGAACCTGGCGATCGAGCGCTTCTGGCGCTGGTCCGAGCAGGGACGCCTGGCCATCGTGATTGACACCAGCCCCTGCACCTACGGACTGAAGGGCGCGCGTCCTTACCTGAGCGAGGAGAACCAGGCGCGCTTCGACAAGCTGAAGTTCCTGGATTCCATCGAATTCGTTCACGACGACCTGCTGCCGCACCTCTTGCCTATCCCCCAGCAAGCTTCGGTTGTGCTGCATCCGGTGTGCTCGGTTACCAAGATGGGCATTGTCCCAAAGCTGGAAGGCATCGCCCGCGCCTGTGCCGCCAAAGTTCTGGTTCCCCAAAATGCCGGATGCTGCGGCTTTGCCGGCGATCGCGGCTTCCTGGTGCCGGAGTTGACGCACTCGGCCACGCGCCTGGAAGCTGACGAAGTCCGCTTGAACGGCGCCGAGGAATGCTATTCCAGCAGCCGGACGTGCGAAATCGGCATGAGCCGCGCCACCGGACAGGTCTATCGCTCGTACCTGTATTTGCTGGAAAAAGCGACCCGTCCGGCGCCCGTTACCCGTAACTGACCTGGCGAACCGCTCGCGACACCCGCTAACCCCTTGCCAGATGAGCGGCTTTGCGCCACTATGCTGTTAAGAAAACCTCGGCCGGCTTAGCTGAAAGAGCAACTGCCGGCAGTTCTGCTCCGTCTAAGTACGTAGCAGTGACGCCTATGAGGAACACCGCCGCTCCGCTCATTCGCGCAGTTTCATTGCGTCGCGCAACCATCGCGCTGATCGCCGTCCTCGGACTGACGCCAGCCGTATGCCTGGCCCAGCGGGCGCAAATGTCTCCCCAGGAGTTGATGCGCCGCGTCGCCGCCAACGAAATCAAGGCCAACAATCAGCCCAACAAGTTCATGTACAAGGATTGCACCGCGTACAAGAACCATTCCGTCTGCAAGCAGGTGATTGAAACCGGCCAGGGCAACTCTGGGCCGCACTGTCTGGCAGAACGGAAGGGCGCTTACTCCTGACGAACAGGCCAAGGAAGATCGGCGGCTGGAGAAGTTCGCGCATGACCCCGACGAGCGCCGCAAGAAACAGCAGTCCGACAAGGAAGACGACCAGCGCGCCGCCATCATGCTGAAGAGCCTGCCGGACGCGTTCGTTTATACCTACGCCGGCACCGAGAAGGCGGCCAACGGCGACGAGTTGATCCATCTGACGTTCGTGCCCAATCCCGGCTTCAATCCGCCCAACCATGAAACCGAGGTATATCTGGGCATGAAGGGTGACGTGCTGGTGGATGCCAAAGCCTTGCGCATCGCCAAGCTCGACGGCACGCTCTTCCGCGATGTGAATTTCGGCTGGGGAATTCTTGGCAAGCTGTACAAGGGAGGCCGCTTCGTCATTGAGCAGAAGGACCTGGGCGGCGGACGCTGGGAGTTGACCCGCGAGCTGCTGCAGTTCAACGGCAAAATCCTGCTGATTAAGTCGCTAACTATCTGGTCCACGGAGACGGCCAGCGATTTCCGTCCGGTGCCGTCGAAGCTGACCACCGCCCAGGCGCTGAACCTGCTTTACAAGGGCAACGAAGTGGTGGCGCAAAACGGCGGCGGCACGGCCGATTCCGACGCGCACAACAAGCACAAATAGGCAACTCTCCCTACCCGCGCAATTCTTCTTTCCGCACCGTCAGCTTCTCGATCAAATCCTTGCGCAGCGCATACCCACGCCCCGCCTGGTCGCTGACCGCGATGGTCCCGCGCGGCGATACCGTTACTTCCGGCTCGATGATGTCTTCCTTCCAATACCGCTTCGACGCCGACACGTCGCCCGGCAGGCGGAAGTTCGCGCAGCGTGGAGAGCGCCACATTGTGGGACCTGCCGATGCCCGACTCCAGCATGCCGCCGCACCAGACCGGCACCCCGCGCGCCGCGCCACGTCGTGCACCGCGATCGCCTCGGTGAATCCGCCGACGCGGCCGACTTTGATATTGATGATGCGGCAGCGCCTCAGCTCCAGCGCCGCTTCGGCATCGCGCGCGCTGCGAATGGCCTCATCCAGGCATAGCGCAGGTCTGCAGCTCCTTTTGCAGGCGCGCATGGAAGTAGAAATCGTCGCTCCACAGCGGCTGCTCGATCATCAGCAGCTTGAAGCGGTCAAAGCTCTTGAGATGTTCGATGTCCGCCAGGGTGTAAGCCGAATTGGCGTCGCAGCTCAGCACGATATCCGGCCAGCGTGCGCGGATTTTCTCCAGTATCTCGACATCCCATCCCGGCTTCACCTTCACCTTGATGCGCTGATAGCCGGCCGCCAGCTCGGTCTCGATCTTCTCCAGCAATTGCTCGTGCGAATCCTGGATGCCGATGCTGACGCCGCAGGCGATTTCGCGCTGCGTGCCGCCCAGCAGCTTCCACAGCGGCACTTGCTTCTCCTGCGCCTCGGCGTCCCACACCGCGTTCTCCAGCGCCGCCTTGGCCATGGGATGCTCGCGCACCCGCGCCAGCAGTTTCGGCACCTCGCGGCCCGACGCCACCGTCTTGCCCAGCAGCATCGGCGCCAGATAGCGCGCGATCACATCCCACGCGCCTTCGATGTATTCCTCGCTGTAGAACGGCTGCTCCCCGGCAACGCATTCGCCCCAGCCTTCCAGTCCGTCGCCACTGCACCGTGGCCAGCAGGATGCGCCGCTCGTAGGTGCGTCCAAAGCTGGTCTCGAAGAAGTGCACCAGCGGCAGGTTCAGCTCGCGCAGCGTAATGGCTTCAATTTTCATGCGGCTTTACTTTCTGGCATACGACCAATCTTCGTCCCAGCGTCCCAGCAGGAAGGCGCCGTTGCCGCCGGCATCGCGCTCATAGCCCAGGCAGGCCAGACCGCTCGCGAACGCCGCCAGAAATTCCTTCTGGTTGACAAGCTTGTACCGACGCGGCTTTGGCGCGAGTCTCGGACTGCGCCTTCCAGGCATAAATTTCCGCCGGCACCTCGATGCGCTTCTCGACGGCAACCGCCGGATGCCTGCCGGTAGCCACCAGCGTGTCGACCCGCTTCGACCGCAGCCACCACTCCGCCACCAGCCGGTCGGTGGGTAGAAATCCCGATAGCGGCGAAGTGGTGACGCCGTACTGGTTGATGTTGTAGCGGCGCGCAATGGCGCCCAGCTTCTCCAGGTTCAGGTAAGCGTTCTTGATCTCCAGCGGATCGAAGGTCCACTCCATCAGGTCGTAGCCCATGCGGATGGCGTCGTCGCGTTGGAACATTTTGATTCGCCGCCCCAGCCCGTGATCGCGATAGCCGTCCTTCACCGCCAGCATGTGCGAGTGCAGATAGGTGCGGCCGCTGCGGCTGCCGGGAATAGAGAAGGCGAAGCCGACCAGCGTGGCGCCGTCCCACGCGCCGATGACCTGGCCGCCGATCTTGGGCGCCAGCGAGAACAGCCGCAGCGGCACCAGTTCCAGGTCGCTGAAGCCCCAGACCTCCTTTTGCAGCGCAACGCAAGCGCGCAGTTCGTCCAGTTCGCTGCAATTGCGCAAGACAATCGAGTCGGTCATCGCGCCCGTTCCTGCCGCTTCGATTCCTGCCACAACTGCTCCATCTGCTCGGCCGTGGCCTCCGCCGGCTTGCTGCCCTGCTCATGCAGGCGCTCTTCGAGATACTGAAAGCGCCGGCGAAATTTGCGATTGGTCTTGCGCAGCGCCGATTCCGGGTCGAGCGAAAGATAGCGCGCAATGTTCACCAGCACAAACAGCAGATCGCCAACTTCATCTTCCAGCCGCGCGCGCAGCTCTTCCGGGAATCTTCGCCCCGCGCGCTCCGGCCACGCCCGCCGCCGATTCCGGCTGCGGCCCGGGCGCAGGATACTCCTGCAAGTTCTCGCGCAGCTCGTCCGTCTCTTCGTGCAGCTTATCGAACAGGCCCTCGATGTTGGGCCAGTCAAAGCCGACGTGCCGCCACGCGCGAGCTGATCTTATAAGCCTCCATCAGCGAGGGCATGGCCGACGACACACCCGCCAGCACCGACTCTGCCTCGGCCTTCGCATCTTTCTCTGCCGGCTGACGCTTCTTCTTCTCCTCCGCCTTCAAGCGCCTGCCAGTTGCGCAGCACCTCGCGCGGCGTTTCAGCCTTCACGTCCCCGAACACATGCGGATGGCGCGCCACCAGCTTGTCGCTCAGCCGGTCGAGTACTTCGTCGATCGAGAAGCGCTGCTCGTCCCTGGCCATCTGCGCGTAGAACAGCACTTGCAGCAGCAGGTCGCCGAGCTCACCCGGCAGTTCGTCCCAGTCGCGATTGTCAATCGCTTCCAGCACCTCGTAGGTTTCTTCCAGGGTGTAGGGCTTGATGGTGTCGAAGGTCTGCTCGCGGTCCCAGGGACATCCGCCGGGGCCGCGCAGCCGCGCCATGATGGAGACGGCGCGCTCAAATCGTTCGCCTGTGGTGGGCATCAGGAACAATCTATACGAATTTCAGCCTGGCGGAACAGAGAACCTTCTTACCACGGAGGCACCGAGTACACGGAGCTATATCAATTTACTCCGTGTTCTCCGTGCCTCCGTGGTGAAATGGTTTCTCGCGCGAGTGGGTACTTTTGCGACTCTAGTCCAAGTCAATATCGCGAATCGGCCGGCCGGTGTCGGGAGTTTCTTTGGCCCGCTTCAGCGCTTCCTGGAACTTCTTCTCCAGCAGGTCGCCCTGGTTCTTCTGCGCCTCCACCGACTGCCGGAAGATGGACTCCTTGCGAATGTCCTGTTCCTTCATGGAGCGCGCCGCGGCCTCGAGATCTTCAAAGGTCTTGGGAATAGCCTTGGCGGTATGAGCGATGACGGACTTGGTCGCGGTATCAATCTTCAGCAATGCGCCGCAGCAGGGGCAGGCGACTTCGAATTGGGCGGGACCTTTAGCCATAGCGGAATCTTACCCCAGCGACACCTGCGCCGCGCAGAAAATCACACTTATCTGGCCTTGCCTCTCTGCCGCTGCTATGCTGTTGGGCGATTTCGTGAGGCGCTCATGCGTAGGTTCCTGACCACACTGTTCTTTTCGCTGCTCGCTGTTTCGCTCTGCCTGGCGCAACCTGCCCGTCATCCCTTCACCTTCGATGACGGCTCGACCCTGCGCAGCGCGCATCCCGTGGCGGTCTCGCCCGATGGCAAGACCGTCCTCTATCGCGTCAGCTTCGGCGGCGCCAAGGGCCCCGACACCAACGAGTGGCACTTGATGAACGCCGACGGCTCCGGAGACCGCCACCTCACGCTGCCGGAAAAATTTCATCCCCAGGGCTTCAACCGCGACGGCAGCGCGCTCTACGGCACCATGCATATGGATAAGGCGGCGCAACTTGCGACTATTCCGCTGGCAGCGCCCAACACGCCGGCTGCCGCGGCCGCCACTCCGGTGCCGCTGACCGCTCTGCCGCGTGGCGTTGGGTCCATCTTTATTTCGCCTGACGGAGCGCGCTACGCCATTCTGGCTGACCCGCGCCTGCCTGATCCGTTGGCCGACGTCCACACCGTGATCGAGAATTCTCCCAGCGGCATTTATGTGGTCAACGCCGATGGCTCCGCCGGCGCGTGGTGGTGTCCCGCGCTGCGCCAGGCCGGAGAAGTCGCGTGGTCGCCCGATGGCTCATCGCTGGCGGTGATGTCGCAGACGCCCAAGATCGGCTATCACTATGTGCGCTCCGAGATTGACGTGTGCAACGCCTCCGGACCGCGCCACGTGGCCACCATTGATAATTCCGCCGCGGGCATTGGCTGGATCAACGGCGGCAAAGACCTCGCCTTCGTCAGCACGACCTCTATGGTGCTGACCCCGGACCATGTGTGGACAGTTCCGGCAGCCGGTGGCACGCCGCAGGACCGCACGCCCAAGCTCGATGGCAGCGTGCTCGGTTTGGATGTGGACGCGAAGGGCAACGCCTGGGCTACGGTCGCTCGCGGGGTTCGGCTGGAAGTGGACTCTTTTGCCAACGACTCGCTGACTCCGGCCTACACGCACCCGGATGGCTGTGTTTTCGGCGCGCCCGTCTCGCCGAAGATCGCCTCCGCGCCGGATGTCAAGGTGTTCGCGGTCGGAGATCCCGCGCACACTACCAACGTCGCCGTTGCCCATGGCAACTCGCTCGAGCTCATCACCCATGAAGGCGACGACCAGTTGGCGAAGGTCGCGCTGGGCCCGGTGCAGGCCGTCCACTGGACTTCGAAGGAAGGCATCCCGCTGGAAGGCATCGTCACCTTCCCTGCCGATTACAAGCCGGGCCAGCATTATCCCTTTCTGGTGTTGCCGCACGGCGGTCCGGAGGGCAACGACGATCTGGGGTTCAGCGTCTTCCCCCGCTTCTTTGCCGGGATGGGTTACGTGGTGCTGGAGCCCGAATACCGCGGCTCGACCGGTTACGGCACGGAATTTCATGAACGCGATCTACCAGCACTTCGGCGACCGCGCCTATCGCGACGTGGACAGCGCCACCGACTACGCCGTCGCCCAGGGATGGGCCGACCCCAATCGCCTTACCATGTTCGGCTGGAGCGCGGGCGGCTTCATGACGTCATGGAGCGTGACCCAGACGCACCGCTACAAGGCGGCCATCGAGGGCGCGGGCATTACCGATTGGGGCAGCTTTATGTGGACCAGCGACGTGCAGCAGATTGATTACGACGCGCGCTGGCCCGACGAAGATCCCGAGGCCTTCACCATCTACTCGGCGGCGATGCACTCCAAGGATGTGACCACACCGCTGCTGATCCTGCACGGCGCGGCCGACGAGCGCGTGCCGACCTATCAGGGCCGCGAATATTTCGAGGTGCTGCTGGCGCGCGGCAAGACGACTCGCATGGTCACTTATCCCGGGTCAGGACATTTCCCCTCTCTCTGGGAGCAGCGCCAGGATGTGTTCCGCGAGATCGCGGCCTGGCTGGCGAAGTACAACCCGTGAAGGCAGTGGATAGTGGTTAGTGGATAGTGGGTAAGAAGGTAGCAATTAGCAGCTCGTCGAACGGGCGTGTGTACTGCACGGTGGGACTGCCACTTGCCACGCTTAGAGCGGGAACCTCTACGATGCCGGGCGTTGTAGACTCCGAATTTGCGACCGGCATTCACAATTCGTCGAGCTACCGTGGCCGATGCACCGGGCATTCTGGCTTGCCTGCGCGCGGCGTTTGAGCCCTATCGCGACCGCTATACGCCGGAGGCATTCGCCGACACCGTGCTCAGCGAGGAAAGCCTGCGGGCGCGCTTCGCGGCCATGACCATCCTGGTGGTCGTCGCGCCGGCTGGTGCGATCATTGGCACCATCGCCTGCGCCGTGACCGGCGGCGAGGGCCATCTGCGCGGCATGGCCGTGGCGCCCGATAGCCAAGGCTCCGGCCTTGCCGCCGCCCTGCTCGACGCCGCCGAGAAAGAACTCGCAGACGGCGGCTGTTCGCATGTGACGCTGGACACCACCGAACCACTTGTCCGCGCCATGCGCTTTTATCATTCGCATGGCTATCGTCCCTCGGGCCGGATCACCGACTTCTTCGGCATGAGGCTGCACGAATACGTCAAAAACGTCCACCCCGGCTAAAGCCGGCTCCCAGCAAATAGCGGCTTCATCGGTACGCCTGAACAGGCTGCTGAAAAAGTCAAAATCAAACCCTGCCGCCCGCTGAAGCGGGCTCTGGAGGAAAAAATAAGGGGCTTTTCGGCACGGCTAAAGCCGCGCCCTGATACGAGGCTCGCCAAAACAGATTTTTCCAGCGTCCTGTGAAGGCGTGCCCTGGATACGGGTTCGTCTTGGCATTCGGATTCACACCGTCGCGCGGGGAGCCGCCACACACGTTACAATTTCGCTTCGGGGATTCACGCTTGGATAACAAGGCCATCGCCAACATCTTTTACGAGACCGCCGACCTGATGGAGGTGGACGCCGCCGACTCCTTCCGCATCCGCTCCTATCGCCGCGCCGCCGAAGCGCTGGAAGCCTCGCCGCAGCAGGTCTCCCAGCTCATCAGCGAGCCCAAGCGGCTGCTGGAGATTCCCGGCATCGGCAAAGGCATGGCCGCCAACATCAAGGACCTGTGCACTACCGGCAAGCTCGGCGTCCATCAGGAGCTGCTGACCAAGTACCGCCCCTCGATGCTGGAGCTGCTGAAAATCCAGGGACTGGGCCCCAAGACCATCGCGCTGCTGTGGAGCGCCTTCCAGGTCAGCGACCTGGCCGGCGTGGAGCAACTGGCGCGCGACGGCAAACTGCGCGAACTGCCGCGCATGAGCGAGAAGACCGAGCAGAAAATCCTGAAGGCCATCGAGAGTTATCGCCGCATCTCCGGCCGCTTCCTGCTGGACGAAGCCGACCGCACCGCGGAAAAGCTGACCGAGCACCTGAAGCACATCAAGGGCATCGAGAAGATCACGCCCGCCGGATCGCTGCGCCGCGGCCGCGAAACCGTGGGCGACCTCGACATGCTCATCACCGGGCCGTGCTGCGTGAATGATGCGCAGCGCGCCGAACTCATCGAGGAGATTCTGCGCTTCCCCGGCGTTCACGAGGTTCTGGCCAAGGGCGACAACAAGGTCAGCTTCAAATTGCGCAACGGCTTGCAGGTGGATGTCCGCACCCTGCCGCCGGAATCCTACGGCGCCGCCCTGCAATACTTCACCGGCTCCAAGGGCCACAACGTCACGCTGCGGCAGCGCGCGCTGAAGATGGGCTTCACCCTGAACGAGTACGGCATGTTCCGGCTGGACAACGAGAAGCGCGTGGCCGGCGCCACCGAAGACGAAATCTACAGCAAGCTCAAGCTGGACTGCATTCCGCCGGAGATGCGCGAGAATTGCGGCGAGATTGATCTAGCAGCCGAGCACAAGCTGCCGCAGCTTATCACCGTCGAAGACCTGCGCGGCGAAGTCCACATGCACACCGTGGAGACCGACGGTCGCAACACCATCGAGGAGATGGCCGAGGCCGCCAAGCAGCGCGGCTATCAATACATCGCCATCACCGACCACTCCAAGAATCTGGCCTTCGCCAACGGACTGGACGACCAGCGTGCGATGGAGCACATTGCGCGCATCCGCGCCGTCAACGACGCCACCGAAGGCATCACCGTGATGGCTGGCATCGAGGTGGACATCCTCACCGACGGCGCGCTCGATCTCTCTGATTCCGTGCTGGAGGAGATGGACGTGGTGGTGGCCAGCGTGCATTCGGCGTTCAACCAGTCTTCGCAGGAGATGACCGACCGCCTGCTGCGGGCACTGGAGAATCCCAATGTCTCCATCCTCGGTCATCCCACGGGACGCCTGCTGCTGCGCCGCGATGCTTATCCCTTCGACATGGATGCGGTGCTGAAGTCGGCGCTGGCACATCGCGTGGCCATGGAGCTGAATGCGTATCCTGACCGGCTGGACCTGAACGACGTTCACCTGCGCATGGCGCGCGAGCGCGGGGTGAAGATCGTGATCAACACCGACGCGCATCACACCTCGCACTTCGAGAAGGTGAAATACGGCGTCTTGCAGGCGCGGCGGGCCTGGCTGGAACCGCGCCACGTGCTGAATACGCTGCCAGAAAAGGCCTTCCGCAAAGCCATGAAGAACCAGTGGCCCGAGGCCTAGCCGCGTGGCGTTAGAATTTGGCTGCGCTCGATATCGGACCCGGAGGAAGCATGCCTGAGAACCAAGTCCCGTCGCCAACGCCCCCAGAGCCCATCAATGGTGGCAACTTCCGCATCGGCGAGGAATTCGATAGCGCCAAGCGCACCCTTCCTCCGGCGGTGCACGTGGTCATCGCGCTGGTATTGGTGGCCATCGCCATCGGCATCATGGCCTACGTGGAACGCGCCAAACCCGCCGCTGAGGGCGGCATCGACCAGGCGGTCTTCAGCCGGCCCGAGGGCATGGATAACGCGATGGTGCTCATCGAGCTCACGCTGACCAATGTGGGCGACAAGGCGCTGTGGGTGAAAAACATCAGCGTGGACCTGAAGACCGACAAAGGCACACTGCACGACGACGCCGCACCGGCCGCCGATTTCGGCCGCTACCTCGCGGCCTATCCCGACTTGCGCCAGTACAGCACCAAACCGCTCACGGTGGAAACCCGCATCCAGCCGGGCGGGTTGCAACAGGGCGCAGTGCTGGTGTCGTTTCCCGTGACCAAGGAGCAGTTCGACGCGCGCAAGGAGCTGACGGTGGTCATCGAGCCCTATGATCAGCGGCCGGTGGTGCTGCGCGAACGCAGCGCTATCGCGAAGTAACCGCGTGGATTTTTCCTATACGCCGGCCTAACCCTCTTGAATCCGGTGCCCCAGGTTCGCCCATCTTTTGGGCTAACCTGGGATTACGGATATCGGTGGCGCTCCAAAGCGGAGATTCTTGAGCCCAGGTTAGCGTCCAAAAGAAGGACGCGAACCTGGGGCACCTAGCCTTACTCCTGGAGTCCCGTCCCAAATGAGAGACTAGAGTAGATGTCCAGGCTATCAATAGCGAACATAGTAATCATTTTGCTTCTTGTAGTTGTCTTTTGCTTCGGAGTCGCCGGACTTCGGTCGGGCGAAATACGATCCAGGGGATATAAGTTTCATCGCGACGAGAACCCTGTCGGCTACTGGCTTACCATCCTGGTTTCTTTAGCCGGACCAGTGGCCATAATTTATCTCTTGCTAACCCGATAATTCTCCGATATCCAGTGCCCCAGGTTCGCCCATCTTTCGGGCTAACCTGGGATTACGGATATCGGCGGTGCTCCAAAGCAGACATTCCTGAGCCCAGGTTAGCGTCCAAAAGAAGGACGCGAACCTGGGTCACCGGACACTCTGCACTACGGGATCGGTTTGACGTCGCTTCGCGATAACACAGTACCGCCGCAGGGCGGCTGGACTTTGGCTGGGTTCTTCGGCTTCACGCGCCGCCATACCGCGCGGCCAAGTCTCCATACGATCCATACAATCGCGCCGATGGTCACCGCCCACAGAAGAATCAGTGGCAGCGTGATGAGGACCTCGACGATCCAATCCATCCATCGGCCCAGGCCGGCCAGCAGGTCGTGGGTCGCGGTTTTGGCGTTGTACAGCGGTCGCCACTGGATGCCGAGCACCCGACTATCGGACTCCTGCGTAAGGGTAATCTGCACGGCCGACATCTCGATGTCGTGGTTCATCACCTGGATTTGCGCCTGCAAACGCTCGATCCGGTCGCGCACGTCGCTGAGCTTTTGCGATACCTCCAGGATGTCGGACACGGTATGCGCCTGTTTCATGATCGCCAGATACTGTTGTTCTTCCGCGCGCAGGTTACGCAGGTGGGCCTGGTTGTCATAGAACTCGCGAGTGACATCGCGTGCGCTGATCTGCTCATGGTCGGTTCGCACCGCCAGCTTTTTATATTCCGTGAGCGCCGTCACCAGTCCCGATGCCGGCACGCGGGCCACCAGGGTCGCAGACAGCGATCCGCCACTGTCGGTGATTTCCAGATTGTCGAGGTCGCCGCCGGCCGCCTCCGTGATTTTCCGAATCTGCTCGGCTGCGGCGCGAACGTCGGTGACCGTTAATCCCAGTTCGGCGTTACGGATCAGCTTTCTTTCGAGGACCGTGCTTGCGCTGTCGGCAGGCGGGCTGGGCTGAGCCAGCCCGGCGCTCTCCTGCGCCACAGTGAACATCAGCGCATTTGCGTTCGAACTTGCCGGTGGATTGGCGAAGGCGGCGATTCGTGATTCCGTATGTGAGCGCCGCAAATTCGGCAAGCTGATGGCCGCTAGAAACAGCAGACCGAGAATTACTACCAACCACACTGCCTTTTGACGCTTATTCATGAGGCTTCCCCGGCCGTTAGCGGAGCGGTACCGCCCCGCTCAAAAACTCGGCTTTCAGGGATGGAACGAGACTGGTGGGCAAACTTGCAGGGCTTACGTGAAGATCGGGGAATAGGTGCGATTTTCGGTGCCCAGGCCCACCCGGAGCGCAGTCGAAGGGTTCGTCCATGTTTTGGGCTAACCTGCCCAGCCGTTGCTTTATAGTGTTTCCTATGTCGCCGAAGAAGTCCGCTCCCCGTCATCCCAAGCAGGGCAAGCTCAAGAAGCTCTCCTCCAAAACCGTTTTCCAGGGCAAAGTTTTCCGCGTCACCTCGGACCGCATCAAGGAGCCCAACGGCATCGTCGCCGAGCGCGACGTCATCCGCCACGGCGGTTCGGTGGTCATTCTTCCGGTGGACACCAGCGGCGGCGGCGAGCCCCGTGTGCTGCTGGAACGCCAGTATCGCTATGCCGCGCAGGATTACATGCTGGAGCTTCCTGCCGGACGCATGGACCACGGCGAGCAACCGCTAGCGGGCGCCAAGCGCGAGCTGCTGGAGGAAACCGGCTACAAGGCGCGTCGCTGGAAACAGGCGTTGTACTTCTATCCCAGCCCGGGATTTCTGGACGAGACCATGCGCCTTTACCTGGCCGAACAGCTAACCGCGGGCAAGGCTCAGCCCGAAGACGACGAATCCATCGAGTGCCACCTGGTGCCGCTCTCGAAAGCGGTGGCCATGATTCGCTCGGGCAAAATTCGCGACGGCAAGACCATCGCCGGCATTTACTGGCTGCAAGACAAGTTGCTCAGTGCGTAATTCCTTAGTGCTAAGGAATGCACCCGACAGCCGTGCCAGAACTCGGACTGCGTTATTCAAATCCTGTCAAAACATTTGGTCGACTGAAAGCCGCACTGGGCACGGCTTTGCGACTGTATACTCTCTTGACAACACCACAAAACGGTTGCAAAATGAATACACGCTGTTCAACAGGCTAGTTTCCTGCCCTGCCATCGATTGGGAATTCCTCCCTGCACGGCCTTGGCGTTCGGGTCGACCTGATTGACGCAATTCCACTATCCGGCATCCCACCCTCCAGGGATGGGGATGCGGATCTGCTGTGCCCGGAGGCAAGACTAACGTGAAACTGAAAGGAACCGTCAAGTGGTTCAATAACGCAAAGGGATTTGGTTTTATCGGTCGCGACGATGGGGGAGCGGATGTGTTCGTGCACTACAGCGCGATCAACTCCGATGGCTATAAGAGTTTGCAGGAAGGCGATCCGGTAGAGTTTGAAATTGTGGAAGGCCAGAAAGGCCCGCAGGCGGGAAACGTCACCCGGGCCAACTAAAGCTGCTCTTTCCCTGGACCCAGCCGCGCGGCTGGGTTTTCCTTTGCGCCGGCGGCTGATGCTGGCGCTCGCCCGCGAACATTGCAGGCGCCGTTATTCCCTACCGCAACTCTTCCATGCACTGCTCCAGCACTTCCCGCCCGGGACGCGTTACGCTCTGCGGCAGCGTCGCCAGCGGCTGGTCGGTCATGTTCAGCATGTCGAGGAAGTTCGGCGCCTTGGTATTCAGGTACAACACACCGGTCAGCACTTCCTTCGACTCGGCAGCTTCCATCATGCGGCGCACCGCGCCCATCTTGTTGGTGGGATCGTAATCCTCTTCCAGCTTGCGCAGCCGCAGCAGCGAACCGTCGTGCATGGTCACGTTAACGCTGGTGCCGGCATCGTAATCCACCGCGATATCGTCGAAGTGCGGCACAAAGTTCAGGTCATGCAGCGGCTCTTCGTGGTCCTTCACGAATTTGTACGACTTGGTGGAGCCCTCGTGATCGTTGAACGTGGTGCAGGGCGAGATTACGTCCAGCATCACCGTGCCGCGATGCGCCAGCGCCGCCTTCAGCATGGTATGCAGTTGCTTCTTGTCGCCGCTGAAGGAGCGCCCCACGAAGGTCGCGCCCAGCAGCACCGCCAGCGAGCAGGTATCAATCGGCGGCAGGTCGTTGATCACGCCGGTCTTCAGCCGCGAGCCGATATCCGCCGTGGCTGAAAACTGTCCCTTGGTCAGCCCATACACGCCGTTGTCTTCGATGATGTACACCAGCGGCACATTGCGCCGCATGAGGTGCACGAACTGCCCGATGCCGATGGAGGCGGTATCGCCATCGCCGCTGACGCCCAGCGCCACCACCCGCGAATTCGCCAGGATCGCGCCGGTGGCCACCGACGGCATGCGCCCGTGCACGCTGTTGAAGCTGTGTGAGCGTCCCATGAAATACGCCGGCGTCTTCGACGAGCAACCGATGCCCGACATCTTCACCACGCGCTCTGGGGCGATGCCCATCTCATAGAAGGCGTCAATGATGCGCTCGGAGATGGCGTTATGGCCGCAGCCGGCGCACAGCGTGGTCTTGCCGCCGCGATAGTCGAGTACGGTCAGCCCGATGCGATTGGTTTTCGGTGGCGGCGTTGCGGTGGTTGCCATCTATCGGCCCTCCTGCGAAACAATGTCGTCGGTGATGGAGCGTGCATCAATCGGCAGCCCGTTGTAGTGGCGCACGCTGCGCAGTCGCGGAATGTCTTCGCCGGCGATGTCCAGCTTCAGCAGTTGCAGCATCTGGCCGTCGCGGTTCTGGTCCACCACGTAAACCCGCTTATGCTTGCTGATGAAGTCGTGCGTCTCCGGCGTGAAGGGATAGGCGCGCAGGCGAATGTAGTCGGCCTTGATGCCGTATTCCTTCTCCAACTGGTCCAGCGTTTCCACCAGCGCGTGATGCGAGGTTCCGTAGGCGATGATGCCGACGTCGTTGCCGGCATTCCGCGCCATCTCCGGCTTGGGAACCAGGGTGCGCGCGGTTTCGAACTTGCGCGCCAGGCGGTCCAGGTTGTGGGTGTAGTCGTCAGGTCGCTCGCTGTACTGCGACTTCTCATTGTGACCGCTGCCGCGCGCGAACCATGCGCTGTTGGGATGATTGGTCCCCGGCAGCGTGCGATAGCCGATGCCGTCGCCGTCCACGTCCTTGTAGCGCGCAAAGCCGCCCAGCCGATTCAGGTCTTCGGCGGTCAGCACTTTGCCGCGCTTCTGCGGTCCTTCCGGATAGGCGAAAGGCTCAGCCATCCAGTTGTTCATGCCCAGGTCCAGGTCCGACAACACGAACACCGGCGTCTGTAATTGTTCGGCCAGATCGAAGGCATCGCCCGCCATGGTGAAGCACTCGCTCACAGTGGCCGGCAGCAGCATGGGATGGTGGGTATCGCCGTGCGAGAGCCGCGCCACGAACGAGATGTCACCCTGCGCCGTGCGCGTCGGCAATCCGGTGGACGGTCCCACGCGCTGGATGTCCCAGATGACGCCAGGAATCTCGACGTAGTAGCCCAGGCCGGCGAACTCCGACATCAGCGAGATGCCAGGGCCGGCCGTAGCAGTCATGGAGCGCGCGCCTGCCCATCCCGCGCCTAAAACCATGCCGATGGCGGCGAGTTCGTCCTCCGCCTGGACAATGGCGAAGGTGGCTTTGCCATCAGGCCCAATACGATATTCCTTCATGTAATCGATGAGGCCTTCAACCAGCGACGAGGACGGCGTGATGGGATACCACGTGACTACCGTGACTCCGGCAAACATGGCGCCCATGGCGGCGGCTGAGTTGCCATCAATGATGATCATGCCGGAGGTCTTGTCCATGCGCTCGACGGTGAAGGGATCGGCCTTGGTCAGCGAACTGGCGGCGTAGTCGAAACCGGCTTTGGCGGCGTTCCAGTTCAGGTCGGCGGCCTTCACCTTCTTGGCAAACTGCCGGCGCAACGCCTTCTCCACTTCCTGCATGTCGAGGTTCAGCAATTGCGCTACAACCCCAACGTAAACCATGTTCCGGACCAGCTTGCGCAGCTTCGATTCCGCGCAGACGACGGCGGTGATCTTGTCGTAGGGCACGGGATAGAACGTGACATCGGAGCGCAGCTCGTTCAGCTTCAGTGGCTCGTCGTAGAGCACGGCGGCGCCGGGAGCGAGCGCCATGGCATCCTCGCGCGCAGTCTCCGGATTCATCGCCACCAGGAAGTCAATTTCCTTCTTGCGCGCGACGTAGCCATGTTTGCTGGCGCGGATGGTGTACCACGTGGGCAGTCCGGCGATGTTCGAGGGAAACAGGTTCTTGCCGGAGACGGGCACGCCCATCTGGAAGATGGTGCGCAGCAGCACGGTGTTGGCGCTCTGCGAGCCGGAACCGTTGACCGTCGCAACCTGGATGCTGAAATCATTGACGACAGGCTCGCGCACGCCGCCGGGCGAGGCGCCGTGTACGGCATATTCAGTTGTGGCCATCAATACCCCTTACAAGCTCGATCGAAGCGGAAGGAACAACCTTTCATTATAGGACAGTTGGCAACGCCCGGAACGGGCAGGCACAGTGGGCGGGCAATTCGCGCAGCGATGCGCTGAGAACCGCGGGCGAATGGGGATTACGCCTGCGCCGATCGCAACTGCCAGGGTCGGGCATCATCTCGTACAGCGGTGCCTCCAGTCCCGCGAAGCGAGACGGCATAAGATAGCCCACCGTTTCAACGGTGGGTAGGGAGCGTTGAGGAACCCGGAGTGCCCCGGGCACGGCACCCTAGGTTGTGCCGCGCATCACCGCGCGCGCCAGGTTGCGCGAATAGCCTTGTAATATGCCGCACGCATTGGTCTCCAACCTCATGCATTGCGTCTTCAGCACGAAAGGACGCGTCCCCTCCATCCACGATCCCGCCGAGCTCGGCCGATATCTCGGCGGTATCGCGCGCAACAAAAACATTCCGCTCATCATTGCCGGTGGTACCAACAACCACGTACACCTCTTGCTCGCACTTCCCGCGGCTATGCCTTTGGCAAAGGCGATGCAGGATTTCAAAGGCAACAGTTCGCGATGGATGGGCGAACATGAGTCCAAATTCGCATGGCAGGAGGGCTATGGGGGATTTAGCGTCAGCCAATCCTACCGCGACGCGGTGGTGGATTATATTTCGCGGCAGGAGGAGCACCACGCCAAGCACAGTTTTGAGCAGGAGTTCGAGGCCTTGGTGCGCAAGTGCGGCATTGAGTTTGATCCGCGGTATCTTCTCGGATGACGTCTGACACGCGTGCCGTGCCCGGGGCACTCCGGTCCTTGTTCGCATCCCTCCCCACCGTTGAAACGGTGGGCTATCTTATGCCGTCCCGCGGACGGGACTGGAGCGGCGACATCCATCGTTCATCGCAAATGCCTGCTGATGCGGGACATGTCACGTCTAGATGTGGCGCAAATGGTGGGAATGCGCAAACCGCGCCCGGAGGTCACGCTTTGCTCGCGACGGTGTCGTAAAACTGCGCCATGTTGCGGAACTTCTTATAGCGCTCGTCCAGCAGTTCGGCGATGGACTTCTTCTCCAACTGCTCCAGGTTCTTCTGCAGCACATCGGCCAGCGACGCGGCCGCGGCTTCGAAGTCGTGATGCGCGCCGCCGCTGGGCTCGGGAATGACCTCATCGCAGAAGCCCATCTCCAGATTATCCTTGGCAGTGATGCGCAGGGCGTCAGCGGCAATCTCTTTCTTGCGCGAATCGCGCCACATGATGGCGGCGCAGCCCTCGGGCGAAATCACCGAATAGATGCTGTTTTCCATCATAAGCACGCGATCGGCCACAGCGATGGCGAGCGCGCCACCGCTACCGCCCTCACCGGTGATGGCGGCGATGAACGGCACTTCCAGCCGCGCCATCTCGCGCAGGTTGCGGGCGATGGCCTCGGCCTGTCCGCGCTCTTCCGCGCCCAGCCCGGGATACGCGCCCTGCACATCAATCAGCGCGACCACCGGCCGGCGCCACTTCTCGGCAAATTGAAACGCGCGCAGCGCCTTGCGATAGCCCTCAGGATTGGGCTGGCCGAAGTTGCGATAGATGCGCTGCTTGGTGTCGCGGCCCTTCTGCGTGCCGATCACCATCACTTCCCTGCCGCGGAAGCGCGCCATGCCGCAGACCATGGCGGCATCGTCGCCGAAGGCGCGATCGCCATGAACTTCGCTGAAGTCGGGAAAGATGAGTTCGATATAGTCCAGCGGATACGGCCGGTTAGGATGCCGCGCCAGTTCGGCGCGCTCCCAAGCGGTGAGCTGCCCCGACATCTGGCGCCGCAGGGCGTCCACGCGACCGCGCAGTTGGGTCAGTTCATGCTGAGTCTGCTGATTGTCGCCAGCAGCCGCCTGCAGCTCCGCAATCTGCTTCTCGATCCGCTCCAGTTCGTTCTGCGCCTTTGACGCTGCTTCCATAAGATCGTTTTTCCGTGCCGCCCGATAGACGGTCTCGACCGCCGCGATCCAGTAATCCACGGCCGTCATTACTTGTAACTGGCTGGGCGTCAGGCCTCGCGGACGCGAACCCGCCGACGAAACATCCACCGCCATCAGTCAACCACCCGCACGCTGCCGCGGCCGCACAATTCTTCCACCTTGCTGATGAACGCGCGGTCCGGCACCACATTATAGCCTTCCGCCTCCATCACCACAGTGAAGTCGCCGCGGCGCTCCAGATCAAACAGCACCCGCGCCGAGCCCTTGCGCTCGCTGCACAGCAAGTGCAACCCATCAATCGTCGCTTCCGACGCCGCCTCCAGCGGCACCTTGATGCGCAAGCTCGACGGCAGCTTGGGCTGCGCCTCTTCCAGCGGCGTGATGTCGCCAATCATCAGCTTAGGGTTGGAACCTTCCTCGACGCGCACCCCGCCCTTCACCAGCACCGGCACCGCCAGCTTCAGCTTCTCCGCCAGCCGGCGATAGGGCTCGGCAAAACACAGGACATCCACCGAGCCGTCCATGTCCTCGAGCTGCCCCTGCGCGTAGAGGTCGCCCTTCTTCGATTTGGCGACGCGAATGCTCTTCAGGATGCCGCCCACCAGCACTTCATCGCGCCCGGTGGACGACTTCAGATTGCACACCTCGGCGGTGGTCAGCGCGCTGAAGTCCAGCAGCTTGTCGCGATACTTCTCCAGCGGATGCCCGGTGATGAAGAAGCCGAGAATTTCTTTCTCCGCCGCCAGCCGCTGATGTTCGTCCCAATCAGGAATATTAGGCAGCGGCTTTTCCTGCGTGGTGGGCTCGTCGTCCTGGAAGACGCCGAACAGCCCATGCTGGCCCATCGCCGCATCGCGCTGCTCCTTCTGCGCATGCTCCATGGCGGTGTCGGCCACGGCCATCAACTGCGAACGCCGTCCCAGCGCATCCATGGCGCCGCTCTTGATCAGCGATTCCACCACCCGCTTGTTCAGCAGGTGCAGGTCCACCTTCTCGCAGAACTGGAAGATGGAAGTGAATTGCCCGACCTTCTTGCGCGCTTCCACGATGGACTGAATAGCGTTGTGTCCGACGTTCTTCACCGCCGCCAGTCCGAAGCGAATCGCCTCGCCGTGCGGCGTAAAGTACGCGTCGCTGACATTCACGTCCGGCGGTTCCACCGGAATGCCCATCTCGCGGCACTCGTTGATGTACTTCACCACGTCGTCGGTGCTGCCGGAAACCGAGGTCAGCAGCGCCGCCATGAACTCCACCGGATAGTGCGTCTTCAGGTAAGCGGTGTGATAGGCCAGCAGCGCGTAGGCCGCGGAGTGCGACTTGTTGAAGCCGTAGCCGGCGAACTGCTCCATCAGGTCGAAGATCTTCTCGATCTTCTTCGCCGGGAAGCCGCGCTCGATGGCGCCGCGCATGAAGCGCTCGCGCTGCTTGGCCATGGCCTCGGGATCCTTCTTGCCCATGGCGCGCCGCAGCAGGTCGGCTTCACCCAGCGAGTAGCCGGCCAGCCGGTTGGCGATCTGCATCACCTGCTCCTGGTAGACGATGACGCCCATCGTCTCCTTCAGCAGCGTTTCCAGCTCCGGCAGTTCGTACTCGATTTTCTTGCGGCCCCACTTGCGCTCGATGAAGTCTTCGATCATGCCGCCCTGAATCGGTCCCGGGCGATAGAGCGCGTTCAGTGCGGTCAGGTCTTCAACGGCGGTGGGCTTGTAGCGCCGCAGCACGTCGCGCATGCCGTGCGATTCAAACTGGAAGACGCCCGAGGTCAGCCCGGTGTGGAAAACCTTCTCGTAGGTCACCGGATCGTCGAGCTGCAACTTCTCCAGCTCCAGCCGCTCATTGCGGGTCTGCTGGATCAGCCGCAGCGCGTCATCAATAATCGTCAGCGTGGTGAGCCCGAGGAAGTCCATCTTCAGCAGGCCCAGCTTCTCCACCGCCTTCATGTCGTAGGCGGTCACGATTTCGTCGTTCTTGGTGCGATGCAGCGGCACCAGGTCGGTCAGCGGCTGCGGCGAAATCACCACTCCGGCGGCATGCACGCCGGAGTTGCGCACCAACCCTTCCAGCTTCTTGGCGGTATCAATCAGCTCGCGCGTCTGCGGCTCGTTCTCGTAAGCGGCGGCCAGCGCCGGCGAATCCTTCAGCGCCTGGTCAATGCTGATGTTCAAAGTGTTGGGCACCAGCTTGGCGATGCGGTCCACTTCCGCGTAGGGCACATCCATGGCGCGGCCGGAATCCTTCAGCGCCGCCTTGGTCGCCATGGTGCCGAAGGTGATGATCTGCGCCACCTGGTCGCGACCGTACTTTCGGGTGACGTAGTCAATCACCTCGCCGCGGCGGTTCATGCAGAAATCAATATCAATATCGGGCAGGCTGACGCGCTCGGGATTCAGGAAGCGCTCGAACAGCAATTCGTTCTGCAAAGGATCAATGTCGGTGATGCCCAGCGAATAGGCGACGAACGACCCTGCCGCCGAGCCACGGCCCGGGCCTACCGGAATGTTGTTCTCCCTGGCGTAGCGGATGAAGTCCCACACGATGAGGAAGTATCCGGAGAACTGCATCTGCCGGATGATGTCGATCTCGCGCACCAGCCGCTTCTCGTACTCGTCCAGCGAATGCTTCAGCCGCCCGGCAGTCTGCATTTCGCGCAGCACGCCCAGCCGCTTCTGGAAGCCCTCGCGCGCCACGTGCTCGAAGTAGTCGGGGATGGAGTATCCGGCCGGCACATCGAATTGCGGGAACGGGTCCTTCACTTTTTCGAGCTTGATATTGCAGCGCTCGGCAATTTCCAGCGTGCGCGCCAGCACCCGCTCGTAGCCCCGGAATACCTGCGCCATCTCGGGATAGCTCTTCACGAAGAACTGGTTGCCCTGGAACTTCAGCCGGTTGGTGTCGTGGATGGACTTGCCGGTCTGGATGCAGAGCATCACGTCCTGCGCGTGGGAATCGTCCTCGCACAGGTAATGGCTGTCGTTGGTGGCCACCAGCGGAATGTCCAGCTCCGTCTCCAGCTTCAGCAGATCAGCCTGAATGCGCTTCTCGTCTTCCAGCCCCTGATCCTGGATCTCCAGGTAGAAATTGCCGCGCCCGAAAATGTCCTGGAAGCTTCCGGCCGCCGCGCGCGCCGCCGCGTACTTCCCTTCCGTCAGGCTCTCCGCCACTTCGCCCTTCAGGCACGCGGACAAACCGATCAGCCCCTTGGCGTGCTCGGCCAGAAATTTCTTGCTGATGCGCGGCTTGTAGTAGAAGCCATGCAGCGAGGCCTCGGAGACAATCTTGATCAGGTTGCGATAGCCTTCGTCGTTCTCTGCCAGCACCAGGAGATGGTTGTAGGTATCGCCCTCCGGCGCCGCGCGATGGTCTTCTTTCTTGCAGATGTAAAGTTCGCAGCCCAGGATGGGCTTCACGCCAGCTTCTTTGGCGGCGTTGGCGAAGGCGACCGCGCCGAAGACGTTGCCGTGGTCGGTCATGGCCACGGCCGGCATGTCGAGTTCTTTGACCCGCTTGACCAGACGCTCAATCTCGCAGGCGCCGTCGAGCATGGAGTAGTCGGTATGCAGATGGAGATGGACGAATTGCGATTGCGGCATCGGGACCCTTGCTTGCTACTTCTATTTTATGCGCTGACGATGCCGTCTGCGGTCTGAGGAAGGTGTGCAAAACCCGGCCCAAACCGGAATTACTTAGCGACCATCTCGACTCCGGAGCCGCGTCACAGATAAAGACCTACCGTTCAGATAGACTCCTTAGCCTGTGCACCAAGTCCTGCTCATTCTCGCCGGCATCGGTGCCGGGGCCATCGCTGCCATCTCCGGCTTCGGCATCGGCAGCATCCTCACGCCGCTGCTGGCGATGTGGATCGGTACCAAGCTGGCCGTGGCGGTGGTCTCCATTCCGCATTTTCTCGGCACTGCGCTGCGCTTTGCCGTTCTTCGGCGCCACGTTGACCGTCACGTTCTGTGGACCTTCGGCCTCACCAGCGCCGCCGGCGGCCTTGCCGGCGCGTTGCTGCACGGCGTGCTCGGCGGTCCGGTGCTCGGCTATGTGCTGGCAGCGCTCCTGGTCTTCGCCGGGGTGATGGGCTTGACCGGCCTTGCCGCGCGCATCAAGTTCGGCCGCCGCTCCGCGTGGGTGGCCGGAGGCGTGTCCGGCGTCTTCGGCGGACTGGTCGGCAACCAGGGCGGTATCCGCTCCGCCGCCTTGCTCGGCTTTAACCTGGAGCGCGATGCCTTCGTCGCCACCGCCACCGCCATCGCGCTGCTGGTGGATGTATGCCGCATGCCGGTGTACGCCGCGCTGCAATTCCATGCCATCGCGTCGCAATGGCAACTGGCGACCCTCGCTACCGTCGGCGTGATCGTGGGCACACTCACCGGCAAGTGGGCGCTGGGCTGCATTCCGCAGCACACATTTCGCCTGCTGGTTTCCTGCCTGATTCTGGCGCTGGGCGTGTGGCTGTTCATCCATCCCGGCGCGTGAGGGACGGCCGCGGCGCCTGGCGAAAGGCGGCGACCCTACGGGGCGCGGGTCGCGGCACCAAGCTTACCCAGCGTTCCGCCTTCGGCTGCACGCTGGGCTAAACTAAGTCGCGCCTCCGGCGCTCTTATCGGCGCAACATCGGCATCTCGGCAAACCCATACGTTGGCATGCGAGAACCGCGCGTGTCCTGCGGGGGCGACAGTTGGGCTAGACTAAGTCGCGCCTACGGCGCTCTTATCGGTGCGAAATCGGCATCTCGACCGCACCATTCGTTGGGTTGCGGGAGCCAGCCGGATTTTGGGAACAGCAGATATGTTTGTGCCGATGCCGTCGTTGTGCCGATGCCGTTGTTGCGCCGATGCCGTTGTTGCGCCGATGCCGTTGTTGCGCCAATGCGAGCGCCGGAGGCGCGACTCAGTCTAGCCCAGCATGGAGCGCCTGCTTTTGGCGCGGAACGCTGGGTACGCCTCCGCCCGCGACTCCGCGCACCGTAGGTGCGCCGCCTTTCGCCCAGAGCTCAACGTGGATCGACTGCGTCGCCAAACCCTACTGCTTCTCCGCCTCGCTGGGCGAAATCAGCACCCCTCCGGTGATGGGCTGGCCAGGAGGCGTCTGGCGCAATGTCGCCTGCTGCTTGTTGCGCATGTGGCGCCAATAGGCGAAGGCCACCGCCAGCAGCGGCGCTGCCAGCAGCAATCCCCAAAATCCAAACAGCAGGCCAAGAAAAATCGGCACCGTCAGCGACGCCCAGATAGGCACTCGCGCCTCGCGATGCATGATCATCGGCTGCAACACCAGGCCGTCCACCACCAGGATGGCGGCGTACAACAGCAGCACCAGGAAGAACGGTTCGACGCCGAGAGCGAACAGCGCCACCAGCGCCGGTCCCATCACCGCCAGCACCGGTCCAAAGTGCGGAATGAATTGCAGCACCGCCGCCAGAAACGCCCACAGCGGCGCCAGCGGCACGTCGAGGTACCACAGCCCCACCAGCCACAACGCGCCCACCAGCACAGAGTCGTAGCATTGCGCCACGAACCATCGCTTCAGCGCCCCGCCGGTGAGATTAATGTGACCGGAAAATTGCATTACTGGTTGGATGCCCGCGCCCGCAGCAGCGCCTCAAACCCATGCTAAGCTGTTAGCTATTAGCTCTTAGCTTTTAGCAAACGATTTCCTCCTCGCTTCGACGCTACAAAGTTCGAGGTTGCGCCTTGATTCGACGAGATCGTCTGCTAAAAGGCTAACAGCTAATAGCTAAGAGCTGCTTATGAAATTCGGCGTCATCATCTTTCCCGGCTCCAACTGCGATCACGACGCGTACTGGACCATCGCCAACGTCGCCCATCAGCCGGTGACGTTCCTGTGGCACGACTCCGCCGACCTGCAGGGCTGCGACGCCATCATCGTGCCCGGCGGCTTCGCCTATGGCGACTACCTGCGGACGGGCGCCATCGCCAAGTTTTCGCCGGTGATGGAATCGGTGCGCAAGTTTGCCGCCGACGGCGGCCTGGTGATGGGCATCTGCAACGGCTTCCAGATTCTGTGCGAGTCCGGACTGCTGCCCGGCGCGCTGCTGCGCAATGCCGGCCTGAAGTATGTCTGCAAGCCGGTACACATTCGCGTGGAGAGCACTGCGACACCCTACACGCACGATCTGAGCCAGGGCGAGGTGCTGACCATTCCCATCGGCCACATGGAAGGCAACTATTTCTGCGACGACGCCACCCTGGCCGAACTGAAAGATCAGGACCGCATCATCTTCCGCTACACCACGCCCGACGGCGCGGTCACGGCCGACGCCAATCCCAACGGCTCGATCGAGAACATCGCCGGCATCTGCAACGCCGGTCGCAATGTGCTGGGCATGATGCCGCATCCGGAGCGCGCCAGCGAACCGGAACTGGGCATGACCGACGGGGCGAAGATTTTCCACTCGCTGGTCTCGGCGATGGCGGAGAAGAGGTAGAGCCGCTTTTAGCTTTTAGCTTTTAGCTTTTAGCTTTTAGCTCTTAGCTTTCGGATCTTCGGTCGGACGGCTCCTCAGCAATTGCGGACGATGGCAGAAGGGTCAGTAGATTCCGCTGCGATAGATCACCCACCAGCTAACGAACAAGGCAGCGAAGGTTTCCAGCACGCCCCAAGCGAAGGGGAGAAAGAACGCTCCCAGACTAAGCAGGGTAAATAAGAGCCAGAACGATTTCTTCTGCGAATCCAGTTGCGAGCCCTCCAATCAGTTTCATTCTAGCCGGGACTCGAATGGATTGAGGGAGAGGAATCGAGAGTTAACGACTCGCTTCTCTTCGGCCTCGGCTCTAACGCCCGTCCTGAGAGAAGTCGCGGGTCGCCGCCCTGATACAGGGCTCGCGCCGGGTACACCCGGGTCTCGAAAGCGCGAGACCCGGGCCACCCGTGAGTGTTTTGTTTGCTAAGAGCTAATAGCTAAGAGCTAAGAGCTGTTACAGATTCTTCTTCGCCCACTGATCAATGCGGTCGAGGGCCATCTCGATGTTCTCGATCGAGTTGGCGACGCTGAAGCGCAGGTAGCCTTCGCCGAAGGAGCCGAACGCGGTGCCTGACAGCGCGGCCACGCCCGCCTGGTCCAGCAGCGCGTCGGCCAGCTTCTTCGACGGCCATCCCGTCTGCTTGATGTTGGGGAAGGCGTAAAACGCGCCCTTGGGCAGCCGGCAACTGAAGCCTTTGATCTGGTTGATGCCGTTGACGAAGACGTCGCGCCGTTGCTGGAACTCCTGCCGCATCTTCTCCGGCTCGCTCTGGTCGCCGCGAATGGCTTCCACGCCCGCCAACTGGGTGAAGGTCGCAGTGCAGGAGTTGGAGTTGGTCATCAGCCGCGAGATGTGCGTCGCCAGGTCAGGCCGCATCACGCCGTAGCCCATGCGCCATCCGGTCATGGCGTAGGTCTTGGAGAAGCCGTCGAGGATGATGGTGCGCTCTTTGAACCCGGGCACCGAGGCGATGCTGTGGTGCGTGCCTTCGAACAGCAGGCGGCAGTAGATTTCGTCGCTCATCACCATGATGTCGCGATCGCCGATGGCGGTGGCCACGTCCTTCACGTCCTGCTCGGTCATGACGCCGCCGGTGGGATTCTGCGGCGAATTCAGGATGATCAGCCGGGTGCGGTCGGTGATGCGGCTGGCCAGTTCGTCCACGTCCATGCGGAAGTCGCGCTCTTCGCGCAGATGCACCGGAACGGCCTTGGCGCCCACGAAGTTGATCATGGATTCGTAAATGGGGAATCCAGGATTGGGATAGATGACTTCGTCGCCCTCATTGGCCAGCGCCAGCACGGTAAAGAAGATGATGGGTTTGCCGCCGGGAACCACCACCACTTCTTCCATGGTTACCGGGATGCCTCGTGATTTGGCAACGTCCTCGGCGATGGCTTCGCGCAGCTCGGGCAGGCCGGCGGAGGGCCCGTAGTGCGTCGCGCCGTTGCGCATAGCGTGCACGCCGGCTTCGACAATGTTGCTGGGCGTGTTCTGGTCCGGCTCACCAATCTCGAGATGGATGATGTGCTTGCCCTGGCGCTCCAGGGCGCGGGCGCGAACCAGGACTTCGAAGGCAGTTTCGGTGCCGAGCCGCGACATGCGGTCGGCCAGGCGCAGTTGAGTCTGTGTGGTAGTCATAGGCAAAGTGACGATTATAACGCCGAGCAGGCGCCGTCCGCTGCCTCCGTTTTGATAGGCTTAACCCTCATGAGGTTGACCCTCAATCCAGCCCAGCGCAAGCTGCGCCTTCTGCCGCTGATCGCGGCAACCTACTTCATGGTGTCAGGCGGGCCCTACGGGATTGAGGACATTCTGGGCGGCGCCGGCTTTGCCAGGGCGATCATCATCCTGCTGGTGCTGCCGGTCATTTGGAGCCTGCCCACGGCGCTGATGATCGGCGAGCTTGCCAGCGCTATTCCCGCCGAAGGCGGCTTTTACGTTTGGGTGCGCCGCGCCCTGGTCCCTTCTGGGGATACCAGGAGAGCTGGCTTTCGCTCTCGGCCAGCGTCTTCGATATGGCCATCTATCCCTCCATCTTTGTGCTTTACCTGGGCAGATTCCGTCCCGCGCTTACCGCCGGTTGGCATGGCTATCTGTGGTCGGTGGCGCTGGTTGCGGCTTGTTGTCTGTGGAACCTGCGTGGAGCGCCGGCCGTCGGCGAAGGCTCGATCGGTCTCGCCGTGCTGCTGCTGGCCCCGTTTGCGGTATTCGTGGCGCTTGGCCTGTGGCGCGGAGTTGTGCAGCATCCGGCCGTGCAGTGGACGCACCCCGGAGCGGCGCTCTCCACCGCGGTGCTGGTGGCCATGTGGAACTACATGGGCTGGGACAATGCCTCCACGGTGGCCCAGGAAGTGGAAAATCCCCAACGCAACTACCCGCGCGCCATGATCACCGCTGCGGCCTTTACCGCGATTACCTACATCCTTCCCCTGCTGGCTATGGCGTTGGCTGGGCTCTCGGTGGACAGTTTTTCCACCGGCTCCTGGATGACGGCAGCCAGGAGCATCGGCGGCCCATGGCTCGGATCAGCCGTGGTTGCCGGTGGCCTGGTCTGCGGCGTGGGCATGTTCAACGCTTTGATGATGAGCTACACCCGCCTGCCGATGGCGATGGCCGAGGATGGAATGCTGCCGCGCTCTCTTGCCCGGCGCAATCGCCACGGCGTGCCCTGGGTCAGCGTGCTGCTGTGCGGAGTGGCTGGGCGCTGGCGCTGCGCTTGCCGTTTGAACGGCTCATCTCCATCGATCTCATCCTGTATGGATCGAGCCTGCTTCTCGAGTTCGTGGCGCTGGTGGTGCTGCGCATTCGCGAGCCCGAACTCAAGCGCCCCTTCCGTGCCGGCAACCTGGCCTTCGCCTGCGCGCTTGGGGTTGCTCCCGCAGCGCTCATCGGCTACGCGCTTTACGCTTCGCGCGACGAAAAACTCATAGGCTCGGTTTCCGCGCTCCTCTTCGCCCTTGCGGTTGCTCTCCTGGGACCTATCCTGTACTGGCTTACCGCAAGACCCCTGGCGCGACGGCGCGCAGCCGGCCTTCCAGCCGCGGATTAAACTCCAGAGGCTTGGAGCGATCCGTTTATTCCCGCAGAGAGCTGGGAGCGGCGTCGCTGTACTCGATTTCAAAACTGATTTTGGCGGTCTTCTCCAGCATGGCCGAGACCGAACAGTACTTTTCTTTCGAAAGCCGGACCGCATCCTCCACCGCCTTGGGCGTGACCTTTCCCGCAACCCGATAGGTGAGCTTGATGGCGGTGAAACACCTTGGGAAACGTCTCCGGGCGCTCGCTGGTGGCGCGCACTTCCACGCTGGTGAAGGGCTCGCGTTTCTTGCGCAAGATGCTGACCACGTCGCTGGCGGTGCAGCCGCACAGCGCGATCAGCACCAGTTCCATGGGACTGCTGGCGCTCTTCTCCGCGCCTGCATCCATCACCACCGAATGTCCGCTGCTGGCCTGCCCGACATAGCGATCGCCGTCCGTCCATAATGCTCGTGCTTCGATCACCGGAACTCCTTTTCGCTATTCGCTATTCGCTATTCGCCGTTCGCTATTCGCCAGACCGCGAATTTTCTGGGAGTTGCGAATTGCGCAGACTGCGTGGGCTCCCACCTTTGTAGAACGCTCATCCTCGTCAAAGCTGTTCCGGTCTGGCGAAAAGCGAACAAGCGAAAGGCGAAAAGCGCTTTATTTGGGAGGCGGCGAGCTCTGGCCACCGCTCGAGCTCTGCCCGTTGGTCGTGCTCTGGCCGCTCTGGTCGGCGGACTTGGGATGGCTCTCGTAGATGGAATACTGACCCTGCGGCCGCTTCAGCCGGATGGTCAGTGCCTCTTGCGGCTGCGCGATGTCGTAGTCCTGGCCGAAGGTCTGGAAGCCGTTGGCGATAATCTGCACCCGCAGCTTGCCGTAGGGGATGCCGTCAGTCTCGGTCTTGCCTTCGGCGTTGGTCTTCAGCTCGAAGCCGCCTCGCGACTGGCTGCCTTCACTGTCCACCGGGTGCAACACTACGGCGGCATTGCGCACCGGCTTGCCGTTGTCGTCCTTCAACACTTGGAACTTGAGCACCGAGAATTGCTCCGGCCCTTTGTTCTTGTCCTTCTTATCGCCCGCAAACAGGAACAGCGGCGCCATGAGCGCCACCGCCAACAGCTGGACCAGCCGCTTCGTCATAGGACAATTTTAGGGCGGCGTCAGGGATGGCGCAACGGTAGGGCGCTTCATTTATCCGCTGGTGGAAGCGCTGGACTTCAGTCCGGCGACCTGGAGTACAGGTTCAAACGGGCTTCAGCCCCGGCCGGGCCCAAAGGCCAAATAAGTTGCGCGGCTCGTTCACCGGGCTGAAGCCCGGTGCTTCCACTGCGGTGTTAGTTGGCCGATCCGTGCTTCAGCGTAGGCCGGCCATCGTCTTTCTGGTCGGTCTGGTCGCCCGTGCCGGAATCGCTGCTGCTGTCGGCGGTGCGCCGCAGCAGCACGGGGCCGCCGCCATTCTTGTTGGTGCACGCAACCGCCGGCTGTTCTCCAGCGTAATCAGCCGCGCTTTCACCTCCTCGAACTCGCTGGTATCCACGATGTACTCATCGCGATCAGGCAGGTATTCCCGGATTTCGTCCTGCGCCGCCTTGATGCGGTCGGCATTCATGGGATGGGTGGCGAACGCCTTGGCCACGATGCTGTGCTTTTGCTCTTCGACGTTCAGCTTCTCGAAGAACTCGACGAAGGCGCCAGGATCGTAGCCAGTAGCGTAGTCGTATTGCAGGCCCAGCGAGTCGGCTTCGCGCTCGGCGTCTCGCGAGAACTTCAGGAAGCTCAGCGGGGCTGCGATTCCCACCACCTCGCTGATGGCATACGCCGCCGGCCCGCCGATGAAGATGAGCGGAACCGAAGCCATGTTGAAGATCTGGCCCTTGGTCATGTTCTTGGTGGCGTGGCGGGCGGCCACATGCGCGATCTCGTGCGCCATCACCCCAGCCAGCTCGGCCTCGTTGTCGGCGGCGATGATCAGGCCGCTGTCCACATAGAAGAAGCCGCCGGGCAGCGCGAAGGCGTTGACCTCGTCGTTGTACGAGCACCTTGATGGTGAAGGGTACGCGGGCGTCGGAATGCCGCACCAGGTTCTGCCCGATGCGATTAATGTACTCGCTGACCACCGGATCGTTGACGATGCGCGCGCTCATCTCGACTTCCTGGGAGAGCTCGCGGCCGAGCGCGATCTCGCGATCGATGGAGTAGAAGTTGATGCCGTTGCCGATGTTGCGCTGGCCGATGAGGGAGACGTCGTCCTTGGGCGGCACGGTGCCGTTAACGGCGATGCCGTGCTTCTCGACCGCCGGCTGCGGACCGGCGGCGGAGGCTTCGGGATCGTTGGGATCAGCCTTGCCGGCAGCTTCGATTTCGGCAGCAGTGCGCAGGTGATGCGTGTCCGCTGAAGTCTGCGCGGCAGAAGCGCTGGTATCCGGCGTGGCGACAGCCGGCGGAGGCGTCGCAGACGAGGGTTGAGCTGCGACCGGAGAACTGGACTGCGCCAGGGCGCTCGTCGCCAGCAGAACGCAGGCGAGCAGAACGACACTCTTCAAGCCGACACGAGCGGAGGACAACCTGACTTGCGACCCCATGACACCCTCACCCAAGTGCACGCATTATGCGCTAAATCATGCAGGTATGAATGGCAAATTGTCAGTTAGTCCGGGAAAAGATGAACCGGGGCTGTAAGTGCTGCAAGGGAGATGCAAGAGTAATGCGTTGGGATACTTTATAGCACCGAAACGGGAATGGCTGGCTAGGTTTTGATGCAGAATCAAACAGAACTTGCGGAAAGTAATCTAACCACAAGAAAACAATGGTCTAAACTGACGACTTGGTGAATATGAGTGAATTACGCTCATATCCGGCTTGACTTTCGTCTCGAGATTTCCTATGATTAGCACTCGAAGTTGGTGAGTGCTAGCAGGCTTCCGTACCCGTCGTACCGCAAGCCCAACTCCCACTGAAATAGGTTTCCCGTTTTCGTACCGAACCAAGGCAATCCAAATCTGAATTTCAACGTTTGAAAGGAGTTTACGAATGGCTACAAAGCTGACGCCGCTGCACGATCGCATCGTGGTGCGGCGTGTCGAAGAGGCCGAAACCACCCGCGGTGGAATCATCATCCCTGACAGCGCCAAAGACAAGCCGCAGGAGGGCGAAATCATCGCTGTCGGCAAGGGCAAGAGCAACGAGAAGGGCGAGACCTTCCCTCTGGCCGTGAAAGCCGGTGATCGCGTGCTGTTCGGCAAGTATGCCGGCACCGAGATCAAGATTGACGGCGAAGACTTCCTGATCATGCGCGAGGAAGAAGTGCTCGGCATCCTGGAAGGCGCTACCAAGGCCAAAGAGCACGCTGCCAAGAAGTAGTCCGTCGCCAGTAGTCAGTTGCCAGTTGCTTGGCAACCGACAGGCGCGAGCGCTTCGCGCGGCACCGACACAACAAAGTTCAAGACAAGTTCAAGAAATTCCGTCAGAGCGGTACCCGGTTTAACTGACAACTGGCTACTGACTACTGGCAACCAGGAGAGAGAACAATGGCAAAGCAGATTCTGCACGGTGAAGATTCCCGCCAGTCGATTCTTCGCGGCGTGAATATTCTGGCCGATGCTGTGAAGGTCACCCTCGGTCCCAAGGGCCGCAACGTGGTGATTGAGAAGAAATTCGGTTCGCCGCTGATTACCAAGGACGGCGTGACCGTGGCCAAGGAAATCGAGCTGAAGGACCCGCTCGAGAACATGGGCGCGCAGATGGTGCGCGAAGTCGCCTCCAAGACTTCCGACGTTGCCGGCGACGGCACCACCACCGCGACTGTGCTGGCGCAGGCCATCTATCGCGAAGGCGTGAAGACGGTTGCTGCCGGCGCCAACCCCATGGCCCTGAAGCGCGGCATCGAGAAGGCCGTGACCGCGGTTTGCGGCGTGCCCTCGGAAGACGGCGGCCACAAGGGCGGCGCTCTCGACAAGATGTCGCAGAAGGTTTCCGGCGAAATGATTGCCCAGGTGGGCACCATCTCCGCCAACAATGACGACACCATCGGCCGCATCATCGCGGAAGCCATGAAGAAGGTCGGCAAGGACGGCGTCATCACCGTGGAAGAAGCCAAGACGATGGAAACGCAGTTGGAAGTCGTCGAAGGCATGCAGTTCGACCGCGGCTACCTGTCGCCTTACTTCGTCACCGATCCCGAGCGCATGGAAGCGGTTTACGAGAACGCCTACATCCTGATCCACGAAAAGAAAATTTCCTCCATGAAGGACCTGCTTCCCCTGCTGGAGCAGATTGCCAAGAGCGGACGTCCGCTGATCATCATCGCCGAGGACGTGGACGGTGAAGCGCTGGCCACCCTGGTGGTGAACAAGCTGCGCGGAACCCTGCAGGTTGCGGCCGTGAAGGCCCCTGGCTTCGGCGATCGCCGCAAAGCCATGCTGCAGGACATCGCCATTCTGACCGGTGGCAAGGCCATCACCGAAGATCTGGGCATCAAGCTGGAGAACGTGCAGATGCAGGATCTGGGCCAGGCCAAGAAGATCACCATCGACAAGGACAACACCACCATCGTCGAAGGCAAAGGCAAGCCGGGCGACATCGAAGGCCGGGTGAAGGAAATCCGCGGCCAGATTGACAAGACCTCCAGCGACTACGATCGCGAGAAGTTGCAGGAGCGTCTGGCCAAGCTGGTGGGCGGCGTTGCCGTCATCAAGGTCGGCGCAGCCACCGAAACCGAAATGAAGGAGAAGAAGGCCCGCGTCGAGGACGCGATGCATGCCACCCGCGCTGCGGTGGAGGAAGGCATCGTGCCCGGAGGCGGCGTTGCCCTGCTCCGCTGCGCTGACGCCATCCAGGCCCTGAAGCTGGAAGGCGATGAGAAGATCGGCGCCAACATCGTGCGTCGCGCCCTGGAAGAGCCGCTGCGCCAGATCGTCATCAACTCCGGCGAAGAGGGCGCTATCGTGGTCGGTCGCATCCGCGAGTCGAAGGAATCCAACTTCGGCTACAACGCGCAGAGCGATAAGTTCGAAGACCTGGTCAAGGCCGGCGTCATCGATCCCACCAAGGTCACGCGTACCGCGCTGCAGAATGCCGGCTCGATCGCGGCCCTGATGCTCACCACCGAAGCCCTGGTTGCGGAACTTCCGGAAGAGAAGAAGGAACCGGCGATGCCTCACGGCGGCGGCGGCATGGGCGGCATGTACTAAAGGCGGCCATTAGCCATTAGCCATTAGCTGTTAGCTGTTAGCTAAAGGCAAAAGCAACGGCAAAAGCCAAAGACAAGGCCTCGCAGCGATGCGGGGCCTTTGCTTTTTCTGATGACTGACTACTGGCTACTGGCTACTGACAACTGCCGAAGGTAGGCATCCAAAAATACGCAGAACCTTCAGCAGCTAAAGGCTAAGAGCTACACGCTAAGAGCTACACGCTAAGAGCTACAGGCTAAGAGCTAAAAGCTGACAGCCGACCGCTTTGTCCCCAAACTGGGCCTACACCACGATTCTTTACGCGAAAGTTGGTGACCCACGCAAACGCCGCCCGTCATACTCGCAAATAGAAACTAGGAGATCGCCCAATGATTGGCTCAGGGAAACTGGGACTCCTGCTAGTTGTCAGTGCTGCTCTCGTCGCACCGGCCATGGCACAGGACGCGCAGCGGTTCGAAACCTTCGGCGGTTACTCCTTCACCGCCGGCAACGCTTACGTTCCTTCCGGCACCAATTTCAACGGCTGGGACACCTCGACAACGGTCTTCCTGAATCGCTGGTTTGGCGTCACCGGCGATTTCGCCGGCCATTACGGCGCCGGCGACCTTCGGTTCCCTGACCCCGCTCCGCAGGGCGTGACCCCGGGCACTTCGCGCGACAACGCGCACGCTTACACCTTTCTGTTCGGGCCACATTTCACCTATCGCCACTCGCGCTACGCGCCTTTTGTGCAGACACTGTTCGGTGCACAACACACCTGGGCCGGCAACACAATTTTGACTGAGCCGACCTGCACTCCGCCGGTCACCTGCACTGGTGCGCCAGCTGGCAGCTCCGGCGGCGGCTCCGACACCAAATTCGCCATGTCAGCCGGGGGCGGGCTGGACGTCGCACTCGCCCATGGCATCTCCATCCGGCCCATTCAGGCGGAGTACGTGCTGGACCGTGCCTGTTGCGGGGTGCTGGTGCAGCAAGGCGTCTTCCACTACTTCGGCTACAACAACAATGGCTTCCGCTATTCCGCCGGCATCACCTTCCACTTCGGCCCGGTCGTGGGGAAGAACCATTAGCCACCGTTCCCAGCGAAAAGCCCCGCGCAATGGCGGGGCTTTCGCATCTGACAACTGACAACGGACAACCGACAACCGGGTTCTACGGCTTCTCCGGCACCTTGGCGGCGACGCCCTTGCTGTAGGTGATGGTCATCATCTTCTGCAACGAGTCCTCCTTCGCTCCCGAGTCCATGGTCATAACGAAGGAGTCGGGCTTGAAGTCGGAATAGGTGAAGCGGGTGTACATCATCTGGCCATTCATCTCGCCTTTCATCATGCCGACCAGCTTGTCGCCCTCCCACTTGGTGGTGCCGCTGCTATCGCAACCGTCGGGCGTCATGTTGTCGCACCACAAGCCGTGATACAAGTTCTCCTTGGAGCTCCACCAGAAGGTCCCCATGCCGCTGAAGTTTGGGCCCATGCTGCCACTGCTGTGATACTTCTCGGTGAGCGACATGCCACCCGGGCCGGGCGTGAAGCTGGCTGTGCCCTTGCCTGTGCCGCCCTTGGGCATCATCGGATTGGGCTCGGCCACTTCGCTTACATTCCAGTTGCCGCCCATCATCTTGACCAGTTTGGTCATCTCCGGTGCGGCCTTGGGCGTCGGCATCGCCATGGCGCCTTCCTTGGCTTTCGGCTTCTCAGCCTTCTTTGCTTCCTGCGCCGAAACCGATGCCACCAACCCTGCAGCCACTGCAAGCGTTACGCATAGCCTTAAGAATCGATTCATCTCGCCTCCTGTTTTTTGTAGGTTAATTTGACGAGATGAATTTTATAGGAAGCCGCAAGTTTCTCAAGTATTTCCCGGTCTCACGCCCGCAAGCTCGACGGATCGTCCATCGGGCGGTAGTGCGTCCAGGTAGCCAGTTGGCGGCCCTGCTTGATATGCGCCTGGAAGCGAATGAGAATGATTTCGCCGCTCTTGCGCTGCAACGCGAAGATGCCTTGCATGCCGCCGTCGTCCACATACTTGTCGAACATCATGGGAACATGCGCATCCGACGGCGCGCTGATGTCGTCAATTCGCAATGCCAGCAGCTCTTCCCGGCTGTAACCCAATAACCGGCAGGCAGCATCATCGACTGCGACATATCTTCGATTCTCGTCAACTTCGACGTGTGCTGGAGGGTCGATGGGGATCATTGGTTAGAATTATAGAAGCGCTGCTGCCGGATTCGTGCTTGCCCACTGTTTGTGCGGCCGGCAGCGAGTCTCGTCTGATTAGCCAAGCCGCTTGCGAACGGAGTAACGAAGTTGACCGAACGCCTCTATTACACCGATTCCTTCCTGCGCGAGTTTGATGCCGCGGTCGTCGGCATCACCGAATTTCAAGGCTCGCCGGCCGTCATTCTCGACCGCTCGGCCTTTTATCCCACCAGCGGCGGCCAGGTCTTTGATACCGGCTGGCTGGAAATCCCCACCGCTGACGGCGTTCAACGCGCCCGGGTGAAGGAAGTGGTGGAGAACGAGCAGACGCATGAAGTGCTGCATCTGCTGGAAGCCTCGCCCGGCCTGGCTTCGGGAGCAATGGTTCATGGCACGGTGGATGAGGAGCGGCGGCTCGACCACATGCAGCAACACTCGGGGCAGCACGTGCTCTCGGCGGCGTTCGAGCAGTTGTTTAGCTTCGCCACCGTCTCCTTCCACATGGGCGACGAAAGTTGCAGCATTGACCTGGCAACCGCCGCGGTTTCGGCCGAGCAGGTGCGGCAGGCGGAAGCGCTGGCCAATCAGGTGATCGCGCAGAACCGGCCGGTGAGCGTCAGTTTCGTCACCCCGGAAGAAGCGCAGACCATGGGCGTCCGCAAGATTCCTCCGGCTGAGCGCGAGAAGCTGCGCCTGGTGAACATCCGCGACTTCGACCTGAACGCCTGCGGAGGAACGCATGTCGCTGCTACCGGTCAGATCGGCTGCATCCTGCTGCGCAAGACCGAGAAAGTGCGCCAAGGTATGCGCGTGGAATTTGTCTGCGGACTACGGGCGGTGCGCACGGCTCGCCAGGATTTCCAGACGTTGACCGACGCTGGCGCAGTGTTCTCGACCCACATCTGGGAGGTGCCGGCGCAGGCACGCAAATCGCTGGACGACGTGAAGGCAGCGCAGAAAGAACAGCATCGACTGCTGGAAGAAATCGCCGAACTGACCGCCGCCGACTGGCTGCGCGGCCTCCCGGAGCGCGCGACCGGCGGCAAGGTGGCGACGCGCTTCCTTGCGGATCGCGACCTCGCCTTCATCAAGATGCTGGCCCGCAAACTGACCCAGCAGCCTGGCGTGGTCGCCTTGCTGGCATGCGGCGGCGCGCAGCCATCGCTGGTCTTCGCGCAGAGCTCCGGCCAGCCGCACGACATGGGCGCGCTGATGAAGGAAGCCGTACAGCAGATGGGGACGCGCGGCGGCGGCAATCGCGACCTGGCGCAGGGTGGCGCTTCGGATGCTCCCGGCGCCGAACGCGCGCTCGCAGGCGCCGCTGAGAAGATAGGATAGGAGCACCTTGGACCAGCGTTTGATCCTCGTCACCCTGCTCATTCGCCTCGGCGTGGCCGCGGCCATCAGCAGCGTGCTGGTGCGGGCGCGTCGCTTTCGCGTGCTGCTGTTCCGCGAAGAGCGCACCCTGGGTGAGAAGCTGGAACTCCTGTTCATCGTGGGTACGCCCATCACCCTGGGCGTGATGGTGCGCCACTGGGTACACAATTTCTACGCTGCCGATCTCGGCTTCGAGGGTGCAATTCTGCTAGGCGTCATCGGCGGGCGCTTCGTGGGCACCGCAGGCGGCATTCTGGTTTCGATCCCGGCATTGTTCTTCGGCGAATGGCTTACCCTTCCCATGAACATCCTCGCTGGCGCGTCTGCTGGCCTCTTGCGGCATCTGGCGCCGGAGCGCGAGGCCATCTGGTCGTTCTCGCCACTGTTCGATCTCAGCATCTATCACTGGATTCGCCGCAGCATTCGCAAGTCGTTCATTGACTGGCAGACCTCGTTCTTCTTCCTCATCCTGGCGCTGGAATTCGTGCGCATCACTCTGCACCACGCCTTCCCGCGCCGCATCTTCGCGCTCGACTCCGACAACTGGTGGGTGGTGGGCGCCATCTATGCCGGTACGGTGATGGCGGTGGCTATCGCGCTGAAGGTGCTGAACAACGTGCGCATCGAGATGAAGCTGGAGCAGCAGGAACGCCTGCTGTTACAGGCGCGCATGGAAGCCCTGCAAAGCCAGGTCAATCCGCACTTCTTGTTCAACACGCTGAATTCCATCTCGTCGCTGGTGCGCCGCGATCCTGATTCCGCACGGCAGATGATTGTGAAACTGGGGAACATCCTGCGGCGCCTTCTACGCAAGGGCGACTCCTTTGTCGCGCTGCGCGAGGAGTTCGATTTTCTCGACGACTACCTCGACATCGAGGTGGCGCGCTTCGGACGGGACAAGCTGAAGGTGGTGAAGGAGTTGGAGCCGGCGTCACTCGATCATCTTGTGCCCAGCATGATTCTGCAGCCGCTGGTGGAGAACGCGGTGAAGCACGGCCTGGCCTCGCGCGTGGACGGCGGCAGCATCTATCTTCGCAGCCGCTGCGCCGAACATCGCGTGGTCATCGAGGTCGAGGACGACGGCGTCGGCATCGCCCAAAGCGCCGCCAGTTCGGCCTCCGGCACCGGTATCGGCATGATGAATGTCACCGAACGCCTGCAAGTGGTTTACGGTGACACGGCGGAGATCGAAGTGGAGAGCCATCCCGGTAAGGGAACGCTGGTGCGGCTGGTATTGCCGGTATTGCAGGCGGAAGAGATGGGCGGATCGGTGGCCGGCGCGCTTTACGAGGCGCGGTCCAACACGCCGCGATAGTACTTCTCGTACATCGGAATGATTCTGGTCGAGCAGAAGCGGGCCTGCGCCGTCAGGCGTCCCTGGCGTCCCATCTCCGCCAGCTTCTTGTCGTCGGAAAGCAGTTCGATGGCGTAGTTCGCCATGGTGGCAACGTCGCCCACGTCGGCCAGAAATCCATCCTTGCCGCTGGTGATCACCTCGGGCAGGCCGCCAACGTTCGACGCGATGGGCACCACCTCGCAGGCCATGCCTTCCAGCGCGGCCAGTCCGAAAGATTCGGTCTGGCTGGGCAGCAGCAGCACGTCGGCAATCGCCAGCTTCTCCTGCACCCGGTCCTGCTTGCCCATGAAGTCCACCTTGTTGTGGATTCCCTTCTTCACCGCCAGCCACTCGGCGCGCGAACGCTCGGGACCATCGCCGATGAGCAGCAGCCGCGAGGGAATTTTCTTCTGCACGCGGTCGAAGATTTCGATCACGTCTTCCAGTCGCTTCACCGGCCGAAAGTTCGACAGGTGCACCAGGATTTTTTCGTCCGGCTTCGCATAGTCGCCGCGCGTTTGCAGCAATTCCGGCGTGCGGTGGTAGACGTCGCAGTTCACAAAGTTGGGAATCACCTTGATCGGGGTCTGCACCTCAAAGACTTCCACCGTGCGCTGCTTCAGGTAGTCGGAGATGGAAGTAACGCCGTCGCTCTGGTCAATGGAAAAGCGCGTTATGGGAAGGTACGAGGGATCGGAGCCGACCAGCGTGATGTCGGTACCGTGCAGCGTGGTGACGTACGGTAGCCGCCGCGACTCGCGCGCATGATCGCAGCCCAGCATCTGCCGCGCCAGCATGGCGCTCACCGAGTGCGGAATCGCGTAGTGCACGTGCAGCAGATCGAGATCGTAAATCTCCGCCACCTCCGCCATGCGGGTCGCCAGCGCCAGGTCGTACGGCGGATATTCGAACAGCGGATACCGCGAGACCTCGACCTCGTGATAATGAATATTGGGCTGCGGCCCTTGCAGGCGAATCGGCTGCGAGTAGGAAATGAAGTGCACCTCGTGACCGCGCGTCGCCAGCTCCAGCCCCAATTCGGTGGCCACCACGCCGCTGCCGCCATACGTGGGATAGCAGGTAATCCCGATCTTCAGAGCAGAGCTATCAGTCATGGCTGGCTCAGGATTGGATGGGAATTGTGCGGCAGGGATTCACCCGCTAATCGCCGCTGGCGCGTGATAACCGGCAACTGGTCCCGATCTTACGACTTTTCCAGGTTCAAGGCGCGACGGAACGAGCCGCGCTCGTTCTTGATTTTTTCCTGCAGCAGCATGATGGCGTAGATGAGCTGCTCGGGCCGCGGCGGGCATCCGGGAACGTACACGTCCACCGGGATCCACTGGTTCACGCCCTGCACCAGCGCGTAATTGTTGAACACGCCACCGGACGTCGCGCATGCGCCCATGGAGATGACCCACTTGGGTTCGGGCATCTGCATGTAAAGCTCGCGAATCACCGGCGCCATCTTCTGCGAGACGCGGCCGGCAATGATCATCAGGTCGGATTGCCGCGGCGAGGGACGAAACACCTCGCGCCGAAGCGCGCAATGTCAAAGCGCGACGCGCCCATGGACATCATTTCGATGGCGCAGCAGGCCAGGCCGAAGGTCATGGGCCAGATGGAATTCTTGCGCACCCAGTTGACCACCGCGTCCATCGAGGCCATCACGATGCCTTCGTGCTGCTGCTCGCCGAAGGTGGCGCGCAGAATCTGTCCCCGGCTCTGGTCCGAACCCACCAGGTTGTCGAAACGCTCGGTGCCCGATTCCGGATTGTCGAAATGCGGCGGACGATATTCGGTGGTCATCGCTCTGTAATTATACCTGCTGATGTTTTAGATGCGACGCCTTGGTGTAAGGGAGCGACTTCAGCGGCTGCGGAAGACTCTGTTTTGCCGCGGCATGAGTAAGGGCACGACTTTTAGTCGTGCCGATAAGCCCTTCATTCTTGTTATCACGAGCGGGCTTCAGCCCGCGAGGGATCTGCTTTTCGCTCGACGGCGGCACAATATCGGCTACGCAGACCGGTAAGACGTGCCGCCGGCTAAAGCCGGCTAAGGATCATAATAAGACGCTTATCGGCACGGCTGAAGCCGTGCCCTGATACAAGGCTCACGTAAGCAGAGTCCCGCCGCTATCCGTGGGTCCTGTCCTGACGCGAGGCAACAAACCAGAGTTTCTCGCTGCCACTCAGACCGTCAGCACCACTTTGCCGAACATCTCGCTGGCCGCCAGGTATTCGTGCGCCGCCCGCGTCTCCGCCAGCGGGAACGTGCGGTCCACCACCGGCTTCAGCTTGCCGGCAAACACGTGCTTCAGCACTTCCTCGCAGGTCGCCCATCTCGCCCATATAAGAGCCCAGCAGCGAGAGCTGGCGCGAAAAAAGGAAGCGCAAATCGAGCCCGGCATCATAGCCGGTGGTAGCGCCGCAGGTGACCAGCGTGCCGCCCGGCTTCAGCGATTTAAGGCTCTCTTTCCACGTGGCCTGGCCGACATGCTCAAACACGATGTCCACGCCACGCTTGCCGGTGATGCGGCGTCACTTCGTCGCCAATTTTCTGCTGGTAGTGATTGATCATGTGGTCCGCGCCGAGCTCGCGCGCCTTGGCCAGCTTGCGCTCGTCACCGGCGGTGGTGATGACCTCGGCCGACAGCATCTTGCAAATCTGAATGGCCGCCGAGCCCACGCCTGACCCCGCGCCCAGCACCAGCACCGTCTGCCCCGGCCGCAGATGCGCGCGGCCCAGCAGCATGTGCCACGCCGTCAGGAACACCAGCGGCACGCTCGCGGCGTCGGTGAAATTGAGGCTGTCGGGAATCGGGATGACGTTCACGCGCGGGACGGCGATGAGCTCGCAGTTGCCGCCATCCACGCCATTGCCCAGCACCGCGAACTTCGCGGCAGAAATTATGCCGGCCGGCGTTGCACTGCTCGCAATGGTTGCAGAAGACCATGGGCGCCAGCAGCACCCGCGTGCCCGGCTTCAGGTCAGTGATGTACTCGCCGCACTCGGCCACTTCGCCGGCGATGTCGCTGCCCAGGATGTGCGGCAGTTGCACGCCTGGCAGGCCATTGCGCACAAACAGGTCGAGATGATTGAGGGCGCAGGCGCGAATGCGGACCAGCACGTGATCTTTGCGCAACACCGGATCGGGCGCGTCTTCATACTTCAGAACTTCCGGCCCGCCGAATTCATGAATGCGAACGG
>CAVXQR010000003.1:0-692397 GCA_963763975.1 uncultured Acidobacteriaceae bacterium
AAAGGTAACGATTGGGTGTTCCATCAGGGTCATGCGGTTGATCTCTTCATCGCCGGCGCGGCCGACATTCTCCGCCAATTGCATTCGCATGAGGTCGGCTTCACTAATGGCGCCATTCAGGTTGGGTTGCCCAACCAGCATTGCGCTCATTTGTCCGATGCCAGTGGCCGCACGTACCGCGAAGTTCTTCCCGCGTCCTGTGCCCGTCACCTTGCCACGCAATGGGCCGAGATTGGTGTCGGTCGCGAGAGCATCGATGGGAATCGACGAACCATCCGGCGTCTCCAAATGGTCGAAGTGGATTTGCAGATATCCGCTGCGGTCGGCCTGGTGTACAGAGCCGACAGCCTTAGAGCCTGCGGGCACGATGAGTTGTCCGTCATGCTCGTAGCTGTACTCGACGATGGCAATCACTGGCTGATCTACCGCAGTTGTGACCACCGAGGCCAGCCTCGCTGCTAGCCGGGAACCGGTACCCATATCAAGCAGAGGTATGTCGTGATCAGTTGGAGCAGACTGGGAGGATTTCTCCGTGCTCGCAGTAAACACCAGCGACGGCTTGGCTAGCCCATCAGCCGCTTTGTCCTGCACTGGTGCCGACCCTGTGCCTGCGGAGTCCTTCTGGCCGTAGGGTGGTGGCCTCCAGCTATCGCCACTGTTGCTTGATGCCGGGAACTCCGGGATTTGGCCGAGGTTCTTTGCCGGAACATCCGCCTGCGCGGACTTTGTCTCGCCTGCGCCAACCCGGGCTTTCTTGGTGTTCTCGATATCGTTCGCATTCACCTGTCCCTGCTGCTGCTGGTCATCCCGCATCGGCTGCATGCTTCCTTGCGGAACCACAGAGCCGTTTTCAGTCGGCGCAACTGTGTCCGCCGTCTTGGGGCGACCCAAGCTTGCCTCAGCGTTCTTCTTCGTTCGCGGTTTGCCCTTGTCGGAGAACAGGATCAGCATGATGAGCGCAACCGCAACCACACCCGCGAATCCGATTAGCAATCGTACGGTCTTGTCGTCCTTCGCCATGCGAAAGCTGCGCTTTGGTGTGGCCACTTCTTGCGCTACTTCATTCGTTGGCTTCTTGTCCTGGGCCTCTTGTGCCTGTCGCTCGAGTTCCGTGATGTATAGCGTTTGAGCCTTCCGCGAACCGTTGTTTGTGTCTTGATTCATCTGAGACATGAAACCCTCTCCATTACTTGGCGGATGCGTTGCTTGCGGTAGCTGTAGGGGCTGTGAATGGCAGATCGACCAGAAGCGGCCGATTCACTGCATCGGCGGTTGCCAGAACCAGTTGCATGTGTTCCTGATACTGCTTGAAATCGGGCCGAACGAAGCGCACAACGGCGTCGGCGCGCGCTCCGGGAGCAAGCCTTCGTTGGGTAAAGCGATAGTCGCGGACTGCAACCTGGTCGGCTAATACCTTCTTCTTGCTCCGATCATCGGTTGATTGATTCCCGTTCCCATTCGGATTGCCCAGCTCCACCTGTGGTGGTAGCAACTCGACCCAATGCCGGCTGCTGTTCAGGACCGAAAAGGCGACAATCGCGTCGGGTCCATCTTCGGTGACGGCACCGAGGCTCGCTGATAGGTCACCGCGGCTGGTAGTCCAGGCTGGGCTCGAGACAAAAGCCTGCTGCCGGTAGGTGGATTCGTAAGCCGAGGACTCTTGCTTGACCGACGCCGGGCTTACCGGCGAGGTCTCGTCTGACGGACCGATCAGAAAGCCCTTTCGCTGCTTGTAGGTAAGAACGAAATCTACGGGTTTGGTATTGCTGCTGACCGCGCCATCACTGATTAGTCTGAGGCTGACTACCTGGCCTGACTTGGTAGCGATCAACAGGTTACTCGCCGCAGCTTGGGTGGTGATCGGCTTAACAATCACCAGGTCCGGTTCGTGCTCATTGTGTTCAGCCTGGAAGAAGGTTGGAGCCCCGACGACCACCGACGAGACCGGCTCCGGCATGCGAATCGTCGCCGCATAGAGGGGCTTGAGCCGCAGATCGGTCACTGTATCCGGCGAAATGGTCAGATTCGAGATGACCGGCTGAACATCGTCGTGGCTGGCTGCAGCTTCCTGTGCGTAACCTGCTATGCAGGCGAACGGGACCAGCAAAGCGAATGCGATCGTTGTGATGAGACCTTTCATCGCTGGAACTCCTTCGATGTGTGTTTGGCCGATAGCTCTTGCAGGTAGCGTCGTCTGACGTCTTCCACGTAACGGATGACGTCTGTGTTGCTGTATTTCAGGGAATGGATCCGGTGTTCCCCGGCGTAATACGCGGCTACGGCTAGCCGAATATCCCCGTGATACTGAGCGAGCAAATCACGCAGGTACCGGACGCCGCCACCTACGTTCTGGCTGGTATCGAATGAGTTCTGCACGCCGAATCGCGCTGCGGTGCCCGGCATCAGCTGCATCAATCCGCGAGCATTCTTCTCCGAGATAGCACGCTGGTTCCAGTTCGATTCCTGTCGGATGATCGCGCGTACGAGCTCCGGTGGAACGTGATAGTGCCGCGCATAGGCATCGGCATAGTAGGCAGCCTCAGCATGGTCGGCAGCCCAGCTCCGAGTAGCGAGAACAACGGTGAGGACCGGCAATAGAAGCGAGATTCTTCTCATGCCGCAGCCCCTTTCGCCAATACTTCAGACTCGGCGAGCGTGTGCTGCAGCCCAGTGGTTTCCATCGACTCCGCGTAGTGCCGGGCCGCATGAATGATGCTTGCGAATCCGTCTCGCAGCAGCAGGCGCTGGCGGTCGCGCTCTGTCTTCGCCAGCAGTGGAAGTAGCATGTCGCGATGCTCGTTAGTGATCTCATCGATCCCCAAATGCTGTAGCGACAACGCCATGTCGATCATCTCGGACACAGATGGCGGCTTTTCGAGGCTGTACGCACGGAGTGCCTTGGCGAACCCGGCGATCAGCCGATGTGCTGGCGCTCCCGCTTCCGGTGTGCGCCGTGCCACGATCTCGCCTTCACGCTCCGCTGTCGGGTGCTCGACCCGCACGTACAAGCTGCGCCGGCGTATGGGATCGCCCAATCGGCGCTCCTCGTTCGAGGTCAGAACGGTGAAAGGGATCGAGGAGGCTGGAACTGTTCCAAGGCGGGGGATGGACAGGCGCCACACGGAGAGGACCTCAAGGAGAGTTGCTTCGAAACTGTGGTCTACCTTGTCCAATTCGTCGATGAGCAAGACGCAAGGGGATGGATACTGCAATGCCTTGAGCAGCGGGCCTGCCGCGAAGAAATCCAAGGCGGAGAGTTGCTTGCCCAGCGAGGCCCAGTCAGAAACGCCCGATCCGCGAGTGACCGTATCCAGGTACAGCCTCTGCAAGCCCTCGTCGAACTTGCCAATGGCCTTCTCCTCGGTAATGCCCTCGTAGCACTGCAGTCGCTCCAGTGGGGTACCGATTGCGCGTGCCACCGCGTAAGCAAGCTCTGTTTTGCCGCTCCCGGCAGGACCTTCCAGCAGTAATGGTTTTTGTAAACTGGCCGCCAGGTAGACGGCGGTGGCCGTCACAGTATCGGTGATGTACCCGATATCCGTGAGCGCTTGATGGACGTGCTCGGATGATTGAAACACCCCTAAACCTCCTCCCGCCCTGTCTCAGGGTGGGAGGAGGTTAGGAACATTCCGGAGTCGCGTCAAATTGATGCGGTGTCTTGCTCTTGCGGTTGTGGGAAGCTCGCGAGTCTACTGCTCAAACGCGTAGACGTGGCCATCTTGGCCTTTCCAGCCGTTCTCCGTTTTTTGGAATTCGTAAGATCCCTTCACAGTCTCGACAGTTCCTTTGCGATTGGCACGGATACCCACGCCAGGAGCCGCGGCAGGGTCATGAATTCCATTGTCGAGATATCGAACCTGTGCCTCAAAATCCAAAAGATAATGGCTGCCGTCCAGGCGACCGTTTGTTTTCTTAAAAGACACAAGCTCGATTCCGTGATCGTTCTTGAGGAGATCGTGCCATACCTGCGCTCCATCTCGTTCAGTTGGAACAGGCATCTCGGCCTTTTGGCAACCCGTCAGGAGAAGCATCCCGATTACGAAGTATGACAAAACAGTTTTGCTGAACATAAGGGCCTCAGAATTCTAGTAATCAATCGGCTGAGTGATTCGATGCAGAAGGTTCCGCTGACACTCAGGCGCCGGCATTTACCAGCCTTGTTGATGTAAGGTCAGCAACTCGCGTTGGTTCTTTAGTTGGGCTTCCCTTCGCTCTCTTGAAGTCGGCTGATTTCTTGCTCAACAAGTCTGTTTACCTTCTCGCGGATAGACTCCAAGAGCATCCATTTCTGTTCCAACATCTTCTTCCTGTCTTTGACGTTGCCAACAGTGCTCTTGGAAATGTGTTTCCGTTCGTCGTCGATGATCGATTGAAAGAGCTCGACGATCGATCGGACGTTTTCGTACACATACTGAAATGCTTCCGAACCGTACCGGGTCGTTGCAAACGTCACGTAGGCTAACCCGGTTCCTGTCAGCAATAGCGCATTCGGAACATGCGGATTCTCTTCGGAGAAATCGTTGATAGTTCCTAGTACTTTCTCCTGAAGCGCTTGCCACGGAGGGACGTCGAAATGAGGGAGGCCAGAAGGGTTCTTTTTTTTGGACACAGGTTGCATTCACCTTCGCTTGTGAGCTTGCAGAACTGACAGATCGCCGAACGTCGCGGAGCAAAATGGCAAATTTGCCTTACGGGCCGACGCCAGGAATGAATACCCAACCACATCTGGAGCATGTGAAGCTCATGTTCCAGCGGAGCAAGAGCATCGGCCAAGTCCGTCGGTTGTATCTGAAAGCCTTCATCAGAAGGAGGAAAGCGACGATAGCGAGCACGAAGAATGAACCTGTTGCAAGATCTTCAAAGCGGAAGGTCAATTGCACCTGCCCAGAAATCCTGCGAATACCTTCGGCGGCTAGGGCTGAAAGCAACGGGCTCACTGCAATCAGGCCGAAACCTGGCCAATAACTGAGCTTCTTAGGAGGGGCTGCGAGCAGACTCAACTGAGTCTGTGAAGTCCCTTCTGTCCAGCCTCTTCCTCCGGCAGGCCCGCCCGCCCATCCGAACCCGCTCGTCACCGTTGAGAACCGAGAGACGCCCGCCATATACACCGTGGAGAGCCGCTGTGTGTTTTCGCTTCCGCAGGTTGGACAGGAATACTGGACCTGAGCATCGGCAGGACGTGGAAGAGGGATGGCGAATTTCGGGCGCCGTGCCCATGACCGTTGAAGAGCCCTGATGTTGACTTCTCGACTACTCATCGCGAAGGGCACGTTACGACAGAAGCGCCGGGCTTGGCAAATTGAAAGGCACGAAAAAACAAATTCACAGACTTGGAATCCAGCAACTCTCGAAAGTTTCGCGTCACTGCAACTTTTCTCTTGCGTTCGAACCCGAAATAGTTTTAAGTGTTGCGCACAAGAGTTGACGATCACGGAGCACCGTGACTTCGATTCTTCCTCCGGCGGCTGCAGCATAACGCGGCTTTCGGCCTGTCCCGTGGGCACCAAGCGCTCACGTTGTTCGAATCTCTTACTCAGCTCGCTTCAATCTGCTCAAAAGACGTTGACTGCTCACCTGCATCTCCGGATCGCAGGTCATTAAGTGCGGCCTTGAATGGTCCGCTCGGCGAATCGCGGAGGGAGCGTCATTTTGCTTCCTCCTGGCTCGCTTCCTTCGAGCAATCCGTACTTGCAGTTCTAGAACCTATTCACGTCTGACAGCGACGGGCGCGTCGCGTGGACTGCTGTCCGCTCGATGGCGCTCACCCGTAATGCCAGATTACGGGTTCGGAGGCGGGGCATTCGATTCAGCGAACTGATCGAGGTGCTCTCAGATCTCAGAGCCGCTGGTTCTTCTGGCAGTGGGCGAGCAGAAGATGTCTGAAACCAAGTCATTACTGGACGAGCGTAGAACGCTCCACGTTGTTAACCCCTCCCAAATCACCTTTGACACCGTCAAAGCACCCGAACCCTTCGTCTCAGCCGGGGAGGCCGCACGGTTCCTGTCCGTGAAGAGACGCCAGCTTCTCGCCATGGCACGTAGAGGCTTATCTGGGGCGTATCCGCTCGGAACGGGAACCGTAAGGAAGGTGTGGGTATTCAGGCTTTCCGAACTTGCCGCAGCCGTAGAGCAGCATCTGACAACCCCGAGAACCGAAAAACGCGATACGATTCGGTCAGGCAGTTCCCGCTGAGGAGACCTTTTCATGGCTTATCAGCGCGGATCCTTAGTGAAACTTCATCGCAAGGCTGGAGACATCTGGGTGCTGCGGTATCGGGAAATCAGGGACCAGGGCAAACGGGTTCAAAATGACCTGCCCGTTGGCCTCGTTCGCGACTTCCCCAAAGAAAAAGATGCATGGCGAGAGGTCGATCGCTTAGGCCTCCTGCTGCGCATCAATGCCCAGCATCTCGACGATCGCATTCGCTTTCGTGCTCTAGCGGAGCATTACCTCACTCATGACGTAGGTCCCGATGCGCTCCGACCAAAGTCCCAGCGCACGGCCCTCAACACCAACCAAATCGTCTGGACCTATCTTGTTCCCCAATGGGGTGACAGCATAGCGGACGAGATAAAACCCCTCGACATACAGCACTGGCTCAAAATGCTTCACACCGATAAGAGCTTGGCGTGGACGACCGTATCGAAGGTTCGTGGCATCATGCTTCGGATCTATCGCATCGGTGCCTTGCACCAGCTCGTGAAGAACAACCCGGTGCTTCCCGTCGAGACTCGCTCCACTACCGATTACAAGGCCATCCTGGTAACTCCTAAACAGACATGGGAAATCATCGAGAGCCTTGCTAATCCACTGCACCGGATTCTCATCCTCACCTGCGCTGCTACGGCGCTCCGCGCATCGGAACTTCTCGCGCTGCGCTGGGCAGACGTTCTATGGGACGAAAACCGGATTGCGGTAACGAAGCGTTGGTGGCGTGGAAGTGACGGACCCACCAAGACCCGCAGGAGCGAAGGTCATGTGCCTATGCACCCGGCCCTCGCGCAATTACTGCAGGCTTGGAAGGAAAAGACGCCTTTCGCGAAGGAGACGGATTTTCTGTTTCCCTCGCTCAAGGCAGACGGCAAGGTTCCCATATCGCCTGCCGTATTCGTAGCTGATCACCTCCGGCCAGCAGCCAAAGCGGCTGGGCTTGGTGTACCGGACGGCTACCGTTTCGGCCTACACAATCTCCGGCACTCGCTTTCAAGCTGGCTGGTGAATAAGGGCAAAGCCGATCCTAAGACGGTACAGAGCCTGCTTCGCCACAGCCGTATCCAGACGACGCTCGACCTTTACACACAAGGTGACGGCGACGAAACACGGGCCGCGCAAGGCGCATTCCTTCGGGAGATGGGCCTGGCATCGGAGTTAGTGCAATGAAAGTGTTGGTTGGATTGTTGGTTGGCCCGTTTTCCGGATTCTCTCTAAACCCCAGAAAACATTGGTGGGCGCTACAGGATTCGAACCTGTGACTTCCACCGTGTGAAGATGGCACTCTACCGCTGAGTTAAGCGCCCATAAAAACGCGGTAGTGCGATTGTAACAAATTTTCCACGACGCTCCGGACCCTGGGCGCATTCCAAGGTGCCGCCGCCAAGTCGGCTCTGGATAAAAAAAGCCGGAGTTCGGCACGACTGAACAGGCCGCTGAAAAAGCCGGAATCGGCGGAGTGGCGCCGGCTATAATGAAGCCGGCTCCGGACAAAAGAAATAGAGGGCTTGCCGGCACGGCTGAAGCCGTGCCCTGATACAAGTCGGGCGAAAGTAAAGTTTTTAGACCGCCTGTGAAGTTGTGCCCTGACACGGGGCATGCGAAGCCGAGTTTCCCGGCGCGACCTTGTCTCAACCCACACAGACCTGACACCGACTCGCACCGCCGGGTTACAATGCGTGGCAGCCCGGCAGCCTGCCGGGTTCATCCAACACTGCGATGGCCCTGGAAGAATACAAACGCAAGCGCGACTTCAAGCAGACGCCCGAGCCGCCGGCGAAACTCGGCAAGGGCAAACAGCAGCGATTCGTGGTGCAGAAGCACGCCGCCACCCGCCTGCATTACGACTTCCGCCTGGAGATGGACGGCGTGCTGAAGTCGTGGGCGGTGCCCAAGGGCCCGTCGCTCGATCCCGCGGACAAGCGCCTGGCCATGCAGGTGGAAGATCATCCGGTTTCGTACTTCGACTTCGAGGGCGGAATCCCACAGGGCAACTACGGCGCCGGCACGGTGATGGTTTGGGACGTCGGGACGTGGGAGCCGGTGGGCGACGCTGCGGCGATGCTCACCAAGGGCGACCTCAAGTTCCGCCTGAATGGCAAAAAGCTGAAGGGCGAATTTGCGCTGGTGCACATCAAGTCGCGCCGCCCGGACAGCAAAGGAAATGAATGGCTGCTGATCAAGCATCGCGACGCTTACGTGGAAGCGCCTTACGACATTGATAAGCACGACGGCTCGGTGTTGACTGGACGCTCGCTGAAGCAAATTGCCGGCGACGAGGATTCCGCCGAGTGGCTGAGCAGCAAGAAGGCTGCGCACGGCGGCGTCAGCGCGAAAAATGACTGGCTGGCCGATTCCATCGCCAAGGCCGACGCCAAGCGAGCGAAGGCGGCCGGCAAAGCCAAGAAAGCCCCGCTAGCGAAGTCCGCCGCCAAAGCCGCAAAGCCTGCGGCGAAGCCCGCAGCCAAGACGGCCTCCAGCGCCGTAAAAAAAAAGCAGGCACGTCCCAAGAAGTCAGCGCGGGCCTGACGCTCTCCTCCTCTGAGATCGGCCACAAAGCGCCGATGCCGCAGTCCATTCGTCCCATGCTGGCCACGCTGATCGAGAAGCCATTCGACGACGAGCGATGGCTCTACGAAATCAAGTGGGACGGATATCGGGCCATCACTTTCCTGCGCGACGGCAAGGTCCGCTTCGTCTCGCGAAATCAGAACGACCTCACCATCGCCTATCCCGAACTGCACGGCATTGGCGGCTCGATCAAAGCCGAGACGGCGGTGCTGGATGGCGAAATCGTGGCGCTTGACTCGGAAGGCCGCGCCTCGTTCAGCCTGATGCAGCAGCGCACCGGCCTGGGCGAAGGCCAGCGGCACATCCGTCGCACCCGCGACGATATTCCCGTCGTCTATTACGTCTTCGACCTGCTCTATCTCGATGGCTACAACCTGATGAACGCCGGCCTGGAAGATCGCAAGGCGCTGCTGGCGTCGGTGCTGAAGCCAGACGATCTTCTGCGCTACTCCAATCATTACGTGGGCCAGGGGAAAGAGCTGTTCGCGGCGGCGAGCGAACATCAACTCGAAGGCATCGTCGCCAAATGCCGCGACAGCGTGTACGTGCAGAAGCGCAGCCGCGAGTGGCTGAAAATCAAGATTGTGCACGAGCAGGAGTGCGTCATCGGCGGCTATACCGACCCGCGAGGCGCGCGCGAAAATTTCGGCTCGGTCGTGCTCGGCCTTTATGACGACAACGGGCGACTGGTGCACGTAGGCCAGGCGGGCAGCGGCTTTACTGGCCAGACCCATGCCGACCTGTGGAAGAAGCTGCACAAGCTGGAAACGCGGCAAAGTCCGTTTAATGGCAGGGTGGAAAGCCTGCGGCCGGTGCACTTCGTGAAACCGGAACTGGTGGCGCAGGTCAAGTTCTCGGAGTGGACGCACGAAGGACAGAACGGCGGCATGAAGATGCGTGCGCCGGTATTTCTCGGCCTGCGCTTCGACAAGAAGCCGGAGGAATGCAAATTCGAGATGCCCGAAAAGGCCGGCCCTACTTGATCTCCTTCATCGGCAGCAGCGAACCGTAATCGTGGCCGCTGGTATCCACGGCGCGAGCCACTACGTCGTCGAAGGCGTCGCGCACCTCCGGATACTTCGCCACAATCGCCTTGATCACCGCCATGTTGTCCTGGAAGGCGACACCGGAATTGCCGGCATCGGGATTCATGTAGCGCACGCGCAGGTCCAGATTGCCGTCCACCGGCACAGCCGCCAGTTCGGTCACTTTGAAGCTCTTTCCGTTGGCCGCGAGCGTGAGTGGCGAAGCATCGCTGGGCAAGTCGCCAGGCCGCGCGCTTTGCATCTCCTGCGCAATCTTGTCCAACTGCGGCGTGCTCATGAAGTTTACCGGCGCCGTCAGGTCCCACGCTGTCAGATAGTAGAACCACGCATTGTGGGTCTGGCCCTTGGCCTTGAATTCGCGCGCCTTGGTCAGGTACCAGTCGCCGTCGTGACCGCTGATGGAATCGAGCCGCGGATAGAAGCCGGCCAGCTTCCAGCCGCCCAGGTTTTGCAAGATCAGCGTCAACGTGATGGGATCCTTGCCTTCGGCCTTCTGAATCACCACCGCGTACATACCGGGCGGCAGGTTGGGGATGGAGAAGTTCACGCGCTGCGCCGAGTTGTAAATGCCGCAATAAAAATCAGCGCGGGCCAGCGTGGCTTTCGCCTGCGAAGCGTCAAGCTCGTAGGAGGAAACTGTCTTGGGCTCGGCTCCGGACAAGTAGGGCTTATTGGTGACCACCGCCTGCTCGATGCTGGCAAAATCGCCGGCAATCGCCGGAATGGCGTGGGCCTTGAGACCGGCCACGTCGCCGCGGGCGGCCATATCGAAATACTGGCGGGCTGCGGCTTCAATCGCAGTTCGCGTCGGGACATCGAGATCGGTCGCGTTCAAGCAGCTCTGCGCGAATGACGGCAAACCCAGCAGGATTAGAGCAGACACAACGCTAATTAACAGGACGCAACGACGATAGCGGCTCTTGGATTGCATAAAATCTCGGACCTCACTTGCAACAATGGCGGATGCCTGGCGCACCGGCAAAACCCGCCGTAATCCGTTAGATGCAGCTTTCAAAAGCGACTACAATAAAAGCCGACGGACAATTGACGGAGACACTCCGGGGAGTTGGCCGTCCAAGATATTATGTTACGCCTGAAGCAGAGGTTGGGATGGGTTTTGGCGATGCTGGCCGGCGCGCTGATGCTGCCGGTTGCGCAGGCGCAAACTACGGCCGCGCCGCAAAGCCATCCCAAGGCCGTACATCACCACAAAAAGCCGGCCCCGGTGGAAGAGAAACCGCAGCCTGCGGCGCCTCCGCCCACGCTGGAGGAGCAACAGCCTCAGCCGCCCGACGTCACCTACAACAACGGTCAGCTCACCATCAATGCCCGCAATGCGACACTATCGCAGGTGCTGCATTCGGTGCAGGCCAAGACCGGCGCCACGATTGATGTTCCCGCAAGCGCAACGGGTGACCGCGTGGCAGCCGTGTTCGGCCCCGGCCAGCCCCGCGATGTGCTGGCCTCGCTGCTGAATGGCACCAAGTTCGACTACGTGATCCTGGGCATCAACGGCAACCCCGGCGGCGTACAGCGCGTGATCCTCACGCCTCGCCAAGCCGGCGGCAACCAGACGACGAACGTCGCCCAGACGCAGCAGGCAGCAGCAACCACAGGCGCAGGAACCCATGGACGAGGACAACCAGGCTGAAGTGGAACCGGAACCGGAGCCGCCCCAGCGACCCATGGCGCCCGGCCGCTTCCGTCCGCCCATCTTCCGCAGCCCTAACGGCGAGGCCGCTGCCGAGCAGCAGCAGATGCCGCAGCCCTCTCAGGATGAGGATGCCAATCAGGAGATGAACGGCAAGACGCCGGAACAGATGCTGGAAGAGTTGCAGAAGATCCAGGAGCAGCAGCGGCTTTATCAGCAGCAGCTCAACCCGGCGAACCAGCAGCCGCAGTAGCGTCCATCCAAGAACAGTAAAGGCGTCCCCCAGGGACGCCTTTTTTGCGGTCGAAGCAGGCGGAGTCGAACCGAATCTGGCTTGGGGAAGCGAAGTCGAGGCTCCCGGGCGGCGTAAAGTGCAGAAGTAAAAGACAGCAGCCTGACATTGAAAACAAACGACTTAAGAGCACGACTGTGCAGAAGTCGATGATACTACAGCGTTTAAAGGTATTCCTAAGATTCCACGGCAGTTAGAGGGTCGATTTTTGCATATATGTATGCAAAGTGGCAAAGTCTCAAAAGTCCCAAAAATCCCAAAAGTCCCATGTTGGCATGCATACATCGCCGCACGGTGAAGTCCCGAATCGCAGCCCCGGCTACCCTTCTGCTCTTAGAGTTTCAGCTTCCGGCTTTGGACAGCTTTTGCAGCGACTCGCCATAGGGCGCCCGCGCCACCCCGCGCTCGGTCACAATGGCGGTCACGTAGCGATGCGGGGTCACGTCGAAGGCCGGATTCTCCACCCCAACTCCGGTGGGCGCGATCTGCTTCCCGGCCATGTGGGTGACCTCGGTGAAGGCGCGCTGCTCGATGGGAATGTGCGTACCGTCGGCGGTGTCGAGGTCCACGGTCGAGAACGGCGCGGCGACATAAAACGGAATGCCGTGCTCTTTGGCCAGCACCGCGACGGTGTAGGTGCCGATCTTGTTGGCGACATCGCCGTTGGCGGCAATGCGATCGGCGCCCACGATGACCGCGTCAATCTTGCCCTGCGCCATGATGGCGCCTGCCATGTTGTCGGAGATCACGGTAGTCGGGATGTCGTCCTTCATCAGCTCCCACGCGGTCAGGCGCGAGCCTTGCAGAAACGGCCGGGTCTCGTCGGCGAAGACCTTCAGCTTTTTGCCGGATTCCACCGCCGCGCGAATCACGCCCAGCGCGGTGCCGTAGCCGGCGGTGGCCAGCGCGCCCGCGTTGCAATGGGTGAGGATGGTGCCTGACGCGGGCAGCAGCACCGCACCATGGCGGCCCATCGCCTGGTTGGAGGCGATGTCCTCGTCCAGCACGCGCTGAGCTTCGGCGATCATCTCCTGCTTGATCTGAGCAATCGGTAGGCCACTGAGTTCTTCAAACTTGTTCTGCATGCGGCGAATTCCCCAGAACAAGTTGACGGCAGTGGGCCGCGTGGCCGCCAGCACATCGCTGATGCGCAAAAGCTCGCAGCGCAGGCCGTCCAGGTCGGTGGCCTTGGAGTCGCGAACACCGAGAGCAACACCCATCGCGGCGGCAACGCCGATAGCCGGTGCTCCACGGACAATCATGGTGCGGATGGCGTCGGCAACTTCCTCGTAACTCTTGCAGGTGACGTAAACCTCTTCCGTGGGCAGCTTCGTCTGATCAATGAAGCGCACACCGGCGTCGGTCCATTCCAGGGTCTTGATCATAAGCAGTGGCTAGTGGTCAGTGGCTAGTGGTTAGAACTTCAAAACACGCCTCAAACAGTCAGCCGGGATCATAGATTCTTGACATGCTCGGCGCGAACATCGTTGGCGGTAAACAGCGCGACGAACTCCGCCGGCGCTGCGGCTTTCTCCACGTTTGGACGGCCCTGGGCTTCTTCGCGCTCCACCAGGCACAAAACTCCGGCGATTTCGAAACCATATTCCCGCGCGGCTTCAATCGCCTGGATGGTGGAGGCGCCAGTGGTGCAGACGTCGTCCACAATTACGACACGCGCGGGCTTGTCGCGAAAGCCTTCGATGCGCTGGCCGGTACCGTGGGTCTTCTCCGCCTTGCGCACCAGAAAGCCGTTAATCGGCGTTCCCTGCTGCTGGCTGATCACCGAGGTCGCCACCACGATGGGATCGGCGCCCATGGTCAGGCCGCCGATGGCCTGCGCCTTCCAGCCTCGCGCATGGATTTCTTCCAGCACGGTCTCGCCGGTCAGGCGCGCGCCCGCGGCGTCGAGCGTGGTCAGGCGGCAATCCACGTAGTAATCGCTGGTGCCGCCGGAGGAAAGCGTGAATTGGCCAAGGCGAAACGACTTCTTCGCCAGCAGGGTCAGTAGTTCAGCCCGCGAATTTCCCATCGCTCTAAACATACCATCTCAGCCGGAGACTTTATCCAGATGGCGGAAGTGGTCGCTCACCCACCACAGCGTGGCGAAGAGCGCAAAGTTGTAGCCGCAATGCACCAGGAAGCAAGACGCCACCGAGTTAGTCCGAACGCGCACCAGGGTGAAGGCAATGCCGACGACGAAGATGCTGAAGATGGGCGCCCAGGCGTAGCCGAGCTGGGCTCCGTGAATGGCGGCAAAAGCCGCGGCGGTGACCAGGATGGCCGTGACCACAGCGCGCGTGCCGGCTTGGAACCATGTATATTGGCCCAGCTTGCGCTCCAGCCAGGGAAACAGCATGCCGCGGAAAAACAGCTCTTCCATCAGAGGCGCCAGGGTGATGCCGAAAATCGCCATCATGTAGGCGCTCATCTCGTCATGAAAGTAGCTGTCCATGGGTAGCGATTTGGGGATGGGAAGAAAGCGCGACAGGCTGTCCACCACCAGCGCCACCACCACGCCCAGGCCAAAGAATAGAAGCAGCGATTTGCCCGGCCATTGCCAATGAATCGCCTGCCCGAAGGTCTGTCCTGAACGGCTGCGCACCATGAAGTACATAAACACCAGCACTAGCAGGTAGGCGACGGCCTGGCTGATGAGCACTGCGGGCAGCAACGACGAATCCGCGCTCAGGTCGGTGAACGATACCGGACGATGTCCCGGCCTCATGGCCAGAATGAAGATGGCCACCAGGCTGAGGACGAGAACGGTGACGAAAGTAAAGACCAGCACCGCTAAAACGTCCCAGCCGCTCCAGGCCGGAAACACCGGCGGCGGGGGCTGGCTGATGAGTGGCGGCGGTGGCGGTGGCACGACCGCGGCGGAGCCGTCAGGCAATGGCGGCTCCGACGAAAAATTCGGTTGCAGTGATGAACTCATGCTTTGCCCGGCTGCGCCGTGGCGCGCGCTTCGGTATTGCTCGCATGATTAGACGCTGCCGGCAGCAGTTTGGCTAGAGTTTGTCCGGTATAGGATTTCTTCACCCGCGCCACCTGCTCGGGAGTGCCCTGGGCCACCACGCGTCCGCCATCCTCGCCGCCCTCGGGGCCGAGATCGATGATCCAATCGGCGTTGCGGATGACGTCCATGTTGTGCTCGATGATGATAATGCTGTTGCCCAGGTCGGTGAGCCGGTGCAGCACCTCCAGCAGCTTGCTGACGTCGTCGAAATGCAGGCCGGTGGTGGGCTCGTCGAGCAGGTAGAGCGTCTTGCCGGTCTGCCGCTTGCTCAGTTCGCGCGCCAGCTTGATGCGCTGCGCCTCGCCGCCCGACAGCGTCACCGCCGACTGTCCCAGGTGAATGTAGCCCAGCCCGACATCCACCAGCGTCTGCAGCTTCTGCTTGATCTGCGGAATGTTTTCCAGCAGCGGCAATGCGTCGGCCACCGGCATTTCCAGCACGTCGGCGATGGAATAGCCCTTGTATTTCACCGCCAGCGTCTCGTGGTTATAGCGCTTGCCGCCGCACACTTCGCACAGCACGTACACGTCGGGCAGAAAGTTCATCTCGATGCGACGTTCGCCATCGCCCTGGCAGGCCTCGCAACGGCCGCCGGCAACGTTGAAGGAGAAGCGTCCGGCCTTGTAGCCGCGCTCGCGCGACTCCGGCAACATGGCATAGAGATCGCGGATGTGCGTGAATACGCCAGTGTAGGTCGCCGGATTCGAGCGCGGGGTGCGGCCAATCGGCGACTGGTCAATGCGGATGACCTTGTCAATGTACTCGGTACCGCTGATGGATTTATGTTCGCCCGGCTGCTCGCGCGATTTATACAGCGCCTGCGCCAACGCCCGGTAGAGAATGTCGTTCACCAAAGTTGACTTGCCGGAGCCGGAGACGCCCGTGACGACGGTCATCACGCCCAGCGGAAAGCTGACGTCCAGATGCTTCAGGTTGTTCTCGCGCGCGCCCAGAATGGCGATGGCCTTACCGTTGGGCTGGCGTCGCGCATAGCGGGAGATCACCTGCTTGGCGCCGGAGATGTACTGTCCAGTCAGTGAGCGCGGCGCCAGCTCGATCTGGTGCGGCGTGCCGCTGGCAACCACTTCGCCGCCGTGACGGCCGGCGCCGGGCCCGAGATCAATCACGTAATCGGCGCGGCGAATGGTGTCTTCGTCGTGCTCGACCACAAGCACGGTGTTGCCCAGATCGCGCAACGATTCCAGCGCATGCAGCAACCGTTCGTTGTCGCGATGATGCAATCCGATGGAAGGCTCGTCGAGCACGTAGAGCACGCCGCGCAGACGCGAGCCGATCTGCGTTGCCAGACGGATGCGCTGGCCTTCTCCGCCGCTGAGCGTGGCGGCGGAGCGGTCGAGCGAGATGTAGCCCAAGCCGACGGCGTTCAGGAAGCCCAGCCGTTCGACAATTTCGCGCAGGATGCGGCCGGCAATCTTCTCTTCGCGCTGGTTCAGCTTGATCTGCGCCACCGCGTTCACCGACCGCGACACCGGCAACGCCGTGAAGTCGGCGATGGACATGCCCTTGACCTTCACCGCCAGGCTCTCCGGACGCAGACGCCTGCCATGGCATGCCGGGCAGACGGTCGCCGACATGTGATCGAGCAGCCAGTCGCGATAGCCCTGGGAGGTGCTCTCTTCCATGGCCTGCCGCAGATAGGCAAACACGCCAAGAAAGCCCCCGCGCTTCTTCTCGCTCGCCGGCGGTCCGTAGAGGAGCAGGTCCTGCGTCTTCTTGGGCAGCGACTCGAAGGGCGTGTTCAGGTTGAAACCGTAGGTCAGCGCCGCCGCCTGCAAAATGCGAATCATGCCCTGCGAGGCCGAGCCCGGACCAAGGCCGCCCTCGAGCAGAGGCTTGGACCAGTCGGTTATCACCTTCGCCGGGTCGAAGTCGTACTTGCTGCCCAGACCGTTGCACTCGGGGCAGGCGCCGTAAATGCTGTTGAACGAAAACGAGCGCGGCTCCAGCACCGGAACGTTGATGCCGCAATCGGGACAGGCCAGGCGGGATGAATAAAGATGCTCTTCGCCGCCCACCACCACGATCTGCACCAGGCCGTTGGCCAGCTTCATCGCCACATCAACCGACGCCGCCAGCCGCCGCTCGATGCCGGTCTTGACCAGCAGGCGGTCCACCACCAACTCGATGGTGTGGTTCTTGCGCTTGTCGAGCTTGATGTCCTCGTCGGCGATGTTGCGCAGCTCGCCGTCAATGCGCGCCCGCGCGAAGCCCTGCTGCTGGAGTTTGTCCAGCTCCTTCTTGAACTCGCCCTTGCGGCCGCGAACGATCGGCGCCAGCACCATCACGCGGTCCTCGGGACGCAGCTCCATCACCTGCTGCACGATCTGGTCAGCCGATTGGCGCGAGATGGCCTGGCCGCACTGTGGGCAGTGCGGGATCCCGATGGAGGAATAAAGCAGGCGCAGGTAATCGTAAATTTCGGTGATGGTGCCGACGGTGGAACGCGGGCTGCGGCTGGTGGTCTTCTGCTCGATGGCGATGGACGGGCTGAGGCCGTCAATGCTGTCCACGTCCGGCCGCTCCATCTGGTCGAGGAACTGGCGAGCATAGGCGGAAAGCGTTTCCACGTAGCGGCGCTGGCCCTTCGGCATAAATGGTGTCGAAGGCCAGCGAACTTTTGCCGGAACCGCTCAGTCCGGTGATCACCGTCAGACTGTTGCGCGGAATCTCGACCGCGATGTTCTTCAGGTTATGCTGGCGCGCGCCGCGGACCGTGATGTTGCTTATACCCATGAAAACCCTAGTGTTATCCCCAAACGAGCGGTTTCACTCCTCCGCTCCCGCTACCGTTCCTTCTGCGGGAAAATGGCCCCAAATGGTGGTTTAGGCGTCGCAGGCGGCTCTGGAAAGTCTGGGAGTGGGGAAACGCAATTCTACTCACGTATCTTATTTGCCAACACCCCCGGCGTCAAACTCGCGTTAGAGTGCATCCAGTAAGTTTAGCCGTTGCCTCAGATGCGCTCATAGGGTTCGAGCAAAGACTGAGCGCATCCGGCGAGGCTCGGAGACGAAAGGACTGCAGCGCCACATATGCTCTCCATTCTGCTTCTTTTGACCATCATGGCCGCTTTTGCGCTCGGGATTTCTGCCGGATATTGGGTTATTCGAGGCGTTCTGGCTTACTTCGATCCCGCGCGTCAGCATAGGAAGTCCGTCGGCAGTTCGGCGATCCTGGCAACGACGAGCGGCGACTAATCAGACGGAACGTCGCCGACGGCTGAGTAGATTTGCGACACCGCTGCTCCCTTTCTTGCTGATAGCGAAGTTATATCCTCCACCTTTGTAACCGGGTTACTGCTGCGATTTCTCGCAGAATTCTGCTTCAATCTGCCACGCGCCTCCGTTTCTGTAGCGAATCGCCTCGTTCATTTTCGAACGGCCGTACGAATTGTTGCGAAATCCATCACGTCCGCCCGTGACCCCTATCACTGCATCACCTACTCTCTCGCGCCCACTATGAAACTGTACTCATGGAGGTTTCATGTGTGCGGGCCTGGCAGGAGTTGTGGCGTTTCATCTCAGTAATAACGAAGCGCCTCACAAGGTCCACTTTCATAACGCTGTACTGGGAGAAGTGATGAAGAAAGTCGTTTTTGCAGTCCTGATTACCGCTATCGCCCTGTTCCTGGTTCTTCCCAACCTGTCGTGGGCGCAGGGAGACCTGTACAAGACGAAGTGCGCCAGTTGCCACGGGGCAGACGGCAAGGGCAGCGCTGCAGGAAAGAAGATGGGAGCTCCCGAGTTCTCGTCCGACAAAGTTCAGAAGGCAACCACTGCTGAACTGGTCGATTACATCGAGAACGGCGGCCCGCAGAAGAAGGCCATGCACGCGTTTGGCAGCAGGGGTGTTAGCGCTGCCGATGCGGCGAAGCTGGCGGCTTACGTAAAGACGCTTAAGTAGCTATTCCAGTCGCTCCGTGGCCGATCCGATTGCGGTTCGGCCGGGAGCGGCGGTTCTTTACCAAGCCAAGCTGCCGCCCCGACGGTGCCGGCCCCGGCACCTTCCCCTGCCAGGGTCCGATTGCCCCGCCCGGACGACGCGGAGAGATCACCATGAGCAAAGGAATACTCTACGACGCCACCCTGTGCATCGGGTGCAAACAGTGTGAACAGGGCTGCGCCGCGGAGAACGGCCTGCCCTACGACGACAAGATTGCAGACCAGGCCTATACCTCGGAGCACAAATACACCGCCATCATGACCAAGGGCGATAAGTTCATGCGCAAGCTGTGCATGAACTGCGACGACCCGGCTTGCGCCTCGGTTTGTCCGGTGGGCGCGATGAAGAAGACCTCCCTGGGTCCGGTCACCTACGACAAAAGCAAGTGCATGGGTTGCCGCTACTGCATGGCAGCGTGTCCCTTCAGTGTCCCTAAGTACGAATGGGAGAAGGCGATTCCCGGGGTGCGTAAGTGCATCATGTGCAGCAAGCGGGTGGCCGAGGGTAAGCAGACGGCTTGCGCGGAAATCTGTCCCACCGGCGCCACCAAGTTCGGGGATCGCGATCAGCTTCTGGAAGAAGCCAAGAAGCGCGTCCATGACAATCCCGGCAAGTATGTGAACCATATCTTCGGCGAAACCGAGGTCGGCGGGACTTCGATACTGCTGCTGTCCTCCATCGGGGTTGAGAACTTCGGCTTCCGCAAGGACCTCACCGAGCGCGCGCTGCCGCTTTATACCTATCAGGTGCTGTCCCGCATTCCCGACTTCGTGCCACTCTTCGGCACCATGCTGGGTGGCATTTACTGGATCAGCCATCGCCGCCAGGACGTGGCGGCCGCCGAAGCCGAAGAGAAAAATAAGAAAGGTGGCAGCGAATGACCGTGCCCAAGTTTCGTGCGTTTACCTTCTGGAAGATGGTGTTCGCGGTCATCATGGTGGCCGGCATTTACTGCACCTACATCCGCTTCTTCAAGGGTCTGGGCGCCTCCACCAATCTGTCGGACCAGTTTCCCTGGGGGCTGTGGATCGGCTTCGATGTAATGTGCGGCGTGATGCTGGCGGCCGGCGGATTCACTCTGACGGCGGCGGTCGAGATTTTCAACATCAAACGCTTGCACGCTATCGTACGGCCCACCATCCTGACCGCATTTCTGGGTTACCTGCTGGTGTGCGCGGCGCTGATGTACGACTTGGGCCTGCCCTGGAACATCTGGCACCCGTTGGTCATGCGCAATCCCCACTCGGTGATGTTCGAGGTGGCCTACTGCGTCATGCTCTACACCGCGGTGCTGGCATTGGAGTTCTCGCCGATCGTGCTCGAGCACTTCAACTTGCAGAAGCCGCTGAAGATTATCCGCAGCTTCATGGTGGTGTTCGTCATCCTCGGCGTACTGCTCTCCACTTTGCACCAGTCGTCCCTGGGGACGCTGTACCTCATCATGCCGAACAAGCTGCACCCCTTCTGGTACAGCCCGCTGTTGCCGGTGTTCTTCTTCCTGTCGGCGATTGCGGTGGGACTGGCCATGACCATCTTCGAGTCGTCGATGAGCTCGAAGTATTTCGGCCGCGAGCTGGAGCTTCCGATTCTTCAGGACCTGGGGCGGGTGCTGGTAGTGGTGCTGGCACTCTACGGCATTCTGAAGTTTGAAGACTTCTACCATCGCGGCATTCTGGGCCTGCTGTTCAAGTCCAGTTACGAGCAGCGCTTCTTCCTGCTGGAGATCGTGCTGTCGGTGTTGGCGCCGCTGGGGCTGCTGCTGATTCCCAAAATTCGCGAGAGCGCGCAGGGTTTGTATCTCTGCGCGGTGCTGACGCTGCTGGGCTTCGTCACCAACCGGCTCAACGTGGCCATCACCGGCGTGGAAACCGCGGTGGGCGGCCGTTACGCACCCAAGTGGACGGAAGTCATCATCACCGCGATGTTTGTTGCGCTCGGCTTTGCCATCTTCGGTTTCGTGGCCAAGTACCTGCCGATTTTCCCGGAGGAGAAGGCGCAAGCTCCGGCGCTTGCAGAACGGACTGCTCCGGCGATGGCGGAATACAGGGTGCCCGCACATGCCGGCGACTGACAACTCGCATGGGTCTTCCTTCCGGAAATCAGGGGAAGACCCTGCTGTCCGTCCGCGAGGTCTTCACCGCTTCGGACACAGCATCACCGCCAAGCTGATGGCTTCGCTGTTCGTGGTGATGCTCATCGTCTTTTCCCTGCTGGGATATTTCAGCATTCGCGACCAGCGCCACCGCCTGGAAGAGGCAGCCTTGCTCAGCGCCGAAACGCAGAGCGACGTGCTGCGCCGCAGCGCTTCCCGCTACATGCTGAACAACGACCGAGTCGGCCTGTACGAGCTGATCCTGAACATGGCCGACCAGCCCGGCATGGTGCGCATTCGCATCATGAATCCGCAGGGGCTGATCAGTTATTCCAGCGCGCCGGCGGAAGTGGGCGCCAACGTGGATAAAGGCGCCGAGGCCTGCTATGCCTGCCACGAAAAATCCAAACCGCTGGCACGGCTGAACCGTTCCGGCCGTTTCCGCATTTATCGCGCCGAGGGCTCGCGGGTGCTGGGGGTGATAACCCCAATCGAGAACGAGCCGGCCTGTTCGAATGCCGCCTGCCATGCTCATCCCGCGGGACAGCAGATTCTGGGCGTGCTCGATGCCAACATCTCGCTGGCCAAGGTGGACCAGGGACTGGCGCACGAATCCCGCCAAATGGCGCTCTACACCGCCGTGGCTATGCTGGCGATCGTGCTGCTGAGCGGCGTGTTTGTGTGGCAGGTGGTGCGGACGCCGCTGCGCGTCCTGGAATCCGGCACCGAACGCATCGCCAGCGGCCACGCCGGCTACCAGATTCCGGTGCATTCGCATGACGAGATCGGCGAACTGACCGGCGCCTTCAACGATATGAGCAACCGCTTGCAGGTGGCGCAGGCCGAAATCACAGCCTGGGCCCGCACTCTGGAAGACCGCGTGGATGAGAAGACGCGCGAACTCCGGCAGGCGCACCAGCGGATGCTGCACGTGGAGAAGATGGCGACCATCGGCAAGATGGCCGCGGTGGTGGCGCACGAAATCAACAATCCCCTGGCCGGCATCCTCATTTACTCGCGGCTGGTGAAACGCTGGATCGTGAACCAGTTCCCCACCTCCCCCAAGAGCCAGGAGATGCAGGGGTCACTCGACCTGATTGCCAGCGAAAGCAAACGTTGCGGCGAGCTGGTGAAGAACCTGCTGAGCTTCTCGCGGGTCTCGCCCATGAACCTGGCGTGGTGCAACCTGAATGAAGTGATTGACCGCTGCATCAAGCTGGTGCAGCACAAGATGGACATGGCGGGAATTCAGTTGAACCTGGAGCTGGCGCCGCAACTGCCGCCGGTACATTGCGATCCGGCGCAGATCGAACAGGTGGTGCTGGCCATGGTGATCAACGCCATTGACGCCATGCCGCACGAAGGCAACTTGTGGATCAACACTCGTGTGCCGGACGAGGCCACGCTGGAGTTGACCATTCGCGACGACGGCATGGGCATCACCGAAGAGCATATGGCCCACATCTTTGAGCCTTTCTACACCACTAAGGAAGCGGGCGGCTCGGGACTGGGCCTGGCCATCAGCCACAACATTGTGGAACGGCACGGTGGGCGGATTGAAGTAGTTTCACGCCCCGGAGCGGGCACGACGTTCCGTATCTTTCTGCCGCTTGACAGCCAGAACCCGGCGATGGCGGGCGTGGCGACGGAGAGCGCAGTGGGCCGGGGCTAAAGCCCGGCGAGAGCAGGGCGCCCAGGTCACCGGGCTAAAGCCCGGTGCTTCCACCGGCGGAAGCGCCCGGCGAACGCGCGGGGACCGGGGCCCGAAGCAGGAATTCGAGGTAACAAAATGACGCAAGGCAAATTATTAATCGTTGACGATGAACTGAGTGTTCGCGATTCGCTGGCCAAGTGGTTCGCCGAGGAAGGCTACGAGGTCACCACGGCGGAAAATGCCAGCGATGCGCTGACCCGGGTTGCCGAGCAGACCTTTGACGTCGGCCTGCTGGACATCAAGATGCGCGGCACCGACGGCATCGAGTTGCAGCGGCGGCTGCATGAAATCTGACCCGGAGATGCTGGTCATCATGATGACCGGCTATGCTTCGGTGGAGACCGCGGTGACGGCGCTGAAAAACGGCGCCTACGATTACGTCAACAAGCCGCTCGACCCGGACGAGATTGCGCACCTGGTCGCCAACGCCATGTCGCATCGGCGGACCCAGCAGGAAAACGTGCGCTTGAAAGAGACGGTGGCGGAGATCGCGCACCCTCCGGACATCATCGGCCAGAGCGCGGCCATGAAGAAGGTCTTCGACGCCATCGAGACCGTGGGCCCGACCGATGCCACCGTGCTGATCACCGGCGAAAGCGGCACCGGCAAGGAACTGGTGGCGCGCGCCGTCCACGCCGCCAGCCCGCGGCGCTTCCATCCCCTGGTGGTGATTCATTGCGGAGCGCTGACCGAGACGCTGCTGGAGAGCGAGCTGTTCGGCCACGAGAAGGGGGCGTTCACCGGGGCGCAGTATCGCAAGAAGGGAAAGTTTGAAGTGGCCGAGGGCGGCACGGTATTTCTGGACGAGATTGGCGACATCAGCCTGAAGACCCAGACCGACCTGCTGCGGGTGTTGCAGGAGCGCGAGATCGTGCGAGTGGGCGGCAATCAGTCGATCCACGTGGACTTCCGTTGCGTGGCCGCGACCAACAAGAACCTGGAGCAACTGATCGAAGAAGGCAGCTTCCGTCCTGACCTCTTCTACCGGCTGAATGTCTTCCATCTCGAACTGCCGCCGCTGCGCGATCGCCGCGAGGACATCCCGCTGCTGGTGGACCACTTCCTGCGCAAGTTCTCCAGCGAGATGAACAGCCGGATTACGCGGGTGTCGCCGGCGGCCATGAACGCGCTGCAGCAATATCCCTGGCCGGGGAACATCCGCGAACTGGAGAATGCGGTGGAACGGGCCATGGTGGTGGCGCAGGAGCCGGAGCTGCGCGAGCAGGACTTCACCCTGAAAGCCCGCAACGGCAGCCTTCCGCTGGAGGTCCGTTGCCTGGAGGACGTGGAGCGCGCGCACATCATGCGGGTGCTGGACGAGTGCGGCGGCAACCAGACGCGCACCGCCGAGGCGCTGGGCATTGACCGCGTGACCCTGCACCACAAGCTGAAGAAATACGGCTGGCAGCGCAAGGAGAAAGAAGCGGAAGCGGTGGCCGGACGCTGAGCGGGCGCACGCGATCGGCGACCGCCGCGTCTGATTGCAGGGGCTGAAGGACAGCCTGGCTTGCGGCTTATGAAGCTTCTTCAACTACTTCCGGTCGGGTCGGTGGACATGCAGTTGCTGGAATGGCTGCAGCAGGAACTGCACCAGAAATTCCATGTGCCCACCGTCATCCTGTCACCGGGCCTGGATTGCCAGTTCGCTCTCCACGCCGAGCGCCAGCAATATCACTCGTCGGAGATTCTGGCGCGCATGCAGAGGTACGTTGGCGGCAACTGCTGGCGCTTACTCGGGGTGACCGGGCTCGATCTCTATATCCCGATTCTCACCTTCGTTTTCGGCGAAGCCCAGCTGAGCGGCAAGAGCGCGCTGGTCTCCTATCACCGGCTGCGGCAGCAGTTTTATGGATTGGAAGACGATGCCGACATGCTGGCCAACCGGCTGCTCATCGAGTCAGTGCATGAACTGGGACATACCCTGGGACTGAAGCACTGCCAGGACTACAACTGCGCCATGGCGCCGGCGCACGCGGTGGAATGGATTGACATCAAGGACAGCGGCTTCTGTGAAGATTGCCTGTCGCGGGTGATGGCGGCGCCTCTATGAAGCGGCCGCTCTCAACCTGAGCCGCACGCGGTCCTTGGCATTCAGGCGATGGGCTTGGAGGCCGCCTTGGGTGGGACCTCGTCGCTCCAGTGGCCGCTGAACAGATGGCCGCCATGCTCCGCTACCATGGCGGTGATTCCCATCACCCCCATCACCAGAAAGATCAGGAAGAAAACTACAGCGATGATCAGTACCGGCATAGTGCACCTCTGGCCACGATTGTCGCGCTGAGGATAAACCCGATCCGGTGACGGCGGTCACGGGTGCGTGTGAGGTATTGGGAGCTACGGCGAAAGGCGAGGCCGCCGAAAAAGTCGGAACCGCAGATCCCTCACCGACTAAAGTCGGTTCGGGATGACAGAAATAATGGGCTCTATCGGCACGACTGAAGTCGTGCCCTGATACAAGGCAGTCGAAAACTGAGTTGATTCGCGGCCTGCAAAGGCAGGGCGGTTCAGCCCAGGGCTTCGATTTCCTTGTCCAGGTCGGCGAGCGAACGGCGCAACATCTCCGAATAACGATCGTTGCTGCTGGCGTCCAACTGCTGCAGAACATGCTTGCGGGAAAGCATGAGGCCGGCTTTGCGTTTGGCCAGTTGCTGCTCCGCCGGCGTCGGCTGGCGGTGATGGCCGGAGGACTCGATACTGGCCGCTTCCATTTGAGCTTCGACGGCTTTGCTCTCCCAACCACGAGCCATACCTGTATTGTAACCCTCGTCCGCTGCGGGCCCCGAGATTGTTGGGATCGCGGCCAACGGAGGAATGTGGTTGGTTCCAAAACGGCACGCCGCCTGGAGTTTGCCGCCGCTAACGTTTGACGCTGGCAGGCTGGAAGCGAAGAATTGAGGTAACTACGGAGCAGTTACTGCGCCATGCGAATTCTTCTGGTCGAAGACGATGTACCGCTCAGCAGCTTTGTTCGCAAAGGCCTCGAAGCCGAACATTATGCTGTGGATACTGCCGGCGATGGCGACCTCGCCCGCCAGTTGGCGCTGGACAATGATTATGACCTGATCGTTCTCGACCTCAATCTCCCCAAGTTGGACGGTATCGCGGTGCTGACCGCGGTGCGCGCCAAGAAGCCTTCGCTTCCGGTGCTGGTGCTGACCGGCCGCAGCCGGGTCGAAGACCGGGTGCAATCGCTCGACACCGGCGCCGACGACTGCCTGATCAAACCATTCTCTTACTCCGAATTGTCGGCGCGGGTGCGGGCCCTGCTGCGGCGCAGTCCGCGCAGCGTGGAAGCTTTGTTGCGGGTTGCCGATCTGGAACTGGACCGAATTGAACGCCGGGTCAGCCGCGGCGGCAAGCACATCGAGCTGACCTCCAAGGAATTTGCCTTGCTGGAATACCTGATGCGCAACGCCGGCCGGCGCATGACCCGCGCGATGATCGTGGAACACGTGTGGAACCTGTCGTTCGACACCACCACCAACATCGTGGACGTTTACATTAATTATCTGCGCAAGAAAGTGGATGAAGGCTTTACCCCTCCGCTGATTCACACCATTCGCGGAGTGGGCTACGAAATCAGTTGCCGTGTCCAAGTCCTCGCCTGATCGACAAAACCATCCCGCAGAGCCCCAGCGCCGAGACGTGGTCTCCGACCTATTTCACCAGATGAGCCAGCCGCTGACCGCACTGCACTGCGCGCTGGAGCTGGGGCTGGCGCGCGACCAGAAGGCGGAAGAATTTCGGGCCACTCTCCAATCTGCGCTGGAGTGTGCGGACCATCTGCATCGCTGCCTGCAACGCGCCCGCGCCCTCAGCGACGCATCGTCTCCAGCAACCTCGCGGCAGGCGATCGCGCTGGATGAATTTCTCCGCCGGCTCGGCGAGGAGATGTTTCCGCTATTCGACTCGGCCGGCATTACGCTGCGCATCCGGGCGGCGGCGACTGTGATGCTGGGCGATCCCGCCCGGCTGCAGACTGCCCTGTTTCATCTGCTGCTGTGCTGGGTGGGGACATTGCCGCGGGGAACCGAATTGGTGATGGCGTGCCGAGTCACTGACGATGAGGAGGTCGTGCTCGATCTCGGCGCTGGGCAGCAATTGCCGGACAGCGAAGATGCCGGCTTCGCCCGCGAGGTGGCTCGCCGCCACCTGGCTTCTATGGGAGCCGCGCTAATGGAAGGCGAGGAAGCTGGCGCGTTACGGGTGCGGCTTCCATTGGCTCACGCTGAGGCTGTCAAGTAATTAACTCCACACCTCATTAAAAACTTCACTTTCTTAAGTACTTCTAACTTCCTTCCAACTTCTTTCTAAGCTTAGGCAGTTACAACTTTGGTTCATGAGCGCTGCTGCCCACACCTACTATCCCGATCCGGCAGTCATTATCGCCACTCCCAATTCCAGCCTGCGCAAACAGATTTTGCACAACCTGGAGAATTCTTCCGTGCATGCGGCGGAGGCGGTTGGCGGAGCTGAAGCTTTGGAAAAACTGGAATGCACCGAGTGCCAGCTCTTGTTGCTGGACCCGGCATTGCCCGACCTGGCGCCGGAAGAATTGCTCAACATCATTCATCAACGCTTCCCCGGCATTGACGTGCTGATGCTGGACGAGAGCGGCCACACCGTCGCTCCCAAACAATGGCGCAGCGCCGACGCTCGCGAGCTGTTTCAGGCGATCAGCCGCTGGGATGGACTGGCAACGCCGGCCAGCCTGCCGGTGGAAATCTCGCGCTCCAATTCGGTGGCTTCGTTGCCGGGAATGGTGGGCGAGTCCCCGGCCATCCGCGCGGTTTACCGACTGGCACACCTGGTGGCTGGCCGCAACACTCCGGTGCTGATCACCGGTCCCACCGGCACCGGCAAGGAGATGGTGGCCGACGCCATTCACCAGCTCAGCCCGCGCGCGGACAAGCCGTTCGCGGTGCTGAATTGCGCCGCCATTCCCGAGGCCCTGCTGGAGTCCGAGCTGTTCGGCTATGTGCGCGGCGCCTTCACCGGCGCGGTGCAGTCGCACCTGGGGCGGATCCACAGCGCCAACGGCGGCACTCTGTTCCTGGACGAGATCAGCGAACTGCCGCTGGGCATGCAGTCCAAGCTGCTGCGTTTCCTCGACCAGGGAGAGGTGCAGCGGCTGGGCAGTTGCGATGTCTTTCGGGTGGATGCCCGGGTGATCGCCGCCACCAACACCCGGCTGGAGGACCAGGTGCGCGACGGGCAATTCCGCGAAGACCTCTTCTATCGCCTGTCGGTCTTTCCCATCCAGCTTCCGCCGCTGAGCGAGCGCGGTTTCGACGTCGAACTTCTGGCTCGCCACTTCCTGCGGCAGCTGGCCGACGATGGGCTGAAGGCGACGCTTTCAACGGAAGCGCTGATGATGCTGCGGCAGTATTCCTGGCCGGGCAACGTGCGCGAGTTGCAACACGTGATCGAGCGGGCCTCGATTCTGGCCGACGGCGAGGTGATTTTGGCGGAGCACCTGCCTCAGCCGGCCATCAGCCGGGCCGAGAGTCTGTACAGCGCCGCCGTCGTCTGAAGAACTTTTAATCGGCCACCGCCCCGGTTGGACAGATTCCTGCTTAGGAGCAGGCAGATGTTGCCTAGTACCCAAATCGAAAATCCCCTGCCGCTGCCGGCCATCGCCTCAGCCGCGGCGCTGGGCGCTGGCGACGCCGGCCTCCTGGGAGAGTCGCCAGCCCTGCGCCAGGCGGTCACCGAGGCGGTGCAGGCGGCGCGCTGCGATGCCGACGTGCTCATTCTGGCCGAGAGCGGCACCGGCAAGGAGTTGCTTGCCCGGCTGATCCATCAGCGCAGCCGGCGCGCCACTCATCCCTTTGTGGCCGTCAACTGCGCCGCGGTTCCGGAAGACCTGCTGGAGTCGGAGATGTTTGGCCATGTGCGCGGCGCCTTTACCGGCGCCATGCAGAGCCAGGCGGGAAAGTTCGCGCTGGCCCATGGCGGCACCCTGCTGCTGGATGAGATTGCGGAGATGCCGCTGCGGCTGCAGCCCAAGCTGTTGCGCGCCTTGCAGGAGCGGGAGTTCTACCGCCTGGGCGACACCCATCCCACCCGGGTGGAGGTGCGGGTGATCGCCAGCACCAACCGTCCGCTGGCGCAGATGGTGGAACAGGGGCGCTTTCGCGAAGACCTCTATTACCGGCTCAACGTGATTGCCCTGGGGCTGCCGCCGTTGCGCGAACGCGGCGACGATGTGGTGCTGCTGGCCGAACATTTCGCCGAACAATACAGCCGCCCGGCGCCGGCGCCGCTGATGAGCGAGTCCTTCAAGGCGGCGCTGCGGGCCCACGCCTGGCCGGGCAATGTGCGCGAGCTGGCCAACGCCATGCGCCGGGCGGTGGCGCTGTCGCAGGACCAGGTGCTGGCGGTGAGCGCGCTCTGCCTGGGAGACGGCCCGGCACGTCCGGAAAACGCCTGGCTGCGTCCGGGACAGTCGCTGCGCGAAGTCGAGAAGCTGCTGCTGGAGATCACGCTGCATGCCACCGCCGGCAATCGTACCCAGGCGGCGCAACTGATGGGTGTCAGCCTGCGCACCATTCGCAACAAGATTCGCGAGCATGGGCTGCCCCCGCGGAGGATGGCATGAGCTGGCTGGAAACACCGCTGGTGCAGTTGCTCAGCCACACCCTGGAACTGAGCTCGGCGCGGGAAGGCGTGATCAGCGAAAACGTCGCCAACGTGGACACGCCCGGCTATCGCACCAAGGATTTGGATTTCTCGCGGGAGTTGCACCAGGCGCTGGCAGCAGAAACGGCCGGAGCGCCGGCAGCTTCGCCGCAGATTCACACCGTGGCCGGGCTGGTCGCGCGTCCTGACGGCAACGACGTGGACATCGACCGCGAGAGTTTACTGATGGCGCAGAACCAGTTGACCTATCAACTGGCGGTGCAGTTGCTGCAACTGGAGTTCAGCCGCCTGCAATTGGCCATCAATGGAGGCGCACAATGAACCTGTTCAGCATGTTTCAGATCAGCGGTTCGGCGCTGTCGGCGGAGCGCTTGCGGGCCGAGATTGTGACCAGCAACCTGGCCAACTCCGAGACCACGCGCACCCCCGAAGGCGGCCCTTACCGCCGGCGCATGGTGGTCTTTCAGCCGCAGCCGGAGGCGAGCTTTCGCCTGCTGCTGGCCGGGTCAATGGGAGCGGGGCTGCCGGGCAGGAGCGGCGGAGTGCGGGTGACCGAAGTAGCCGAAGATCCCACCCCGTCCATCGAACGCTACGAGCCGGGACATCCCGACGCCGATGCCGCCGGCTTTGTGGCCTACCCGGCCATCAATCCGGTGCAGGAGATGGTGGACCTGATGGGCGCCGAACGGGCCTATGAACTGAATGCCAGTGCGGTGCAGGCGGCCAAGCAGATGATCCAGCAGTCGCTGCAGATCCTGAAGCCGTGAGCCGCAGCAGCGGAAGGAGTGAGCCATGAGCACCAACGCCATACTGCCCGGCATACGCATTCTGCCAGCGGAGGTGCCGGTCCCGGTCGCTGCTCCGGCTACGTCCGCCGGCTTCGACGATGTTCTGGACGTGGTGGTCCGCAACCTGGACCAGCAGCAGTCGGCGGCGGCGGCCAAGGTGACGGACCTGATGAGCGGCAATGGCGCCGATCTTCCCGACGCGTTGATTGCGGTGGAAAAGGCCGATCTGCAATTTCAATTGATGGTGCAGGTGCGCAACAAGGTGGTGCAGGCCTACCAGCAGATCGCCGGCATGCAGTTCTAGGAGAGCAAGGACTGAGCTGCGATGGATTCGAAGCTGACACTATCGCGGGTGATGGACCAGACTCGGACCTTCTTCGCCGGGCTCAGCCTGCGGCAGCGGCTGCTGCTGATCGGCGGGGCCGTGCTGGTAGCCGCCACCTTATATGTGTTTGTGCAGATGATCGGCAGCCCGCAATACAAGGTGCTGTATGCGGGAATGACCCCGCAGGACACTCAGGACATTGTCGCCCGGCTGACGGCGCGCAACATTCCTTATCAGCAGTCCACGGATGGCGCTGACATTCTGGTGCCGGCCGACAAGCTGGACAGTGCCCGGCTGGAGGTAGCTTCGCAGGCCATGCCGCACAGCGGCCGCCTGGGCTTTGAGCTCTTCGATAAACCCAACTGGGCGGGCAGCGACTTCAGCGAGAAGGTGAATTACCAGCGCGCGCTGGAAGCCGAACTGGAGCGCACCCTGGGGACGTTGTCGGAAGTGGAAGCGGTGCGGGTGCATCTGGTGCTGCCGGCGGAATCGCTGTACAGCGACAACCAGCATGCCGCCAAGGCGTCGGTGATGGTCAAGCTGCGCCACGGACGGCTGCCGGAGCAGGCCGATACCGCCATCCGACAACTGGTGGCGGGCGCGGTGGACCGGCTGCGTCCGGAGAGCGTGGTGGTGGTGGATGCCGAGACCAACCTGCCTCTGGGACCGGGAGCCGGCGGCGGCATTGCCGCTTCCGACCTGGACCGCGACCTGGCGAAGCGAGTGGTCGAGACCCTGGAGCCGGTGGTGGGAGCGCAAGGCGTGCGCGCCAGCGTGCACGTGGACTACGACTATTCTTCCGGCGAAGAGACCCAGGAGACCTACGATCCCAACAGCGCGGTGGCGCTTTCAACCACTCGCAGCGAAGAGCAGATGGGAGGACCGGCGGTCGCGGGCGGAGTTCCCGGAACCAGCAGCAACCTGCCTAACGCCAAAGTCTCGACTCCGGCCAAGAGCAGCGGTGGCGGAGAAACCCAATCGTCGAAGTCGGAGAGCAGCACCTATGCGGTCAACAAGCTGGTGCGGCATACCATCCAGCCGGCAGGACGGATTCGCACCATCTCCGCCGCGTTGCTGATTGACGATGCCATCACGGTGGAACAGAAAGGCACGCAGCGCGTGGTCAACCGCCGCAAGCGCTCTCCCGACGAGATGAAGCAGATCGAGGAGCTGGCGCGCGCCGCCCTGGGCATCGATGCCAAGCGCGGCGATCTGCTGGCGGTGGAAAATCTCTCCTTCCAGGGCATGCAGCAGGAGGCGCCGGCGCCGCCCTCGAAGCTGGAGCGTTTGCAGCGCACCCTGAAAGAGTGGACCTGGCTGATCCGCTATCTGGCGCTGGGGGCGCTGTTCGGCAGCGCGTACCTGCTGCTGCTGCGTCCGGTGAAGAAGCAGATTGTAGCGGCGCTGCGGGAGCTTCCGGAGCGGGCGCGCAAGCAGTTGCACCGCGAAGCCAGCGGACCGCTGCTGGCTCCCGACGGCAGCGAGCTGCTGGAGCAAACGGGCGGCCGCGACGAAGGCGACGCCGCGCTGAAGCGGGTCTCGAATTTGAAATCCCACCTGGCGGAAAAGGTGAAGAATGAGCCGGCCGGCGCCACCCGCCTGATTCAGAGCTGGTTGCGGGAAGGCGGCGCGGGATGAACATGGCGGAAAGCGGCGCCGAACTGAGCGGCCTGCGCAAGGCCGCCATTCTGCTGGTGATGCTGGGCGAGGATGCCGCCACCTCGGTCTATCGCCGGCTGAGCCAGCCGCAGTTGCAGTTGCTGACCCGCGAGATTGCCGACCTGAAAACCGTGGCTCCGGAGACTGCCGCGCAGGTACTGGAGGAATATCACCGTCTCAGTCTCAACCAGGACCTGGTGGCCGAAGGCGGCGAGGAGTATGCCCGGGCGGTGTTGCAGAAGGCATTTGGCGGCGAAGGCTCGAAGACGCTGCTGGACCAGATCAGCCATTCGCAGGAGTTGAGCAGCAGCCAGTTGGACGCGCTGCACCGGGCCGATCCCCAGGAGCTGGCGCGCCTGCTGGAAGGCGAGCAACCGCAGACGGTCGCTCTGGTGCTGGCTTACCTCGATGCCAAGCAGGCGTCGGCGCTGCTGGTCAGCCTGCCGCCGGCAGTGCGGGTGGAGGCGGTCAAGCGGCTGGCGCAATTGCAGAACTTTCCGCTGGAAATGGCGCAGCGGGTTTCGGTGGTCCTGCACCGCAAGCTGCAAGGCATGGGCGAGCAGAACCGCCGCAGCTATGCCGGCTACAAGAGCGCCGCCGACCTGATGAACCGCCTGGATCCGGTGACCATGAAGGCGCTGCTCGACACCATTGAGTCCGACGACGCCAAGATGGCGCTGAAGATCCGCAACCTGATGTTTACCTTCGACGATCTGCTGGGGGTGGCCGACACCGGCATTCGCGAACTGGTGGGGCGGCTGGACAAAAAGGTGCTGGCGTTGGCCCTGAAGGGCTCCAGCGAAGAGGTGCGCAACCATCTGGTGAAGGCCATTTCGGCGCGCGCCTACGAGATGCTGAAAGAAGATATGGACGCCATGGGGCCGGTGCGGGCCAAGGAAGTGAGCAAGGCGCAACAGGAGGCAGTGGGGGTGGCGCGGCAATTGGAAGCGGAAGGCAAAATTGTCCTGCGGCCGGAGACGGGCGATGAATTCCTGGTTTGAGTCCATCGCCGTCCGGCCGCGCAAATCGCGAATTGAAGACTTTCGCTATCCGGCGAGCGCGGGCGACCGTTTATCCAACGCCACCGCGGTGGATGACGGCAAGCCCGATCCCCGGATTGCGCAGACCGCGCATGTGGCGGAGGTGGTGGCGGCGCGCGCCGAAGGCATTCGCGAAGGACGCAGCCAGGCCGCGGCCGAAAGCGAGCGCGCGCTGAGCGAGCAGCGGCAGGCGGTAGCCGCGGCGCTGGCCGAATTTGCCCAGCAGCGTGCCGCGTACTTTGCCGCCATCGAGATCGAAGCGGCGCGGCTGGTGATGGCCATCTCCCGCCACGTGCTGCATCGCGAAGCCCGCGCCGACCCGCTGCTGCTGGCCGGGACTATTCGCGTGGCCCTGGACCAGATCCAGGCGGGCAGCCGCATCGTGATGCGGACCGCGCCGGACACGGCCATGCGCTGGACGGAAATTTGCGAAGCCCATTGCCAGGGGCGAATCTCGGTCGAGGTCGTCGGCGACAACGAAATCGGGCCTTATCACTGCCGTCTGGAAACCGAGGTCGGCCACACCGATATCAGCCTGGAGGGCGAGCTGCACGAGATCGAGAAGGGCTTCTTCGATCGGCTGCCATCCCCGGTGCCGAGGCCGGAATGAAATCCCCCGCGCCGCTTGCTTCGCCGCCGCTGGCACCTTTCTTCAGTTCGCTCGAGTCGCATCCTCCCGTGCGCTGGCAAGGCCACATCACTCAGGTGGTTGGCAACGTTCTGGAATCGGTGGGCCCGCCGTGTTCGCTGGGCGAGTGTTGCCAGGTGCGCGACGGCAAGGGACACGTCTATGCCGGCGAGGTAGTTGGATTTCGCGGCAGCACGGTGCTGACCATGCCGCTGGAAAAGCCCAGCGGGGTGCGCTACGGCGATCCCATCGTAGCTCTGGGGGAGCGGCCATCGGTGGTGGTCGGCGAGGAGCTGCTGGGCCGGGTGATTGATGCCACCGGCAGCCCTCTGGATGGAAGAGGTGGACACGCCTCTTCGCTGCGAGCGGCTCTGGATCCTTCGGCGCCGCCGGCGATGGAACGGCTTCCCATCCGCGAAGCCCTGGGTTGCGGCATCCGCGCCATTGACGGCTTTCTGACGTGCGGCCGCGGCCAGCGGCTGGGCATCTTCGGCGGCAGCGGCGTGGGAAAAAGCACGCTGATCGGCATGATGGCGCGAGGGACGGCGGCCGACCTGGTGGTGCTGGCGCTGGTCGGCGAACGCGGCCGCGAAGTGGGTGAATACCTGGAATCGCTGGGCGAAGCGGGACGAGCGCGTTCGGTGGTGATTGTTTCCACTTCGGACCAGTCGCCGCTGTTGCGCATACGTGCGGCCCTGGCTGCGACCAGCATTGCGGAATTTTTCTGCCGCCGTGGCCGTCATGTGTTGCTGGTGGTGGACTCGGTGACCCGCTTCGCCATGGCGCAGCGCGAAATCGGGTTGGCTGCCGGAGAGCCGCCGACCGCCAAGGCCTACACTCCGTCGGTATTCAGTCTGCTGGCACGGCTGGTGGAGCGAGCCGGCCTGTTCGCCAGCGGCAGCATTACCGCTTTCTACACCGTGCTGATGGAAGGCGACGACCAGCAGGACCCGCTGGTGGACGCCATGCGTTCGCTGCTAGATGGGCACATCATGCTGGACCGGCGGCTGGCGGCGCAGAACCATTATCCCGCCATCGCCGTGCTCGACAGCCTGAGCCGGTTGATGCCGGCGCTGGTTTCCTCGCAGCATCTGGAACAGAGCCATCAACTGCGCATCCTGATGGCGGCGTATGCGCGCTCGGAAGACCTGATTCGCATCGGCGCGTACGCCAAAGGCAATGACCCGGTGCTGGATCGCGCCATCGCCATCCTGCCCGAGCTGCACGCCTTCCTGCGGCAATCCACCCGCGAGCATGCTCCCCTGGCCGAAACCCTGGCCCGCATGCTGGCCCTGCCTCGCTGAGCCATGGCCTTCCACTTCACCCTCGAAGCGGTGCTGCGTTACCGGGAAAGCCTGGAACAGCGCGAGCGTCAGGTGCTGGAGAAACTCTACGCGCGGCGGCAATCGCTGTTGCGCGAGATGGAAGAATGCAGCCGCCGCATTGTGCGGGTCCGTCGCCGCTTGCTGGAGCACATGCAGACGGAGGCGCTGCCGGCGGTGGAAATTCACTTCGAGACCGGTCATCGCCTGGCGCTGGAAGCCCACCGCCTGGCGCTGGCTGCGCAGATCCAGAAGTTGCAGGGGCTGATCCGCGAGCAGATGCAGCGCTTCCAGATGCAGCGCCGCTACTGCGAACTTTTGTACGCGCTGCGCCGCAGCCAGCACGAGCAGTATCTGGTGGTGCAGCGCCGGCGGCAGCAGATCGAGCAGGACGAATTGCACCTGCTGCGCCAGTTGTTCGAGTACCGGTCATAGTTTGCCCAGCTTCCCGGCAAGTCTTGCCGGGGTCGCTACGCAAACCTCCAATCCTTCCTATCGGCAAATCCGGCAAAGCGCTTGAATCGTCACTGCTTGCCGCGGTTCTCTCCGGCGGCCACCCTGCCGCCAACGCTGGTCATGAAACTGCTTCTCTCGCTAACGGTCAGAAGGAACGGCTGGCGTGATGATTGCTGCTGCCAACTTTGCTGCGAATGCAGGCGCGACTGCTCCGGGAGCGCAACTTCCGCTCTCCTCGAAGGGCAGCGCCGGCTTCTTCGATCTTCTCCAAGCAGGGCTGGACATGGGAAACAACGGGACAGCTTCCCCTCCGGCAACCCCGTCGGATCCGGCCCTGCCCTCCTCAGTTGCAAAAGTGGGATCGAAAACCGCGACCGACAAGCGCGACCAGGAGCAGGCGAGTACGGCTGGGGTTGCGGCGATTCCGCTTCTGACCACCGCGGTGCCGCTGCCGCTCACGGTTCCGGCAGAGTTCCTCCCCAGCCAAGCGAGCGGGCCCGCTGACTCGAATTTACCGGTCAGCAAGCCCGCGCTTGGTGATGCGGTTGTTGCTTCGGCTTCGTCGAATCTTTCGCTGCCGGCTTCGGCAGCGGTTTCTCCGTTTGTATTTGTTGTGCCGCCGAATGCGGTGCCGATGCCAGGCTCCGGCCAACCACCAAATGCTCCCGGTCCGGTTCATCCCGATGCCGACGATGAGCAAGAGGATTCAGCGCCGCCTTCCGCCCAAATCCCTGGCGGGCCCGGCATGGTCCCGCCGCGAGTAGTCGAGCACCGTTCGCCCGCTGCCTCGGAGATGCCGTTGACCGCGAGCCAGCCTGCACCGGAAAAAGCGGACCCGCCAGCCAGCGTGCGGCGCGAGCCGGCAACCGCGATACCGGTTGCCGCTGCGTCCACCTCCGCGGTGCCGATTGCACAAGCTTACAGCCGCGACGAAACCTCAACCTCGGATGCGGCGACGGTAACAGCCGCGGCTTCGCTTCCTCTCGACGGCGCTTCGTTGGTTCAGGCGACCGTGATGGCTGGCGTCCCGGCGATTGCATCCTCGCAGTCAACCTCGGAAGCAGCTTCGCATCCCGCCACGCCGCCTAAGTCACAGCCGGCGACGGCTTCGGCAGCGCGAAAAAACGCTTCGACCAACGGCAGTGCTGCGGTTTCGTCAAAAAGCGAACCACCGGACGATTCCTCTGCGCCTGCGCGGCCGGAGGAACACCCGACAGTCTGGCCGCAAGCCAATCCAGGCGAAATCCATGGGCAGAGTTCCGCATCAAGTCAGGTCATTCCCGCAGTTGCGCCAGCCCAGGTTGCAAGCGCTTCTTCCGCGGCTCCGCAACACTCGCTTGCGAACGACAGCTTGCCCCCAACTCACGACTTCTCCGCGCCGTTGACGAACGCTCCGGCCAACGTTTTGCAAAGCGCGCGCCTGACGGAAACCCTGGCGCAGACGGATCTGCGGGTGGGCTGGAACAGCTCCGACTTCGGCAGCGTGGAGGTGCGGGCTCACATCAGCCAGAACCAGGTGGCGGCCACCATTGCCGCCAGCCACGAAGGCTTGCGCGCGGCGATGGCGGCGGAGGCGCCGTCGCTGGAGCGCAGCATGGCGCAGCAGCATCTGCAACTCGAGCAGTTGCGCTTCGACACCCGCGGCGGCAACGCCGACCATTCGCCGGAACAGCAGCAACATGCTCCGGCCACACCACCAACTCAGCTCTATGTCGCGACGGCTGCGGGCGGCCAGGACAGCCATGGCAGCGAGATCGTGCCTGCGCTCACCGGCCTTGGCCTATCGGCGTCACGACTGAATGTTTGCGCTTAGAAGAGGTACCTATGATCATATTGCCGACGGATTCCGTCACTGGAACGGGATCGTCATCCTCCACCCAGAGTTCCTCGTCCACCCAAAGTTCGTCCTCCAGCAACGGGCTGGACACCATGTTCATGCAGTTGCTGCTGACCCAGATGCAGAACCAGGATCCGCTGTCGCCCATGGATTCGTCGACTTTGGTCGGCCAGTTGGTCGCGGTCAACAGTTTGGAGCAGGTCACCCAAATCAATCAACTGCTGCAAAACGCGCTGGGGACATAGACTTCCCAGCCAGGAGATACCTTCATGCCGCTCTTTTCCATTCCCCTGTCCGGACTGACTGCCAGCCAGACCTCGATGTCCATCATCGCCAACAATCTGGCTAACCTGAACACCGTGGGCTACAAGTCGAGCAGTGCGCAGTTCAGCGACCTGTTCTACGAGACCCTGGCCCTGAACGGCTCCGGCGATCCCATCCAGGTGGGCGCGGGCACGGCCGTGAATACCACCTCGATTGACATGAATTCGGGCAGTCCTGAGTCCACCGGCGTGGCCGCCGATGTCGCCATCATGGGCAGCGGCTTCTTCGTGGTGCAGAACAACGGGGCCAACTATTACACCCGTGCCGGCAACTTCTCGGTAGGCGACGACGGCTACCTGGAAACCCCCACCGGGGAAAAGGTCATGGGATACTCCGCGGTGGACGGCACCATTCCAGCCGGTGCTTCGCTGACGCCGCTGGAGATCAACAAAGGCCAGATCAATCCGCCCAGCGCCACCAGCGTAGTGCAGTTGCTGACCAATCTTGACGCCCGTACCGCTGCCGGCGACAGCCCGCTGTCCACGCCTCTCACCGTCTATGACTCGCTGGGCACGCCGCACGTGCTCAACTTCAACTTCACCAAGACGGCGGCTGGAGCCTGGACCTGCAATATCACCATTCCCAATTCCGATCTCAATCCGCCGGCGACTTGGGCCGGATCCACCGCCTATGCCGCAGGCGACACGATTTCTCCGCCGACGGCCAATGGCCATATCTACCAATGCACCGTGGCCGGAACCTCAGGAACGACTCCGCCTACCACCTGGCCGACCGATGGATCCACAGTCACCGATGGCGGCGTTACCTGGACGGACATGGGAACCCAAACCACCATTGATACCGTGAATTTGGCCTTCGACAGCAACGGCACGTTGACCTCGCCGACCGGCAATGTCGCCGGCATCACTGCCTCCGGGTTGGTGGACGGCGCCGCCGATCTCAAGTTCACCTGGGACCTATACAACAATTCGGGTGCCCCGCTGGTTACCCAGGTAGCGACCACCAGCACCACCTCCACCTTGTACCAGGATGGCTACGGCAGCGGGGCATTAAACGATTTCACCATCGGCTCCGACGGGGTCATCATGGGAAGCTTCGACAATGGCCGCACCGCGGCGCTGGGACAGATCGCACTGGCCAACTTTGCCAATTCCCAAGGACTGAGCCGGGTGGGAGAAAACGACTTCGCGGCCACCCTGGCTTCCGGACCGGCGGTCGCCGGAGCTCCCGGTACCGGCGGGCTGGGTACGGTCTCGGGCGGATCGCTGGAGTTGTCCAACGTGGACATCGCCACCGAGTTTGCGGCACTCATCGTGGCCCAGCGCGACTATGAGGCCAATGCCAAAACCATCACCACCTTTGACCAGGTCACACAGGACACCATCAATCTGAAGGCGGTCTAAAGCGGCGCACCGGAGACGTCGATGTAAGCAGTGGCAGGTCAGTAGAAGAGCGTCCCGCATCGCGAGCCTCGCCGGCAGCGATGCGGGACGCGGTAAGGTCCGGCGAGTTGCCGGCGCTGGCGCCTTTCTCTAAGCGCGCCCTCATTAAATTGCTCCAATCCGGACGAAGCTCATTCGTCGCCTACTAAGCCGGCTTTAGACAATTTTTCGCGCTCACCACCGAGAAGCTGGTTTTACGCGGGTTTCGATCATCCAGCCTCTTCTCCAATTTCTCGTCTTTTCAACCCACCGCGGCAATTCGCTTGCACCAGCTCTGCTTTGTTTCCACCTCCGGCGTCGATGGGCCGGGCCGACTGCTATGAGCGACAAGAATCTGCCGGAAGACGCCAATGCCGCGGTGGTCTCGCCCGCTGACCCCTGGCAGCACGTGAACTGGCTGCCCTGCGAGCTGGCGCTGCAGATTCCTGTGACCGGCCTGACCGTGGCGGGACTGCTGCGTCTGGGGACAGGGCAACTGCTGCACACCTGCTGGAACCTCTCGACTGAGGTGCCGTTGCGGGCCAACGGCCAGCTCATTGGCTGGGTGGAGTTCGAGCCCGCCGGAGACCACCTGGGCGCACGCATCACCGACCTGGTTTGAGGAACGAATTTATGGAGAGTCCGACAGCCGAAATTGTTTCGCCTCCGGTATCGCCCTTGTGGCTGCGCAAGCTGACGCAGAAGTGGCCGCGCTTGCGTGCGGGGCGCAGTCCTCGCCGGCTGCGGCTGTGCGAGAGCCTGTCGCTGGGCGAGAAGCGTTTTATCGCGGTGGTGCAATTCGACGCGCAGCAGTTTCTGGTGGGCGGCGGCAGCCACGGCGTCAGCCTGCTGGCGCGGCTGGGCGACAGCGGAGATTTCGCGACGGCATTGAGCGAGTGGAGCGAACGGCAGCGATGAAAGCGGTAAGGCGATGGCGGTGGGCGATGGTAGCGGCTCTGCTGGCCGGAGAGCGGGCGCAGGCGCTGGCTCCGGCGGGCAATCCGCCGTTAATGGGCGCCACTCCCGGGGGCGTGCCCTGGACGGTGCTGCTGCTGCTTACCCTGCTGACTTTGTTGCCGGCGCTGGCGCTTTCCATGACTCCGCTGGTGCGGCTGCTGGTGGTGTTTCATTTCCTGCGCCAGGCGCTGGGGACGCAGAGCGCGCCCACCAACCAGACCCTGATCGGGCTGTCGCTGGTGCTGACTTACTTCCTGATGCAGCCGGTGGGGCTGGCAGTTTATCAGCAGGCCATCGTGCCGCTGGAGCAGAACCGCATCACCGCCTGGCAGGCGCTGGACCAGGGGTCGGAACCGCTGCGCAAATTCATGCTGAAGTTCGTGCGCGAGAAAGATGCCGCCCTGTTTGTGGAGATTGCCAAGCTGCCGCCGCCGCGCTCGCCCGACGATCTGCCCATGCGGGTGGTGGCCCCGGCTTACGTGATATCGGAGCTGAAAACCGGCTTTCAGATCGGGGCAGTGCTGTTTCTACCGTTTCTGGTGATTGACCTGGTGGTGGCTTCGATTACTACCTCGGTCGGCATGCTGCAACTGCCGCCGGTGGTGATTTCGACGCCGCTGAAGATCCTGCTGTTCGTGATGGTGGATGGCTGGAACCTGGTAGTGGGTTCGCTGATGAAGAGCTTTACCTGAGAGCGGAGGCTGAGGGTGTCAACCGAAACCATTCTGATGCTGGGCCAGAGGACGCTGGAGACGGCAGTGCTGCTGGCCGGCCCGCTGCTGCTGGCGCTGGCCGCGGTCAGCCTGCTGATCAACGTGGTGCAGGTGCTGACCTCGCTGCAGGACAACACTCTGTCCAGCGTGCCCCGGCTGCTGATCACCGCGGTAGGGGCGATGTTGATGATGCCGTGGATGCTGCGCCGGCTGTCGCTGTTCACCTTGCAGATGCTGGGCGACTTTCGCCCGCTGCTGCGCTAGGCCAGAAAGAAGCAATGCCACCGCAAGTGCAACTCGAAGACATGGTGATGGCAGCCGGGTTCGTGGGCCTGCGGGTCTCCGGGCTGCTGGTGTTTGCGCCCTTCCTCGGCAGCAACGTGATTGCTCCGCGGGTGAAGGCGGGCCTGGTGGTGCTGCTGACCGCGCTGCTTTATCCGGTGGCCGGCCCGCGCGGGCTGTCGCTCACCGCCGCCGGCCTGCTGCGGGTAGGCATGGGCGAGTTGCTGATCGGGGTGCTGATGGGGCTGGCGGTGCAGTTTGTCTTCGAGGCGGCGCAGTTTGCCGGCCAGGCCATGGGAACGCAGGTGGGTTACGGGCTGGTCAACATCCTCGATCCCAACACCCAGGTGGACACGCCGGTGCTGGCCACCTTCTCGCAATTGATGGTGACGCTGATCTTCCTGCGGCTGGAGGTGCATCGCTGGCTGCTGCGGGCGCTGGCGCGCAGCTTCGCGTATCTGCCGCCGGGAGCGGCGCACGCCAGCGGCGAACTCAGCCGGCAACTGCTGCAGGCGGCGGGAGGAATTTTTCTGGCGGGAGTGCAGATTGCCGCGCCGGCCTTGGTGGCCACCATGCTGGCCGACCTGGTGCTGGGCTTTGTGGGCAAGGCTTCGCCGCAGTTGCCGGTAATGCTGCTGGGACTGTCGCTCAAAAGCATGCTGGGACTGACCATCCTGGCGCTCGCGCTGGCCTTCTGGCCGACGATGTTTGAGCGCTATTTCATCTCTTCCATTCACTGGGCGGAAAGACTGCTGCAACTGGCGGGTTGACAGGATATGGCACGCGACGACCAGACCGAACAGGCAACCCCGCGACGGCGGCAGAAGGCGCGCGAAAAGGGGCAGGTGGCGCGCAGCCGCGAGCTGGCGGGGGCGCTGGTCGGCATCGCCGGACTATGGGTGGCGCTGTGGGTTTCCGGCGGCCAGCTCAACGCCTGGCGCGGCTGGCTGCGCAACTGGACTGACTATGCCGGCCACGCCGACTTCAATCCGGGAACTCCGGTGCTGTTCTGGACAGCCACGGCGACGCTCGAGTGGATTGTGGCGCCGCTGGCGGTGGTGTGGGTGCTGACGGTGGTAAGCGGGCTGGCGCAGGGCGGCTTTGTCTTCGCCGCCGAGGCGCTGACGCCCAAGCTGGAGCGCATGAGCCCGGCCAAAAAGCTGGGGCAGATGTTTTCGCTTGCCGGGCTGGCGCCGTCGGCCAAGTCGCTGATTCCGGTTTCGGTGCTGCTCTATCTGGGTATCTCGCTGGTGGCCCGCGACTGGCAACTGCTGCTGCATTCCGGGCAAATGCCGGTGATGGCGCTGGGCCAGTTTGCCTACCAGAGGGCCTTCGAGATCGGCTGGAAGTGTTCGCTGGTGCTGCTGCTGTGGTCGGGCCTGGATTACCTGCTGCAGCGGCAGAAGCTGGAGCGCGACCTGCGCATGAGCAAGCAGGAGCTGCGGGAGGAATACAAGGACAGCGAAGGCAATCCGGCGGTCAAAGGACGGCTGCGGCGGCTGCAGCGGCAGATGCGGCGGGGACGCATGTTGAAGGAGGTGGAGCAGGCCAGCGTGGTGGTTACCAATCCCACCCACTTCGCGGTGGCGCTGGAGTATCGCCCGCCCATGGCGGCGCCGCAGGTGTTGGCCAAGGGCGCCAACCTGCTGGCGGCGCAGATCAAGCTGGCGGCGCAATGGCACGGGATACCGCTGGTGGAGAATCCGCTGCTGGCCCAGACCCTGTATCGCACCGTGGAAGTGGGACAGAGCATTCCGCCGGCGCTGTACGCGGCGGTGGCTGAGATTCTGGCCTTCGTTTACCGCGCCCAGATGCGGGCCCAGGCCGCGGCGGGGAGGGCATGATGGCGGAAGCGCCGGCCAAGACTGTCTCCCGCGCCGCCTCATCGGCCAGCGAGTGGATTATTCCCGTGGCTGCGGTGGCGCTGGTGTTCGTGATGCTGGTGCCGATGCCGGCCTTCCTGCTGGACCTGCTGCTGGCGCTGAGCATCACCGCTTCCGTGCTGGTGCTGCTGGCGGCGGTACACGTGTTGCGGCCGGTGCAGTTCTCGGTCTTCCCCAGCCTGCTGCTGCTGTTGACGCTGTTCCGGCTGTCGCTGAACCTGGCCAGCAGCCGGCGCATTCTGCTGCACGGCAACGAAGGGTCGGCTGCGGCGGGAAAGGTAATCGAAGCTTTCGGGCAGTTCGTGGTGGGCGGCAATTATGTCGTCGGCTTCGTGCTGTTTCTGGCGTTGATTGCGATTCAGTACATGGTGGTCAGCCACGGCGCGGTGCGTACCGCCGAGGTGACCGCGCGCTTCACCCTGGACGCCTTGCCGGGCAAGCAGATGGCGATTGACGCCGATCTCAACGCCGGCATGATCGACGAGAAGCAGGCGCGGCAGCGCCGCGAAGCGGTTAGCCGGGAGGCGGAATTCTATGGCGCCATGGACGGCGCCGCGCGCTTCAACCAGCGCGACTCGCTGGCCACGGTGATGATCACGGTGATCAACATTCTGGCCGGCTTCCTCATCGGCGTCTTTCAGCTGGATATTCCTTTTCGCGAGGCGCTGAAGACCTACACCATCCTGACCGTGGGCGATGGCTTGGTGACGCTGATTCCTTCGCTGCTGGTTTCCGTGGGCGGCGGCATCGTGGTCACCCGGGCATCGTCGGACGAGACCCTGGGCATTGACGTAGGCAAACAGTTGTTGGGGCGCAGCCGTCCGCTGTGGATCGCCGCCGGAGCGCTGGGGGCGCTGGCGCTGATACCCGGACTGCCCAAGATCCCTTTCCTGGCGCTGGGTGGATCTTGCGCCCTGCTGGCGCGCCGCCAGGGCAAGGCGGCAGAGAAAGCGCCGGCAGCGGAAGCTGCAGCCGGAGGCCAGCCGGCGCCGACGCCACAGGAGACGCTGGAATCGCTGCTGAAGCTGGATGAGTTGAGCGTCGAGGTCGGCTATGGGCTGGTGCCGCTGGTGGACGTCAAGCAGGGCGGGCAGTTGCTGCAGCGGGTGAAGGCCTTGCGCCGCCACCTGGCGCTGCAGTTGGGCTTCATCGTGCCGCCGGTGCACATCACCGACAACCTCAAGCTGAAGCCGCGGGAGTACGTCATCTACCTGCGCGGGGTGGAGGTGGCGCGCTGGCAGATGAAGGACGACTGCTTGCTGGCCATCAGCTCTGACAGCGAACCTTCGCCGCTGCCGGGCGAGATTGCCAGCGAGCCGGCTTTCGGAGTGCCGGCGCGCTGGATCGTTCCCGGACTGCGGGAACAGGCGCTGGCTTGCGGCTACGCGGTGGTGGACCAGACCTCGGTGCTGGCCACGCATCTGGCGGAGGTAATCAAGCAGCACGCGCATGAGTTGCTGGGGCGGCAGGAGACCAAGCGCCTGCTGGACCGGCTGGGCGAGAGCCATCCCAAGCTGTGCGAAGAGCTGGTGCCCAAGCTGCTCAGCCTGGGCGAAGTGCAGAAGGTGCTGCAGCAACTGCTGCGCGAGCAGGTCTCGGTGCGCGATTTGTCCACCATTCTGGAAAGCCTGCTGGATACCGCCGCAGGCGCTGCCGGCCGCAACCCGGTGCTGCTGGTGGAGGCAGCACGGCAGGCGCTGGCGCGTGCGCTGGTGCGGCCGCTGCTGGCCGAAGACGGCGGCCTGCGGGTGGTCACCCTCGACCCGGAGATGGAAGACGAGCTCAACCACGCTTTCGGGGCGCCGCAGGCGGGGATCAATCCGGCGGCGCTGCAGCCTTCGTTTGTGCGCCGGCTGATGGAAGGGCTGAAGCGGGTGGCGGGCGAGCAGGTGCGGACGGCGACGCCGGTGCTGTTCTGCAATACCCCGGCGCGCTTTCATCTGCGGCGGCTGCTGGAACCGTTTCTGCCGCGGGTAGTGGTGCTGTCGCCGGCCGAGATACCGCCGCTGACCGCGGTGCAGTCGGTGGGAGTGATCCGATGAGGAGGCAAGCATGAGTCCGACCCTGGCCTATGAAGAAGCTGCCGGCAACCTTCCCGGCTTCGAGGAGAAGCTGCTGGAGCAGTTGCCGCAGGTCAAGTACATCGCCCGGCGCATTCACGAACGGCTGCCGCAGCATGTTCCCTTCGACGATCTGCTGCATGCCGGCATCGTGGGGCTGATCGACGCCATGCACAAGTACGACGCCAGCAAGAATGTGCGCTTCGCCTCCTATGCCAAGTTTCGCATTCGCGGCGCCATTCTGGACAGCCTGCGGGAGCTGGACTGGAGCCCGCGCGACCTGCGGCGCAAGGCGCGGCGGGTGGAAGCGACCATGCAGGCGCTGCAGACCGAGCTGGGCCGGGCCGCCAGCGAAGCCGAACTGGCGGCGGCCATGGGGCTGGAGCTGGACGACTTCCAGCATCTTCTGGACGAGATTCGCGGCCTGGAAGTAGGCAGCCTGCACGTGGAGTCGATGGAAGACGGCCGCGAGACCGACCTGGCGGAGACCATTCCCGGGCGCGCTGACCACGATCCGCTGTTTCTGTGCCTGCAGCAGGAGCGCAAGGAGATGCTGGCCGGGGCCATCTCCCAGCTGCCGGAGCGGGAGCAGCAGGTGCTGGCGCTGTATTACCAGGAAGAGCTGACCATGAAGGAAGTAGGCGCGGTGCTGGGAGTGGGCGAGTCGCGGGTATCGCAGATCCACTCCCTGGCGGTGGCCCGGCTGCGCAGCATTCTGGAGAGCCATAAAGCCGCGCCGGCGAAAGCGGGGTCATCGTGGAAAAGATCCTGAGCCAGGAAGAAGTCGAGGCCCTGCTGCGCCGGGGGCCGCAAGGCGGCGAAGCCCAGCCGGCGGCGGGCGGCGGGGTGAAAGCGGAGCAGCCGGCGGAGCGGGTCGAGCCCTGGGACCTGCGGCAGGCGGCGCTGATGCGCAAGGAGCAGTTGTACAGCATCAGCCAGTTGCACGAGGGCTTTGCCCGCAACCTGACCAGCTCGGTCAGCGCCTTCCTGCGCGACAAGTTCGAAGTGACTCTGGTGTCGGTGGAGCAACTGGCGTATCGCGACTTCCTGGCGCGGGTGCAGGAGACCACCTACTACGGGGCCTTCCGGCTGCTGCCTGCCGATCTGCGTGGGGTGCTGCAGATGGAGCTCAGCCTGGTGTTTCCCACAGTGGACATTTTGCTGGGCGGGCCGGGCAGCCCTTCCAGCGCCAGCCGCGAGGTCACCGACATCGAGGAGCTGGTCCTGCGCGGGCTGTGCCAGCTCATCTGCCACGAGCTGCACAACACCTGGCATCCGCTGGGGCTGGTCATCGAGTACGAAAAGCACCTGCCCGCTTCCAAGGTGGTGCGGCTGATGCCGGGGCCGGAGAAGACCTTGAGCCTGACCTTCGAGGTCACCATGCCGGATTCGCGCGGCATGCTGAACCTGGCGATTCCGGCGGTGGTGTCGAGCGCGGCCCTGCGCAAGCTCGATTCCGAGATGGTGTATCAGGGTCCGCGCGGGCAGGACATCCATCGCGAAAACATCCGCCAGCGGCTGCAGGATTCGGTGGTGGAGGTGGAACTGGGAACGCGTCCGGCAGGGGTGCGCTTCGGCGAACTGGCGCAGATGCGCCCCGGCGGAGTGCTGAACCTGGGACAGCGGGCGGCGGAACCGGCGCAACTGCGGCTGCAGGGGCGCGACTGCTGGCTGGCGCGCCCGGTGGCCCGGGACGGCTATCGCGCCGCGCAGTTGCTGGAAAGGATCCGGCGGCGGCCGGAGGAGGAGTCTTAAATGGGCCCGGTTCCGGAACATCTTATCGCTGCCTATCGCCAGGGCTGGCTGGACGGATTGCTGCAACTGCTGGAGCGCGAGGGCGCTGCCTGGCAGGAGGGCGGCTCCGGCGCCGAGCCCGAAGCGGCGGTGCTTCTGGAAGTGATCAGCGGCACGCCTCTGGCGGGGACTACCCGCTTCCGCCTGAGCGCCGCCGACCTGGAACGGCTGCTGCAGGCGGCGGGGCCACAAGGCGAAGAGACGGCCGGGGAGAAGCCTGCGGAAGCAGCGGCGCAGCAACTGATGGCCCGCTGGGCGGAGAAGGCCGCGGAATGGCTGGGTCCGCAGTTTGGCGAGGTGACGCTGGCGGTGAGCCCGCAGCCGTCGGGAATTCAGGAGTGGCTCCAGGTGGAGAGCCTGAGGGTGCGCGAGGGCGAGGCTGCCATCGCTATCGGCATGGAGATGGACCAGCAACTGAGCGATCATCTGGCGCAATTCGGGAGCGAAGGGCCGGCTGCTTCCGCCGGCGGCAGCCAGGAGCCGGCGCTTTTCGCCGAGCACAGTGAAGCAGCAGCAACGGCAGCCGCGGCCGTTTGCGGCGACGGAGTCGAACAACTGCTGCGGCAGGGCAATCTGGATCTGCTGCTGGAAACCGAACTGGCGGTCAGCTTGCGTTTTGGGCGGCGGCAGGCCAGCCTGCGCGAGGTGATTGACCTGGCTTCGGGCTCGGTGCTGGAGCTGGACCGTCGGCTGGAAGAGCCGGTGGAGCTGCTGCTTAATGGCAGGACCATCGCCCGTGGCGAGGTGGTGGTGATTGACGACAACTACGGGCTTCGCATCACCGAGGTGGTCAGCCCGCAACAACGGGCGCAGAGCCTCTAGTACCCGGCGAGCAGAAAAAAAAGAAGAGGAGCGTAGCTGATGAGTTTTGATCTGCATAGCCTGTTGCCGGAGCTGCCTCCACTGCCGCGGCTGCATTTGCCGCCGGGCTGCGCGCACCCTGGCTGCGTGCGTCCTCCGACGGTGTGGCAACGCTGGTGGGCGCGCCATGAAGGCATCTGGCTGGGCGAGCGCTGGTACTGTTCGCCGGGCTGCCTGCGCTGGGGATTGCAGGAGCGGCTGGAGGCGATGGCCGCCTTTCCGCACGCTCCGGCGGCGCAGCCGCATCGTCTGCCGCTGGGGCTGGTGCTGCTGTCGCAGGGCAAGATTACCGCCGAGCAGTTGCGGCAGGCGCTGGAGTGCCAGCGTTCGGCAGGCCATGGCCGCATTGGGGAATGGCTGGTACGGCTCGAACTGGTAACCGAAGCGGAGGTAATGTCGGCGCTGGCGGCGCAGCAAGGGTGTCCCTTGCTGGCGGTGGACCGGGCCGCCGAGATTCCCGCCGGGCTCAACTGGCCATTGCCGCTGGCGCGCAGCTACCAGGCGCTGCCCGTATGGTTCAACCGCGCCGCCGGGCAACTGTATGTCGGCTTCCTCAGCGAAGTCAGCCATTCTTTTCTGTGGCAGATCGAGAGCATGCTGGACTGCCGCACCGAGCCCTGCCTGCTGCCGGCGAAGGTTTTCCAGCGGCTGCTGCGGCGGCAGGAGAGGATGGCGAAGAGCGAGACGGTGGAGATCAATCAACGGCAAAGTCCGGGGGAGATGGCCGGTCTGATCTCGGACTACGCCGAACAGGTCAAAGCACGGCGCTGCCGTCTCAGCGCCGGACGGGAGCGGCTGTGGCTGCGGCTGGGACGCGAGTCCGGGTTGCCGGTGGACTTCCTATTTCGCCTGCCGGTAGAAAGCGAACCCGAGCTGGCTGAGCCTGACATGGCGCCCGTTTTGGGAGCCCGATTGTGAGTTATGCAATGCCCTTCCATCAGACTTTTCCAATGAAGTTGGCCAGCCTCGTGCTCGGGCCACAGCAGCAACCGCGAGGTACGCGATGAATAGCGGATTGTATGCCGCCTGCGCCGGGCTGCTGGCGCAAATGCAGTCACTGGAGCTGGCTGCGGCCAACCTGGCCAACGTCAATACCACCGGCTACCGCGGACAGCGGGCGTCGTTTCATTCGGTGCTGGCGCAGGAATCTGCCGCCAGCCCGGTGGACGAAGCGGTCAACAACTTCGGAGTGCTGGGCGACAGTCAGGTAGATACCGCGCAGGGCACGCTGGAACCTACCGGCAGCGATCTGGACTTCGCCATCCAGGGCAGCGGCTGGTTTGCGGTGGAGGTCAACGGCACCCGGCTGCTGACCCGCAACGGCAACTTCCATGTCGCCCGCGACGGCCGGCTGGTCACCAGCAACGGCAATCCGGTGCTGGGAGCACAGGGACCGATCACGGTTCCTCCGGGAAAGCTCTCGGTCAGCGGCGATGGCACCCTGTCGGTGGATGGCGCGCTGGCCGGGCAGTTGCAGCTATTCAGCCTGCCGGCAGGAAGCTCGCCGCTAGCGGTAGGAGGTTCGTACTTCTCCGCCGAGGGAGCAGCGCCGCAGAAGGGTGGCGGCGGCGGCAGCATCCTGCAGGGGTCGCTCGAGAGCAGCAACGTGAACGGCATTACCGCCGCCGTCGGCCTGGTGTCGTTGCAGCGGCGCTATGACCTGCTGCAGCAGGCGCTCACCGTCTTTCATACCGATTTCAACCGCATCGCGGCGCAGGACCTGCCGCGTTTGTGAGGAGTGCTTTATGTTCCGTGCTCTGTATACCGCCGCTTCCGGCATGCTGGCGCAGCAGCTGAACCTGGACAATGTGGCCAACAACCTTTCCAACTCCTCGACTGCCGGCTTTCGCCGGCGGCGGCTGCAGTTTCAAGACCTGATCTACCAGAACCTGGTGATGCCGGGCTCGGCTGCGACCCAGAACACCACCGTCGCCGCCGGCCTGCAGATCGGGCTGGGGACCCGTACCGTGGCTTCGGAGATCATTCAGGCGCAAGGCGACTTTGCCACCACCGGCAATCCCCTGGACCTGGCCATCCAGGGAGCCGGTTTTTTCCAGGTTAAGTTGCCCAGCGGTGAGACCGCTTACACCCGCGCCGGCATGTTCCATCTCGACAACCAGGGCAACATGGTGACCGCCGACGGCAACGCCCTTGATCCGGCCATCACCATTCCCGCCGATGCGCTCACCGTCAGCGTAGGCTCCGACGGCACCGTGACCGTGACCCAGCCGGGACAGACCCAGTCCTCGCAGGTGGGGAGCATTCAGTTGGCCAACTTCCAGAATCCGGGCGGGCTGAACAGCATTGGCCAGAACCTGTTTCTGCCCACGACCGCTTCCGGCGATCCCATTGCCGGCACTCCCGGAGGTTCCGACGGGCTTGGCAGCCTGCAACAGGGCATGCTGGAGCAATCCAACGTCAGCGTGGTGGACGAATTTATCCAGATGATCCTGGCGCAGCGCTCCTACGAAGCCAACTCGCGGGTGGTCACCGCCGCCGACCAGATGCTGCAACAGCTCAGCAACCTCTCGCGCTAGGAGCCGGCATGAAGGGCCGCAGCCAATTCGTTTTCGCCGCCACCGCCATTCTGGTGCTGCTGCTTACGCCAGGCGCGGCGCGGTCGGCCATGGCGCAGCCGCTAGCGGCTAGTTTCCACCACACCCTGGCCGCGGTGGTGGGACGCGATCTTGGTTTGCCGGGCGACAGTCTGGATGCCGCGCACCTGAAATCCATGACCGCGATTGGTGCCTTGCCGGCGGCGGATGACTTGTATGTCGAATCGTTGCGCTCGGGCTTCACCACCGATAGCTGGCTGCTGCGGCTGGCTTGCCGGCCGGCGACCGAATGTCTTCCTTTTCATGTTGTGCTGTATCGCGCCGGCTGGCATCCGCCGGAAAAAGACGCTGTGCCTGGCAACGCGGCCTCGCTCCCCCAGCCGCGCAGCCAGCCTCCGCATGGGGCGCGGCCAACTCCGCTGGTGCGGCCGGGAGATGCGGTGCAGCTCATCGAAGAACGCCCCGGCCTGCGCCTGGTTACGCGGGCCGTCTGCCTGGAGCGGGGAGGGATCGGCGACGCCATACGGGTGCGTAATCTTGCTACCCACCAGGTGCGGGCGGCCATCGTGGTGGACAAAGACCGGGTACGAGTGGAGTAAGCCATGCGCCAGTTGATAGCACGGTTGCTGTTGTTTCTGTTGATGGCCGCAATTCCGGCCGCCGGCAAGGTCCATCTCAAGCCCCAGAAAAAGCCGTTGACCCCGCCGGGGAACCTGGAGCAGTTTCTGCGCCGGGTGCAGGGACCGAACCTGTCCATGACCCACTCGGCCGGCAGCCTGTGGCCGCTCGATGGCTCCAGCAACCTGACCGACCTGGCCACCGATTACAAGGCGCGCCACGCCGGCGACCTAGTGATGATCCGTATCGTCGAGCAGACGTTGGCTACCGCTTCCGGCTCGGTGAATGGGCAACGATCGTTTGCCGCCAGTTCCGGCATCACCGCCCTGGCTGGAAAAATCAATACTGCCGGAGTGCAGCAGTTATTTTCACCCACCTCCAGCAGCGCGCTCAAAGGCGCCGGCACCGCCGACAGCCAATCGCAATTGCAGGCCAACCTGGCAGGACGAGTGGTGGCGGTGATGCCCAACGGCAATATGGTCATCGAAGCTGAGCGCGTCGTCAGCTTCAACCAGCAGACCCAGACAGTGGTGCTGCGCGGGCTGATCCGTCCCGGCGATCTGGCCTCCGACAACTCCGTGCTCTCCACCTCGATCAGCGATCTGGAGCTGGAGTTGAAAGGCAAAGGCGTGGTCACCGACGCCACCCGGCAACCGAATCTCTTCATGCGGCTGCTGCTGAAGTTGGTGAACTTCTGAATGCCATGAGAAGCCTGACCGGTTACGCGAAAATTCGACTCACGGTGATGCTGCTGACGTGGCTGCCGCTGCTTACACTGCTGCCTGCGGCGGCGCAGGAGCAGCAGCAGCAGAAAGCCGAAACCCGGCTTCCCATTCGCGACCTGGCATCGGTGGAAGGCGTCCGCGACAATCCTCTGATCGGCTACGGCATGGTAGTAGGACTGAACGGCACCGGCGACCGCCGCCAGACCATGTTCAGTACTCAGACCCTGGGCAACATCCTGCAAAAGATGGGAGTGCAGATTCCGGTATCGGCGGTAAGCGTGAAGAACGTGGCTGCGGTGATGGTGACGGCGACACTGCCGCCTTTTGCCCGTCCGGGAACGCAACTGGATGTCACTGTCTCCTCCATCGGCGACTGCACCAGCCTGGACGGCGGCACCCTGTTGCTGGCCCCGCTCTACGCCGCCGATGGCAAGGTTTATGCCGCAGCCCAGGGTCCGCTGACTCTGGGAGGCTATACCGCGGGCAAGGCCGGCAACGGCAAGCAGGTCAACCATCCCACTGCCGGGCGCATTCCCAGTGGCGGCCTGGTGGAGCGTGCGGTGGACTTCGATTTATCGCGGCTGCCCAAGCTGTCGCTGCTGGTGCGCGATGCCGACTTCCGTCTTACCCACGAGATGGCTGAGGCCATCAATCACGAGCTGGGCTGGGCGGCGGCGACCGCGATGGACAGCCGCCGGGTGGAACTGAAGGTGCGCGACAGCGGCGCCATTCCGCAGTTGCTGACGCAGGTGCTGGGCGTGAAGGTCGAGATCCATCCCCGGGCGCGGGTGGTGGTCAGCGAGCGCACCGGCACCATCGTCATGGGCAAAGATGTGCGGCTGAGTGCAGTGTCCATCCTGCATGGCGACCTTTCCATCGAGATTTCCACCGAGTTTCAGGTATCGCAGCCCAATCCGCTGAGCAAGACCGGGCAGACCGAGGTGGTGCCGCAGACCACGGTGCAGGCGCGGGACGAACGGGCACGCCGCATTGAGTTGAACGAAGGCGCCAGCGTCGAGCAGTTGGTGAATGGACTGCAGGCGATTGGAGCGACCGCGCGCGACGTGATTGCCATCCTGCAAGCCATTCAGGCTGCGGGAGCCTTGCAGGCGGATCTGGAGGTGATCTGATGATTGCGCCCCTTACAGCGACTCCGGCAGCTGCCGCTTCGGCCGACGCAGCGACGTCCCCAAAACTTCGCAAGGCGGCCGAGGACTTTGAAGCTATCGTGCTGGCCAGTCTGCTGGAGAAGATGCAGAAGACCTTTGCCGGGGTAGGCGAGAGCCAGGACCCGGCGCATGACACGCTGGGCAGTCTGGGGACGGAGGCGCTGGCCCAGGGTTTGGCGGCGCGAGGCGGGGTTGGGCTGGCCCGCATGATTCTCCACCAACTGGCGCGCTCGCCGGCTGACAAGACATAACTCCAATGCTTGCAATAGGGTAATGCTTCATCGCTGGGTTGCCGATAAGTCAATGGTCCAACCAGGACAAGAGGTCTGGGAGAACATTAAAGCTTTCTCACGTCTTGCCGATCATTGGATTGCAACCGTTATTTAGAGAGCGAGGTTCGGCATGAGAATTGACTTAACTTCATTAACCACCACCCAACTGGAGCGTTCCCAGAAGAGCAGTGAGGCTGCCGAGAAGGCAGGAGCGCAATCGCAGAAGGCTGGGAACACAGCGGCGACGGAGGATGTAGCCCGGCTGTCCACCGGGACCGACAATCTCGAGGGCTTGACGGCGAAGCTGAAAGTGGCGCCCGAGGTCCGTTCCGGACGGGTTGAGGCTTTGCAGAAGGCGATGGCCGAAGGCACTTACACCATCTCGCCGCAGCGCATTGCCGCGGCCATGACCAAAGGCATCGCCGGCTGAGGTCAATCTCGAACCGTCGCGTGCAGGGAGCGCAGCTATGGAACTAGGCGGCGAAAAGCTCGAAGCCACCTCGCGGACCGAGGAGCGGCGTTTCGCCGCGCCTTTTGAGCCGGCACGGCGGGCGGCGCCGCGCGTCCGCAAAGAAGCCGCCGCAGACCAGGCCCTCATCGCACTGGATGATGCCGAAGATCAGCATCAACTGGACGACCTGGCTTAGGACTCCCATGAATCCCATCTCTACCGAACTGGCCGTTCCCAACGTGGTTATGCCCGGCGAAGAAACCCTGGCGTGGGTCGAAGGACTGCACACCTTACTGAAGTCGCTGGCTGAAAACATGGGCAAGGCCGACCTGGAATCGCTTTTGCCCGCCTGCGATCAGCTTCGCAGCCAAGCCGATGCGCTGACCGCGCGCCTGCTGGCCGGCACCGCTTACGTTCCTCATCCCGACAACCTTACCCGCTCGCAGCAGATGAGCGGCATGCAGCGCGAGTTGCGCTTCTGCCGGGCGATGCTGCGGCGCTGGCGGCGGCGCATCTTCCTGCTCGGCCACGTAGATGCCCTGCGCATCCGAACCGTTTCGGAGCCGCTGGAGTCCACGGCAGAATGATATGAGCTCACTCAGCGGAATCCTGTCGATCGCTCTGTCCGGGCTGCAGGCGCAGCAGGCGGGCATGGAAGTGACCACCAACAACCTGGCCAACCTCAATACCAGCGGCTATGCCCGCGAACGTCCTGACATGGTGGAAGCCGATCCTTTCATTCTGAATGGAATTCCCTACGGCATGGGCGTGCAACTGGCGGGCATCTCCAGCCTGCGCGATAACCTGCTGGATCTGCAAATCAGCCAGGAAACGCAGCAGCAGGGCCGCTCCCAGGCCTACGTGGACAGCCTGAACCAGATTCAGACCCTGTTCCCGGACGACACTTCGGGTATCGGCCAGCAGATCAGCGCCTTTTTTCAGGGTCTGAACAGCCTCTCGACCAATCCCTCGGACACCACCCAGCGGGAGAACGTTCTTTCCGCGGCCGGGAACCTGGCCTCAGCTTTCAATACCGCCGCCTCGCAGTTGTCGGCGATGCGCACGCAGATGGACCAGAATGTCGAGCAACAGGTCGGGGAAATCAACCAGATCACCAGCCAGATTGCCGACATCAATGTGAAGCTGGCTTCGCTGGGCAGCACCAGCCAGGGTTATAGCAGTTTTGTGGACCAGCGCAGCAACCTTATCCAGCAGCTTTCCGGCATGGTTGATCTGTCCATCATCAGTGACGGGCCTTCGGTTACGTTGACCACCAGCAGCGGAACCGCGCTGGTGGTGGACGGCCAAAGCAATGCTCTCCACACTGCCCTGGACCCTGCCAGCGGCACCCAGCATGTTTACTCGGCGCAGGGTGACGACATTACCGCGAAACTCTCCGGTGGGCAGTTGGGCGGAACCTTGGAGGTCCGCGACGAGGCCATTCCCGGCATTGAAAATCAGCTCGACTCGCTGGCCGGCGGCCTGGTGACGGGACTGAATGCGGCCCAGGCCATGGGCTACGACCTGAACGGCGATAAAGGCGGAAATCTCTTCGTGCCAAACGTTGGCACCGGCGCGGCGCTGGACATGAAAGTGGCCATCACCGATCCGGCATTAATTGCCGCCAGCTCCGACGGCTCGGCAGGCAGCAACGGTAACCTCGCCAACCTGACGGCGGTGGCCAAGCAAGAGGTGTCCAATGGAATGACGCCCACCGAGGCCTATGCGCATGTCGTGTTCACCGTGGGCAGCGACGTCAGCGAAGGCACTGCCGAGCTGGATGCCAGCAACTCCATGCTGGCGCAGTTGCAGCAACAGCAGTCGTCTGTGAGCGGGGTTTCGCTGGATGAAGAAGCCTCGCACCTGTTGCTGTATCAGCGTGCTTATCAGGCGGCGGCGCAAGCCATCACCGCGGTGGACCAGATGATGCAGACGGCAATAGCCATGGGATCCGGCACATGAGAATTTCTCCGCAGCTTTCGCAAATCCTGTTGCGCGCCCTCGACCAGACGTCGCAGAAAGAACAGACCGCGCTGACCCAGCTCACCACCGGCCGGCGCGTCAACCTGCCTTCCGACGATCCCGCGGCGGCGGCGCTGGAAGTTTCCATCGCCTCCGAGTCGGGCAACGTTGACCAGTTTCTGCGCAGCATCTCCAGCATTTCCTCGGAGCTGCAAACCGCCGATTCCTCGCTCAGTTCGGTAGTCACCAGCCTGCAACGCGCCATCGCCCTGGGGGTGGAAGGCGCCAACGGCACCTTGTCGTTGCAGGACCGCCAGAGCCTGGCGACCGAAGTGAAGGAGATTTCCTCCCAGGTGCTGAACCTGGCGAACCTGGCCTACAACGGAAAATATCTTTTCGCCGGCACCGCCAACTCGCAGCCGCCCTACGTCCAGGACAACGCCGGCAACATCAGCTACGTCGGCAACAGTGGCGTGAACTATGTGGAAGTGGGCAGCGGGCAGAGCATCGCGGCCAATGAACCGGGGAACAATCTGTTCTCCGCCCCCGGGGCCGATGTCTTCCAGGCGCTGAGCGATCTGGCCACCCGCCTGGGCGACGGCGTCAGCAGCACCACCGATATCGGCAACGCAGTGAATGAAGTGCGCGCGGCCTACGACCACCTGAACTCGGCACGCACCATCTACGGCAGCACCGTGGACGAGCTCGCCAATAGCGCTGACTTCCTCAGCAACGAGAAAGTGCAGCTCAGCGCGCAGCAGAACGACACTGTCGGTGTGGACGTGGAGACGGCTGCTACCAACCTCGCCAATGCCGAGGTGGCGCGCAATGCCGCGCTGCAAGCCGCATCCGCCACCAGCGGCGCCAGCCTGCTCGACTACCTCTACGGCAGCAAGTAAAACCTCGCGGCAGACGGGCCTCACACCGGACATAATCTGTGGACACCGTTGTCGAGGAATCTCCAAAACCCGCAATCGTGGCGGCCTCCCCCGTTTCGGAATCGCTTGTGATATGGCCTGATTCCACAGTAATCGCTCCCATTTTGCGGTAGGCTGATTGGAATGATGAAGATGCTCAGACTCAAACTTGCGAGCTTGGCAATCTATCTGGCGACGCCTCGCGCGTTTACGGCAAAAGGCAATCGACACCCGATCAATGGGCCGCACCAGCTTGCAGTTGACACGGCCGGCAATTTGTACGTCAGCGAAGAATATGGGCGCAGCATTCTGCGTATGGGGCAGCCGACCAGCGCGTGAACGTCATCGCAGGGAACGGAAAAAAGTGTTGCCGGAGGGAGAACGTTCCTGCTCAGCAATCGTCCATCTACGACCTCGACAGTCTTGTCGTAGATTCAGCAAATAATCTTTATATCGCTGGAAGAAATGCTCGTGATGGTGCATTTGTAAGGCTTGTAAATGGAAGTACGGGCAAGATTGTGACGCTTGCTCATGGCCAGTTGCCGGCAGCGGCGACCGGAGTGGAAACACTGAACGCAAATCTCTCAGACCAAAGGGCATTGCGATCATGCCTGACGTACTGTATTGGTTTCAGCTGATGAGTCGAATGTGATTGTGGCACTTGGAAACACGACGAAAGCCTTCGCAGGCAACCGAACGTAAGACATTCTCTGGAGATGGTGGACCGGCGTTAGAAGCTGGTTTCAACGGGCCAGGCTCACTGGCCGTAGACAGGGCCGGGAACGTCTTTGTAGCTGACTCCTACAACCACAGAGTGCGTCGAATCGAGGCCCACACTCACAACGTCATAACGTTGCTGGAGACGGGTCGAGTGTCCCGTCTGGGGACGGAGGAAAGGCAACGGACGCGGGAGTGCATATCCAATCGCAATCACGCTCGACGCCTCGGGAAATCTCTACATCATCGAAAATGGGCAGTTCAAGGTTCGAAGAGTTGAGTCGTCGGACTTGGACTAATCTCGACCGTCGCTGGAACGGGTCGCGATGGATTCAGCGGTGATGGCGGTGTCGCAACTAAGGCCGACATCAATCCGGCCGGGATTGTCGCGGACGAGAAAGGCAATTTGTACATCGCCGATGCGGAACATAACCGTATCCGCCGGGTTGATCTGTCTGGAAACATCAGCACTATCGCTGGCAATGGTCTGCCGCATAGAAAAGCTGTTATCGAGTGAGTAGACCTGTTGTTACTTAAAATCCCGTTACAGTCGTGGCCGGACTTTTGTTTTTGGGCTGCCTGGCGATAACGATTGTTTGCCCAGCAGTCCAGTCGTAAGATTCGAACTGAAATGGGGCGCTACTCCACGAGCCTGTTGGCTTTCGCATATCTTTGCATCGTGCTGCTCGGAACCGCGGCCGCGGGCCAGAACCAAAGCACTCTTCTAAAGCTCTACGGCGGTCCCATCGGCGACGTTTATCAGACTCACCAATTGACGATCACTGCGGAATTCGCCCGTAATGGCGATCTTTGCCGGGCTTACATCGGGGCGGCGGACAAAAAGATCACGGATGTTGAGTTGGACCCGATATTGGATGAACTCGCGCCCGTTAACGCCAGGGGCAAGCTCAAGATGGGCACCTTTCTCGACAATGTCTGTTTGCCCGATGACGACTGCTACGGTGTCGAAGAGGACTACGAGCGACTTCAGATTGCCAGGATGGGGAATACCAACGCATATAACTCCGTCGTCATCACCTATCACCGGCATGAGTGCAAAGGATTAAACAAGCGGTGAGTCTTATTTCTGAGTTTTGGCACGCTTGATAACAGGAGATACATGGCCGCAGTGTCCCAGGTCTCGCGTTTTTCGAGACCTGGGCGTTCGCCAATCGAGGACTACTGATGAATCGCCATTTGGTAAGGAAACCGGCGGGCGGGACCGATTACGATAGCGCCCAGTCACAACAGCAACGTCATAAGGTCGGCTTCGGCAGATTGAGCTGAGACCATCGGCTCAAACATTGCCGTTGCCATTGAAGAAATCGGAACGGTATGCCGGTTGTTGCTATCGGGGATGTCCATGGTAATTCGGAGGCACTGGCGAACCTGCTGGAGCAGGTTGTGCCACAAATGGGATCGAATGAGCACCATGGTGCTTTTGGGAGACTACATCGACCGTGGTCCCGATTCACGTGGGTGCGTGGATCTGATCCTTCGCCTGAGAAAAGAGTCCCCCTTCCAGGTTGTGACTCTCCTCGGCAATCATGAGCAATGGATGTTGCGTAGCTTCGAGGACCCAACGCACCACGCCTGGCTCGTGAGCATGGACACACTCGAGACAATTACCAACTACTCCGAAGAAGCCGCGCAAGCTATGGCGCAGACGATGCAAGAGTACGGCCTCAGGCTCTTCACCTTGCGTATTCCCTTGCCCTACGGCCTTTTTTTCGGCGCCATGCCCGTGGAGCATCTCGAATTCTTCCGGCAGCTGAAGCCATGTTTTCGGCAGGAAGGAGTCATTTATGTCCACGGAGGGATCGACAATGACGGATCTCCGGATCGTCTCGACGTAGATTCATATGTTTGGGGGCCGCCCGGTTTCCCGGAAGAGTATTCGGGAAGTGATGTTGTAGTTTATGGTCACAGAAATAATGCGGTTCTCAGAGAGGATGGGAGAGTTGAGCCACGAGTAGGATCGAACAGGACCTATGGTATTGACACCATTTCGCACGGCATCCTGACAGCACTGCGTATGCCTGATGGCTACGTGTTCCAGAGCCGGAGGATTCGAGGTGAATAACTGGCGACACCGGCCGCGGTGCTAGGCTGTTGCCATGACAGCCGAGGAAGTCCGCCAACTGCTGCAACTGGAACCGCTGACCTTTGAAGGCGGATTCTTCCGCGAAACCTATCGCTCGCGCTGGATGATTCCCGGCGACCGCGTACCCGAAGGCATTCACGGCGCGCGCTCCATCGGCACCGCCATCTACTACCTGCTGACGCCGGAAACTTTCTCACCGCTGCATCGTCTGCCGGGCAGCGAAATCTTCCATTTCTATCTCGGCGATCCGGTGGTGCAGTTACGGCTTCTGCCCGACGGCACTGCCCAGACCATCACCATGGGCACGGATTTATTCGCCGGGCAGCAACCGCAGATAGTGGTTCGCGGCGGCATCTGGCAGGGATGCCGGCTGGTGGAAGGCGGAAAGTTTGCGCTGCTGGGCACCACTATGTCGCCCGGCTTTGACTATGACGACTACGAGCAGGGCGAACGCGAGTCGCTGATCACGCAGTATCCCGGCGCGGCCGAGCACATTCGGCGATATACACCGTAGCCGCTCACCCGCACTTGCCGGTGCCGTGGCAGGGACGCGAGTTGCTGGCGCAATTTCCCGGCTCCGCCACTTCCCCGTCCGGCCCGATGCAGGTTTGGGTGTGCAGGCACCAGAACAGTCCGTCGTTGGACGGCGGCACCGTGGGATCGTGGGCCACGCCGACGAATTGCTGCTTCCAGCGCAGCGAAGGGCAGAGCCCGTCACGTTGAGTAGCGAAGCGTTCCGCGTCAGGCATCAACATCATGCGCCTCCCGTTCTGCCGGCGGCTTCCAGGGCGGCGCGCTTCACCGCGACCTTCGCCAGCGTCACTTTATACTTGTTGCGGCTGAGAGGATGAGCCTTGGCGACGGCCGCTTCGCCTGCCGCCATCGCGTTCTCCGGCGTGACCGGCTTCCCTGTCAGGCCCTGCGCGGCTTCCGTCGAAATCCAAGGCACTGGCGCCACGTGACCCAGCACTACCCGCGCCGACTTCGCGGTGTCGCCATCCATCTCCAGCGCGACTACCGCTTGCGCCAGCGGCCAGTCGAAAGCCGCACGTTGCCGCACTTCGTAATTCGCCACCCTCAGATTCTGCGGCGCCGGCGGCACGATGATTTCGATCACCATTTCGCCCGGCTTCAAGTCGTGCTCGCTCTGGTTCTCCGATTTCGGGATCACGAAAAACTTCTCCAGCGGCAACTCGCGCACTCCACTTCCCGCAGCGTTGGGCGAATACAGCCGGATGCGCGCGCCGTAGGCAATCAGCACCGGCGCCAGTGTGGACGGGCTGACGAAATATGCGGGGCCTTCGTTGCCCAGAATCGCAGCGTAGCGATTGTCGCCCGCCAGCACCATGGATTCGCCGCTCGCCGTCTTGGGATACAGCCCCAGGCCGTTGCGGAAATACCAGCAGCGCGGCCGCTGGCACATGTTGCCGCCAACGGTGGCGACATTGCGAATCTGCGGACTGGCCGCTTCCTCAGCCGCGCTGGCCAGCGTGGGATACATCTGCCGGACCTTGGCGTCCTCCGCCAATTCAGCCACCGTCGTCAGCGCGCCGATGCGCAGGCCATCGCCCGCCTGGTAGCTGATGCCTCCGAGCGCAGCAATGTGCTTGATGTTCACAAGTCGCTGCGGCGCCACCACGTCGTCCTTCATCAGCGCCAGCAGGTCGGTGCCACCTGCGAGGATGGCGCCGCCTTCGCCCAGCAGCGCGGCCACATGCTCCTTCTTCGCCGGACTGACAAACTCAAACGCTCGCATGCGCACCTCCCTGTTCCAGCGCTTCCAGCACACGGTCCGGAGTGAGCGGCAGGAAGGGCACGCGCACTCCGATGGCATTGGCCACCGCGTTGGAGATGGACGCTCCCGGCGACACCACCGGCGGCTCCGCCAGTCCGATCACGCCGCGCTCGTCGTAGCCTTTGCCGGTCATCATGTGCACCGACAGCTCGCCGATGTCGGCGATGCCGGCCAGTCGATAGAACTCCATGTTGGGGTTCAGCATTCGTCCGGTCACGGGATCGAGAATTTTCTCCTCGTACAGCGCGTAGCTGATGCCCATGATGAGCGCGCCCATCACCTGGCTCTCGGCGGTCTTCACGTCCACCACCAGCCCGCAGTCCTGCACCGCGACCATCTTGTTGACGCGCACGATGCCGGTCTCGGTATCCACGGAGACATCGGCCATCTGCACGCCGCCGACGCCGCTGTTGGTCAGGTCGGGCGGCTCCGCTTTATCGGGATTCTTGCCGTGCGCGATCATGGGCATGGCACCGATCTTCGAGCATGCTTCCTTCCAGCTCAGGCTGCGCGAAGTATCGCCCTTCACACGGATCGAACCTTCCGCCGCCTCCAGTTCTTCAGGCTTAGCCTTCAGCGCGGGCGCAACTTTCTCGAACAGCGCCGTGCGAGCATTCACTGCCGCTCGCCGCGTGGATGAGGTGACTCCGCCGGAAGTCGTGCTGCCGCCGCTCGCGCCCGACAGCGGATAGCGGCTGTCGCCAATCAGCAGCTTCACCTGCTCCATCGGAATGCCCAGCGTGTCAGCGGCGACGATGGTGATGATCGTCCGGCAGCCGGTGCCCAGATCCTGCGTCGCCATTTTGATTTCCACCGACCCGTCGGGATGGATGGTCAGATCGCAAGCGCTCTCGTGGCCGCGGCCGCCCCAGGTATGCATGGAGAGTCCCAGCCCGCGCTTGATGGGGCCGTCCGTCTTATCGCCGCGCGGATGCCAGGCCTGCTTCCATCCCATCATCTGCGCCGCGATCTCCAACTCTTCGCGGAATACCTCGGCGCGCGGACCCGCAATGTCGAGATTGCGCCGGATGAACTCCAGCGGATCGAGGTTCATCTTGGCGGCCAGGTCCTCGATAGCTGACATGGTGATGACCGCCGCCTGCGGATGATTGGGTGCGCGCCATGCCCGCGCGCTTCCCTGGTTGGTGGAGATGGCGGTGTGCTGCTTGCTCTGGTTGGGGACCTGGAAGATGTACGGCAGCGGCGGCGTGCCTCCGCCGCCCATGCCGCCGGTGCCCCACGAGCGCGACTCCCAGGCGATGAGCTTGCCGTCTTTGTCGGCGGCAAGTTTGACACGCCCAAAGCCCGAAGGCCGCATGCCGGCGACCTCCTGCTCGGCCGCGCGGTCCAGCATCATCTTGACCGGCTTGCCGCCGGCGGCCTTGGAGAGTTGCGCCGCCGCAATGCCCCAGCGGTCCGGGCCAAACTTGCTGCCGAATCCTCCACCGATGTATTGCTGCAGCACGCGCACATTGCCCGAGGGCACGCCCAGAGGCTCGGCCACCTGCGGCGCGATGCCCGAGAGATTCTGCGTCGAGATATGCACGGTGATCTCGTTGGCGCTGGGCCATTCCGCCGCCATGCCGTGCGTCTCCAGGCAGCAGTGGGTGATGGTTGACGCGCCGTACAAACCTTCGGAGACTGCCGCGGCTGACGCGAACGCCTTGTCCGGCTCGCCCTGGGTTTGCACCGCGGTCTTCTTGTAAGGACTGCGCGGGCCCTTGGCTTCGGCGAATTTCGCGGTGCGCAACGCCTGCACCACGCTGGGGTCCACGCCCGACGATTGCAGGTCCTTCAGATAGGCGTCGTCCGGCTTGAAGCTGATGCCGTTCTTCTTGAGGCTGGCGAGGACCTGATCGTCCGGGACCTGGTTATCTTCCATGTCTTCAAAGTCGTCGCGGCTCACCGGTCCGTTGTCGGAGACGGCGTTGCGGGGCGGCTCGGCGTCGGAGATGAAATGCGGCAGCACTTCGTACTCCACGCGGATGGCGCGTGCGGCATCTTCGGCGGTGGGCTCATCCACCGCGGCAATGCCCACGATTTCGTCACCCGCCCAGAAAATTTCCGTTCCCGGCTTCTGGATCACCAGCACGGCCTTCACGCCCGGCATCTTCTCGGCTGCGCTGGTATCAATAGCGGTGATGCGCGCGTGCGCGTGCGGGCTGCGCAGAATCTTTCCCGCCAGCAGGCCGTCGGGGTTGTAGTCGTAGGTATATTTAGCGCGGCCGGAAGACTTGATGGGGCCGTCCACGCGGGAGATGCGCTTGCCGAGCAGAGGACGCGTCGCTGGATTGGGCCACTGATACTCGCTCACATCGCACCTCCCTTCGACGCCGTCGCCAGCGCCACTTCACGAATCCCCTTATAGGTCCCGCAGCGACAGTAGTTGCCGCTCAGACCGCGCCGTAGATCGTCAGCGTTGGCCTGCGGATGCTGCTGGAGGAAGTGTGTGGTCGCGACCACGAATCCCGGAGTGCAGAATCCGCACTGCTGCGCGTCGTGGTCCACAAATGCCTGCATCACCGGCGTGAGCTCGCTGCCCTGCGCCAGGCCTTCGATGGTGGTGATCTCCTGCCCTTGCGCATCAATGGCCAGCACCGAGCAGGCATACACGGCACGTCCATTCATCAGCACGGTGCAGGCGCCGCACACTCCGCGATCGCACACCCGCTTGGCGCCGGTCAGGTCGAAGCGCTCGCGCAAGGCGTCCAGCAGCGTCACCCGCGGTTCCACTTCGGCGCTCAGCTTGCGGCCGTTCACGGTCAGCGTAATGGGCGCTTTGCCCGGGCCATGCACTGGAACATCTTCGCCGGCCGCCTGGACGAACCGCGGCAGCAGCAGCGGCACAGCCACGCCGACGCCAGAAATCTTCATGAAGTCGCGGCGGCTGACGCCATTGGCGACTTCGGACTTGGAACGTTCCTCGTCCTTCATCGAATCCTCCTACGGTAAATGAAAAGACGGTCTGGCCAGATCGTCAAAGAAGTGGCGGCTCGCCCATGCGAGCAGATTATGGGGAGTATAACCCTCAACTAAGGTGAATAGTGGAGGCGGGCGGGAAGGCAAACTCGGGTTTCGCTAAGCCGCGAAATCTTTCGAGTTGAGCACCGGCAAGCCGTATCGGGATGGTGACTGCAAAAAATAGAAAAGCGGCCCACTGAGGACCGCCATTCTCATTTCAGATCGATTGCGCTTAGTGTTTCAAGGTACGGATGTAAGCCACCAGGTCGAGATCTGGGCGTCGGACAGTTTGCCCTTATAGGCCGGCATTTTGCCCTTGCCGTTGGTGATGGCGCCCGTCAGATCGGCATCCGACTTCTTCTGAATCTCAGCGCTGCCGAGGTCTTTGACCCCCATGGCCTTTCCCATGGAAGTGGCGCCGGCGCCGTCCGGACCGTGACACATGGCGCACTTCGCCTTAAACGTGTCCTTCGCCTGCCCCATCGCCGCCGAAGGCAGCATCAGGAATACCACCAGCAGACCGAGGGTAATACCTAGCATTAGTTTCAATTTCATGTGGACGTTCGCCTCCTCATTTATAAAGCCCGGTTGTTCTTCGTGATAGGTGGAGTTATAGGTGGACGACAGACTACGCAGGGTACTTTACTCTTCGCCGGGCAGCTTTCCAAATACCACCTTGGCAGCAGCCGCGAGGTGGGAAAAGACCCCGCCAAGGCGTCATATGCCACAAGCCGGCTGCTTCCAGCCTTGCCAACCTCTTTCCCGGAATCTCCACAAGTGCCATTAAAGCAATGACTTACGCAGTTCTCGCAACACGTTCGCAGTTTGGCATTGCCGGTGCTTTGACATTCATAGCGAAGCGCACTTTTTGAGGTAACAAGTGGAACCCACACTGGCGGTAATCGGTCTCAATTTCAGGACCTCTCCTGTAGCAGTGCGGGAGAGGTTCTGGATCAGCGAACCGCGGCGCGCCGAAGCTTTACAGGCGCTGGTACGCTCCGAAGGTGTGGAAGAAGTCATCGTTCTGGCCACTTGCAATCGCACCGAATTCATTCTCTGGACCAGCGACGCCCCCACCGCCGCCAATTCCGTTCTCCGCTTCCTCACACACGAATACCAGCTCAAGCTCTGCGAATGGTCCAACTTCTATCGCCTGATGGACGACGTCGCCCTCACTCACATCTTCCGGGTCACCTCCAGCCTGGACTCGATGGTGGTGGGCGAACCGGAGATCACCGGGCAAGTGAAGCAGGCCTGGGCGCTGGCGCAACAAGCCGGCACCACTGGCCGCTTCCTGGACGCGGTGATGCAGAAGGCGCTCACCGTCAGCAAGCGCACACGCACGGAAACGGCGATTGGCGCCTCGGCAGTCTCGGTTCCCTATGCTTCGGTCGAGCTCTCCAAATCTGTCCTGGGCGAGTTGCAGGGCCGGGAAATTCTGCTGATTGGCGCCGGCAAGATGAGCGAGCTAGCCGCGCATTACCTGATGAAGGCGGGAGCCAGGAACGTCAAGGTGATGAACCGCACCTTGTCGCGGGCGGAAGAGCTTGCGAGCAAGCTGGGCGCTAAGCCGGTGCCGTTTGAACAGCGCTACCAGCATCTCTGCTCGGCGGACGTCGTAGTTAGTTCGACCTCGTGCCCTAATTTCATTCTGGAAAAATCGGAAGCGGAACAGATTGCCAAGACGCGCGAACGCCGTCCGCTGGTGATGATTGACATCGCGGTGCCGCGCGACATCGAGCCCAGCGTACGCGGCGTGCATGGCATTCACCTCTTCGACATGGACGACCTCGAGTACGTGGTGCAGCGCAACATGGGCGGACGCCAGGCTGCCGCCGAAGCTGCTGAACAGATTGTGCAGGCGGAGGTGCAGGGCTTCCGTACCAAGCTGATGGCCGAGCGCGTAGTGCCGACCATCGTCGCCCTGCGTCACCGTCTCGATGACCTTTGCCGGCAGGAATTGGAAATCCTTCGTAAGGAATATGGCCCGTTCACGGAAGACCAGGACCAAGCACTCTCCGCGCTGACCTCGCATATTACGCAACGAATTGCAGGATCACTGGCCCGTGAATTGAAGGAACTTCCAGAAAGGACCGAACAGGACGTGTTGACGTCCGCGTTGACCCGCCTGTTCAGCCTTGAACAGCCAACCAGAGCTGCCGCCGGCGCCAAAAACTAAGCAAGCAAATAAAAGAAGGAGTACGGGATGTCTTCTACTGCGCAAAACAATAACAACGGAAATGGCTTCACCACCGTCCAGGCTTACATCCTGGCGGTCATTACCCTCGCTATCGGAATTGCGGTAGGTTATTTCGCTCGCGGCTCAGCTCCAGCGACGGTTGCCGGCGAAGCGGCCCAGACCGCCGCTCCCGCTGCTGCAATGGGCGGTTCCATGGCGCCGGCACAACTGCCGGGCATTGGCAACACACCGCAGGGACCGGCATCGGCAGAAATGCTGAGCAAAGCCGCCGAGCCCTTGCTGGCACAACTGCAAAAAAATCCTAAAGACTTCGACACCACCGTCAAGCTGGGCAACCTGTACTACGACGGTCAGTCCTACACCCAGGCCATCGAGTATTACGAAAAGGCTGTCACCCTGAAGCCCGACGACCCCGACGTGCGCACCGACTTGGGCACCTCCTACTGGTACACCGGCAACGCCGACAAGGCGATTGCCAGTTTTGAAAAGGCGCTAAGCATTCGTCCCAACCATCCGGGAACGCTGTTCAATCTCGGCATTGTGAAGTGGCAAGGTAAGAACGACCCCAAGGGAGCAGTCGTGGCCTGGGAGAAGTTACTGCAAACCAATCCCGACTATCCCCAGAAAGACCAGGTACAGACGTTAATTGAGCGCGCGAAGATGCACGGATCCAATGGCAGTAAGGGCTAATCGCCTCGCACTAAAATCGGTTTCCGTACATTTCGCAATGGCTCACCCCGGACGACGCTTGCGCAGAGCTCGTCCGGGTTTTTTGTTTGCAAAACCTAGGGCGCCGCAGGCGCGTGTCATGACAGCTCAGCATGGAGCGAAGCGGAATGCTGGGTTGTGCGGGCTAATAGCCGGCGCCCCTCGGGGGCGACAGACTGGCTCTGCGGCGCCAACCGTTTATAATCGCGCCACAACGGTGAGTCCGAGTGCGCTCTGCGGTTCCGAATCCTGCTGCGGCATCCCAAACCTGTAATTTCTGCCGCCCGCCCAACATCGCGGCGGGGACAAGTCTGGCTGCTGGCCGCGATTCTCTTCGCCGTCACCGTCCTTCTGTATAGCCCGGCGCGCCATCATCCCTTCGTCAACTACGACGACGACACCTACGTCGCCAAGAACACGCACATCCAGAATGGTGTGACTTGGACGACCGTCACCTGGGCCTTCACCAGCTATGACGCGGCCAACTGGCATCCGCTCACCTGGCTTTCGCACGCTGCGGATTATCAGCTCTTCGGTGCCGGTCCCGCCGGTCCGCACGAAGTCAATGTGGTGCTGCACGCGCTGAATGCCTTGCTGCTGTTTCTGCTGCTGTGGCGCGCTACCGGCGCCGTGGGTCGCAGCTATTTTGTTGCGGCGCTGTTCGCTCTGCACCCGGTCAACGTGGAATCCGTGGTCTGGATCGCCGAACGCAAGAACCTGCTCAGCATGTTCTTTTTCCTGCTGGCCCTGGCCGCCTACGACCGCTATGCCCGCAAGCCGGGATGGGGCCGCTACCTCGTGGTTGCGCTGATGTTCGCGCTGGGCTCGATGGCCAAACCGCAGATCATCACTCTGCCCTTTGTGCTGCTGCTGTGGGACTACTGGCCGCTCGAGCGGTTGCGACTGGCGAATCAAGCCGGCGGCAATGACGGTCTTCCGCAGCGCAGCCTTGCGAGGTTGGTGCTGGAGAAGGTGCCGCTGTTGCTGATGGCCGCCGCCAGCGCGCTGGTGACCATGCAGGCGCAAAAGCTCGGCGGCATCAACCGCGCGCTCACTCTGCCGTTGCGCCTGGAGAATGTGATCGTCTCGTACGTGCGTTACATCGGGCTGGCGCTGTGGCCGACGGGGCTGGCGCCGATCTATCCCCATCCCGGGGCGTCGCTGCGCGCGTGGCAGGTGCTGGGCTCTTTCATATTGTTGGCGTTGATCACGGCGCTGGTGTGGATTGGCCGGCGGCATCGTTATCTACCGGTCGGCTGGCTGTGGTTCCTGGGGACGCTGGTTCCCATGATTGGCATCGTGCAGGTCGGCCGGCAGGCAATGGCCGACCGCTATGCCTACATACCACTTATTGGCCTGTTTCTGATCACGGCTTGGGGACTGGCGGAACTGGCTAACGCCGCTCGGGTGCCGGTCATCGCCCAGGGGCTGGCGGGCGCAATCGTGCTCGCGATATTAGGTATAGCAACCTATATCCAAATTGGCTATTGGGGCGACAACGTCACCCTCTGGACGCACGCCGTCGCCGTCACCCACAACAATTATGTTGCCGAGGACAGCCTGGGCGAGGCGCTGCTGGCCAAAGGCGAGCAGGAGGAGGCGAACCGCCACTTCCGTCGCGCTTCGGAGATTGATCCTTCTTATGCGCCAAGTCGCATGTATCTGGCACTTTACGACCAAAAGCTGGGCGCGTTCTCCGAAGCGATCGCGCAATACCAGGACGTGCTTCGTATTACCGATGAAGGAGCGCAGCAGAATGCCGCCATTCGGTCGCAGGCGTTCGGCTACATGGGACGCGCCTATCTGGAGCTGAAAGAAGACGCCGCTGCGCGCCCGGCGTTGGAATCGGCGGTCACGCTAAATGCCACCAATGCAACAGCATGGCTCGACCTAGGGGTCATCGCCGAACGCCAGGGCGATCATGCGCGCGCGGTGCAGGCCCTGACCAAGGCTGTCGAGCAGCAGCCATCCGATATCGCTTATGTCCTGCTGGCGCGGGCGCTTAGCTCTGCAGGCCAGACCGAGGAAGCACGCGAGGCTTTGCACCAGGCGAGTGAATTGTCGTCCAACTTGGCGGCGGCGGAGAAAACGGCCGATCATTTGCTGGGCAAGTGATTGCTGGGGTGCTGGTTACCTGCATCTCGACAGCCCAAGAACAAGCCGGCGGTGAGAGTTGCCGTTTTGGGTCCGACGAGAGAGGCTGCCCAAACTGGAACTCAGACCTTCAAATCTAGCTTAACTACCTGATTTTGAAGGAAATATATTAGTAGAAATGCATCGATTCACATGCTCCCCAAGATTTGAATTTCGGCGCATTTCCGACTGTGGAAATCGCGGCGTTCGCCGGCGGCTGGCGGTAATCGCAGGCGATTGCCAATTGCTTGATAGCGAGCAGTTTAGTGCGGAGCTGAGGGAGCGGATTCGGGACGAAAACGAGCCGTCTCAAGGGTAATTGCCTAGAACTATGTCGCAAACACCTGCACACGCTCTTGGGCCAAGCGACGCATTTCATAGGACTTAGGTTGGCACCGCAATTGCAATTACCACGATAGCCTCTCTCGCTATGGGGCAAATGTGGGTCTGTTTGTGAATTGAACCTAAGGAGGGTTCGATCCTTGAAAATGCGTATCGCTTCGCTGTCACTGCTGACAGTTCTGTGCTTGGCGCTGGTAGCCATTCCGGCTGCTGCCGACCAGACACTGTATGACAACGGTCCGATCAACGGCTCAGTCGATGGCTGGACCGTTAACTTCGGCTACGCCGTCACCGACTCCTTCTCTCTGGGCGCTGCCTCGACGATCACTGGTTTCCAGTTCGGCGTTTGGGCGTATCCTGGTGATACGGCTGTTTCGGTTGACTACTCTATCGACAGCTCGCCGTTCGGTGGCACCCCCACCACGGTTGGGTTGAGCAGCTCGTTCCAGTACTCCAACCAGTACGGCTACGACATCGACCTCCTCACGGCCTCTGGCCTGAACGTCGCTTTGGGCGCTGGCAACTACTGGCTGACCCTGCAGAACGCTGTTACCACCCAGGGCAACCCGCTCTATTGGGATGAGAACGGCGGTCCGTCCAGCGCTTGTGAGAGCGCTCTGGGCACGATTCCTTCCGAGTCGTTCCAGATCATCGGCGTCACCGGCACCGGCACCAGCACGACCACCACTTCCAGCACGACTCCTGAGCCCGGCAGCATCATGCTGTTCGGTTCTGGCATCCTCGGACTGGCTGGCGTTCTGCGCCGCAAGCTGAACCTCTAATCGACGACCCTTCCCCCAGGTCTTAGAAAGCCGGAGCCTTAGGGCTCCGGCTTATAACTTTCTGGTACTTTCATTATTTTGAAGATTCAACTCAGGCCCACACGGGTTCAGGCCGGGACAACCTCCCGGCCTGTTCTTTTTCCCGACGCATAGCATGCCGCTGCGCCGATGGATGTCGAGTTTGCGCGAATCAGAGCGCCGAAGGCGCGACTTAGTTTGGCCTAGCATGGAGCGCCCGGTTTTGGCGCGGAATGCTGAGTACCCGCCGCGCCGGCTCCGGCGCTCTTCTCAGCGCGAACCGGGCAGGCCAGCGGGTGCACGCGGGTTGTGCCGCACAAGCCCTACCGCTTCACTACCGACTGGTTGATCCAGTGGAAGCCCCGATTTAGCAGCAGAAACTTCTTGGGATCGGACATGTCCATGCGGTGCAGATTAGCTTCGATACGGTGGCCCCCAAAATAGCCTTTCATGGCGATGCGGTCCGGTTGCGGCTGCGCAAACGAATTGCGCGCTCCAATCCGGAGGGCCTTCCAGTCCGGAGCGCTAAGGCTGACGGTCCTCTTATCCAGGTCAAGCTGCATGCCATAGGCCTTCAGCCCGCCATCCATCGACTGCAAAATCAGTGCGTCCTATCGTCAAAAATGACCCTCTGCCAGCGCTCATCATCGGAAAGCAGCGGCTGGTGCAGTTCCCATCCGTCCACGAACTCCTCCACCGTCCAGATGCCGCGAATCGACGGCGGCAGATGGGTCGAGGCGCGCAATGCCAGGGTGTAGCCGGTGTGCAGGCAAACGCCCAGGATAATGACGCCAAAGACAATCTGCGCCCACCACACGATGCGATTCAGCCCGCGATCGCTTCAGCAGCGGCCGTTCCAGCGCGGGGTCAGCCCTGCGATTGAAGATGAACAGATTGAGGATGCGCTGGGCGTCGGGAATACCAGAAACAGACAAATCAAGACCAGATGAATGGTGTAGATCTTCCGCGGCACATCATAGAACATGTTCAGCATCAGAACGTTGCTGAACACGCCAAGACTGATCAGCGAGCCCAGGGTGGTGAATTGCGGCACCACCAACAGCAGGCCTCCCAGCATTTCCGCTGCGCCGGCAAAGAAACTATAGCCGCGGGAGAACCCCATAAACGTCCACAGGAAGCCCATGGGAGCGCTTTGCCCATAGGTATCCACCCAACGCGCCAGCGGGGGAGTCGGGAAACTGCATCTGGAACAGCTTGTTGGAGCCGTAGCTGATCATGGCCGTGGCCAGGCTCAAGCGCATAAACAGTCGCAGCCATTGATAAAACTGTTCGTAGTTCTTGCGTTTCGGTCCAGCGCCGACCAGACCGCCGACAGCACCACTGCCAGGGTGAAGAAACACAGCAGCAATAGGTAATCGTAGAGCTGGTCGCCGCTGCCGTTGGGAGTTTCCGCGAAGTTAGAGGCGCTGGATAGGTGCAGGATGTGCACTCCGACCCAGGGCACTACCTTGTGCCACTGCTGACGGTAAAATCGTCGGGCTTGATGCGCGCCGGCAGTGAGCCCAGCGGCCCGGGCACCATGTAAAGCACGAAATAGATGAAGATAAAACGAAAGGCCAGGAGTGCCGGGAACGGCCAGGCGATCTGGTCACGCGCGGTCGCATCCCGCTGAATCTGAGGTTTCATGGGCCCTTTCCGTGATTGCAGACGGATTCCAGCCGCAGATGCAAGCCTCACCCTTGGCGGCGTGGAAAAAGTTGATGCATTGTCTCGCGAACCAATATTTTCTGCAAGACGCCGACGATACTGGCGAAGAGCGAGCGCTCCCCAGGATCGCGTTTCGACCCTGACGGACTACTTAGGGCATAACCACCTGCCCCGCCTGCCGGAGGTAATCCTGAGCGCGGGCCTTATCGCCCTTGCGTTCATAACAGTAGGCCATGTTTTTGAGGGCGATGCTCTTTTTGCTTGGATCCAGGCCTTTCATCGCCAGCAACTTGTCGAATCGCGCGATGGCGTCGTCCAGGCTGCCATGTACTTCTGCGTACAGGGCGAAATAGACGTTGCTATCGGTATCGCCGGGATTCATCGCGACAGCTTTCTCGTAGTACGGCCTGGCCGCCTCAATCTGGTTCGTCAGCAACAAAGCCCCGCCCAGATTGTCCTCCGTCAGCCAGTTGTCGGGCGTGACTTGGAGCGTGTGCCGCCACAGAACCAGGTTATCGCCCCAATAGGAAAGCGTGCGATAAGTAATCGCGCTCAAGACCAGCAGGATGGCGGCACTGGCAATGGCGAGGCCGACCCTGGGAAGGCGCTTGCTTTCCCACCAGTCGGGAACAGCCCAGCAGACGATCAAGAACAATCCCAGGAAGGAAGTGTAGGCATAGCGATCGGCCATGGCCTGAACGCCGACCTGTACGATGCCGATCATGGGAACCAGCGTCCCCACGAACCAGAACCAGCCCACCGGCAGGTAGCGGTAGCGGCGGGCCAGCACCACCAGCACCGTGATCGCCAGCAGCAAGACGCCCGATAGCCAGACCTCCCACAGCTTCAGCGCATCCCCGAGGTGCGGATAAAAGACTGCCAGCTTGGTGGGCCAGAAAGCCTTACCGATATAGCGCACGTAGGAAAAGATGGCGTTTTCAACCCGCACCGGACGCGGATACCAGTTCTTGGCTCCGTGCTGCACCTTGATGGTGACGACGGCGTTGATGGCGCTCAAGGCCAGCAGCGGCACCTTTTCCAGTAGCAGCCACCAAAACTTCCGCGCCGGAACCGGCGGCGTCATGGCGCCGACCGAGGTTGGCTGGTTGGGGAACATGCGCCGCAACGGCCAGTAATCCCACAGCAGCAGCACGAACGGGAAGGTGATGATCTTGCGGCTTGGCCATCAGTCCGATGGCAAACAGTCCGGCTACGGCCAAATAGCGAAGAATGCGCGGATTGGCCGCATACCAGCGGTAGGCGCCCAGTGCCAGCAGGAAGAACAGCGTACTGAGCACGTTTTTGCGCTCGGCAACCCAGGCCACCGACTCAACATTGATGGGATGGAGCGCGAACAGCGCCGCCACCATCAAGCTGCGCCACTGGAAGCCCGTGGCCCGCCGCAACACCAGGAAGAGAATGAGGGCGTCCAGGGCGTGCAGCAGCACGTTCATCAGGTGCGGCCCGGCAGGATCAAGGTGAAAGAGCTGGCAATCCAGCTCGTGCGACATCCAGGTGACCGGATGCCAGTTCGAGGCCACCGAGGCCTTCATTGCCCATTTGATGGTGGACAGCGTCAGCCCAGCCTGAACATGGCGATTATTGACGACATAGTCCCAGTCGTCGAAATTCAGGAAAGGATGATGCACCGCTGGGAAGTACAACGCGATGGTCGCCACCAGGAGCGCCAGGCTGAGAATGACGGTCTGCTTGCGGCTCGCCGTCAGCCGGCTTTCCGGTGCAGAGTTGGTGCTCAGATCAGGTTGGGTTCCCGCGGCAGTCACTCATCCCCCAGGGGTCGGAGCAGCTATTGAAACACATTGTCCGGTCGGACTCAATTCGTGCAAGGCTCGAGGAATCATGATTCCAGAAATATGGGTGCTCCCGATGCAGGAAGACCTCAGAGGCGGAAGCCCGTCCGACAATAGTCCCCCGGTTCGGCACGGCTGAAGCCGCGCTCTTTCACGTCTGGGTGCCCGGTTCCAGCCATGGTTTGGCTACGGTGGGGATTTCTCTCCTTCCCACGCTTTCGGGACCGTTCAAAACCCGTATCAGGGCGTGGCTTCAGCCGCGCCGAAAAGCGGCGACTTCTAAATCGAGTCGGCCTTACGCCGACGACAGAAAACCGTAGGGGCTAAAGCCCGGTCGATACGGTCGGCCTGACGGCGCGGCTAAACAGGCCGCTGAAAAAGTCGGAAAAGCAGATCCCTCACCGACTAAAGTCGGTTCGTGATGACAAAAGTAAAGGGCTTTTCGGCACGACTAAAAGTCGTGCCCTTACTCATGCCTCGGCAAAACAAAGTTTTCAGCGGCTTGTAAAGCCGCGCCCTGATACGGGGTTCGGCGCACACCAATCGGGGTGCCCCGTTCTGTCATCCCGAGCGCAGCGAAGCGGAGTCGAGGGACCTGCGTTATTCCGATTCGTTTGGCCAGGGCGGGGTACGTTGCTCATGGCGCCCGCAGTTTCAGGGCCTGCTGGAAGCACTCGTGCGCGGTGGCGGTGTCGCCCAAGTCGCGATAGGCAACACCCATATTCTGCCAAATATTGGCCTTGTCACTGTCGGTCGGCGTCAACTTGAGCGCGCTGCGGTAGTGCTGAATGGCCTGCTGCAAATTGCCGTGCTGCTGCTCATAGAGTGCCAGAAACAGGTTACTGACGGAATCATTGGGATCGTAGGAGGCCGCCAGGCGGTAATGGGCAATGGCCTGGTCCTTTTCTCCATTGATGAGTAGCAGCCCGGCCAGCATGTCTTCGGCAACCCAATTGTTCTCGGTAACCTCAGTGGCATGCTTCCATAGGGTGAAGTTGTCGCGCCAGTAGCCAAGCTGGTGATACGTACCCATGATCATCGCCACCACTACCAGCACACTTACGGCCGGCAGCAAAATGCGGGAAGGCCGGTAGCGCTTCGCCCAGTCGCTTATCCCCCAGCACAGCATGATGAACAGCCCCAGAAAGGACTGATAGGCGTAGCGGTCCGCCATCGCCTGCCGCCCCACCTGGAGAATGCCGCTCACCGGTACCATCATGATCAGGAACCACAGCCATCCCACAACCAGATAGCGATAGCGCCAGTAGAGTCAAGCCACCCAGACCGAGATCGCCAGCAGGATGAGCAGCGATACGCCCACCTGCCAAAGCCGTATGGAGTTGCCGGGATGGGGATACAGGATAGCCAGCGACGAGGGCCACAGCGTTTGCCGATGTAGCGGGCATAGCTGACGATGGCGTTTTCCAGCCGCACCGAAAAGGGGAATGGCCAATGACGCGGATGTCCCACCTTCTGCGCCAGCATGGTTACACCGCGCTGGCCATGGAGATCACTCCCAGCGGCAGCTTCTCCCACAGCAACTGCCGCAGTGTGCGCTGCGGATACGCCGCCGGCGCCGCGGCATCCGCCGTGCCCTCGCCCAGGGTGGGGAACAGTCGGCGCAACGGCCAGAAGTCCCACAGCAACAGCACTGCCGGCATCATGATGATTTGCGGCTTGGCCATCAGCCCCAGGCTGAATAGCACTGCGACCGCAATATAGCGGCCCACTCCTGGTTTGCGGGCATACCACTGATACGCTGCCAGCGTCAGCAGAAAGAACAGCATGCTGAGCATGGTCTTGCGCTCGGCCACCCATGCCACTGACTCAACATTGATGGGGTGCAGCGCAAACATTGCCGCCACCATGTAGCTGCGCCAGGTGTAGCCGGTGGCGCGCTTCAGCACCCAGAACAGCAGCGCCGCGTCCAGCACATGCAGGACCAGGTTGGTCTCGTGATGGCCGGCGGGATACAACCCGAAGAGGGTGTAATCCAGCGAATGCGAGAACCAGGTGAGGGGGTGCCAGTTGTCGCACTCGTAGGTGGTGAAGGCCCAGCGAACGAACTGGGCATTCCAGCCGGTGCGGATATGCGGGTTGTCGTAGGCGTAGCCGGAATCGTCGATATTGGCGAAGGGCTGGTGACGCACCGGGCTGTAAAGCAGCAGCGTAACCACGACCAGCGCCAGCGCGAGTAGCCAGCTATGGCGGCCGAGGCGCTGCATCCAGTTCTGGCCGGAAGGCGCGCTGACCGTGGCTTCGGTTTGTAATTCGGTTGTCACCGCAGGTCCTTTATTCGGCACCCATTATAGCTTTCCGGTTTTGGCGCCCGGCGGTTGAGCATCACAATATTTTGTGACGCGAACCCGGTGTGCAAAGCTCAGTGCGGACTGGCGCTCAACTTGGCTGCCTCGGCAAAGTACTTCGCGGCCTCGCCGGAATCGCCGAGGTCACGATAAGCGCGACCCATGTTGTCCAGCGCGGTCCGGCGCCAGTCGCGCTGGGTGGTGACCGCCAGCACGGTCTTGTACTCCGCGATCGCGCCCTGCAGGTTGCCCTGCCGGTGCTCGTAGATGCCGATGTTGAGGTGGCTGAGCGCATCGTTGGGGCGAATGGCGGCGGCGGCGCGATAGTGCACATCAGCATCCGCGGGGCGCCCGGCGTCCAGCAGCGCGCTGGCCAGGTCGTCCTCGGCCACGAAGTTGTCCCGCGTCACCGCCAGGGTGTGCGACCACAACGTGATGTTGTCACGCCAGTAGCCGACCTGGACGTACGTCGCCGCCATCAACGCCAGCAGCACCACGGCGCTCGCCGCCATGGGCAGCAGCTTCGGCAGATGGCGCTGCTGGCAGAAATCGGCTACGCCCCAGACGATCATCAGGAACAGCCCGATGAACGGCAGATAGGCATAGCGATCGGCCATGGCCTGGCTGCCGACCTGGATCAGCCCGATCATCGGCACCATGGTCCCCACGAACCACAGCCAGCCCACCGGCAGATAGCGCGGCCGGCTGCGCCGGACGACGATCCATGTCACGGCGACGAGGAACACTAGCGCCAGCGCAACCTTCCACACGGCGAACGTGTTCAGCGGATGCGGATACATCAGCGCCAGTCCTGACGGCCACAGCGCCTTGCCGACGTAGCGCGCGTAGGCGACGATCACGTTCTCCAGCCGCACCGGCAGCGGGTAGATCGTCAGCGACAGGAACGCATTGCTGGCGCGCTGCGCCTTCATGGTGATCCAGGCGCTGGCCAGGGCGATGGCGAACAGCGGAAACTTCTCTTCCAGCAGCCCATACACCTGCCTGCCGGACGGCTGGCTCGACGACGAGTCCGGGAAGCGGCGCAGCGGCCAGTAATCCCACAGCAGCAGCACGAAGGGGAAGGTGATGACCTGCGGCTTCGACATCAGGCCGCAGGCGAACAGCGCCGCCATTACCACATAGCGCAGCTTCCGCTTCGTGTCTTCGGTGTACCACTGATACGCGCCCAACGCCACCAGGAAGAACAGCATGCTCAGCAACGTCTTGCGCTCGGCAATCCACGCCACCGATTCCACATTCACCGGGTGCACACCGAACAGCGCCGCCACCATGAAGCTGCGCCAGCCGGAGCCGGTGGCGCGCCGCAGCACCCAGAACAGCAACAGCACGTTGAGCACATGCAGCGCCAGGTTCATGTCGTGCGGACCGGTGGCGCCCTGGCCGAAGAGCTGGTAGTCGAGCGCGTGCGAGATCCAGGTCAGCGGATGCCAGTTGGCGGCATAAAACGTGGTGAATGACCAGTGGATGGTATCGGCAGTCAGGCCGTCTTCGATGTTGAGGTTGTCGCGGTAGTAAAGGTTGTCGTCGTAGTTGGAGAAGGGATGGCTATGCACCGTCAGGTACGGCACGGCGGTGGCAACCACCAGCAGCAGGCATAGCAGCAGATTGCGCGGCCCGGCCGGAGCCTCCGCATGCTTGGACGACGTCACAACCGGTTGCGGATTCGCCGCTGTCACCTTGCGCCTCGAACTCGGTCCGCCATCATGGCTTCAGCCTGGCGGCAGCGTCGAGCGCTTCCTGTGCGCTCTCCGAGTCGCCCATCGCGCGATACGCCGAGCCCATATGCTGCAACGCCGTCACCCGCAAGTCCACATCGCCGAAGCCGGCCGCGACGCGGTAGTGGTCCAGGGCATCGGTCAGGTTGCCATGCTGCTCCTCGTACATGCCGATGTTGAAGTTGCTGACCGGATCGTTGGGATAGATGGCCTCCGCCTTGTAGAAGTGCGCAATGCCCTGCTCGGTATGGCCCTCGCTCAGCAGCGCCCGGCCAAGATTGTTCTCGGCCAGCCAGTTGTTATCGGTGACGGCAAGGGTGTGCGACCACAGGCTGACGTTGTCGCTCCAGTAGCCGAGCTGCCGATACGATGTAACGGCCAGCGCCGCCAGAATCATTACCGACGCCACCGCCGGAACCATCACCGGCACCCGTCGCGACTTCAGCAGGTCGGCAACGCCCCAGCAGATCATCAGGAACAGGCCGATGAACGGAAGATAGGCGTAGCGATCGGCCATGCCCTGCAAGCCTTCGTAGCCCACGGCTTCCAGGCCGATCATGGGGACCATCGTTCCCAGAAACCAGAACCATCCTACGGCGAGATAGCGCGGAGCTCCGCGCCGCAACACCAGATAGGTAACCGCTGCCAAAAACGCCAACGAGCCCAACACCTGCCACGCCGCTACCGTATCTGCGGGATGCGGATAGAACAGCGCCAGCTTCGACGGCCACAGCATCTTCAGGATGTAGCGCACGTAGAAGACGGGCGCATTGGCCAGCCGGATGCTCAGATTGAGCGCCAGCTTATCGCCGCCGGCGATCTGCGCCTTCATGGTGATGTAGGCGCTGAGTGCGGCAATGAGGAACAGCGGATACTTCTCTTCGATGAGCTGATAAATCTTGCGGGCGGGATAGCGCGCGGCGCGATCCTTGGGATCGGCCAGCATGCGGCGCAGCGGCCAGTAGTCCCACAGCAGCAGCACGAACGGCAGCGTGATGACCTGCGGCTTGGCCATCAATCCCAAGGCGAAGAACACCGCCACCACCGCATAGCGGCCGGCGCCGGCCTTGCCCGGCTTCTCGGCGTACCAGCGATACGCGCCCATCGCCAACAAGAAGAACAGCATACTGAGCACGTTCTTGCGCTCGGCAATCCACGCTACCGACTCAACGTTGATGGGATGGAAGGCAAACAGCGCGGCCACCATCAGGCTTCGCCACTGGTAGCCGGTGGCGCGGGCAAACACCAGGAACAGCAGCAGCGCGTTCAGTGCATGCAGCAGCGCGTTGACCAGGTGCGGTCCTTCCGGACTTAGCTCGAAGAGCTGGCAATCGAGCGCATGCGACAGCCACGTGACCGGGTGCCAGGTGCCGACGTGAAACGTGGTCATGGACCAGACCACGGTGTCCCAGGTCAGGCCGGACTGCACCTGCACGTTGTCGGTGACGTACAGGCTGTCGTCGTAATTGGTGAAGGGATGGCTGCGGACCGGCAAATACAGCACCATGGTCGCCACAGCCAAAAGCAGGCCGAGCAACAAAGTCTGCCGCCCGGAAGAGGCCCCTGACGCGGAACTTAGATGGATGACACGCTCTCCTAACCCGGAATTCGGCGATTATAGCTGATCTCCTGCATTTGCCTCGCATTAGGACGCATTCATTAGAAGCTCAAGCGTCTCCAATCGCAGGCCGATGAACTGATGGTGAAGCCGGTTTGGATTGCAGGTCTGGCGATGGCAGCCACGGGAGGGGGCCTGCTCGGGGTTGCGAACTGGGCCGATAGCGGATCCAACCCGGCCGACCCGATGTCGCTGATGGCGAGCGCGCAGCCGCCGGCAGTGGTTGCCATGGTGGCCGAGCGATCACTACCACCCACCGAATACACGTTCCGCCGCACCGTCCCGGAAGTGCGCTTGCAGTTCACCGTGACTGACGCCAAAGGCAAGCTGGTGCAGGGCCTGCGCCCCAACGACGTCCGCGTGCTCGACCAGTGGGTCGAGGTCCAGCACTTCGACGAGTTCACCCAGGACTTTGACCTGCCGCTCCGGCTGGGGGTGGTGCTCGACGTCAGCAACTCGGTCAAGAAGCTGGTACCGGAGGAGAAGACCACGGCGCTGGCCTTCCTCAAGCAGATCATGCGTCCGGCCGGCGATCGCGTCTTCCTGATGGCGGTGGGCAGCGAAGTGAAGCTGTGGCAGGACGAGACCGGCGACGCCGCTGCGCTGGCCGATGCCGTGGGCCGCATCCAGCAGCCCGGCGCCAGCACCTACCTCTATGACGGGCTCTACTCGGCCTGCTCGCAGCAGCTCGCCAAGCCTGAGTTCCACGCGGTGCAGCGGGCGCTCATCGTGCTCAGCGACGGCGACGACAATGGCAGCCTGCACGGGCTGGCCGACGTGCTGCAAGCGGCGCAGCGGGCTGAAATCCAGATCTATACCCTGACCATCCATCCCCGGCGCGACCTGTGGTACCGCGGCGATCAGACCCTGCGGCAACTGGCCGACGAGACCGGAGGCCAGTTCCTGGTCATCAATGGGACCCGCGACCTGAGTGCGGCCTTCGACCAGATCGAGAAGGCGCTGCGGACGCAGTACACCGTCGCCTTCCGTCCGCGGAACGAGTCGCCCGGCTACCATGAGCTAGGCGTCGAGGTGCCGGAACTGGCCCGCAGCCAGGTCCATGCTCGAAAGGCCTACTTCGTCGAGTCGAACTGATACGGGTTTCGCGTGGCGGGGGAAAAAACTGGGTGCCCCACACATCCGCGGTTTTCGGATGTGTGAGGAGACGACAACGCTCGACCTGCGAATCCCCGTCCTAGGCAAACGAGCGGAGCGAGGAATCTGCTGTTCGCTGGCGCCGCTCCCCATGTGCGGTTTGCGCCAGCGTGCAGCGCCCTCTTTTGGCGCGGAACGCTGGGTACGCTGGCGCTATGATTCCGCGCCCCGTAGCGGCGCCGCCTCTCGCCCACTCGTGACGCACGTGTTCAACGATGAATTCACCGCGATACTAAGGACGTTGGGTATGCGTTCGCGTTTTGTTTGGATGACGGGAAGGCGGCGCCCCTACGCGGAGGGACTCGTGTCCTGGCCGTGACGCCGCTGCGCGGCTGATTCACCCATCACACCATCGTCGGTTGCGCGGCTGATTCGATCCGGAACGCAGACCGCCTAATAATGGCGCCTCCCAACCTTGCGACACCAGCCGGGCTCGCCAATCACGACTATATCGTGTTACGATATGACTCAGTGATTCCTATGAGCGACCGGGACGATCCGAAGTTCACCAACTACCAGGCGCTGGCCGAGTTTCGCTACCAGATCCGGCGCTTTCTGCACTTCAGCGAGCAACTGGCGCGCGAAGCCGGCGTGGAACCGCAGCAGCACCAACTGATGCTGGCGGTCAAAGGCGCGCCCGCCGACACTGAGCCGCGCATCGGCTACCTGGCGGAGCGCCTGCAAATCCAGCATCACAGCGCGGTGGAGTTGACCGACCGGCTGGTGCGCAAAGGCCTGATCCGGAAAATCCGCAGCAGCAACGATCGCCGCGAAGTGCACGTGCGGCTGACCTCGAACGGCGAGCGGGTGCTGCGCGAACTCACCGTGCACAACCGCGCCGAACTGCGCTCCGCCGCGCCGGCGCTGGTGGCCGCGCTGCGCAAGCTAACGCCCGGCGCGAAGCCTGGCGACGTCACAGCCCGGCGCCGGCCCCGCGCAACTGGGGCAGTGAGGTCAAGGTAGTGGCCGACCATACCGAAACCCTGGGCGTGGACGGGCTGAATCCGCTGAATCCCGATCAGCCGGTGGCCACCCCGATCGCACAGGAAGCGCGCTTCCGCACCGGAATGATGTCGCTGCTGGCCGCCGTGATCGGCATCCTGGCGGGCATCATCGCGTACCTGCTGTACAACCTCATCGGCTTCTTCACCAACCTGTTTTTCTACCACCGCATTTCGTTCACCTTCCTCAGCGCGCGCGATAACCATCTTGGGCTGCTGGGTGATCATCACGCCGGTCATCGGCGGACTGATTGTCGGCCTCATGGCGCACTTCGGCTCCGACAAGATTCGCGGCCACGGCATTCCCGAAGCGATGGAAGCGGTACTGGTGAACCGCAGCCGCATCGAGCCCAAGGTGGCGATCCTGAAGCCGCTATCGGCGGCCATCGCCATCGGCACCGGCGGACCGTTTGGCGCGGAGGGCCCGATCATCCAGACCGGCGGTGCCGTGGGGTCGCTGGTGGGCCAGTTGCTGCACATGACCGCGGCCGAGCGCAAAGTGCTGCTGGCCTGCGGCGCGGCGGCGGGCATGGCCGCAACTTTCAGCACGCCCATCGCCGGCGTGATTCTCGCCATCGAGTTGCTGCTCTTCGAGTTCAAATCGCGGTCGTTCATTCCGCTGGTCATCGCCAGCACCCTGGCCACCAGCGTGCACTTTCGGCTGATGGGCCCGGGGCCGATGTTCAAGGTTGGCGCGCTCGACTTCGGCCTGCCGCACGCGCTGCCCTTCTATCTGGTGCTGGGAGTGCTGTGCGGTGCGGCGGCACTCGGCTTCAGCAAGCTGCTCTACTTTGTGGAAGACCAATTCGAGAAGCTCCCGATTCACGAGATGTGGTGGCCGGCGATCGGCGCGCTCGGCCTGGGCATCATCGGCTACTTCGTGCCGCGGGTGCTGGGCGTGGGCTACGACACCATCTCCGACATCCTGAACGCCAGGATGCTGCTGGGCGCGCTGCTGGCGGTGATGATCTTCAAGTCGGCGGCGCTGGTCATCTCGCTGGGATCGGGCACTTCGGGTGGCCTGCTGGCGCCGATGTTCATGGCTTCGGCGGCCATGGGTTCAGTGTTCGCCATCGTAGTGGACAAAATCTGGCCGGCGGCAAATCTTTCGCCGGGAGCCTTTGCGCTGGTCGCGATGGGAGCGGTGTTCGGCGCTGCATCGCGCGCGGCCTTCACCTTCATCATCTTCGCGTTCGAGATTACGCGCGACTACAACTCGGTGCTGCCGCTGATGTTGGTCACGGTGATCGCCGATGCCATCGCCGTGCGCTACGCCAAGAACTCCATCATGACCGAGAAGCTGGCGCGGCGCGGCCTGCACATCCACACCGATTACGAGCCGGACGTGCTGCAACAGGTTACCGTGGGCGAAACTATGTCGAAGGAGTTCGACACCGTACCGGTGAGCATGCGGGTGGCCGAACTGGCGGAGCGCATCACCAAGCGCGATCCGAGCGTCACCCATCACCAGGGCGTGTTCATCGTGGACGCGGATGGTAGGCTGGCGGGAATTATTACCCGCGCCGATATCATGCGCGCGCTGGAGACAGATTCATCCGGCAACATGACGGTGCTGGAGGCGGGCTCGCCCAATCCGGTGGTGACCTATCCCAACGAAGTGCTGTACGACGCGGCGGCGAAGATGCTGCGCGCCAAAGTTGGCCGCTTGCCGGTGGCGAGTTGGGACGATCCGGGACGTCCGGTGGGATATCTGGGACGTTCGCAGATAATGGCAGCGCGGCTGCGCAGGCTGGAAGAGGAGTTCGTGCGCGAGCCGGGATGGATGCGGCGGCCGCGGCCGGCGTAGGGGGGCTGGGGAAAACCAGCGCCTGCGATCATGTCGAATTTGCAGCGATGCGAGCGCCGGAGGCGCGCCATAGCTCTAGCCCATCTATGACAACGTCGACGTTGTCAAGGTATTTTGAGACGCACGTGGCCTGAGTGGCTTTTAAAGATGCGCCACTTCGCTCTAGTAGAAAAGGTTTTTTCCCAGCAACTACCTGTGCTCTTCGCATCGACCAAGCTCGCTTCCGAATCGTCCGGCGAACCTATTTGCTGCCGGTTCCACCAACCATCTATTCGATGGACCCTGCCACCATGATTCGTTCTTCGATCTCCCTGGCCTGTGTCAGGGAGGCCGAGCGCCTATTCAGTAGTGTCGGAGATCAACTGCACTCCACTGGGCTAGTCAGGCTACTCGACATGCGAACCGGACTGGATCATTTGCCCGTAATCCAGTCCCAACTTCCACATCCACCACAGCCGCACCGCCAGCTTGCGCGCCACGGCCACGATGGCGATGGAACGATTCTTCCTCACCGCCAGGCGCCGAAACTGCCGCCCCCACACCGCATCCCGCCGTACCGCTACCTGGGCCGCCTCCACCAGCCAGCCCCGCAGCAGCGCATTGCCTTGCTTGCTGATGTGGCCCAGCCGCTGCTTGTTGCCCGAGCTGTACTCGCTGGGAATCAGTCCCAGATAGCTGGTCAACTTGCGGCTGGTCGGGAAGCGTGCCGGATCCAGAATGGTGAGCTGAAACCACAGCCCGACCACCGGACCCACTCCGGGATGAGTCATCAAGCGCCGCACCTCGGCCGAGGCCTGCGCCTGCTGTCGCACCTCGCGGTCCAGCCCCACCAGGCGCTGGTCCAGATCGTCCAGCAACTGCAGCAAATCGCCGCGTCGCCGTTCGGTCCAGGGCGGCAACGACAACGCCTGCAACTGGCTCCGTCCTTTGCTGCTCCACAGCTTCTTCTTCTGCCGCACTCCCTGGTCCATGGCCAGCGATTGCAACTGGTTCTTCACCCGGGTACGCATCTGCACCAGGCGATGGCGATGCAGCAACAACTGTCGCCGATCGCGCTGCTCCGCGGTGGCCTCGGTCAGCCACTGGAACTTGGCGTCCTGCAACAAGTCCAGCAGCAGCTGGGCATCGCGCTGATCGGTCTTCTGCCGCCGCGTCGCCCGCGCCCGCACTTCCGCCGCGTGCGCTCGCAACAGCTCGTGGCCGCACTCGCTCAACAGCTGACGGAACCAGCCGATGCCGCCCGTCGATTCCATGCCCACCCGCACCGCTCGTCCCTGCAAGCCGCGGTAGAAAGCCTCGGCTTCGGCATTGTGTTGCAGCCGGCCGCTGCCGCTTTCCTTGGTCTCGGTGTTCAACCATGCGATTTGCTGAAAGCTCGGATGATAATCACAGCCTATAATCAACATCGCGTCGACTCCTTTCCTCCGAGCTTGGTCGTTCGAGCACTACCAATCTACTCGCTGCCAGGGAGTCGACGTTGTCATGAAATCAGCGTGCAGCGCCTTCTTTTGGCGCGGAACGCTGGGTACGCCCGGCCTCGCGATCCGCGCCCCGTAGGGTCGCCGCCTTCCTCATCCAAAAACAAATCGCGGATAAATTCGGCGCACCTGGCATCTGCATCTCCCACTCTTCCGAAACCCCCGGGTGAGTGGGGGGCACCCGGCGTTGTTGAAGACGTCGGGGATTGCATACGATTCGCGGTATGTATTCGGGTGAGAGGCGGCGCCCCTCCGGGGCGCGGGACGTGGGGGCGCGGGACGTGGGGGCGCGGCGTACCCACCCTTCCGCCTTCGGCTCCAGGGTGGGCTAGACTATGGCGCGCCTCCGGCGCTCTTATTCGGGCAAAGTCGAGATCGGCGCAGATGTATACATCGCTAATCACTTTGCGCCAGAAGAATGGCGAATAGCGAACGGCGAAAAGCTAACCTTAGATTTGCGAGTATGTTCGCGCCGCCCTCACTTCACCACGACCTTGGCGCTGCCCATGTTGTCGAAGCGGTCATAGGCGCGCACCACGATGGTATGCTCGCCTGCATCGGGAGCGGGAATCTTGACGTCGTAGTTCTCGCTGCGGGAATCCGAAATCTCGCCCACGGGATCCACCGCCTGCCAGTCGCCGGCGTCGAGGGAATACTCGGCGTGATGGATGGGCGAGAAGCTGTCCACGGCGCGGAACTTCACCCGCACCTGACCGCCTTCCATGCGGGCGCTCTCGATCTCCACTTGCGGCGGCGTGTTGTCCACCTCAAAGCGCGTACTGACGGCGTCGCCGGTAAGCGCGTCCTCGCGCGAATGCGACGGTGCATCCGAGGCCACCACGCGGACGGTGTAGCCGCCGTCGGGAAACAGGTCGGCATCGAGGTTCAGATAGCGCTCCTCGATGCCGTCGCGCAGCAGCTTCCAGCGAGTCTCGCCGTCGCCGCGGTAATACACGCTATACAGCAGGTCGTCGCCATTGTCGTCGTGCGCCGACCACTTCACCGCGATGGAACTCTTGTCCTTCACCATGGGAACCGGCGGCTGCTCATACCCGGCGGTCGCGGTGGTGTCGGTGGCTTCGGTGTGCACCGAGGATGGAATGCGCATGCCGACCGTAACGGTCACGTCCTGAACATCCGGCGCGACATTGCGCGGCAGATAATTCAGCGTCACCGTATCCAGCACCGGCGGAGTGCTGCCGGGATACAGCACCGCCTTCCACTGCATGAAGCGCGCCGGCGGCGAATCCACGCGCACGTCTTTCTGCACATCCACCTTCGCCCACGGGCTCCAGTTGCGGTCGGGATTGTCCACGTTGCCGCTGCGCGCGAACAGCTCGATGCGGCCGCTGCCGCGCACTTCCAGCCTTCCCCAGCGAGAAAAATTCCTGGCATCGAAGACGTCGCTCTCGTAGGAGCCTTCCGCCACCGGCGATGCGCCCAGCAAAAATACTTTGCCCAGATTGCTGCTGGCGGCGTAGAGACCGCCCTTGGGCGCGCGCGCGAAAGCGGTGATCTGGTTGGCGCTGGCCTGCGCCAGATCGGTGAATTCCTGGTCGCGAATGACGTAGAGCTTGCCGCGATTGCCGGTGCCGGCGAGCAGTTGCCCTCGGCTGTCGAAGGCGAGCGCGTACACCAGGTCGTCATGCGAAGTCCAGATGGTCTTGGGCACGCCTTCGAAGGTCAGGCGATAAATCTCCGAGCCGCCGGTTCCGCTGGGCGCGTTATACGGCGCGGAACTATACGACGCGCCGCTGGGCGCAGCGCCTCCGCCCTGCGGTCCCACGACGATGGTGATGCTGCCTGCTCCGGGGGCGCGAAGGTGCTGACGGACGGCCGGCGCGGCGGGCGAGGTCACGCGCTTCTCGCCGGCTCCGGCGGCGAAGATGTTGCCCTGCGCGTCCACGACGAGCGCGGTGATTTCCTTCTTAGGCGCGCTGTACAGGACGAATCCCTGGCCCTGCGGCGTGATGCGATACACCAGGCCGCTGCCGTCGGTGCCGGCAATCAGGTTGCCGTGGTTATCGAAGTCGAGGGCGCGAATGTGGGCTTCGTCGCTCTGGAAGAACAGGCTGCCCTGCCCGCTACGGTCCACGCGGAAAATCTGGCCGCGATCGCCGGTACCGACGATAGAGCCGGCCTTCGCTATCGAGCGCGAGGGCCCAGATGTACTTGGTCTGTGGATCGAAATAAACGCTGGCGCTGTAGCCGGGATCGACCGCCACCGACGGCCGCGGCGCCTGGCCGGCAGGCCCTGGTTTCGCGCCTTCCTGCGCGGCGGCAACTTCGGCGGTGGTATGCGAACCTTCCGGCGTCTTGCCCGGCGCGGGCCCGCCGCGGACGAGTTTGTACACCTTGCCGTCGGGCGAAGTGGCGGCGTAGATAGCGCCGGCAGGAATCCACCACCAGCGCCTGCACCTGCAATTCCTGCGGCGCGAAGATGATGCTGGCCTTGCCGTCGGGCGTCAGACGATAGACGCGGGCGGGCGAGCCGGCAGCGGCGTACACATTGCCGTGCGCGTCAGCGGCCAGGCCCCATAAATAAGTGGACGGCGAAGTGTAGAGCGCGTCGAAGCTGGGCGCCAGCGTGAGCGTGCCGTCGCTGGCGATGGCGACGTCGCGCGCTGTGCCCTTCTCGAAGTCGTCGTACTTGTCCTGGGTCCAGGTGCGCGTGCCTTGGGCGACGCAGACGGCGACCAGCATGGGGGCGAGCAGCGCCAGTCGCAAGGCTCTCGTGATGATTCGTGGCATGGCCGGTAAAGCGAGCGTACCACGTAGAGTGCGGAGAATGCGGTGACCGTGAGGATCACTCATAGCGCAGGGCCTCGGCGGGAAGCACGCTGGCGGCCGACCACGAAGGATACAGCGTGGCAATGAACGAGATGCCGATGGCCACGACAGCGACCAGCAGGCCGTCCATCAGCCGCGGCGCGAAGGGCACGTAGTCAATGGAGTACACCTCGGCGGACAGCGACAGCAGATGGTAGTGCCCGGCAAGCGTAGGCGAGCGCGTAGCCGACGATGAGGCCGATCACCGTGCCGATCACGCCGATCAGGATTCCCTGGAACATGAAGATGCGGCGGATTTGCCGCTTGCGGGCGCCCATCGACACCAGCACCGCGATGTCGCGCGTCTTCTCCATCACCATCATGATCAGCGAGATCAGGATGTTGAGCGCGGCGACGAAGACGATCAGCCCGATGGTGATGAAGGTGACGATGCGCTCCAGCCGCAAGGCGTGAAACAGGGCGCGGTTCTGCTCCATCCAGTTGGTGGACATGAAGCCCTTGCCGGCTTCGGCCTCGATCTTCTGCGCGATCTCGGCGCGCGATAGATGTCGTCCACCTTGAACTCGAGCACCGAGACCACGTCCTCGAGGTCGAAGAGCCGCTGCGCATCGGCCAGGCGGATGAACGCCCAGGAGCTGTCGTAGTCGTAGAAGCCGGAGGAGAAGATGCCGACCACCTTGAAGCGCTTGTACTTGGGTACGATACCGTAAGGCGTGAGCTCGCCTTGCGGACTGGTGATGGTGACCAGCGAGCCGACGCTCGCGCCAAGCTGGTCGGCCATGTCTTTGCCCAGCAGGATGGGCGGCAACGACGCGGTGATGCTGGCGGAGAGCGCGTTGGGCTCGTCGCTGTCGCTGGACGGCGGCGTCGGCGCGGCTTCGGTCGCATCAAGCGCGTCGGCGGAGCCGATCTTCACTGAGTTCAGGATGTCGCTGACCTTGCGCTCGTCCTGCGGCACGATGCCCTTGAGCACGCCGCCTTGCGCGCGCGCGCCGCGCGAGATCAGCACCTGCTCGTAGATGGCGGGCGCGCCGGCCACGATGTGCGGCTGCTGCTCCAGGCGCGTGAGCAGCGCGCTCCAGTCGCGGATGCCGTCGCTCTCCACGCGCATCAGGTTGATGTGCGACATGGAGCCGAGCAGGCGGTCCTGCAGGTCCTGGCGGAAGCCGTTGTTGATGGCGAGGGCGATGATGAGCGAGGCGACGCCGGCCGCCACTCCGATGATGGAGATGACGGTGATGATGCCGATGACGGCCTGCCGCCGTTTGGCGCGCAGATAACGCGCCGCTACGAAAAGTTCAAATTGCATGCGCCCGCGCTCGCGGAAGAATCATTGTAGCGAAGAGCGGCGAGTTGCGAGTTGCGAGGCGCGAGTGGCGGGTCGCTATTCGCCATTCGCTATTCGCCAGAGGCGTGTCTTATGCATTCGTTATTTCAAGGCGCTGGGTGCCCCGTTCTAGCCTTCTTTTGGCTAGGGCGGGGCTGGGTTTTGCAGCGAGCCGGAGAAAGGCCCCGCCCTGGCCAAACCCGGGCCAGAACGGGGCACCCAGATTAAAATTCTCCCGGCCTCTTAAAGACGTTCTGATCTGGCCGCCTTCACTTCCCCGCCGCGGCCCACTGCGCGAAGACCTGGTTGGCCATCTTGGCGGTCTGCTGCGCGCCCTTCGACAGCTTCTGCGCTGCCTGCACCGCCGCCTGCGTCCCCGCCGTGTCTCCCTGTTTTTGCAGCGCTCGCGCCAGCAACACGTAGGCAACGTCGGTGGGATGCACCTTCACCGACTGCTGATAATCCTGGATAGCGGTGTTCATGTCGCCCGAGGTCTGCGCGATAACGCCCAGCGCCGCCCACGACGGCCCGTTGTCGGGACGTAGCTTCAGGTCCTCGCGCAGGCATTCCTGCGCCTTCGCCGTGTCGCCAAGCTGGCGATAGGCCAGCGCCATGCGCACAAACGTATCGGCCCGGAACCAGCGGTTCAGCGCGATGGAATCGCTGGTCATGTCAATCAGCTTCTGATACTCAGCCAGGGCCTGGCGCGGCTGGCCGTGCTCCTGCTTGTAGATGCCGATGTACATATACGCTGCGGGATCGGCGGGATTGATGGCGCGCGCCGCTTCGAAATGCGCCAGCGCTTCGTCCATGCGGCCCTGGTCCATCAGCAGCGAGCCGACAATGTTGTTCGCCATGTAGTTGCCGCTGGTCACATCGAGCGCGTGCGTCCACAGCGTCATGTTGTCGGCCCAATAGCCGATCTGGCGATAGGACTGGACGCTGAGCGCCAGCAGCACCACGACGCTCGCCACCTGCAACGCGCGCGCGGGAACGCGAAGATGCGCGGCGAGATCGGCAACGCCCCAGCACACGGCGATGAACAGTCCGATGAAGGTGAGATAGGCGTAGCGATCGGCCATGGCCTGGCGGCTGACCTGCACCAGTCCGATCATGGGCACCGAAGTTCCCAGGAACCACAGCCAGCCCATGGGCAGATAGCGGTGCCGGCGATAGACATAGACGGCGGCGGAGATCGCCAGCAACAGCAGCAACGACAGGAGGGCCGCGGAAAGCGCCAGCGATCCCGGATGCGGATAGAAGAGCGCCAGATGCGCCGGCCAGACCAGCTTGCCGAGATAGCGCGCGTAAGAGACAGCGGCGTTTCCCAAGCGGACGGACAGCGGAAATTTCTGGAACGACACCACCGCGCCGCCGGACTTCTGCGCAATCATGGTGACCACGGCGCTGGCCGCCGACAGCGCCAACAGCGGCAACTTTTCCATCACCAGGTAGGAGAGCGGCTGCGGAGTGAACTCCGAAGCGGGCTGGCCGGACGCATTCGCCGCTGGGGCGAACATCCGCCGCAGCGGCCAGTAATCCCACAGCAACAGCACAAACGGCAGAGTGATAATCTGCGGCTTGGCCATCAGCCCCAGCGCGAACAGCGCCACCAGCGCGACATACAGGCCCATGCGTGGACGCCGCGCGTAGTTGCGATACACGCCCATGGCCAGCAGGAAGAACAGCATGCTGAGCAGCGTTTTGCGCTCGGCGATCCAGGCCACCGACTCGACATTGATGGGATGCAGCGCGAACAGCGCCGCCACCATGAAGCTGGGCCAGCGGCGGCGGGTGGCGCGCAGCATCACCCAGAACAGCAGCAGCACATTGATGACGTGCAGCAGCAGGTTGACGTCGTGATGGCCGCCGGCGTCGGGGCCGAACATGTCGGCATCGGCGGCGTGCGACAGCCAGGTCAGCGGATGCCAGTTGGCGGCGTCGAAGCTGGTGAAGGCCCAGTGAATGGTGTCGGCGGTCAGGCCGGCTTTCACGTGCTGGTTGGAGTAAACGTATTCGCCGTCGTCAAAGTTGGCGAAGGGATGGCTGTGGACCGGGTAATAGAGGACGACCGTGGCGATCACCAGCAGCAGCGCCAGCAGAAAAGTCTCGACGGCCGGGAAGAGCGGTTGCCGGCGCCGGCGGGCGAGTCTGGCGTCCGCGCGCGCGCGGATTCGGCTTGCTGGCAGCGGGAGATTTCAAATGCGGGAGCGGTCCTTTGCGCTGGAGCGCGGATGAGACGCTGGCCGCGATTATAAAGCAGCGAGGCGTTCGGTAGAGCGGGCCTTCAGGCCCGCGTCCCGGCGTTTGGTTTTTGTATGGCAGCGAGCCGGTCGTTCGTAGCCAGCCAGGCGTACTGCCATGAAGATGTTTGTTCGTGACGAAAAGAGCGCGGCAGGCGCGTGCTTGCCCCTGGAAGGATGTTGGCTTCGCGACGCTAAGAGCGCCGGAGGCGCGCCATAGTCTAGCCCAGCGTGAAGCGAAGCGGAACGCTGGGTACGCCCCGCCCCACGCGATGCGCCCCGGAGGGGCGCCGCCTCTCGCGCACAATTTGTACCTCGGCAGGGAAACAACAAATCCCTCGCTTCGCTCGGGATGACAAATCAAGAAAGGACGGGCTATTCGACACGACCAAAGGTCGTGCTCTTACTCATGTTCTGAGGCACTCGAAAGCGAAGGTCGTGCCCTTACTCATGTTCTGCGCGACACACGGATTCCGGGCATCTTCGCAGGTCCATTTGTTTCGAATTCATTACGGCGCGAACCTCCTCCAACGCGGGATGACCGCCGGAACGCGCGCGCGATACTGGCGATATTCGTCGCCGAAGCGGGCTTCCAGTTCGCGGTCTTCGATGCGCACCATCACCGCGCCGGTGACCACGGCGAACAGCAGCATCACGTAGAGCGGCGCCAGTCCGGTTCCCAGCGACCAGCCGATGATCTCGCACAGGTGTCCGAGGTAGATGGGATGGCGCACATGCTCGCGGATGCCGCCGGTCACCAGGCGCTGGCGATGACCGCCGGGCTCAAGCTCGGCCAAGCCGGAGACTTTAGTGCGGTCGAAGTCGGCGAAAGCGGCACGGTAAGTCGAAATTCCAATAACGAACATGCAGACGGCAGGGACCCACGTCACCGGGGTCTGCCAGAGATGAACACCGCGCCACGGCCACATGGCAGCAAAGGCCGCTGCGATGAACACCGCCCACAGTGGCAGGATGACGGCAAAGGCACGCCGGCCCCGCTGACGCCAGCGCGCCACGAACGGGTGCAGCACCAGCCAGAACAACGGGATGGTGCCGTAGATGGCCACAGCCAGCATGGAGACAATGTCAAGCAGAGCGCGCAAGATGAAGAAACAATAGCAAATCGGCCTCCGTTGAGGTTGTCGTCCCGAGCACTGGACCCGCGGTGCGGGCTGAAAGCGCAATGAACAAGGGGCGGGGAAAGAGTTATGCTGGTGGGCCGTCGTGCGGGAAGTAGGCCGTCAGCACATTGGTGCGTTGCAGAGCCCGATCCACGAGCATGGCTCCAAGTTGGGTGGTCGAGACCTTGGTGAGGTTGTCCGGCTGCATGGGCAAGCATCCCGTTTAGGAGATTACGCAAGCTCCGCAACTTGGCCCGCGCTGACGGCAGAGGAGACCAAGAGCATGAAACCCAAGCGCGCAGGCAGAGGTGGAGCGGTTCCGAGTCTGGAATGTATCGAGCCGAATGCAGCCGGCATCGATGTGGGAGCGCGGGAAATTTACGTAGCCGTGCCGGGGGAGCGGGATGAGAACCCGGGGCGTTGTTTCCTGACGTTTACCGAGGACCTGCAGGCGCTGGCGGCATGGTTGCTCGCCTGCCGTATTCGCACCGTGGCCATGGAATCGACGGGAGTGTACTGGATCCCGCTGTTTCAGATTCTGGAAGCCCAGGGGATGGAAGTGTGTGTGGTCAACTCGCGGCACGTCAAGCACGTGCCGGGGCGCAAGAGCGACGTGCTGGATTGCCAGTGGCTGCAGTACTTGCACTCGGTGGGCCTGTTGCGGGCCTCGTTTCGTCCGGAAGATGCGATTTGCCGCATCCGTTCTTTGCTGCGGCACCGCGAGGGGTTGGTGGAAATGGCCGCCCAGCATGTGCAGCACATGCAGAAGGCGTTGAGTCAGATGAATGTGCAACTGCATCATGTGCTCAGCGATGTGACCGGGCAAAGCGGGCTGGCGATTGTGGATGCCATGGTAAAAGGCGAGCGCGACCCGCAGCGGCTGGCGGCGCTGTGCGACGGGCGGGTCAAGGCGCCGGCGGAGACGGTGGCGCGGGCGCTAGTGGGCGACTATCGTCGGGAACATCTGTTCAGCTTGCAGCAATCCCTGCAGGCCTATGGCTATTACCAGCAGTTGCTGGCCGACTGCGATCAGGAAATCGAGGCCTACTTGCGCGAACTGGACAGCAAGCTGGATGTCGAGCAGCACCCGCTGCCGCCGCCGGACAATCCGCATCGGCGGCGCAAGAACGAGTTTCACTTCGACATGCGGGGTGAGCTGTACCGCATTCTGGGAGTTGATCTGACCGCCGTGCCCGGACTGAACGCCATCACCGTGCATACCCTGCTGGCCGAAGTGGGACGCGACCTGTCGCGCTTCGCCAACCCGGCGGCCTTCGTTTCCTGGTTGGGACTGTGTCCGCAGACCGAAAAGAGCGGCGGCCGGGTACTGTCGGCGCGAACTCGCAAGACCAAAAACCGGCTCAACCGCGCCTTGCGCTTGGCGGCGCAGGCTTTGCACCGTAGTCAGACCTATCTCGGCAACTACTATCGGCGGATGCGCAGCCGCCTGGGAGCCCCTAAGGCGATCACCGCTACCGCCCATAAGCTGGCGCGGATTGTCTTCCATCTACTGCGTACCGGAGAAGCCTACGATGAAAGCGTTTTCGCCGTCGAAGAGCAGCGCTGCCGGGTGCGTACGGAGAATCGCCTCCGCCGCCAAGCCCGACAACTGGGATACGATCTGGTTCCCCTCGCCGCCTAAGACAGCACCGGTGATTGTTCATTAGGAGTGGGCTTCAGCCCGCGAGGGATCTGCTTTCCCCCAGACACGCCAAAATCTGGGTGCGCCACGCATCCCGTCTTTTCGGATGTATAAGCACAGGCCCCGCCCTAGCCAAAGGATGGCTAGAACGGGGCACCCAGGTTGGATTCGCGATGAACGGGGCACCCAGGTTTTTGCTTGAAACTCGAAACTTGAAACTCGAAACTCGAAACTGTCGTTTACGTATTGCTGTGTTCGAGGACGCCCTTTTCCAGCTTCTCCTGGCACTCGATGCAGTGGCGGGTCCAAGGAACGGCTTCCAGGCGTTTGGGATTGATTTCGCTGCCGCAGGAGATGCATTCGCCGAAGACGCCTTCGCGAATGCGGTCGAGGGCGGCGTCCACCATCTGCAAGAGTTGGCGTTCGTTGTTGCTCTGGTGGAAGAGAAATTCCTTGTTGTAGGAGCTGGCGGCCCGGTCGGCGATGTCCTGCGCCGACTCGGCGTCGGCGTCGCGGCCATCCTGCGCGGTGCGGGTCATGGTGTGGCGCAGCTCGCGCTGGCGCTCTTCCAACCGCTTCTTGAAGGCCTCTACTTTTTTCTTTTCCATGGCTCCTGTCCTCTGCAACCCCTGAAACCGGATCTCCTCCAGACCGGCAAAAAACGCACTCCGCGAAACCGGATGATATGCGCCACCAATCACAGCCGTCAACTACCGCGGCCCAACCGGCGGTTACCCGAATTTCATTCCAGAACTAGATGCCATTGCGGAATAAAGGGTTCCACTCATAAAAAGAGCGGCCTCGAAAGGCCGCTCTCATTAAAAGAGGCGAGGAGGTTGGGTTCAGGAAAGTCGATGCAGGGCGCCGTCTCGCGCACGGAGACGAGCGATGGGATGTCGAGATCGATTGAAGAGGGACATCAAGGTTTTAGGGGCCTCTTTGATGGCCACGGACAGTGCATGTGTAAAACCAAATGGCAAACGCCACCGGCACAGCCTGAGGGAAATCGGGGTAAGTTATTCAAACTACGTTAGATAAAATAACGTAGGATTTACGGGTTAGTAACCGCCAGGAGAGGAATCAGATACAACTGCTGCGGCATCCGCATGCTACTTTTAAGCGCTCAAATTCTTATTGTGGGCGGCGTCCTGCTCCTCGAATGCCTTCAGTTTGTTCAGCAGCGCCTTGTAACTGATCTTCAGAATTTTGGCGGCCTGGCGGCGGTTCCAGCGGGTCTGGTTCAGCACCTTTTCCATGGCTTCGCGCTCGGCGTGCAGGGCGGCGCGGCGGCCGATTTCCAGCAGCGACGGCACTTCCGGCTCGGCGGCCGGTGGACCGGAAACCGCAACCGTAACCGCCGGGGCAGTGGGCGGAATTTCCGGGCGGCTTACCGGCGCGGGTTCCTCTCGCAGCGGCAGCGCCATCGAGCTGTCAGGAGTGGTGCGGCTCGATTTGTGGGTGGTGAGCTCGCGGATAATCTGCGCCTCGTTGCCCACGATCACGTAGCGCTTGACCAGGTTCTCCAGCTCGCGAATGTTGCCCGGCCAGTGGTACTCGCTCATGTGGGTGAGCGCGGTCTCGCTGAACGGCTTGGGATTCTTGTGATAGACCTCGCTGTACTTGTGCAGGAAGAAGTCGAGGAAGACGGCGATTTCCTCGCGGCGCTCGCGCAGCGGCGGAATGTGGATGGTGATGACGTTCAGCCGGTAGAACAGGTCTTCGCGGAAGGCGCCTTCGGCCACGGCGCGCTCCAGCGGCTTGTTGGTGGCGGAGAGCACGCGCACGTCCACCGAGATGTCGCCTTTGCCGCCGAGGCGGGAGAATTCCTTGTCCTGCAAGACGTGCAGCAGCTTGGCCTGTAGCGCGGGATGCATCTCGCTGATTTCGTCGAGGAAGATGGTGCCCTGGTTGGCCATGTCGAACTTGCCCAGCTTCTGGCGATGTGCGCCGGTAAAGGCGCCGGGCTCGTAGCCGAACAGTTCGCTCTCCAGCAGCTCATGCGGGATGGCGGCACAGTTCACCTTCACGAACGGCTTGTCGGTGCGGCTGGACTGCGAGTGCACCATGCGCGCCACCACTTCTTTTCCGGTACCGCTCTCGCCTCGTATCAGCACCGTGGCGGTGGTGTCGGCCACCTGCTCGATGGTGTTCTTCACCTCTTCCATCTTGGGACTGGTGCCGAACAGCATGGTGAAGTCGTGAGTGCGGCGGACCTGGTCGCGCAGTTGCGGAACTTCGTTGTTAAGCCGCGGACGGTCGAGGATCCTGGTGATGCGCGCCTCGAGCTCGTGGGGCATGAATGGCTTGCGCAGGAAATCGTCGGCGCCCAGCTTGGACGCCCGGAACATAAGCTCGGGATCGGGTTCCGATGACAACACGATGACGGAGAGATCGGTCTTGCCCTGCTTCAGCCGCTCCAGCGTTTCCAGACCATGGTCGGCCGATAAGTCGAGGACCACCAGGCTGGGCTCAAAGAGCCGCGCCATGCGCAAGCCTTCTTCGGAGGTCGTGGCGCTGTTGACCTCGAAGCCGCGGCGCGCAAAGTAGGAGCCAAGGAAGCGGCCCTCGCCGGCATCCTGGTCAATGATCAAGACCCGAATTCTTTGGCTGAGTACCATCTGGTTCCAATTCGGGAAACAGGGCGCTACGAGCCGGCATGAGAACGGGAACGCCCTAATATGAGAATCCCGATTCTCACTTAAGGTTGCTTTTGGGACGCAAAGGCCCCACCAGCCGGCCACATCGCTAATTTATTAGTGCGCTTTCGGGAATTGTACCCCAGATTAGAGCCCCGGCAGGACGGCCGAATTGCGCCAAGCGCGTCGAAAGCAGCACCCTGCCCGGCCGTCCGGCAGACGGTCGGCTCGGATCACCAATTGGGCAGAGTGTTCTCTATCCAATTGGTCGCGCCTTGAAGTCTTCAATTTGACAGGCCAGGTAGGACGATGCCACGTTAACGAGTTGAGACTCCCGAGGGGCAGCTTCAAATCTTGACAAATTATCAAGTACGGGTTTAGCGTATGTCCAGCGCTGGAAAGGTGCCCGAACCACTTTCTGATACGGAGCTCAGAGGGTTGATTTTGGACGCTCTGGATAAAGCCCCAGCGGACCACAATCCAGAAACATTTCATGCACTCTATGACCATCTTGAGCGGGGGCTCAGCACCGATGATGTTATTCATGCGCTGGAAGGCAGGTGGACGGTTGCCAGAAGGGCCTTCAACCGCGATGAGCGGCAATGGAAGTATGAGATAGATGGTGTCTCGGTGGACGGCGACGCGATCACGGTGATCATTGCGGTCGACACGATTGAGAGGTCGTTTACCGTGGTGACCAGGTGGAGGAACGAATGAAGACAAGCGAAAGTACAAATCAGACCGAGTGCCTGGCGACCACCAAAAAACCGTTTCATTTTGTGGACAGTGGATTATCGAATGTCTATTTGGTAGGGATTCGTTACTTCGTCTATCCGGACGGAAGAATCGTTCCGGAGATTCCAGCCATCAAGCAGCTGATGCAGTTGATTGCGCGCAATCTTGTTCAGAGCGAATCTGCACTAAGCGCCGAGGAAATACGGTTCTTGAGAAAGCGATTGGGCCAGAAGGCCGTGGACTTTGCTCGGGCGATTGGCATTGAGCCGGAAACGCTCTCGCGCGCTGAGCATGGTCATCAAAGGCTGAACGAGTCCAACGATAAACTTATTCGGCTGTATTACGCTCTCGCGGCAACCGATGACGCCAGCCTGACCGGTCTTCGCAGCGAGCTGCGAGCGATGATGACTGAGTGGCACCAGACCCAGCACGATTTCGTTCGGAAGCCGGTGGTGGCTGCCGTCACCCATGATGAATGGCAGTTGCAAGCAGCGTAAGCGGCAAAAGACTCATGTTCTGCAAGAAAATCCGCCCAAAACGAAAAGGCGGCTTGCGCCGCCTTCTTTATTCGTGAACCCTGGGGTCTTTACAACCTGAATCTAAATCCTGAACCTAAATCCTGAACCTAAATCCTGAACTTAAATCCTGAATCTGAACGTGGCCTACAAACCTGGGGCCGAGTGCTTAGTTGCCGCCGGGAACTGTCCGCAGTTTACCCGGCATGAAGTGATACGGCGGCCAGGGGCCGGTGATGGTGACCTGGCAATCTTTGAAGTGCCGGGTGGCGGCGCCGTAGCGATTCTGATACTTCTCCACCGAGTGCGACTCGATGAGGTGGGCGAAGTCAATCAGCATGCTGCCGGAATCGGTGCGCTTGCAGATGATGTCTTCTTCCAGCGGCGAAAATAGCTTATGTACCTGCATGGAGAGCGCGCGCGCCTTGGTCTGGCGCTCGCGATCGCGGCTGGCATGCTCACGCAGCTTACGCAAGTATTCGCCGCCGACGCCGTTGGGAAGCTCGAGAATGGCTTCTTCCAGGGTGCCGTCTTTGACCACCAGCTTGACGTGCATTTCAGCTTTGCCGCGCAGACGGACCACCGACTCCAGGAAAGTCTTGCGGTTGGCCCGAACCGCACGACGGAGGGCGTCGTCGGTGTCGAAGATTGTTCCAAAGCGGAACGGAAGGACGGTGCCGTTGCGGAAACACTCGCTCACTACATGCGCATGTTCCACGATGGACGGCTGAGTGAGCGACTCGGAGGCTGCAAAATCACTGACGATTACGGCAAATTCGCCGCTGGGATACCCAAATACCGGAGCGTTCTTGATGCCCCGGAGGTTCTCGATCACATAAGGTCGTCGGGGCCTGCTTCCATTAACCAGCCCCTTTTGTTCGGTAATACAGTACGCGTACCACGCCATCTCAGTCTCTCCTGGGAGTGATCGAACAGAGTTTGACCGGTGCTGTGCATTAAGGGAATACCGACTGCGAACGCGGGACTAACAGACTAGGCTTTTCGGGAGTTTCAGAACTGAATCCCAACACCTTCATCCTATGCCCTGAAGAGTGAAAGCGCAATGCTCAAGTTACCTTAGACAGGCATTTTGTTTGGCTTTCCACGTGCTTACGGCTGGAAAAGCGCGTGGTTAGCCGCTTTCGGGAGCAGAGCGTTGCACACTGCGCCAATTCATGAGGGAAAAATGTCGCGGCCCGAGGGAAGTTGAGGCTTAGCGGCGTGAGGCGGCTGCGGTTTTGCGCACGGCCTTCTTTTTCGCGGCGGCGCGGGGAGCGGGCTCGGCTTCCGCAGCAGCGGCCGCGGCCTGGCGCTCCAGCGCTTTGGTCACTACATAGGCCATCTCGGCGACCGGGGCCGGCTTCCCTGCCCAGATCTCGAACTGCCGGGCGCCCTGCTGCACGAACATCTCCAGGCCCGGAATAGCGTGTAATCCCTTGGCGCGCGCCATCTTGAGCAGACGGGTCTCGGCCGGGTTATACACCAGGTCGAAGACGTAGCGGGTGTTCAGTTCCTTCTCTGTCAGCGGCGAAACCTTGTCAGAGTCCATGCCCACGGACGTGGCGTTGATGATGACGTCGAAGCTCTGCTTGGCCACGTCTTCCCGCTTCATGTACTTGGCCTTGGACTGGCGGGCCAGGCTCTGCGCCTTTTCCTTGGTGCGGTTGGTGATGAACACCTCCGCGCCCTTCTGCTTCAGGCCGAAGGCGGCCGCGCGGGCCACGCCGCCGGCGCCGACGATCAGAATGCGCGCTCCTTGCAGCGCCAGGCGGCTTTCCAGCGGGACCACGATGCCGGCGACGTCGGTATTGAAGCCGTAGAGCTTGCCATCGGCGCTGCGCACCACGGTATTGCAGGCGCCAATCAGCCGGGTCAGGGGATCGGAGTTCTCCAGCATCTCCACAATCTCCTGCTTGTAGGGCATGGTGATGCTGAGGCCGCGGATGGGAATGTCGTGCACGCAGGCCAGCAAGTCCTTCAGGCTCTTGGCGTGTAGCGCCAGATAGACGGCGTTGACGGTCTCGCGGCGGAAGGCGGCGTTCATCATCACCGGCGACATGGAATGCGCCACGGGATCGCCGGCCACGCCGTACACCTGGGTAGCCGCGTCCACCATCTCGATGCGGTAGGTGTCGCGAAGCTCGGAGGCGGTGACCTGCCCGGGGCCGGTCTCTTCCCCGCGAGTGGCTGCGGCGAAGGTAAACACGCTGCCGGCGCGCACGCTGAGCGCCCGGCTGATGATTCCCTGCTCGCCCATGCACAGCCCGACCAGCTCGTGCTTGCCGGAGTTGGCCTCCAGAAACTTCATCATCACCACGTTGTCGTAGAGATTGGTGGCGGTGGAGACAATTTTGTAGAAGTCGGCCGGGAAGCGGTGCATCTCGGCGAATTCTTCTTCCAGCTTCTTGGTATTGCGGAAGTTATGGTGCGAGATGATGATGCCGACGCGATTGCCCAGCTCGGTCAGGTCGTGCGGCTTGATGGCTTCGACGCTTTGCAGCTCGATATCTACCAGCAGGAAGCCAGAGTCGGCGGCTTTAAGCAGTACGGCCAGCTCGTTGGCGACGGAACCCTTGAATTTTCCACCATTTACGGCCCGCCGACAGGTGGCGATCACGGTCGCCTCGGGATGCATCTCGAGGAAATTCTTGAACTTGGGAATCGCCGCCAGCGGTTGTGCCAGGTAGTCTAAACGAAACTCCAGAAAGGAGTTATCGCGAACCAGGGACTCGGCGCGATCAAGCATGGTTTGCGGATCGGCCGCGGCGACGGCCACGCAAATGCGTGGAAGACGAAAGCGATGGATTCGAGCGGCGTAAGTAGTTGAAGATTCCCGCATGTAGCAGCCCGATGGTACAGATGCACAGGTATAAGTGCAACTGTCTTGTGTGGATTTTGCCCCAACCGGGAGCACCGCCGTCCCTCGAAAGTAACCGGCAGGGGTGAAGTCGGAGATATTGTATTTGGCGGTAAGTTGATGAATTTATTATGGTTTGGTTTGAAGAGCGTGGGCCGGAAGCGGCGGCCGGCGCGCGAACCGGGCGGGATGATAGGAGACATTCCGAAGTCTAGCGCCCTATGACAACCTGGGATGCCCCGTTCTACGCCGACGACAGAAAACCGCAGGGGGCTAAAGCCCGCTTGAATTGGTCGGCATTGGCGGCGCGGCCATGAAGCCGTGCCCTGATACGGGCCGGCGCGACGAACGGGGCCTTTCTCGTTCCCCGCACGCTCTTGGCGCTCGAACCCTTATCAGGGCCCGTCCCCGAAGACCTCGGCGGTGAAGGCCTGCAGCTCTGCGCCTTCGCGCCAGGCGTCGGGCGACAGGCCGGCCTTCATCGCGGTCTGCGACAGGAAGGTCTCGCGGTCCCAGCCCCACTCCAGCGGCACCTGCGGCAGCAGCAGGCCGCGATGGTCGTTCTTGGTCACCACCAGGCCGTGCAGGCCGACGACCACGTCCTCCGGCCGAATCGGCTTCAGCGGCGAGAGCACGCTGATCTCGATGGTCAGCCGGCGGGCTTCGTCCAGGCTAACGGGCAGGAAGCGCGGATCGTCAAAGGCGGCGGCGCGGGCGGTGTCGGCTACGGTGCGATACAGCGGCTTGGTGGCGATGACGTAGCCGATGCAGCCGCACAGCTTTCCGTCGAGATGCAGCGTGGTAAAGGCTCCGCGATGTTCGGCAAGGTGCGGCGTGGGAGGCATCAGGTCGAGCGGGCGGTTCTCAAGATCGGCGAGAATGGCTTCATGCGCCACGCGCAGCAGCAGGTGGCGCTCGTCCAGCGAGAACTCGGACACTTGCGGCGGGACGGCGACGCGCGACTCTTCAGATGGCGGGGACATCGTTCCGCTTCCTGCGACGGCTCAGCACAAACGCCCGGCGCTTTCTGCGCTTGACGGCGTGCCGGTCAATCTTGCTCCAGAAGCCTACGAAGTAATCAATGGCTGACGCCAGCGACAGACCGACCATCACCCAGATGGAAATCAGCGCGATGGGATGCACCGGCAGGTTGAGGAAGTACCACGGCAGATGCGCCCAGTGATGGTCCACGATGGCCGCCACCACGGAGACAATCTGCACCAGCATCTTCGTCTTGCCCAGATCGCTGGCCTGGATGGTGAATCCCTCCGAGGCGGCGATAGAGCGTAGTCCGCTGACCAGGAACTCCCGGCCAATGATGATGACCGCCATCCACGCGGGTACGATGCGGGGATTGAACTGCACCAGGGTGATGAAGGCGGCGGCGATGAGCAGCTTGTCGGCCACCGGGTCGAGCAGCATGCCCATGGTGGTGACCTGCATGCGCTTGCGCGCCAGGTAGCCGTCAATGGCGTCGGTGAGCGAAGCGGCGATGAAGACGAATGAGGCCAGCAGTTCGCGCTCGCCGTTGGTGGAGCTGAAACGGCTGCTGCTAAGGATCCAGATCAACACCGGGATGCTGAAGATGCGGGTCAGCGTGATGTAGTTCGGGAGGTTCACAAAGCAGAGGCCGACGCCGGCGCCAGAATGCGCTGTACTACACGATTATCCACCACAGGTTGGAGGGAAGCAAACGCAGAAAAAGAGGCCTGGGGCAAGTATGCGAAAACGCTACGGGAAACCTCTGTTCGGCTCGAGTCGTGAGTAAGGGCACGACTTTAGTCGTGCCGAAAATGTGCTGTTTGTTTGACAGAGCCGGCTTCAGCCGGCAGTACTCGTTTTGCAGTTGAATCGAGCGCGACGAAAAGCGTGTCGTCGGCTGAATCCGACTCCGGAGAGAAAAATAAATGGCTGATCGGCCCGACTGAAGTCGGGCCCTTTACAAGGCGGTAGCGTCGCCGGGCTTACTCGTCGTGACTGAAGTGGCCATGCTGCACGGTGATTTCGTCCAGCATGGCGGGCGCCTGGAACTGCTCCCAGTAGCTGTAGCCCACGGGATCGCCCTTGGCCCAGTCCAACACGTTCATCCACACGCGCAAGGGAGCGCGGCCGCCGCGCAGCAGGCAATCCAGCGGATGCCGCAGGAAGGCCGCTGCGATACACAGCAGGATGAAGGGAAAAGCGACAGCTATGGCTAGCAGGCGTAATGACAAATAGAGGTGGCTCATGACGATCCCTACGAGGACACTCCCCCACTGGCTGCGGCAATCTTTGGGAGATATTATGCTCCAATTTGAGCATCGGCTGCCTGCGGGAAAAAATTTATTTTGTCACCGAAAAGTGGTTGCTGAAAATTGCAACGGCTCCCGATTGGGAGCCGTCCTGAAAGCGGGATTACCAGGAAGTAATCAGGCGTAGATGCCGCGTTGCCGGATGGTGTAAGCCACGCGATCGATGGCCAACATGTAGGCGGCAATGCGGTTGTTCACGTGATGGGTTTCGGCGTAGCGCACCACGTCCTCGAACGAGGACACCATGATGTGCTCCAACTGCTCGTTCACCACCGATTCCTTCCAGAAGTAGCCCTGGCGGTCCTGCACCCACTCGAAGTAAGACGCGGTGACACCGCCGGCGTTGGCCAGAATGTCGGGCATCACGAACACGCCCTTTTCGCCAAGGATGTCGTCGGCGGCGGCGGTGGTGGGACCGTTGGCGCCTTCCACCAGGATCTTGGCCTTCACCTTGTCGGCGTTGCCGGAGGTGATGACGCTTTCGGTCGCGGCCGGAACCAGGATGTCGCAATCGGTGATCAGCAAGTCTTCGGTCTTGGCCTTCTCCGCGCCCTTGAAGCCGTGAATGGTGCCTTCCTTCTGGCGATATTCCCACAGCGCGGCGATGTCGATGCCCTTGCTGTTGTAGAGGCCGCCGTCCCACTCGCCGATACCGATGACCTTGTAGCCTTCTTTGTGCATCAGCAGGGCGGCATTGGAGCCGACGTTGCCGAAGCCCTGGATGATGACGCGGGTGGTCTCGCGGGCCATCTTCAGGTGCTTGATGGATTCGTCGCAGATGATCATGACGCCGCGTCCGGTAGCTTCGCGGCGGCCGCGCGATCCGCCCATGTTCAGCGGCTTGCCGGTGACCACGGCGGTCACCGTCTGGCGCATGTGCATGGAATAGGTGTCCATCATCCAGGCCATGGTCTGCTCATTGGTGTTGACGTCGGGGGCGGGAACGTCTTTTTCCGGGCCGATGAATTCAATCAGCTCGGAGGTGTAGCGGCGGGTCATGCGCTCCAGCTCGCCGCGTGACATGTTCTTGGGATCGCAAATGATGCCGCCCTTGGCGCCGCCGAAGGGGATGTTCACCACCGCGCACTTCCAGGTCATCCAACTGGCCAGGGCGCGCACTTCGTCCAGGGTCACGTCGGGCGAATAACGCACGCCGCCCTTGGCCGGGCCGCGCGCGATGGAGTGTTGCACACGATAGCCGGTGAACACTTCCAGTTGCCCGTTGTCCATGTTGACGGGGATGTGGACGATGATTTCGCGATTGGGCTGGCGCAGCACGCGCCACAAGCCTTCGTCGAGGTTGAGTTTTTCGGCTGCCAGGTTAAAGCGCGCAGCTTGTTGTTCCCAGGGATTTTTTTCCTGTTCTAAAGTGTGAGCGGTAGCCATTACGTTCTCCGATTGGAACTCGATGATTGCGAAGCGTCTAGCTGTATGAAATTGGGCGCACGTGAAGCCGCAGGCCCGCGTAGGGCCAAACTTACAAAGTATAAGCAGCCGCCTTGAGCAGGCGCAAGTAATGAGTGGGTTCGGGCGGTGTCCAGTCTCAGGCTTTGTGGACTCTTTCCAGTTCAAGCCCGGGCGGATCACCGGCAGGATCGAAGGTAATTCGAAAGTATTCGAAGAAGCCGTTGCGTCCCAACAGGCCCGCAACCGGCAGTGCGCCGGAGAATGCCGCGTTGATTTGCAACACCTGCGTCCCCACGAACAGCGAGACCGGATGTATCCAGACTTCCGTCCGACCTCCGACGCCCATGCGCACGCTCGGCACTCCCGATCTGATATCGAGACCAAGGGCAGCGGCCAGAGACGACTGGAACATGCAATCGGCCGCTCCCGAGTCCACAAGAGCTTCGAACGATCGGGTGGTAGCGCCGCGAGCTGCAGCAATACGGACCGGGATGAACGGATAATAGAGTGTCGTACCGCCCGGGCCGGGAGCGGTCCGATAAGGGAACCGCATCAAAGGGCCAGTGGGAGCCATGCGGGAGGTGTTTTCAGAATGACAGAATCGGAATCGCCCATGCGGTCCAGTGCGGCAGAAACTTCTTCGAAGCTCGCGCCGGTAGCTACTATCCTGGTCTGGTCGCCAGAGAGCGCCACCCACGAATCAAGAGGTGCGTTTCGCAGAGCCTCGCTACGAGCATCCGACATCGAGATAACCTCTTACTGGGCCAAGATTAACCAACCGGCATCGTCCGGTCAAATCAAAACAGTTCGTAGGAGGGAGCTTACCCACATCGCATTCCTTGGCAGCAGCGAAGTGTGAAGCTCTGCTCGCCTGCACTGCGCGCTTTCGGTCTAGGCCGCTTCGACGGTCAGTTTCAATCCCATGGCTTTGGTCACAGCAAAAAGCGTAGATAACCGTGGATTACCGCGCTGCGAGAGGGCGCGATACAGGCTTTCCCGTTCGATGCCGGCCGCTTTGGCAACTTTTGCCAGGCCGCCCTTGGCCTCAGCAACTTGCCGTAGCGCAATCAGCAGAACACCCGGCTCATCGGCGTCCTCGAGCGCGGCCTTCAGATATTCAGCGGCGAGGTCCGGGTCCTTGCACAGTTCGCGGATTACAGCTTCATCGTGGGAAATGCTGGGTTTGCGCTTCATGGTCGAGCTTCGTCGGTTCACGGACGGATTGTAACTTATAAGTTACGACCCCAGAACTATATAATCCGGATACCGCCCACAGCCATGCTCACTCCCGATTACAAGACCTTTCTCGAGCTCAGCCGCAAGGCCACGCTGGTGCCCGTCGCGCGCACCTTGAGCGCGGACCTGCTGACACCGGTGGGCGCGTTCTTCAGCATCGCGGCGCGGCAGAAGTACGCCTTCCTGCTGGAATCGGTCGAAGGCGGCGAGAAGATTGGCCGCTACACCTTCCTGGGCGCACAGCCGCGAACGGTGATCACCGCGCGCGGCCGCGACATCGTCATCCGCCGCGACGGCAAGCGCGAAAAACGCCAGGGCAACGTGCTCGAGGTGCTGCGCGAACACTTGCAGCAGTACCGGCCGGCGTCGCTGCTCAGCCTGCCGCCGTTTACCGCCGGCTGTGTCGGCTACTTCGGCTACGACATGGTGCGGCAACTGGAGAAGCTGCCCGCGCACGCCAAGGACGACCTCGGCATTCCCGATTGCGTCTTCACCTTCTACGACCGGCTGCTGGCCTTCGATCATCTGCGCGACCAGGTACACATCATCGCTTCCGCCGACGTGAGCGCGGAGTCGCCGCGCAAAGCTTACGATCGCGCGCTGCACGACATTGCCGAACTGGAAGCGCGGCTGGCCAAGGGTATTCGCAGCCGCCAGCCTGGCTGGTCGCACGGCGATGGCCGCAAGAAGCCGATCAAGTGGCACAACAGCACGCCGCACAAGAAATTTCTGGAGAGCGTGCGTAAAGCCAAGGAGTACATCGCCGCCGGCGACGTCTTCCAGGTGGTGCTGTCGCAGCGGCTGGATTTCAAGCCGCCGGCTGAGCCCTTCCAGATTTATCGCGCGCTGCGCACCGTCAATCCTTCGCCCTACATGTTTTATCTGAAGCTCGACGACCTGGACGTAGTGGGCGCATCGCCGGAGATGCTGGTGAAGATCTCCGGGCGCAAGCTGGAATACCGGCCGATTGCCGGCACGCGCAAGCGCGGCGCCGATGCCGCTGAGGACGAGCGCCTGACCGAGCAACTACGCGCCGACGAGAAGGAGCGCGCCGAACACGTGATGCTGGTGGACCTGGGCCGCAACGATCTGGGGCGGGTGAGCGACTACGGCACGGTGAAGGTTCGCGACCTGATGTACGTGGAGAAGTACTCGCACGTGATGCACCTGGTGTCGTCGCTGGAGGGGCAGTTGCGTCCGGAGCTGGATGCGCTGGACGCGCTGGCGGCTTGCTTCCCTGCCGGCACGCTCAGCGGCGCGCCCAAGATTCGCGCCATGGAGATCATCGAGGAGATGGAGCCGGTGCGGCGCGGCGTCTATGGCGGCGCGGTGCTCTACGCCGATTACGCCGGCAATCTGGATTCCTGCATCGCCATTCGAACCATGGTGGTGCATCGCGGCCGAGCCTATGTGCAAGCCGGTGCGGGCCTGGTCGCCGACTCCGATCCGGAGAAGGAATATCAGGAGTGCATGAACAAGGCGGGCGCGCTGCTCAGGGCGGCGGAGAAAGCGGGGTAAACCCGGGACTGGGGACTCGGGACTCGAGGACTAGTGTGCGCGGGGCTTCAGCGGTATGCTCAAGGCAACCACAGGTTCTGCTAGGCACAGGAGAGCACAATGCAGGAACATAGCTATCAGAATCTGATCGTCTGGCAGAAAGCCATCGACCTCGTTACTGAGATTTACGCCTTCACCGCGACTTTACCCGACCAGGAAAGATATGGACTTACCAGCCAGTTGCGCCGAGCTGGCGTTTCTATCGCCAGCAACATAGCGGAAGGACATGGGCGAGGAAGCAGCGGTGAGTACTATCAGTTCCTATGCCAGGCACGTGGCTCGCTCTACGAAGTCCAAACACAAATCATTATTACGTTTCGACTGGGCTACGTTGCTACCGATAGAACCCAGGAGATCAATGCCCAATGCGATCGTGTTGGCCGATTGCTGAATGCATTGATCGCATCCATCCAAAAGAAAAGGGCTCAGTCCGGCAAAGCGACGAGCACGCAGCGACAAGTGTCTGGCTCCCGAGTCCCAAGTCCCCAGTCCCAAGTCCCCAGTCCCCAGTCCCGAGCCCGAGCCCCTAGCCCCTAGCCCCTGATCTTATGATTCTTGTCCTCGACAATTACGATTCCTTCACCTACAACCTGGTGCAATACATCGGGGAGTTAGGCGCTGAGGTTGCGGTGTATCGCAATGACCAGGTGACGCTGGAAGAGATCGAGCGCCTGCGGCCGGAGCGCATCGTGATCTCTCCGGGCCCGTGCACGCCGCATGAGGCGGGCATCAGCATCGACGTCATCCAGCATTTCGCCGGAAAAGTTCCGCTGCTGGGCGTATGTCTCGGCCATCAGGCCATCGGCGCGGCGTTCGGCGGCAAGGTGGTGCGCGCACCCAACCTGATGCATGGCAAGACCAGCGCGGTGGAGCACGATGGCAAGGCGGTTTTCAGGGGCCTGCCCTCGCCGCTGACGGCCACGCGCTATCACTCGCTGATTGTCGAAGAGAAAAGCCTGCCGCGCGAACTGGAAATTACTGCGACCTGCCGCGACCGCGACGGCACCCGCGTCATCATGGGCCTTCGCCACAAGCAATACGCCATCGAAGGCGTGCAGTTCCATCCTGAGAGCGTGCTCACCGAGCATGGCAAACAGATGATTCGGAATTTCCTGGAGCAATAGGCGCGCTTCGCACGTCGCAACCGCGAGCGGTTATAGTGACAATGAGACGAAGCCGTGTCCCGCCCGCGGGACTGAAGTCTCTTAATACATATGCCGTCCCTGAAGGGACTCGGCCATGAAACTTCAACGTACCCAGGACTCCGCGCCAAAAGATGGCGCTGCGTCCTGGGCTATCATGTCGTCGTCCCGCGGGGCGGGACTCGGTTTATCCGCTACGCCCAGTTTCTCCGCTACACAGGCTCAATGGCGTCAAAACGCGGGGCCCAACGAAATGCAGCTCTATGAGAAGCGGGATTTGGAGGGCGGAAAAAGTCTGGTTGTTGGCCGGCGTTGTAACCGGCAAGGCTCTAATTCCGTATCAGGAACAACATGGCGAATGCAGTTGAACTGCGGGGTATCCGCAAAACCTATGACAACTTTGTGGCGGTCGAGCGCCTCTCGCTGAACATTCGCGAGGGCAGCGTCTATGGGCTGCTGGGCCCTAACGGCGCGGGCAAAACCTCGACCATCCGCATGATGATCGGCATCACTATGCCCGACGAGGGCGAGGTGTGGCTGTTCGGCCAGAAATTCCATCGCCAGCAACTGGCGCGCATCGGCTACCTGCCGGAGGAGCGCGGGCTCTACAAGAAGATGAAGGTGCTGGAGCACCTGGTCTTCCTGGGCCAACTGCATGCGCTCAGCGAGCACGAGGCGCGCAATCGCTCGCTGGCGTGGTGCGAGCGGCTGCAACTCTCCGAGTGGACAGAGAAGAAGGTGGAAGAGCTCTCCAAGGGCATGCAGCAGAAAGTGCAATTCATCGCCGCGCTGCTGCACGATCCCGCGCTGGTCATCATGGACGAGCCCTTCGCGGGACTCGATCCGGCGAACTCCGTCATGCTGAAGGATGTGCTCCTCGACCTCAAGAAGCAGGGCAAGACCATCCTGTTCTCCACTCATCGCATGGACCAGGTAGAGCGGCTGTGCGAGTCCATCTGCCTGATTGATCACGGCCACTCCATCCTGGAAGGCGAGCTGAAGAACATCAAGGCCAGCTACGGCAGGAACCACGTGCAGATGCAGTACGAAGGCAATCCCGGCATCGAGAACAGCGAACTGGTGGAGTCATTCAACAATTACGGCAACTACGTGGAGGTGCGGCTGAAGCCCGGCGCCGACGCCCAGCAACTGTTGCGGCTGGCGGCCGAGCGCGCGCGTATCAGCCGCTTCGAGCTGGTGGAACCTTCGCTGGAAGAAATTTTCATTGATGTGGTGGGCAAAAATGCATAACGTCTGGCTGATCATCAAGCGCGAATACCTGGAACGGATCCGCTCCAAGTGGTTCGTGATTTTCACCATCGCCATGCCGGCGCTGATGGCGGGCTCGGTACTGCTGCCGGCTAAGCTGGCGCAAATCAAGTCGAGCAACGTGCGGAAGCTGGTACTGGTAACCGACAATCCCGCCGTGGCCGACGCCGTCAAGCAGCAACTGATGGAGCCGCCGAAGCCGGACAAGAATGCGCCCATGGGAGAGCAGGAGCAGCCCACCAATTATCAGATCACCATCGTGACCGACACCTCCGACGCCGAGAAAGATGCGCTGCGGCAGCAGGTGAGCGATGGCCGGGTTGACGGCTTCGTGTGGCTCACCGACCAGGCGCTGGCCGATCGCAAGATCACTTACAGCGCCCGCGACATCGCCGACTTCAGCGAGAGCGGCGAGCTGCGCAGCGCCATCCGCACCGCCATGGTCACCCGGCAACTAGCGGCCAAAGGCATGAGCCGCGACGAAGTGGAAACCCTGCTGCAGCCGATTGATCTGGAGTCGGTGCACATCGAAAAAGGCAAGGAAGGCGCCAGTGGCACCGCCGTGTTCCTGACTTCGTTCGTGATGGTGATGCTGCTCTACGCCAACGTGCTGGTGTACGGCTTCGCGGTCATGCGCTCCATCATTGAGGAAAAGAGCTCGCGCATCCTGGAGGTGCTGCTTTCTTGCGTGACCTCGAAGGAATTGCTCGCCGGAAAAATTATCGGCGTGGGCGCGGTGGGCCTGACGCAGGTGTTTATCTGGCTGATCATGGCGGGGCTTTTCTCGATGCCGGGCGTGCTGGCCGCCAAGGGCGCGATGGGCGATATTCACATTCCGATGGCGGCGGTCGTGGCCTTCGGCGTGTTCTTCCTGCTGGGCTACTTCCTCTACAGCACCATGTACGCGGCGGTCGGCGCCATGGTGAATTCCGACCAGGAAGCGCAGCAGATGCAGTGGCCGGCCATGCTGCCCATCGTGCTGTCCATCGTGCTGAGCACGCCGGTGCTGCAACATCCCAACTCCACGCTGTCGTTCTGGCTGTCCATCATTCCGTTCTTCGCGCCCATCCTGATGTTCGTGCGGGTGATGATCGAGCAGCCGCCGGCCTGGCAACTGGCGCTGTGCATCGGGCTGATGCTGGTGACCATTTACGCGCTGCTGGGACTGTCGTCGCGCATTTACCGGGTGGGCATCCTGATGTACGGCAAGCGGCCGACGCTGTCTGAGTTGCGGCGCTGGCTGAAGTACGCCGGGTGAGCTTTAGAATGCAAGCCCCGCCCTGGCCAAACCCGGGCCAGAACGGGGCACCCAAGTTTTCTGGGGCGGTCAGCTCTCAGCCGTCAGCTCTCGGTCGTGGCGCCGGTTAGACGGGCTCTCCGGAGTACGAAACTGAAAACTCGAAACTAATCCGGGGTGCCCCGTTCTGGCCCGGGTTTGGCCAGGGCGGGGCATTGTCCCTCTGCTTTAGAATTCCCCCGTGGCCGAACCCGATATCGCCGACGCCGCGCAGCCGCGCTTCACCCTGACGCAGCGAATCCAAATCACGCTGGCGTCGTGGATCGTGCCCGCGCTGCTGCGGCTGATCGGCGCCACTCTGCGCGAGACCAGCAGCTACGAAGCAGGCGCCATCCAGAGCCTCGACGAAGTCTATCCCGGCATCTTTCCCTTCTGGCATCGCTGCGTTCTGCCGGCCACCTGGCTCTACCGGCGGCAGCATCCGGCGGTGATGACCAGCCGCAGCCTCGACGGCGAGTACATCGCGCGAGTGATCCGGCGCTTCGGATTTATTCCGGTGCGCGGCTCCAGTTCGCGTGGCGGCCAGCGCGCGCTGCTGGAGATGAATCAGCAACTGGCCGAGGGCAATGCCGTGGCCTTCACCATTGACGGGCCGCGCGGCCCGCGCTTCGTCGCCAAGCGCGGACCAGTGCTGCTGGCGCGCATGAGCGGCGCCGCCATCACCGCGTTCTACGTCGCCGTCGAGAATGCCTGGGTGCTGAACTCCTGGGACCAGCTGGTCATCCCCAAGCCGTTCTCGCGAATTTACGTGCGCTTCGCCAAAAAAATCTGGGTGCCGGCCGATGCCGACGATGCCGCCATGGAGCGCTATCACGCCGAGATGCAGACGGCGCTGGAGCGGGTGACCGAGTTTGCCGAGTCGCAGTTTTCCTCAACTAAAAATTGACACTCCCCGCCGGGGGAACGTAGAGTCAAGGCTCGCTTCGAGCTTTCGGAGCGGCCGCCGCGGGCGAACGCGTTCGTCGGCGTTTGGGTTCCTTGCCAATTTGTGTTCGCGCGTTCCGCCGCGGGCGGAACTGGGAAGCGGGTGCAAAGCCCGCGCTGCCGCGCAACTGTAAGCGAGTCATGGCGTCCGGCCACTGTGCAAACGGGAAGGCCCCGCCGCTGTCAGCGATCACATCGCAACTCGCAAGCCAGGAGACCGGCGCGAACTCGTCACCAACCCCTTTCGCGTGCAAAGGAGGAGTGCTCATGCTTCGCGTCCTGTGGTTCCTGCTGCTGACCTCGGTGGCAGCCTTCGCTTCCGACCTTCGAGTTGTGGTGCAGAGTCCGTCCGGCGATCGCGTCGCCGGCGTGGAAGTTGCCGTGTTTCGCGCCGACGGCCCCGGCGTGGGCGTTATCACCACCGCAGGCGACGGCAGCGCTACCTTCTCAAACCTCACCGATGGAAGTTACCGCGTGGTGGTGCGCGCGCCCGGATTCGCGCAGCAGGAGCAAATGGTCTCGTTGCCGCAGGCCGCTCCGGTAACAGTGGCGTTGAAGCTGGCGACCGCGCCACAAACTGTCGTGGTGTCGGCGACGTCGAATCCCACTCCGGCCAACGAAACCGCAACCTCGGTAGGCGCGCTGAATGCCGAGCAGATCACGGTGATGAATCCGGTGGCAGCGGGCGATGCGCTGCAATACATTCCCGGCGCCTATACCAGCGACACCGGACGCAGCGGCAATCTGACCTCGCTGTTCGTGCGCGGCGGCGAATCGAACTACAACAAGGTGATCGTTGACGGCGTGCCGGTGAACGAACCCGGCGGCATCTTCGACTTTGGCGTGGTTTCCATGAACAACGTGCAGCGCATGGAAGTGGAGCGCGGCGCGGAGAGCAGCATCTACGGCTCCGACGCCATGACCAGCGTGGTGCAACTGTGGAGCGTGGCCGGCGATACCCGCACGCCCGAGGTCCAGTTCGGGGCTGATGGCGGAACCTTCTCCACCGCACACGGTTATCTCTCGGTCGCGGGCGCGGCGCGAATGTTCGACTTCAATCTCTTCGGCGATCAGTTCAACACCGAAGGCCAGGGCGTCAACGACACCTATTCCAATTCCCTGCAAGGCGGGAACGTCGGCGTACGGCTTTCGCAGCGCGTGTCGTTACGCGTGCGGGCGCGGCATTCCAACAACCGCACCGGCATCCAGAACAACTGGTGGTTCAACGGCGATCCGGTGTTGCCGCCCGATCCCAACCAGTACGCGCGGCAAAATAATTTCCTCGCCAGCGTTGACTTGACGGTCGGCGGACCGGGCCCGTGGCAGCACCTGTTCCGCGGCTTCGAGTACAACCACTCCGGGCTGAACGTGAATCCGGTGAACGATCCCGACCGGCCGTTCGATTCGCCCTTCGACAGCCTGGCGAAATACAACCGCGCCGGCTTCAGCTACCAGGGCACCTACACGCCGCGCTCGTGGGCGGTGACCACGCTGGGCTATACCTTCGAAGACGAGAACGGCTTCATCAACAACTACTCCGACGACGGTTTTGGAGATATTTCCATCAGCAACACCCACGGCTTGCGGCGCAACCATTATTTGTTCGCGCAGGAGAACGTGGTGTGGAAGCGCGCGACCGTCGCTGATCGGCGCTGGGCTACACCCACAATGAGAGTTTCGGCAATGCGGTCACGCCGCGGAGCCACGGCGTCGTACATGCTCTTCACCGGCAACTCGATGTTCAGCGGAACGCGGCTGCGGGCGGGCTATTCCGAGGGCATCAAGGAGCCTAGCTTCGAGCAAAGCTTTGGCATCACCGGCACGTACCCGACGATCCCGAATCCCAACCTGAAGCCGGAGCAGAACCATTCGGTGGAAGCCGGCGTGGAGCAGGGACTGTGGAACAACCGGCTGGCGCTGAGCGCAGTTTTTTTTCACAACGATTTTCTCGATCAGATTGAGTACGAGTACAACGCGCTCAACAATACCAGCCAGTACGTGAACTTCAATCGCGCGATGGCGCAGGGCGCGGAGCTGGAATTGCGTGGGCAGATCACCGAGTCACCTGTCGCTGACCACGTCCTACACCTACACTTCGACGCAGATTGTGCAGGCGCCGCCGTGCGATCCCGACCTGGGTTGCGATCCCACGAATTTACGGCACCGGTGCTCCGCTGCTGCGCCGTCCCAAGCAACTCGGCATGTTCCTGCTGAACTACAACCGGCGGCGCTGGGCAGCACAACTGGGTGCAACCGCCGTCGGCAGGCGTCCCGACTCCGACTTTCTGTTCGGCTACATCACGCCGATCTATTACGCCGCGGGCTATGCGCGCGTGGATGTGGGCGGCTGGTACGAACTGAATCGCCACGTGACCGCATACGCCAACCTGGATAATGCACTGAACAATCATTCAACGAAGTGCTGGGCTATCCCGCGCTGGGTATCAACGTGCGCGCGGGGGTACGGTTTCGCTTCGGCGGGGAGTGACAGCTTCACCACGGAGAACACGGAGGGCACGGAGGGGCTTGAAAGGGCACGGCTTCAGCCGTGTCGTAAGCCGCTTCCACACTTAAGGAGCGGTCACAGGATCGGCGGTGCAGGACAAATCGCCCTCAGTGGCTAAAGCCTGTTCAAGACTGACGGCGATGCGGCACGGCTGAAGCCGTGCCCTTTCAAAACAACGGCTATTCTTTGCCTTGCAAGGCGTGATTGTGGTACTTCATGCGGATTTCGCGCAACTGGTCGAGATGCTTATCGCTGAGCGGCTGCTGCCTGCCCAGTTGGTAGGTCACCAGGGCAATCTTCGCGTAGTGTTCCACCGTCTCCATGTTCATGAAGGCGGTTTGCAGGTCCGTGCCGCAGGTCACCACGCCGTGATTGGCCATCAGGATGGCGTCGTGCTCAACGATGAGCGGCGCCAGAGCGGCGGCCAGCTCCGGCGTTCCCGGACATTCATATTCGGCCAGCGGCACCGATCCCAGGGTCACCACGATTTCCGAAACCAGCGCGCGATCCAGCGCAATGCCGGCGGCGGCAAAGCCGGTGGCGGTCGGCGGATGCGCATGCACCACCGCGCCCACGTCGGGGCGGCGGCTGTAAATCAGCAGGTGCACCGCCAGTTCGCTGGAGACATTGCGCTCGCCGGCCAGCTTGCGTCCGTCCGGGTCCACGATGACCAGGTCGTCGGGATGCATCAGGCCCTTGCTCATCATGGTGGGCGTGCAAACTACGTCGCCGCCGGGCAGGCGCACCGACAGGTTGCCGTCGGTGGCAGCCACCATGCCGGTCTGGTGCATCAGCCGTCCAAAATGGACGATTTCTTCCCTGGCTTGTTTTTCCGTCATCATGCCATTTTATGAATGCGGCGCTGCTGAAAAATGGGCTTAGCAATATCGTACCTCAGGATTTCGCGGGACGAAAGCAAAGACGCACATCCGGCGGTGACGGTACCCGCTAAGGCATAATCGGAAGGTGCTGGTCTCCGAGTTTGATTACCATCTGCCGCCGGAATTGATTGCCGCCGAACCTCTGGCGGACCGGGCGGCGTCGCGCATGCTGCACCTGGAGTGCGGCTCGGGCCGCGTCGAAGATCGCGCCTTTCGCGAGTTCCCGGAGTTGCTGCGTCCGGATGACCTGCTGGTCTTCAACAACACCAAAGTCTTGCCGGCGCGGTTGTTTGGCCATCGCAGTGGCTCGCGCGCCCAGCATCAGCCCGCCTTGCAGAATCCCGCCGCCCGGAATTTTCTGCAAGGTGAGGTGGAAGTGCTGCTCACCCGGCAGCTTTCAGAGCAGCCGCTGGAGTGGGAGGCACTGGTGCATCCCGGCCGCAAGCTCGGCATGGGCGAGCGAATTTATTTCGGCGGCGAAGCCAGCGCCGCGTCGCACGAACTGGCGGCGGAAATTGTCGGCCGCGGAACCTTTGGCGAGCGGCATCTGCGCTTCGATCCGGTGCCGGATTTCTTCGGTGTGCTGGAGCGCATCGGGCATGTGCCGCTGCCGCCCTATATCAATCGCCCGGACACGCCAGGCCGATCGCGAGCAGTATCAGACGGTTTACGCCAAGCCGCCGGGATCGGTGGCCGCGCCCACCGCCGGGCTGCATTTTACGCAGCAAGTGCTGGAGCGCATCCGCGAGCGCGGGATTGAGACTGCGGAGATCACGCTACACGTTGGGCTGGGGACGTTTCAGCCGGTGCGCGAAGAGGTGGTGGAGGAGCACAAGCTGCATCGCGAGTGGTATCAGATCAACGAAGACGCGGCCGTCCGGATTCGGCGCGCGCGTGATGCCGGGCGGCGGATTGTCGCGGTGGGGACGACCACGGTACGGACGCTGGAGTATGCGGCGCAGCAAAGCGTCCCACCCAAGCAAACCCAGCTTGGGTGGGGCACCCGAATCCCGGGCGATCAGGCATTGCCCGGGAGGGGTAGCGACCATATCGAGGCGCAGTCCGGCGAGGCGGACATCTTCATTTATCCCGGATTCGAGTTTCAGGTGGTCGGCGCGATGCTGACCAACTTTCACCTGCCCAAATCCACGCTACTGATGCTGGTGTCGGCATTCGCCGGCCGCGAGCACGTTCTGGCCGCCTACGAGCACGCCGTGCAGGCGCGCTACCGTTTCTACTCCTATGGGGATTGCATGTTCGTGGAATAGCGCGCAGAATTGCTTCATCCAGTGCACATTTGGCCATAAAATAGAGGCTGGAGAGCTTCCATGGGCGTTTCCACAATCACGATCCTGCTGGATCCTCAAACCGCAAGGGCCTACGAGTCGGCGGGCGACGAGGACAAGCGCAAGATGCGGGCACTGGTCAGCCTCTGGCTGCGAAACCTGGCTACCGGCGGAGAGCGCTCGCTGCAGGATGTTCTCCAAGAGGTCGGGCAGAAGGCGCGAGAGCGAGGATTGACCGACGAAACTCTTGACGCTCTGCTTAAGGGCGTCTAGTTGCGCGCCGTCTTCGATACCAGCGTTCTTGTCAGCGCGTTGCTCTGTCGAGTTCCAAACCTCGAAGAGCACTGGAACGGTCACTCCAATCCGGCAAAATTCTGTTGTCTTTCCCCGTCCTGGCGCAGCTCTCCGATGTTCTAAACAGGAAACAGTTTCATCGGTATGTGGACGAAGAAGACGTTCGGGATTTCATTGCTACCCTTACTCGCGAGGCCGAGTGGATCGAGCCGACGATCCGCATCACCGCCTGCCGCGATCCGAAGGACAATAAAATTCTGGAGCTTGCTGTAGCCGGGCGCGCCACGCATATCATCACCGGCGATGCAGATTTGCTCACGCTGCATCCGTTTCAAGGCGTCGCCATCGTGACCGCGCGCGACTTTCTTGCGTCTCGATGGTTTTGCCCGAAACCGCGCAAATCTGCCAGCATCTCCACTTCTAAGCCGGTGGCTGACACCATCCCCGCCCGGTTCACGGTAGAATTTCAAGTCTGACGTCCGCCGCCAAGGAGACAAGGATGTCCAAACTGTGGCGAACCGCGCTCATCCTGATTTGCTTATTTCCGCTCTCCGCGGCGTCGCAGGAATCCCACAACCACCCGGCGCCGGAAAAATTGGGGAAAGTATCGTTCCCGGTTTCCTGCACGCCGGCGGCGCAAGAGCAGTTTGAGCGCGCCGTGGCCCTGCTTCACTCCTTCGCTTATGCCGCTGCTGAAAACGCGTTTCAGGGTGTAGCGGAAACCGACCCGCACTGCGCGATGGCGCATTGGGGAATGGCCATGGCTTACTTTCGCCAGCTTTGGGATCCACCGCTGCTTCCCGCGACCATTTCGACGGCGCAAAAACAAGTTCAGCAGGCACAGCAGATCGGCGCCGCCACTGCGCGAGAGCGCCAGTTCATCAAGGCGCTGGCCCTGCTGCTTCAGGATGCCGCTACCGTTCCATACCGCACCCGCGCGCTGAACTATGAGCATGCCATGGGCGAGTTGGCGTCAACCTACAAGGACGATGTCGAAGCGCAGGTTTTCTACGCTCTCGCGCTGCTGTCCAATGCCGCTCCAGCCGACAAGACGCATGCCAGGCAGAAGCAGGCGGTCGACCTGCTGGAGCCGCTGTATGTCCGTTATCCGCAGCATCCGGGAATTGCGCATTACATTATCCATGCCTGCGACAATGCGGAAATGGCGCCCCGTGGACTGGCCGCCGCCCGGGCTTACTCGCAGATCGCGCCCTCGGTCCCGCATGCCTTGCACATGCCATCGCATATCTTCACCCGGCTGGGGCTGTGGCAGGATTCCATCACTTCCAACCTGGCCGCACAAAAGGCCGCCCGGCAACAAGGCGATACGGGCGAAGAGTTGCACGCCATGGATTACATGGTCTATGCCTACTTGCAAAGTGGACGCGACCAGGAGGCGGGCCAGGTGGTCGAGCAATTAAGAGGCTGCCCGAGCTGAAGATGGGCGATTTCAAACAATCGTACGCGGCCACCGCCATGCCTATTCGCTATGCGGTGGAGCGTGGTCAATGGGCCGATGCCGCCGTTGTCGCAGTGCCCGCCGGAGCGCCGCCGCACGTGATCGCCATCGCGGTGTGGGCCCGCGGCATGGGCCTGGCTCGCAGCGGCCATCCCGCCGAGGCACGCGCTGAAGCCGCTCACCTGCATCAGATCGAAGCTCAGCTTCGCGCCTCGGGCGGTGACTATTGGGCGACGCAGGTGGGAATCATGGAGCGCGAGGTCACGGCGTGGGCCTTCCAGAGTGAGGGCAAACCGGACAAGGCGGTAGAGTTGCTGCGCGCGGCAGCGGATGACGAGGACGCGGTCGAAAAGCTTCCAGTAACGCCGGGGCCGATTGTTCCTGCCCGCGAACAGCTGGGTTCTTTGCTGCTGATCCAGGCGCGCCCAAGATCTGGCCTTGAAGGAATTTGAGAGCGCACTGGTGAACGCGCCTGGCCGCCGGGGCGCGCTGCAGGGCATCGCTGAGGCTAAGCAACTCTCCAGCCAGAAGTAACTTTTGAAGTTGGACCGCTTCGGGTGCTTCGAACCGAACTGCGTCTGCCCCCGAGCCCTTCTCGCTTGTTAAAATCATTACTTGCCTTCCACGCGCAAAACCGCCAAATCCGCCACCGTGTCCAGCGCTGCCAAGCCGGCGAGCGCCGCAAGACATCCGCGTCCAAATCCGCCGTGGTCGCGCCGCCCGAGCCTGCCGGTTCCAAGGGACGCATCTACCTGATTGACGCGATGTCCTTCATCTTCCGCGCCTATCACGCCATGCGCGGACGCGGCCCATGTCCACCAAGACCGGCATTCCCACCAGCGCGACCTTTGTGTTCGTGAACATGCTGCGCAAGCTGCGCGACGATTTCGCGCCGCAGTACCTGGCCGCGGTCTTCGACGTCGCCGCGCCGACCTTCCGCGACGAGCAGGCCAAGTCCATCGCCAGCCTGCGCAAGTTCGACAGCAAGACGCAGACCTATCTGGAAGTCGCCTACGGCGGTTACAAGGCCAATCGCGCCGCCATGCCCGACGACCTGGCGCAGCAGGTGCCGTATATCCGGCGCGCGCTCGAGGCCTATCGCATTCCCATGCTGGAGGCGCCGGGCTTCGAGGCCGACGACGTGATCGGCACGCTGGCGCAGAAAGCCGCGGCGCCGGCCTATACCGTCTTCGTCGTCTCCAGCGACAAGGACATGATGCAGCTGGTGAGCGAGCACATCTGCGTGCTGAATCCGCCCAAGGACAACCTCATCTGCGACGCCGCCAAGGTGGAGGAGATCCTGGGCGTGCCGCCGGAGCAGGTGGTGGACGTGATGGCGCTGCGCGGCGATGCCATCGACAACATTCCCGGCGCGCCCGGCATCGGCGACAAGGGTTCGGTGGAGCTGATTCAGCGCTTCGGCAGCGTGGAAGCGGCGCTGGACCATGCCGCCGAGGTCGAGCGCAAGACCTATCGCGAATCGCTGCAGAACAATCGCGACGCCATCCTGGTCAGCAAGCAACTGGTGACCATCGACCGCAACGTTGCGGTGGAGTTCGATCCTGACGTCGATGCGCGCGCAGGAGCCCGATCCCGCGGCCGCCCGCGCGCTGTTCACCGAACTGGAGTTCACTTCGCTGGTGAAGGAGTTCCTGAGCGAGAGCATCGAGATGGGCGAGACCGACTATCGCGAAGCCACAGTCCGCCGCGGATGTCGAGAAGCTGGTCAGCGCGGTGCGAGGCCAGCGCGGCAGCGTCGCTGGTGCTGGCGATCAGAGGCCGCTCGGCAGCCGCAATGATTCCGGAAGAAGAAGAGGAGGCGCGAAGCGGAAGACGAGCAGCTTTCGCTTGGCTGCCGCGCCAGCTGCAATCGCTCCGACGCCTGCCAGCTTGCAGGTCGCGATTTCCGCCGAGCCCGGCAAGGCGCTGACGTCTGGCGCTCGACGACTCTGAAGCCCGCAGCAGCGCTGAAGGAGCGCTGGCGGATGAGGCGTGCGCAAGACCATCCACGACTCCAAAGCGGCGATGCATACGTTGCATGACGCCGGCATCGAGCTGGCGGGCGTCGAGCATGATCCGCTGCTGTACGCCTACCTGCTCGATCCCACGTATTCGTCCTACGGGTTGCCGCAAGTGGCGCTGCGCACTTTCAACCTGAAGCTGGGGCCGTCACGCTGGCTGAGGCCGCCGACGTGACGTGCGGCTGACTCGGGCTGCGCGCCGAAGTGGACGAGGCCGGACTGCGCAGGTGTACGACGACATTGATCTGCCGCTGGTGCCGGTGCTGGCGCGCATGGAGGAGGCCGGCGTCAAGCTGGACTGCCAGGTGCTGGCGGAGATGTCGCAGCGGCTGGAGCGCGACATCGAGGCCAAGGCGCGCGAGATTTACGACAAGGCGGGCGTCGAGTTCAACATCAATTCGCCCAAGCAGCTTGGCGACGTGCTGTTCAACCAGCTGGCGCTGCCCAAGCCGATCAAGTACGGCAAGCGGCAAAACTATTTCGACCGCGGAGGATGTACTGGAAGGGCTGGCCGGCGAGCACGAAGTGCCGCGCATGGTGCTGGAATATCGCCAGCTCTCGAAGCTGAAGTCGACCTACGTGGACGCGCTGCCGGCGCTGCTGAATCCCGAAACCGGGCGGCTGCACACCACCTTCAACAGGCGGGAACGGCGACCGGGCGGCTGTCGTCCACCAATCCCAATCTGCAAAATATTCCCATCCGCACCGAACTTGGCCGCGAGATTCGCGCCGCATTCATCGCCGAGCCGGGCCACGTGCTGCTCGCGGCCGATTATTCGCAGATCGAGCTGCGGCTGCTGGCGCATTTCTCCGGAGACAAGCTGCTGATGGAGGCCTACCGCAGCGGCGAGGACATTCACACGCTCACCGCCTCGCAGGTCTTCGGCGTGCCGCCGCTGATGGTCGACGCCGGAGCATCGCCGCCGCGCCAAGGCCGTGAACTTCGGCATCGTGTATGGGCTGTCGCCGTTCGGACTTGTCGCAGCAGCTTGGCATCGATACCAAGGAAGCCAAGCGGTTCATCGAGCCTACTTTGCAACGTACAGCGGCGTGCGGGAATTCATCGATCAGACGCTGGAGCAGGCGCGGCGCGACCAGAAGGTGAGAACGCTGTTCGGGCGGGTGCGGCCCATTCCCGACATTCACAGCAAAAATTTCAACCTGCGCGGTTTCGCCGAGCGCACCGCGGTAAACACGCCGCTACAAGGCACCGCCGCCGATCTCATCAAGCTGGCCATGATCCGCATTGATGCCGAGTTGCGCGAAAAGAAATTCAGTTCCCGAATGCTACTGCAGGTTCACGACGAACTGGTGTTCGAGGTTCCGGAGAAGGAAGTGGACGCGGTGCAGCAACTGGTCATCGAACACATGGAGAATGTGCATTCACTCAGGGTGCCGCTGAAGGTGGAAGCGGGAGTGGGGCCGAACTGGCGGGACATGGAGTAGGATTTCGTGGCATTCGGGACCAAAGAACAGCACGACGGGAACCCCGAGCTCAGCTCCGGCCAGATCGCGCAACTCTCGCAAGCCGTCGCGGCTTACATTCATGCGCAGCGTGAACATTTCTATCCGCTGGGCACCGCGATGTCGTTCGGCGAAACCTGGAAGCAATACTTCCCCACCGCTGATCTGGAACGCGTGCGCATCCTGCAGCCCGGTCAGGAGCGAGTGGCCAATCCTCCTTTTTATGCCGACCTGGAAAAGATGGGCTTCACCGGCCTGCCCGATTTCTCCACCATGGCGGCCATCACCTTCGACAGCGTGGTGGTCTTCCACGAGCCGCTGACGCCGCAGCTTATCTTTCACGAGATTGTGCACGTGGTGCAGTACCGGTTGCTGGGAGTGGAAGAGTTCGCGCGCTTGTACGTTCGCGGCTACCTGCACGGCGGCTACGACGGCACGCCGCTGGAAATCTGCGCCTACCAGCTCGACGGGCGATTCATCATGGGTGGGCCGGCGTTTGACGTGGAAGCGGAAGTTCGTGCGTGGATTGCGGAGAGAAGGTTCTAGGGGCTAGGTGGGCTAGGGGCTAGGGATTCGGGACTCGGGACCTGGAGAGTCGGGGACTCGGGACTGGGGACTGGGGACTCGGGACCTGGAGAGTCGGGGACTAGGGGCTCGGGACTGGGGACTAGGGATTCGGGACCTGGAGAGTCGGGGACTCGGGACTGGGGACTGGGGACTCGGGACCTGGAGAGTCGGGGACTAGGGACTCGGGACTGGGGACTGGAAGGGAACTGAAGAGCGAGTAACATTCGGCCTTACCTATTTCTTACCGTACCGCGAGATGCCAGCCTGAAGGCTGGCTCTACCTTTTTGTGGATGGAACGCTGCGCTAAAGCGCCGCTCTTCTACCGAGTCCCTAGTCCCCAGTCCCCAGTCCCCAGTCCCCAGCCCCAGTCCCAGTCCCCAGTCCCTAGCCCCTCTCCTCGCCGATCGCCGCTTGGATGGCGCCAGCAATCGCGTCGGTATGCCGCCGCATGGCTTCATCGGATTCCGCCTCGATCATCACTCGCGCCAGCTTCTCAGTCCCTGAGTAGCGAACCACTACGCGCCCATTGCCAGCCAGTTCCTGCTCGGCAGCCTGTATGGAGCTCATCACCTCCGGCAGGTTCTCCAGCGGCACTTTCTCCCGCACGTGCACATTCTTAATTTGCTGCGGGAACACCTTCATGTCGGCCACCAGTTCGGCCAGCGTCTTGCCGGAGCGCGCCATTACCTCCAGCACGCGCAACGCGGTCAGAAGGCCGTCGCCGGTGGTCGTATCCATGTCGCGAAACAGGATGTGCCCCGACTGCTCGCCGCCCAGGGTGGCGCCGGTCTTCAGCATTTGCTCCAGCACGTACTTGTCGCCCACGGGAGCGCGCAGCATGCGAATGCCGCTGTCGCGCAGCGCCGCTTCCAGCCCCATGTTCGACATGGTGGTGGCCACCACGGTGTTGTCGTGCAGGCGCACATGCTTCTGCATGTCGCGCGCCGCCAGCAGCAGCACGGCATCGCCATTCACCACCCGCCCGGAGGCGTCGGAGAACAGCGCGCGATCGGCATCGCCGTCGAAGGTGATGCCGGCATCGTACTTGCCGGCGGCCTGGGCCACGGCACGGGCCGCTTCCTCGGGATGCAGTGCGCCGCAGCCATCATTGATATTGCGCCCATTAGGCTGAATGTGGGTGAAGTCGCCTTCCAGGCCGCAATCGGCAAACACCAGCGGAGCAATAGCGGAGGCCGCACCGTTGGCGCAATCCACCAGCACCCGCAGCTTGCTGAAGTCGGTGGGCGCCACCAGTGTTGCCAGCCATGCCGCATACTGTTCACGCAGGTCCTGGCGGCCGGACCTCATCTCTAACTCGCGGTCCTCGATCGCCTTCTCTCCCGCGGCCAACTGCTCCAGGTGGGAAAAGATCTCGCCTTCAATCTCGTGCTCGATCTGGTCGGAGAGCTTGTATCCGTCAGCGCCGAAAACCTTGATGCCATTGTCCTGCCAGGGATTGTGCGAAGCGGAAATCACGATGCCGGCGGCGAAGTCGTCCACCCGCGTGAGATAGGCAATGCCGGGAGTAGTGATCACGCCGGCGCTCACTACTTTCACGCCTGCAGCATTGAGACCGGCCGCCAGCACCGAGGCGATCCAGGGACTGGACTCGCGCGTGTCCTCGCCGACCAGCACGCGAGCATCGGAACGCCGCTGCGCCAGACGCTGACCGAGCGCGCGCCCGATGGCGTACACCGTCTTGCGATCCAAGGGATATTGGCCGGCGACGCCGCGAATGCCGTCAGTGCCGAAAAGTTGTCGCGATTGGGAGGGAGAAGTGGCGCTCAATGTTTCTCCGTGGCGCTGGATTTGCCGGTGGTGACGGTGACCTGCACGGCGGCCGGAGTCTGCACCCGCACCATGGGATCGGCGACGTAGGCGCGGGTGGCGAAGGTGGCTTGTCCGATTACACCGGTGGCGTCCACCGGATCGGTGGTGGCGCGATCAATCGAATTCAGCCGGCCTTGCGGCCCGGTGATGGTGACCTGCGCGGGCTGGGCCGCAATCTCGGTGATGCCATAACCGCTGACCAGTGCTCCGATGACCCGCGGCTGCACCTCGACCGTGCGACTGCCATTGTGATCGAAGTCGATGTGAAACTTTGCCGGATCGGCCTGCACCACTTCCGCTCCCCGCGGCACACGAATCTGGCGGTCGGTCAGCTCAAAGGTGTGTTCGCCGGGCTGGACTCCCTGCAAATCGATGATAGCGTGCACCTGCGCGGCGTCCATGCCGCGCAGCAGCCGTTCCGGCCCGCGCATAGTGACCCGCGCCTGTAGCGGGTCTTCGGAGATCATCTGCAAATCTTCGGGCGCGTGATGGAACTCGATGGGGACGGTCATGGCGATCTCCACGGTGGCATCGTGGCCGACCGTCCACCACAGCAGCACCGCCACCGCCAGCGCAGTCAGCTTCAGGCTTAGATTTTTCAGGACGTATTTGCGGAAGAACTTGTTCAGCATGTCAGTTCTCCGCTCCGCCGGCGAGATCCTTGTCGCGCGTACGCCGCTCCAATTCATGTCGCGTTTTCCTGCTCGCCTAGTGAAGTCGGCAAGGTTGCCGGCGGCACGTAGCGTCGCAGGATTTCGCTTAAGCGCTCGCGCAGATATTCCACGGTCACGTCGCGCTCGATCTGCCCGCCAACGGCGATGCTGATGGCGCCCGATTCCTCAGAGACCACGATGGAGATGGCATCAGTTTCCTCGGTGATGCCGATGGCCGCGCGATGGCGGGTGCCGAACTGCGTGGACAGCACCGGATTCATGGAGAGCGGCAGGAAGCAGGCAGCGGCGGCGATGCGGTCTTTCTGGATGATCACCGCGCCATCATGCAGCGCGGCGCTGGGACGAAAGATGCTGACCAGCAGTTCATACGACAGCCGGGCGTCGAGCGCCACGCCGCTCTCGATGAAGGTGCGCAGGCCGATTTCGCCTTCGATCACGATCAGCGCGCCGGTCACGGTTTGCGACAACTGATTGGCAGCCAGCACGATGTCTTCATAGCTGTCGGCGCCGCTGAAACCACCGCGTCCGGCGGAGAGCCGCTTTCCGATGCGCGCCAGGGCGTGCCGGATCTCAGCGCCAAAAACCACGATGAGCGCGAAGATAGCGTAGGGCAGCAGCGTGGTGATGATCCAGTCCACGGTCTTGAGTTGCTCGAAGTGCGCCGTCCAGAATGCTACCGCCAGCAGGATCACCGCCAGCAGCATGGGAATGGCGCGCGTGCCCTTAATCAGCTTAAGGAATTCGTACACCACGAAGGCCACGACCAGGATGTCCACCACCGAGGTCAACGAAATCTGCGGGATGTGACGGAAGTCGGGCATTGCAGTCGCACTGTGGCCAGCCTAATCCTTAATTCTACTTCAGGGATTCCCTGCACCTGGCCACAATCGAAAGGTAACTATTTGGAGCTGTCTTTGCTAATGCTTTCGACCTTGGAGGCGAATTCGCCTTCCGCCAGGCGAGTGCGGAGCGGCTGGCCGACGCTGACCTGGCCGGCGCTCTTCACTACGTGACCGTCGCTGTCAAACACCAAGGCGTACCCGCGCGACAGGATGGAAGTGGGCGAGAGCGCGTTGAGGCTGCTGTTCAGCTTGTCCCAGGCGGAACGGCGGCGAAGAAGCAGTGTCTCCTCTGCGCGATGTAGAGCGGTGGCGGCCGTTTCCACCTGACGGCGGCGCTCGGTGAGCGATTGCGTCAACGCGGAGGCAAGGTTGGCGGCGTGGCCCTCAAGTTGGCGACGCATGGCGCCGGCCCGCACTCGCAGGTCGTGATGGCGAAGCCGCGCATCGAGCAAGTCCAAACCCCGCGCCAGGCGCTTCAGGTTGCGGCCGTGCGCCTGCGCCAGGCGAAAGAGCTGGTCGTCTGCACGTTGCTGGCGCCGGCCGATGGACTCCTGCATGCGCGCGAACACTGCATGCTGCGCCAGTTGCGAGAGCTGGTTGTTGGCCCGCAGCAGGCGGTAATTCATGGACTGGCCCAGCCGCTTCCGCAAGTTCGAAAGCCGCTCGGCCAGCTCGTGCTTGGAGCGTATGACTAGCTCGGCGGCGGCGGAGGGCGTCGGCGCGCGCAGGTCGGCGACGAAATCGCAGATGGTGAAGTCGGTCTCGTGGCCGACGGCGGAGATGATCGGAATTTCGGAGATGGCGATGGTGCGCGCCAGGGTTTCGTCGTTGAAGGCGAACAGGTCCTCGAAGGAGCCGCCGCCGCGGGTCACGATGATGACGTCCACGTTGGCCTGGCGATTAAAGTAGCGCACGCCCGAAGCGACCTCGGCCGCCGCGCCCTCGCCCTGCACCTGCGCGGGATAAATCAGCACTGCAACCGATTCATGGCGGCGCCGAAGAATGTTGAGGATGTCCTGCACCGCAGCACCGCGCGACGAGGTGACCAGCCCGATGCGCCGCGGCAGCACCGGAATGGGCTTGCGGCGCTCGGGATCGAACAGGCCTTCGGCAGCCAGCTTGGCCTTCAGTTGCTCAAAGGCAATCTGTAGCGCGCCCGCGCCCTTGGGCTCCAGAAATTCTGCCTGCAACTGCAGGTCACCGCGTTCGTCATACACGGTGATTCGCCCGCGAACGATGACCTCGATGCCATTCTCCGGACGGAAGCGCAGCAGTCGCGCCTGCGTCCGCCACATCACCACTCGAAGCTGCGCCGAGCCGTCCTTCAGCGTGAAGTAGATGTGTCCGGATTCCGCGGGGCGATAGTTGGAAATTTCGCCCTCAACGTAGATGTCGGTGAAGGAGCGCTCCAGCTGGGTGCGAATGGCCGCGACCAGTTCGCGCACTCGCAGCACCTTGCGAGCCGGCGCCTGGAAGCTCAGCCCGAGTTGTTCCGCGCCTGCCATCTGAAGGCCAGTGTATCAAGAGGCTGTCGGCGCATCAGCCGTCAGCCGTCAGCCGTCAGCTCTTGCTCAGCTCTTAGCTCTTAGCTCTTAGCTCTTAGCTCTCAGCTCTTAGGTTAGCGACTCATCGCAGAACCCGTCCGCGGTTCGCATCAGCGCACAATCTTACGGCCGGCTGAAAAACTCCTGGCAACGCCGACGGCTGATAGCTGAAAGCTGACGGCTGATAGCTGACGGCTGAGAGCTGACAGCTCCTACCTCATCCGGTTCACGAAATACAGCACCAGCGACAGGATGAGGCTGAGCAGGATCGAGGTCATCAGCGGAAAGAAGAAGGTGGTGTGCTTGCCGCGATAGACGAAGTCGCCGGGCAGGTGGCCCAGCGGAAGGTTGAGCTTGCCGGCGAAGATCAGCACCAGACCGATCACCAGGATCAGCCCGCCAACAAAGACCAGCACGCGGCCGAGGTCGCCCATGGAGAAAGTTTAGACCATCGGTGACCGGCGGCTAGAGCGCAACCGGTCCGCAGGCGATGCGGTCGCCGGAATTGCCCGAGGGATCGGTCTTGTAGTCGTCGGGCTTGGCGTGGATCACGATCGCGGTCCCGCCGTCGAAGTACAGCGAGTTAGGCTCGCTGCCCATGCCCAGTACAACATCGGCATCCTTCACCGTGACCTTGGCTTTGCCGTTGCGCTTGACGGTGAAGTTCATCATGTCGCCGGCGTGATGTCCCTGCGGATTCTGAAATCCGTGCTGTTTGCCGCTGGGATTGAAATGCCCGCCGGCAGACTTGAAGTCGGGCGGATCGCACTGCGGCTTCTGATGGAAGTGAATGGCGTGTTCGCCGGGAGGCAGGCCGTGCAGGTCGAGCTTCACTTCCACGCCTCCTGCTCCTTTGAGGTTGACGATGGTCGCGGTGCCGACATCCTTGCCGGACGCGTCCTTGATGGAGATGACTTTCTTCACCGACATGTTCTGCGCTCCGGCCAGGAGAGCGACGCTGAAAATTGCAAAGGCAGTGCAGGCGCGAAGCGCAGTTTTGCAGGACATAGCCTGCTGTTGTACCACGGTTCAGGGCTCGAATTTGTTAAATTGCGGGATTTATCAGCGCGAATTGCCGCGCGGCTATCTGTTATGCTGTCGGGTTTGCATGTGGGGACAATCAACCAGCTAAGGAACATGGATGGCAGTTGAACCTTTGATTTTGGTCCACGGCGGAGCCTGGGCGATTCCTGACGACGCACTCGAGGCTCATCTGCGCGGGGTGAAGGCAGCGGCCGCGATGGGGTGGGAGCTGCTCAACGCCGGCGGCAATTGCCTGGACGCGGTGGAGTCGGCGGTGGTGGCGATGGAAGAGGATGAGACCTTCGACGCCGGTCGCGGCTCGTTTCTCAACATGGATGGCCGGGTGCAACTGGACGCCCTGATGATGGACGGCGCCACCCTGCGCGCCGGCGGCGTGGGCTGCGTCGAGCACATCCGCAACCCCATTCGCGTGGCCAAGAAAATCCTGACCGAAAGCCCGCATGTGTACTTCGTGGGCACCGGCGCTGAGCGCTTTGCGCAGGAGCACGGCATTGATTTGTGTCCCAACGAAGAGCTGATTCTCGACCGCGAAGTCGAGCGCTGGCGCGATGCCAAGAAGCAGGGCTACCTGACCATGCCGGAGGAGTTCGGTCCCTGCCGCTCCCATGACACCGTGGGCGCGGTGGCGCTGGACCGCGAGGGCAACATCGCCGCCGCCACCTCTACCGGCGGCACCCTGAACAAAGCTCCAGGCCGTGTCGGCGATTCGTCGCTGATCGGCTGCGGCTGCTATGCCGACAATCGCAGCGCCGCGGTTTCCACCACGGGATGGGGCGAGCCCATGATGAAGCTGGTGCTGAGCAAGTGGGCGGCTGACCGCGTGGAAGACGGCTTGTCGCCGCAGGAATCGGCACAACGGTCGCTCTACTATCTGAAGTCGCGACAGAACGGGCACGGCGGCATCATCATGGTGGACACCCGCGGGCGCATCGGCCTGGCGCACAACACCCCGCGGATGGCGTGGGCTATTCGCGCCCGGACGCAGGACCGCTCGGGTATCGAGTTTCGGACGTAGCCGGTTGCAGAAAAAATCCCCCATCGAGCGTTTCGTATGAGGGCACGGCCTCAGCCGTGCCGAAGAGAGCTCAACCGTTTTGAAAGGGCATGGCTTCAGCCGTGCCGTGCAGTCGCCCCCACGAACCGGCTTCAGCCGCCGAGGGCAATTCCTGGTACCGCCTTCTGTCAAAACTCTTTCCTGCGAATCAATTCGACGGAAGCGCGTGCGGACAGAATCTGCGGGGCTGAAGCCCCGCTCGTCATGTGTCGTCCCTGAAGGGACTCGATTGTCTCAACCAAGCTTACCCAGGACTCCGCGCCAAAAGAAGGCGCTGCGTCCTGGGCTAAGATATCGCCGTCCCGCAGGCGGGACTGGGGCTTGCCGGGGCCCGGCAGTCTGCGCAAAGCGTGCTTTGTTCAATCCGCCCCGGGCTGAAGGCGGCCAGGGACGATCGAGACTCGAGTCCTTCCATAGCCGGTAGAGCCGCGCTGAGCCGCGCCTTTAGCTATAGCTTTGCCTCCTGAATGACCCCTCACTCATTTTTCCTTGCATCGTGCTCCCTGCTGGTGTAAAAACCGACAACCTAATCGAGGATGGATTTTCGGGCCCCCATGAAGCCGTCGCATCAGTTCGCGGTGGGTGTTCAATTCCGCACGTTCTCGCCTCGGTGTCTGTGGCAACACCCTTCCCAACTTCCCTACTTAAGGAACCGGCTATGAAAAATGCAGGGAGAATTTTGTTCTGTCTGGTGGCAATGCTTTTTTCCGTCGCCGCCATGGCGCAGGTGCAGACCGCCGAGTTGCACGTCATTGTGAAGGACCCCAACGGCGCGGTAATCAGCGATGCCAAGGTTCAGGTCACGGACCAAGCCCGCGGCTTGACCCGCACCACCAACAAGAACGCCGACGGGAAATACATCTTCCTCTCCCTGCCGCCGGGCGCGTATTCGGTGACGGTGGAAGCGCCGGGCTTCGCCAAGACCGAAGTGAACGACATCCGCCTGCTGATCGGCCACGTCGAAGAACTGCCGGTATCGGTATCCGTGGCCGCCGCCAACGAGACCGTCAACGTCTCGTCGGAAGCGGCGCTGATCGAAACTCAGCAGAGCCAGTCGGGCACCACCATTGACCAGACGCGCATTGATAACCTGCCGATCAACGGCCGCAACTACATCAACTTTGCGTTGACCAATTCGCAGCTCAACCGCGACGACGCGCCCAGCATCGGCGCCGCTCCCACCTCCGGGTTGAACATCGGCGGACAGCGCGGCCGCAACAACCTGGTCAACGTGGACGGCACCAACGCGGTAGACAATTCCGTCAACGGCGTTCGCTCCACGGTGTCGCAGGATGCGGTGCAGGAGTTCCAGGTGCTGACCAACGGTTACGCCGCGGAATACGGTCAGGCGGCAGGCGGCGTCATCAACATCGTCACCCGCTCCGGCAGCAACGATCTCCACGGCTCGGTTTACGGCTACCTGCGCAACCGCGATTTCCAGGCGACCAATCCCTTCAGCAACGTCGAGAATCCGCCCTATACGCGCACCCAGGCGGGCGCCACTGTCGGGGGGCCCATTAAGAAGGACCGCACCTTCTATTTCTTCTCGTTTGAGACGACGCGGCGGCACGAGACCGGCTTCAACGATATCGGTGCCGATAATTTCGGCCTTACCTCAACCGCCGATATCTCACGCTTTGTCTCCGCCGCCATCGGCCAGCAATTGCCGCCCGGCACCGTGGTTGTGCCGGTGACGCCGCAGCAGTCGGCCTTCCTGAATTCCGTTCCCAACAACGAGGTCGGGGCGCTCGCCCCTTATGCTCTGGCCGTCGGCACCAGCGGCCCGGTAGCGCTCTACGGGGTCAATCCTTTGACCAAGCTGCTCGGACTGGGCGGCGGATTCTTCGCACCAACCACATCGGGCTTCGATCCGCTGCCGGGCTCGTACGTGCCGCTGGAATCCATCACCGGCAACTTCCCCATCGGCGAAGTCACCGACATCTACTCGCTGCGCCTGGACCATCGCCTGACCAGCAATCAGCAACTGATGCTGCGCGCCAGCGTCAGTCCCAGCCACATCAGCGGCATCGAAGTGAACGCGCAAGGGCCGCAGAACTTCGGGCAGAATTCCTGGTCGCGCACCTCGGTGCAGGACTTCCACGATTTCAGCATCCTGGGCGAGCATTCGTGGACCATTGGCTCCAATAAGGTGAACGAATTCCGCTTCCAGTACGCTCGGCGCGCGCTGGATTACAGCTACTCCGACGCCCCAGGCGGCAGCGATGTAGCGGTCAATATTCCGGGATACGCCTTCTTCGGACGCGAGCCCTTCAGCTACGTCAATCGCACCGAGAAGCGCTGGGAGACGCTAGACAATCTCTCCATCACCAAGGGTGCGCACAACATCAAGGTCGGCGTGGACAACAACTATCTGCCGCTGACCGCCGACTTCACGGTGAATTTCGGCGGCATCTATGACTTCGGCGGCATCAGCCTCGCCGACGGACTGCCCGGGCTGAATCCCATCCAGGCGTATGGCGTCGGCATCCCGCAGTACCTGGTGCAGGGCGTGGGCAATCCGCACGACTCCTTCAGCAACGATGCCCTGGGCCTGTTCGCGCAGGATTCCTGGCGAGTGACGAAAAACTTCACCCTGAACTACGGCTTGCGCTACGAGATCGAGTTCACGCCCACGTTCGCAGCGTCCACGCAAGTTGCCGCGCAGGCGGAGAACGCGCTGGGCATCGTTCAAGGCATTCCGCGCTCGACCAAGAATTTCGCGCCTCGGCTGGGCCTTGCCTGGGACGTCCGCGGCGACGGCAAGACCGTGGTGCGCTCGTCGTACGGAATGTTCTACGACCATCCGCCCATGGCGCTGGCCTTCGACTCCGACGTGGCGGATGGCTCGCAGGCGCCGCAACTGCTGCTCTTCGGCGGCCCGCTCACGCCGTGCGATGTGAACAATCCGGTTTCCACACTGACGGCCTCGAATGCCTTTACCGGCCGCCTCGGCTGCCTGCCGGCGTCGTTTACCTACCTGCCGGACCAGCAGCGCTTCAACCCCGCGCCCAACACGCCGTCCATCTGGGTGAACCAGAATTACCTGACGGCGAATCCTCCGGTGCCGCTGGCCAGCCTGCCGTTCGGCTATCCCACGGCGGCCAACTTCAAGTACGGCTATTCGGAGCAGGCCAGTTTCGCCATTGAGCAGGATCTCGGCCATGGCACCGCGCTCACGCTGCAATACAACTTCAACGGCGGACGCCGCCTGTACCGGCCTATCAACGTCAATGCGGCGCACGGCCCGCTGATCATCCAGAACTGGCTGAACGCGGTGGAGGCAGGTGCGGTTTCGCCCGATACCAGCCCGCTGAACGTGAACACTGCCGGCATCAATCCGGTGAACGGACAGCCTTACATTCCTGCGGCGCTGGTCAACTTCTTCCGGCCGGGCGGACTGAATCCCACGCTGACTCCCTACGCCCCGGCGCAGGTGCTGGCTCTTGCCAATTCCGTGCTCGCCTCCTATAACCTCGGAGTTGGGGTGCCGGTACCGTTCAGCGATGAGGTTGCCAATCTCTCCACCGGAACCTCCAACTACAACGCGTTCACCGTCAATGTGCGCAAGCGCTTCTCCGGACACTTCGAGTTCCTGGCGTCCTACACCTGGTCGCATTCGATTGACGATTCGGTGGACCTGGAGGCCACGGTCGCGCCGCAGGACAACTACAATCCCAACGCCGACCGCTCGACCTCGCTGTTCGACCAGCGGCATCGCTTCGTGTACAGCGCGGTGTATCAGAGCGGCAACCAGGGCAGCGGCTTCAAAGGAGCGGTGCTGAGCAACTGGACGGTGGCGCCGATTATCGAGATCGGCTCGGGACGGCCGTTCAACATCGTCTCCGGCGAAGACCAGAATTTCGACTTCGGGGCTACCACCGATCGTCCGCAGATCGCCACGGCGTCGCAGATCGCCAATGCCCAGGCCGGCATACCGGACGCCTGCGGCGACATCGCTGCGCCGTCGAAGTTCTCGCCTTCGGGCTACCTGATTCCCACCTGTTACGCGGATGCGCTGACCACCGGTGTGGTCCCCAATCTTGATGGCAACCTGGGACGCAATGCCGGGTTGAAGCCCTGGACCTTCTTCAACGATCTTCGGGTTTCGCGCCGCTTCAAGCTGTACGAGCGCATGCAACTGGAAGGCATCATGGACGTCTTCAACGTGGTCAACAAGTTCAACGTCGCCGACGTGAATCCTCTGTGGAACCAGGCGGGCACGCCGACGGCAGCTTACGATCCGCGGCAGTTCCAGTTCGCGCTGCGGCTGAGCTGGTAAAGACTTTATCCCTCCCCAACGTTATGGCGCTCTCCTGCGGGAGAGCGCTTTTTTCTTGCGAATGCAGGGAAGTTAAGCGCCCTGAGCGAGGCGGGTATCGCGGCGCGCTTTGACCCGCGCGCTGTGCTCGGCTGCCGAGAGATAGGCGCCGCCCAGCAGCAGCATGCCGCTCCAGAATGACCAGAAGATCAGCGTCACCGAGACCGAGAACGGCCCGTACACTTCCTGGAAGTTCAGCCAGGGCAGAAGCAGGATGTAAATGTACTTGGCGGCCTCGGACACCAGGCCGGTGATGATGGCCGCGGGCAGCACCGCACGCGCCGGCACCTTGCCGTTGGGCAGCAGCCAGTAGATGAGGAAGTAGATGGCGATGGTGGCAACGATGGCGCTGGCCTTCATTACCACAAAGCCGACGCCGCGAGTGACGAAGTTGCCATCGCCCACCACCACGCCCAGCAGCTTCAGGTTCTGCGCTGTGAGTGCCACAGATAACATCGCCAGGCATCCGCAAGCCAGTGCCAGCCCCAGCGACACCAGCAGGTTCATCAGGTAGGAGCGGTTCTTCTTGAAGCCCCAGATACTGTTGAGCGCAACTTCCAGCGGCAGAAAGATGCCGGTAGAGGTGATGAGCAACATCACGAACGACAAGATCTGGCCGCGCCCGCGCACGCTGGCAAGGAACTGCAGGTTGCGAATGACGAAATCTTTGTTGCTGGGCAGATAGTCGCGCAGCAGCTCGAGGACCACGTTGTACATTTGGGTCGAGTGGAAGACCCGCTGAATGACCGTCAGCAGCAGCACAAGGAAGGGGAAGAACGACAGGATAGAGTTGGCCGCGACCGAGAACGCGTAGGTGTGCACCTCGGTCTGCGTCAGATAGCGAAGCGTGGACCAGCCGTGGCGCCGCAGCCGATGCGACAGGCTGAAGGTCTCGGGCAGGTTCTGAAACAGATTCTGACGCCGGTCTTCGGCGAGCAACTTGCGAGCAGCGGTGCCGGGACGCAGCGGGGTGGCGTGCAATTCGGCAGTGCCAGCCGAGTCCAGCGGTAGCGTCGTGGTCACGGTCGAAGAGTTGGAGACGGCCGCGGTGAAGGTCGTGGGGGCGCGGTCTTCGTCTGCCAAATCGGACTTACGATCCATCTTTCTAATCGTAGCAGAGCCAGAGCAGCCGTTTCCGGCTATCCCATTGCCCTGCTTTGGTGTAGGTCTTCCCGCAACGGCACTGGCGAGTGGGGCCAATCGCTGGAAAAGCTTGCCAAACGCCGTTCTTCCTGCAATGATTCCCTGCTCCCCTCCGTTTGGGCGGGTGGGAGATTTCGGTTCTGCCGAAACGCGGATTTGGGTTGATGTTTCTGTCAGCAGTCGAGTTCACGCTTTGCAAGGGGTCCAGGGATCTGCACTGACCAACGGGCACGCTCGGGGTCAGCGCAAATTCGTGGCCTTTTTTCGTTGCGGGAAGCCCTGCCAACTGAGTCGCAACCCTTGTTTCCCGGCAACGTTGAGACGTCTTCCGGTCCTGCTCCTCAGGGTTGTGGCCGGAACGTCCGCGAAGCAGGGGTCATTTCAAAGTTGCATCGGTGAAAGGAGTCAGTTGTGAGAGAGAAAGGTACAGTCAAGTGGTTTAACGGAGCCAAAGGATACGGGTTCATCCAACGGTCCACAGGCGAGGATGTGTTCGTTCATTTCTCGGCTATCCAGGAGAACGGATACCGCAGCCTGAACGAAGGCGAAACCGTGGAGTTCGATCTCACAAAGGGTCCCAAGGGCTTCCAGGCCGCTAACGTCGTGCGCGTTTAGGGCGTCTCCGCCACGCGGAAGCCAGGGCCGACGGCGCGCGTTAGGTCCCGGCTTTCGAGTTCGGCCTTAACCACTCAACCCTCCCTGACGGGAGGGTTTCTTTTTGCTCTCTCCCCGGGTCGGCGACGGCAGGTGCTGGGTGATGACCTCGGCGCACAGACGGCTCAGTTCCTCGCACTCCTTATCGCTCAGCCCGGCGCGGCTGCGGTGCAGGTTGGCCGCTACCGCTGGCTCCATCTCGCGAAGCAGTTTCAGCCCTCGGCTGGTGATGGCGGTAATGGCCTGCCGCTGGTCGTTGCGGCCGCGGCTGCGCTTCACCAGTCGCTGCGCTTCCAGTCGGTCCACCAGGCGAGTGACGTCGGGCGCGCGATCCACCAGGCGCTCGGCAATCTCGCAGCGCGAATGCCCTTCAGGATAGGCGCCCCGCAGGATGCGCAGCAGGTTGTATTGCGCGCGCGTGATGCCGTGCCGCGCGCACAGCTTGTCCATCGAATCGTTCAGCAGACTGGCTGCCACCAGGACGCTCAACACCGCTTCCTGTCCGGCGTCGCTGAACTTCGACTGCTTGAGCCTTACGCTGAGTGCATTCCGCATGTCTGACGAGGGAAGAAAAAGATCGACCTATGATATTCGATTTGCCGGCAGGCGAACGGTCCGACGCAGGCCGCAAAAAAGCCTCCCGGTCAGGAGTCCGGAAGGCTTGGGTGTGGTCGAGACTGCGCACGTGCGGGGGAACACTTCGCCATCTTCAACCGAAAAAACTTTGCGCCGCGATGGGTAGCGGGAGAACTCACCTGTCTTCCATCGCGGCGCCGATCACGCCAGCTTGGTACCTGGCGTCCCACGGTTTGACTACGGGGGAGCTGCGAGACAGCAGCCCCAGGCCTTCGTGATCGCTTCGCACTCTCTTACATAGCAAAAGACGTGCCACATCCGGATTCGTTACTGGAGCGGCACTTAGAGGAAAGCAAGTTTTGGCGGGCATGTAATTCCTACAGAAGATACGCAACAAGGTGCAGCCCTGGGGGGCGGAACTCCGGAGCCAATTCGCACCTGTTTTGATTGGCGCCAAACCCGTATCAGGGCACGGCTTCAGCCGCGCCGCCACGCCGGCCAGATCGAACGGGCTTTAGCCCCTGCGGGTTTCTGTCGTCGGCTAAAAGCCGACTCTAAATTTAGAAGTGGCCGCTTGTCCCCGTGGCTGAAGCCACGCCCTGATACGGGTTCTGAGCGACCGGCAAAAGTGTGGGAAAGACTGAAAGGCCCCGCCCCAACCAACGATGGCTAGAACGGCACCCCGCGCGTCACTCGTCGGGCGCGCTATCTCCATCTCGTTGTTGCCGCAATTGCGAGCGTAAGAACTCGACAGCCCACCGCGCGTGCTCGGCGACCAGCGGATCCTCATCGCGACTCATCTCTTCCAGCAGCGGCAGGAAGCGCGCTTCCCCGCTGCTGGCCATGGCAAGGACTACGTTGCGCCTTAGCCCGCCGTAGCGCGTCCGCTTCACCGGCGAGCCGCGAAAGACCTGGCGGAAGTCTTCGAGGCTCAGCCCGGCCAGCCACTCCAGCTCGGGGTTGACCAGCTCCGGCCGCGGCTCGAACTCAGCCAGCGTAGTCACCGGCGCCTCGCGGTTCCACGGGCAGACATCCTGGCAGATGTCGCAGCCATAGACCTGCCGCCCGACGCCAGCGCGCAGCTCCTCGGGATCGAGCCGCGCAGCTCAATCGTGAGGTACGAGATGCAACGCGTGGCGTCGAGCTGATAGGGCGCGGGAAAAGCGTGCGTGGGGCAGGCGTCGAGACAGCGCGTACACGAGCCGCAGCGATCGGCGGGAGGCGCGTCCGGCGCCAGTTCCAGCGAAGTCAGCATCACGCCGAGAAAAAGCCACGAGCCCAGCCGCTCATTGAGGATGCAAGTGTTCTTGCCGATCCAGCCGATGCCGGCGTACTTGGCGAAGACGCGCTCCAGCACCGGGCCGGTGTCAACGTAGCACCAGGTGCGCGGCGCCGGCACATCGCGCTCGACGCAGAGGGCGACTAGTCGCGACTCCAGCGCCCGCAGCTTGCCCAGCAGCACATCGTGATAGTCGGCACGGGACCAGGCGTAGCGCGAGACCCAGCCTTGCGTGGTCGTGCCCGCGTGGGTGGAGTAGGGCTCGGCGGTGTTGTAGTTCAGGGCGCAGACCACCACCGAGCGGGCCCAGGGCGCGGCGTTGGCCAGCGACGAGCGCTTCAGCTCGCCGGCCTCATTGCGGCGCTCCAGGTAGCTCATCTCGCCGGCGCGACCCTCGGCCAGCCAGCCGGGAAAGAAGCCATGCTCCCGGCTCGGCTCGACCCCGGCGACCCCGGCCAGGTCGAAGCCCAGCTCGGAGGCCAGCCGCTTGATGGTCTGGCTGAAGTCGGAGGAGGAGAAGCCGGCGGGCATGGGGCCGATTATAGCCAGCCCGCAACCGGCCCGGTCGGGTACGAGAATCGAGGTCCGCCGCGCGATAAAAAAGAGGTGTCGCGTGTTGCAAGGATTAGGGTTACGGCGCTAACATGCGCTATCTGATGATTCTAAATGGTTTACAGGCAATTCTCCATGAAAACAAAGGGGTTATTTAGAATACATGCATACAAAATGGCAAAAACGCAAAGTGGCAAAGTAGCAAGGCTGGAAGCTTCCGATGCTGTGGGGGGCTCCTTTATGGGACTTCCCCACCAGATCCCTCGCCGGCTAAAGCCGACTCGGGATGACAAATCAAGCAGGGCATGGTTCGGCACATGAACAGGCCGCTGGAAAAGCAGGAATTCCCGGAGTGCCGCCGGCTAAAGCCGGCTCCGGAGGGAAGAAATAAAGCGCTTATCGGCCCGGCTGAAGCCGGGCCCTGATACAAGGCACGCGAAAGCGGAGTTTTTCGGCAGACTGTGAGGGCGTGCCCTGATACAAGGCACGCGAAAGCGGAGTTTTTCGGCAGGCTGTGAGGGCGTGCCCTGATACAAGGCACGCGAAAGCGGAGTTTTTCGGCAGGCTGTGAGGGCGTGCCCTGATACAAATCTCGCGCGAGCAAGTTTTTTACCAGCCTGTGAAGTCGAGGCCTTTCAAGTCACGGCAAAGGCCCCGCCCTAGCCAAAAGATTGGAAGAAAGCAGGTCCCTCCGCTCCGCTTCGCTGCGGTCGGGATGACAGAACGGGGGACCCAGGTGGTTTAGGTGCACGCATGAATTGGTAGCAGACGAGATTTAGGAGCTAGGAGCTAAGAGCTAAAAGCTAAAAGCCAAGAGCTAAAAGCCAAGAGCTGACGGCTGAGAGCTGACGGCTGAGAGCTCTTAGATTCCGAGCTTCTTCACTTCCTCGTTGTAATACTTGCGGTAGAGGATGTCCCACTCCTGCGAGCCTTCCAGGATGGTGCGGCGCTGGCTTTCGATTTTCTGCCGGGCGGCAGCGTCAATTCGGGCTTCGGCGTTGAGCAGTTCTTCCAGCACGCGACGGGCTTCCAGGCGGATGGTGTTGCGGTCCTCGACGAAATCCACGGCCGGCATCTCGGCCAGCGAGTCGGCGATGGCGTGGGCCAGCTTGTTCACCTTCTCGCGGCTCAGCCTCATAGCACCGCCTTGTACTTGCGCACCAGTTCGTTCTTGATCTTCTTGAACATCTCCTGGTAGTTGGCGCCGCTGCGGCGCATCTCGTCGGAGTAGGTGTCGAGGATGATGCGCACTTCGTCGTTGATGCGGTCTTCCAGCGTCAGCTCTTCGAGCATGGCGGTGTGGACGCGTTCGGTGACCGCCGGCTTGTCGGTGGTCTCGATGAACTCGCCGTCAATCAGTTTTTTGGTGACTTCGCGGGCAAGATAGCCCACATATTCTTTGGAAAGAAGCATTGCTAGTCTGCTGAAGTGTTTCGGAAACAGTCAGTGTAACACAGGAAAATGGGGAGGGGGCCGAGCTCAGTCTCAAGGGACAGGTTTTGAATTGTCATGACGAGAGCAGCGAGGCATCTGCTTTTCCTTCGGCCTAGCGCGATGTTGGGGAACAGCAGATCCCTCGCGGGCTGAAGCCCGGCCGTGATGACAAAATCAAGAAGGGCGGCTTCGGCGCGACTGAAACCATGCCCTTCCAAATCGCCCGGATTATCGTCCGTCACGCCAAACCCGGTTGGGAGTATGATGAATTTCTCCACCGCCCGATTTCCGGCGGCGGGACCAACGCGATGTCCGAGGACCTCTCCAGTCTCAAAGACGACATGATGGCCTTCATCCTGGGCCACGGCATGAGCCGCTTCCAGGGCTACGTCACCGAAGAAGTACACAGCGTGATGTGGGACCCGCGCGACAATCCCGAGAGCTGGAAAGATTTTGTCGAGCTGGCCAAGAAGGCGGGCTCGGAATTCCTCTCCATGGATGAAGAAGTGCTGCAGCGCGACGAGCTCGACTACCTGGTGCAGCGCCTGCAGAACGCCAACTATCCCAACGACGAAGACCTCGACGAGGCGCGCTGGCTGCGCCAATACATCGGCAAGACCGGCTTCATCCAGTTGGGCTGGCCGCATCAGGGCGTGATGTTCCTCTACGAAGTTTCCACCGAGTGGTATGAACGCTACCAGCACCTGCTGGACCTGGTGGAAGACTTCGGTACCTTGGCGATCGACGAAACCGACCAGGACGACGAACACTAAGTGCGCTGGCTGCTTCGCAACGCCGCAAGCGAGACGGTCGCCGACGCTGGCGCGCGAGCTGAAGCTTTCGCCGTCGTTCGCGCGGCTGCTGGCGGTGCGCGGCATCACCACCGCTGAACAGGCGCAGCACTTCCTCAATCCCACGCTCGCCGATCTGCACTCGCCTTCGCTCATGAAAAATCTGGACGCGGCGGTGGCGCGCTTGCGCAAGGCCATCGAAACCGGCGAGACCGTCTTTATTTATGGCGACTACGACGTGGACGGCACCACCGCCATCGTCATCCTGAAGACTGCGCTGGAGCTGTGCGGCGGCAAGGTGGATTACCACGTGCCGCATCGCATTCGGGAAGGCTACGACATGCGCGGCGAGGTGATTGAGCAGGCGGCCGACCGCGGCATCCGGCTGATCATCAGCGTGGACACCGGCATTCGCGCCTTCGCGGCGGCGGAGACGGCGGCGCGCCGCGGCATTGATCTCATCGTCACCGACCATCACCTGCCGCCGCCGGAAGGACTGCCGCGCGCGCTGGCGGTGGTGAATCCCAATCAGCCGGGATGCGAGTATCCGTGCAAGTCGCTGTGCGGCGCGGGCATCGCCTTCAAGATTGCGCAGGCGCTGCTGGTGGAGAGCGGCCGCGAGCGGCTGATTCCGTCGTTCCTGAAGATGGTAGCCATCGCCACCATCGCCGACGCCGTGCCGCTGACCGGCGAGAACCGCGTCTTCGCCAAGCTGGGATTGCAGGAGCTGCGGCGGCCGGTGAATCCCGGGCTGCGCGCGCTGCTGGCCAACTGCCAGCTCGATGGCAGGCGGCCGCTGTCGGCGGGCGATATCGGCTTTCGCGTGGCGCCGCGGCTGAATGCCGCCGGACGCATGGACGTTGCCGCAGCGCGTCATCGAGCTGTTCAGCGAGAAGGACGCGACCAAGGCCGCGGAGCTGGCGCTGCAACTCAGCCAGCTCAATGGCGACCGCCAACTGGAAGAGCAGCGCATCCTCGACGAGATCGAGAAGACGATCGAGAGCTCACCGGAGTTGAAGGACGCGTATTGCCTGGTGGTGGACGGCGAGGGCTGGCATCGCGGCGTGATCGGCATCTGCGCCACGCGGGTGGTGGAGCGGCATTGCCGGCCGACGCTGATCTTCTCGCGCGAAGACGGGCAGGCGCATGGCTCGGGGCGCTCCATCAAGGCGTTTCATCTGCTGCAGGCGATGGAGTCGTGTCCCGAGCTGTTCACGCGCTTCGGCGGACACTCGCATGCCGTCGGGTGTTCGTTGCCGGCGGAGAACGTCGCGAGTTGCGCGCGCGGCTGGATGCCTACGCGCGGGCGCGGCTGACGCCGGAAGATTTCATTCCGCTGATGGAGTACGACGCGGAAGTTTCGCTGAGCGAGATTACCGAAAATTTCTTCCGCGAGTTGCAGCGGCTGGAGCCGTTCGGGGTCGGCAATCCTACGCCGGTGTTTGTGGCGCGGCGAGCGCGCCTGCTGCAACCACCGCGCGTGCTGAAGGAGAAGCACATGAAGCTGCGCGTGCTGCCGGAGGAGCCGGGACGTTTTCAGCGCGCGCATGATGTTCTCTGCTGGCGCATGGCGGAACGGCTGGGCCAGGCGAACCTGGTTGTCGGCGAGAGTCTGGACCTGGCGTTCACGTTGGATTACAACGCGCATCCCGAGTTCGGCGGGGTGCAGTTGAGCATGGTGGATTTCCAGCGCAGCGCGCAGGCGCAAGCAGTGGGTAGTGGATAGTGGATAGTGGATAGTAAGACGCGCTTTGAAAGGGCACGGCTTCAGCCGTGCCGCGAAGTGCACAGGTGAGAAGCGGCTTTAGCTGCAGCGGGCAATGCAATTCTTGGTGCACGGAAATTTTGTTGGCTGTGCGGATTTGGCCCGCACCTACGCGGCACAGGGCGAACGCTATCTTTAAATTGCCCTCAGGGGCTGAAGCCCCATGTAGTTCGGCGTTCGTTCGGCACGGCTGAAGGCGTGCCCTTTCAAATCGCGCGCCGTCCACGATCCACGCCGCACGAGTCCACGACTGACGATTCACGACCCACGACTCACGATCCACGATTCCGAACCTCGCTTCCGCCACCAGCCACTGCCGCCCAAAAAGTTAGGCCGAGCAATTTACGCTCGGCCTGAAGAAATCCTGAAAGGGGGAAGGAGGGTTTTTATTGCATGTACTTGCGTAACACTGCCATGAATCCGAGTACGCCCGAGCCCAGGAACAGCAGGCTGTTGGGTTCCGGCACTGGCGAGGTAAGCCACTCGCCATTGAAGCTGACGCCCGCCGGGTCGCCGCCGGTGAAGAAAATGTTGATGAAGAAGGGATCACCGTTAGTCAGCAACTCGCCATCAGGCGCCTGAAAGGTGATGGAGTTCGTGGTCAGAGTCTCGACATCCCAAGGCTGCCCAAAGGGGCCGGCGCAAAATACGGTGCCACCGCTGGCGGTGCCGTCGCAGGTGGTTCCCAGATTCATGGGGTCAATCGATACGCCACCCGGCAGATCGAAGGAAATGGTGAAGCCGTTAACGGTTGGCCCGCTCCAGGTCGCCAGGCCGCCATTCACGCCCGGTACTCCCCAGTCGGGCTCAAAGCCGGCATTGTCGAAGTCATAGGTGAAAGGCTGGCCAGGATCGATGGTGCCGCTGGTGCCCGAGCCGGTAAAGGAAATACTTCCAGCCGAGGCCGTGGCCACAGTCGCTAACACCACACAGAACATCAGGACGAGCTTGCGCATCATAGGGTTCTCCTCAGCACGGGGGAGCGGGCTAAGGTACGGCCGACCCCATATTGTGCATGTGGATGGCCATCGCTGGCTAGCACAATCTGAAGGCATTAGCGGAATTCCTGCTAACCGGCGTCCCTGGAACAGTGCAAAACTTTGCACATAGAACTGCAAAACCTTGCCCATTTTGCTCCAAATTCTGCGCTAATCCCTGTCGCATCCGCCTTTACACTGTTGGTTCCGCAGCGTACTATTCCCAACCGATGGAGATGGTGCTCGATCAAGTTTGCGCAAGCTGCGGCAGTAAACGCTTGCCCTACGGACGGTTCTGTCTCAACTGTGGAGACCTGCTGGCCGATCCCGAGGCCAAAGCCTCCTCCACGCTTTCCACCTCTTCTTCGATGCCAGGGGCCATGCCCGCAGATGAGCCGGAGCTCGGCAATTACGCAGGTTTCTGGCTGCGCGTCTGGGCCGGAGCCATCGACGTGACCCTGGAAGTCGTGGCCGCCCTGTTGCTGACCTTGGGCCTGGATCTCATCCTCAAGCGCTTCGGTTCGCTGGTCGGGGTTACCCGCTGGACTTCGGCGTTCGCCTCTGGCATGGCGTTCATTCTGCTGCTGTCGGTAGGCGCGTGGCTGTATTGCGCCTTCACCGAAAGTTCGCCGTGGCGTGCGACGGTGGGCAAGCGCATGCTGGGACTGCAAGTGGTGACGCTGGAGGGACAGCGGCTTTCGTTCGGCCAGGCGACTGTCCGGCACTTCATGAAGTTTCTGTCGCTGTTCGGGTTGATGATCGGCTTCATGATGGCCGGTTGGACCAGGCGCCGCCAGGCGCTGCATGACATGCCGGTGGACTGCACCGTGGTGCGGGTCGAGCCCAAGGGCTTCTCGCTGCTGGGAAATTGAAGGTCGTGGATCGTGGTTCGTGAATCGTGGTTCGGGATTCGTGATTCGTGGATCGTGATTCGTCATCGGCGGCAAACCGACCCACATTTTGAAAGCGCCGAATTCGGCTCCGCGAGAGTGAAGTCCGCGAAGCGGACGGCATATCTAAGCCCAGCGCTTCAGCGCTGGGAAAGCTATCCCCGCCGCACGAATTAAGCCGAAACTCTAGGAGCGACAAAGGCCCCGCCCTGGCCAAACCCGGGCCAGAACGGGGCACCCGGGTTCGTTGACCGACATCGCCGCGAACTAGACGTCCGGCTTGGCCCTCTGGCGAACCGCGAAAGGCGAATAGCGAACCGCGCGACATCCGGAGACGGCAACTCTGTCCTCACCGCCTGCGCTCCACTTGGCGTAAAATTCAGCCATACGATGTTTCAATCGATAGCTCAGGTACGCCGGTGGCTGGTCATCGGCGCGGTCGTGCTGATTGCCGGCGTGGTCATTGCCTATTGGGTCGCCCGTTCGCGGGTGGCTCCCACGCTGCACGATATTCCCAAGCAACCTGGGCTTCGACGTGCAGCAGACCAGCGACGGCTTTTCCCTTTCCAAGTCCGAAGCCGGACGCACCATCTACACCATTCGTGCTTCCAAGGCGGTGCAGTTCAAGACCGGCGGACACGCCGAGCTGCGCGACGTCCACATCACCATCTACGGCCAAGCAGCAGCGACCGCTATCGACCAGATTTACGGCGACGAGTTCACTTACGATTCGCAGACCGGCGAGGTAAAGGCGGACGGCGAAGTTCACATCGACCTGCAAGGCCAACACCGAAGGGCCCAGCGAGCCCGACCAGGCGGTCCGGCAGAACTGAAGAATCCGCTCCACCTGGTGACCAGCCCGCTAGCTTCAACCAGAAGACCGGCATCGCCAATACCGACGAGATGGTCAAGTTTCGCACCGAGCAAGCCACAGGCTCGGCCAAGGGCGCTTATTACGATTCCAAGAGCAATCAGCTGCAGTTGAAGTCCGACATGCACATCGTCACCACCGGCGACCATCCCGCCACGATCACCGGCAGCAGCGGGATGATCGAGAAGAGCCCGCGGCAGGCGATGCTGCAGAATGTGCAGATCGAGCAGCCGGACCACACCCTGACCGCCGACAAGGGGACCTGATTTCTCGCCCGACAACACCGTGCAGCACGTGATGGCCGAGGGCAACGTTCACATCGAGGTTCGTGGCGCGACGGTCATGGATGTGATGGGCGCCCGCGGCGATCTCAACATGGGACCGCAGAAACTCGGTCCAGCAGGCGACGCTGACCGGCGGCTCGAAGTTCGATACCCACGGCGCAAGCGTGGCCCACGGGTCGGCGCGATAAGTTTGTGATCGACTTCGACGGTCAGAAACAGGCGTCGCGCTTTCACATGATCAAGAACGCGCGCATGCGGCAGGATCCGCAGCCCGGCAAGTCCGGCAGCAGTGGCCAGCCCATGGAGATCGCCGCCGATCAACTCGACTTCCAGCTGGCGGATGGCAACCAGATCCAGGCCGGCGACACGGTAGGGAAGGCGTGGATCACCATTCTCCCGGCGTCCGGTGGCGCGAAGCCTGCCGCCAATGCGAAGAACAATCAGACGACGGGAGGGAACTCCACTACCGTTGCGACTGCCGGAAAGTTTCACGCGATCTTCGACGACAGACAACCACATCCAGAGCCTGCATGGCTGGCCCGACTCGCATATCGTCTCTTCGACCCCGGGCGAGCCTGACAAAGTCAGCACCGCGCAGAAGCTCGATGTGAGCGTTCGATCCCAATGGCGGCGTCGAGAAACTGATCCAGACCGGCAACTTCGAATATCACGAGCCGTCGGGCAATCCCAACACCGGCGGCCGCGTTCGCGTTCGCCGACATGGCGACCTACACGCCCGACGATCAGATCTGGTGCTCACCGGATCGCCGCGCGTGATTGACGGCGGCATGACCACCACAGCCGTGCATGTGCGCATGAATCGCCAGACCGGCGAGGGCTTCGCCGACGACGACGTGAAGACGACGTACAGCGATCTGAAGCCGCAGCCCAATGGAGCGTTGCTGGCGAGCTCCGATCCGATCCACGTCACCGCGCAGCACATGAAGCGTACAAGCAGCCGGGCGTGGCCCACTACACCGGCAATGTTCGCCTGTGGCAGACGGCGAACGTGGTGCGCGCTCCCAAGATTGATTTCGACAACCAGAAGCGCGCGATCGTCGCCGAGTCGGACAAATCGCAAGAGGTGTCGAGCCTGTTCATGCAGCAGTCGCAGGACGGCAAGCAGTCGCCCATGGACGTGACCGCCGACAAGCTGACCTATGTGGATGAAGAGCGCCGCGCCCGCTTACACTGGCAATGTGCTGGCCAGAAGCGCCGACCGGTACGATGACGGCGCAGCAAATCGATGTGTACCTGAAGCAGGCGGATCGCAGCTCGACGGCGACGGCCGAACGCCAGCCGAGCAGACTGCGCAGAAGAAGGGGCCAGCGCTGCCGGGCTCCGAGCAGCCCAGCAAGATCGATCACATGGTGGCTGTCGGCGGATGTGGTGGTGACCGAGCCGAACCGCCGGGCGGTGGGAGACCAGCTGGTTTATACGGCGGACGACGGCAAATATGTGCTGACCGGAAAATCCCCTAGCATTTTTGATGCCGAACACGGCACTGTATGGGGCGATTCGTTGACTTTCTATAGTCGCGATGATAGGGTGCTGGTAGAGAGTAAGCGCTCTTCTCCCACCATCACTCGCGCACGTACCACGAAGTAAATGCAGACTTTAGCAGCGGATGAGATCGGCAAAAGTTACCGCGGTCGCAGAGTCGTCAGCGGGGTCAGCGTCTGACGTAAAACAGGGCGAGGTGGTCGGACTTCTAGGGCCCGAATGGCGCCGGCAAGACGACCAGCTTTTACATCATTGTGGGCCTGATTCCGGCCGAGACGCGGTCGCGTCCTGATCGACGGTCAGGACATCACTCACGTGCCCATGTACCTGCGGGCGCGCAATCACGGCATCAGCTACCTTCCGCAGGAGCCTTCGATCTTCCGCAAGCTGACGGTCGAGGACAACATCCTGGCGGTGCTGGAAGCGCAATCGATGTCGTGGCACGAACGCCGGGAACGGACCGAGCAGCTGATCGACCAGCTGGGGCTGGAGGTGATCCGCAAGAACCGCGGCTATGCGCTGTCGGGTGGCGAGCGGCGGAGGGTGGAGATCGCGCGCTGCTTGTGCATCTCGCCTTCGTTCATCCTGCTGGACGAGCCGTTTTCCGGGATTGATCCCATTGCGGTACTCGATCTGCAGAAGATCATCTCCGATTTGCGGGCGAGCGGTATCGGAGTGCTGGTTACGGACCATAATGTTCGTGAGACGCTGTCGGTCACCGACCGCGCTTACATCATTAACGAAGGGCGAATCTTCCGCACCGGCACGCCGGAACAACTGGGAAATGATCCGGAAGTAAAGCGAGTTTACTTAGGCGAGAGCTTCTCGCTGGTTTAAAATTTAGTACGAGGGGCACGAATCCTCAGGGTCCTTTTTCGAATGGCATTATTGCAGCCCAAGTTAAATCTCAAAGTCTCGCAGAAGCAGATTCTGACGCCCGGCCTCGTGCAGATGGTCAGTGTTCTGGCGCTCAACAAGCTTGAGCTGGCCGACATGATCAATGCCGAGCTGACGGAGAATCCGGTCCTCGAGGAACTGGACGAAATGCGTTCCCCTGCTGGACGAGGTTTCGGCGCGCGAAGAAAAGATGGAGCGCGACAGCTCGCCCTGGCCACCCAGGAGCAGCCGGCGGCTACCACGCCGGAAGAAAAAGATCCCTTCGACGAAATCGATTTCGGCTCGTTCTTCTCCGAATATCTCGATCCCGGCATGCGCACCTCGATCGAGATGGAGGAGAGCGAGAAGCCTTCGTTCGAGAATTTCCTCTCCAAGCCCACCACGCTGACCGACCACCTGATGTGGCAATTGGGATCGCTGCACGTTGACGAAGACGTATATCGCGCCGCCGAACTGGTAATCGGCAATCTGAACGAAGAGGGCTACCTGACCGCCAGCGACGACGAGTTGCTGGGACTGGCCGGCGGAAACGATAGCGCCGGAGTCGAAGCTGCGGCGGAAGTCCAACGCTGCGCCGCAGCGATGTGGATTTTCGCCGCATCCTCCGTCGGCGATGGGCAGGCAGCGCCGGTCTCAGCCTGGGACTGGGCAATCCGAGGCTCACGAGATGGGACAACCCGAGTCCACGTCATGGAACTCGTGGCTCGAAGATCGAGAATGTCGGAAGTACGAAGCGGCGGAATCACCGTACAGAAGAGACAGCTGAGCCCACCGGCGCCGGCGGCCGAAGCTTCGCCGTCGACCACCCTGGTGCCGCGCGGACCGCGCCGGCGCGCGTGCCATTCAGCCGCGATGCGCTGCGCGAAGCTATCGACGTGGTCAAGCAGATGGATCCCATCGGGGTTGGCGCGCGCGATTTGCGCGAGTGCCTGCTGGCCCAGCTCGACAATCTGACGCAGGTGGAGCGGCACAGACCTGAACGGCAATGGGATCCTGCCGAGCCCGAGGCGCTGGACGATGCGATGGTACTGGTCGACCAGCATCTGCACGCGCTGCAGAACAAGCACTACAAGGAAGTCGCGAAGGCCATGGGATCGTCCGCTGGAAGCGGTGATGCAGGCCATGGATTTCATTCGCACCCTCGATCCGCGTCCCGGCCTGCGTTACAACAAGATCGAGAGCCCGGCTGATCGAGCCGGACGTGGCCTTCGTGAAGCAGGGCGACGAATATCTCGTCCTGATGAATGACGAAGAGGTTCCGCAATTGCGGCTGAACTCCGACCTACCGGCGGCTGTTGAGCCGCGAGGTGGCGGAGAAGGACGTCCGCAATTACGTCAAGGAGCGCTACAAGTCGGCCATCCAGCTGATCAAGAACATCGAGCAGCGCAAGCAGACCATTCTGCGGGTTTGCTACTCCATCCTGGACGCGGCAGCGCGAATTTCTCGATCACGGCATCGACCAACTGAAGCCGATGATGATCAAGGAAGTGGCGGAGGAGATCGGGGTCCATCCTTCCACCGTCAGCCGCGCCGTGGCCAACAAATACGCGCACACTCCGCAAGGTGTCTTCGAACTACGATACTTCTTCAGCGAGAGCGTGAATGGTCCGGAGGGCAGCGGCACCTCGCTGCTGATCCTCAAGCGCCGGGTCAAGAAGCTGATCGAGGAAGAAGATCCCGCCAGGCCGTTGACCGACGAGCAGATCACCCGCATCCTCCAGTCGCAGGGCATCCAGGTCACTCGCCGCACGGTTGCGAAGTACAGGGAAGATATGCGCATCCCGAGCACCCACCAGCGCAGAGTCAAAAACTAGCTGCTGTACCGGCGACTCGTTCGGCTCCTGTGCGACGTCTAACTGACAGGCATCTAAGTCGAGCGGCACGCCATTGTGGTGAACACCGCCATGGCCGACAGATAAGAAATGAATCAGGCCGCGGCGAGAAGGGAGCTCAATGACAGTCGAGTATTTTGGCACGGCAATATGAAATAACTCCCGCCATCCGCGATGAGGTCGAATCAGGCCTCACCAAACTTACCAAAATTTTGGGTGACAACATCAAGAGCAAGGTCATCCTGTCGGTCGAGAAGCACCGTAACATTGCGGAAATTACGGTGACGCGCCGGCGAGGTCACCTGGTTGGTCTGGCCGAAGCCACCGACATGATGGCGGCTGTGACCCAGGCCTTGGAGCACATCGAGACGCAGGCGCTGCGCTATAACGGCCGCCGCCGCAATACCACCCGCAAGCCAAGGACAAGACCTGGAAGGCTCCGGTCGAGGCCGAGCCGAGATGCAGATGGCCGTCGGCGCAAATTCGTCAACCGCGGTTCCCGTCGTGGTGCACAAGTTTCCTGCCGTTGCCCGCACCACCGAAGCGCACCTGGTGCGTTCGCAGGAAGCGGTTGCCATGCGGCCGATGACGGTGGAAGAAGCGGTGAAGGAGTGCGAGTTCCGCGACCGCGATGTCTTCATCTTCCGCGACGCAAAGGCAAAGTGAAGGTCTGCATCGCCGGAAGGACGGCAAGATCGAGCTGATCGAAGTGCCGTAAGTCGTCACTTGCAAATACGCGACTGCATAAAAGGGCGCCTTCGGACGCCCTTCTTGTTTGGAAGCTGGAAACCCTCCAATGTCCGCTGACCGCGCTGTCATCAACGTTCGCAAGGCGAGCTGACTGCGAATTCTCACCCTGCTCCTCGCCCGCCGGGGACCATCCTTCCTTCTACAGAAAGTTTCCAGAGTTACTACTCAGTAAGCCGTCGCGAAGCTTCTCTCGTTCATCCAAGATTTGATAGAAGTGCGATTTCGTTGTGGGGAACCAAATGTGGCAGCGCGGGAAACCAACTCAAGGCAAAAGTTTCCCATCTCAATGTTACGGTTCGTCTCTGGTCGGCGGCGGCTGCGCCTTTAAGTTGGCAATTATATGAAGACTGGATTGAACGCTACCTTGGATCCGACGCGTCACAGCAGTGACGCTCTGGACTTCGAAACCGCGCTTCGGCGCAAGATCGTCGGCCAGGACGACGCGATGGAAAAGGTCGCCGAGATCTACCAGATGTTTTTGGCGGGGCTGAATCCGCCGGGACCGCCCGTGGGCAATCTGTTGTTTCTCGGCCCGACCGGCTCCGGCAAGACCCGAGTGGTGGAGGCGATGGCCGAATCTCTGTTCGGCGATCCTCACGCCTGCATCAAGATCGATTGCGCCGAGTTCCAGCACTCGCACGAGATCGCCAAGCTGATCGGCTCGCCGCCCGGATATCTCGGACATCGCGAGACCCATCCGCTACTGACGCAGGAGGCGCTGAACCAGTGGCACACGGAGAAGATGAAGCTCTCCATCCTGCTCTTCGACGAGATCGAGAAAGCCTCCGACGCGCTCTGGCAGCTGCTGCTCGGCATCCTTGATAAGGCGACGCTCACGCTGGGCGATAACCGGCGGGTTGACTTCTCGCAGTGCATCATCGTGATGACCTCGAACCTGGGCGCGGCCGAGATGAACGAGCATGATCAATGGCAGCATGGGCTTCGCCGCAGACTCCGGCGCAAATCGACAGCCGGCTCGACGAGAAGATCAATCGCACCGCTGTGGAAGCGGCGCGGCGCAAGTTCTCGCCCGAGTTCATGAACCGCATCGACAAGGTCGTGGTCTTCCACACCCTGCGCAGCGAGCAGCTGGAACAGATCCTGGAAATCGAGCTAGGTCTGGTGCAGCAGCGCATTCTGCAGGCGACCGGCAACAATCAGTTCGTCTTCAGCTGCACGGTTGCCGGTGAAGGAATTTCTGCTGCGGGAGGGCACGGATCTGAAGTACGGCGCGCGTCACCTGAAGCGCGCCATCGAGCGCAACATGGTGTTCCCGCTGGCCAACCTGGTGGCCACCGGACAGGTGAAGCTGGGCGACTTCATCCGCATCGATCATGGAACGCCGAGCGGCAAGATGACCTTCGTCAAGGAAGCCGAGGGCGCGCTGGTTCCGGTTTTGCTGGAGCGTTATGGACCGGAAGCTAACGTCCATGCCGCTGTTGCCAGCAAGTCAGGCAAGGCTGCCAGTTCAGGACGGATGAGGGAATTCGGCACCGCGTCGGACAAGGGGAGATAAGGTAGCAATTAGCAATCAGCAATTAGCATTTAGCAAAACTTGACCGCTACGATGTGACGCTAAGCATCGTAGCGGTTTCGTCTCATTGCGATGGGGTACGAGCGGCGACTTCGGTCCCAGCTGGTTGCTAACTGCTAACTGCTAATTGCTCATTGCCGATCCATCAGTTCGCCAGGCGGCGGTCCTGCGGGCGCGTGCTGCCCGACACAGTCGCCCGGTACAGGCTGCTGTGGCGCGTCCGGCGCTCTGTGTTCGGGCGAACTCGACATCGGCGCAGACGCACTGACCACCAGCCACTGACCACTAGCCACTACAAAAAAGGCCCCGCCCTAGCCAAAACCAGGCTAGAACGGGGCACCCAAACTTTTTCTCTACCCACCCAGGCTTTTTCATCTACCCACGCCAAGCTTCTATCCCTTGCTATCCACTATCCACTACTGCGGCGGCGCTGGTTGAGGCGACGATTCCGCCGGCGGCGGGACCCGTCGCGCTGCGGAGGCAGCGGATAGTATCCGTGCTTGGCCGTCACCTCCAGTCCCGGACGCTTCACCCGCACTTCGATATCGCGATAGTTGCTGGACGGCTTCTGCGCCGTGTTGTAGCCCAGTGTGTACTGGTTGCGGGCTTCCAGCGTGATGCGTTGATACGCGCTCTCGATCGCTTCTTTGGAGAACTCGTCCAGCACGTCGCCGCCGGTAGCGTTGGTGTAGCGCGGCAGAATATCGCTGTAGCCGAAACCAGGGATGCTCGCCTTGGAGATCTTGTTGTAAACCGGCATAGCAGCGGTATTCACGCCGATGGCGTACACGGTGATGCCGTCGGTCAGCAGCACCTTCAGCACCTGTGTATAGCTGGCGCGGCTGCCGTACTCCTGGCCATCGCTGATGACGAAGATGATCTTGCGGCTGGCCGGGGAGCGATGCGCCAGCTCCTGCGCGGCCATCAGAATCGCGTCGTTCAGCACGTGGTACTCGGGCGCAGGCGTGATCACCGGATTGGTGCCGGGCATGGGTTTGCTATTGGTCTGCGGGCCGGATCCGAAGGGGCCGCCGACGACCGACGCACCTGCGTTAGCGCCGTATTCATCCGCGAATGCGGTGCAGCGCCAGCGCCATGCGGGTGGAGTTGCCGAAGTCCGCGCGCTTGTTGACGGTGTTGCCGTAGGTGAAAACGGCAACCTCGATCGAAGGGGCCGAAGGCGCCGCCCAGGCCGCAAAAGTTTGATTAATTTTCTTCAGCACCGGCTCGGGCAGGCCCTGATCAATGATCAGCGCCGCCGACAGCGGAAAGGGATCGCTGGTGAAAAACGTGAGCTTCTGCGGAGTGCCGTCTTCGTAGATGCTGAAGTCCTTGGACAGCAGACCGTCGACCATCTTGCCATCCTTCTTTGACCGTAACCGGCACGACCACGAAGCTGACCGTCTTGGTCAGCGTCATCAACTGATCGCGGCCGCTCTCGCCTTCATCGGAGACGCTGCCCGGGGGCACCGTCTTGAAATCCTGCGAGCCGGGCGGCGGAGGCTGCGGATTGGTCTGGCCGGGCTCGCGAGTATTTGCCGGCTGATTGGGGTTTCACAGGGGGACGAGCCTTGGTCGTCCGGCGCAGGCGGAGGCGGGACGTTGACGCTGGGCGCCGGGGCATTGTTCTGCGGCGCCGGGGCGTCGGGCAATTTCTGCTGCTGGCTCAGGCGAAATACGGCAGCAAGGGCAAGGAACGCCAGCAGTACGGCGGCTCGGATCCACAGGCTCAATCGGCGATTGAACATCGGTTTGGTCGTCTCCGGGGTTGCCGGAACTCTGCTCAGTATAACCGCAGGCGGGCGACTCGGCAGCTTTCATCGCTGATTCTATGCTCGTGCAATACAATGGATGCATCCGATAGGAAAGAAAGCTATGCTGCGCAGCCGATTTCGCCCCGTCGTCTATCCGCTGTGTCTGCTTCTAGGCTTGAGCCTGGGCTGGTCGCACAGGCCCAAAACAATTCCGCCGCAGGACCAGTCCAAACCGCAGTCGGGGGCGCCCAGCAGCAGGCGCAGCCGCAGGAGCAGGACAATGACGAGCCGCTGCAGACCTTCAAGGCGGAGGTCAACGTGGTCAACCTGTTCTTCAACGTGAAGGACAAGCACGGCATGCTGATCCCCAACCTCACCAAGGACGACTTTCAGGTCTTCGAGGACGGCAAGCCGCAGACCATCAAGTATTTCTCGGCCGAATCGAACCAGCCGCTGACGCTGGGCATCATGATCGACACCAGCGCCAGCCAGACGCGGGTGCTGGAAATCGAGCAGGAAGCCTGCGCCGAGTTTCTGCACGCCGTGCTGCGCGATAAAGACCTGGCGTTCGTGATCAATTTCGATGTGGACGTGGACCTCGACCAGGACTTCACCAACAACGTTCGTGACCTGACGCGCGCTCTGAACAAAATGCAAATCAACGCCGGCATGGGCGGCGGCCCTCCCGGACTGGGCGGTGGACCGATTCCCACCACGCCGCGCGGCACGCTGCTGTACGACGCCATCTATCTGGGCGCCAACGAGAAGCTGAAGAACGAAGTCGGCCGCAAGGCGATGATCATCTTTACCGACGGCGAGGACCAGGGCAGCCGTCTGAAGATTCAGGATGCCATCGAAGCCGCGCAGAAGGCCGACACCATCTGCTACGTCATCCTGATCGCCGACCGCGGATTCTACGGCGGATTCGGTTACAGCGGCGACTACGACATGCGGAAGCTGGCCGAGCAGACCGGCGGCCGCGTGATCGAAGTCGGCAACAAGCAGGAGAAGCTGCGCCAGGCCTTCGATCAGATCCAGAACGAACTGCGCAGCCAGTACAACATCGGCTATACCCCCACCAACAACAAGCTCGACGGCACTTATCGGCGCATCCAGATCCATCCCAAGGGCGGCGAGTATAAGGTGCAGGCGCGGCAGGGGTATTACGCGATGGCGAAGGAATAGTGGGTAGTGGATAGTGGATAGTGGATAGCAAAACCTGCGCGTCGAAACATGAGTAAGGGCACGACCTTGGTCGTGCCGATAAAGCCTGGCCCATAATATTCGCAATTTGACAGGATCGCATTTGCGGCACGACTGGAAGTCGTGCCCTTGCTCGTTGTCCTGCCAACCCCTGAGCTTTTCGCTGTCTTGTAAGTCCCCAATTGCCGCATCGCTCCGCCTTCCCATTTCTCCTGACAACTGACGGTTCGTGCGTGTACCTTGTTGGCGACACTTCGAGGGCACGCAATGAGCAAGTCACGCAGGCAGTTCATCACCCAGACTCCGCTGGCGCTGCTGGGGGCGGCGGTTGCCGGCTACGCGCAGAATCCCGCCGAACAACAGCCGCAGCAGCAGACACCGGGCGCGCCGCCGGCGTTTGGCACCGCGCCCGCGGTGGGGCCGGAGGTGACTCGCGGACGACTTTGCGCAAGCGGAAAAGCTGGTGCAGGTGGACGATGAGCGCCGCCGAGCGCGGCGCAGGCGGCGGGCAACTGGCGCAGTGCGATGGCGCCGCTCTACGAGTCCGCGCACGGGCCCGCGCAAGATGGAGCTCGGAGCCGACGCTGCGCCGGCCACGCTGTGGAACCCGGCGATTCCCGAGGTGAAGCTGCGAGCCGGCGCAGCAACGTCTTCGTCGCCGCGCAAGACCGCATCCGGGGCAGTTGCCGCGCAACGAACGAAGACATTGCCTTCGCGCCGGTGTGCGCAGCTTGCGCAGAGTGGATTCGCAGTCGCAAGCTCACGTCGCAGCGGCTGACGGAGATCTATCTCGAGCGGCTGGAGCAGTTCGATCCGCAAGCTGCGTTGCGTGATCACGCTGACGCGCGAACATGGCGCTGCAAGCAGGCGAAGGCAGGCGGACAGGGAGATTGCCGCCGGGCAAATATCGCGGGCCGCTGCACGGGATTCCGTGGGGCGCGAAGGATCTGCTGGATACGGCGGGCATTCCGACGACCTACGGCGCGGAGCCTTATCGCAATCGCGTGCCGGCCGAAGATAGCGCCGTGGTGAAGCGGCTGAACGACGCGGGCGCGGTGCTGGTGGCCAAGCTGAGCCTGGGCGCGCTGGCGCTGAACGATGTCTGGTTCGGCGGGCAGACGATGAATCCGTGGCTGCTGGAGGAAGGCTCGTCGGGGTCGAGCGCTGGGCCGGGCGCGGCGGCTGGCGGCGGGGCTGGTGGGGTTTGCCATCGGCAGCGAAACCGGCGGCAGCATCGTGAGCCCGTCCATGCGCTGCGGCGTGACCGGGCTGCGGCCAACGTTCGGGCGCGTGCCGCGCACCGGAGCGATGACGCTGTGCTGGTCGCTGGACAAGCTGGGCCCGATGGCGCGCGGCGTGGAAGACACCATGCTGGTGCTGAAGGCGATCAGCGGGCCGGATGCGGGCGACCTGGCCAGCGTGCCCAGCGAAGCTGACTTTGATGCGCGGCGCGAGCGTGCAGGGCCTGCGCGTGGGCTACTTCCCGGCGTGGATGAAGGAGGCGCCGGCGACGGACGTGGACCGCGCCGCGCTGGAGACGGTGAAGAAGGTGGGCATGACGCCGGTGGAAGTGTCGCATTCCCGACTGGCCGTACGACTCGCTGCAACCTGATGCTGTTTGCGGAGGCGGCGGCGGCGTTCGAGGAGATGACGCTGAGCCACAAGCGTGGACGAGCTGAAGATGCAGGTGCCGGATGCGTGGCCCAATACGTTCCGGCAGTCGCGGTTTCTTGTCGGCGGTGGATTTTGTGCAGAGCGGACCGCTTCCGGCGCAAGGTGGCCGATGGAGATGGCGCGGCGTGATGTCCGAGGTGGACCTGCTGCTGGTGCCGTCAGCTGCGCGACGAGATGCTGGTGATCACCAACTACACCGGGCATCCATCGCTCACGCTGCGCGCGGGATTCGTGGAAGTGAGCGAGGCGCGCAGCGATTGGGCGCCCGATCCGGAGCATCCGCTGCCGAAGTTCTCGCCGCCGCGCCGCGTGCCGCACGGGGTCACGCTGATCGGGCGGCTGTTCGATGAGGGCAAAGTGTGCCGAGGCGGGCATGGCGCTGGAAGCGCAGCTTCAACGTGATGCGCGAGCGTCCCGCGGGATTCTGAAGCCCTAACCAGCGCTCGACCCCTCCCATCCGCCGTTCGTCACGCCCCCGCGGTTGGGCGGGGCTTTCTCTGTCTAAAAGATGCTACTCTGGATGTTTGGCTATGGCCGAACTGCCCGAATTGTCATGTCATCCGCAGTGAATTCATTGGAGCTTCCCGCATGAAATCAAAGACCATTTATCTCGCAATCACATGGGCGCTTGCCTGTTTCCTATTGGCTGGCGCAGCGCTCACGCTGCACGCCCAGGAAGGCCAGAAGGCCGCCGAACACGGCATCGCCGTCGCCAACATGGACCCGTCGGTCAAGCCCGGCGACAACTTTTATGACTACGTGAACGGCGGCTGGATCGCGCACACCGAGTTGCCGCCGGACCGGCCGGTGATCGGGGTATTTTCCAAACTGGCGGACTTGAGCGACAAGCGCACCGCCGAGCTGATCGCCGACACCGCCAAGAATGGCAACGCCAACGGTCCTGAGGGCCGCAAGATTGCCGATCTGTACAACTCGTACATGGACGAAACCGGCATCGAGGCCAAAGGCCTGGCGCCGCTGCGTCCGCACCTGGACGCCATTGCCGCCATCAAAAATCAGCATGAGCTTGCGCTGGCGCTGGGCGGAACTTTGCGCGCCGATGTGGATGCCCTCAACAACACCAATTTCCACACCGCCAACCTGTTCGGATTGTGGGTGGCTCCGGGCTTCAGCGATTCCGAACACTACGCGGCTTACCTGATGCAGGGCGGGCTGCAACTTCCCAACCGGGATTTCTACCTCTGGAGAGAGCGAGCGCACCAAGGCCCTGCTGGGAAAATACCAGGAGCACGTGGCGGCGATGATGAAGCTCGCCGGCTTCGACAACCCTGAGATGCGCGCCGAGCGGATTGTGGGGCTGGAGCATGCCATCGCCGAAAAGCACCTCAGCCTGTCGGAGAACGAAGACATTCAGAAGGCCAACAACACCTGGAAGAAAGCGGACTTTGCGGCCAAGGCACCGGGGCTGGATTGGGACGCGTATTTCCAAGGCGCCGGGCTAGAGAAAGTGCAGAGCTTCACGGTGTGGCAGCCTTCGGCCTTCACCGGCGAGTCGGCGCTGGTGGCGTCCACTCCGCTGGATACCTGGAAGGACTGGATGGCGTTTCACCTGATTGACGCCTACGCCGGGGCATTGCCGAAGGCGCTGGCGGATGAGCGCTATGCCTTCTTCGGCGGCGTCCTCCTGGGCACGTCGCAGCAGCGGCCGCGCTGGCAGCGCGGCGTGGTCATCGTCAATCATTTCCTGGGCGACGACGTCGGACAGATTTACGCCCGCAAGTATTTTTCGCCGGAAGCCAAGGCGCAGGTGCAGGAGATGGTGAGCAACCTGATCGCCTCCTTCCGCAAGCGGATTGAAGCTCTGCCCTGGATGGCCGAGAGCACCAAGAAGGAAGCCATCGCCAAGCTCAACGCGCTGTATGTCGGCATCGGCTATCCCGAGACCTGGATGGATTATTCCGGCTACGTGGTCAAGGCGGACGACCTGTTCGGCAACGTGTGGCGTGGCGACCTGTTCAAGTATCACTACGAAGTTGGGCGGCTGGGTTCGGCGGTCAATCGCAAGGAGTGGTCCATGACGCCGCAGACGGTGAATGCCGTCAACCTGCCATTGCAGGATGCGCTGAACTTCCCGGCTGCCGTGCTGCAGCCGCCGTTCTTCGATCCCCAGGCTCCGGCGGCGGTGAACTACGGCGCCATCGGCTCGGTCATCGGACATGAAATCAGCCACACCTTCGACAGCGAAGGCTCGGCGTTCGATTCCAAGGGCGCGCTGCGCAACTGGTGGACGCCGGCGGATATGGAGCACTTCGAAAAAGCGACCGCTCGTCTGGTGGCGCAGTATGACACCTACAAGCCGTTCCCCGATCTTTCGGTGAATGGCAAGCAGACGCTGGCGGAGAACATCGCCGACGTGGCCGGCATCGCTGCAGCTTACGATGGCTATCACGCTTCGCTGGGCGGCAAAGCAGGACCGATGCAGGACAACTTTAACTCCGACCAGCAGTTCTTCATCGCCTTCGGCCAGAACTGGGCGCTCAAGGGTCGCGACGCCGCGCTGCGCCAGCAGGTGATGACCGATTCGCACTCGCCGGCGCAGTACCGTGCCGATACCGTGCGCAACATTGATGCCTGGTACAAGGCGTTCGATGTGAAGCCGGGACAGACGCTGTATCTGGCGCCTGATGATCGCGTGCTGATCTGGTAGAAAACCAGTCAGGGTGGAGCGGCGTTTCCCAATCGCAAACGCGGCTGAAAGGGGCGCTCCACTCTGTAACACTCCTGTAACCTCTACAAACTGCAGGCAACTTCAAGCCAGCCGCTACCGCCGGCGCTCGAAGTCCGTCTAACTTTGCGGAAGGATGACGTTTGGCGCCTGCTGGCGTCGTGATCTCCGCCCCCAAGAGGCTGCGCGGCAACTGCAGCGGCTTTGCGGAGCTGCTAGCATTGTGATATAGGAGTGTTGTGGAGTTTTTCCACCCGTGAAAGTCCGCTTCATCGACAGGAATCGTCTCTGGCCGCTACTTCTGCTGGCCATGTGCGTCCTGGTGTTTCTGTTCGCTTTCCACGCCAAAACTGCGTTGTACAACGGCAGCCAGCCGGTGAAGGCCACGCCTTCCACCTCTTCCAAGCTGTGGTTGAACGGCCAGAAGATGGAAGTGCCGCCCATGGTGATGAGCGTGATTTTGCCATTCTGCGTGGCCTTGCTGTTCGTGTATCAACTGGTGCTGCGTCCGGAGGTGCTCAAGTCCGCGCTTGAGGATTCGCCTTCGCCACGACGCCTGCGCCTATGGGAACGCCACCGCTTCCTTCGGCCCCCGCCTTTTCTCGCCTAAGTTTTCCCGTCGCTTTCGATCACTGGTCAGGCTTGGTTTCCGTGGGTTTGTCGCGCGCTGCGCGTCTCCCTGACCGCGTCACTCACCGTCTTCTGCAAGCGAGGAAATTATGCAGGTTCGCCGTAAACACATTTTCCTTGTGCTCGGCCTGGTTTCCCTATGCGTCCTTGTGGCCACCATGGTGGCCAAGCACGCGCGTGCGGGCTCGCCCCACGCTACTGCCGCCGAGGCCAACATACCCTACGTCGCGGTCACGCCGGTCAAGCGCGATTCCATCGCCAACACCCTTTCCATCGCCGGACAGTTCATGCCCTATCAGAACGTCGAGTTGCACGCCAAGGTCGCGGGCTACATCCGGAACATCAATGTCGATATCGGCGACCGTGTCCATAAGGGACAAGTGCTGGCGGTGCTGGAAATACCCGAGCTGGTTGCCCAGGTGGATGAAGCCAAGGCCGCGGTGCATCAGGCGCAGGAGGAGATCCTGCGGGCGCAGAGCGAGGTCTCGCGCGCCGAAGCCGACCACGTTGCCCTGCACGCCAATTCCGAGCGGCTGGTCAACACCGATAAGGTCCGCCCCGGGTTGATCGCGCAGCAGGAACTGGACGACGCCAATGCCAAGGACCGCGCCTCGGAGGCGCAGGTGGATGCCGCCAAATCGGCGTTCGCGGCGGCCAAACAGCAGCTCGCAGTGGCGCAAGCCGATCAGCAGCACTATTCCGCGCTCAGCGATTATTCCCGGATTACCGCTCCCTACGATGGCATTGTCACCTGGCGCTTCTCCGATACCGGCGCGCTGGTGCAGGCCGGCACCTCCAGCGCCGGCTTGCCGGTGGTGACCGTCGCAGAGGTCGATGTCCTGCGTCTTCGCATCCCGGTACCCGAATCGGTTGCCGCCAAAGTAAAGATTGGCGATATCGCCGACGTTAAAGTGCAGGCCACCGGCGAAGATTTTCCCGGCAAGGTGAGCCGCTTTACCAATGCTCTCGATCCCTCCACCCGCACCATGCAGGTGGAGATCGACGTACCCAACGGCGCCTACAAACTTCGGCCGGGCATGTACGCCGAGGTCAGCCTTCGGGTGCAGAGCCACGACAATGCGTTGACCGTGCCGGTGCAGGCGGTGCAGCGCCACAATGGAAAAAGCTCCGTGCTGCTGGTGAACCAGCACAATCAGGTTGAGTTGCGGGAGATCCAGACTGGGATGGAAGACCCTTCGCGAGTCGAGGTGCTGGCGGGTCTGTCTGCCGGCGACCGGGTGATTGTCGGCAATTTCGATTCATACCAGCCCGGCCAACGGGTTGCACCCAAGGTCGAGCAATTCGCCTATACCGCTGGCGAACCAGGCGGAGGAACGGAATAGATGTCCGGCTTCGCGATTCGCTATCCCTTTTTCATCATCATGATGTGCCTGGTCATCACCGTCGTGGGGGTGGTGGCGGTGGCACGCATGCCGGTCGACCTGTTCCCCGACATCAATATCCCGGTGGTGGTGGTGGCCACGTTTTACAGCGGCATGCCGCCGGAGCAGATCGAAACCGACATCACCGGGCGCTTCGAACGCTTCTTCACCCTGGGCAGCGGCATCGACCACATCGAATCCCGCTCGCTGCCGGGCGTGAGCCTGATCAAGATTTACTTTCAGCCGGGCACCAATTCCGACGCGGCGGTGAGCGAGATCTCCAATCTGGCCATGGCCGACCTGCGCAAGCTTCCACCCGGCACTTTGCCGCCGGTGGTGCTGAAGTTCGACGCTTCCAGCTTGCCGGTCTGCCTGATCACCCTGAAAGGGCAGGGGCTGAACGAAACCCAACTGCGCGACCTCGGCCAGTACAACGTGCGCAACCAGGTGGCCAATGTTCCCGGCGCATCGGTGCCGCAGCCGTTCGGCGGCAAGTACCGGCAGATCCAGGTCTATGTCGATCCGCTGAAGCTGCAGGCCCATCAACTGAGCGTGATGGACGTGGTGCGCACGGTGAATCGAGGCCAACATGATTCTGCCGGCCGGCGACGTGCGGATCGGGCCCAAGGACTACAACCTCTACACCAACAGCCAGATTGCCCAGCACGGAAGAGATCAATCGCCTGCCGCTCAAGACCGTAGGCAACGCTTCGGTACTGGTGGCCGACGTCGGCCAGGCCATGGACGCGCAGCAGATCCAGACCAACATCGTGCGGGTGGACGGCCAGAAATCGGTGTATCTGCCGGTTCTCAAGCAGGGCGGCGACAGCAACACCATCGCCATCGTGAACGGCATCAAGGACGCATCTGACAGACCTGGTGGATGTTCCCAAGAAACTGGTCGCCAAGGTGGTGTTCGACCAGTCGATTTTCGTCAAGACGGCGATTCGAGAATCTGGGCAACGAAGGCGCTCATCGGACTGGTGCTGACCGCGCTGATGATTTTGATTTTCCTCGGCAGCGTGCGCGCCACGGTGGCGGTGTTGCTTTCCATTCCGCTCTCCGCCCTGGCCGCGCTCTGGCGATTAATTTCGGCGGCGGCACCATCAACACCATGGTGCTGGGCGGCTTGGCGCTGGCGTTTTCGCGCCTGATCGACAACTCGGTGGTGGTGCTGGAAAACATCTTCCGCCATCTGGAAATGGGCGAAGCCCGTCGAAATGGCGGCGGAAAAAGGCGGCCAGGAGGTGGCCTTGCCGGTGCTGGCTGCCACCTTCACCACCGCTATCGTCTTCTTTCCGGTGGTCTTTCTCTACGGCGTCAGCCGATTTCTTATTCACCGCACTGGCGCTGTCGGTGGTGTTCTCGCTGTTCGCCTCCTACATGGTGGCGATGACGGTGGTGCCGCTGTTTTGCGCGAAGTTCATCAAGTCGGCCCATGGTGAGGTAGCGCATCAGTCTTCGCAAGTCCATCTTCGGCCGCTCGGTTACCGCATTTAATCGCAAATACCACCAGATGCTGATGCATTACGATGTCGCGGTGGGCAAGACGCTGTTGCGCCCGGCCGCCACCGTCATCGGCATTCTGGGAATCTTCGTTCTCAGTCTCGCGCTATTCCCGCTGCTGGGATTCTCCTTCTTCCCGCGCACCGATCCCGGGCAGTTCGTGATTAATTTCAAGGCCCCCACGGCACCCGCCTTGAGCTCACCGACCAATACCTGCGTCGGGTGGAAGCGGACATCCGCGCCGTGGTTCCGCCCAAGGAACTCGACATGATGCTGTCCAATATCGGGGTCACTCCGGGCTTCTCCGCGATGTACACCCCCAACTCCGGACAGCACACCGCCTTCGTCCAGGTCAGCCTGAAGGAAGGTCACAAGGTCGGCAGCTATGAGTACATGAGGCGGGTCCGGAAGAAGATTTCCGAGGACCTCCCGGAACTGACGTCCTATTTTCAATCGGGCGGACTGGTGGACGCGGTGCTCAATCTGGGATTGCCCGCGCCGATCGACATCCAGGTCAGCAGTGATCATCTGCACCAGGCCTACGCGGTGGCGCAAGAGCTGAGCCGTCGCATCCAGCAGGTCAAGGGCGTGAGCGACGTCATGATTCCGCAGGACCTCGAGTATCCCGCCTTGCGCCTCGACGTGAATCGCGAGATGGCGCTCGCCTGGACTGTCGTCGAAAGAGGTGGTGGACAACGTGATCACCGCCCTCACCTCCAACCAGATGATTGCGCCCAGCTACTGGGTCGATCCGAAAACCGGCAACGACTACATGCTGACGGTGCAGTATCCGGAACACCCAGGTGCGCTCGCTCAACGACCTGAAGCAGATTCCGTTGCGCTCGGCGAATGGAGCGGAAACCACAAATCTGGGTGCGGTCACCGACCTCACCGCATCGACTCGCCCACCGAGGTGGACCATTACCAATTGCGTCGCGTGATTGATGTCTATGTCGCGCCTTCCGGCGAGGATCTGGGGGCCATCGCTTCCAAAGTCGACGACATTATCGCCCAGACCAAGCTGCCCGAGGGCGTGCGCGTCACCGTGCGCGGCTCGGTGGAAGGCATGCGGCAGTCGTTCAAGAGCTTCGGCCTCGGACTGATTCTGTCGGTCGTGCTGGTCTATCTGATCCTGATGGCGCAGTTCGCCTCGTTCATCGATCCGCTCATCATTCTGCTGGCCATTCCCCCGGGGATCACCGGCGTGATTGTGTTCCTGCTGCTCACCCACACCACGCTGAACATCATGTCGCTGATGGGAGTCATCATGATGACCGGCATTGTGGTGTCGAACAGCATCCTGATCGTGGACGTGACTCGCACGCTACCGTCGCGAGGGCATGGCCATTCGCGAGGCGGTGGCGCTGGCCTGCCGAGTGCGCTTGCGTCCCATCCTGATGACTTCGCTGGCCACGATGCTGGGCCTGGTGCCGATGGCGCTGGCGCTGGAGGCGGGCAGCGAGCAGTACGCTCCGCTGGCGCGCGCCATCATCGGCGGCCTGCTGGTGTCGGTGGTGGTGACGGTGTTCATCGTGCCCGCGGCCTACCTGCTGGTTCATCGCAAGGAAGAGCAGGTGGCGGAATGAAGCGCGCCATCCTCAGCTTTGCCATCGCGGTGGGCTTGAGCGCGATACCGCTGGTGGCGCAGGTGTCGTCGCCGGCGCCGTTCCCGAATTCGCCACAAGCGGGAACGCAGCAGACGCCTCCGGCGCAGCAACCTGCATCGCCGCCGCCGGTGTATCCGCCGACTTCGCCCAATGCGGTGCCGGGAACAACGCCGGCGCAAAATCCACCGCAGCAGCCGGCGCCACAATTGCCGGCCTCGGGCGCGGTCATGCGGCTGACGGTGCAGGATGCTGAAGCCCTGGCGCTGAAGAACAATCCGCAGATTTCCTTGTATCGGCTGCTGGCGCTGGCTTCCAACCAGGTCACGCGCGAGCAGAAAGCGGCGTACTACCCCAACATTTACGGCAGCCTGACGGCGGTCGAGCCGGAGCAGGGCTCGCGTATCGCCGCCGGCAATCTCAACAACCCCAGCGTGTTTGAGCGCGCTGCGGGCGGGCTGACGCTGTCGCAGATGATCACCGACTTCGGTCGCACCAATAACCTGGTGGCCAGCGCCACCCTGCGCGCCAAGGCTTCCGACATGAACGCCGCCGCCACCGCCGACCAGATCAAGCTGGCGGTAGATGAAGCCTTCTACAACGCGCTGCAGGATCTGGCGCTGCAAAAGGTGGCCGAGCAGACGGTGGGCGCGCGGCAACTGGTCTCCGATCAGATCACCACGCTCTTCCAGAACAAGCTGCGCTCGGAACTGGACGTCAGCTTTGCCGATGCCAACCTGGCGCAGTCCAAGCTGCTGCTGCTGGATGCGCAGAATAATTATCAGGCGGCGCTGTCGGCGCTGTCGCAGGTGCTGGGCTATCAGGCACAGCAGCCGTTCGATCTGGTGGACACGCGCATGCCGGTCGAATCCGCCGCCGGATGCGGTGAGCCAACTGGAGGACCAGGCCTTCAGTAATCGTCCGGAAATCGCCGCGCAGAACTACGAATTCCAGGCGGCGCAACATTTCCAGAAGGCGGAGCGCGACCTGCTGTTTCCCTCGGTCGCCGCGCTGGGCGTGGTGGGGCGAACACCGTATGCAGGCGATGTCGGCGGCGTCTCGCCCTTCACCACCTGGTATGGCGCTGTCGGCGTGAACGTCAACGTGCCCATCTTCAATGGCTTTCTCTATCCGGCGCGCTCCAAGGAAGCCGGACTGCGCGCCCAGGCCGACGAGCAGCAGTTGCGCGACCTGAAGGACCGCATCGCACATGAGGTGCGCACCAGTTGGCTGAATGCCATCACCGCTTTCAACCGCATTCAGGTAGCGCAGCAGTTTGTTGACCAGACCAACCTGGCCTTCAACCTTTCGCAGACCCGCTACAACCTGGGTCTGAGCTCGATCGTGGAGTTGAGCCAGGCACAACTGCAACAGACGGAGGCACAGATCCAGTTCGCCGCCGCCAAGTATCAGTACCGGATTGCGCAGTCGGTGTTGCGCTTCCAGGTGGCGGCGCCGTAGCCATGTACGGACGACGCAAATTGCGGCGCCGGCGCGGCGATCATACCTTCATGGCCTTCAGCGCGGCGGGCATCTTCGCCCTGGCGGTGCTGGCGGTGGTGGAGGATACCTTGTTCTTCGCTACCGGCGAGGTCTTCTGGAAGACCTGGAAGATCCATGCGCCATCCATCTTTGCCGGCGCGCTGGCGTTCGTGCTGCTGCTCTACCTTTTGCAGCGGATGAACGACCGCCAGCACGCCTTGGAATACGTGCAGCCCTACCTGCCGCTGCTGCTGATGTCGGGAATCAACACGGAGTGGAAGGCCGGGACGCTGTGGGTACTGCTGGCGCTGGCGGTCAGCATCGGGTGGAGCATCGTGCAGGTGCGCAAGCTGCGCAGCCGCAGGGCGCCGGCTCGCCGCATCTAGACCGGCGGTCCGATGCGCGCTTTCCAGCAAATCGGAAGGCAAGCGTGCCTGTTGACTTCCGTCTTGCTCCTCATCGCAGACACTCGCCCGCACTTCTGTGCCAGAAGAAAAACCAGCCTCCTCCGCTCTTTAAACTAGGGCTCGCATACTATTTGGCGTAGTATCCCTCCACCGCCACATCGTCATCCTTGCATCTCAGGGAGGATCTCATGATTCGCCAGATTGCGCGAACCATCTTCGCGACCGGGCTGTTTCTCGTCCTCTTCAACACCGCGTGCACCAATTGCGACCATGGTCACGTATAAGGAGTGCGACGACGCCAAGCTTGGGCTTTTCTCTCCAGGAATTCAAAGCACCGTCTGGGATGACGGCTCGGTGGCGATGACGATTCCGGTGGAGAACCAGGGTGAAAATCCGGCGCGCGAGGTCAAGGTCACCAGCCTGGATATTCAGGACGGTTCGCGGCTACAGCCGGCATCGTTGCCGCTCGCGCTGGGCGAGATTCTTCCCGAAGGCGTGCAGGTGATGGATGCGCTGTTTAAGTTTCCCAAGCTGGGGACCGCCTATGGCGTCAAGCTGGCGGGCAGCTATCGCGCCGACGACCACACCTGCAAGTTTGAGATCAGCAGTTCCGTCACCCCACAGTTGCGCGACAACACTCCGGTGCAAGCGCATCCCGGGACCATCCAGAAGCAGGACCCCAACAAGGCGCAGTACCCGCCGGCGCCGGCCAAGCCGCCCGGTGAGCGAGAGTTCAACGGCAAAGGCGTTCGCCCGCCGCAAGGCCAGCCGCGCAACTTATTCCCCAAACCGCCCGCTGCGACCGGCTTTCAGCTCATCAAGCCGGGAAGCCTGGGCCAGCCTCAGCCGCTTCCTGCCGGCGCTGCGCCCGGAAGCGCGCCGGTTGAGATCGTGAAAGATACCGGCGGCGGTCCCTACGGAGGCACTCCTCCCGATCCCAACGCTGCGGGCGCGGATGCTTCGCACATCGTCATCTACACCGCCAACACCGGCATCAGCTATTCCACCGATGGCGGAGATCACTTCACCACCGTCAGTCTCAATTCGGCGATCGACCCATCCAATCCTTCGCGCACGTCGTTTTTCCCGCAAAGCGATGGCGGCCTGTGCTGCGATCAGGTGGTGACCTACCTTCCCAAGCGAAATATTTTCGTCTGGTTGCTGCAGTATTGGGCGGCGCCCATCACTCTGGCGGGCAAAGCCACCACCGGCCCTGACCGTCTGCGGATAGCCTGGGCCAAGCCCAAAGACATCAAGAACGACTTCATCCACGCCTGGACCTACGCGGACATCACCTCCGCCACCGTCGGCCTGGGAAACGACTGGATGGACTATCCCGATCTCGCCTTCTCCGACAACTTCCTGTATGTCGGCGTGGACCATGGTATCCAGGGCACGGGCTCGGTTTATACCGGCCGGCACGTCATCGTGCGCATGTCGCTGAACGACATGGTGGGCGGCGGCGGCACCATCAACCTGTCCTACATGGATCCCACCTACAGCCAGTTGTGGCAGAACCACCTGGTGCAGAACAGTCACGATGGTTTGTACTGGAGCGCACTACCTGACACCAGTACGCTGACCGTCTGGGCATGGCCCGATTCTTCGAATACGGCTAATCCGGCCACGACGTCAAGATTTCCAGCTACAGCAACAGCGACTACACCGTGGTCGGGCCAGACGGTCCGGACTGGAACACCGCCCCCAAAGCGGCGATCGGCGCCGCTCGCACCCACGAGTTCCAGCTTTGTCCTCCTGGCGGTTGCGATCCCAATAATCCCTCCGACTACCTCTACTACGCTTTGAGCGCAGGGCGCGATACCAGCAAGAACCGCGCCTATCCTTACGTTCGCATCGAGAAGATCAACTCCGCCAACTTCAAGTTGGTAAGCGAGCTCGATATCTGGAACCCCGATTACGCCTTCTCGACCCCGGCCTTGGGTTCGCCGCTGGATCCCGGCACCGATGAAATCGCGCTGTCGCTGGCCACCGGCGGCGGCGGCAACTACGCCAACAATGCGGTGGGCTTCCTCAACGATTTTGTGGTGTATATCACCACCGACAGCGACACCACCCAGGCGTCGTACGCCCGGGACAGCAAGGGCAACATCATCAAAGACAGCAAGGGCAACCCGACCTACAACACCCGCTATGGCGACTATTTTGACGCCCGAAACTCGGTTGGTCCGCAGACGCAATACGGTACCGGTAGCGGCTATTCCACGCTGGGCTATGCGGTAAAGGCCTCGACTTCCGGAAAAAATTGCGCCGCCGGAGGTTGCAGCGTCAACCTGCACTACATTCTGTGGGGACGCCCGGGAGCGCTGAATCCCTCGCCGCCGCCGCGATGAGCGGTGCGCATTGACGCAACTGCCGCACGATTCGTAAGATGAAAGGCCGGAAGCGGGGCGCCTTTTCCGACCTTTCTATCGCTATCATCGTGCAGGAGGGCATCAGCCGCCGTATGTCTCGAACTTCGAATGCCAGCACCCGGAAGTTTTATGTTGCCGCGTTGACGGTTGCCGCCTTTGCGCTGCTGCTGTCGGCCAAGCCGATGAATCTGCGGGCCCAGAGCAACGGACAAGCTGCGAGTGGATCGGTCGCGCGTGGCAAGTACATCGTGGTGGGGGTGGCCCATTGCGGCGATTGCCACACTCCCAAGCTGTCCAACGGCGAGCCGGACTATAGCCGCTGGCTGGCCGGCGCTCCGGTTCCCTATCTGCCGGCGCGGCCCTCCGACGACTGGCCCATCCTGGCGCCTCGCCTGGCAGGCGCGCCTCCGGCCACCGACCAGCAGATGGTCACGCTGCTGACCACCGGCATCTGGATCAACGGCAAGCCGCTGCGAACGCCCATGCCGCGCTTCCAGATGACCACGGAAGATGCGCAGGCGGTGCTGGCCTATCTGAAATCGTTGACCCCGGGTCACGACTCTCCGAAGTAGAATAGGGGCAGCACACGAAAACGGACCCAGGGCAAGCTATGGAACAGACGCTCGGCTTAGTCATGACGGGCGGTGGAGCGCGCGGTGCCTATCAAGCCGGCGTGCTCAAACGGATCGGCGAACTGAAGGCGCTGGAGCGCCACGGTAATCCATTTCCCATCATTGGCGGAGCCTCCGCCGGCGCCATTAACGGCTCGGCGCTGGCCATGGGCTGCGATGATTTCCCGTTGGCGACACGCGTGCTGGCGCATCTCTGGTCACGGCTTCGTCCTTCCGACGTCTTCCGCTGCGACATGCTCTCGCAGGCGCATAATTCCCTGACCTGGATCATGGACCTGTCCTTCGGCGGCATGCTCGGCGGAGGCAATGCGCGTTCGCTGCTGGACGCGCGGCCGCTGCGGCGCTTCCTCCACCAGCATCTCGACTGCGAGCGCATCCAGCAGAACATTCGCCGCGGCCACCTCTACGCCCTGGCCATCTCCGCCACCAATTTCAACTCCGGCAAAAGCTACCTGTTCATCCAGGGCAAGAAGGGCCATCCCATGTGGAACCGGAGCCGGCGAGTGACGCTGTCCACCAAGATCACGGTGGACCACGTGTGCGCGTCGGCGGCCATTCCGCTGGTGTTCCAGCCGGTGCGGCTGAAGACGGCGCGCGGAACGGCTTTCTTCGGCGATGGCTGCGTGCGCCTGCAGCAGCCGTTGAGCCCGGTCATCCGACTGGGCGCGAAAAAGGTCTTCGCCATCGGCGTGCGCGGCAACAACCTGGAGCACCAGGAAGAAGCGGCCGACAGCCGCGATCCTTCGCTGGCCCAGGTGCTGGGTGTGCTGTTCAACGTGATGTTCCTCGACCACCTGGCCGCCGACGTCGAGCACCTGGAGCGGCTCAACCATCTTCTACGAACAGGACGGATCAACCGTAGTGGCCTGGAAGGTTGTGAGACCATCCATCCCCTGCAACCCCTGCTGATTACCCCCTCGGTGGACCTTTCCGAACTCGCCTACCAGCACCAGCGCGAGATGCCGTACCTCATCCAGTACTTCGTGAACGGCCTTGGCCGCAATGCCGAAACCTGCGCCGACCTGATCAGCTACTTGCTGTTCACTCCGAAGTACACCAACGAGCTGATTGATATCGGGTACAAGGACGCAGACGGTCGCATTGATGAGATCGAGGAGTTCCTGTTCGGCGAGGACGCGAGCGCTCCCCCGCCCCGTGCCACCCGCAACGGGCGAGTGGGCGTGCAGTAATTCAGGCGCTGGCTAAAAGCTAAGAGCTAAAAGCTAAGAGCCAAAAGCTGAGAGCTAGCTGACGGCTCCCTCAGTCGTAGCGCAGCGTAATCAGCGGATCCACCTTCATCGCCCGCCGGGCCGGCAAACCGCAGGCCAGGCCAGCCACCAGCAGCAGCAGGATAGACAACGTCGCATAGGTGACCGGGTCGGCGGCGCTGATGCCGAATAGCCACTTATTCATCAGCCGGGTCAGCCCCAACGCCGCGACGATGCCCGCGCCGACTCCGATAAGCGCCAGTCGCAGTCCGTCGCCCAACACCAGCCGCATCACCCGCGCGCGGTCGGCGCCGAGCGCCATGCGGATACCGATCTCCGGAGTGCGACGCGCCACCAGGTAGGAGATCACTCCGTAAATCCCCACCACCGACAGCAACATGGCCAGCGCAGCGAAGGAGACCAGCAGCACCATCAGGAAGCGGCGCGCCGCCAGCGAGACCGCGATCATCTCGCTCAGCGTTTGCTGGCCGAACAGGACCTGGTCGGCGCTCATGCGCTTGCTGGTCTGGCGGATGGAGTCAAACACCGTGGACAGCGGAACTCCGGCCTCGCCTCGCACCACAATGCGTATTGCCGGAAGCGCCGCCGCTGAGGAAGCCGTCTGGCACCTGCATGGACGGCAGATACAGTTCCGCGCGCACAGAAAAGTTATCGTCCACATCCAGGCCCCACTGCTTCACATGTCCCACGACGCCGACGATCTCGACCTGAGCGCCGTTATCCAGATTGAGGCGTTTGCCCAGAAGCATCCTGGTGCGGAAAATAGCGCCGCACAAAGACGTCATCCACCACGGCTACATGCGGCGCGGTCTCATCGTCGTGCGGGGTGAAGAACCGTCCACGCAGCAGCGGCACTTCCATCACCTTGAGGTAGTCGGGGCCGACGATGTAATCAATCGCCCAGTTCATGTCGTTCTGCGGCGGGCTTGGGCTGGCCGGCAAACCAGAACAACTGCTCGTCGTCGCTGCCCATGGGTATAGCGCCCCACATCAGGGACGACGCCTTCACTCCGGGAGTGGCGGCCAACTGGCGATCCAGATCGCGAAACGCGGCACGCAGCGCATCGGGCTTGGCATCCATCATCGCCGGCGGCAGGGACAGGCCAAAGCTCAGAACATTTTTGGGATTGAATCCGGGATCAACATCGCTCAGCCGTGCCAGGCTGCGAATCATCAGCCCCGCTCCAATCAGCAGTACCAGCGCGGTGGCCACTTCGACCACCACAAAGGCGTTCTGGGTGCGTTGCGTCCCAGCGGCGATGTGGCCGCCTTCCTTCAGCGCCGCCTGCGTTCCCAACTTGCGGGCTCTCCATGCCGGCGCGAATCCGAAGACCAGTCCCACCAGAAGAGTGAGGGCAGCCGTAAAGATGGCAACGCGCGGGTCCACGCTGATTTCCTGCGCGCGCGGAAGTGCCGCGGGCAAGACCGCAAGGGCCGCGCGAACGCCCCAATGCGCCAGCAGCAGTCCTAGGGCACCGCCGGCCAGCGCCAGCAAAAGGCTCTCGGTCAGCAGTTGTCGCAGCAGCCGCATCTGGCCTGCGCCTACTGCGATGCGAATGGCGAATTCCCGCGAACGCGTGGTGGAGCGCGCCAGCAGCAGGTTGGCGACATTCACGCAGGCAATCAGCAGCACAAATCCCACCGCCGCCAGCAACAGCAACAGAAAAGGCCGCGCCCGCCCTACCATCTGAGTCTTGAGCGGCACGATGTTGGCGCTGACGGTGCGGTCCGATTCCGGATAGGCAGCGGCCAGATTGCGGCTCACCCGCTCCATGTCGGCCTGCGCCTGCTGCAGCGTGACGGTGGGCTTCAACCGCCCTATGCCGTGAATCCCCAGGCCGGCGCCGCGGTTATTCAGCAGCGGATGGTTCCACTGGCCGATGGGCAGGTAGATGGGCACATCGTCGAAACTGGGAAGGCGCAGGTGGAAACCGGCTGGAATGACGCCGACGATCGTGTAAGACCGTCCGTCCAGAGTGATGCTCTGGCCCAGCACGTCGGAACGGCCGCCCAGCTTGCGCTTCCAGAAGCCTTCACTGATCTGCACCAGCGGCGCGGCACCGGCGAGATCTTCGCCGGCGGCGAAATTCCGTCCCAGCAGCGGCTCAACTCCCAACAGCCGGAAAAAGTCCGCGGAGATGTATTCGCCACTCACCTGCTCAGCCTCGCCGCTGCCGGTCAGGTCAAAAGCATTGGAACGCGCCACTGCCATTGCCGAGAAGGTGCGATTGTCGCGCTGCCAGTCGCGAAAGTTGAGATACGAGATGGAGCCGCCCTGGAAGTTGGGCTTGTTCTCGTGCAGCGCCACCAGTTGGTTGGGTCGGGAAAATGGCAGCGGGTTGAGCAGCACACCGTTGACCACCGAGAACATGGCGGAATTGGCGCCGATGCCCAGCCCCAGGGTGACAATCGCTACCACGGTGAATGCGGGTGAGCGGCGCAATTGCCGCAGAGCATAACGCAGGTCCTGGCCAACCGTGTGCATTCTCGCTCCCGATAAATTCACCCGCGAAAGGTGCAATTCAGCAGCCAATCCTAACGCAGGGCATCTCCCTGCGCTTCCAGCAAGTTCGGTGGCCGGACCGAACGCCGCCGCGGCCCAACCCTGTCCGTGCACGAGTACCACTGTCCGCGAACGAACAGCTCTCCAGCGATGGAAGGATGGCGGCCGTGCGGCCGCCCGTCCCGCCCCGGCGACTCCTTCCATCCTTCATCCTGCATTTCGGCTCAACTTGACCATCACATCTTGACAATCATATGGAAGAAGACTATGGTCGGCGAAGTCATGGTTTCCAATCCTAATCCGGCAGAAGATTCCAGCACCGACGTAATCCAGGGCACCATGGACATGCTGATCCTGAAGACGGTCAGCCTCGAGCCCATGCACGGTTTTGGTATCGCCCGCCGCATCGAGCAGGTTTCGCGCGGAGTGTTCAAGGTGAATCCGGGATCGCTGCTGACGGCGCTGCAGCGACTGGAGCGCGCCGGCTGGCTCGACTGCGAGTGGCGGCAAACCGACAACTCACGGCGCGGCAAGTTCTATTCCCTGACCCGCGCCGGCCGCAGGCAACTGGAGCGGGAAACAGCCGATTGGTCGCGACGCTCCTCCGCCATCGCGCGCCTGCTGCGCGTGGAGGGCTGACGCATGTCGCTTTGGCGGCAATTATCGCGGGGCTTGCGGTCGCTGGGCAATGCCCGTGCCGCCGACCGTGACGTCGCGGATGAAGTTCAGCAATACTACGAAGACCTGACCGCGGCGCATGAAGCGCAAGGGATGCCGCCCGAGGCGGCGCGACGCGCAGCGCGGCTGGAGCTAGGCAATGCCACTGTGGTCCGCGAGCAGGTGCACGACTACGGCTGGGAAAACTTCATCCGCACCTGGTTTGGCGACTTGCGTTATGCGCTGCGGCAACTGCGCAAACGACCCGGCTTCACCATGACTTCGGTGGTGATCCTGGCGCTCGGCCTGGGAGCGAGTACAGCGGTGCTCAGCGCTCTGGATCCGATCATGTTCGAGCCCCTGCCCTATCCGCAGGCCAAACGCATCGTGATGATCTGGGACATCTATCAGGGAGAGCGCTCGGAGGTCACTTTCCACACCTATCGCGAGGTGGCCGCGCGCAGTCATTCGCTTGAGTCGGTCGCGGTGTTCGAGCCGTGGCAGCCGACGATGACCGGAAAGACGCAGCCGCAGCGCTTCGACGGCCAGAGCGTAAGTGCCGGCTATTTCAGCGTGCTCGGCGTGGCGCCTGCGATCGGCCGCGACTTCCAGCCCGGCGATGACCGCTTTCGCGGCCCGAACCTGGTAATCCTCAGCGACCGGCTGTGGAAACAGCGCTTCAACGCGGACGCGTCCATCCCCGGCCGCCAGATAACCCTCGACGGCCAGCTCTATACCGTAATCGGCGTGATGCCGGCGAACTTCGACAACGTGCTGGCTCCCTCCACCCAACTCTGGTCTCCGATGCACTACAACGCCGACAGCGTCACCTCGGCGGACAGTTCGGAGTGGGGTCACCACCTGCGCATGATCGGCCGCACCCGTGCGGGGCTTCGCCTTGCCGATTTGCGCAGCGAACTGAACACCATCGCGAGCCACCGGGTGCCGGAATTTCCACGCATGGCGTGGGCGAGCCTGGGCAACGGCTTCCTGGTGGATTCCCTGCAGGCGGACGTGACCCGGGGCATCAAGCCAGCGCTGCTCGCCATTCTTGGGGCGGTGGTGCTGCTGCTGGTAATCGCCAGCGTGAACGTTACCAATCTGTTGCTGGCGCGCGGGGTGCAACGCCGCGGTGAGTTTGCCATGCGCATCGCGCTGGGTGCGTCGCGCTCGCGGCTGCTGCGGCAATTGCTCACGGAGAGCCTGCTGCTGGCGGCGCTTGGCGGCATGCTGGGGCTGTTAGTGGCGGAGCTGGGCGTACGCGGACTGGTCGCACTGGCCCCAGTGGGATTGCCACGCGTGGATGCCATCGCCATCAACGGCACGGTGCTGCTTTACACCTTCGCTGTGACTTTGACGGTTGGCATTCTGGTGGGCCTGGCTCCGGCGCTCCATGCCCATCGCTCCGGCCTGCTCGAAGATCTTCAGCAGAGCTCGCATCGCTCGGCCGGCAGCCATCAATTCACCCGCCGCACGCTGGTAGTGGTTGAGGTTTCGCTTGCCCTGGTTTTGCTGATTGGAGCAGGATTGCTGCTGCGCAGCCTGCAACGGCTGTTCGCCGTGGACCCGGGCTTTCGCGCCTCGCACCTGTTAACCATGCAGGTACAGACTTCGGGCCCGCACTTCAACGACAACGACGCCGCTCGACGGCAGTTCTTTGAGCAGGCCATCGAGAAGGTGCGCTCGGTTCCGGGCGTCAAGTCGGCGGCCTTCACCAGCATGCTGCCGTTCAGCCAGCAATACGACAGCTATGGCGCGCATTTCGAGAAGACACAGCGCGGCTACGACGTCTACCGCTATGCCGTGACTCCCGGCTATCTGGAGACTATGGGGATTGCGCTGCGCCGCGGCCGTTCGCTGACCGAGGACGACACCGCCACCTCACAGCCGGTGGTGCTGATCAGCGAAACGCTGGCGCGGACTGCCTTCCCCGACGGAAGCGATCCGATCGGACAGCACGTACACGTTGGGCCGACGAACCGTCCGTGGTACACGGTGGTCGGCGTGGTGGATGACGTCCGGCAGACCTCGCTCGCGGAGAACCGGCCTGCGGGCGTTTATCTCCCCATGGAGCAATCCTGGTTCGCCGACGAGGCCATGGCCCTGGTAGTGCGCTCGGAGCAGGAACCGTCGCTGCTGGCGCCGGCCGTGCGGCAGGCCATCTGGTCGGTGGACAAGGACCAGCCCATCGTGCGCGTGGCCACCGCTGAAGACTTGCTGGCGGCTTCCGGCGCCGAGCGGCGCTTTGCCATGGTGCTGTTCGAAATCTTTGCCGTCGTGGCGCTGATCCTGGCGGCCACGGGAATCTACGGAGTACTGTCGGGCAGCGTGACCGAGCGGGTGCGCGAGATTGGCGTGCGGGCCGCGCTGGGCGCATCGCGCGGCAACATTCTGGCGCTGCTGCTGCGGCAGGGCATGGCGCTCGCGGCGATAGGAGTCGCAATTGGCTTGGCGGCATCCCTCGCCACCAGCCGCGCGCTGATCACGCTACTGTTCGGCGTGTCGCAACTCGATCCCATCACCTATGGCGGCGTAGTGCTTCTGTTGCTGGCAGTTTCTGCTGCAGCCTGCTGGATCCCGGCGCGTCGTGCGGCGCAGGTTGATCCCTCCACCGCCTTGCGCGCCGAATAGCGCCACTTCAAAAATTTTTCCCGAAAGAATTGTTCTCATGCGGCGCCTGCCTTTATCATGGGCGACACGGATTTTCGATTTGGGCCTGCTTCAATCTGCGGTCGCTGGTGGCTATGGTCAACTAGGGCTGCGTAGGGCTATTCTGTAGGAGAGATAATCTGAATGGCAAAACGACGCGGTAATCCGAACTGGGGCAAGCCAACACCTGCCGGTCCTTCCGCGGCAACGCCTTCCGCCTTTGAATCGTTCGCACTCGCTCTCGGCCTGTCGCCCGAGAACTTCGAGGGCTCCAGCGCCCTGAAGAAGTGGGCGGCGGAAAACAAGAACCACAAGTATGTTCCCGTCGAGCTGCTGGAAGCCTGGGGCCTGGTCGCCGACGTCGACGTTTAGCCCCTTTCCTGCAAACTTGCTGAGTCGCAGCTACAACCGTTCCCGCACCAGGTGGAACGATACGTTCGACGCCGTCACCCGGCTCTTTCCGTAATAAACAAACAACGCGATCCATAGGATTTCCAGCGGCACCACCACGGCCGAGGACGACACCTGCGCCAAAGCCGCAGCCAACTGCGGCTGCGGCGCCCATCCCACCGGCACGATGGCGACGAAGAATACCAGATACAACATCGAAGCTGCGGCCATCAACTGGTAGACGGAGAAGCGGTGACCTCCACGATCGTCTGCGCGCAGTCGCTCGGCAAAGGCGCGCCATCCCCAGGTGGCCATCGCCGGCACCAGCGCCGCCAGCCGAAAATGCTGCATCAGGAAGAGGCTCAAGCCGGCGATGCCGGAGATGGCGAAGACCGCGGAGGTTAGCGCCTGCACCGGGATCAACGGCTCGCCCGCAAGTCCGGAAGCGTAGCTGGCCTTCTTGATGCCTCCGTACAGTACGAGATGATGCTTGCGAAAGAGTCGCGCGACCACGGGCTTGGCATCGCGCAGTGGCAATCCGTAGCAGCAGCCAAAGCTGAGGCAAGCCAGCCGTCCAACCGATTCTCCCAACGCATAGGCAATGGCCGCAGCAGCGAGAAGTGGGAGAACTGGAATGGGCTGATGCATGAATCGCGCCAGCAGCGGACGAAGCCCCAGCACCAGCGGCGGAAAAACCAGGCTGGCAGCGAAAGCCGCACCCGCTACGGTAAAGGTATTGCGCTTGTGCTCCACCAAGGCCGCCACCAGTCGTGAAGAGGGAATGCAAATGGCCAGCATCACCAGGGCCAACGCCAATGCCAGCGACGACGGAACGCCGACCGATGCCAGCAACAGCAACAACATTGCGAAGCCAAACACGGTGCCGCTGGCGCTGAAGAATCCGTAGAAGGTCAGGTTGACGCCGTGCCAGGAGCCGTCGTCGCTGCGCGAGACCGGCACCGCCGCCAGCATCTGCCAGCGCTCAGCAGGCAACGCGCGTACGCCCCAGTTCAGCAGCACAAACAGCGCCAGCGCGAGCGCAACTACGAAGCTGAGGTTGGTCATCATTCCAGTCCTCCCGGGGTGGCCAGCAGAGAGCGCACGGCGACATCAGTCTCGGTGAAAGCGTCGCCCAACACCGCAGTGAAACGGTTCGATACGTGACGATGGCGGTTCTCCACCAGGTCGCGCGCAAAGCGGATGCGCCCGCGCTCGAACAGCAGGACCACGGTGCTGCTGCCGGGGCGAAACAGCGCTTTGGGCGCGCCACTGCGCAGGAACATGCCCGGCGTGACCGGCACCGGATGTTCGTAGCGATATTCGCTGTAGCGCTGCTCGATCTGTCCGACCATCAGCGCCACCACTTCAATCATCGCCACCTTGCCCACGCCACTTCCGCCGGGGCAATCGCTGTCGAGAATGGTGACTACGCGGCGGTTCTTGGAGAACGGCGTCAGCAGTTGCACCGCAGCATTGGGATTACAGGAATAGAAGCGGCCGTCCACGGAGTAGAAGTCGGCGACGCAGCCGGAAACCGGGCTGTGCGTGTAGTGATACTTCTCTGGCGTAAGGCGAAACACGGCGAAGTCGCCATCCTCGAAGGTTGACTGCCAGGGCGAGTCTTCTCCCAGCAGCTCGGGAAAGGCGAAGAACTTCTGCTTGACGTACAGCCCCGAGGTTTCCTCCATCGAGCCCACCAGCGCGCGAGCGTCCGCGGGACAGAGCACGGCGCGTGGATCCGCCGGCTTGGGCCGGCAATGCCAGTAGCGAATCTGGCGCTCGAAGATTTTGCGCGGTGTGTCGTATTCGGACAGGTTGCCGGCGAACTCCGACAGCTCGATGCCGGATTCGCGAAGAAAGCGAAGCATTCCGGTGGCGCGCGACGAGAGCAGGTTGTCGTAATTCAGAGTAGCCGAGCACGCTGGAGATGTAGCGACTGGAGGCCAGGCGGGTGAGCCAGGGCGCGTTCTCCAGTGCCGGCGAATAGAGCGCGGCGATCAGGCGGTCGGCGACCAGTTGCTCGCGGACAGCGTGGCCGGTGCTGCGGTCGATGTACTGGTGTTCTGAATTCATGGTTGGGCCTTTGCATCCTTGCGGCAATCCTCCACCAGCACAGCCAGCAGCAGGTTCAGCAGCGCCGCGGTTTCCTGCTGGGAGAGATCGTCGCAGGGAACGCGTGGTTCGACGTCGTGCAGGAAGCGCGTCACATCCTGCACGCGAACGCCATAGCGAAGCAGTTGGCGCCAGTCGTCGCAGGCCGACTTTTCCCGGGCAGCAACGTCGTCCTGCAAGAAGGCGAAAGCTTCGCCCAGATTGCGCTGCCGCAAGGTATCGCGATAGTAGGTTTCCGCCATGCGATTGAAATCGCGTGCGGGAAAGTCCAGCGCCTGTTTGGCGGGATTGCCGATGATGTCGGCGGTCATCCTCTCGCCGGCCTCCAGCGCTCGCTCGTCGCAGCGTGTGGCGAGGTCGTCCAGCATCGGCTGCATGCCCATCGCCTCGATCAACTCGGCGCCGGTCTTGCGCGCAAAAGCCAGCGCTGCCCGGCGATAGTCGCGGATGGAAATGCGCACATATCCCGGATGACGCCGGCTGACTCGCGATTTCTTGCAGTAGCGCAGGATGTCTCGCAGCAGCCCGTTGCGCGAGTCTTTCTGCACATAAAACGCCGGCAGTCCCGCAGCCGAGAAGAAGAAGGGTTGGCGGCGTTCGCTCTCCGAGCTGGGATCGTCGGGAATTTGCTGATGCGTCACTGTCGCCCGCGCAAAGCCATCTGGTACGACAGCGCCAGCAGGAATTGCTGCAAGTTCACGGCGGCTGCCATGTCGTGGCCATACGTCGGAAACAGGCTGTAGTAGCGGGCTTCGAAGCCGGCATAGCCGTGCCGCCCGTGCTCGCGCAGCCGCAGCGGCATGTAAAACGACATCTGCCGGTCAACGATGCCAAGCTCGTCGAGTTGCGCCGACAGCCGATGAATGTTGCCGGGACGGCCATCCAGCGCCGATGCGTGCTCGGTGGCCAGCCATGCGACCGGGTAGGTGAGCAGGCGCGCGTCGGGAACGCAATCGCCGCGCAAGCGAAAGAGATTGGCGAGCGCGCGGTCCAGCAACGCGGCCCGTAGGGCGTCAGCGAATGACCGAAGGCGCGCAAGCTGGCTTTCTCCTTCCACTCGCGCCACATCAGCCGCAGATGAGTGAAGTCGAGCTCGTGCGGCAGGAACGACAGCAGCCGCTCGGGATGAAAGTCGTCAAACGCCACGCGATAGGGCGCCGCGGAAAATATCCCCACGAAGAGCACCAGGAAGTGCTCGTAAATCTTGACCGCAAGATCGCCCAGTCGTTTCTCTTCGCCGGGCGAGAAGCCGCCATGTTCACCCAGCGCTTCGCTCAAACGACGGCTGCCGATGCTCACGTGCATGCCGTTGTTGGCCAGGCTGACGTTGGAGAGATTCGGCAGCACGATCAAATCGTTGGCCACGATGCCGGCCTCGCGCAGCTTGACGATGGCGCTCAACTGGCTGCGCGTCATCACCTGGTGGCACAGGTGCATGTACACCGACTTCTCTTCCCCGTCGCTCCAGCCTGACAGGCAAGGGCTCATGAACAGCTCGCGATAGAACGAGTCGGAGATGCACGCCGCCAGTTCCTGCTGATGCACGGATGGCACGGGCGCGTGGTAAATGAGCGCGCGCTGGCCGCTGTCGAGAAGGCCGAGACGGCGATTGGCCCAGGAAATCAGCAGCGAGGTAAACAGGAAGCGCCGCGCCGATTCGCGCGCGGTCTGCTCGCCCAGCGTTCGCCCATCGCTGGCTCCGACAACCTGGAACGATGTGGTTTCCGGCGAGGTGTTGTCACTGAGGAAGTTGCGGCAGCAGCCGCGAGGCTTGCGCGCGCATCGCTTCCGGCAGGTGCGGCTGGGTGCCGATCAGGTCGGCCAACGCCAGCTTCAGCGCGTAGCTGATGGGAATGCGCAGCCAGCTTTCGCCATCATGGCTGAAGCAGAAGCGATGCGCGTCGGTGCGCTCCAGCGCGGTTCCGTTCCTGATGACTTGCAGATCGGCGTCGAAAACCTGTAGCGCGAAGGCGCTGAGCCGCGACTGCGGGAAAGCGCACCCAGCTCTGCTCCCAGATGTGCCGGTTGTCGTCGAGGAAGGTTTGCAGCTCCAGCAGGGTGCGGCGCGGAGTTTCGCCGCTGGCGCCGCGGCGTGCCAGGTTGTGGAAGAATTTCGACTCGCGAATCATCCGCGGAAGATCGCAATCGTCGGCGCTGCCCGCTACCACGGCCTGCAACTCATCTTCGCTGCCCGCGGTGGCGTCGCCGGAGGTAAACGGCAGCTCGTCCACCGGCAGGTGAAGCAGGCTCTCGACATCGAGCCTGTCGAGAAATGGTCCGCTGCGAAGTGCGGTCATGGCTGGCACCAGCGGGAGATTCGCTGAGTCCCGCCCTGCCCTAATTGTGGTGCAAACCTATGACCGCAGAATCAATGCCCGGTGAATACTGCGTGAATCAACCCGTCCGGTATCCGGCAAGGCACCGTCGCGCGGCCGTTCTTTTCTGTTACGGCGCGATGAATGCCGGAACCCGACTGCATCCGCGGGCATCCAAAGCATCCGTGAAAGCACCTTGCGACGAAGCTGCGGCGTCTCGAACCGGCGAGACCAGTCCCTGTGCTGAAAGCGCCCGGCCATGGGTGCTGACCGCCACCATCCTTGCCTCCAGCATGGCCTTCATTGACAGCACGGTGGTCAACGTCGCGCTGCCGGCGTTGCAATCCAGCTTTCATGCCACGGTGGTGGACGTGCAGTGGGTGGTGGAAGCCTACGGCTTGTTCCTGGCGGCACTGATTCTGGTGGGCGGCTCGCTCGGCGATCTATTTGGACGCAGGCTCATCTTCGTCAGCGGAGTTGGGATTTTCGCGCTGGCGTCGCTGGGCTGCGGCATGGCTGCGTCCATCCAGCAGTTGATCCTGCTGCGCAGCGTACAAGGCGTGGGAGCGGCGTTGCTGGTGCCGGGCAGCCTTGCCATCATCAGCACTGCCTTCGACGAGCAACATCGCGGCGCCGCCATCGGCACTTGGTCGGGCTTCACCGCCATCACCACCGCGATTGGCCCGGTCCTCGGCGGATGGCTGGTGGACCACGCCAGTTGGCGCTGGGTGTTCTACATCAACCTGCCACTGGCCGCGGCCGTCATCGCCATTTCGCTATGGCGAATTCGTGAGAGCCGCATCGGGGGCCAGCGCAGCATTGACTGGCTGGGCGCCGTGCTCGCTACGGCCGGACTTGCTGGACTGGTTTATGGCGGCATCGAATCGTCCAATCGCGGATGGGGCGCACCGGTGGTCTGGGGAAGCCTGGCTGCCGGATTCGCATGCCTGGCAATCTTCCTCGTGGTGGAAACGCGCGCGGCATCGCCAATGGTACCGCTGTCGCTGTTTGCCTCTCCGGATTTCTCGGGCGCAAACTTGCTGACGCTTTTCGTCTATGCGGGGCTGGGCATCTTCTTCTTCCTGTTTCCTCTGAACCTGATTCAAATTCAGGGCTACTCGGCGACGGCCAGCGGCGCGGCAGCGCTTCCCTTCATCCTGCTGATGTTTCTGCTCTCGCGCTGGTCGGGAGGACTGGTGGCCCATTACGGTGCGCGGCTGCCGCTCATCGTCGGACCTCTCATTGTCGCCGCCGGCTTCGCCCTGTTCCTGATTCCGGCGGTTGGAGGCAGTTACTGGCGAACTTTCTTTGTGCCGGTGGTGGTACTCGGCCTGGGCATGGCCGTGACCGTCGCGCCGTTGACGACCACGGTGATGAACTCGGCCGGACAGGAGCGCGCCGGGGCGGCCTCGGGAATCAACAATGCGGTGGCGCGCGTAGCGGGCGTGCTCTCGATTGCAGTGCTCGGCGTGGTCATGTTCAGCGCCTTCAGCTATCGCCTGAATCACGAACTAGGGGGGCTGAATATTCCGAATGGCGCAAAGCAGCAGATTGTCGCCAATGAGATCAAACTGGCCGGCATGCCGTTGCCGGGTGGACTCGACGACAACATGACCGCCGGTCTCAAGCGCGCAATTGGAGGGGCTTTCCTATTCGGCTTTCGGATTTTCATGCTGGGATGCGCGGGTCTCGCACTGGCCGGTGCTGCTACTGCGTGGTGGATGATTCCGAAACCAGCCTTGCCGGCACGCAAATAGCCGGGTGCAGCGACTGCTCGGCTCACGGGCTAACCAAGGCGCCATAGCCTCGTCCATCCTCTGTGAGGCTGGCGTCATTCCTGCGCAACTTCATCATTTACAATGTGTTTCTGTTAGATACCTCCGGCGATGGCGGGGCGCTCCAAGCCTCACCTGACTGGAACAGGAGCGTAGTGTGAAAGGGAGGCTGGATCTCGCGCCTGCGACCGTCGCGCCGGCATGTGTAATTCTTTGAGCTCTATGCTTCCACCGCACCTTCGTACGATCGCAGTGGCAGCTTTGGCCTGGCTGCTGCTATTCGTACCGGCACTGGAAGGGCAAAGCCCAGTCATGATTACGCTGGACCAGGCCGTGGACCTGGCGCTGGCCCATAATCATTCGCTGCTAGCGACGCGCACCACAATTTTGCAGAACCAGGCGCAGGAGATCACCGCCAACTTGCGGCCCAATCCGACTTTGGACTTCGACTCTCAGTTCGTACCCATCTTCTCGCCCTCCGACTTTTCTGCCGACAATCTGAGCGCGCTACAGCAGTTCGATGCCGGCATCGGTTACCTGTTTGAGCGCGGTGGCAAGCGCCAGCGCCGATATCAGGCGGCCAAAGATCAGACTGCGGTGACCAAGGCGCAGGTCACCGACACCGAGCGAAACCTGATTTTTGATGTGTCGCAGGAGTTCGTCGCGGTGCTGCTGGCGGAGTCCACATTGCGCTTTGCGGAGACGGACCTGAAGAGTTTCGAGCAGACGGTGGACATCTCGCAAACGCAATACAAGTCGGGCTACATCAGCGAAGGCGATTACCTGAAGATCAAGTTGCAACTGCTGCAATTCCAGACCGACGTGTCGTCGGCGCGACTGGCGCGGGTGCAGGCGCTGGTTAGTCTGCGACAGTCGCTTGGCTACAATGCCGTGCCCGCCGATTACGATGTGGTGGGCGATCTCAGTTACCAACCGCTGAAGGTGAGCTTGGAAGACTTGCAGAGCAAAGCCATGCAATTGCGGCCGGACTACCAGGCAGCAACTTTAGGAGTGACCGCCGCGCAAAGCCAGGTTGCGCTCGCCAAAGCCAACGGCAAAGTGGACGTCACCGCCTCGGTGAATTACACCCACGTGGCCGACCAGAGCACGGCATCGTTCTTCGTGAATTTCCCGATTCCGGTGTTCGACCGCAACCAGGGCGAGAAGTTGCGTACCGGTTACGCGCTGACCCAAGCGCAGGAGCAGCAGCTTTCCGCCAGTGATACGGTACTGTCGGACGTGAGCAATGCTTACGAATCGCTGCGCAGTAATGCGGAGGTGGTGCAACTGTACGTCTCGGGCTATTTGAAGGAGGCGAAGGACTCGCGTGACATCAGCGAATATGCCTACAAGCGCGGCGCCGCCAGCCTGCTGGACTTCCTCGACGCCGAGCGCAGCAATCGCGCCGTGCAGCTCGCTTACCGCCAGGCGCTGGCTTCTTATATGACCGCCGTCGAACAGCTGAAGCAGGCGGTGGGAACGAGGGCGCTGCCATGATGCGACGCTCCTTTTGCATGCGAGGGCTGATGAGCTTGCTGCTGGCAGCGCTGGTGCTGGCGGCCGCCAGTTGCAGCGGCCCGGAAAAACCGGCCGCAAGTTCGTCCAACAGTGGCGATAGCGCCAACTTGTTCACCGTGCCGCAGGACCAGATGGCGCACGTCCAGGTGCTGACCATTCAGCCCACGACGCTCACCCGCACGCTTCGACTGACGGGAGCGGTGGCCTATAACAGCTTTCGCACTACCCCGGTCATTACCCAGGTCAGCGGCCCGGTCAGCCGCATTCTGGTTGTACCCGGCCAGAATGTGCAGCGCGGCCAGCCCATGCTGTACGTGGCCAGCCCGGACTACTCGCAGCTGCGGACGAATTATCTGAAGGCGCGCGACTTGTACGCATTGGCACAGAAATCCTACGACCGCGCCAAAGACCTATATGCGCATCACGCCATCGCCGAGCAAAATCTGGAGCAGGCCGAATCCACCCAAGTGCAAGCCCAGAGCGACCTGATGGCCGCCGAAGCTGCGCTGAAGGTCATGGGCGTGACCGACCTAAATGCCCTGGCCAAAGGCCCGGCGTCGTTCGAGGCGTCGGTGCTGGCGCCAATCACTGGACAAGTGGTTGAGCAGAATGTTTCGGTCGGCCAATTGCTGCAACCGGGCGCCACGCAGTGCTTTGTGGTCTCCGACATGAGCACGGTGTGGGTGCTGGTGAACATTTATCAGAAGGACATGCCCTACGTGCGCGTCGGCGATACTGTGACCATCCACACTGACGCCTATCCCGACGACTTTCACGGGAAAATTTCCTACGTGGCGGCCTCGCTCGATCCCACGACGCGGACCTTGCAGGCGCGCATCGAGACCAGCAATCCGCAGGAGAAGCTGAAGAAGGACATGTACGTGGTGGCCACGGTGGATGCCGGCGCCATGCAGAACGCGATTGCGGTGCCGGATTCGGCGGTCCTGCGCGACACCGAGAACCAACCCTTCGTTTACGTAGAGGTCGGCGACAATCAGTTCGGCCGACGCAGCGTTAGCGTGGGCGAAAGCACCAAGGGACAAACGCAAATTACCAGCGGGTTGAAGCCGGGAGACCGGGTAATCGGGGATGGCAGCCTGTTTCTCCAGTTCGCCAATTCGTTACAGCGCTAACGCAGCCACTTTGAACACCATGGCAGGAAGCATGAAGTTCGCCCTCGCATGATTCATCGCATCGTACAAGCTGCACTTCGTCAGCGCTTCCTGGTGCTGATGCTGACCGGCTTCATGATGGTTGCCGGCGTCATCTCCTTCCAGCGAATGCCGGTGGACGCCTATCCCGACCTGTCGCCGCCGCATGGTTGAGATCATCACGCAGTGGCCGGGCCACGCCGCCGAAGAAGTCGAGCGCCTGGTCACCCTGCCCATCGAAGTGGAGATGAACGGCGTTCCCCACGTGGTGGTGATGCGCTCCATCTCGCTGTATGGACTCTCCGACGTCATCCTGACCTTCGAGGAGAACACCGACAATTATTTTGCGCGGCAAGTGGTGTTTGAACGCATCGGCCAGGCGGACGCTGCCGGCGGGGGTTACGCCGAGCATGGCGCCGCTGTTCAGTCCCAGCGGCCTGGTGTATCGCTACGTGATGGAAAGTCCCGACCGCAGCCCGCAGGAGTTGAAGACCATCGAGGACTGGGTGGTCGAGCGCGCCTACAGATCGGTGCACGGCGTGGCGGACGATTCCGGCTTCGGCGGCACGGTCATGCAGTACCAGGTGCTGCTCGACCCGGCCAGGCTCTACGGATATCACCTGACGGTGCCGCAGGTCATCACCGCGCTCGGGGCCAATAATTCCAACGCCGGCGGCGGCTTCTATTCGCAGGGCGGGCAGTTCTACTACGTGCGCGGCATCGGCCTGGTCCGCGATACCAACGACATTGGCGACATCGTAGTCGGCAGCAACAACGGCGCGCCGCTGCGCATTAAGGACATCGGCGAGGTGCAGCATCGGCCACGCCCCGCGCCTGGGCGAGTTCGGCTTCCAGAAGAACGATGATGCGGTCGAAGGCGTCATCCTGATGCGGCGCGGCGAGCAGACGCAGAATGTGCTGAAAGGCGTCGAGGCAAAGACCGAGGAGCTCAACCAGAACATCCTGCCCAAGGACGTCAAGGTCCACCCCTACTACGACCGCAGCGAACTGGTGAAGCTCACCACCGACACGGTGGAAGACAACCTGCTGCGCGGCATGGTGCTGGTGCTGATCGTCCTGATCTTCTTCCTGGTCAGCTTCCGCGCGGCGGTGATCGTCGCGCTCACCATTCCGCTGGCGCTGCTGTTCGCCTTCATCGTTCTGCACGCGCACGATGTCTCCGCCAACCTGCTCTCCATTGGCGCCATCGATTTCGGCATCATCATTGACGGCACCGTGGTGATGATGGAAAACATCTACCGCGAACTGGCGCTGCGCGAAGGCCAGAGCTATAACCTGAACGAAGTCATCCTGGCAGCGGCCAAGGACGTGGACCGTCCCATCTTCTATTCGGTCGCGGTCATCATCGCCGGCTATCTGCCCATTTACGCGCTGCAGCGGGCCTTCGGGCAAGCTCTTTCACCCCATGGCCGATACCATGTCGTTCGCGCTGCTCGGCGCGCTGATCCTGACGCTGACGCTGGTGCCGGTGCTGAGCTCCTACTGGTTCAAGAAGGGCGTGAAGGAGCACGCCAACCGCGCTTACGAGTGGATGAAGCGCAAGTACGCGACCCGAACTCGACTGGTGCCATCGACGCGGCCCAAGCTGACCATGCTGATCGCGTGCCTGATCTTTGGCGCCACGCTGCTGCTGGTGCCGTTCATCGGCGGCGAATTCATGCCGCATCTCGACGAGGGCGCGCTCTGGGTGCGCGCCACCATGCCCTACACCATTTCCTTTGAAGAAGCCAGCAAGATTGCGCCCCAGATTCGCGACATCCTGATGTCGTATCCGCAGGTGACCGTGGTGGGCTCCGAACTTGGCCGTCCGGACGACGGCACCGATCCCACCGGCTTCTTCAACTGCGAGTTCTACGTCGGACTGAAGCCGTACAAGGACAGGGCGTGGAGCGGGGAGATTGACACCAAGCCGAAGCTGATCGAGTCCATCAACAAGAAGCTGAGCGCCTTTCCCGGCATCATTTTCAACTTCACCCAGCCGGCCGAAGATGCCGTGGATGAGGCGCTGACCGGCCTGAAGAGCTCGCTGGCGGTCAAGATTTACGGCGACGACCTGAACGTGCTGCAAGACAAAGCCGTGCAGATCAAGAACACGCTGGCCAAAGTGCCGGGCTTCACCGAACTGACGGTGGTGCGCGAACTGGGCCAGCCCAGCCTGCTGATTGACGTGGACCGCGACAAGATTGCGCGCTACGGCATCAACGTCGCGGACGTTGAGGCGGTCATCTAAGCGGCGGTGGGCGGGCAGGCGGCAACGCAAGTTATTCAGGGCGAGAAGCTGTTTGACCTGGTGGTGCGCATGCAGCCGCAGTTCCGCAGCAGCGCTCACGAAATCGGCGACCTGCTGGTCGGCACGCCGGACGGCAAGCAGATTCCGCTCAGCCAGCTTGCCGAAATTAAGCAGGGCAACGGCGCATCGTTCATCTATCGCGAAAACAATTCGCGCTACATCGGCGTGCAGTACAGCATCGAAGGCCGCGACCTGGAGCGCGCGGTGCGCGACGGGCAGGAGGCGGTGAACAAAGCCGTGGCGCTGCCGCAGGGTTACTGGCTCAGATGGGGTGGCGAGTACAGCGAGTTCCTGGCGGCCAAGTCGCAGCTCACGCGTGATCGGCCCTATCGCGCTGGGCCTGATCTTCATGATCCTGTTCGCGCTGTACGGCAACTTTCAAGTTCCCGCTGGCGATTGCGCTGGGCGTGATCCTGACCGAACCGGTGGGCGCTCTGATCGCGCTGAAACTGACGCACACGCCGTTCAGCGTGTCCTCGGTGCTGGGCCTGCTGGCGTTGCTGGGCGTCTCGGTGGAGACGGCGGTCATTCTGGTTTCCTACATCAACAAGCTGCGGCTGGAAGGCATGGACATCGCGCGCGCCACCCGCGAGGCTTCCCTGCTGCGCCTGCGTCCCATCATGATGACGGCGCTGGTCGCCTGCCTGGGCCTGCTGCCGGCCGCGCTTGCCACCGGCATCGGTTCGGATACGCAGAAGCCTTTCGCCATCGTCATCGTCGCCGGCTTGATCTCGCGGCTGTTCCTCGGATTCTTCGTCAATCCGGTGCTGTACCTGATGGTGGCGCGCGAAGGCGACGTGCTTCAGGTCTAGCCGAAACTTCACACTCCCGCCGGTCAGCCTGGCCCGCACATCCGTCATGATTGGCGTCAATGCAAGCACCGGAGGCGCGACTCAGTGCATCCACCTGCGCCGACATCGAGTTCGCGAAAATGAGAGCGCCGGAGGCGCGACTTAGTCTAGCCCAGCGCGGAGGCCGCCGCAGGCGGCCGGGAGCGCTGGGTACGCGTCGTGATGCGAGCCGCGTGCCGTAGGCACGCCGCCTTTTCTGCGCGCTGTTCCGGGAACCCGCCGCGTTGCGGCTTCAGCGTCGCATGGCTGGACGTCGTACGAAGCGAACATTCGTGGCGCGTCAGCCAACAGCAGATCCCTCGTCGGCCTGAAGGCCTTCCTCGGGATGACAAATCAATACGAACCTTTACTGAATGCCCAACGAATATCGCTGCGAAGCGATGCCGTTCACCACCACTTCCAGGTAGCTGGCGCCGCTCTCCATATTCGTGGGGATGTCCACGTGGGTGTAGGTGGGTCCGGGATAGCCCACTGCCATGGTGCTGTGATTATGGGTGCGGCAATAGAACACATGTCCCGTGCTGCGATTGGTGATGCGCACGATGGGATAGTTGGTCGCGTCCTGGTAATCGTCGCCGTAGGCCCCGCCCTGCGACGCGCCGTTGAAACGGCTTCCAAACAGCACAAACGACGCTCCGCGCGGCAGCACCGCCGCCGTCAGCAACGCCGTGGGTTGCAGGTTAGGCCAGGGATTTCCCGTCGGGGTGTAGATTTCCACATCGTTGCTGTAGTCAGTGAACAGCACCTGTCCGGTGGGCAGCAGCAGCATGTGGCCGTACCAGGAAGAGTCCACCGGGCTGTTGGGAACTCCGGCAACCTGGTTCAGATGGCTGCCGTCCCACTCGAAAAACACGGAGCCATTCTCGAAGATGCCCGGGCTGGTCATCATCAGCACATTGCCGTCGGGCAGCAGTGCCGCCGGACCATCGGCGATATCGAGACCGTTGGGAAAATCGGGACCGGGCGTCCAGGTGCCGGTATTTACGTTATAGATGGAGGTGTGACCGGCGCCGGCGCCATTGGCTCCGGTGGCGAAGACCGTTCCATCGGGCCGTAACACCGCCGGGCCGACCTCGAAGGAACCATGTGAATCCCACAATTGCACGATGGTACTTCCGGCAGTACTCCAGGAGCCGGTATTGGGATTGTAGGTCTCGGAATTCGTCCCGTTGCCGCCACCCAGATTGACGTAGGCGTCCACGGTAAGGACTTTTCCGCCAGGCAGCAGGGTCCAGCCTTCTTCGTCGTTCTCGTCGAACTTACCTGAGCCGGTGGAAGTCCAAGTGAGGGTGGAGGCATTCAGGAGGGCTTGCTGGCTACTGCAGCAATCGGCCAGCATAAAGGTCCCGTTGGCCAGCACCACGCCCGAGGCATCGCCAATCGAGCTCCATCCAGCGGGAGGACTCACCGACGTCCATCCATTGGCCAAGGGATCGTAGATGGCGCCCATGTTGGTCCAGACGTACTGGCCGAAATTCTGCTCGCCGCCTTCGACGATGAGGCGGCCGTCGGGCAGCACCGCCGAGGCGAAGAACAGCGGTCCATAATTGGAGGCGAGCGAGGCCAGTTGTGACCAGGTGCCGTTGACGTAGCTGCCGTTGATGTCCGGCGTGAGCTTGTACCAGTCGGAGTATCCGTCGTTGGCGTCTTCGTGATGCACAATCACGGTGCCATCGGTGAGCAGAAGTGCGGCTCCCATCGGCAGGCTTGGCTGATGAGTCAACGGCTGCCAGGATTGCGCGCCGGCGGCGCTGACCAAAAGACAGAGAAGAAGTGCAGCGAATCCGAATGTTCGCAGGGTTTTCATGAAGCTCCTTGGTCGAAACGCCTGACACGCAAGCGGCTGGAATGGATTAACACCTGCGCACAGACCGGGCGCCGGTGATTGAGATGGAAATTTACTCTTCGGCCGTGGTGGCGTCAATTGCCGCCGAGGGCTCTGGCTTTCGCCCCGCGTGCCGGGATTTTGACAAGTTGTAGCCGTCGGCGGAGCGTGCGAATCTGATACAACATGCCGGAACTACCCGACATCGAGCTATACCTTGGAGCGCTAAGCTCGCGCGTTCTAGGGCAACCTTTGCTGCGCGCCCGCATTGCCAGCCCGTTCCTGCTGCGTACCGTCGAGCCTCCGCTCTCCAGCGTGGAAGGCCAACCAGTGCGGCAACTGCGGCGCATCGGCAAGCGCATCGCCTTCGGCTTCGACAACGGGCGCTGGCTGGTGCTGCACCTGATGATTGCCGGCCGCCTGCGTTGGCGCCCAGCGAATGCCAAGTTATCAGGCAAGCAGAACCTCGCCGCCTTCGACTTCCCTGATGGCTCGCTGGTGCTGACCGAAGCCGGGGCCAAGCGGCGGGCATCGCTCCAGGTAATCGCCGATGAAGCGGCGCTGGAAGCTCTCGATCCGGGAGGCATTGACGTCTTCGCCAGCGACCTAAAATCGTTTCGCGCCGCGCTCTCGGCTGAGAACCGCACCCTCAAGCGCGCCCTCACCGATCCGCGCATCGTCAGCGGCGTTGGCAACGCTTACTCCGACGAAATTCTGCACGCCGCGCAGCTTTCGCCGGTGGCGTTGACCCAGAAGCTGACCGACGAGCAGTGGCAGAAGCTGTGGGAGCAGACCCGCAACGTACTGACGCTGTGGACCGAGCGCTTACGGAAGGAAACCGGTGATCGCTTTCCGGAGAAGGTGACGGCGTTCCGTCCGGAGATGGCGGCGCATGGCAAGTACGGGCAGCCTTGCCCGCGCTGCGGCGAGAAGATCCAGCGCATTCGCTTTGCCGACAACGAAACCAACTATTGCGTGCGCTGCCAGACCGGCGGAAAGGTGCTTGCCGACCGCAGTCTGTCGCGGCTGCTGAAATCGGATTGGCCTCGTACTCTGGATGAACTGGAAGCCTTGAAGCGTCGCTGAGGATTCGCAAAGTCAGGCGAGCAAATTAGGGAGTGATCTCCCACACCACTCCGTAACCGTAGGCGCCGCCCTCCGAGGTCGTGCCGTACAGGTTGCCGTAGTTGTCGAAGACGACATTGCTATAGGGAAACTGACCGTCGGCGCCGCCAGTGAAGTCGTGCAGGCTCTGATAATTCCACTCCCCGCGACCCGAGGGGCTGAGTTGAAAGACGACCCCGTTGCCGTTGCCATATTCCACTGAGGTTCCGAAGAGCTTGCCACCGACGAGGACCAGGTTGGCCATCGGTCCTTGCTGCGAACCCGAGAAGTCCCACAAGGGAGAAAGTGACCATCCGCCGTTGGCGGGAGTGAGCTCATACACCAGGCTGGGATCGAAGCTGATCGCACTGTAGAGATTGCCGGCGTTGTCAAAGGTGATGCCCACCACCGGACCACCTCCCAGGCTGGCGCCTTGGAAGTTATACAGCACGTTTTCCTGCCAGTTTCCTCCCGCCGGACGTAGTTCGTAAACGCATCCATAGTTGTTCGACCCACCGTAAGCGGCGGTGCCGTACAAGTTCCCCGAATGGTCGAAGGTGACTCCGGCTGCCGGCTGACCGCAATCCGGAGGATTGCCGGTGAAGTAGTGGATCAACGTCTCACTCCAGCCGCCAGACGAGGGCATCAGTCGGTAGACCACGCCCCAGCCTCCCGGACCGCCGTTGAGGGTAGTACCGTAAATATTGTTGCCGGCGTCGAACACCAGATCGCCGAGGTAGGGTTCCTCGCCATCAACCTGGCCGGCAAAACGATGCACCACGGTTTCGTGCCAGGGACACAACACCGACTTGCACACCGTGAGCGAGGGCCGCAAGGTGTAAACGGTGCCGCAGGTGCCGCCATAACCGCAGGGATTACCGCCTCCCTGGCTGGTGGTCCCGTAGAGTGCGCCATCGTGGCCGAAGACCACGCGGGCGATCGGTTGATCGCCATCATTACCGCCCTGGAACATGTAGATGGGAGAAAACAGCCAGCCCGTTCGCTTGTGCGTGAGCTTGAAAACCACCCCGCAGCCGGAGTAGTAGCCGCGGCAATTGGCGCCTGAACTTCCCCCAAATTCGGTGGTGCCGTAGAGATTGCCGGCCGCATCAAGGGTGAGCCCGGCCATGGGATTGGCGCCATCAGCGCCGCCGGTGAAATTGTGCAGAACGGTGAAGGTCTGGGCGGATACGAACTGGCTCAGCACGACCGCAAAAGCAAGGACCATCCAGGCGTGCTTCCGATAACAACCGACTGCGTACGTCACCACCGCCTCCACCCCAGCGCGATTGTCACTCACAATCGCAGGAACTCGCAAGGGGCGCTTCGTCCCTATCCTAAGGTATGCGCCTTACCTCGCGTTCCAAACTGGGCCTTCAAATCATTATGGGACAAGAGCTTCGCCATCCTGCGGCCCACAGCGCTACTTTCAGATAATTTGGTTACCCTCGCCGGACGTTACCGTAATGTCGCCTATGTGACCTTCAATTTGATTTTGCGATGGCGATGCTTGCGTGCGTCGGCCACGCCTTCTTTCAGGATGGCGGAAAGGTCCGTATCTTCGGACGAAATGTGCGCCGGCGCGTGCGATCCTGATTCCCGGCCGAGCCATTGTTCCAACTCCTGCCGTGAAGCGGTAACGTTGCGTCCGCTGTGAGTAACCGGCATTCCATCGCGTCCCCAATCCTGTGCTACCGCAACCGTCTGTCCCAGGAATTCGGCAATCTGCTTCCAGCCTTTCAGCCGCGCATCAGCGGAATTGGGACCCTGAGGTTTGCTATGGGATTTCTTTCCGGCCATGCGACGTTCCCATGGATGAGATGCCGTTTTCGTAAGGATCGAGTTCTTCTTATTTTTCTGGTTTAACTCCGAGCGCTCCGTGCCTCCGTGACGAAACGGTTCCGGATTGTTTTTGCGACGTGGTGAAACGCCTTTAACGATGGCCGATACCTGACAAAAATCGCCACGGCCAGGGTGATTTCGGCCCGCAAATCGAAAGCTGAATTTGTCGAAAACGTGCCTTTGTGCGGCCACGCGCCAAATCGCGTCAAGAATCTTCCATAGCCGTTCTACTCACGCGCAAAAGTGACATCACGGAACTTGGCCATCAGTGGTGTGGACATCCTTTTATTGCGGGCATACAGTCGGAAGTAACGAAGTGGCAGTAGTTTGGCCTTCAGTCACCACATCGGCCAGAGTGGTGACTGGAGGCCATTTCGTTTATGCCGCGGCCGCGCGCCGAATTCCCGCTTGGCCTTCGCGTAGATGGGAACGTCAATGTCGGCGGCTCGCGCGCAACACTTTCCCTTGCGCGATCACCCGCACGTACTGCCGCCGTTCGCGTCGCTGGCAACGGTGGTTCGACTCCGGAAGCGCCAAGTCGGACAGGCGAAAGGCGCGGGCAATGGTCAACGAGCAGGAGTCACAGACCGAATCCACCACACTGGCCGAGCGCCAGCGCCGGGTGCAGCCCGTGCCGCTGCCGGTTTCGCCCAACGACGGATCGAGGCCGCTCTCCGCCAGCGTTTCATAGTCCGCAGAACCCGGCAGCCATCCATTGCGAAAGCAGACGGAGACGGCATGCGCGCGATTGTCGGCTCCCAACTTCAGCAAGATGTTACGCAACATGTTTTTGACGGCTTGGGTGAGGGTGTGGAAATGCTCGGCGATGGCGCGATTGTCGTAGCCGTAGGAGACCAACTCCATCACCTGTAGCTCTTTTCGTGTGAGCAGACCGGAGACTTCGCGCCTCCGTGGCGGCTGGGGGTTCGCTCGCGGCGGCTTAGAGTCTTGAGCACTGACCTTTCTGGGACGCCTCATCGAAAAGGTTACCGTTCCGAAAAAGTCACAGCGTGTTAACCACCGAGATACAGTTTCTGCCTTGTTCCTTGGAAGCGTACATGGCCTGGTCGGCGGCAAGCAGCAGATCGTTGGCGGTATCTCGCGCGGATTCATGGCGCAGGCGACGCCCTGGCTGATGCTGAGCTTCAACTGCCCGCCATGAATCAGGTCCGGCAAAGTAATCTTCTCCACGAAATGCTTCAGCTTTTCGGCCAGCAGCTTGGCCCCGGCGGTTTCAGTTTCCGGCAGCAACATAACGAATTCGTCGCCGCCGTAACGGGCGCCCAAGTCGGTGGAGCGGCAGGCCACCTGCTGCACTGCCGTCGCCACCGCGCGCAGGCAGGCATCGCCCTGCACGTGGCCAAGGGTATCGTTTAATACCTTGAAGTCGTCAATGTCAATCAGGACCACCGAGACCGGGCGGGTGGCGCGAGTGGCGCGCGCCCACTCGGCGGCCAGCACGCTGTCGAAGTGCCGGCGGTTGGCGATGCCGGTCAGCGAATCAGTCAGCGAGAGTTTCTCCAGTTCGGCGGTACGCAGGCTGACCTGGTGCTCCAGGCTGCGCAGCAGTTCATCGCGCTCGGACTCAGCCCGCTTGCGCGCGGTCACGTCCTCGATCACGGAGATGAAGTAGTCAGGCTCGCCGGTGCCGTTGCGCACCATCGAAAGCGTCAGAGCTACCCAGACAATGCTGCCGTCTTTGCGGATCAGCCGCTTCTCCACCGAATAGCTGTTGACGTCCCCGGCCAGCAGCGCCTCGGTTTGCCCCCATTCGACATTCATGTCGTTGGGATGGGAAAGATTGGCGGGCGTCAGGTTATGCAGCTCGTGTTCGGAGTATCCCAGCAACTGGCGATATTTGCGGTTGACCCTCAGGTGCTTGCCGTCCATGGCCAGGTGCGCGATGCCAACTGCGGACTGCTCGAAGGTCCCGCGAAAACGCTTTTCGGCCTCCTGCAAGGCCCGTTCGGCGCGCAGACGTGCGGTCACGTCCACCGTGACCAATTGCAGTTGCGGCTGATGACTGCGCATCGCCAGGCTGGCGGTCACGAAGGCATCCAGTATTTCGCCGGAGCTGACCCGTTGCTTGGTATAGAACTTGATGGGCGTTCCCATCTGCACCTGGCGAAACAGCTCGCGCACCACCTCGGCGCGCAAATCGGGATGGGTCTCGACCAGGCTGCGATGCAGCAGCTCGCGCGGCGCGCAATGCAGCCGGTCGCACAGGCTCTGGTCCACTTCCAGGCATTCGTTGGTTTGCGGATCGACGACGATGACGGAAAGCGGGAAGCCTTCGTAAACGAAGCGCGGCGGCCTGATTACACCCGACGGCTGGGATTCGAACTCGGCTGGATTTGGGCCTTTTGCGGTCATGCGGGTTAATCGAACCGGGTACCACCAGAACTCGCGTCGCCTATCGCCTTCAGTTTCTGCATCCTTTTGAGTGGCGGCGCCTCCCAACCCAACTTCTCATCATGTCGCATGGTTGGCAGCGCCCACAAGTACGTCTCTAGATTCAAGCAATCGACATCCGCAGTAGTTTACGTTATGCTCTGCGGTGTCTTCGATGGAGAAAAATATTCGACACCAAGACCCCGAGAACCGCACCGAGCGCTATTCTTCCTCTCTGCCCTTCGAGTCCATCGTTGACACCATAAGCGTCAAACCGCTCGCCGGAGCTTCTTCTCACGTTACACACGGCGACTTTCCCATACCGGACTTGCGTGACTACGAGCGCGAACCTTCTTCGTCTCCTCTGTTCCAGAGCGCGGTTCCACCGACGCCGGAGCCGAGTCGCATACCGAACTGGCTGGTGGTGCTGGCTGCGATCGCCGCTCTGGTCGCGCTGTTCTACATTGGCCTGCAAGTACGCGCCCTGACCCGCCTGCTCGCCAATCCCCGGCAGCAATCGCCGGCTTCCACCGCGCTTCCAGGAACCAGCGATGTGCCCGCAGCCCGCCCCTGGCTTGGCATTTCGGACATCGGTCCGCTGCCCGTGACCTCTCCCAATCAAGTGTTGAGTGTCATCCTGCAGAACTATGGCAGTACTCCGGCTTTGGATGTGCGTTTGAACGGGACACTGGAAGTGGATGGCTTGCCTGCGGCCGGAAAGACCAACGCGACTGAACGCCATCTGGGTGATGTATTCCCGGGGGCCGTTTCCAAAACGCTGTTTGCGCTGCCCATTCCTCAGGGTTCGGTCGCTCCCATCTATCGCGGTCAACTGCAAAGCCAGGTCCGGCTGACCATCACCTACAAAGACGTTGCCGACCACACCCACAGCACCCAGGCGTGCTACCTCGTTCAGTTGAGCACCCACACCATGGAAGCTTGCGGAGAACGCAACGCCATCAACTAACAAGTTAGGCAGTCCCGGCCAACTTCGACGCGCCTTCCTTTGTAAGCATTAAACATCTTCCAACTTAAATCGTAATAGGAAGATATGTCTCTAACCTTCATGTGCGTGCCAGGCGCATCACTTTGGTGGATTGGAAATCTGTTTCCGCTCGCCACATAAGACGTAAGGTAACGACTGCCAACAGTAACGCCGCCGGATTACCATCGCCGATTTTTTTGTCGCATGTCTGAAAGAACGCAAATTTTCCCGGCCATTTCGCTTTCCCCTTGACAGCTTAGGAGAGAGCGCGCTACTCTCCTAATCATTTTAGGAGGGCTGGTGAACGACCAGGCTCAACTTCTTCCCGGGACCCTCGATCTACTTATCCTGCGAGCGGTGTCGCTCGGCCCGCTGCACGGCTACGGCGTCCTTTTGCGCATCGGGCAGATTTCCGGCAATGCCCTGCTGATCGAACAGGGCGCGCTCTACCCGGGCTGTTCCGCCTGCGTTCGCCAGGGCCTGCTGAAAGCCAACTGGGGAACATCGGACAACAATCGCCGCGCGAAGTTCTACGAACTCACCGCCGCGGGCCGCAAGCGACTGCGCGAGGAGACCGAGAGCTGGAACCGTCTGGCCAATGCCATCGGCTCGGCCCTGGCCGCGCAACCGGAGGAAGTATGAAACTCCTCGACGCTCTACGTTTTCGTCTGGCTGCAGCTGTTTCAGCGCTCGCAGATTGAACGCCGAGATGGAAGAGGAACTGGCGTCGCACATCCAGCATCGCGCCGACGACCTGGAACGCTCCGGCGTTCCCGCGCCCGAGGCCGAGCGCCGGCGCGCATCGAATTTGGCGGCATCGAGCGCGTCAGAGAAGAGAGTCACGAAGCCGGGCGGCAGTACGTTTCTCGGTTCCTTGTGCAGGACATTCGTTACGCGGTCCGCGTCCTGCGCAAGTCGCCGGGATTCACGGCAGCCGCGTGCTGACGCTGGCCCTGGCCATCGGCGCCAACGCCGTGGTCTTCAGCGTGATGAATGCCTTCGTTATCCGCGCCCCTGAACGTGCCCAAAGCCGACAGCCTGTATGCGGTGTGGCGTCACCGACGTTGGCGACGCCCACGAGTCCTATCCCGACTATCTCGATCTGCGCGACCGGAACCGCAGCTTCGACAGCGCTGGTCGCCTATCAACACTGTGCGGAGGTGGGCTTTGACACCGGCAAGGAACCCTCCAGCGTTTGGGGCTTAGACGGAACCAGCGGAAACTACTTCGACGCGCATGGGACTGCGGCCCTATCCTGGGGCGGTTGTTTCACGCCTCGGACGAGCACGGCCCCAACAGCGCGCCCTACATTGTTCTGACCTACGCCTACTGGCACATCGCATTTCCAGGACGATCGCAGCGTAGTGGGCCGCGTGGTGCAGCTGAACAAGCATCCCTTCACCATCATCGGCGTCGCGCCGCAGGACTTTCACGGCACGATTTTGTTTTTCAGCCCCGACGTGCTTCGTGCCCATCGTCGAACCATTCGCAGTTCTGGCGGACGACGATCTGAACGCCCGCGGCAAGCGATGGATCTTCGAGGTCATGGGCCAACTGAAGCCGGGAGTCACCCAGGCGCAAGCCGCTGCCGACCTCGAGTTCGATCGGCGCTGACCTGGAAAAGACCTATCCCAAGGATGATCCGAAGATGAGCGTTCACCCTGGCGCGGCCCAGCTTGTACGGCGATTATCTTGGCCGGCCGGTGAAGGCGTTCATGACTGGACTGATGCTGCTGGCGGGGCTGATTCTGCTGGCCGCATGCGCCAACCTGGGCAGCCTGTTTGCCGCTCGCGCCGCCGACCGGGCGCGCGAAGTGGCTTTGCGTCTGGCGCTGGGATCGACCCGGCGCCGCATCCTGCGCCAGCTTTTTACCGAAGCGATCCTGATATCGGTGGCCGGCGGCGCCATCGGCCTTTGCGGCAGCTGCCGCTGTTGCGCGCCATGAGCGCCTGGCAGCCGTTTCGCGCGATGGCCCATCCATCTGGCGGTGAATCCTGACGGCCACGTGTACCTGGTTGCGGTGTTGCTGGCGCTGGCCAGCGGACTGCTTTTCGGCTCCGTTCCCATTCGCCAGGTGCTGCATACCAATCCCTACGAAGTGGTCAAAGCTGGCTCGATGGCCAAGGTGGGAGGGCGCATAACCGTGCGCGACATCCTGCTGGTGGTGCAGATCGCGCTTTGCGCCGTGCTGGTGACGTCATCCATGGTGGCGGTGCGCGGACTCGTCGCGCTCGCTGCATAACAATTTTGGATTCGACCTGCAAAACAGCATGCTGGCCGACACTGGCCTGGGCATGGCTGGCTACACCGGCGACCGCGTTCCCGTGATGCAGAAGCGCATGATCGACGCGCTGGAGGCGATTCCCGGCGTCGAGGCGGTCGGACTGGCGGACGGCATTCCGCTCGGCGAAGGAGCGTCGGACTCCAATGTGTTTACCGACGCCACCACCGATCTGCGGCCCACCAATGTCGCCGCCGATGCGAATCTCTATCGCATCTCGCCGGAATACTTCCGCGCCGAAGGTACCACGCTGCTCTCCGGACGGGCCTTCACCTGGCACGACGACAAGAACGCTCCGCGAGTCGCGGTGGTGAACCGCGAATTCGGCCGCCGCCTGTTTGGGTCGGCGGAAAAAGCCATGGGCGGATTCTTCAAGATGCCCGATGGAACCCGCATCCAGGTAGTGGGCATCGCCGAAGACGGAAAGTACAACAGCCTGACCGAAGATCCGCAGCCTTCGATGTTTCTCCCCATCCTGCAATCGCCCGCCAGCCAAAGTTACTTCATCGTGCGCTCCAAAAACGATCCGCAGCAACTGGCAACCGCCATCCGCGACAAACTGCGTGGGCTGGATCGAGGCATTGCCGTTGTACATTCAGCCGCGGGCACGCGCGCTCGATATCACGCTGTTCGGGCCGCGCATGGCGACCATGTCGCTGGGCGTGCTGGGCCTGATGGGCGCAATGCTCTCCATCACCGGCATCTTCGGCATGGCTGCCTACTCAGTAAGCAAGCGCATGAAGGAACTGGGCATCCGCATTGCGCTGGGCGCGCAGCGCCGCGAAGTTTTGCAGGCGGCGCTGGGACACGCCTTGCGCCTGCTGGCGTTTGGTTCGGCGGCTGGATTACTTCTTGGCGTGCTGGCGAGCCGGGTGATAGAGGCGATTGTGTACCAGGCTACGCCGCGCGACCCGCTGGTGCTGGCCGGAGCGGTGTTGGCCATGGCGCTGCTGGGCGTGCTGGCAACCTGGATGCCGGCGCAACGCGCCCTGTCCATCGATCCGCTGACTTTGCTGCGCGAAGAGTAGTCGCGCTATGCAGCAGGCTGCTGTCCGGTTGGCCGTCTTGCGCGAGTGACGAACAGCCAGACGCCCGCCACAATCAGCAGCGACCAACTGACAATAATCAGCGGCACAAAGCCGCGCGGCTCAAAGCGGAAGGCGATGCGGTTCTCTCCGCGCTGCACCGGCACCGCGCGAAACACAAAATTGGCCGCGGTATTCTCGACCGGCGTTCCATTGACAGTGGCTTTCCAGCCCGGCGACCATCGGTCACTCACCAGCAGCCATCCGTCCTTGTCGGCGGTGTAATCGAACTCGAGGCGATTGGGGAAATAGCGAATCAGGTGCACCGTCGCCGGCGACATCGCCTGGGCGCTGTTTCCCCAATTCGGCGCGCTCGCCGGAGCGCTTTCGGCGGAAACCTTCGGCGCCATCTGCTCGGGCTTATGCAGCACCAGCGGCGGCGTGCCCAACTGATGGCTCACCGCGATGTAATATCTGAAGGCGGCATCGCCAGGATCGGACCAAATTGGCTGATCGGAAAACCAGGTGCGCTGCTCGCCCACCGCAATTTTGCTCAGCACCGGATCGACAGCGTAAGGAAAAGCGTGCGCGTTAACCAGCGAGGGATCGCCCGCCATCACGGCCTTTTTCACCACGATACTTTTATCGTCCCAATACTTGCCCAGGTCGTCCGGAGGAAAGGCACTCCGCTGGAATCCCGCGCCGGTCAGCTCCAGATTGCGGCTATGGTACGACATCATGGCGTGCCACGGGCGCAACGTACCGTCGGTATACATGATGGGCTGCGCGATCACGAACGTTGAACCGGCATCGGCGAGCGCGATCAGCAACAGCGTCGCGAGGAAGCCGCGATACGCGATCCAGCCTCTCCACCACAGCAGTGCCACCCACACCAGTGCGAACCATAGCACCGCCGCCACGATGGACACGCCGCGGACCTCGACGACCGTCAGCAGAGCCGTCCGCAGAATCCATAGGTAGAAGAAAGTTGCCAGCGCGCAAAGAGCTACAGCAATCACAAAGACTTTTCGCCGGAAGGGTATATCTTCGCGGCTCGATTCGGCGATGTCGCGCGATGCCAATGCAGCCAGCACACAGCAGGCGAACATCGCGTAGCCGCTGAACAGCGAAGGAAAACGGAAGTACCGCGTCGGCAGCACCAGATCGTAAACCCAACCGCGCACCGGCAAGTGCCGCCCCACCGAACAGGCAAAGAAGAAGGCGGCGACCACCGCCAGCCAAATCCTCCACGGCGAGCCTCGCAGCAAGCCAACGAATGCCAACGCAGCCACGATAACGCCGAGATAGATGCTGTTCATGGCAACATCGCTTTCGCGCCAGATGTCCCGTCCGTTGCGCAAGCTCAACTGCGCCAGGTAGGGACTGGAGAAGGTGCCCATCGCTTGTGGCGGCAACGGCACCTCCTGCGCGCGTTGCCGGGTCAGACCGCCGGCGCGCGACGAGTAGCCTCCCGAATATTTAAAAAACGCCCAGTAGGAGGGACTCATGATGATGGTGCTCACGGCGGCTACCAGCAGCAATCCCACTACCGCGAGTATCAGGCTCTTTCGCCGCTGCGTTGGGTCCGACTGTCCTACAGAGTCCTCCTGCGGCGGCCACAGCACACGCCCCAGCGCCCAAAACATCAGAAAGAAAAAGGTGAGGATGACCATGCCGGGATAGCCGCCCAGCGCCGAGAGACCCCACAGCAATCCCGCTTGGATGGCATATCTCCACCAGCGGCGCAGCAGAGCCTTGTCAAAGCGCCAGACGATCCACGGCACAAAAGAATAGGTGTAGATCAGTGCGGTGTGTTCCGCGTGTCCGGTATAAAACCCGCTGGCGGCGAAACCGAGGGCAGCCACCGTGGCGCCCCACGCCGGACACTTCAGGTAGCGGCACAGCAGCAGCATTCCCAGCCCGCCAAAAATCCAGAAGCTGAACCAATAAATAACAAAGGCGTGCATCGGATTCTTGAACAGCAGTCCGAACAGCACAATGACGATCGAACTGGCTCCGCTTTGCGGATCGGCGCAATCCGGCGACCCCCCGCTCATCCACGGATTCCACAGCAGAAGTCGCCCTGCCCGGGCGTGATCGCCGACCAGCGTAAACAGCGGCGCATAATACGCAATCGCATCCCACAGCGGCGCCGCTTTGCCGGTAAGCAAGTCCCAATTCCCGAGCATGATCACGGCGACGATTGCCAGCCCGGCGAGGATCCAGACGGCACCATTGCCTCCCACGCCCTGCGATTGAGCCGGCGCCTGGAATCGTATCGACTGCTCTGCGAGATTGGGATTGCTCTCGTGCGATGAGTGTTTCAACGTGGAGGTATCGTAACAATTCCCGCGCGCAGTTCACAAACGCGCTGAGTGGTGGAACGAACCATCTTCCTGTGCATTCAAATCAGCCGCGCAGCCGCGGCAACAGCTACGACACAGACACCTCGGGGACGGAAGAAGATCGTTCTCCCGTCCGGCTCAATTCGAATTTTGTTCTTGCTCACCGGCAGCGACCATGCTTCAGTCGCAGCCGGAACCTCATCTCGCTTCCAGTTGAGTCAGGGGTGTCTCAGGCGAAGCGGTTGACTGCTGGATTGCGCAAGCCATCTAATCGAACATATTATTGCCTGTTTGATGGCTAATCGAACAGACATTAGGCGCCGATTCGAAAGTCAGCGCCGATTCGCCGGCCTGTCGCCGCAAATTGTGCCAGCTCTTGATCTCGATCAATCTATGAGGACCCGACCCCATGCACAAACTTCTTCGCGCATCCTTATTCTTGCTGGTCGTATTCTCCTGCGCTCTGCTCAGCGCCCAGTCGCAGCCGCGCTTTGACTGCACTCCGTCCTTCGCGTTCCAGCCACCGTGGCTAGGCGCGGACGTGGGCTCGTCGGTCCCGCTCGCCGACGGCCGCGACTTCTGGATTTTCGGCGACACTCTCTACGGCGACAGCCGGCAGGTCACCGGCGACGACCCGCGCATGGTGCGCAACACCGTCGGCATCTCCACCTGCAAGAAGGGCCGCTGGAAGATGGATTACACCATCCGCCGCGCCAAAGACGGCAAGTATCTCGACTTCTTCCAGCCGCAGCATCCCAAGACCTGGTATTGGGCGCTGAGCGGCGCGGCGTATAAGGATGAGCTCTGGGTGGCGAACCTGTGCGTGCGCAACGCGGAGAAGGCGACGTCGGCGGCATTCAGCTTTGAAATCTGCGGCACCGACCTGGCCCACATCACCAAGCTGGGAAAAAATCCGCAGGACTGGACGATCGCCTATTTCCCCCTGACCGAAGATTCGCAGCACGTGGAAGCCGCATCCGCCGCGGTGGTGAACGGCGAGCATCTGTACTTGTTCAGTCTTTGGGAAACCGGCAAGGACCGCCCAACCATCCTGGCGCGCATTCCCGTGACCGCGAGCAGCGATCCCCGCAAGCAGATGGAATACCTCGGCAACGACGACAAGTGGCACGCCGGGCTTGAGCCGGAAAAAGCCAAGGTCATCATGCAGCACGGCGCATCGGAGATGACCGTCAACTACCATCCCGAGCTGAAGCAGTGGATTGCGGTGCTGGTGAATCCCACGCTTTTCTCCGACCAGGTTTTTATTCGCACTGCGCCCGAGATGACCGGGCCATGGACGGAGGGCGACGTCATCTATCACATTCCGGAGATGCAGAAAACCAACCCTCACTACGACACCGACACCTTCTGCTACGCCGGTAAAGAGCATCCGGAGTTTGAGAAGCCGGGCGAGCTGGTCTTCACCTACGTGTGCAATACGATGAAGCCGAAAAAGCTGGAGACGGGGCCATACATCTACACCCCGCAGGTGGTGCGCATGCCCATGCCGGCGTCGGTCCGGCCGGCCGCGTCACCGACGACAGCGCATTGAGCTTACGTCGCGAAGGACGCATCGCGGTGATGTTGCGTCACGAAGAACTCTGATTCGCTCGGATCTCGGCATCTCGTTGCACCAGCCGCGTCAGCGGCGGCAGCGCCGGGTGAGGCGAGGTAACTTATTTCGCCAGGACGGCCTTGCTGAAGGCGAGCGTCCGGCGGACGTATGCCGTCCAGTACGCCCAGTCGTGGCCGCCAGGAAATTCTTCGTACGTGTGCTCGACCCCGAGTTCGGCCAGGTCGCGATGCAGGTTGCGATTGTCTTCAATCAGGGAATCGTCGGTACCGCAATCGAAGCGTAGCGGCGGAAGGTGATCGCGATTCGCGGCGGCCCAATGCAGCAGACTGACGTTCTGCGCGCCGGCAAACTCGAAATTCTCCGGCCCGTAAGGAATGAAGCGCGACAACTGCGCCACGTCGGTGATGGACGAGTGCGCGGAGATGCCCAGCGTTCGCGCAGGGTATTTCATCCCCAGCCGCAGCGCCCCAAAGCCGCCCATGGAAAGCCCGGCAAGCAGAAATTTATCCGCCATCAATTGCGGAAACAGTTCGCCCAGACAGGAGGGAATATCATCCACGATCCAGCGCTCATAATCGCCGTGCTCATGCCGAACGTAGCCGCTGCCGTCTCCCCATAAGCCATCCGACGGCATCGCAATCAGCATGGGAACAGTGCTTCCATCGCGCAGCATTTCTGCCACTGTGCGATCGATGCCGCCGTTCAGCCACCAGTTCCATTGGCAGCCGTAAACTCCGTGCAGCAGCAGCAACAGCGGAACGTCGCGCAAGTCCTCGAATCCCGGCGGAGACAGCAGCAGCACATCGCCGCGAAACGGCAGCGCATCGCCGCGAAAATTGAGGAAGCGCAAATTCTCATTCCCCGGAATGGGAGCCGACAGTTGCGCATTGGGAAACCTGGCCATAGGCAGAATGCCGCGAAACTCCAGATCGTCAGTGAACGACGTTGATGCTGACCGCCGCTTGCGGATCCGGGAATCGCACCGAGACGGTTCGGGTGTCGGCGTCATACAGCCATCCGCTGGCCGCCTTCGCCAACGCATCGCTCGAGGCCTGCTGCGGCACCGTGCTTCCATCCACCGTCACGCTGCGGGGCGCGAGCGCCTGAAGATGCACCCGAATCAGCAGCGAGCGCTTGGGCGGACGGTAACTCCCTTGCGGGCTCGAAATCTCGATCATCACGCCGTCAGCGATTTCTTCCGACTTCAGAGTCTGCAGCAAGTACGCGCCATGCTGATAGGCAAAGCTGATGCCGTCGTCATCGTAGTATTCCCGCGACGACGCGCCATCGGGATAAACATCCAGCGTCAGCGGATCGATCGGAAACTGATCGGTGTACTGCATGTCCTGCTGGCTCGGCAGAATGGCGCCGCCGCGAACGTATAGCGGCATCTGCTCCAGCGGCGCCTTGGCCTCAATCGTAGCCGGGCCAACATATTTGCGGTCCGTCCAATAATCAATCCACGTGCCCTTGGGAAGATAGACCGACCGTGACTCGTCGTAGTCCTTCACGATGGGCGCAACCAGTAGATCGTCGCCGAACAGGTATTCGTCGTTGGTGCCGATGGCGAGCCAGTCGTCGGGATAGTCCAGCAGCAGCGGCTGCATGATGGGCTGGCCGGTCTGCGACGCCTTCCAGAAGGCAGTGTAGATGTACGGCAGCAGCCGGTAACGCAGCTTGATGGATTCGCGATTGATCGCCTCCATGCGATTACCGAAGCCCCAGGGCTCCAGGTTTCCCGGGCCCATCGAGTGCGTCCAGGCGAACGGCGTCAGCAGGCCGCTCTGCATCCAGCGCGTATAAAGTTCGGGGCTGGGCACGGGCATAATGCCGCCAATATCGGCGCCGGCAAATTGCAGCCCTGACAGTCCCATGCCGTTCAGCATGGGCATGCTCAGCCGCAGATGGTCCCAGGTGCCGAAGTTATCGCCGCTCCACTGCGCCGCGTAGCGCTGTCCGCCGGCGTAGGTGGAGCGCGTGATGATGAACGGCCGCTCATGGGGACGCGCGCGCAGCATGCCTTCGCGGGTGGCCATGGTCTCCAGCATGCCGTACACGTTGTGAATCTCGGCGTGCGGCCGCGGGCCAGCGTCGGTCTGGTGTACCGCATCCAGCGGAAAGGTGCTCGCCGGTTGCTCGTCGTGCTGAACCATGGTCGGCTCATTCATGTCGGTGAGGTAGCCGGCCACGCCCTGGTCGAGTTGTTGCTTCAACAAGCCGCCCCACCATTCCCGCACCTTGGCCGACGCGAAGTCCGGAAACGCATTGAGCGCCGCCCATCCTCGCCCGGTCAGCACCGTGCCATCCGCCCGCTTCACGAAGTAGCCATTCTGCATTCCCTGCCGATAGACCCAATAGTTGGGATCGACCTTCACGTAAGGATCGACGATGGCGATGATGTGGAAGCCTTGCCCGCGCAGGTCCGACATCATCTTCGCGGGATTGGGAAAGCGCGACTTGTCCCAGGTGAAAATGCGATAGCCGTCCATGAAATCAATGTCGAGGAAGATGCCGTCGCAGGGAATGCCGCGCTCGCGAAAATTTTCCGCGATGAAACGAACTTTGCTCTCCGGGTAATAACTGTAGCGACTCTGAATGTAGCCCAGCGACCAGCGCGGCGGCATGGGGATGCGCCCCACCAGCGCGGTGAACTGGCTGACCACCTGCTTCGGCGTCGGTCCGGCGAAGAAGTAATAGTTCATCTCGCCGCCCTCCGCGCCGAAGGAGTAGAGGTCGGGAAACTCCGACGCCATGTCGAACGACGACCGGAATGTGTTGTCGAAGAAAATTCCGTAAGCGCGACCCGGCCGCAGGGCGAGGAAGAACGGCACCGATTCGTAGAGCGGCTCGGACGACGCATCGAAGCCTTCCGGATCCTTGTTCCACATCACCAGCGAGCGGCCGCGTTTATCGAGTGGCGTGCTCTTCTCGCCGAAGCCAAAATAATGTTCGTCTGGGGGCGCATCTTTCCACACCCGAACCCGCGCGCCATCCCAGCTCATGCCCAACCGGTCGGCGTCCTTCGACAGCAACTCGCCCTTCGCGTCGTAAAATGCAATGCGGAATGGCGCCAGATGCACCCGCACCTCCAAGGCCGGCGTGCGAATGCGCTGCTCATTTTTGCTGGAGCTGACTTCCACCGGGACCGCGGGCCAGTCGGTCTCGATCACCGCGTAGGAGTGGTCCGGGGGCGGCACGCGCCCAGCGACGGCACGCACGCGTACCACATCCGCTGCGAGCACGGTGATGACGACCGTCGCGCGCTCGTTGCTGAAGCGAAACTCGTTGCCGCTTCTTCCCTGCGCGCGCAGATCGCCGACCGGCTGCCATTCCGCCAACATCGTCTGCGGCAAACAGATCAGGCTGATGACCGCCAGAACGAACAGAACGCGTCGCGATTTGCCGGCAAAATCGCCAGTCATCACACGTCACCCGTCAGCAGCGGCACGCCCCCAAAAAGCCCAGCGTAATTGCCCAGTTCGGCCGCCGCGATCCGCACCTTGCCCCACGGCGTCCATGCGTGCCGATTCACGAAGTCCTGAATGTACGGCAGGATTACGGCGCCGCTGCGCATCACCCCGCCGCCCATCACGATGAGTTCGGGATCGTAGGCATGGATCAATCCCACCGCTCCCGACGCCCACACCTGCATGCAGTAATCGCGAATCTCCGTCGCGACAATATCGCCCGACTCGGCCAATCCAAACACCGACTCAAAGTCCAGCTTCTCGCGCCGCGCCAACTCACTTGTCGCGAAGCCCTTCCAGTCTTTGGCGATAAAAGGCAGCGCCCAACCCGAAGCCTCCGCCTCCAGGCATCCCACGGCTCCGCAGGTGCACGGACGTCCGCCAACCTTTGCCGGCAAGTGTCCGCCGAGGCATCCGGCTTGCGCGTGCTTGCCGCGCAGCAGTTTGCCTTCGATCATGGCCGCGCCGCCGATGCCCGTGCCCAGCGTGATCATCACCACGTCATCACAGCCGCGCGCCGCCCCCGCGTAACGCTCGCCCAGCAACGCCATGCGCGCGTCGTTCTCGATGGCGAACGGCAGCCCGAACGACTGCCGGCTCCACGCGCGAAAATCTATGCCCGGCGCGTCTTCATATTTCTTGTTGGTCGAAATTACTCGCCCGGTGCGCGCGTCCGCGAGTCCGCAAAATCCCAGCGCAATGCCCAGGCAATCCTGCGGCTTCAGCTTCAGGGCCTTCAGCAGCTCGGAAATCGCCGCGGCAAACTCGGCCAGCACCGGATACAAATCGCGCGCGTGGTCGAGCTTGATTTCGCGACTGGCCAGCAGCTTGCTGCCTTGCACGACCGCGATGGTGGCGTGCGATCCGCCCAGATCGATCGAGATGGCCGGCTTATCCATTATTTATGTAGTTGCTGGCCCACGAAGGTCATGCAACCGATACTCGCAAAGAGGAACATAAATCCTATCTCTTTCGCCACAAAAGAAATATTATTTTTGTTTTTATGATTGATTTAGCCACTTCCGCTTTCGTAATCTGGAAGCGTGAATCCCGTTATTGCCGCGCTCAATTGGGCCAACGGCGCCATCGACGTCGCCGGCCTTCGTGTCTCCGAAAAAAAGCTGGCCCAACTTACCGGAATCTTCCACGATAAACCAGCGCTCGCGGCCATGGATCCCGAAACCGTCGTCTATCGCGTTTGGTGGTGGGAGCCGGTCGCGCCCGGCACCGAGGGCGGCTTGCTCTGGGGCCTGACGGAAATTCAGCCCGGCCAGGTCGGCGATGAATACTTCATGACGCACGGGCATCGTCACGCGATTGGCAATCGCGCCGAGTTTTACGGAGCTATCGTAGGCAGCGGCATGTTGATTCTTCGCGACGCGGCCGGCAACTCGCGCTTTGAAGCCATGCAGCCGGGCACGCTGCACTACATTGCCGGCCATCACGCACATCGCGTCGTCAACACCGGAGATGTTCCGCTGCGTTTCGTCGCCGCGTGGCCCAGCGACGCCGGCTACGATTACGACCTCAGCGGCGCCCAGGGATTCGGCGCGCGCGTCGTCAACCAGAACGGCGCGCCCGTCTTCACGCTCACCGGGGAATAATCAGCTCGTGTCCTCCAATCCCATCTTTGATCCTCAACTCGGCGTTCGCAGCACCAGCGATTTGCAGTTTGAATATGGGCCGGGCGTCTTCGGTCCCGCTCCGGAATTCCGCCACCTCGACGACATACGCCGCAGCCTGCGCGATCCCAACTGCACCGGTCCCGATCCTGTCTACTCCATCGCGATGGACGTCGGACGCGCCGAGCACGGTCACGAGTTAGCGCAACGCATGCTACTGGTCGGCGTGGTGGCTTATGCCGCCGGACGACTGGGCGACGAGCCGGTTCGCAGTCAGGGACACATTCACGCGGTCGCTCCGCATTGCGGATGGTCCACTCCGGAGCTGTTCGAAATCTGGGAAGGGCGCGCGATCATCTACGCGCAGGAGCGCGCCACTGACGATCCCGGGCAGTTGCTTCGCGGTTCATGCCGGGCCGGGAGATAAGGTCGTGGTCCCGCCGCAGTGGGCGCATTGCGTCATCAATGCCGACCCCGCGCGGCGCATGGTGTTCGGCGCTTTCTGCGATCGCCAGTATGGATTCGTGTACGACGAAATCCGCGCCCATGGCGGCCTGGCGTGGTTTCCGGTTCTCGACCAGCGAGAGGAAATCCGCTGGGAGGCCAACCCGAAATATCGCGCGTCGGAGATTTCCGTCCGCACAACCCGTCCCTATCCGGAGTTGGGCTTGCGAGCGAACACCGCCATGTACGAACAATTCAGCAGCGACCCGGAGAGTTTGCAGTGGGTGTCGGACCCAGCGCGCGTACGCGACGTGTGGACGGATTTTCAGCCGTAACGGGCTCGCGCGTTCGTGATGTGTGGTCGGATTCCAGGCCGCAACGGCCTCGAAACAGAGCGCCGCAGGCGCGTGCCATGACAGCCCAGCGTGGAGCGAAGCGGAACGCTGGGTACCCGCGCAAAAATGAATCGAGTCCCCCGGGGACGACACGAGCCGGCTTCAGCCGGCGACACTTCGCTACTCCGCCAGCCCTAATTTCTGCTCGAGCTGCTCCAGCGAAACTCCTGTCGTCTCCGGGTAGAACGCGGCGATAATCACCACGTCCACCAGCATCATGGCCGCGAAGAAGAAGAACGGCGTGGCCGTGGACTTGGCCGCCAGCACCGGAAAGACCGCCGAGATCACGGCATTCATGATCCACAGCGTCGAGGTCCCCACCGCTTGGCCCTGCGCTCGCACTCGCGTGGGAAACACCTCGCTCATGTACACCCAGATGACCGCTCCCTGCGAAATCGCGAAACATCCCATGAACGCAATCAACAGGCCGATCAGCCAACTGCCATGCCCGCCGGTATGAAAGATGCGGCCGATGAGGGCCAGCGAAACGCACACGCCCGCGGTGCCGAACAGCAACAGCTTCTTGCGGCCCAGCTTGTCAATCGCGGTCATGGCCAGCAGAGTGAAAAACAGGTTGGTGCAGCCGATCAGCACCGACTGCATGCCGGCGGAATATTTGCTCGCGCCCGAGGCCGCAAAAATGTCGTTCAGGTAATAGAGACAAGCGTTGACGCCGCTGAGTTGATTGAACGCCCCCGCCGTGACCGCCAGAAAAATCGGGAACAGATACTTGCGCTGGAACAGCGATTCGCTACCCGCGCTCCGCTCCATGTGGATGGAGCGCACAATGTCGTCCAATTCTTCCGAGGGGTTCTGCTCGCCCATCAGGTGCAGGACCGCCAGCGCTTCGGCATTGCGTCCCTGCATCACCAGCCAGCGCGGGCTGCGTGGGATGAAGAACAGCATCACCAGGAACAGCACGGCCGGCAACGCCGCGATGCCCAGCATCCAACGCCATTCGCTGGCGCCGAAGTTCGCGCGGCCAATCAGGAAGTTGGACAGGTAAGCCACCAGGATTCCCACTACGATGTTGACCTGGAAGAAACCGACCAGACGGCCGCGCCACTTCGGCGGCGACAACTCGGCAATGTACATCGGCGCCAGCACCGACGAGCCGCCAATCCCCAGTCCGCCGATGATGCGGAAGACCAGCAGCGAACCCCAACTCCAGGCGAAGGCGCAGCCGAATGCGCAGATGACATAGAACACCGCCATCATGCGCAAGCTGTCGCGGCGGCCGATGCGCTGGCCGGGATAACCGGCGGTGAGCGCGCCCGCAACCGTGCCCCACAGCGCGCTGGAAACCGTGAGCCCGAGCAGGGAGGGAGTGAGATGGAAAACTTGGCTAAGCTGGTGCGTGGTGCCGGCGATGACCGCCGTGTCGAAGCCGAAAAGCAGGCCGCCGAGCGCGCTGACGAAGGTGCTTTTCACCACATGGCGGTTGATTCCCATTCTCCCCTTCCCGAGTTGAGATGACCGAATACTAGAGAAAAGAACAAAATTCGTCTATCTAATTGCTCAAAAGCGTCGCGCGTTGCTTGCGATACGGCTACAATGTGTTCCGCATCGAGCATGGCCATGAAATCGAGCTCTTCCCTGAATCGTCGCTCCTTTCTAAAGCTGGGCGCAGCCGGCGGCGCCGTTGCCGCGCTACGGCCGGAGGCGCTGGGCCTGTCGCTGCCGGCGATTCGTCCGCTGCCGGGAGCCAATGGGATTCTGCCGTCGCCGCCGCGGCTCGCCGATCTCGCCGCCGATTCTCTCACCTACAAATTCCGCGAACTCTTCAACTGTCCGGCGGCGATGAACGAGTGGGGCTATGCTCAGGTCGGCAAATCGGTATCGTCGATCACCGCCATCGCCTTCCCGCCTTACGCCTGCTGCGGACCGCCGGAGACGGCCTGGAGTCCCGGCTACCTGCTCACCTGCGAGCTTTTTGTTGACGGCCGCTTTGCCGCCATCGCCGCTCCGCCGGAAGGCAACGTCGAGTATCAGTGGTTTCCGCATGGCGTGGTTCGCCGCCAGAAAATCGGCGAGCTTGAGTTTACGACGCGCCTGTTCCTGCCAAGCAAACGGCGGGCGGTGATGCAAGCCATCGTGGTCAAGAACGCCGGCCGGTCGAGCCGTCGCGTCACACTCGGCTTCGACATGCGCGGCGGCGTAACGAAAAAAACCACCGCGTGGTTCGCCAACAGCCCGGGCGAGGCCGACAACAAAATCACCTACCATGCGCGCCGCGGATGCCTCAGGTTTGAGGCGCAACATTCGCAGGCGGTCGCGGTGCAGGGACTTCGTCCCCTGCCGGCGCGACTCGAACAGCAACGAATGCTGACGTTCGATCTTCAACTCGCGCCGGGCGAGCAGCAGCAACTCAATTTCGCTGCGGCCATCGCTGAGAACGGCGACTCGGCGCTGGCTCTTTACGACGAGCTACAAGCGGATTTCGCGGCGATCGAAAAGCAGAGCGAGGCGGAATTCGAGCGCCTGGTCGAAGCGGCATTCACGCCCGGCAATTCGGAATTCTCCGGCAATCTGCCGCGGCTGGTGACCGACGACGAATCGCTGTGGAAGCTGTATCACAACGGCTTCGCCAATCTGCTGTTCGCGCGCCGCGTCTCGCCGGATTCGGTGTACGGCCCCACCTATCTCACGCTCAGCGGCCACGTCCTGCCGACGCTCAACTTCCCCTGGGACACTTCCCTCACCTCGCTGGCGCTGGCATTGCTGGATCCGCTGCCGCTGCGCAAGCTGGTGGAAGTCTGGGTGCAGCTCGGCATGCATGACCATCTTGCCTCCGACTACGTGACCGGCGCCGGCGTCGGTCCCTGGTACGCCGTCAACGACACCGCCATCGTGCGCTGCGCCTGGCGCTACGTCTGCGTCACCGGCGATGTCGCCTGGCTGGACAAGATGCTCGGCAGTCGCACGATGCTCGAATACCTCGAAGACCACGCGCTCTATTGGAAGAAGCTGGATCATCGCGGCGACGGACTCGGCGATTACGGCACCATCGAGAATTTGCTGGAGGTGGTGAGCACCTACTTGCATGAAGTCGCAGGCATGAACGCCAACAACGTGCACAGCATGCGCGTGGTTGCCGACTTCCATGCCATGCGCGGAAATGCCGCTCGCGCCCAGCAATTGCGGGCCGAAGCCAATGCTCTTGCCGAGCGCATCAATCGCGAGCTCTATGTGAACGGCCGCGGCTACTGGCGCTGCCGCCAGCCGGATGGCAGTTTCAACGAAGTGCGCCACTGCTATGACTTTCTGGCGGTGGCCGACAACATGTTCGGCGACCTGTCCTCCGGCCAGCAGCAGGAGATGCGGGAATTCTTCTGGCGCGAGCTGCACAGCGAGAAGTGGATGCGCGCGCTCTCGCAGAGCGACGCCGACGCGACCTGGAACATTCGTCCCGACCACAGTTGTCTGGGCGCGTACGCGGCATGGCCGGCCATGACCGCGAAGGGACTGTACCGGATGGGCGACAGCGGAAGACTTGTGTCGTGGCTGCGCGAATTGGCCAAAGCCGGCAACCAGGGCCCAATCGGGCAAGGCCACTTTGTCGAGTCGGTGTTTCCTCCGGTGAACGGCGCGGCACGCAAAGCCTCGGAAGATCCGCCCTATATCGAAGACTGGTGCTGCATCGCCGCGGGTTCGTTCACGGAACTGGTGATTGACTCGATCTTCGGAGCCGAGCTGACTTTGCGCGATGGGATTCGCGTCAATTCCCGCCTGGCGGATTTCGATGCCAATGCGCGGCTGGAAGGGCTGCGCTATCAGGGCAACCTGTACACCGTTACCAAAGACGGCACGCAAAAACAGAAGGGCTGAGCGCTTTCAGACGCGCATCACTTCGACGCCGAGTTTCTGGAAGGGCTCGACCGCTTTATCGGAAGCCTTGGTGTCGGTGATCAGGATGTTGAGCTCCGCGGCGGCGCAGATTCGCCAGTTCGTCACCACGCCCAGCTTCTCGCTGTCCACCACCGCCACCTTGCGCCGTGCCAGCCGCATCATGGTCGAGTTCAGCTCGGCCTCATCGACATTGAAGCAGCTCGCGCCCCAGATCGCGTCCAGGCCGTCGGCGCCGATGAACATGGTGTTGATCAGCATGTTGTCCAGCGACTTAAGCGCGGCCGAGCCGACCAGCGAGAACCATTCGCCGTGAAGATGTCCGCCGGTGACGAAGACGTAAACGTCCTTGCGCTTGGAGAGTTCCATGGCGACGTTCACCGTGTTGGTCACCACCGTGATGTTGCAATTCATCGGCAGCCCGCGAATCACTTCGGTGGTTGTAGTTCCCGGCGTCAGGGCAATGGTTTCGCCCGGAGTGATGAGCGCGGTGGCGGCGCGGCCGATGCGGCGCTTCTCGTCGGCGGCGCGCTCCACCTGCGCCATGAACGAGCGATCGCGTCGGAACGGCTCGTAGAAGAGCGGCTCGATGGTGACCGCTCCGCCGTGGGTGCGCCTCAACAGCCCTTTTTGCTCCAGCGCGTCGAGGTCGCGACGAATGGTGACCACGGAAACTTCGAGCCGCGCGCTCAGATCATCCACCGAAACTCGGCCGCTCTGCTGCAGCGAGGTGAGAATCGCGGTGAAGCGAAGTTGCTGCTTGTCCGCGGCAGCAACCGGCTCCGGCGCGCCAGACGCACCGCCTGGGGACCGAGGGTTGGATTTGGGCACGGCTCCTCCTGCTCAACCGGCGAGTGTAAATGGGGCATCATTCATAAGCTAGTAACTTCGTTTGGTGACTAATCGAAAGTAACCAGGCGGATTGGCGGGAACTGACAGCGGTTTCTAGAGGATATGGTTTCGAACGCACATTTCGCAAAAACGGGAGTTTTGCGCTCCCGCTCTAATAATTGCTTGCGAACCGCCACTCCAATATTTTCTTTTTATGTTGTAAACGCCAAAATTAAGACTGATTTAGTCAAAACGTTCAAAAATATGTTTGACTTGTACGTATTCGCGGTTTTAGGATTCCGCCCATACCCGATGGTTGCGTCACTCTCTCTATTCGGATCGGGAGGCGAAAGACAAGTCCATGAAAAGAAATGCGCAACTTGCCCCATCTCAGCGCTGCAGCGGCCTGCTTCAGGCTTTTTTCCTGGCGCTTCTCTGTTTTTCCACCTCACTCGCGTTCGCTCAATTTGATACCGGAACAATTAACGGAACCGTCACCGACCCGTCTGGCGCGGCGGTGCAAAAAGCGACGGTGACGGCGACCAACGTCGGAACCGGCATCGCGACGACGACCATGTCCGACGCCAGCGGAAATTTCGTGATCTCCGCGCTGCCCTACGGCAACTACGTGGTCAAGTCCAACGCGTCGGGATTCGCCGAAGCCACCAGCGCCAACATCGTGCTCAACGTCGGCGCGCAAGTCCGTGTCGCGCTAAAGATGTCGGTTGCCGGCGCGCAGGAAGCGGTGGAAGTCACCGGAACGCCGAGCACGGTGCAAACCGAAACCACCGAGATCGGCACCACGCTGAACTCGACGCAGGTGGCGAACCTTCCCATCAACGGCCGCGACGTCAGCGATTTCCTGGAAGTCGCGCAGGGTTCCAGCAACGCCACCGGCTTCTTCCAAGGCAGCGTGAACGGCCTGGAGAATGTCTTCACCGGCTTGAACGTCACGGTGGACGGCCAGAATGCCAGCCGCGGCGACATCAACGGCTTCCTGATGACCGAAGGCCAGGAGCAGGCGCGCGTCACTCGCGCCAGCATCGACAGCATTCAGGAAATTGATTTCACCAACAGCGGCTACGGCGCGGACAAAGGTTATTCGCTGGGCCCGCAGATGAACATCATCACCAAGTCGGGCACCAACCGCTTCCACGGGACCGCCTTCGAGTTTCTCCGCAACGATGTTTTCGACGCCAAAGATTATTTCAATACCGGACCGGCGGCGCCGCTGCGGTTGAACCAGTTCGGCGGCAATCTGGGCGGGCCAATCATCAAGAACAAGCTGTTCTTCTTCATCAACTACGAAGGCGACCGCACCAACATCACCAACTTCAACTCGCTGTACGAAATTCCCAGCGCCTATTTCCGTTCCTTGCCGCACGATCCCCGCATGGATCCGGTGTTCGCGCAGATGGCGCCGATTCCGGCGGGATGCAACACCATTCCCGCGCCGCCTTCTTGCGCCGTTCCCGGCACCGGCGATCCCTCGAATCCCGCCGGCGGCTCGCAGTTGATTTACGATCCGGCCAGCCTGCCCAACGTTCTCACCGAAAATACCGGCTCCGTCAAGATTGACTGGAACATGTCGGAGAAGAACCACATTTTCTTCCGCTACAACATCAACGATTCGCTGACCGACTACACTTACGGCCTGAATCAGGGCCAGGTTTCGCCGCAGAAATTGCGGACGCAACTGCTCAAGGTCGAAGAGACGCACACCTTCAGCCCGACGCTGTTGAACCAATTCAGTGTCGACTACAACCGCTTCTATTCGGACACCAACTCCAACACGCCGACCCCGCTGGTTGGCTTCAGCGGATTCTTCACCAATCTAGGCGCGCTTCCCGGTCCCAACACTTTCAACCAGATCACGCCCTTCAATGTCTTCGAGGTTTTCGACAACGTCACCAAGACCAAGGGCAAGCACACGCTGAACTTCGGCGTGCAATATCGCTACAACCAGCTCAACGAATTTCTTCGCCCGCAGCAGACCTTCTCCTTTGCCAGTTTCAACGACTTGCGAAACGATGCTCCCTTCGTCCTGCAGAAGATCGGCTTCCCCGGCTCGGTGGGCATGGTCAATTCCAACTGGGGCTTTTATGGCCAGGACAACTGGAAGATTGCGCGCAATCTGATGTTGAGCTTGGGCCTGCGCTACGACTACAGCACCGCCTGGAGCGAGCGCAGCAACATCGCGCAGAATTTCGATTTCGACACCCAGAGCTTCACCGCTCCGGGTCAGAGTCTCTACGATGCACCTAAGAACGAGATAGCTCCCCGCGTGGGCCTATCGTGGGATCCCTATGGACGCGGCAAGACCGTCATCCATGCTTACGGCGGCATGTTCTATATGCCGATGCAGTTTGGCTTCGGACTGGTCAGCAACAATGCGGACTATCAAAGTTACAACGTGAATGTCTTCCAGGTACCGCTGGCTTATCCGCAGCAGAATCCTCCGCTGCCGGCGGGCACGCAGAACGTCAGCATCTTCCCGCAGCATCCTCGCGATCCGCTCTCCACCAACTGGCTGATCGGCATTCAGCAGGATGTCGGTCATAACACCGTGCTCAGCCTGAACTACACCGGCAACAAGACTACCCACATGCAGTCCGGCGTGTCCTTCGCCGCGCTGAACTACAACCCGGCGAACGCCGTCACCCAGGCGCGACCGCTGTCCGATTTTGCCAACGAAAACGTGGACGCCGATTCGCTGTACTCCACCTACAACGCATTCCAGGCGCAACTGCGGCACAACATGGGACGCCTGAACTATGAGGTCAACTACACCTGGTCGCACGAGATTGACGACCTGGTGAATGTCTTCGGCGGATTTACCAATCCTTACGATCCCAACTTTGATCGTGGCGACGGCGACTGGGACGTGCGCCATAACCTCACCGCCAGCGTGGTCTATAGCTTCCCTGACTTCAAAGGATCGAGCGCGTTCGGCAAAGCGTTGCTGTCCGGCTGGCAGGGATCTTCGATTGTGCAGACGCGCACCGGCCTGCCCACCAACGTCCAGTTGATCAGCGGCTTCTTCGGCCTGCCCATCCGGCCTAACTTCGTGCCCGGGCAGGACACTACCATCGGGAGTAGCAACTGGCCGTTCGGCAATTACAATTCGGCGGCATTTGTGGTGCCTCCGGGATACAACGGCGAATGGGGAACGCCGGACAACATTGGAACCGTCGGCCGCAATGCGCTGCGCGGGCCGGCCTTCTTCCAGTTAGACATCTCAGCGATGAAGAACATTCCGCTGCGCGAATCGATGCAGCTGCAACTTCGCGCCGACGTCTTCAACATTCTCAACCATCCCAACTTTGCCAATCCGGACGGCGGCATTTGTAGCGCCGTGTTCGCCGCCACTCCGACTACTCCGGCCAGTTGCATTCCCAATCCCAATTTCGGACGCGTCGGCCAGACCATCGCGGACAATATGGGAACGCAGATTGGCACCGGCACGGCACGCCAGATTCAGCTTGCCGTGAAAGTGATTTTTTAGTTGCCAGAACCCCTTTGGCAGCGGCGGCAGTAGAGATATTGCCGCCGCGTTTTTAGTCATAGGCTCGAACGCATCGGCGATGTAACCGGCGACATCCTATTCTTAGCTGTGAGGCGCATTGATCCTCCTCGCTCGTTTTTCGTATGTGGATAGCCGTCGTGCTTGCCAGGCCTGAGGCTTAATGTCGAAGCCATATATCTCCAACTACGATAAGTTCCCGACGATTCCCGTTTCTGAGGCCACTTGCGAGGTAGGCTGGGAGGCAATCGTCCAGCGATTGCGGCGCGAGATTGGCCCCGGCTGCTTTGTACTCTGTGTCGAATGCTATCCCGGTTGCTATGAAGATGAGATTGAAGCCGAGCTGGTACGGGGCCTTCGGCCGACTTTAGTATTACGCGCCCGCGACTGCTACCTTCCTCCGGCTGCGATCGAAGCGCTTACCGCGCGCGATCTGGGCGACGATCCCGTCTTCGCCTTCATGAGCAATTACGAGCTGGCGGAATTTCTGGACCAGCGGCGCCTTGTTGCGGCCCAGGCGCAACTGCGCGATGCCGACGGGCTGGTGCTGGTGATCGGCTGCGGAGCCGCTTTGCTGGCCGAGCAATGGGACCTGCTGGTCTATTGCGACCTGGCCCGCTGGGAAATTCAACAGCGCCAGCGCGCCGGCCGAATCGGAAACCTCGGCCTGAACAATCGCGACGAGCGGCCTGCGCTCAAGTACAAGCGCGGTTACTTTGTGGATTGGCGCGCCGCCGATCGGCTGAAAAAGCTTCTGCTGCCGCGCATTGATTTCCTGCTCGACAGCAACGATCCTTCGGACCCCAGGCTGATCACCGGAGCACAACTGGCGGCAGGCTTGGCCCGCGCGGCCACGCGGCCGTTTCGCGTGGTTCCCCTTTTTGATCCCGGACCCTGGGGCGGCCAGTGGATGAAGGAAGTGTGCGACCTGCCGCGCGATGTCGAAAACTACGCCTGGTGCTTTGACTGCGTGCCCGAGGAAAATAGCTTGTTGCTGCAATTCGGCGCGGAGCAGGTGGAGATTCCGGCCATTGACCTGGTATTCACCCATCCTCATGAACTGCTCGGCGAGGCGGTGCATGCGCGCTTCGGCACCGAGTTCCCCATTCGCTTCGATTTCCTGGACACCATGGACGGAGGCAATCTTTCCTTCCAGGTACATCCGCTCACTGAGTACATCCAGGAAACGTTCGGCATGGCTTACACCCAGGATGAGAGCTACTACATGCTCGATGCCGCCGAGGAAGCCTGCGTCTATCTTGGCCTGAAAGAGAATATCGACCGCCAGCAGGTAACCGATGACCTGCACCGCGCCTACGAAGGCGAAATCCTATTCGACGCCGATAAATATGTGAACCGCTGGCCGGCGAAGAAGCACGACCACTTCCTCATCCCAGCCGGCACCGCGCATTGCTCCGGCCGCAACAGCATGGTGCTGGAGATCAGCGCCACACCCTACATTTTCACCTTCAAGATGTGGGATTGGGGCCGGCTCGGGCTGGACGGAACGCCGCGGCCCATTCATCTCGAACACGGCCTGCGCAACATTCAGTGGGAGCGCGATACCGCGTGGGTGAAACGCAATCTGCTCAATCGCGTTACCGAGGTCACCCGCGGTGAGGACTGGGTCGAGGAGAAGACCGGCTTGCATGAGCGAGAATTTATCGAGACCCGCCGGCACTGGTTCACCGGCACCGTACCGCATAACACCAACGGCGGCGTCAACGTTCTGAATTTGTGCGAGGGCCGCGAAGTGGTGGTGGAGAGCCCAGGTCGCAAGTTCGAACCTTTCGTCGTGCATTACGCCGAAACCTTTATTGTGCCGGCCGCGGTTGGCGAATATACCATTCGTCCCCATGGCGAGTCTGTAGGGCAACGCTGCGCCACCATCAAGGCATTCGTTCGCACCCATTCCTGACTTCACGAGGGCCGCATGAAAAAACTTCCTATCTTTCTGTTCGCTTTATTGACTACTTGTTTCGCGATCCATGCTGCCGCCCAGAATCTTTCTCCTACGGAGAAGGTTGCTGCCACTCTAGCCCAGAAGTATGCAGTCTATCCAGACCTTACCTATGGAACCGCCAACAACTATCCCCTGAAGCTGGATTTATGGCAGCGTGCGGACCAGAAGACTCCGGTTCCTACCGTGCTCTATATCCACGGCGGCGGCTGGATTTTCGGTGATCGCACCGGCGCTACTCTGTGGTTTCTCCCCTACCTCGAGATGGGATGGAATGTACTGAATGTCGAGTACCGCATGGCCGATGTATCGCTGGCGCCGGCGGCGGTGGAGGATACTCGCTGCGCGTTGCGCTGGGCGGTCCGCAACGCCAAGCAATACAACATTGACATCCACAAGATCGTGCTGACCGGCCACTCTGCCGGCGGCCATCTTTCGCTTATTACCGGCATGCTGCCCGACGGCACCGGCTTGGACAACAATTGCTATCCCGACGAGCACTGGGGCGATGTGAAGATCAAAGTGGCGGCAATCGTGAACTGGTTCGGCATCTCCGACGTCAACGATTTGATCCAGGGGCCGAACCTGAAGAACTACGCCATGATGTGGATGGGAAGCCAGACTGACGCCGCTGCGATCGCGAAGCGGGTTTCGCCCATCACCTATGTTCGTCCCGGCCTGCCGCCCATCTTCTCGGTACACGGCGACAAGGACGACGTTGTGCCCTATGAGCAGTCGGTGCGGCTGCACAAGGCACTAACTGCCGCGGGCGTGCCAAACCAACTGGTAACGGTTCACGGCGGCGGCCACGGCCAGTTCACCGATGCGCAACTGGAAGATGCTTATAGCAAACTCTACGATTTTCTCAAGCAGCACGGCCTGCCGCCGCAACCGCCTGATGCAGCCACACGCAAGCCGTAAGCTGAGCCGGAAAGCGGAACCCAGGTCGCGAAGACCGTGATTGCTCTTTGCCGGCGCCCAGGAAAGGAACAGCGGCAAACTACTTGCGGGACAGGGGGTCTCGATGACGACCCGGATCAGATCTTCGTCATCCTCATCGCGCGAGCTCAACCGCGACGGGTCCGCCAAACCACTTCCCTTGCTGCGGTTTTTGGTCAATTTTTGTCTCCCTTGAGCGGCCGACCCGGGCTCGGCAACGACAGGCGGGCGTGCCAACCATAAGGATGCGGTTTGACGCCAAAGAGGCTTCCTCCCGGCTGGCCCGGCGCATCCTACGGACGTAGACACCGGCACATTCCCCTTCGAATCTGATAAAGTGCCGGAGTTACGAAAAGCGCCATGATCAAGAAACTGTTGGAAAGCTGGCCGTTGATTCAGCAGATCCGCAACGGTGCCGACGGCACCGGCCCGGAAGCGATGAGCCGCCGCACCCGAAATCTCCAGCCCAAGCATCACGATGCCGAGTTCACCCGCTCCATCTGTCCCTACTGCGGCGTGGGCTGCGGGCAGATGGTCTTCCACAAAGACGGCGAACTGATTTCCATCGAGGGCGATCCCGGCTCGCCGATTTCGCGTGGCCACCTTTGCCCGAAAGGCGCGGACACCTACGAACTGCACACGCATCCCAACCGCCTGATGTCGGTGAAATATCGCCGGCCTTATGGTCGCGCGTGGGAAGAGCTTGACCTCGAAACCGCCATGGACATGGTCGCCGACCGGCTGTGGGAGAGCCGGCAACGGACCTTTGTCGAAGAGAAAGACGGCGAGAAAGTGATGCACACCAAGGCCGTCGCCCACCTGGGCGGCGCCACCTTGGATAACGAAGAAAATTATCTGATCAAGAAATTGTTCTGCGGAGGTTTGGGCATGGTTTGCATCAGCAACCAGGCCCGGATATGACACAGCTCCACCGTGCCCGGTCTGGGCACATCGTTCGGACGCGGCGGCGCCACCACCGCGCAGACTGACCTGGCCAACGCCGACGCCATCCTTATTATGGGATCGTCGATGGCGGAGAACCACCCGGTCGGCTTCCAGTGGGTGATGGAGGCGCGGGAACGCGGCGCAACCATTATTCATGTTGATCCCCGTTTCACGCGCACCTCGGCGATGGCGGATATCTGGGTGCCGCTGCGCGCGGGTACCGACATTCTTTTCCTGGGCGGGCTGATTCACTACGTGCTGGAGAACGATAAGTAGTTTCGCGAGTACGTGCAGCACTACACCAACGCGCCCATGATCCTGAAGGAGGAGTTCCGCGACACCGAAGAACTCGACGGCGTCTTCTCCGGCTGGAACGAGCAGAAGAAGAAATACGATCCTGATTCCTGGCTCTATGAGGGCGTCAGCAGAAAAAGAATGCCGGCGGCGAACAGCCCGGTCACTCCAAGGCGGAAGGCGGTCACGGCAAGGACCGCGGCGGCGAGGCGGGAAAGACCAGCGAGTACGAGACCGATCCGACGCTCGCAGCATCCTCGTTGCGTCTTCCAGGTCCTGCGGCGGCACTTCGCGCGCTACACACCGGAACTGATTGAACGCCATGCCGGCGTTCCGCAAAGGCTATTTGCAAAAGTCGCGGAAGCCTTCTGCAATGCTTCCGGCCCCGAGAAGACCGGCGCCATCTGCTACGCCGTGGGATGGACGCAGCACTCCAAGGGAGTGCAGATCATTCGCTCGGCCGCGATTCTGCAATTGCTGCTCGGCAATATCGGGCGGCCCGGCGGCGGAATCCTGGCCCTGCGCGGTCACGCCTCCATCCAGGGTTCGACCGACATTCCCACGTTGTACGACATTCTGCCGGGCTACCTTCCGATGCCATTTTTCGAGCAGGATGCCAACGACTTTAAGAGCTACATCAAGAAGCACAAGGCGAACGCCGGACTGTGGTCGAGCTTCGACAGCTACTTCGTCAGCCTGATGAAGTCGTGGTACGGCAAGAATGCGACCAGGGAAAACAACTGGTGCTTTGATTACATGCCGCGAGTCACCGGCGATCATTCGCACTTCGGCTACTGGCTCGACATGCAGGACGGCAAGATGGAAGGCCTGTTCATCATGGGACAGAATCCCGCGGTTGGCGCTTCCAATGCGCGTTTGCAGCGCACCGCGATGTCGAAGCTGAAGTGGCTGGTGGTGCGCGACCTGGTCGAGGTGGAGAGCGCGTCCTGGTGGTACGACTCGCCGGAGGTCAAACGCGGCGAGCTGAAGCCGGAAGACATTGCCACCGAAGTGTTTCTCTTCCCCGCCGCCGGCTCAGCCGAGAAAGATGGTTGCCAGACCAACACGCAGCGACTGGTGCAATATCGCACCAAGGCGGTTGATCCGCCGGGTGACGCCCGCAGCGAGACCTGGTTCATTCATCACCTGGCGCGGCGACTGAAGGCGAAAGCTGCCGCCGATCCCAGTTCGCGCAATGCGCCGCTGAATGCGCTGGACTGGCCGTATCAAACCCACGGCATCCACGATGAGCCGAACGTCAGCGAGATCCTGAAGGAAATCAACGGCCGCGATCTGCAAAGCGGCGAGCTGCTTGAGAGTTACAAGAAGCTGAAGAAAGACGGCTCCACGGCATCGGGCTGCTGGATCTATTGCGGCGTTCATCCCAAGGAGCATCTCAACAAAGCTAATCAGCGCGAGTCGCAGGATTATCTCGGCCACGGCTGGGGATTCTCCTGGCCTAACGATGTTCGCATCCTCTATAACCGCTGCTCGGCGCGTCCCGACGGCAAGCCCTGGAGTGAGCGCAAGAAGCTGGTGTGGTGGGATGAGGAGAAGAACGAATGGACCGGTCTCGATGTGCCCGACTTCGACAAGCACAAGGCGCCTGACTACAAACCAGCGCCCGGCGCCAAAGGCATGGACGCCATCGCCGGCGACAAGCCGTTCATCCTGCATCCCGACGGCGTGGGCTGGCTGTTTGTGACCAGCGGACTGAAGGACGGCCCGCTGCCCACGCATTACGAGCCGCTGGAGTCGCCGTGCGGCAATCCGTTGTATCCGGAGCGGCCCACCAATCCCGCGGCTGATCGCAAGCAGCGGCCTGATAATCCTTACGCGCCTCATGGCGATGAGCGCTTTCCTTATGTTTTATCGACCTACAGGTTGACCGAGCATCACACTGCCGGAGGGATGTCGCGCACCTTGTCGCATCTGGCCGAGTTGCAGCCGGAATTGTTCTGCGAAGTTTCGCCGGAGCTGGCAGGAGAGAAAGAGTTGCAGCATGGCGACTGGGCTGTCATCACTACGCCGCGCGGCATCATCGAAGCTCGCGTGCTGGTGACTCCGCGCATGCTGCCGTTGTGGGTGGAAGGCCGTACCGTGCATCAGATTGGACTGCCCTACCATTGGGGCTATCGCGGGCAGGTGACCGGCGATGTGGTGAACGATCTGCTGGTGATTTCCGAGGAGCCGAACGTGCGCATCATGGAAACCAAAGCGCTGATCTGCGACATCGAGCCTGGCCGAAGACAGCCTGGCCCTGCGGCGCTCGAGCGATTGCAGGAGAAGCTGGAGGAACGGGCATGAGCGCCACCGTCACCGGATTTCTCACCGATTCCACGCTGTGCATCGGCTGCAAAGCCTGCGAAGTAGCGTGCAAGGAATGGAATGGCGTTGCCGAAGATGGCCTGAACTGGTCGGGCAATTCCTACGACAACACCGGCGCGCTGGGGCACTCCACCTGGCGGCATGTGAAGTTCGTGGAAGCCGCGCCGCAACCGGGTTTGGGCGGCAATGCCAGCCAGCATATGTCGTGGGAGTTCTCCTCCGACGTGTGCAAGCATTGCGAAGTTGCCGGATGCCTGGAAGCCTGCCCCACCGGGCTCGATTGTGCGCACCGAATTTGGCGGCGTCTTCATCCAGCCCGACATCTGCAACGGTTGCGGCTACTGCGTGGTCGCCTGCCCGTTCGGCGTGGTGGAGCGCAATCGCGAAGATGGCCGCGTCTTCAAATGCACCTTCTGCTATGACCGGCAGAAAGCCGGGTTGCAGCCCGCGTGCGCGCAAGCCTGTCCGACGGAGTCCATCAAGTTCGGGCCGCTGGAGCACTTGCAGGTGGTGGCGCAGGAGCGAGTGCAGGAATTGCACAGTCGCGGCATGGACGACGCGCAGCTTTACGATGCGCAGGGCACCAGCGTGGGCGGGACCCACGCCGTGTTCATCGTGCGCGGCGATCCGAGCCAGTACAATCTGCCGCCCAAACCTGAGGTCCCGACAACCTATCTGAAGGCCGGATGGACAGGTTCGGCGGTCGCAGCCGGGCTGCTTCTGTTCGGCAGCATCTTCGCATTTCTAGGGAGCGGCAGAAAATGAGCGAATTGCCGCAGCTCACCGTTGCCGGATGATCCGCGCGAACAGCGCCTGCTCGAGATTCGCCGGCAGGCGGAAATCAAAGGCCGCGTCGAGGCGATCGGCATTCGCCCGCCCGGCGCTCCTTTCCCCATGGCATCGCCTGCCACCGGCTACTACGGCATTCCATTATTGAAGCAGCCGGCGTGGACGTGGCAGATTCCGATTTACTTCTTCGTTGGCGGAGCCGCGGGCTCGGCTGCGGTAATCGGTGTGACCGCGCGCTGGATTGCCGGCGATCGCAGGCTGGCACGTGACTGCCGTCGCGTCGCCGCGGTTGGTACGGCTGCCTCCACCGCACTGCTGATATCCGATCTCGGGCGACCGGAACGCTTTCTGGCGATGATGCGCGTCTTCAAGCGGCAGAGCCCCATGTCGGTGGGCGCGTGGACGCTGGCGGTATTCGGTACCTTCGCCGCCGCCGCGGCCTTCGCGGAGATGCTGGAGCGGCGCTTCCCCTGGATGCCGCTGCGGATTGCCGGCAATCTGGCGGAAGGAATTTCCGCGCTCAGCGGCCTTCCCTTCTCCAACTACACCGGGGTGCTGATCGGCGCCAGCGTTATACCCGTCTGGAACGAGAATGTTGGTACCCTGCCCATCCATTTCGGCATGTCGGGATTAAACTCGGCGGTCTCCATCCTGGAGTTGATGGGAAATGAGAATCGCGCGCTGAATGCTCTGGGAGTAGGCGCTTCGGCGATTGAAGTGCTCGAAGGAATTAAGCTCGAGACCACGAAGAAACCGGTGATGGATCCGCTGAAGCACGGGCGCAGCGGCCTGATCACGCGGCTCGGCGGTGTCATGAGCGGGCCGGTTCCGCTGCTGCTGCGAGTTGCCGCAGGCTTTGCGGGACGTCGCCGCTCCCGCCAGCTTCGCCGCGCCGCCGCCATTTCCAGCATCGTCGGATCGGTGCTCACCCGCGTCGCCTGGGTGCAAGCCGGCCACCAGTCGGCGGCGAATTGGCAGTTGCCGCTGGAGAAGTGATGGCGGCGCTGTCGCCCCATTTCACGCTGAACTAGCACGTGACCACCCCTGCGACCCCCACCGGCCCCGTTCAAGCGAAGCTTGAGCGGGGATTTTTGTCCACGTTCAGAGTCCCCCACTCAAGGCCAAAAGACGGCCTTGAATGGGGCTCCCGGCCGAGCAAGATTAAAGACCTCTCACCCTACGGTTTCACGAAATTCACTGCGCGCCATGGCGAGCACTCTGCAGCTAGCGGAGGGGGAATGTTCGAGGCAACAAGCTGCCGGGAAAACTTCGAAAAGGAAATCCTTCACCGCCTGAGGTACACCTGGCATGGCAAGAACAAAGGGCTTATCGCCACGACGGAAAGCCTGCCCTGCGTGAAGTCGTGGGGCGGGTTCTGATTCACCTCCGCCGAAATTGAAGTTTTAAGCAGCCGCTCAAGCCACGAGTGCGGCCCGTCGAAGCCGCTAATCGAAGATGGCGCGAGGAGGGCGCCTTCGCTTATCCCTCCTGGCAACACGCTTGCATCAAGAACTTCCGGCACTTCGCCGATATTAAACCTGCCGAATCTTTGCGACTGTCCTTACCTATAAGGAGCCTTGATGGACCCGACCCAGCCGGCAAACCAGTTGAGCGCAATGGATGGAATGGAAGAGGTGATCAAGGAGTTCCTCATTGAAAGCAATGAGGGCCTGGATCGTTTTGACCGCGACCTGATCGCCCTGGAAAAGGACAAGACATCGCGGGAATTGCTGGACAGCATTTTTCGCGTGGTGCACACCATTAAGGGCACCGGCGGGGTGCTCGCCTATAACAAGCTGGTCTCGGTCTCCCACGTCGGCGAAAGCGTGCTGAGCCAGATGCGCGACGGGGCCCTGCTGCTTTCGCCCGAGATCGCCACTGTCCTGCTGGCTATGGCGGACGCGCTGCGACGCACGCTGGAGCAGATTGCGCTGAATGGAACCGAAGGCGAGGCCGATTGCTCGAGTGTAGTGCAGCAATTGTCGGATGTGCTCAAGCAAGTTCAGCAGCCCCCTGAGAAGGCCATCCCGGCACAGGCCAGCAGTCCTCCCGGGCCGACGCCGCATCCCGACTCTCCGCCCCGAATCGGGGAGATCCTGGTGGGCGCGGAACATTGCGGAGCCCGACGACGTGCGCAGTGCTTTGCAACTTCAGGAAGCCGGCGATCCGCGGCCGGTGGGCGAGATTATGGTGGGCCAGCGGGTGGTGCCGCCCAAGGCAGTTGCGGATGCCCTCAAGGCGCAAATCGACCACCATGACGTGACCAGCAATACCATCCGCGTGGACGTCGCTCTCCTGGACAAGGTGATGACCCTGGTGGGCGAGCTGGTGCTGGCCCGCAACCAGGTGCTGCAATTCACCGGCACCCGCGAAGACAGCAGCTTCCTCAGCACCGCGCAGCGCCTCAACCTGATCACCACCGAGTTGCAGGCAGGGGTGATGAAGACCCGCATGCAGCCCATCGGCAATGTGTGGAGCAAGCTGCCGCGCATTGTTCGCGATCTGTCGGTGGGCTGCGGCAAGCGCATCGAGATCCAGATGGAGGGTGCCGCCACCGAGCTGGACAAGACCATCATCGAGGCCATCAAGGACCCGCTCACCCACATCATTCGCAACGCCGTGGACCACGGCATCGAAATGCCGGAGGTGCGCATCGCCCGGGAAAATCTCCCGAAGGCCGGCTGCTGCTGCGCGCCTTCCATGAGGGCGGCCAGGTCAACATCGAAATCTCCGACGACGGCGACGGCATTGCCAGCGAAAAGCTCAAGGCCAAGGCCATCGCCAAAGGCGTCATCACCGCCGAACACGCCGCCCGCATGTCGGAGCGCGAGGTGCTCAACCTGGTTTTTGCCCCCGGGGTGACCACCGCCAAGCAGGTCAGCAATATTTCCGGACGCGGCGTGGGCATGGATGTGGTGAAGACCAACATCGAGAAAATCGGCGGCACCGTGGATGTGCAGAGCACCCGCGGCAAAGGCACGCTGCTGAAGATCAAGATTCCGCTCACCCTGGCCATCATCCCCGCGCTGGTGGTGACCAGCGGAGGCGAGCGTTTTGCCATTCCCCAGGTCAGCCTGGTGGAGCTGGTGCGCTGCGAGGGCGAACAGGCGGGACACAGCCTCGAGGACGTACACGGGGCCAGCGTCTATCGCCTTCGCGGCAGCCTGCTGCCGCTGGTCTATCTCAACCGCGAATTGCAGATTACCGCCGCCGGGGAGGCGGCGGCGTCGATCAACATCGTGGTGTTGCAGGCCGGCGACCGGCAATTCGGCCTGGTGGTGGACGACATCAACGACACCGAGGAGATCGTGGTCAAGCCGCTGTCCAAGCAGTTGAAGGGGGTGTCCTGCTTTGCCGGCGCCACCATCATGGGCGACGGCCGGGTGGCGCTGATCCTGGACGTGCTGGGGCTGGCGCAGATGGCCAAGGTGGTCTCCGAGCTGCGGGAGAAGACCTTGGGCGAGCACGGCGCCAAGTCGGCCGACAGCTCGGACGCCTCCGAGTCGTGGCTACTGTTTCGCATCGGCAGCGAAGGACGCATGGCCATCCCGCTGTCGCTGGTATCGCGGCTGGAGGAATTTCCGGTTGCGCAGATCGAGCGCTCCACCGGACATGAAGTCATTCAATACCGCGAGCAGATCATGCCCCTGATCCGTCTGGCGGAGGCCTTCGGACACTCCGCCGTCGCCGACAGCGAGCTGTTGCAGGTTATCGTGTATTCCAGCCACGGCCGCAGCGTCGGCCTGGTGGTCGAGGAAATCCTGGACATCGTGGAGCAGCGGGTGGCGGTGCAGCACATCCGCCATGCCGGGGCGCTGCAGGGCACGGCGGTCATTCAACAGCACGTCACCGATCTGCTGGACGTGCCGGCGCTGCTGGCCGAACAACAGTTGAGCAGCCAAGGAGCGGTGGCATGAAGGTCGAACAGCAACTGTGCACCTTTTTTCTGGAAGGACTGTTCTTCGGCGTGGAAGTGGAGAAGGTGCAGGAAGTGATCCGCTACCAGGAGATGACCCGGGTGCCGCTGGCGCCGGCGGTGATTGCCGGGCTGATCAACCTGCGCGGCCAGATTGTTACCGCCATCGAGCTTCGCCACCAGTTGGGACTGTCGCCTCGCAATAGCGAGCAGTTGCCGATGAACGTGGTGATTCGCCGCGACGACGCTCCCGTCAGCCTGCTGGTGGATGAGATCGGCGACGTGGTGGAAGTGGACGAGCAATTATTTGAACCTCCGCCCGACACCCTGGACAGCCAGGGGCGGGAGTTCATTCGTGGAGTTTACAAACTCAAGGAGCAGTTGCTGCTTTTATTGGATACCGACAAAGCCATGTCGGTGATGGGCGCGCGCCCGGCCTAGAAAGCAGAGCAAATTTCAACCCCGGAAGATCAAAAGGAGCTCACATGCTACACGCGACGCAGAGTCGAGGGAATGCAAGTCACAAGAGCCGGGCAAGCGGCGAAAACGGGCATGAGTCCATGGCCACGTTGGTGCAGATGCAGGTGGACAGCGAAATCAGCCGGGTGATGACCGCAGTGCGGGCCGGAGCAGATCCATGAACGGGCGCGCACCGAAGGTTTCGCGCCGGAAGAATGCGAACTGCTGGAGTCGGTCAACCGGGCGCTGGACGCGCTGAGCGAACCCCTGGCGGCGGCGACGGAATTCCTCGGCACCCTCAGCCAGGGCCAGGTTCCGGCCAAGCTCACCGCCACCCTGGCCGGCGACCTCAATCTGACCAAGACCAATCTCAACGCCTGTGTTGACGCCCTGGGCGGCCTGGTGGAAGTCAGCAAGGTGGAGAAGGCCATGTCGGTTAACGACGTGTCGGTACCAGCGATGGAGAATTTTCCGGGAATTTTCGGCGAACTCTGCCGCTCCACCAATACCGTCCAGCAGCGGGTCCTCAATACCGTCAGGATTGCCAGACAGATCGCCGCCGGCGACTTCAGCCAGGATCTGGAAACCCTGGAGAAGATAGGCAGACGCTCCGAAAAAGATGAGTTGGTTCCGTCGTTAATCGGCCTGATGAAGGTCATCATCGCCCTGAGTGCCGATGCGGAGATGCTGACCCAGGCGGCGGTGGAAGGCAAGCTGGCCACCCGCGCCGATGCCGGCAAACACAACGGCGAATTCCGCAAGATCGTCGAAGGCGTGAATGCCACCCTGGACGCGGTCATCGGACCGTTGAACGTCTCCGCCGATTACGTGGACAAAATCAGCAAAGGCAACATCCCTCCCCGCATCACCGATAGCTATAACGGCGACTTCAACATCATCAAGAAGAACCTCAATACCTGCATCGACGCGGTCAACGCCCTGGTGGCGGACGCCAACCTGCTGGCCAAAGCTGCCGTCGAAGGCAAGCTATCCACCCGCGCCGATGCCGGCAAACACAGCGGCGACTACGGCAAGATCATCCAGGGAGTGAATGCCACCCTGGACGCGGTCATCGGACCGTTGAACGTCTCCGCCGATTACGTGGACAAAATCAGCAAGGGCAACATCCCTCCCCGCATCACCGACAGCTACAACGGCGACTTCAACATCATCAAGAACAATCTCAATACCTGCATCGACGCGGTCAACGCCCTGGTGGCCGACGCCAACCTGCTGGCCAAGGCTGCCGTCGAAGGCAAGCTATCCACTCGCGCCGACGCCGGCAAACACGGTGGCGATTTCGGCAAAATTGTCCAGGGGGTCAATGCCACTCTGGACGCCGTAATTGGCCCGCTGAATGTCTCCGCCGACTATGTGGACAAAATCAGCAAAGGCAATATTCCTCCCCGCATTACCGACAACTACAACGGCGACTTCAACATCATCAAGAAGAACCTCAACACCTGCATCGACGCGGTCAACGCCCTGGTGGCCGACGCCAACCTGCTGGCCAAAGCTGCGGTCGAAGGCAAGCTGGCCACCCGCGCCGACGCCAGCAAACACAGCGGCGACTATGGCAAGATCGTCGAAGGCGTGAATGCCACTCTGGACGCCGTAATTGGCCCGCTGAATGTCTCCGCCGACTACGTGGACAAAATCAGCAAAGGCAATATTCCTCCCCGCATTACCGACAACTACAACGGCGATTTCAACATCATCAAGAAGAACCTCAATACCTGCATCGATGCGGTCAACGCCCTGGTGGCCGACGCCAACCTGCTGGCCAAAGCGGCAGTCGAAGGCAAGCTGGCCACCCGCGCCGACGCCAGCAAACACAGCGGCGACTATGGCAAGATCGTCGAAGGCGTCAATGCCACTCTGGACGCCGTAATTGGCCCGCTGAATGTCTCCGCCGACTACGTGGACAAAATCAGCAAAGGCAACATTCCTCCCCGCATCACCGACAACTACAACGGCGATTTCAACGTCATCAAGAACAACCTCAACACTTGCATCGACGCCGTCAACCTGCTGGTGGCCGACGCCAACATGCTGGCCAAGGCGGCGGTGGAGGGCAAGCTGGCCACCCGCGCCGACGCCGGCAAACACGGTGGCGACTTCGGCAAGATCGTCCAGGGAGTCAATGCCACGCTGGATGCGGTGATCGGGCCGCTGACCGAAGTTGGCCAGATACTGGACAAGATGGCCGGCGGCGACCTCACCGTCCAGATCGCCAGCGACTATGCCGGGGACTTCAACCGCTTGAAGACCACGGTCAACACCCTGGGCACGCAGGTGCGCAATGCCATGCAGCAGATCGGGGCCAATGCCAACTCTCTGGTGTCGGCGGCCGAGGAACTCAATAAGGTCAGCCAGCAGATGAGTGCCAGCGCCGACGAGACTGCCACCCAGGCCAACGTGGTTTCGGCGGCCTCCGAGCAGGTAGCTTCCAACGTGCAAACCGTGGCCACCGGTGCTGACGAGATGGGCGCCAGCATCAAGGAGATCGCCAAGAACACCGCCGACGCCACCCGGGTGGCGACCTCAGCGGTGAAGACCGCCGAGGCCACCAACGAGACCATCGGCAAGCTGGGCCAGAGCAGCGCCGAGATTGGGCAGGTGATCAAGGTCATCACTTCCATCGCCCAGCAGACCAATCTGCTGGCCCTGAATGCCACCATCGAAGCGGCGCGCGCCGGAGAGGCGGGCAAGGGCTTCGCGGTGGTGGCCAACGAGGTCAAAGAACTGGCCAAGGAAACCGCCAAGGCCACCGAGGACATCAGCCGCAAGATCGAGGCCATCCAGGGCGACACCAAGGGAGCGGTGGCGGCCATCGGCCAGATCAGCAGCGTGATTGTGCAGATCAACGATATCTCAGAACACCATTGCCAGCGCGGTGGAGGAGCAGAGCGCCACCACCAACGAGATCAGCCGCAACCTGGCGGAGGCGGCGCATGGCAGCACCGACATTACCCGCAACATTGTGGGAGTGGCGGAGGCGGCCCGCACCACCACCGCCGGCGCCACCGACACCCAGAAGTCGGCGCAGTCGCTGGAGCGGATGGCGGCCGAGTTGCAGGGGCTGATCGCGCAGTTCAAGTACTGAACATCAGGCGCAGGCGTCCGTCCAGAATTCCCCTGGCGGACGCCTGGCCTGACCGGTTCGACCGAGCAGAGAAAGGAGTTGGTAGATGCGTGCCCTGGTCGTCGACGACTCGGCTGCGATGCGAGCGGTGCTTCGCATGATCCTCAAGAAACAGGATTTTGAAGTGGTGGAAGCCAGAGACGGCCTGCATGCTTTGCAGGTCTTGCAGCCTATCGAGCCGGTTGACCTGATGCTGATTGACTGGAACATGCCGGGGATGAATGGCTTCGAGCTGCTGCAGAACGTCCGGGGAAATTCGCGCTATGCGACGACCAAGATTGTTATGGTGACCACCGAGACCGCCCTCGCTGAGATGACTCATGCCCTGGCGGCGGGTGCCGACGAATACATCATGAAGCCTTTTACCCCCGATGTGATCGCGGACAAGCTGCGGCTGATCGGTCTATGAGTATGGCGCGCAAGATCAGGGTGCTGGTGGTGGACGACTCGGCGGCGATGCGGCGCATCCTGTCGGAGGCCGTCGCCTCCGATCCGCAACTGGAAGTGGCCGGCTATGCCGCCAATGGCCAGATCGCCATGGCCATGCTCGACCAGGTCACGCCCGATATCGTCACCCTCGACATCGAGATGCCGGTGATGGATGGTTTGGCCACCTTGAAGGCCATGCGTGCCGCGCGGCGTCTGCAGCCGGTCATCATGTTCAGCAACCTGACCGAGCGGGGAGCCGAAGCCACCATCGATTCGCTGGCGCTGGGGGCCGCCGATTACGTTGCCAAGCCCACCGATGCCGGCAGCTTCGACGCCGCCCGCGAGCGCATACGGCAAACGCTGATTCCCAAGATCAAGGCCCTGTGCCACGTCTCTCCCACCGCGGAAGCGACGCGGACCACGCCGGCGACCAGGCCTCTGCTGCGCCGGGCCAATCCATTCCAACGCTTCGAGATCGTAGTCATTGGCAGTTCCACCGGCGGACCCAATGCGCTGGCCACCGTGCTGCCTTCGATTCCCGCCGGCTTTCCCGTTCCCGTGCTGATTGTGCAGCACATGCCGCCGGCATTTACCCGCTTTCTGGCGCAGCGGCTGACCGTGCTCTGTCCGCTGCCGGTGGATGAGGCGACGGCCGGAGACCTCGCCACTCCCGGCACGATTCGCGTGGCGCCGGGCGACCATCATCTGTCGGTTTTGCGGGACCGCGAGACGGTGCGGCTGCAAATTACTCAGGGGCCGCCGGAGAATTCCTGCCGGCCCTCCGCCGACGTGCTCTTCCGCTCCGCCGCTGAGGCCTATGCGGACCGCGTCCTGGCGGTGGTGCTCACCGGCATGGGCCAGGACGGCTTGCGCGGTTGTGAAGCGCTGGCCGATCGGGGAGCTTCGATCATCGTGCAAGACGAAGCTTCCTCGGTGGTCTGGGGCATGCCCGGCTTCGTCGCCAAAGCAGGCTTGGCCGACGCCATTCTTCCACTACCCGAGATTGGCGATGCCATCGTCCGCCGGGTCACCGCCTTCCGGCCGCTTTCAATCCGGCAAAATTCTCTTCAGCCGGTGGCGCGATGAGCCTGGCGCCGGTTGGCTTCCAATATCTGCGCGACCTGGTCAAGACCCATTGCGCCATCGTCATCGATCCCGGCAAGGAATATCTCGCGGAAACCCGTTTAGCGACGCTGGTCAGCGAACAGGGATGCAGTTCGTTGGACGAATTTCTGACCGTCCTGCGTCGCCAGGCTTTCAGCCCGCTACATCGCAGAGTCCTGGATGCGATGACCAACAACGAGACCTGGTTCTTCCGCGATGCCACCCCCTTCACCGCGTTGACCGGACTGGTGATTCCCGACCTGCTGAAACGGCGGGAGACGGAGCGCAAGCTCTCCATCTGGAGCGCGGCTTGCTCCAGCGGCCAGGAGCCTTACAGCATCGCTATGCTGATTCGGGAGAACTTCAATCTGCCGGGCTGGACGTTTTCCATTCTAGGCACGGATTTCTGCAGCACCATCCTGCAGCGCGCGCTCTTTGGAAAGTATCGCCAGATGGAAGTGAATCGCGGATTGCCGGTCAAGCTGCTGGCAAAGTACTTTGTGCAGCAAGGCCTGCACTGGCAACTTAAGCCGGAAATTCTCTCCGCAGTGACCTTGCGCCCCTTGAACCTGGCCGAACCCTGGCCCAGCACCATTGGGCCCGCCGACGTTATTTTCCTGCGCAATGTGATGATCTATTTCGACGTGGAGACCCGCAAGCAGATCCTGGCGCGGGTGCGCCGGGTGCTGCGGCCGGACGGCTACCTGTTCCTGGGCTCCGCCGAAACCACTTTGAACCTGGATGACAGCTTCCAGCGGGTGCAAGCCGAAAAATTTGTTTGCTACCAGTTAAAGGACCAGAAACCATGATCGCTAAAATCGACTGCGAAGAACTGACCGGCGTGGTGGAGGAGATTTTCGGCTCCATGGCGGGGATCGAGCTTGTGCCTTGCGCCACCGTGATTGCGCCTGCTCCCGGCGCCAGCTACGTGACTTCAGCGGTGCAGATTGTTGGCGACTGGCAAGGGGCCGTCCGCCTGGATATCGAACTGGAGTTGGCCCGCCGGGTGTGTGCCAACCTCATGGGGGTGGATGCCAACGAGCTCTCGCCGCAGGATATTTGCGACGCCGCCGGCGAGCTGGCCAACATGACCGGCGGCAGCGTCAAGAGTTTGTGCGCTCCCCACTGCGGGCTGTCGCTGCCCTCGGTGGTTACCGGGCAGGGCTACGAGTTCACCATCCCGCAGGGAACGCTGGTGCAAGCCTCGTCCTTCCGCCACGAATGCGGAGTCTTGACCGTGAGCATCATCGAGCGCGGAGGTCCACAGAAGCCGTCGCAGGCATGACTACCGCTTGCGGCAGGGCGGCGTCTTCTCAAGCGGCCTTTTGTGCCGCCAGCCGCTCAGCCAGCGTGGACGGAGGTGGACCAGAGTTGCGCACGTTCATGAACTTGCTCAGCGTGTCGAACCAGAAGGGCGCGCCCAGCGACACCGCCAATATCGTGATCAGCCAGCCGAGCAGCCGCTGCCTCGCCAGATAGCCCAACCAGTCACTGACGCCGGTACCGGCAGAAGATTTCTGCGCATTTTTCCAGTCACCGTACCAGTCGCCGTTCCAGCCCGTAATCTGTCGCAGCGCGTCTTCTTCCTGCGCGGTAATGACCAGCTTCCCCGCCTGCTCCCCGCTCGGATTGTGATTTGCCGGATTGAAATTACCACCCGACCGATCGGAACCTCCGCTTGCTTTACCCGGATTTCCGCTCGCCGGATCGGCCACCGGCGTTCCCTGCTGTTGTCGCGCTTTCGCATTTTCCAGCACCAGCGCGCTCAACGTCGGGTTATACCAAAGCACCTTCAGCATGTTTAAGGTGTCGGCGTTCAACAGAATGGTAACCAGCGCGGCCAGCACAAACACGCGAATCTGGGCGGTACGCTTGTACCATCCCGAAATCCGATTCATTCCCTGGTCGTACCAAGCTGCCAGGCGCCGTTGATCCTCTTGCAACGTTGTGGAACCGGCCAACACCGCGCTCAACACTTTCTTCGTCTGCGGATCAGTAAGCGCCTGAATGCCGCGCCGCAAAGCAGCGGGATCGTCAACCGCCGCCGGTCCGGTCAAGACGTCGGTGAGCGCCAGCGCAAATTTGTCCGAGGAAAGATAAGAGGGCAGACGAGAGTTCGCTCCCTGCTGCACACCTTGCACCAGAGGATGCTCATAAACCAATTGCTTGAGCGCGGGATCGCGAAGCAGCTCGCTAATGCCCTGCGCTAGCGTCTTGCCCCGGGAATTGAGGATTCCGGCAAGGCTCTCATTGATGGTGGTGCAGATGAGGGCCATGAGCAGATAAACGAAGCACATGCCGATAGCCAGATCAAGATAAGGGAAGGCGGCATTCATGTGCGGCTCCAGGACAGAGAGGTTGGGCCACCGAACTGATACAACTCCGAAGGCTAATCGACTGTCGCGCCGGTGCAAAATCCGATAGCGTCAGCCGGCGAAATCATCGCATCTGCGTAGCGATAATGGCGGAGAGGGAGGGATTCGAACCCCCGATACCCTTTCGAGTATGCCGGTTTTCAAGACCGGTGTGTTCAACCGCTCCACCACCTCTCCGCGGATGAAGGCGTCCGTATATTGTACGATGTATCCGCCGGTTCACCATGATCGCCGGATACCCGATACCAGCCATGATGACGCGTGTTACTGTTTTCGCTGTCCTGCTCTTCTCCTCGCTCGCACTGTTCGCCCAGCAACCTGCCCCCACCGCCGCACCGCCGCCGCCCGCAAACGCCGCACTGGCGCCGGTTCCGGGGCACATCACCGCGCTCACCGAGAAGGCCGGATTCTGGAGCGAGCCTTCGGTGGCGGCCAACGCGGCCAATCCCGCGCAGGTGGTCGCCGCTTATCAGGAGCCCGCATCAGTGGCCTATTCGCAGGACGGCGGCGCGACCTGGAAGACCGCAACCGGCACCGCGCCCAAGGACTATCGCGTGGCCGGCGATGTCTCCATCACCTACGACAAGAAGGGTCACGCCATCCTCTGCTACATCGCCTTCGACAAGCTGGGCACGGAGAATTACTGGGCGCGCGGCGCCACTCGTAACGGTATCTTCGTGCGGCGCTCGCTCGACGGCGGCGCCACCTGGGAAGCCGACGCGCGCACCGTGATCGCGCAGCCCACCAAGCCCGGCATTCCCTTCGAGGACAAGCCCTACATCGCGGCTGACAACACCGACAGCAAGTTTGCCGGCAACCTTTATATAGGATGGACGGAATTCCGCATCGACGAATCGGTGCTGATGTTTTCGCGCTCCACCGACGGCGGCGTGACCTGGTCCGCGCCCGTGGACATCAGCAGCCATCACGGCCTGCCGCGTGACGATAACGGCGCCGTCGAAGGCTTCTCCGGCGCGGTGGGCGCCGACGGGACGCTCTACGTGGTCTGGGCCGACGGCGACTCCATCGCCTTCACCTCATCGCGCGACGGCGGCCGCACCTTCAGCAAAAGCAAGAGCGTGATCCAGACCGCGCCGATGTACTTCGACATGCAGGGCATGGACCGCGCCAACGGCTTTCCGGTGATGGCGATTGACACCCATCACGGCCGCAAAGGCCTGCTCTACCTCACCTGGAGCGATTATCGCGACGGCGATATCGGCGTGTATTGCGCCACCTCCGACAACGGCGGCAAGTCGTGGAGCAAAGCCGTGCGCGTCAGCACTAATCCATGCACGACGGCACCGACCAGTTTTTCCCCTGGCTGGCGGTGGACCCTGTCACCGGCGCTGCCAACCTCATCTTCTACGATCGCCGCGCCGATCCCGACAACCAGAAGACCACCCTCACTCTGGCGCGCTCCACCGACGGCGGCCGCAGCTTCACCAACTACGCCTGGACGCACGACGCCTTCATCCCGCGCCGCAACATCTTTATGGGTGACTACCTGGGCATCGCCGCGCTGAATAATAAGGTGTATGGCTCGTGGGCAGAGGTGGCTGTCGAGCCGCCGCCGAAGGAAGACAACGCGCGGCGGACGTTTCCCTCGCGCACCATCGTGAAGGTGGGCGTCGCCGATTTCGGCGGGACTGCGCATTGAGCGCCGTGCGAACCACGTCGCGGATTTCAAATCCATAACATGGGTGCCCCGTTCTGGCCTGGGTTTGGCCAGGGCGAGGGCATTTCGTTATTTCGGCTTCACGAAATCCAACGACGCGGAATTCAAATCCCTAACATGGGTGCCCCGTTCTGGCCTGGGTTTGGCCAGGGCGGGGCATTTCGTTATTTCGGCTTCACGAAATCCAACGACGCGGGATTCAAATCCCTAACATGGGTGCCCCGTTCTGGCCTGGGTTTGGCCAGGGCGGGGCATTTCGTTATTTCGGCTTCACGAAATTCAGCGACGCCGAATTCATGCAATACCGCAACCCGCTCTCGCCCGGACCGTCTTCAAACACATGCCCCAGGTGCGCATCGCACTTGGCACACAACACCTCGGTGCGCCGCATGCCGTAGGCGTTGTCCGTCCTGACCTTGATGTTCTGGCTGGCGATGGGATCGGTGAAGCTGGGCCAGCCGGTGCCGGAATCGAACTTGCTGTCACTGCGGAACAACGCGTTACCGCAGCACACGCAGCGGAAAATCCCGTCGTCATGCAGGTCGTAATACTTGCCGGTGAAGGCGCGCTCGGTGCCCGCCTGCCGCGCCACGGCAAACTGCTCCGGCGTCAGTTGCGAGCGCCACTCGTCATCGCTCTTCGCCAGCTTCTCCACCTTCGAGGTCCCGGTCGGCTCCCCGGCATCGTTGAACTCCATCACCTCAACATCTTTTTCTGCCGGCTCGGCCGGCTTCTCTGCACGCTTGAATAAGCTCATAACAAGACTCCCACTCATTGAATTTCAGGAAGGCTGGCGGAAACGCCAGTCATTATAGATGCGCGGTCTGCGCCGTAGTTTCTAGAACCTCTCTCACTCCCGCTTTGAAAGGGCACGGCTTCTCAGGCTACGACAAAGTCTGCTGTGCAACCGCTTTGTATCAGGGCACGGCTTCAGCCGTGCCGAATCCCGCGCCCTTTTAAATTGTCATCCCGAGGAGGCCTTCAGGCCGCCGAGGGATCTGCTGAGCACCCGGCGCCTGTTCTCGACACCTTAGAGATGCAGGCGGTTCGGCCTGCGTCACATTTGCTTTATAAGGAGTACGTGGCGGAGGGGGAAACGGATTGCGAGTTGGGATTTGCCGCTTCCCGCACATCCGAAACCCGCGGATGTGTGAGGCACCCCAGATTCGCGCTCGTTGGGCGAGTTCAAACCACGGAGACACGGAGGGCACGGAGTTGGAGAAACGAAACCTGGGTGCCCCGTTCTAGCCTTCTTTTGGCTAGGGCGGGGCCTTCTTACATCAACTTCGCGTACTCCGCCTTGGCTTCCTGCAACAGCCGCAGATCGCCGTCGGCGTCTTTCCATAGCGCCAGGAAATCCCGATAGGCCTCGCGCGCTGCCCCTTTATCGCCGGCCAGGACGCGAGCGCGCGCCAGTTGCAGATGCGCCAGCGCGCCGGTTACGTAGTTCACCGAGATGCCGCGATGATCAATCATCTTCTGGAATTCCGCCGCCGCCTTCTGTCCGTCACCGCTTTGCAGATACGCCAGCCCGCGCAGATACACCGGATACAGCAGCGCATTGCCAGGATTGGGCGAGCCTAACTCATACGGCGTCGCCGCATCCAGCGCCGCCAGCGCGCCTTTAGCGTCGTTGTTGTTCAGCGCCACCGCCGCGCGAATCGACGGCAGCCAATAGAAATTCACCATGGTGTCCGCCGGATATTGCCGGCTCAACTGCTCGGCCAGCGCCAGCGCGCGCTTGGTATCGCCGCTGCGCGCGAAGGCCAGCGCTCCCAGGATCTGCCCGTTCTTGCTGGGCGTCGAGGGCAGCGCCTCAACCTGCCGGCGCGCTTCCTGGGTCTGACCCAGCTCGGCTTCGTGCAGCGCCGCCAGCGTCTGCCACAGCGCGGCCGTCTCCGGCGATTCCGCCCGCATCGCCGACTTGCGCGCCGCCTCCGACGACTTGCGCTCCTTCTGCAACTGGCCGCGATAAGCGTCGGTATCGGCCTGCATCGCGAGCAGCAGATCTTCGGTGCCGGGCTTGCCCGCAGCGGCCGCTACGTCCTTGTCCATGGCGGCGCTATCGCCGCGCAAGAATGCCAGGATGTAGTCGTAAGCCAGCAACACCTGATTGTCGAGCTGATGCTGCTGTGCCTGCTTTAACGCCGCCGCCGCATCCTGAAAGCGATTCAGGTTGATGTAGGTCGCGGCCAGGTTGGTGTAGTTGATGGCGCTGCTGGAATCCAGTTGCAGCGCGGTCTGCGCCTCGGCCAGCGCCTGGTCGTACTTGCCCACCGTGCTGTAGGCGGAGTTCAGGTTGACGGCCGCGGAATCTTCGCGCGGATAGGTCTGCCGCAAAAGCTGGTAGGCAGCGATGGTCTGGTCCACGTCACCGCTCACCAGATCGTGATAATGGCAGGTGATGTAGAGTTTCTCGCGCTCGCTGGTGTGCTCGCGCAGCGCATACGCCTTGGCGGTGTTCTCCTCCGCCAGACTGGGCTCGTTGAGGTTGTAGTACGACACCGCCAGCCGCGCGTAGGCCATGGCGAAGTTGGGATCGAGCTCGATGGCGCGCTTGAAGAACGGCACCGCCGCCTGATCGCCGACCGTGTTCTGCATCTTCAGCCCCAGGCTGTAGGCCTTCAGCGCGTCCAGCGACGAAGTGGTCGCCTGCTCCACCGGGGTGTCGAATTTTTGCACCGACGCCAGCGACTCGCCCAGCTTGCTGCGCAGCCGCGTCGCCGCCTTGCCCACGGCGCTCAGTACCTGCTCGCGGCTGGAGGCCTCCGCCTGCTCGTTGCCCAGCGAGTCGCCACTGTGGCAATCAATCGCCTTCAGCCCGATGGCGTAGTGGCTGCCCAGCGGCGCGATGGAGCCCAGCAGCATGGCGCGGCTGCCGGTGCGCTGGCACACCTGCCGCGCGACGTCCCCGGTCAGCCGAGTGTCGGGCGTTGCGCCCATGAAGTGGAGCTGGTCGTTCACCTTCTGGTCGGAGAGCACATTGAGGAACGGCGATTGCTCCAAATCCACGGTCAGCGCCTGTTTCAGCGTGGAGTCGAAAACCTGCTCGCCGGTAGAGTTGTCGAAGTCGGCGACCACCAGCGTGTCCTTCTCGGTGAGTTGGCGGCTGCGCGCGCTGTACCAATACCAGCCCGCGCCGGCTGCGATCAGCAGCAGGGCAGCAATCGCCAGCATCCACCATTTGCGAAACTTCGGCTGCGCCTCATCTTCCGCCGAGCCGGGTAACGCGCCCGAGCCGCTGCCCGGCCCGGCGCTCTTGCCGCGTCCCGATGCCGCTTCCACCACCGAGCGCGCGATCGCGGCCCACGGCCACCGTGCTGTCGCTGCCCAGCATCACCTCGCGCTGCAGCAATTGCAGGTCGGCGCGAATGTCAGAGGCGTGTTGATAGCGGAGCTTGCGGTCCTTCTCCAGCGACCGCCGGATGATGTGTTCCAGTTCGAAAGGAATGTCGTCATTGAAGCGCAGCGGCCCGATCGGCGCCTGATGCAGAATGGCGTCGAAGATGGCGGCCGTAGTCGTGCCCTTGAACGGCAACGCGCCCGTGGCCATCTCGTAGATCACCGAGCCGAAGGAGAACAGATCGGTGCGTTCGTCGAGTTGCCCGCCCAGCGCCTGTTCCGGCGACATGTAGGCCACCGTGCCCAGCGCGGTGCCGGGATTGGTGAGGTGCGCGTAGTCGGCGGTGTGCTGGCGGTCCACCATGGCGGCGGTGCGCGCCGGCGTCGCCATGGCCAGGCCGAAGTCCATGATCTTGGCGTGGCCGCGGCGGGTGATGAAGATGTTGGCCGGCTTGATATCGCGATGGATGATGCCCTGGCTGTGGGCGGCATCGAGGCCTTCGGCAACGTCAATCGCCACTTCCAGCAGGCGCCGCAACGGCATGGCCTTGCCGTCAATCACCTGCTTCAGGATGTCGCCCTCGAGAAATTCCATGACGATGAAGGTCTGGCCTTCGTGCTCGTCAATCTCGTGAATGGTGCAGATGTTGGGATGATTCAGCGACGATGCCGCGCGCGCCTCGCGGCGGAAGCGCTCCAGCGCGATCGGGTCCTGCGCCACCTCCGGCGGCAGGAATTTCAGGGCGACGAAGCGGCCCAGCTTCAAATCTTCGGCTTTGTACACCACTCCCATGCCGCCGCCGCCGAGTTTTTCGACGATGCGATAGTGGGAGACAACCTGATCGATCATGGCGCTTGAAAAACTGCTCTGGCACGCCATGTTAGGTACCGGCGATGGGCAAGTCAATCGGCGAGCTGGCCTGCGGCCCGGAGTGAGCAGTAGCAGTGTGCGCAACTCTCGCGCCGGACTGGGCCGGAAAGCCCGACCGGCGCGGGTTCCACGCACTATGCCGAAGATGGCTGGGCTTCTTCGTACTCGATTGTGGCCGGCTGTGGCGGACGGTGCTTACGCTTCCACCGCAGCCGCGCGCCCAGGCGAGTTCTGCCGGCATGCGCCGAGAGCTGCACCTGCCGGCGATCGGGACGGCTCTCGCGCAACAAGCCGGCGCGTAGAAATTGTTCCGCCAGCGTGTCCAGCGCGCGAGCCAGACATTCGCTTACCCAGGAGCGGCTGCGGTTCATTCCTGCGGCCACTTCGTCGCGTGAGAAGTCGTAGAGGCCGATCAGGGTGACCAGGGTGTAGTCTTCCGGGCGCAGACGGGAGAGACAAATTTCCACGTCGCGCACAAACACCGCCTGGTCCTCGAAGCTGGGGATGGCGTGGTGGGAGATGCGCGCACGAAAGAATTCGCGCGCCAGGATGGAAGGCAACCGGCCCATCTGCCGCGAAGTCTCGAAGAAATGCCGTAGGATGGCCATGGTCTGTCCGCGGAAGCAGAGCATTTCCGGACGCGGCTCGATTTCGAATTCGGCTGGCGCCGGCGGGAGCTTGTCTTCCGGATAGTGTGGCGGCAAGCCGACCGGATGGGAAGCGCTCATTGCACACCTCCGCAGGCATAGCTGCCGGAAATCGCCACCCTGACTTTTGCCGCAGGCCGCTTGGGCGGCAGACCGGACGGCAACTTGGGCCGCGAACGGCCATCCGGGAAAGCCATGTCGGCCAGCAATCCGGCGCAAGCCTGGCAATAGGGTTCGTCGCCGTGGCGACGGACTCCGAGGGAGCCGCAACATTCGCAATATTTCAATTCCAAGACCGTGACGCGCATAATATTCGCCCTTTTCCGTTCTAAAAACGCAAGCCCTGTGGCGCGTTCCACGAAAAGTCTGGAACACGCACACAGGGCTCGTTTCAGTTACGATGACCTGCTTCGATTATTTAGTTGTGCCGCTGCTTACGGGATCGTTCGTTCGTCCTGGCGGCGTGTAAAGTAGCCTTCTTCGTAGCCCGATTTCAAGATGGTTCCGTTTTTGATGACGACGCACAATCTTCCTGAGAATCGCAAGTGTCGCAGCAGCTTCTCTGTGGCAGCAGACAGCAGCCGACCTTCTCTGGTGACGCGTCGAAGTTCGGCAAAGATAGTTTCTTCGGTGATTGGTTCGGGTATTTTGTTCATTCCCTTCATACCTCGGCCAGAACCACAGAACATGTACCTACAATCCGAATATGGCACTGGGGAATCCAGTTCGTCAACATCTTTATTGCTATCTGAATATTACTAAAGTACATGTATAGCTTTAAGCAAATGTTCAACCGCCATGCGACTTCAAGATCTACAGAACAAACTGCGTTCGCAAATCCGCGCCCGCCTGGACCACGGCGAGATGACCGGCATCGAGCTTTCCAAGGCGGCGGGCTTCCAGCAGGCGCATCTTTCCAACTTCCTCAACGGCCGCCGCGGACTCAGCCTGGATTCCATGGACCGCCTGCTGGAAACCCTCGACCTGGGCGTGCTTGACCTGGTGGATCCCGCGGAGTTGGAAAGCCGGGGCGGCGCCGCCCTGGGAGCGGGCGAGAACGTGGCGGTGGTATCGGCGGCTGATGCCGCCCGGCTGCCGGTCTTTTCTCCTGAACGGATCCGCGACAGCTTACGCTTTCCCCGCTCCTACCTGCGGCGGCTGAAAGCCCACGATCTTGCCGACCGCGGCGCCTGGCTGCGCTTTGTGCTGATTCAACTGGACGCGCACGCCGCCGGGGTGCTGCTCTCGCGCGCGGCGGCGGGAGTCACGCTGCTGGTGGACCGCCATTACAATTCGTTGCGGCCATATCGCCGCATCCGGCCCAATCTGTATTCCATCTATGCGCGCGGCCGATGCAGCGTCGGCTATCTCGCCATCGCCGGAGACCAACTGATCGTCAGACCGCGCAGCCGCGAATGTCCGCTGGAGACGATTCGCATTGAGCGCGGACGCCATTATTCCGATTACATCGTGGGCCGCGTTTGTCACGCCGTCGTCGAAGTGTGAGGGCCGGGCCTCTGCTATGATTTTTTGAGCATCGGTAATTTGCCCCAGCCTGCCAGGAGGTCAGCCCTTATGGACGAATTCAGCCGCGCTGTAGGCCCACGCCGCAACGAAGACATCGCCCTCGACATGATGAAATTTATCGCCGTCACCACCGGATACGGAAAGGTGAACACTGGTGGAGCCGGCTTCCAGGGCGGCGCCAGCCAGCACGCCGCCGAAGACCACGCCCGCCATCTGCTGGAACTCTACGGGCAATGCCTGGCCGCCGTGGACGGCAAGAAGTAATTCGAAGTTGAGTGGAGAGGCCGGAGTTGCCCGGCTCCGGCCGCATCGTCTCCGCGACTCACCGGCCCCGGTGAGCGGATTCGGCTTTGGATGCCAGCCTCCTCAGGTGATGACGCCGCCGGTGCAACCGCCGCTGACGCCGCCGGTGCAGCCGCCGATCACGCCGCTGACGCAACCGGCGCACCAGTTCTGCGCTAACTGCGGGAGCAGGCTGGCGCCGGGATCGAAGTTCTGCGCCAACTGCGGGCATACCGCATAACAGCGTGCTTACGTCGCCGCTAACGTCCGCCGGCTAAAGCCGGCAAGGTACATTTTTGGTTGTCATCACGACCGGGCTTCAGCCCGCGAGGGATCTGCTTTTTCTCGGCCCCGTCAGAACTCTGGGTGCCCCACACATCCGCGGGTTTCGGATGTGTGGGAGACGACAAATGTTGAGCTTCTATGATTCGCGCCGAACCCGTATCAGGGCGCGGCTTCAGCCGTGCCGATAAGCCCCTTAATTTTTCTCCTCCTGAGCCGGCTTCAGCCGGCGACACTCCGCCGATTCCGACTTTTTCAGAGGCCTGTGAAAGCGTGCCCAGAGCCCGGCCCACCTCCATCCATCTGCTAATCTGAAGCCTTCGCATGCATCTCTTTCTCACCCTTGCGGCCGCGGTGTGCGCGGCGCTGGCCCTCGCCGGCAGCGCCTATTTCGCGCTCTGCCTGTGGGCGGTGGAACGCTTTCGCAGTGAACGCGCCTCGCCCGAGCGCAGCGGTTCACGCCGCCGGTCAGCATCCTGAAATCCCTTAAGGGCGTTGATCCGCACATGTACCAGGCCTTTCGCAGCCACTGCCTGGTGGATTATCCGGAGTACGAAATTCTGTTCGGCGCGGCCGATCCGGCAGAGCCGGCGCTGGCGCTGGTGCAAAAGTTGCGCGAGGAATTTCCGCGGCACCGGCTGCGCGTGGTGCATTGCCCGGAATCGCTGGGCATGAACGGCAAGGTCAGCAACCTGGCGCAGATGCTTGCGCGTGGCGCAGTACGACCACATCGTGATCAACGACAGCGACATTCTGGTGGAGCGCGATTATCTGCGGCGCGTGATGGCGCCGTTCGCCACCGCCGAGGTCGGCATGGTGACCACGCTCTATCGCGGGCTGGCCGGCGACAGCCTGGCGTCGCGCCTGGAAGCGCTGGGCCTGAGCACCGACTTCATGGGCGGCGTGCTGGTGGCTCGCGCCATGGAAGGCGGCGTCCGCTTCGGATTGGGTGCGACCATCGCCACTACCCGGACGGTGCTGGCGAAGATCGGCGGACTGGAGCCGCTGGCCGATTATCTGGGCGACGACTACGAACTGGGCGCTCGCACCGCCGCCGCCGGATATCGCGTCGAACTGGCCGACACCGTGGTAGAGACGGCGCTCGCCGATTACGACTTCCGCCATTTCTGGCTGCACCAGATGCGCTGGGCGCGCAACGTGAAGGACCGTCGCGGCGCACAATATTTTGGGCTGATCGTCACTTTCGGATTGGCGTGGGCGGTACCGGCGGTGCTGCTGGCGCCGTTCGCGTGGTGGACGTGGGCGACGCTGGGATTGACGGCCGTGCTGCGATTCGCCGCCGCGCATGGCCATCGGACGCGGCGTGCTCGACGATCCCGGAGTTGCTGCGAAATTTGTGGCTGGTCCCGCTACGCGATTTCGTCGCGCTAGCGATCTGGATCGTGAGCTACCTGGGAGATGAGGTTGACTGGCGCGGACTGCGGTTCAAGCTGCGCAACGGCAAGCTGGAACGACTCTGATACCCGCGCCGTCGCCGGGGCGCGCAGCAGTACCGCGCGATGCTCGGGAAGGATGCGTCCCTGGCTGTCAAAACGGTAGCTCTCGCCGCGCCAGGAAAATCGCTCGCCGCTAAAGCTGGCCACCCACACCGAAAATCCCGTCAGATCGCGCAGCGGATAGAGCCAGCAAAAGCGCGCCGCTTCCGGATCGTGCAGCAGGCCTCCGCCGACGATGACGGAGAGCAGCATGCGATTCAGGCACGCCGCCGCCAGCAATCCCGCGCCCAACGGCAGCAGGCCCGGCGAAGTCAGGCCAAGCAGCAACCCGAGCAATCCGAACGGTGTGGCATAGGTGAACACCGAACCGCCGTGTCCCTTAGGCCGCGAGAAGCGCGTACTCTGCATCCAGCGCAACTGATCGCGGAAGGTCTGGCGCAACGACTGCGTCGCCAGCACGTGGTCCACCTGGTAGTGCGACAGCACCACCTCGAAGCCGGCCTTGGCGATGCGATTGCCCAGCACAAAATCGTCGGACCACGACGCCGCGATTTCGGCGAATGCCGCCGATGGCGTCCAGCGCGTCGGCGCGCACCGCCATCACCGCGCCCAGCGCGAACTTCATGCCTTCCAGCATGTCGGCCACCAGCACGCCGGAGGTGGTTTCCACCGACATGCCCAGCGCATCCAGGCGCGACCAGAAATGCGGCGTGGGAATGCCGCGGAACAGGCAGGTTACCAGTCCAACCTGCGGATCGAGCAGCGGCGGCACCACGTTGCGCAGGAAGTCCGGCCCAACCCGCACATCGCTGTCGCTGATCACCAGGTAGGAATGCGTGGCCGCGGCAATCATGCGATCCAGGGAAAAAACTTTGGCGTTGGGCCAGGCCGGCTCGCCGGAGAAAACCACGCGCGTGCGCACCCGGGGATAGCGGGCGCACAGCTTATCGATGGTCTCCAGCGCTTCGTCCTGCGCATTGCGCGCGCCGAAGACAATTTCAAACTCGCGATAATCCTGGCGGAAGAAGCTCTCCAGGTTGGCTTCCAGCTCCGGCTCCATGCCATACACCGGCTTCAGAATGCTGACCGGCGGAAGCTCCGCGGCCGAAACCGACAACGCACGCGCACGCGCCAGGCGGGAGCGACGAGCGTAGCGCAACGCCGCCACCAGCACCATGCCCAGATAGACGGTGGAGGTGCACGATCCGATGAGAGCGATGGCCCACAACAACTGCAGGGCGGGATGTGCAGGCAAGCCGGAAATCACTGTGCCTAAATGAGGGACGGCCATCGGCTGTTTATTGTACTGGTTTCCGGCAAAATGTCCGACTCCGGCGACGCCGTTGCTAGTAACTATTGTTGTTGCCGCACCAGCCGGTTCATGAACACTAACTTGCCGCCGCTTTTGGACAATTGGTAGCCTCCGGTCTGGGCCACGAAGGCCGGCACCTTGTCCTCTTCCGTCCACAGGAAGACGCGCCGCGGTCCCTTCCACAGCGCCAGCAGCGAAGCGTCGTCCTCGTAAATGTCAGGCGCGTCCGGGAACAGCGCGCCGTAATACATGTTCCCTTCGTCGCGGGCGTTCACGATGTGAATCGGCTGCCGGGTATAGAAATTCAGCGTGGACGCGGCTTCATAGGTCCCGTTGGCCACAATCACGTCGCCCGGCCGGTATTCCTGCTCGATGGCATCGGCCAGCTTCTTCGACGAGATAATCGGCGCAAAGCGCACCAGGCCGCCATGCACGGCGAACAGCACAAACACCATCATCACCGCCAGCACCCAGTTGCCGGCCATGGCAAAGCGCTTGCGGCGATAGACCAGATTGAGCAGCGATCCCACAAACAGCGCGATGGAGAACGTGGCCAGCGGTGCGCGAAACAGTCCCAGCGCTCGCGGCGTCAGGTCAAAGATGTGCCCGAACGACAGCGCATATTCGTTGGGATTCTTCTTCAGCAGATCGGCCAGGTCGCTATCGGGCGCAACGTTGCCGCTGTGCGCCAGCAGAAATATCGCGGCGATCAGCACTAGCGTGGAAATTACCAGCAGCACCACCGAGCCGATGATGGCGCTGCGCCGCAAGCTGGAATCATGCGCCGAGTCGTCTTCCTGCTGCAGCCAGCCGCCAATCAGCAGCGCCAGCCCCGGCAGCGCCGGAATGGTGTAGTACTCCTGGCGCGTGGAGAAGCTGAAGAACACCAGAATCACCGCGGCCCAGATGGCGAACAGCAGCAGCGCGCGCTGGCGGCGGGTCATGTGGCGATGCCACTCGCTCCAGCGATGCGGAACTTTCAGCAGCGACTGGAACAGGAAGATCGTCCACGGGAAAACCCATACCAGAATCAGCGCCCAGAAGATTCCCAGCGGCACTTTGTCGTAGTCGTGGGGAATGCGCTTGCCCAGGTAGCGCAGGAAATGTTCGTTGATGAAATAGAACCACAGGAATCCGCGCGAACGACCGGCGGCCGGATTTTCCAGCGCGGCGGCAATGTGCCAGGGCGCGGCAATCACCAGCAACACGATGGTGCTCGACAGCAGCCGCATGCGCAGCGGATGGCGATAGTTGCCGGTGAACAACAAGTACAGGCCGATCACCGCGGCGGGAAACACCAGCCCGATCAGGCCTTTGGTCAGCACGTCGAGCGCGGCGGTGGCGGCCAGTCCCCAGCAGGATGCGATGGTCGGCGGGTTTTCCTCCAGCGTGCGCAGGAAAAAGTCGAAGCCCAGCGTCAGCCACAGCCCGACCAGGATGTCGGGAATCAAAAATCGGGTGAAGATATACGGGCCGACGGCGGTGGTCAGGATGATCGCGGCCCAGAAACCGGCGCGTTCGCCCAGTGTGCGCTTGCCCAGCGAATACGTGGCCAGCAGCAGCGCCAGCACGCCGAGAATCAGCGGAATGCGCGCCGCCCAGTCCTTGGCGCCGAACACGGTGTAGCTGGCCGCCATGCCCCAGTACATCAGCGGCGCCTTCTCCAGATAGCGCGAACCGTCGATGTAGAGCGTGGTCCAGTCGTGGCGAACCGTCAGCTCGCGCGCAGCCTCGGCGTGGATGGAGTCGGCGTCGTCCAGCAGCGGCGGCGAAAACAGTCCCGGAATATAAATGATGGCCCACAACACCACGATCCAAATCCAGCGGCGGCGCGGCGATGTGGAGGAACCGGTTTGCGAGGACGGGTCAGAACCTGTAAGGACTTGCGAATCGCTAAAAGAGCTCATTACGAGATTGAACAATTATAAGGCAGTGGATAGTGGATGGTGGATAGTGGATAGTGATTCGCTGTTCGCCATTCGCTTTTCGCTTTTCGCCAGACGCCTGCTAAACACCGCTCCCCGACCGGCGATCGCCGCATTCCCGCTTTTTCTATCCACTATCCACTACCCACTATCCACTGCTTTTAGAGTCTTCTCGGCTCTCTCGGACCGGGCTCGCGCACCGGCCCGGGCGGATCCATCACCGGCTTGTCGGGAGGCTCCTGGATGGGCGGCGGCGGATCTTCGCCGGGCGGAATGGGGATGGGCAAGTCTTCGTCCTGTCGCAACTTCATCTCAGCTTCGTTCATCAAGAATCTCTCCTGAAATTTTTTTAAACACAAATTCTGAGGAACAAACAACTCCGTGCCACCCAGCTTCGCGTGACGCAAACTCTGGGTGCCCCACTCATCCGCGATTTTCGGATGAGTGGGAAGCGGCAACTCTATCCCAGCATTGTTCCGGTGCAGGGACAGCGGCGTAATCCATTCCCCGAACGATTTTCATGCTTCCCCGGCCTTCACCTGCCCGAAATTCAACAGCGTCACAATCATCACCCCGCCGCAGATATTCCCCGCGGTAGCCAGCGCCAGCCACACCAGGTAATGCGTGAACGGCGCCGACCCCGCCATCACCGCCGCCATGATCTCGCCGCTGGTGGCGATGCAGTGAGCGAAGCGGCCAAGCCCCACAATCATGGTCAGGAACCAGATGACCGCGATCTGGCCGATGGTCCAATGGCTGGCGGTCACCACCCACGCCACCAGCGCGATCATCCATCCGCCGATCACGCCGCTCCAGAAAATGTGGGAGTTGCTGAACTGCAGCGCCGTGGTCCCCAGCCATACCAGGTTGCGCGCAACCGCGTCGTTCAGCGCGTCGGTGCGAATCGCCAGCGCCGCGAAAGCGACGGCGCCCAGAATGTTGAAGGTGAAGACCACCGCCCACAGCCGCAGCGTGTCCAGCACGTGGCGGCGCTCGCTCAATATCAGCGCCACCGGATACAGCGTGTTCTCGGTGAATAGCTGCGCCCGTCCGATGATGACCGCGATGAAGCCCACGGGATAGAACATGTAGGCGATGAACAGGCGGCTGGGAATGTCAGGCAGCATGGACATGGCCGCGGCCACGCCCAGCCCGGTCAGCCCCATGGTCATGCCGCCGGCCAGTCCGGAGAAGGCGAGCGCCTGGGTGGAGCGCCGCAACTCTTCGTGGGCGTTGTCCTCCACCTGCTCAAAAATCTGCCGCGCCGTACGCCGCTGCGTCGCCGGCGGCGTCTGGATGGGCGTGTCTTGCAAGCTGGGCATCGCAGGTTAGATGCAGGCCGGGGGCGCATGTCCAGAAAGAATCGAGGCCAGCGTAAGGCAGTGCGAGGCAAGAGGTTGGATGGGGTCGAGGGATAAAGTGAGTGAATTCGGTGCCCCAGGTTCGCGTCCCTCTTTTGGACGCTAACCTGGGATCAAGAATGCCCGCGTCGAAATTAACCTGTTCATACCGCAGATCCGTAATCCCAGGTTAGCGGCCAAACCCGGGCCGCGAACCTGGGGCACCGAACTTAGAACATCCGAAGAGCATGTCCGAATGCCGCCACTCCAACCACGGTAGAAAACCGGCCCGGCAAGCGCTAGAATGCCCGACGGAGGATTTGCACATGACTTCCCCATCGCCTTCGGCTCTTCCCCAGAGCCCTCACGGGAACCGAGATCAACGGTGGTCAAAGCCGGAACGAGCGATTGCCCGGAAAGCCTTCGAGCATGCGCTGCACCAGGAATTGCAGCACACCATCCAGCATGCCAAGCAGATGGCCGCCGCGGTCAAGCAACCCTCGGAGCTGTGGGATTTGGAGGACCATCTCAGGCAACGCCGCAAAGAGATCGATAGCAAATACGACTATCGGGAATCAAACTTCACCTTCCTGTTCGGACGCCTTCTCCACGAGCGGCGCATCACCGAGGAGCAATTGCGGGGTCTGAGCGATGACCATCTGCAAGCCATCCGTTCCGTCGCAGCCTTCGTGACCAGTATGGAAGAGCGAGATTGAGAGCACCGTACAGGTGATCTCCAAAATCACAACGTCTCTCGCGATTCGCTAGTCGTCCGCCAATTGCCGAACCCGATCGACAATCAGTTTCCGCCGTACGCATGCATGCATTGCGCAAATGCGCAAAACTGGCAAACTGGCAAAGTGGCATGCCATAAAAGGCCAACGTTACCGATGTAAGTCCTTTGGAATCTTGATTCTATCTTTAAACACTGCAGAATCAGCCGATTACGGCTAGTCGTTCCGCAACCCCTTTGTTTTCAATATGACGCTCTCTTTTTTTTATGTTGCTCGCTGGGGCCTTGCATGGCCGGCTTAGGTCAGACCGCGGCTGAGCTTGGCCTACTTCTCGTGCTTCATCGCCCCGTACTGCTTCACCTTGCCGTCCACCGCGACGGCGACGAAGCGGTTGGTCTCGACGTCTTTGAACTGCACCACCTGATGGCCCTGGCGGGCGAGTTGGCCCCACTGGCTGGGCTTGTCGGGATTCTGTTCGATGGCCTGATACTCGCGGCCGCCCAGGGTGAAGGCCGCGGTCTTCAGATGGCTACTGCTGGTGCGCTTCACCGCCGAAGACTTGCCGCCGACGCTGACTGCCTTGGCGGTCATCAACTGCGACGCAACCGCGGCCAGCGCCTCCGTGTCGAGTAGAGGCTCGGTCATGATTCCTATTCCACCTGCGCCGCCAAGCCCGTGGCCAGATGCCACGGCACGTGGCAATGCACGTACCACAGCCCGGGATTATAGCTAAGAGCTTTTGGCTAAGAGCTAAAGGCTAAGAGCTAAAAGCTTCCCCCGGGCTGACGCCGCCAACCCGGCGCTGTATCATGTTAAGGGTACGAACCGGGCCTCGAGGGGATTCGATGATCAACGGCAAACGCGTGGCTGTCGTCATGCCCGCCTACAACGCGGAGCAGACGCTGGAGGTCACCAACCGGGAGATTCCCGAGCTGGTGGACATCCGCATTCTGGTGGACGACCACAGCCGCGATAATACGGCCGCACTGGCTCGCAAGCTGGGACTGATGGTCTTTGTCCACGACCGCAACTACGGCTACGGCGCCAACCAGCAGACCTGCTATCGCGAGGCGCTGTCCGCCGGCGCCGACGTGGTCATCATGGTGCATCCCGATTACCAGTACACCCCGCTGCTCATCACCGCCATGGCCAGCATGGTGGCCTATGACGTCTATGACGTGGTGCTGGGCTCGCGCATTATCGGCGGACAGGCGCTGCGCGGCGGCATGCCGATGTACAAATACATCTCCAACCGCTTCCTCACCGCATTTGAAAACATGTTCCTGCGGGTGAAGCTCTCCGAGTATCACACCGGCTATCGCGCTTTCAGCAGCAAGGTGCTGACCACCCTGCCGCTGATGGAGAATTCGCCCGACTTCGTCTTCGACAACCAGATGCTGGCGCAGTGCGTGCATTTCGGCTTCCGCATCGGCGAAGTCTCCTGTCCCACCAAGTATTTCGAGGAAGCCTCGTCCATCAACTTCCAGCGCAGCGTGAAGTACGGCCTGGGCGTGCTGGGCACCAGCCTGCAATTCGCCGCTCAGCGATGGGGTATGGTGGACCTGCCGCGCTTCAGTCCCAAGGGCAAGAAGCTGGAACGCAGCATGACCGCGGCTGCGGGCGAGCAATTCAGCCGGGCCAAGTGAGCGCCGCCGCTTTCAGCATGTCCATTCCTGCGCTCGCACCTCAGAGGTAAGGGGAAGGTTTGAAGAAGCACCTCGGCCTTCGGGAGCTGCTGCTGCTGGTACTCCTGACCGCCGCCGCCATCCTGGTTCACGGCTATCATCCCGGCGTGGAAGACGCCGCCATCTACGTTCCGGCGGTCAAGCAGATTCTGCATCCCGCGCTCTATCCCTACAACGCGCAGTTTTTCGCTTCGCACGCGCACATGACGCTGTATCCGCGGCTGATTGCCGCATCGGTGCAGCTCACGCATATTCCGCTGGACTGGGCGCTGCTGGCCTGGCACGCGCTGGCGGTGTTTTTGCTGCTGCTTGCCTGCTGGCGGCTGGGTGGACTGGTGTTTGACCATCCGCTGGCGCGCTGGGGCGGCGTCGTGATGGTGGCTTCTCTGCTCACGCTGCCGGTGGCCGGGACCGCGCTCTACGTCATGGATGAGTACGTGAACCCGCGCTCGCTCTCCACGCCCGCCGTGCTGTTCATGATCCTGGATTGCGCCGAACGAAAATATTGGCGCGCCCTGCTGTGGGGGATCTTCACTGCCGCCATTCATCCGCTGATGGTGGTCTTCGGCGTTTCCTACAGCCTGGTGCTGCTGTGGACGGAGCATCGCACGACCATCACCGGCGGCCCGCGCCAAGCCGCGGTCATCGCCGGAGCCCTGCTGTTTCCCTTCGGATTATTTCCCCGGCCCACCGAGGCCTATCGCGAGGCATTCGCGCAGAAGCCGTATTTCTTCCTGCTGCGCTGGCAGTGGTACGAGTGGCTGGGGGTGATTGCGCCCCTGTTTCTGCTGTGGTGGTTCGCCCGCATCGCCGAGCGGAAGGGGCTGCCGCAGTTGCAGCGCATGTGCCGCGCGCTGGTGGCATATGGCGGCATATTTCCTGCTGCTGGGGCTCATCTTTACCGGCTCGCCGGCGCTGCTGAATTTCGTGGAGCTGCAGCCGCTGCGCGCCTTTCACCTGCTGTATGTGATGTTCCTGGTGTTCGCCGGCGGCTTGCTGGCGCAATTTGTTTTGGGCCGTCGCCTGTGGCGATGGGCGCTGCTGTTCGTTCCGCTGTGCGCCGTGATGTGCTTCGCCCAGCGCCAGCTCTTCCCTGCCACCGCGCATCTGGAATTGCCCGGCCGCGCTTCGAACAACGACTGGGTCAACGCGTTTCTCTGGGTGCGGCAGAACACGCCGGTGGATGCCTACTTCACCCTCGATCCCGATCACATGGCGATGCCGGGCGAGGACCAGCACGGCTTCCGCGCCATCGCCGAGCGCTCCATGCTCGCCGATAACGTGAAGGACCGCGGCGCCGTCACCATGTTTCCCGCGATGGCCGAAACCTGGCTGCAGCAGGTGAAGGCACAGCGAGGCTTCGCGCACTTCACCGCCGCCGATTTCCGTCGCCTGCACGACACCTACGGCGTGACTTGGACCATCGTCGCCAAGCCCGCCGCCGCAGGCCTTTCCTGCCCCTACCAGAACAATTCGCTGGCCGTCTGCCGGATTGAATAACCGCGGTTTGGCCGCATAAATACGGCGGCAGGAACCTTCCGCCAGCCTCCTGCGTACTATCCGGTGGACGGGTGCGGCTAGCCGCGTAGAATAAGTCCACGGGGACCAAGTTTCTCAGGATATGAATCCCATGCTCAGCGGGCGAAAGATGCAGCGGCCGCACTTTGTGCGCGAAGCGGTGCTGATTGCGCTGCAAAACATGCGCGCCCACAAGCTGCGCACCTTCCTGATGCTGCTGGGCGTCATCCTATCGGTCTCGACGCTGATCCTGGTCATCGCGCTGGTTAGCGGCATGAACCAGTACTTCGCCGAACCGCATTGCCAACCTCGGCTCCAACGTCTTCCTGGTCACAAGTTCCCCATCATCAGCGACAGCCGAAGAGCTGCTGAGGGCCACACGTCGCAATCGCGACATTACCTGGGACGATTACGAGGCCATGCGCGACAACCTGAAGCTGCCTCAAGACGGTGGGGGTCGAGGCGCGGCAAAACGCCACCTTGCGCTCTGACCAGCAGAGCCTGCAGGACGTGAGCGTGCGCGGCGTGACCGCCAACATTGGCCAGATGGACGTGGAAGAGCCGGCAGATTGGCCGCTACATCACCGAAAGCGACAACCTGCACCGCGACATGGTCGACCATGATCGGCGCCGATGTCGCCGAGAAGCTTTTCCCCGACACCACCGCCATGGGCAAGATCATCAACGTGGATGGCGAGGAGTTCGAAGTCGTCGGCGTGGCCAAACGCATCGGCAATACCCTGGCACAATCGCAGGACAACTTCGCCTATATCCCCGTTGAGACCTGGCTGAAGATGTATGGCCGCAACAACAGCCTATCGGCATCAACATCCAGGCGCGCGGCCCGGAATGGCTGGCCCGCACCAAGGAAGAAGCCCGGGTGCTGATGCGCGCCCGGCGGCACCTGGCGACCGAACGAGGAGGACAACTTCGGCATCTCTGGGCAGCGACAACCTGATGGACGCTGTGGCACAACCTGACCAGCACGCTGGCTTCGGGCAATGGTGGGACTGGTTTCCATCTTCCTGGTGATCGGCGGCGTGGTCATCATGAACGTGATGCTGGCGCGTGACCGAGCGCACGCGCGAGATCGGCATCCGCAAGTCGCTGGGCGCGCGAGCGGCGCGACATCCTGATGCAGTTCCTGGTGGAATCCACGGTGATGGCCGCCGTCGGCGGCGTGATTGGCGTGCTGGTGGCGTGGATACTGGCGGTCATCGTGCGCAACGCGACCTCGGTGCCGATGGCCGTGCCTGTCGCCGCAGTGGTGCTGGCCATCGGCATTTCGTCCAGCGTGGGCATGTTCTTCGGCGTGTATCCGGCGCGCAAAGCCGCCAAGTTGGATCCGATCGAGGCGTTGAGGTTTGAGGCGTGAGAAACAGTGGATAGTGGATAGTGGATAGAAAGAGCAATTAGCAATTAGCCGTTGGCAGTTAGCAACTGGCTACTGGCTACTTACAACTGGTTCTGTATGCAATTTAACTTGCTGGGCGTAAATTCGCGAATGGCGCTGGAGACGGTGCGCGAGCACAAGACGCGCTCCTTCCTCACCGTGCTGGGCGTGGTCATCGGCGTCGCCGCCATGATCTTCGTGGCCTCCATCCTGGTCGGCGTCAGCCGCGATATCGAAGGTTACCTCGACGACTACGGCACCAACACCCTGTTCATCTTCCGCTTCGATATGGGCATCTCCTTCGGGCGCATGAGCCCCGAGCAACGCGCCCGCAAGCCGCTTACCCTCGATGACGCGAAAGCCATCCAGGAAGAATGCCCGCACGTGAAGTACGTGGTGGCGGAGGTGTTTCCGCGCATCAATCCCGACCAGCGGGGTAACCCGGGGGCCCTGATGGTGGCGCGCTACGGCTCCAAGGAAATCTCCAATCTCGATTACAGCGGCGCCACTACCACCTATCCGGATGTGTACAACGCGCATGTGGCGCAAGGACGATTCTTTACCGAATTTGAAGACGCCCATAGCATGGACGTTGCGGTCATCGGCGATGAAATCAACAAGACTTTCTTTCCGGCTAACGATGGACTGGGCAAAACCATCACCGTGGACGGCATTTCCTACCAGGTGATCGGCGTGCTGGAAAAACGCAAGGGACAACTAACCAAGGACGAGTCAGCCGACCGCACCGTCAAAGTTCCCTACAACGCCTATCGCAAGCATTACCCCGGAGCGGACGAGCATTTCCTTGGCGCCGAAGCCTATGCCGGGCACAAGGACGAGGCGGAGGATGAAATCCGCGGACTGCTGCGGCGTCGCCGCAATGTGCCCTTCAGCAAGCCGGACAATTTCGGCATGACCAGCGCGGAGGCTATCGCCGAGAATTTCCGCCAGATCATGAGCACCGTGGCGCTGATGACCATCGTGGTCAGCTCCATCGGCCTGCTGGTGGGCGGCGTGGGCGTGATGAACATCATGCTGATGTCGGTCACCGAGCGCACTCACGAGATCGGCGTGCGCAAAGCCATCGGCGCGCGCCGCGGCGATGTGGTGCGCCAGTTCCTGACCGAGGCGGTGGTGCTCACCGGACTGGGCGGCGTCCTCGGTGTGATTGTGGGCTGCCTGGCGGCGGCCGCCTTGCCGCTGGTATTTCCCTCGATGCCAACCTCGGTGCCGATGTGGTCCATCGTGACCGCGGTGCTGATGGCCATGAGCGTGGGATTGTTCTTCGGCATGTATCCGGCGGTGAAGGCGGCCAAGCTGGACCCGGTGGAAGCGCTGCGCTACGAGTAGGCGGCATGTGCCGTCGCTGCGGAAAGACCGTTTTGTGTCAGGGCACGACTTCACAGGCCGCTGAAAAACTTCGTTTCGGCTGCCTTGTGTCAGGGCACAACTTCAGTTGTGCCGATAAGCCCTTTATTTTTTGTCATCACGAACCGACTTCAGTGATCCGCTTTTCCGACCTTTTCAGCAGCCTGTTCCGTCGTGCCGATAGTTCCCTATTTATTTCTATCCCGAGCCGGCTTCAGCCGACGGCACAAAGACGTGTGGCGTCGCTGCCGCGACTCGTGCCGTCCCCGGGGGACTCCAAATTCTCAATGACGCTTTCCCACCGTTAAAACGGTGGGCTTAGATATGTCGTCCGCTTCGCGGACTGGATCGTCGCGCACCTGCCGCCATGTCCGGGTTGCACGAATACGAGCGCCGGAGGCGCGACTTAGTTTAGTCCAGCGTGGAGCCGAAGGCGGAACGCTGGGTATCGGCGCGGCCACCACCCGGGCCCCGGAGCGGAGGGGCGCCGCCGTTTGTCGGGGGCGGACCACCCGTCGTCGCAGGGGCGGAAGAACAGCAGAATCCCTCGCTGCGCTCGTGATGACAAATCAAGGAGGGGCGCGCAACCTAAGGCCTGCACCTGCAATGCTACCCGGTTCACGCGAACTGCCCCGCCCTGGCCTAACGATGGCTAGAACGGGGCACCCAAGGTCTCTGGGTTGGAACGCCTGATTATCCTGCGGTTTTGCTGCCTTCGCGGCGCTCCACGTGCCAGCGTTTGCCGGCGCGCTTGAAGTGGTAAGTAACAGTGTTGTGCACCGGCGCAAACGCCGGCTGGCCGCGCACCGCGTAGGTCATGGTTTCGCTGCAGCTCCAGGTGGCGGAATCGCCGGTGATGGCGGGCGAGCCATCGCAATCGTCGTCCAGCCGCAGTGACTGCAGGCCCATGAAGGTCGTCTTCATGGCATCCATCTGCGTCTGGCTCATGGACGGCCACTCGCGGTGGATGGCGCCCACATCCATCGAATCGTACGCGCCCTTGAAGCGCGCCAGCGTTTCCTTGATGCCCTGCACATCGTCGGCGGTAGTGTCTTTGGCCTCGACGGTGATGCTGGTCTTCGACTCCGCGATGGTGCCGCCGTTCTTCGCCGTCAGGGTGTAGGTCGTCGTCCGCATAGGCGAAACGCTCTGCTCGCCGCTGGGCTGCACTGCGCCAACACCGGGATCAAGGAAAACCTCGGTGGCGTTCTGCGTGCTCCACTTGAGCATCGAACTTTGGCCCGCGGCAATTTTGCTTTGACTGGCGCTGAACGATGCTACGGCGGGTGCCGCACCCTTCAACGCCGCCGTCACTACGCTCTTGGCGCCGGGCTTCACTATCACGTTGGAAGAGAACGGCTCATAGCCATTCAAATTCGCCTGCACCAGGTGCGTGCCCGGTTCCAGCTTGATGGGAAAATTGCCGCTGCTGTCGGCGACGCCGGCCGCTTTGCCGTCAATCTTGATCTCCGCGCCCGGCTTGGTGCGCACGCTGAGATACGAACCGGCGGGCGCTGAACCGCCGTCGGCGGAAGCGGCAAGACTCAGGGTCACTGGAATCTCTTTTTTCGCGACCATGGTGACCGGCTGCTCGACGGAATCCTTGTAGCCGGCCTTCTTGAGTTGAACGGTGTGATTGCCGGTTTTGAGCTCCAGCTTCAGGTCCTGGTTGGCGCGCTCGGTGAAGCCCCTCAACTGGCCGTCCACCAGGATGTCCGCGCCGGCGACGTTACTGCGCACCAGCACCTGCCCGTCGCGGTTGCCGGCGGCGGCCCCGACGAAGGCGTGGGGTTCAGCGCTGCCACCAAGTCCTCGTGCTCGCCCTGGCTGACGGTGATGCTGGTCGAGTATGGCTCATATCCATTCAACAGCAGGCGAACCATGTGCTGGCCGGGCGCGACCTGGACCGTGACGTTGCCGTCGGTGCCGACAGTTCCCACTTCCTTCTCATCCACCAGCACTTGCGCTCCCGCGCGCGCCTGCACTTTCAGGAAACCTTCAGGAACGCCGGTAATCCGCGACTTCCACCACCATGCGGCGAGAGCAGCAATCACAATCAGCGCCAGCACGGCGCCACCGATGGCGATGCCTTTGCCCGTATTGGCGGCGGGCCCAACCGATGCCGGTCCCACCGAAGCCGGCGATGGCACAACCGAGGGCGGTGCGGGCGGCGCAACCGATGGCGGCGGAGGTGGTGGCGGAGGCTGCGAAACTCGAGGCGCTTGCGATGGCGACGAGGCGTTCGCGGGCGGCGCTTCGTCCGGTTCCGGCTCCGGCACAATCGCGTAGGGCGAGACCTGCGAATCGCGCCGCGCGCGTTGCAGGTCACAGCGCAGGTCGGCGGCGGTCTGGTAGCGCAGCTTGCGATCTTTCTCCAGCGCCTTGTTGATGATGGGCTGCAGCTCCGAGGGCACGTCAGGATTGAAGCGCACGACCGCCACCGGCATCTTGTGCAGAATGGCGTCAATGGTGCCGCCGGCGGTGTTGCCGGTAAAAGCCTGCCGTCCCGTGGCCATCTGATAGAGCACCGCGCCGAAGGAGAACAGGTCAGTACGAGTGTCCAGAGTCTCGCCCAGCGCCTGCTCCGGCGACATGTAGGCATAGGTGCCGAGGGTCGCACCGGGCATGGTGAGATTGCCGCGCAGCGCCACGTCCGACGGCATGGTGTCGTCGGCCTCGTTGTGCTGCGCCTGCACGATTGCCGGCTCGGCATGCGATTCAGCGCTCAGCTTGGCCAGCCCGAAGTCCAGGATCTTCACGTAACCGTGATTGGTGACGAAGATGTTGGCGGGCTTGATGTCGCGATGGATGATGTCCATCGAGTGTGCCGCTTCCAGGCCGCTGGCAATCTGAATGGCGAAGTCCAGCAGGTCATCACGGCGCAGCGGCCCGCCGGCAATGCGGTCTCGCAAAGTCTCGCCCTTGAGGAACTCCATGGCCATGAAGCGATAGCCGTCGTCCTCATCAATCTCGTAGATGGTGCAGATGTTGGGGTGGTTGAGGGAGGACGCGGCGCGGGCCTCGCGCTCGAAGCGCTGCAGGGCAACCTGATCGCTGGAGTATTGGGCGGAAAGAAATTTCAGCGCCACTTTGCGGCCAAGCCGGATGTCCTCGGCGGCGTAAACCACGCCCATGCCGCCGGCTCCCAGCTTTTCCAGCAACTTGTAGTGCGAAATGGTCTCGCGATCCATGCGGCGCCCTTGCGATGTTAGCCGCGCTTCGGGCGACGGTCAATGGAAAGGCCACAAACCGGTGCCTGGCGGAACATCGTGATCCGACACGACTTGCAGCCGGGCGGCCGGCGTTGTTGCAACAGGTGCTGCAACTCCCTACCCACCTAGGTGCGCCGGTTTCATCACTAAAATTCTATTTACACAAAAACAGAACAGGTACACGATGCAACACAACTCCCCAAGCCGGGCGCCTTGCGAGGCAGGAAAGTTCGGGGCCGTCTGGCGTATTGACCGTTCTCTTGCATTAGCCAGTCTTAGCGGAGCTGGACCGGGCCGAAACCGAAACCATTGGTTTGGTTGCTTCGGCCAAGGCAGAACCGCGCTCTCCGGAATGGCTAGTTATGGCGGTACATGTCGCAAATGGAAATCCCGGTTACGCTGTTGGCGGGAGAGAAATTGCTTGCTTTCCGCTACATAACCGGGCCACAATCAAGCGCCACGGGGGTGCTTTGGACGCTCTGTTCAAGGCGGGAATTGCACAGTCACATCCAGTTAGGCCGGCGGGCGTCGTCGCTATCCCCTAGACCGCCGACGGCAGGCCCATGTTTGTTCGTGCTCCAGGTATCCGAGAACCCAATGTTGTTGCGTAGAGGACTCCCGATGAAGAAATGTTTGCGCGCGATTGCAGCCACGTTGATGGCGCTGGCTCTGACCGGCGCGGTCGCTACGGCCCAGGAGACCCTTGCTGGTCTGGAAAAGAAGCTGACCGACCAGTTCCCCCTGACCAAGGCCACTGCCGACAAGACCGACATCGTCACCGCCGGCGCAGTTTTGGTCCTGCAGAAAGATAATCTGCTGATGTACACCACTACCACCACGGTGCCGCCGCAGAACACCTACAAGAACGGCAAGCTGAATCACGGGGTTTTCGATGCCGCCAAGAAATGCCGCTTCTGCGCCTATGTGCCCGGCGTCAACACCGTGACCGCAGCCGTGCCCAACGTGGATACCCGCACCTTCGTCACCGGCGAAAAGTTCTGGGTGACGAAGATCGAAGTCGAGCCAGACGGCGTAGTCTTCAGCTTGTTCAGCGATCCCATCTCGGACGTGCGCTATTACTCCCTGCTGAAGTTTCCTTTCAACAAGGGCTTCGTTCCGTCCACCGACCAGATGCGGCCACCATAGCCGAAGTGCTGAAGGTCCAGCCTTCCGACGATAAGGGCGACGACAAGCAGGAGACTGCGCAGGGACAAGGCCAGGGACAGGGTCAGGGCGACGCCCAGGGACAGGGTCAGGGCGACGCTCAAGGGCAGGGCCAGGGCGACGGTCAGGGTCAGGGCCAACCGGCACAGCCGATGCAAGCCATTGCCCCGCCGCCTCCGCCGCCGGATGCGCCCCCCGCTGCTCCTAAGACCATAGAGAAGGGGCAGACGAAAGACGTGGTTGCCGCCATCCTCGGCCCGCCGACCAAGGTGGTCAAGCTGGGCACGAAAGAAATTGATGTTTATCCCGATATGAAAGTCACCTACGTCAACAACAAAGTTTCGGATGTGCAGTAGCCTTCATCGGGTCGGCATCCGCAGTAGTGGAAGAGGAGATTGCTTTGCATAGCTCACAGGTTCACAAGGTCAAGTTTTCGCTGTTCATGATGTTGGCCATTGCTGTAATCGCGCTCTTCTGTCTGCCGGCGAGTGCCGGCGATAAGAAGGGCGGAGGCGGAGGCGGCTCTCATCCGGCTCCGGCTTCGCATCCCTCCGGCGGCGGCGGCCATCCCTCCGGCGGAGGTGGCGGCGCCCATCCCGGCGGCGGGGGCGGCGGTGCCCGCACCACCAGTTCCGGAATGTCTCATGGTCCAACCACCAGTGGCGGCAGCCACGGTCCCACCACCGGCAATCCTGGTGGCCGCACTACCGCCTCAGGCGGCAGCCACGGACCGACCACCAGCAATCCCGGCGGAGCCCGCACTACCACCTCAGGCGGAGCTCGCACCACCACCACGGGCGGCGCAGGCCGGACTAACACTGCTGGCGGCACAGGCCGGACCAACACCAGCGCGGCTGGCGGAAATCGCGCCGGCTCATCCGGCGGGAACCGTGGCGGCGCAAACGCGCGCAATGTGAGTTCCACGGGCGGTAACCATGGCGCCGGCGGCGGCAACAAAACCGCGACCGGACGTCCTGCGGCTAGCGGAATGCACACGGCCAGCGCCAAGAACGGCAGCGCGGTCACTCGGCGCGCCAATGGCAAGACCGCCGACGTTCATGACGCCAAGCGCAACATGGACATCCATCACGGGCTGAACGGAGGCCGCACGGTTTCGGCGCGGCGGGCTGACGGCTCGCGCGTGGTCGCCACGCGTGGCGGTCACGGCTACGTGGAGCGCGGCTATCACTACCACGGCCGCGACTACAACCGTCGCGCCGGCTACTACCACGGCCGCTACTACAACAGCTATTACCGTGGCTACTATTACGGCGGCTACTACATGAACGCTTATGCGCCGGCCTATTATTACGGGCCTGCCTTCTATGGCTGGGCCTATAATCCGTGGCCCGCGCCCATCTATTATTCCTGGGGATGGAACGCTGCTCCGTGGTACGGATGGTACGGCGGCTACTTCAATCCCTACCCGGTCTATCCCAGCGCGGCTTTCTGGCTGACCGATTACCTGGTCTCGCAGTCGCTGGCGGCTGCCTATCAGGCCAACGTGGACGCTCAGGTTGCCGCCGCTCAGGCTGCCCAGGTGCCTCCCAGTTCCGCCCCGGCAATGACGCCGGAAGTGAAGCAGATGATCGCCGACGAAGTGAAGCGGCAGATCGCGCTGGAGAATTCCGAAGCCCAGCAGACGCAAAAGGGTCAGGATGTTGATCCGGCATCGAGCGGCATCGCCCGCATGCTGAGCGACAACCAGACCCACGTGTTCATTGCCGGCGCCGACCTGGATGTGGTGCAGACCTCCGGACAGGAATGCGCCATCAGCCAGGGCGACGTGCTGGAAGTGACCGCGGCGCCGGCGCAGGGCGCAGCCACCGCTACCGCAACCGTGCTGTGCAGCAAGGGCGGCAAGGAATGCGGCAAGGCCAGCCAGGTCAATGTGGCCTTCACCGATCTGCAGGAAATGCAGAACCACATGCGCGAAACCATTGACCAGGGCATGGGCGATCTGCAGGCCAAGCAGGGACAGAGCGGAATTCCCGCGGCTCCGGCTTCGGCCAAAGCCGCTCCCACCAAGTCGCCTTACGTTGACGCTGCCCCTCCGCCGGAGAAGGATGTTGACACCGCTATCAAGCAGGAGTCGGCGCAGGCTGACCAGGCTGAGACGGAAGTTGCCAAGGAAGTCACGCCTGACAATCCCGCCGACGCGGCGGCTGCCGGCGGCAGCTCAACTCCAGTTTCCATCTCCGAAGGCCAGACGGTGGATCAAGTCACCGCGGCGCTCGGCAATCCCAAGAGCGTGGTCGATCTGGGTAACAAGAAAATCTACGTCTACCCGGACATGAAGGTCACGTTCAAGGGCGGCAAGGTAACCGACGTTCAGTAGTTTTTTCGTGGGGGGAATTTGGCGGCGCGTGGAGATACGCGCCGCTTTTTTTGTTCGTGGGATGGCGCAAATTAGACTCGTGGGTGCCCCGTTGGGAGACTTGGGCGCGCCGTTGGGAGACTTGGGATGCGCCGTTGAGAAACTTGGGTGCCCCGTTCTGGCCTTCTTTTGGCCAGGGCGGGGCCTTTGTCTGCTACGCGTACACTCTCAGCGCGCCGACGCGGACTCGACCGCCTTCATCTGCTGCTCCAAATCCTTCATCGGCTGGCTTTGGAACGGAACCGCAGACGCCGGATCGTGCCAATGCGTCAGGATCTCCGGCGGGAACAGCGCGCTCGCCGGATTCAGCAGCTCGTCACGCGAACGGGGAATGAGCACAAAGCGATACAGCAGGCGGTCCGACAGCGAAAGTTTCGTCGCCTGATTCACTGTCGCCAGAATTTCATCGGCGTTGAAGCGCGGATCTTCGGCGCAGCGCTTCAGGAATACCAGCAGCGGCTGAATATCGGTGCTATGACCGGAAGTCGCCGCGGTCAACTCCGGCACCGGTTCGCCGGGCGTGAACTTCGACGAAGCGTGGCAGAGCGCGCAATTTCCAGTGACGCGGATGTAGCCGACGCGCTGCTTGGCGAAGCCCACCGGCATCTCGCGGCCTTCCTCCCACGACAGCCCGAGCGCCGCGTAGCCGCCCGGCGCCGGCAGGTACTCCGGAAACATGCGTGGCAGCGAAAGCCACACCCAGTACGGGATTCCGGCGGTCTGGTCAGCACTGACGGAGCCGTAGAAATAGGCGTCGCGCTGGTCGGCATGGATCCACGCCGGCTGCGGCACCACGCGATACAGCCTGCACCAGATGCCGAGCGCGGCAACAATCGCCAAGCCGAGAATCACCACCACCCACAGCAATCGTGTCTTGAAAAGTTTGTCCATCGCCATCATCCCGATCAGAAGGTTTTCAAATATTCGATCAGCGCCAGCTTCTCCGCCGGCGGGAGATCGGTGCCGTAGGCGTGTCCTTCGTGGCCGCCGTTGCCGTTACCTTTTTTGCTGGTGTCGAACACGAAGAACTTGCGGCCGTCCTGTTCGGCAACGGTCGAGACGAAGCCGACACTCTGCTGATCGAACACGTCGTTGCCGCGATAGAAAACTTTGCTGCGCGCCGCCGACGGCTCCAGCAACTCCCGCAGGTTCGGCACCGAGCCGTTGTGCAGGTACGGCCCGCGCAGCCAGATTCCATCCAGCGGCAGGTTGGCGTAGCCGTTGGTTTTGCGGAAATGCGAGAAGCGCTGCGGATACGGCGGATCGAAGCCCCAATCTTTCTCGTAGCCGGCGTAGAGCGTGCTCTGGTTCACCGCCAGCGGCCAGGTGTAGGAGTCGAGACGCCAGCGATCGGTCCCGATCTTGTCGATGGGAACCACCGTCCCGACCTTCTCATCGGCATGCGGCGGATTGTTGCGAAAGGGAGCGTCGCGCCAGCCGTGACATCCGGCGCAATATTCCTGGTAAACCGCAGCGCCTTTGGCCGCCAGCGCCGAATCAATCGCGTAGGGATAAGCTGGCGGCTTCGCCGTCTCCAGATACCTGGCCATGCGCAGCACGCGCTCGGCGTCGAGATTCGGCGGATAAGCGCCAGTGCCGAACGCCGCGGAAAGATTGCGCTCGTCCACCGAAGTATTGTTGCCGTCCCAGTGCAACTGCATGCCCTTGCGCGGGCCCTGGTTCCATACCGACGGGAAATCCACGTTGCCCATCAGCTCTTTCGGGTCGGCTTTGTCCATGGGGAAGTTCAGCAGTGCCTTGGGAGCGTTGAAGGTATCCACGCGTCCCGGTCCCCAGGTCGAGGTGTCAATGAACGCCAGCCGCTGCTTCAGGATGATGAGCTGATCGCGCATCAGGTCGGCGGCGAGATATTTGAAGATCATCTGGTTGATCATGTCAGGCTTGTCCACCAGGCGATGCGGATCGTCCTGCATGGACTTAATCTGGTCGAGCAGGCGCTGGCCGGTAAACTTCTGGTCCAGCGGCACCGAAGTGAGGAACGTGCCCCACGCGCCCAGATCGAAGCCGTGCGCCGGCATTCCGGGAACCACGCGCGGGGTTGCGCCCGGCGAGTCGCGCACCGTGCCGATGTGACAAGCGCCGCAGTTGAGATACACCACATCAATGCCGCGCACATTGCGCATGGACATGCCGAAGGGCAGCGCGTAGCGCGGATCGTCGCCCGGCGCGTAGATCATCCCGAACGACGAATAGCCGCGCCCCGGCGTTTTGTCGGGCAGATATTCCGGGAACATCTCCGGCAACGCCACCCAGAACCAGTAGGGGATGCCGTTCATCTTCTCGCCGCCGGTGGACCCGCGCATGAAGTGCATCGCGTCGTCGGTGTAATCCACTGGGCGGTCGCGGGTGAAACGCTCCAGCGCCCACAGGCCGCCGACGACGAGGACCACCAGCACGAGGAAGACAACCAGCTTGATCCATCGCCGCTTGCCAGTTGGAGGCGGCGCAGCCGTAGTATTCATGGCGAAATTAGCTCCTTGTAGAGGAGTGGTGGCGCGCTGGTTGAAGAAGCGCCACCAGCGGCGGAAGATGCTTTCATGTTCGCGGCGCGCGCGTTCCGAGGCGCTGGCGGCACGGCTCTGCACGCTGCTGGGATAAACCGTCTTGCGCAGGTCGGTGAAGAAGCCGACCGGCACGAAGCCGCGTCCCTCGAAGGGTTCAAAATGCAGGGTCTCCTGGTCAGGCGAAATTTCCTGCTCGAAGCGGATCTCGGCAATCGGCACAAACGGTTGGCTGCGATCGCCAACGCGCTGCGCTTCGATTCGCACCGTCGCATTAGCGGCAACGGCGCGGGTAAGCGCCGCTTCGCGTGCGGCGCCATCTGCCGCGTCCGATCGCGGATCACCGGCGTCGGGCGCCAGGCGAATCCAGACTTCGACCTTTCCATCGTCGATGCGGTACGGCACATCGGCGTAATAAACATTGCCGAAGTAGTCGAACTGCTTCAGGCCGTACATATGGCCGCCGAGCGCGAGATTCACCAGCAGCTTCCACAGGCGATCGCCGCCGGCGGTGCAGAGCAGGTCTAAATCCGTCCGGGACGCCGATCGAATGGAATCGCATCGCCGCCATCCGCGCCATAGAAACGCGAGGCGATGCTGGGAGCGTCCGGAGTATGGTCGGCGAGCCACGCCGGCATGCCGCGCTTCATCACGCCCATGCCCATACGCATGAACAGGCTGCCTTCGAGTTGCTGTGCGGCGCGCGCCAGGCTGGCGTCGGAAGGATTCAGCGAGCGAACGGTGCCGCGGAAAACGCGACCATCAGGATGGAAGGTCCGCGAGTTGCGCACCACGCCGCTGACGAAGCCGAAGAATCCCGCCGTCCATCCCGCCAGCAGCGAGACGCGCGCCGGGTCGCAGCCGTAGCGCTGATCGTCGCGCCACGCGACGAACGTCCACACGAAACCGACGACTGCACCGGCCATAAACAGGGCAGCCAGCGACGCCGGCACCACCGCTTCGCGCCAGATCACGACCAGCACAACGACGACCAGGGCGCGAACCACCAGCGACGCGAAGACTGTGCCGATGGAGTTCAGCTCGCCGCTGACCACGAAGAGCATGCCCAGTCCGCCGATCAGCAGACCGGCGAGGCGGAAGTAGTTGGGAGCGTCGGCAGGAAATGCCGGAAGCTGCAACAGCGATGCCGTCCAATAGGGCGCGACCAGAATCACCAGCCCGCAAACCACCATCGCCAAGCCGAAAATTTCGATGGATCGCGCGCCGCGGCTCTGTCCCTGGAAGGGCGGGCCGCCAATCTCGATACCGTCACGCGCGTCGGCGTGCGAGGCGAACAAAGTCCACAGGAAGCCGCCGAAATCGCTGACCGAAAACGCCACCGCCATCGAGCCGGGCAGGATGTGCCTCCACCACAGCACCGCCATGATCAGCGGTACCAGCGGGCGGTCCAGCAGCGAGGCGACGACGAAGCCTTCCTCGTTCAGTCGGCCGGCGATGATGTACAGCAGCCCGAGTCCGCACACCAGCATCCCCGCCAGGCGCAGGTAGCCGGCGTCGTGCTCCGTCAGAGCGGGAAGGTGCAGCAGCAGGGCGGTCAGGCCGGGCGCGAACAGGATGATGACGCCCAGCGTGAGATCAATCCAGCCGAAGTACTCGACCGAGCGTGAGGCGCGAGTTTGCGCTGTGGCCGCGAACACGCGGCGCAGCATCGCGCGCAAACTATCCGGTACGGCTCCGGCCGAAGAAGCCATCCAGCACCACTCTCACCCTGTAAATAGTGCTTCTGAAGCGGGGAACGTTTCTGCCGCGATTTGCGGCGGAGCAGGATCTCCGGAGTGCCGCCGGCTGAAGCCGGCTCCGGAGATCAAAATTAAACCGCTCAAACGCTGGCCTGAAGGCCACCCCTTCCACCTGAACCTCAAACGCTCGCCTGAAGGCCAGCTGTTCCACCTGAATCTCAAACGTCTGGCCTAAAGGCTCGCTCTACTTCCAGCGAAATCAGGACGTCGGAAATTGCAGCGCGAAATTGATGGTGCGCTTCTGGTCCCAGTACACCACGCCGAGATAAGTGCCCGGGGCGATCTGGCGAATCTCGTCGCGAATGTGGCCGGCCACCAACGAAGTCTTGGAGTAGTCGAGGACGATGCACTCTTTCCCGTCGAGCAAGCTCTCGCCCTTGTACACCTCGGCGACGATGGCATCCACGCCGAAGGCCAGGATGCGGTTGCGCAGCGTGCCGTGCGCGGCGTCGAAGGTCTTCCCCTTCCAGCCGAAGGTGTTGATCAGCGCCGCAATCTCCTTGCTGAACACCGTGCCGGGCGCAATGATGGCGGTGCCTTCCGCTTCGCCATTGGGAATGTCGCCGGCTGGACTGCTGCTGAAAAGTTTGTCGAGATCAGCTTGAGACATGCCCAGAAGTTGCGATACGGTGTACGCCATAGACTTCCTCCACCTGCCGAAACGGCTGCGCCGCCGGCGTTCCCTGAGATTTGTGGAATTGCCCCGTGAGAATGTTGCCCACTATGGCGGCACCGGCAGCGTTTGTCAATGGCCGGAAGCGGCCCTGCGCGCGTCGTCCAGGATCACTTCGGCGGCCTTCTCGCCGATCATGTACACCGAGCTGACAATAAAGAAGCCGGGAATGCGTGGGAAGACCGAGGCGTCCACCACGCGCAAGCCATGCACGCCATGCACGCGGAAATTGCTGTCGAGCACGCCGTTCTCCGCGCGCGGGCCGATGGCGCAACTGCACGAGGCGTGATGTCCCCAGGCGTTGTTGCGGATGAATTCCCGCAACTGCTCGTCGGATTGCATGGCCTCGCCCGGCTGCTCCTCTTCGGCGATGAAGCCCTGCTGCTTCAGCTTGGCCGTGAGTTTGCGCACGAAGCGAATGCCATCCACCACGGAATCCAGGTCTTCGCCGCCGTCGGGCGTGCCTTCCTCGAAGTAGCGGAAGTTCACCTCGGGCATGTCGCGCGGATCGGCGGAGCGCAGCCTGACCTCGCCGGCGCGATTGTTGGTGTGCGCCTTCAGTACCGCCCAGGTCAGGTAGTTCAGGCTCTTGGCGAACAGGTCGGAATAGTTGGGGAAGTATCCCTGGAAATTTCCCAGGAAGGCGACGCAGAACAAGTCGGGCAGCGGACGCTCCGCGGCCGAGCGCTTGAACATGGTCAGCACCGCGCCGTTGGTGATGTACGGCCCCTGGCGGCGGTCGCGCCACTCGGCGAACTGCGGATCGGTGGCGTCAAACTTGGCGCCGTCAAAAATGTGCCAGGCCTTGAAGTTCATGCGGTTCACCACGCCGACTTCGTAGCGGTCCTGTAGATTCTTGCCCACGCCGGGAAGGTCAACCTTCATCGCGATGCCGTGGCGCGCCAGCTCTGCCTGCGGGCCGATACCGGAAAGCATCAGCAATTGCGGCGTGTTGAAGGCGCCGCCCGCCAGGATGACTTCGCGTGCAGCGTAGAGCTGGCGCGGCTTTCCAGGCTCGCCGCTGGGCCGGGCGTGCGCACGATACAGGCGCTCGCCCTGCAAATATTCCACGCCGATGGCGCAGCGGTTGTCATCCAGGATGACGCGCGTGACCAGCGCGTTCATTTCAATGCGCAAATGATGCTTGTGCTTACGTGCCGTTTCCAGCAGGCGCTCGCGCGAGCCGGCCCGCGCGTGATTGCGCGTGGTCAGCGGGGTGTAGCGCATGCCGAAGGAGTTCTCCTTCACCGACCGCCAGTCGTTGGGATCGAGCTGGCTTTCCACCAGCCAGCGGGCGCGTTCGCCGATGTGGCCGATGTCCTGGATGGCCTCCAGCACCGATTCGCCGATCACCTCGATCAGGTCGCGATTGCCCAGCGAAACCATGGGAATCGCCTTCTCGGTCTGCAGCCAGCCATTGAAGCCGTGGCGCGTCGGGATTGATGCCGATCTTCGACAGCCAGCGTGCCAGCAGACGATGATGGCAATTCTCCAGCCGCTGAAAATAGCGGCGCATGTTGCCCGCGCGCCAGGAAGAATCGCCGGTCAGCGCGGCAATGTTGTCCCAGTCGGCATCATGCGGGTAGACGAAGATCATGGCGTTGTGCGCGGTGCATCCGCCCAGCGCTCCCGAACGCGGATAGAGCACGCCATTCACCGCGCGGCCATCCCAGTCGGCGCGATACTTCGGGTCCTGCTTTTGCCGCTGATCGTCGGCGTAGTGGCGAACGAAGAAGTCCCACTTGATGGCGTCGTTCTCGGAGGCGAAAGCGTGGAAGCAGGGAACGTCGTAATCAATGGGCAGACGGTTTTGCTGCGGCTGCAGTCGGATCGCCGCCGCTCAGTTCCCGGGGGTCGCCACCGGCTTCCAGCACCACGACTTTGTGGCCGGCCTCGGCCAGGCGCGCCGCCACCGTGCCGCCGCCGGCGCCGGAGCCGACAACGATGTAATCGCACTCTGCCTGTGGACGCTGTTCCCCTGTCATGCCATCGGTCCGCAAGAAATGATGTAGCGGTGAAAGGTGCGGTGATTATACTTCGCGGCCGCTCGGTGCCGATTCTTCCGGAGATTCCACGGCCGCGAGCGACATGCACCAAGATGCCGGGTCGCAGCGCCGTGGTTCCGTGATATATTGCACGCCAATAGCGGGCGCGGGGCGATGTCATAACTTACTCTTCCTTTTCATGAAGAAGGCCGCCGGCTGCGCCTTTGCGGGTTCATCGGTTTCAGTTGCCTTTGGGTCGAGCTTCCGTGCGTGCGGTTGCCGCACACAACTTCGTGTTAGGAGCGGAGACGGTTATGACTCGGTTTGGCCTGCGATTCGCCTGTCTGGTGGCCGCCCTTGCCCTGTTGCTGTTCCCTGCCTGCAACTCGGCGCCTGAGCCCGGGCAGGTTGACGATGAAGCCAAGATTGCCGGACGCGCGCCCGCATCCTTCCCTCCCGCCGACGAAGACTACTTCCACGCCATGGATGGCGGCGTGCACACTCTCGGCCGACGAGATCATGGGCCGCAACATGTGGATTGTCTGGACCGGCGGCGACGACAAGCTGTGGGACACCATGATCGGCGACAGCGTCGGCACCGTGGACCTGCTGAAGACAATTTCTTCAGCGCCGGGCCTGAAGAACAACCGCGGCAATCGCTGGAACTATCTCGGCCTGGTGAATGAGCCGTGCTTCAAGCAGGCGACCGGCCCCGATCCCAATCGCTACGGCCTGTGGCTGGATACGCGCGATCCCAGTTGTCCGCCCGATCCCTTCGAGAATGAGAGCAAGTATCCAGGTGTGAAGATCGGCGCGCGCGGCAAGAACCTTCCCGTCGGCTCGTATTACGGCTACGCCACCGGTATCGTCGGGCTGCGCCTGTTTCCCAATCCCGACTTCGACGAAGCCGCCGCCAAGAAGTGGGACCCGAAGCGCTATTACGACGATGCCAGCTACTACAACGACAAGAAGCTGATTCGCCCGTATCGCGTCGGCATGTCGTGCGGCTTTTGCCACGTCGGGCCCAGCCCCACCAATCCGCCCGCCGATCCCAATAATCCCAAGTGGGAGAACCTGAGCTCCATCGTGGGCGCGCAGTATTTCTGGACCGACTCCATCCTGTCGTGGGAGAACGATGCGTCCAGCTTCCCCATCCAGATTTTCAAGACCTACCGGCCGGGCACGCTGGACACCTCGCTGGTCTCGACCGACAGCATCAACAATCCGCGCACCATGAACGCGTTTTACGGGCTGCCGGCGCGCATGGGCGATGCCAAGGCGTGGGGCAAGGAGACGCTGGCCGGCGGCGGGCTGAACAATAAGCAACTGAATGACTACTTCCCCAACGGGCCGCTGGCGCAGTTCTTCCAGCCGCCGGCAACGGTGTGGACGCCGCGCGTGCTGAAGGATGGCTCCGATTCCGTCGGCGTGATGGGCGCGCTCAATCGCGTGTACCTTAATATCGGCCTGTTCAGCGAAGAGTGGCTGCTGCACTTCCGTCCGCTGGTGGGCGGCCAGCCGATTACGCCAATCGAGATCGCAGTCGCCAACAAGAATTCGGTGTACTGGCAGGCGACGCAGATGCAGACGCCGAAGACGGCGCAGTTCTTTCTGAATGCGAAGATCGCGCTGCCGCACCTGCTGAAGGACGCGCCCGGCGGCGACGCCTACCTGACCAAGGACAACGCCAAGCTGAATCGCGGCAAGATCGTCTTCGCCGAGCGCTGCGCCCGTTGCCACTCCAGCAAGATTCCTCCGGCGCCGGCGGGAGTTGATCTTGGCGGATGTTCCGGCAAGGACTACCTCGACTGCTGGAACAAATACTGGGCGTGGACCAAGACCGACGACTTCAAGTCGAAGATGCGCGCGCTGGTGCAGCAGAAAGATTTTCTCGACAACAATTACCTCTCCATTGATCAGCGCGTGCCGGTAACGCTGTTGCAAACCAACGCGTGCAGTCCGCTGGCGACCAATGCTATCGGCGGAAATATCTGGGACAACTTCTCCTCGCAGACCTACAAGGACCTGCCGTCGGTCGGCAGCATCACCTACTACCATCCCGTGACCGGGCAGCCGCTGACCTATCCGATGCCGGCGGGCGGACGCGGCTTTACCCGGCCGCCGTCGCTCATCAGCGTGTGGTCCACTGCGCCCTACCTGCTGAACAACAGCGTGGGCAAATTCAACGCCAGCCCGTCGGTAGCCGCGCGCATGGATTCCTTCCAGGATTCCATCGGCAAAATGTTGTGGCCGGAGCGGCGCGACAAAGACACCGTGCTCGGCGACAAGGTCCCGGGCAAGATGGACCGCACCACCGAGACCAGCTATCTGCGAGTTCCCGGTGGATATCTGCCGGACTTCCTGCGTCCGCTGCTCGGCCCCGGCTCGCGCTTCCTGCCGTGGCTGTTTGGCGACGGCGAAGTCGAGATCGGCCCCATTCCCGCGGGCACGCCCGTGGACCTGCTGGCGAACCTCGATTTGCTGGGTGAATCCACCGACCGCGGGCGATAAGCTGAAGCACGACGAGAAAGTTGCTGGAGCTGCTGCTGAAGATGAAGCATGATCTGGAAGCGCTGCCCAAGGGCGCTAGCGATGACGAGGCGCGCAAGGTCTTCGCCAACCTGGTTGATCCGCTGCTGGAGCTGAGCAAGTGTCCGGACTATGTGGTCAATCGCGGGCATTATTTCGGCACCAGCTACTTCGCGGAAGAACCCGCGCTGAGCGATGACGACAAGCTGGCGCTGATCGAGTATCTGAAGACGTTCTAGCTGAGAGTTATGCCGCTGCTGCATTTGCCGGGGCCCGCGTGAAACGGACGATTGCCGCAATCCTCGTTCTGCTCGCGCTGGCTCGCTGTGGTAATGCTCGTCGTGTGGCGTCACGACGTTTCTGCCATCGTTCCCGACGACGCCAAAGCTGCCGGCAAGACGGTCGCTGATTTTCCTCCGACAAATTCTCGTGCCTTCGACGCCATGGATGGCCGCATCGCGCTCGGCGATGATGAGCGCCAGGGCCGGAACACCTGGCTGCTATGGACGGCGGGCGATCAGACTTTCTGGGACACCATGGCGCGGCGCGGCCTGGGCATCGCCGACCTGCTGAAGACCATTGATTCGCGCCAGCGCAGCACGCGCTTCAAAGACATGGGGCTGGTGAATCAGCCGGGAATGCAGTCGGCGAGCGCGCCCGACGAATTCGGGCTGTGGCTCGATACCGGCGCGATGGAAGATGGCGTGGACGCGACAGTGTACGGCAGGCCGTCGGGGATTGTCGGACTGCGCGTCTATCCCAATCCGAAGTTCGACGCCGCCGCCCGCCAGCATTGGGACGCCAACCGTTACTACAACGACGCCAGCTATTACAACGATCCCAACCTGGTGCGGCCTTACGTCGTCGGAGTGGCGTGCGGCTTTTGTCATGTGTCGTTCAATCCGGAGAAGCCACCGGGCGACGCGGAAAATCCGCAGTGGGAAAATCTGTCGTCCACCATCGGCAATCAGTATTTCAACTCCGGCGGCGTCTTCGGGCACAGCGCCGCGGCCGACAGCTACGCCTATCAACTCTTCCGCTCGTGGGCGCCGGGAACCGTGGACACGTCCTTCCTCGCCACCGACAACCTGAATAATCCCGGCAACATGAATCCGATTTACGCGGTCGCGGCGCGCATGTCGGTGGCGCATGAGGAAGACATCGCCGGCGGCGCGCTGAATTTTCCCGGCGAGCAAAAGCAGATGGCGGTGCCGCACGTGCTGAAGGACGGCGCGGACTCGGTTGGCCTGATCGGCGCGCTCAGCCGCGTGTATGTCAGCATTGGCGAATACAGCCAGGAATGGCTGCGCGATCACAATGTGTTCGTCGGCGGCACCGCCGCAGCGCCCGTTCGAGGTCGCCAAGGCGCAAAAAGGTTCGGTGTACTGGATGTCCACGGCGACGCGAATGCCGGACTTGGCCAAATTTCTGATGAAGCTGGAAGGCCCGAAGCTGACCAACGCGCCCGGTGGCTCCCATTTTCTCACCAGTGATCAAGCCCAGCTCACGCGCGGGAAAATCGTCTTCGCCGAAAATTGTGCTCGCTGCCACTCCAGCAAGCAGCCGGCCGCCGGAACGGTCAGCACGCAGCAGCAATATCTCGACTGGCAGCGTGCCGAGGTGCAGAAGCCCGACTTCCTGGATGGGAACTTCCTCTCCACGGAAGAGCGCATCCCGATTGACGTGGTGCAGACCAACGCCGCCCGCGCGCTCGCTACCAACGCCACACGCGGCCATGTGTGGGACAACTTCTCATCGGAGACCTACAAAACGCTGCCGGCTGCGGGAACAATTCAAGTGAGCGATCCGTTCGATGGAAGCAAGCGCGAGTTCCGTCCCCCGTCCAGCGGACCGGGCTATTACCGGGTGCCTTCGCTGATCGGCATCTGGGCGACCGCGCCGTTTCTGCACAACAACGCGCTGGGAACTTTCACCGGCGATCCCTCGGTCGCTGGCCGCATGCAGGCCTTCGACGACGCCATGACCCGCCTGCTGTGGCCGGACAAGCGACTGGGCACGGCTTCCATCGCGCGGACGAATCAGGAAAGTTCCATTCAGATCCCCACGCAGTATCTGCCGGTGGAACTGCGTGCGCTCGCCAAAGGCGACTTCCTGGAGATTGGACCGATTCCGGCGGGAACTCCGGTGGACCTGCTCGCCAACGCCAACCTGGATTTCTCCAATCCGGTGCAGGCGGCAACGCTGCTCAAGCTCACGGCGAAAATTCAGGCGGACTTGCTCGCGATTCGCACCCAGCACATGGACGCCGCAGCGGCGCAGCAGCAGATGCGCAACCTGGCGCCCGACCTGCTCGCGATCAGCAAGTGTCCCGACTTCGTCCAGGACCGCGGGCACTATTTCGGCGCCAACCTGTCTGACGCCGACAAGCGCGCGCTGATCGAATTCCTGAAGACCTTCTGAGCTCTACAGTCGTGCGACGGCGTCGGCGACGCAATCGCACAAGGTGCGTCGCTGGGTCACCAGCGCCGAGAAATGTCCTGCCGGGATCCAGCGCAGCGTGCTGCCCGGCCAATACTGATGCAGCCGTTCCGTCTCCGACTTCAGCACATAGCCGTCGCGCGTGCATCCGGCGATGATGGCGGCGTCCGGGCGCTGCGGTGGCGGATAGTGGGTAACGTCGGCGGCGTCGAAGAATTGTCGCAGCCGTTGCCGCGCTGCGTCAGCTTCCGCGCGCGTACCTGCCAATGCTTCCACGTCCACACTCCATGACAGCATGCCGCGAGTGTAGATGCTGCTGGCCGAAGCGCCGGTGGCCAGCGCCGCGCACGCCACTGGAAACGGCGAAACTGCCGCGGTAATGGCGGCCATGTGGCCTCCCATGCTATATCCGGCGACCGCCAGCCTGGCGTAGCGGCCCCGCAGACAAGCCAGCAACGCGCGGGCCTCCAGCACCATGCCCAGCGCCATTTGGCCGTGATCGCTGACGGTGATGGCCGCAGGACCGCCGGCGGTGCGGCGCTTGCCGTAGTAGGGATTCTCCAGGAAGTAGAGATCAATGCCGCGGGGCAGCAGCGGCTTAAACACGCGCTCGCGGACCTGGTAGCCTTCGTCGCGCGATGCCGCCGGGATAACGCAGGCGGCTTGATTGCCGGTCGCAGTCCAGGCCCGCAGGTGAACCGTCTGCGAGGCGGGCGGCAGACTTTGCAGCGGCGAAGCGAAGCTGCCGTCGCGTACCGTAAAGCCGTCGCGAAGAACAGGCTCGTCCCAGGCAATCTCGATGTTGGCCAGAGGATCGGCAGGCGAGACGCAGCCGGAGAGCCCGGCCAGCAGCTCTTCGTCACCCCAGCCCTGGGAGAAAATCTTGGAGCGGCTCGACAGCCATGCGATCAGCGCATCCAGCAGATGCGCATCGACCACGCGGATCGCTGGACCCTGGTGCGGAAGGTGGTCCCCACTTTGCATTTTGACTTGCCCCACTCAAGGCAAACTGGCAGCAGTTGACCACTAGTATTACACTGGTGTGCATCATCCGGTAAAGACTGAGGCAGCACTCCATCGAGAAATCGATCGGGCGAACTTCTCTCTCATCGGCGCTGGGGAGTCTACTATGCCCGATAGTTCGACCGGTCTCAAACGTCGCATCCTGTGCGTGGATGACGCCGAAGTCAGCCTGCGAATCCGCAAACTGTTGCTTTCCCGCGCCGGTTATGAGGTATTGACCGCGACCTCCGGCGAGGAAGGCCTGGAGATATTTCAGCAGTTTCCGGTTGATATGGTGATTGCCGACCATTTCCTGACCGACAAGACGGGCACGGAAATCGCCCGCGAAATGAAGGCCCTGCGGCCGGAAATCCCCATTCTCATTTTCTCCGCCGCGTCCGAGCAGCCCGAGGGCATCGAGTTTGCCGACGAGTTCGTCTCCAAGGGCGAAGATCCCGATGCGCTGCTGCGCACCATCGCGCGGCTGTTGGCACCGGTCACTCCCTAACATTTTTGCGGATCGAAGCTAAGTCAGGACGAACGAGCGGCCCGCCGCTTCTTCGCCAGCGCTTTCTGGATGAAGCTGATTTCCCGGCTCAGCATCTCGTTGATTTCGCGGGTCAAGTCCGGCTTCTCGGTCATCAATTGCAGGAACCGCTCGCGCGGCACGAAGACGGCTTCGCAGCCGTTGGCGGCCCGGGCGGTCAGGCTGTAAGCGTCACCGGTGATGGTCGAGGGTAGCCCCAACAGAGAGCCGCTGCCAAAGGCGCGGTCGAATTCCGGCAGGCCGTCAATCCCCATCTTTACTTCGCCATAACGGACCAGGAAAACCCCACGACTTGCTTCACCCAGGCTAAACAGCGGGGCCTTGGAGGAATAAGCTTGGGCCGCGCCGGCCGTCTCCACTTCCCGGATCAGGGAGAGCGAGGCCAGCAGAGTATCGCAACCGTGAACTGCGGTGGTCATTGCGTTATCTTCGCCCGAAAGATTCACCTCGCTCCGTGATGTACGTCACACAGTCCTGTGAACTGCGTCGCCGCCCGCCGTCAGCGGCGCCTGCCGCGGCCGTTTCGGAATCCCCGGAAGCTATAGCTGCCGTGGAACTTGGCGATTATGAAGCTATCGGCTACAGTGACACAGTGAGCTTCGACGCCGGCTACACCTGGGATGAGCGCGACCACCTCTTTCGCCGCAAAGACGTGGTCAGCATCGGCTACAGCGACGGCTTCGAGGTCGAGAACCGCCTCTACCAGATCGTGGCCTCCGCCGCCGACCGCAGCGTTCTCTCCTCCGAACTGGTGCAGCACATCAAGGACTGGCCCACCGAATATCACCTCAGCCGCAGCCGCCATTGCCTGCTGCGTCCGCTGAACATCAAGCCTGGCGACCTGGTGCTGGAGCTGGGTTGTGGTTGTGGCGCGCTAACCCGCTATCTGGGCGAAGTCGGCGCCAACGTGGTCGCGGTGGAAGGCAGCCTGATGCGCGCTCGCATCGCCGCTAAGCGCTGCGAAGGCCTGGCCAACGTCGCTATTTATGCCGACGACCTGGTGCACTTCGACCTGGGCGAGACCTTCGACTGGGTGCTGCTGATTGGAGTGCTGGAATACGCGCCGGTTTACGCCAAGTCGGAATCGCCGGTCAGCGATTACCTGGCGCGCGCGACTCGCTACCTGAAGCCCGGCGGCAAGCTGGTGGTCGCCATCGAAAACAAGCTCGGCCTGAAGTACTTCAACGGCTGCTCCGAAGACCACCTTGGCCGCCGGTATGTCGGCATCGAAGGACTGTACCAGCCGGAACAGCCGGTCACCTTTGGCCGCCGTGAACTGATCGGCATTCTCCAAGGCGCCGGGTTGGCAAATGTCGAAGTTCTATATCCCTTCCCCGATTACAAGCTGCCGTCGGTGGTTCTGAGGGATGCAGCGCTCGCCCATGCTGGCTTTGACGCCGGCGACCTGCTGGCCCGCAGTCATGCTCGTGACTATCTGGGCTGGAACCTGCGCAACTTCGACGACGCGCTGGTCAACGATCAACTGGTCCGCAACGGCGTGCTGGCGGACTTCAGCAACTCCTTTCTGGCAGTGGCGACGCAGCACTCGCTGGCGACCGCGGTCACTTCGTCGCTGGCCATGGCATTTTCGCCGAATCGGGTTGCCGAGTTCGCCACGCTCACCCGCTTCGAGAGCGATGGCGACGGCATTTTTGTAGTGAAGGAAGCCATGGCCGCGACCGGCAAACGGACCCGGCGCTTGGAGGCCGGCTTTGATCTGACCAATCTGGTGGGCGAGAACGCCTACCTGCCCGGTCGTCAGCTTACCTGGGAAATCCTGGCCGCTCGCGCCGGCCGCATCGCCTCCGTGGCGGACGTACTGATGCCCTGGTTCCGTTACCTGATGGATTCCAGCGTCACCACCGCGAACGGAATTACCCCCGCCGGGGTCAAGCCGTCACTTTCGGCGTTTCAGGTGGACGGCTCCTACCTGGATTGCGTGCCCGCCAATTTGATTCGCTCGGGCGACAAGCTCCAGCTCATTGACTGCGAATGGCAAACCAGCACGCCCATCGAAACCGGCTGGGTGGCCACACGCGGCGTACTCTACACCATCTTCAACGGGGTTTTTGGGCACGAACAGCTGCAATCGCCCTTTGCGGTGTTGCAGGAACTGTGCACGCGCAGCGGTCTGACCGTCACCTTTCAGCAGGTCAAGCGCTGGCTTAAGCTGGAGGCGGAATTTCAGTCGGTCGTGCTGGGCTTCCCCATTGCGGCGATTGATCCCCGGCCCGCGGTCCTGCTGCGGCTGGCTGACGAATACGAAGGCCAGAAGCAACTGGCAGCCGGCCGGCAGGCGGAGATTCTCCGGCTCGATCGTGTGCTGCAAAGCTCGCAGACGATCATCGAGCAGGGCTCGCGCCAGTCCAATGCCCTGCAGCAAGCGCTGGACCACCTCGGGCGGGAACGCGCCCAACTCGAAGAGGACCACACCAAGGTCAAGAGCAGCGAGCAGTTCTGGCGGGCCGAGCTGGAGAAAGCCCTCACTTCGCGCTCGTGGAAGCTGACCAAGCCGGTGCGCGCCGTCAACAAGCTCTTGCATGGCGATGCCGAAGCTCCTGCCGCGAGCGCCGCCACGAACGCGAGCACCTCGGAAGCGACGCCGGCTCCTGAGAATCTGCCAGCACCCCCGCAACCGCCAGCAGAGCCAACCGTTGTTCCTGCTGGACGAGAGGCATGGGACTCCGATGGCCGCGCGCGCCTGCAACAGTTGCTCGAGTCCGGCCGGCGCCTGGTGCTTCCAGCCGCCGACGGCCAGCCGGAAGTTTCCATCGTCCTCGTCTTCTACAACAATGCTCACCTTTCCCTGCTTTGCCTGGAATCCATCTTGGCGAATGCCGGAGCGTCCTACGAAGTCGTAATCGTGGACAACGCTTCCACCGACGACACCGGCAAGCTGCTCGACCGGATTGACCGCGCGCATATCGTCCGCAATCCCGACAATCGCGGCTTTGGCGAGGCCTGCGTGCAGGGCGTCGGCGAGTCGAAAGGCCGCTACATCTGCTTCCTGAACAACGACGCGCTGCTGGAGCCGGGCGCGCTGCAAGCTGCGCTGGACAACTTTCACGACGCCGGTGTCGGCGCCGTCGGCGGAAAAATCCTCTTCGCCAACGGGCGATTGCAGGAAGCCGGCAGCATGCTGTGGTCCGATGGCTCAGCCTGGGGCTACGGCCGCGATGATGATCCGGCAGCGCCGCAATATGAATTTCGCCGCCTTACGGACTATTGCTCCGCCGCCTTTCTGGTGACTCCCACCGACCTGTTTCGCGAGCTGGGCGGATTTAGCCCGGAATTTTTCCCGGCTTATTACGAGGACACCGACTACTGCACCAAGGTCTGGAACAGCGGGCGCACCGTGGTTTACGAGCCCAAAGCGGCGATTCGCCATTACGAGTCGGCGGCCTCCGGCCACAGCGACGCGGCCAGGACGCTGATGGCCCGGCAGCAGGAAAAGTTCGTCGCCAAGTGGCGCGAGCTGCTGGCCCAGCACCTGCCGCCGGACGGCGAAAACATCCAGCGCGGCCGTTATGCAGCGCTGGCCAGGGGCAAGTGGATGCTCTATCTCGAAGATCGCATCCCTCATCGCGATCTCGGCTCCGGCTTTCCCCGCAGCAACGACATTCTGCACCACCTGCTTCGCCAGGGTTATCACGTCACCTGCGCCAGCATGTCGGCGCCGCTGGAGGGGAACGACTACTCCGACATCGATCCCACCATCGAGCTGATGGATGGATACACCCATCCCGACCGCCTGTTCTTCGAATATGTGCGCAAGGCCGACCTGATCTGGGTAACCCGCCCGCACAACATGGAGCGCCTGCTGCAGGGAATGATCGCGCGCAACGTGGTCAGCTGGGCACGCATTGTCTATGACGCTGAGGCCATCTTCGCCGAGCGCGATCGCCTGAAGGCGGAACTCCCGGGATGGCTGATCGCGCCCAAAGTCTACGACGCCTGGGCCAGCCGCGAACTGGCGTTAGGCCGCGGCGCCGATGCGGTGGTCTGCGTCTCCGAGCGCGATTGCGAGGCGATCACCCATCACGGACTGGCGAACGTTCACGTCGTCGGTCACCAGATGGCGCCGCAACCTACTCCGGCTCCGTTCGCGGCGCGTCGGGCGTTCCTCTTCGTCGGCGCCATGCACCAGGCCGATTCGCCCAACGCCGATTCCATGCTCTACTTCTGCCGCGAAATCTGGCCCACGGTGCAGCAGGCTACCGGCGCCAGCCTGCTCATCGCCGGCTTCGGAAGCGATCGCCTGCGCACCAGCCTTGAGCCCTACGGCGCGCAAGTGCTGGGAGCGCAGGACAACTTGGCCGCGCTCTACAACCAGGCGCGCGTCTTCGTGGTTCCCACGCGCTACGCCGCCGGCATCCCCTACAAGGCGCATGAGGCCGCTGCGCGGGGCGTGCCGCTGGTGGTCTCCAGCCTGATCGGGACGCAGATGGGGTGGCAAAACGAGAGCGAATGCCTGATCGCCGCTGACGCCGGAAGTTTTGCCGACGATTGCATCCGCCTGTTCCAGGACCAGGCGCTATGGGAAAAGCTGCGTGCCGGCGCCCTGGCGCGGGTGGAGAACGACCTGACGGAGAAGCGAACGTCGGAGGCCATCGCCGCGGTCATGAATTCGCTCCAACGCTGACGCCCAGCGCGTTGATTCGCCGCCGCGGGCTTCTCTATACTCAACTTCGTGGCCACGTCTCCCTCCGCCTTCGACGACCAGTTGCTACAGGTGCATCTGCAGCAGGCTGCCGCGGCCCTGCCCGGCCCCGACTACTACAACGTGCTGGGCTGGATTCACCAGATCCTGCGGCCCTCGAGCTACGTGGAAATCGGCATCCGCAACGGCGACTCGCTGCGGCTGGCGTCGCCGGCCACCACCTGCATCGGCATCGATCCCATGCCGACCGTCAACGCGCCGCTGCCGCCACACACTCAGGTCTTCTCCATCACTAGCGACCAGTTTTTTGAGGCTTACGATTTATCGGAGATGCTGCGATCGCAGGGCTTCACCCTGGCTTTCATTGACGGGCTGCACCTGTTCGAGCAGGCGCTGCTCGATTTCATCCATCTCGAACGGCATGCGGGCCCAGGCTCGGTCATCATGATTCACGATTGCCTGCCGCTGGACCAGGTCACTGCCAATCGCGTGCGCACCACGCATTTTTATAGCGGCGATATCTGGAAGCTGGCCATGTGCCTGAAGTCGCGGCGGCCCGATCTCCGCATTCAGACCATCGCCACCGGCCCCAGCGGCCTGTGCCTGGTCAGCCATCTGGATCCGCGGTCGCGCGTGCTGGAAGCGCAATACCAGGACTGCGTAACGGAGTATGTGCCGCTGGCCTTCGAGGCTTACCGCAGCCATCCCGAGCGCATGCCGCAAACGGTCAGCAACGACTTCGAGGCGGTCCGGCAGTGCCTGGCGGAACTGACCCGTCCGTAACCGCTGCTGCGGGGATCTCCGCCATTCCCAATTTGAACCTGTCGGTCGCGCAGGCCTAATTTGGCGTTGCCCGCCTTTCATCCGCAGGATTAGCTTGAAATTACACAGTTGTGCGATGTGGCAGGTCTTCGTCTGTCTCCCACCAGGCTTAGCTTTCTGTCGCCGCTGCTCTGGCAGATCGGCGCACCCGATTCGTGTGACCCTCGGGAAGGCTGCCCCTCATGCGCGCCCTTCGGCCTTGCTGGCTGCTGCTGTTAATTCTGGAAAACTGCCTCGCCTCGGCGCAGACGCCCATCACCACGGTCGCCACCGGCACCTATCCCGTGGCGCTGGCGGTCAACTCGGTCACCAACAAAATCTACGTCGTCAACCAGGGGAGTAATACTGTCAGTATTATTGACGGTATTACCAATACAGCCGCGACCATCGCCGTCGGCTCCTACCCCACCGCCGCCGCCGTCAACCCCGTGACCAACAAAATTTATGTCGGCAACTATAGCGGCCACTCGGTCACCGTGATTGACGGCGCCACCAACCGCACCGCGACCATAGCAGTGGCCCCGTCGCCCAAGGCGGTCGCGGTCAACTCCGTCACCAACAAAATCTACGTCTCCAACATGCAGAACAATTCGGTCACGGTGATTGACGGCGCCACCAATGCGACCTCGACCGTATCAACCGGGCCTTCGCCGGGCGCAGTCGCCGTCAACTCCGACACCAACCAGGTTTTCGTCGCCAACACCGGCAACGGCACCATGACGGTGATCGACGCCGCTCACAACAATCAGACCAGCCAGGTGACCGTGGGGAGCAATCCCATCGCCATCGCGGTTTCCATTCCGACCAATAAGGTGTATGTGGCCAACCAGTATCCCAGCGGCGGCAACGGCAGCGTCACGGTGTGGGATGGCGCCAGCAATACCACCTCGACGATTACTGCCGGGCTTTATCCGTCAGCCGTCGCAGTCAATCCGGCAACCGACACCATCTACGTCGCCAACGCCGGCGACGGAACCATGACCATCCTTGACGGCGCCGGCCAAACGACGACCACCGTCGCTGTGGGCAGCTATCCCAGCGCGGTTGCGGTCAATCCCATCACCAACAAGGTCTATGTCGCCAACTGCATCTGGTACGCCACCGCCACCATGCTGGACGGCCTCACGCTCGCCACCTCCACGGTTGACACCGGGGTATACTCCGGCGCGGTCGCAGTCAATCCGCAGACCAACATGGTGTATGTGGCCAACCTTTCCACCAACAACGTAACCGTCATCGCAGGTGCCGCCTCGCCCGCCATGCAGTTCGTACCGGTCTCGCCCTGCCGAGTGGCCGATACTCGCCTGCAGAATGGCCCGCTCGGCGGTCCTCCGCTGGCGCCCGGAAGCACGCGCTCGTTTCCCATTCCCAGCGGTGGCTGCGGCATCCCCACTACCGCTACCGCCTACTCGGTGAACCTCACCGTCGTCCCGCACGGCGTGCTGAACTACCTGACGGCGTGGCCCACGGGTGAAGACCAGCCGCTGGTTTCGACCCTGAATTCGCTGGATGGGCGCATCAAGGCGAACGCCGCCATCATTCCTTCCGGCGCAGCCGGCGCCATCAGCATGTTTGCCAGTGGCACAACCGATGCGGTGGTGGACATCAACGGCTATTTCGTTCCCACAGCTGTAACCCCCGGGCTGGCATTCTATCCGCTGCCGCCCTGCCGCATGGTGGACACCCGCGGTGCGGACGGCCCCTTTGGCGGGCCGCATCTGAAGCATCAGCACGAACGCGACTTCCCGCTGCTCGCAAGCGCCTGTGCACTTCCCTCGAACGCGGTTGCCTACGCGATGAATGTCACCGCCATGCCGCGCGGCTCGCTCGGCTACCTCACGGTGTGGCCCACTGGTCTGACCCAGCCGCTGGTCTCAACTTTGAATGCGCCCACCGGCGCCATCACCGCCAACGCCGCCATCATCCCCACCGGTGACGACGGCGGCATCGCCGTTTATCCCAGCGACGATACCGACCTGGTGCTGGACGTCGACGGCTACTTCGCCTCGCCCGGCGACGGTGGCCTGTCGTTCTACACCTTGATGCCGTGGCGCGCGCTCGATACCCGGCGCAGCGGCGGCGGATTCTCCGGCGCGCTGAGGATCAACGTCGCCGGCAACTCCTGGGGGATTCCCGCCGAAGCCCAGGCCTTCGCGGTGAACGCCACAGTTGTTCCGTATGGCAGCCTCGGCTATCTGACCCTGTGGGCCGACGGCAGCCAGCAGCCGCTGGCGTCGACGTTGAACGCCATGGACGGAAGCATCACCTCGAACATGGCGCTGGTGCCCACCAGCAACGGCTGGATCGACGCCTATGCCGCGGGCATGACCAACCTGGTGGTGGACGTGAGCGGCTATTTCGCGCCGTGAAAACGTGGCCTCTTTTTGATCTGTCATCCCGAGCGAAGTCGAGGGATCTGCGGTTCGTAACGTCGCGAGATTCTTCGCCGCCGCCCTCGAACCGCAGGTCCCTCCACTCGGACTTCCGCCCTGGCGGGCGAAAGTCCTTCGGTCGGGATGACAGTTCACGAGGGTGGTGCTGGAATATGCAGGCCTGAAGGCCTGCTCCGCCCGCCGCCTGCTGCCCTCGTGCCTACGCCTTGGCGGGCGAATCCGTTTCCGGCGCCTCCAGGCTGTGCCCATAGATGCTGCGCCAGTTGTAAATAGGCGACGGATCGAGCTCAGACACGCCGTCGTCGTAATGAAGCTGATCGGCGCGCAGGTTCAGCCGCTCCATCCACAGCTTCATGTTCTCGTAGTGATAATTGTTGCCGTCGCGAAAAAGGCCGGCGCGGTCGCGCAGCACGCGGTCGCGCATTTGCGAGGCGCTGCGCATGGGATAGTGGCGCAGGTTGAAACGTTGCGGGCAGGGCTCGCCCAGCGGAGCATTGTGGTTGAAGATGCGCTCGTTGGTAGCGCGCGCTCGCCAGGCACGAATGCGCGGCGCACAGTCGGGGAATAATGCGTAGTGCCGCACCCGCGCCACCGGCGATGACAGCGCAGCATCGTCTTCCGCGGTGAACCAGTAGTTGAAGTTATTGAACTGAATCCAACTGCAACTGGAGCTGTCTATTTCTTCCAGCCAATCGCTATAGCTGCGATTGCGGTCAGCCCCTTCCAGAAATTCGTCCTGGTCCGGCCAGGAAATCCAGTCGTAATCCGCGGTGTACTTCGCCATCAGGTGCCGCGACACCTCCGGATAGAGCTGGTAGAAGTCGAATTCGCGCGGGATGAACTTGCTCTCCAGCAGATGCGGGCGGAATTCTTCGATCACCCGCGGCGTCTCGTCGCTGGAACCGTGGTCCCAGACGATGAGGTCGTGGTTCTGCTCCAGGTAATAGCCGATGGAGTCGCGCAGCAGGTCGCCGTCGTTGTAGCACAGCAGCACGCCCAGCAGGCGCAATCGGCTCATGAGCGCGAAGGTCCTTCCGCCGGCGCAGTGGCCAGTTCGGCCATCGCCTTCTGCCGGCGCGCTTCCAGCCAATCCATCCAGCGGTCCAGCCCTTCGCCGGTGGTGTTGGAAACCTCGATGATCTCCATGCCGGGATGCACCCGCCGCGCATTCTCTTTCGCCACATCGGCTTTGAATGGCACATAGGGCAGCAGGTCGGTCTTGGTCAGCACCATCAGCTCCGACTTGAAGAAGATGGACGGATACTTCAGCGGCTTGTCTTCGCCTTCGGTGGTGCTCAGCAGCACGATCTTGGCTTCTTCGCCCAAGTCATAGCTCGACGGGCACACCAGGTTGCCGACATTCTCCACGATGAGCAAATCCAGGTCGTCGAGGTCCCAGCCTTCCAGGTGGCGCTCGATCATGCGCGCGTCCAGGTGACAAGTGCCGCCGGTGGTGATCTGCTTCACCGGAAAGCCGAACTTGGCCAGCCGCGTGGCGTCGTTCTCGGTCTGCAGGTCGCCGGTCAGGACGGCCACGCGAGCGCCTTTGTCCATGCGCTCCAGCGTGCGTTCCAGCAGCGCCGTCTTGCCCGAGCCCGGCGCGCTGATGAGGTTCACGCACAGCACGCCGTGCTGGTGATAGCGCTCGCGCAAGGCGTTGGCCAGAATCTGGTTCTCGCTCAGAACTTTCTTTTCCACCGGAATGCGATTCATTCGCTCACTTCCATGTAGGCGATATCGAGTTGCTCGCCGCTGATGCATTCAGTCTGGAACTCGCCGCACTGCGGACAACGCGGGTCAAATTCGGTCATGCGAAATTCGTTGCCGCAGCCGGGACATCGCTGCATGCGCGGCACCCGCTCCAACTCCAGCGCCACGCCTTCCCAGTCGGTGTCCTTCACCAGCATCTCGAAACCGAACTGGAGGGCGTCGCCGTCCACGCCGGAAAGCTCGCCAATGCGCACACCAACTTTGGTGATGCGGGCGTCAGGATGCTTTTCGGCCTGCTGCTGCACACATTCCAGGATGGAGGAGGCGATGCCCAGCTCGTGCATGGCGAGTCTATTGTCGCACTTCGGACGATGAAGTACGCGGGCGATAAACCTTGTGAAGGGACGCCGTATATCGGGCGGTTTTGAAAGGGCACGGCTTTGCAGGCTGCGGAAAAACTCGGCTTTGGGAAGCCTTGTATCAGGGCATGACTTTACAGGCCGCTGAAAAACTCTGTTTTGCCGAAGCATGAGTAAGGGCACAACTTCAGTTGTGCCGATAAGCCCTTTACTTTTGTCATCACGAACCGACTTTAGTCGGTGAGGGATCTGCTTTTCTGACTTTTTCAGCGGCCTGTTTAGTCGTGCCGAAAAGCCGTTCATTTCTCTCCTCCGGAACCCGCTTTAGCGGGTGGCAGGTTTTTTCTTGAGGTTTCAGCGATCGGTTTAGTTGTGCCGTCCGGCGCGGCCAAACGCGGCTTCGACCCTTAGCTTCAGCCGAAATTATTTTCGTCAGGATATCCCCACTGGGGCTAGAGCCGGTTTTTACGAGCGACCTTTGCGGCACGACTGAAGTCATGCCCTGATACAAATCTCTCGCGAGCGAGTTTTTCAGCACCCTGTGAAGCCGTGCCCTTTCAAGACCCCGTTTTTTTCGCAGTTTTTTGGGAAACATCTCGTCCCGCAATTCGTCTATCACTCCATTAGTGCGGCTCGTCTTAGGTTTTTGGGGTTTTCCGGCACATAAAGGCTATTCCGCATGCTGAAACAGTGGGGGCGCATCTGGGCCATCGGCTTCGTCCTGTGGACGCTGCTGGCATTTCTGAGCGCTGCCGGCGCGCACGTTTATACCGCGTCCGTGGGCAGCCCGGAGAGCTGGGCAGAGCTACTGGCCTGGAACATGACGATTTCCTTCGTCTGGTCATTGCTGACGCCCATCGTGTACAGCCTGTCGCGGCGCTTCACCTTCGACCGCACCAGTTGGAAGTTCGCGCTGCCGCTGCACTTAGTCGCCAGCGCGGTGTTGGCCTTCATCGGCTCCTGCCTCATCGTCAAGCTTGAACCCTGGGTCATGTGGAGCACCGAGCCCCGCGCGCCGTTCCTCGCCCATACGCTGTCGCGTTCGTTTATGGACATCCAGCGCTACTGGTACATCCTGTTCATCACCCAGGCCATCGGCTACTACGGCAAGTACCGCGAGCGCGAGCTGCAATCGTCGCAGCTGGAAGCCCAACTAGCGCACGCGCAACTGGAGGTCCTGAAGATCCAGCTCGAGCCGCACTTCCTGTTCAACACCCTGAATTCCATCGCCACGCTGGCGCGCAACGACGGCCCGGCCGCGGAAAACATGACGCTGCAACTGGCCGACCTGCTGCGCTTTTCGCTGGACGCCGTGGGCGTACACGAAGTCACGCTCAGCCGCGAGCTTACCTTCCTGCAAAAGTACATTGACATTCAGCAGGCGCGCTTCCGCGAACGCCTGCAAGTGGAGATTGAAGTTGATCCGGTGACGCTGTCGGCACTGGTGCCCAACTTGTTGCTGCAACCGCTGGTGGAGAACGCCATCCGGCACGGCATCGGCCCGCGGCTGAGTCCCGGGCTGGTCATCATCTCCACCCAGCCGTGACGGCAGCCAGCTTCGCATCGAAATCTGCGACAACGGCCAGGGCCTGACTCGCGGCCGCGGACATCTGCCGCCCGAAGGCGTCGGCCTGCGCAACACCCGCGCCCGCCTGCAGCAGCTTTACAACGACGAGCAGAACCTGAGCCTGGAAGACGCGCCCGGCGGCGGCTGCCGCGTTCGCATACGAATTCCTTATCGCCCATTCCAAGAGGAGGTCACGATCACCAATGCCCATTCGAGTGTTGCTTAGCGACGATGAAGCCGCTGGCGCGCGAACGCCTGCGCAGCCTGCTGGAGGGCGAGCCCGACCTGGAGATCGTAGGCGAGTGCGGCGACGGCAAATCCGCCATTGCCATGATCAAGCGCGATCAGCCCGACCTGGTCTTCCTCGACATCCAGATGCCGGAGGTGGACGGCTTCGGCGTGATCTCCGCGTTGCAGGGTGGCTCCATTCCGCTGACCATTTTTGTGACCGCCTACGACCGCTACGCCATGAAGGCCTTCGAGGTACACGCGCTCGACTACCTGCTGAAGCCGGTGGGCAAGGAGCGGCTGACGGAAGCGCTGGACCACGCTCGCAAGCAACTGGCACAGCCTACCGAGGCCACCTTCCAGAAGCGGGTGCTGGACATGCTCTCCGATCTCGATTCTCGCCAGCACGCGCCGCAGCGCATCGTCATCAAGGCCGATGGCGAGATTGTCTGTCTGAAGCCCAACGAGATTGACTGGGCGGAATCGGCGGGCAACTACGTCTGCCTGCACGTGGGCGGCAACACCCACGTGCTGCGCGAGACCATCACTTCGCTGGAATCCCGGCTGGGACAGCGACAATTCCTACGCGTACATCGCTCGACGCTAGTAAATGTGGACCGCATCAAGACCCTGCGTCCGTCGTTGTATGGGGACTATTCGATTCTGCTGCGCGACGGCACCAAGCTGACGCTCAGCCGCGGCTTCCGCGAGAACGTGCTGCGGCGGCTGGGTACGGCGTAACCGCAAGGCTTAGGACAAACCGACTTCGACGTAGGTCTCGCGGTTGGGGTCGGCCGGCGGCAAGGGGACGGTGGCGCCGCACAGAACCACGCGGTCGCGGCCCGCGGCCTTGGCTTTATACAGCGATTCGTCGGCGGCGCCGATGAGCTGCGCGGTGGTGGTGCCGTGCCGCGGGAAAACGGCGATGCCCACCGAAAGCGTGACCTGGCGCAGCACTTCGCCGTGATGGCGGACATTCATTTTGCGCACCTGCTCGCAGAGTTGCAGCGCGCGCTCGCCGGCCACCTCCGCATCGGTGTCCACCAGGATCAGCAGAAACTCCTCGCCTCCATAACGGCAGGCCATGTCTCCGCCACGCACGTTGTTGCGGAAGATGGCGCCCAGGTCGCGCAGCAGCACGTCGCCGGCGGCGTGGCCGAAGGAATCGTTGAACTGCTTGAAGTGGTCAATGTCGGCCATCACCACCGCGATCGGCTTGCCGTTGCGCGCCGCCCGCTGCAACTCCCGCATCAAAACCTCTTCCATGTGGCGGCGGTTGAACATCCCGGTCAAGGAGTCGCGCACCGACTGGTACTTCAGGGTCTCCCGCAACTGCAGATTGGCGAAGGCCAGCGAGATTTGCTCCCCCAGGCGGGTCGCCAGGTCCTGTTGGCGCTGGGCCGCCGCAACGTCGCCATACTCCGGGCCGGGATCGGCAACGCTCAACACTCCCAGCGACTCGCCCTGGGCCACCATGGGCACGCAAATGTGACAGCCCGGCAGGTCGGGTTCGAGATGGGTGCATATCAGGCCGGAAGTCCCGGGCTTCACCAGGTGCGCACGTCCTTTGCGCAGCCCCCAGCAGCTTTCCGGCGAAAAGGGCCCGACCTTGCCGCTGCTGGCGCCCTCTCCCCACCGGCCCGCCACATCCAGCAGGTTGCGCGAGGAATTCAGCATCAGCAGCGAGCCGGCGGGAAAGAAGTGTTCCAGCACTCGCGTCGCCTGATGGTAGGCCTCCTCCAGGGTCAGGCAGGACTGCAGTAACTCCACGAACTCGTTTACCGTCTCCACCTGATTGGTGTATTCCTGCAACTGATTGAGCGAGCGCCGCAGTTGCTCTTCCGTCTCCTGTAACTTCTGAGTGCGCTGCATCACCCGTTGTTCCAGTTGCTGATTCAGGGCATTGACCTGATCTTGCATGCGGCGGCGGGAACCTACGGTAAGGGATACGGTGCGAACGGCAAACAGGGCCACGCCCGCGCACAGGAGTCCGGCGAAGAAAATCGCCGCCAGGACAATGCGCCGGGTGGCCACGTCCTGCTGCCGCCCTTCCTCGGTGAAGGCGCGAATTTCGTCCATCTGGAATTGCCAGAATTCGCCGATCAGACCTTCGTAGTGGAAAAACAACGGGGTGGTTTCCTGCAGGATCAGGGCGCCTGCTTCGTCCGGCTTGTTGTCTTTCAGCAGCAGAGTGTGGGCACGCTGATAACTGTTCATATAGGCGGCCCGCGCGCTCTTAATCTCTTCACACAGCTGCTTCTCGGCCGGCAACCGGCAATGCGGTTGGAGGTCTGCCAGCAGTGCATCCGTCCTCCGGTTGTTCTCGGCGAGCCGTGCCAGCAGGCCGTCAATAATCAGCGGCTGCCTGGACAGAAAGACATACAGGACGAGGCCCCCATTTTCGGTGGAATTACTGGCCATTCGCTGCGCCACATCCAGACTCGCCAGGCTGTCCGCCACCCTCCACTGCAGGCACGCATTGGCACGCTCGGAGCGGTCGAGAGCGAAGTAACAAACTCCCATGAGCAGCGCAATGGCCAGGGTGAAGCAGGCGGTCAACTTCTTGGCCAACGACTTGTCTTTGTCGGCGACGAAGTATTGGCCCGTCATCCGCTGGATGGAAGAATCGTCCGAGTCGGGAGGGTGCATCTCCGGCCGTACCCTTACCGGCAGCTCGCTTTTCTCCAACCCCGCAGGCGCTTGTTGACTTTCCTCAAGCATAGGACTCCGCAGTTCGTCGGACGCGAAAATTCCTTCATAACTATTAACGGCAGGAAGAGGGCCGGGAAGAGTTAGGTTTTTCTAAGAACCGGCTGGGACTGGGGAAAAACACGGACTTGCAGACACTTCCGGCGTCGAATTCGCCTTCCAGAACCGCCGGATGCCTGGTCGCGGTGGTGGCCGGGCGCTAGCGTCCGCTCTGCGTGGATTGAACTCCCGGCCGCTTGTGTGACTTGCCGGCCTGCTCGATAGCCGGGGTCCGCCCTTCGGCCAGTTCCAGCTCCTGGGCCAGCGAATCCACCAGGCTGGCTTCCTTCATCAGCACTTCGCCGACCAGCGCTGCGCCCTCTTCGGCGTTCTTCCACTTGCTCTCTTCCATCATTTCGCGCACCGCCGGAATGGTCTTCACGCCGTAGCCGGTGTAGGCGCCGGGAGCATAAATCTGGTGCTTAAACCAGGGCCGTTCCTGTAAGCCCTGTTCGAGAGTGAAAGTCTGCTCGATGAGCATCAGCTTGACATTGATGTCCGCCAGTTGCGCCGAATCCCAGGCCACGCCGTTGTCGTCGTTAATGTGAGTGACCGCCTGGCGATAGCGCTGCGCGGCATGGGCGTAGGCGTCGAGGCCGTTCTCCAGCGGAGCGAAGTTCAGATAGGGCGGCACCAGCTTTTTCGCCGGAGGCACGTAGGGCTTTTCAGGGTCGGCAGTGGCGGTGAAGACGCCTTCCTCGATCTCACGGTTGCGTTCGCGAGCTTCGTCCTGCAGGCGCTTCAGCTCCTTCTGCAAATCGGCAACGTAGCGCTTGATGGTGTCGGCCGAGCCGGAAGGATCGAAGGGCAGCAGATCGGCGTCGGCAAAGCGCATCACCGTGCTGCCGGCCATCTGCGCCAGCGCCCGCTCATAAACGAACTTGGTATCGCCAAAATGGGTGTACCAGTAGAAATCGTCGTAGATGGAGTGATACACGCCGCCGCCGCTCTCGCCGCCGAAGCCCATGTTGAGCGCGGCAACGCCGGCATGGTCGAGGAAGGCGGTGTAGTCGGAGCCGTAACCCAGCGCGCCAATGCGCAGGTCGGCGCGGTCGCGCAATTCCTGCCGGTCGTCGCTGCCGCTCGCCCGCATCACGCGCCGCAGGTAAGAGCGCTTCCACACCGTAAGCCGGGTCTCCGGATCTTCGATGTCGTGCTCCACCTGGTTCACCGCGCGCTCCAGCGTATGCGAGCCGGATATGCCCAGGTAGCCGCGCCCATTGGAGTCGGAGTTTATATACAGCACGGCATGCTGCCGCAATTCCTGATCGTGCTCTTCCACCCATTCCGTCGAGCCCAGCAGCCCGGGCTCTTCGCCGTCCCAGGCGCAATAAATAATGGTGCGCTTCGGCCGCCATCCCTGCTTCACCAGCTCGCCCAGGGCGCGCGCTTCTTCCAGCACCGCCACCATGCCCGACACCGGATCGTCGGCGCCATTCACCCAGGCATCATGATGATTGCCGCGAATCACCCACTGCTCGGGATGCTCGCTGCCCGGCAGCTTGGCGATCACGTCGTAGATGGTCTTCAGGTCCCAGTTGGACTTCATCACCAGATGGACCTTCGCCGGGCCCGGCCCGATGCGGTAGGTGATGGGCAGCCCGCCGCGCCAGTTGTCGGGCGCAACCGGGCCGGTGATGGCCGCCAGCAGCGGCTGAGCGTCGCCATAAGAAATGGGCAGCACCGGAATTTTGGTGATGGTCTTGGCTTCAGCCAGCGACAGGCGCTTGGCGTCCTTGGTGGCGCCCACACCGGGCGTCAGCGGATCGCCGGGATAGTCGGTGTCCATCACGCTGCCGCGCTGCACCCCTTCCAGCGGACGATAGGGGCCGGCGGGAAAATCTTCGCCTTCGTAATAGCCATCGTCGCGAGGATCGGAATAAATGATGCAGCCGATGGCGCCGTGCTCGGCCGCCACTTTCGGCTTGATGCCGCGCCAGCCGCCGCCATAGCGCGCAATCACGATGGCGCCCTTCACCGAAACGCCAGTGCGCTCCAGTTGTTCGTAGTCCTCGCGCATGCCGTAGTTCACATACACCAGCGGCCCGGTCACGTCGCCATCAATGGAATAAGCGTTGTAGGTAGGAAGCTGCTCGTCCGTCTGCTGCGAGGTGGGATCAATGCTGATCGGCGGTTCCTGCAACTTGGCGGTGAAGTGCGTCGGCGCAACCAGTTCGACCAGTCGCTGCTTGGGCGTGGGGAACAGCACGTCGAAAGTTTCGATGTGCGCGTCGAAACCGTATTCCTTGAACTTCGACAGGATCCATTCGGCGTTGTCGTGATCGTAAGGTGAGCCGACATGGTGGGGACGCGCGCTCAGCCGCTGCATGGAATCGCGCATGTTGGCGGGATCGGGCAAGCCGCGGAATTTCGCTTCCCACTGGCGCTCCGCAGCGACGTGCGCCGGAGCGTAGCCGTCCATGGAATCGGAAGCGCCGCCGGCGGCCGCTCCCATTTGCAGCAGACTCAGAACCGCCAGGGCCACACCAAACTGCGTTTTCACCGTTCGCCTCCATCCCAGAGGCCCGCGCGGACGCTAAGACGTCCCGATTGCCGGGTAAGTGCCGCGGAGAAGGCTGGGTGGGTCATTCCGAAATGTCAGACACCGTAGAAGTTGCGGGCGCGAAAGGCAGAGTGTATGCCAGCGGCTGAGGTTCGCCAAGACAAATGTTTCAGTTCGGCGAAGAGGCCGCTTCGCGGGGGCAGGTTACGAACGTAACGAGCGGCCCGATAGCAACACTACCAGCACATCGTCCTCACAGCATGCCGCCGGTCTTGGTGGCTAGGATGCTAAGTGCCATTTCCAATTTGGAAATAGCTTCATCCAATTCCGGATGCTTGTCGAGTTGCGAGCGCAATCCGTTCAGGATGCGATGGGCGTCGGCAACGTGCTCGGCTGCGCCGGGTTGTCCGGGCGAGGCAGGACCAGGTTGGGAAGTCTCGGGACTCATGGCTCACCATCTTAGACTGCGCCGGCGAAGTTGGGAAACTCGGGCGCACGGCGCCCCCAAACCTTGCTAACGATTCGACTTGCGTTGCGGACAATTCCGGTGCAAACTCGGCGGACGCAGATCCCATCATCTCCGTGGCGACGAAAACCAAATCCAGCCCAGCCGGCCTGATCTTCCTGTATGTGGTTGCAGCGCTGACCATTGCGTCGTATGGCTATGGCATCGGCGGGACTAACGCGCTGGGCGCCGGCGCCATCTACGCCTTCGCCGGACTGGTGCTCGCCTATATCTGCGTTGGCTTTGCGCCGCGCTTCCTCGTGGTGGTCGCCTTCGCCACCGGCATGTTGGGGAGCATTTTGCGCGCCTCGAGCGTTCCCGACATCAACCTGTTCATTCCTAAGGTCTCCACCCTCAACTACTTGCGCGCCATCCTGACAGTGTGCGGCGCCATCGGTTTCGGCGCCGGCCTCTATGGCGGATTTCGCTTTACCGGCAGCGGCTTGTTCAACTGGGGAAGCCGGGCGCTGCTGTCGCGGGTGCGCGCCGACCAGGCGAAGTCCCGCCGCGGGCTGACCGAGCAACTGGCCAGCGAGTTCTATGCCTCCGAGCGCATGTACTTCTCGGTGCTGGCGGCGGTATGCAGCGCGCTGATCACCTGGGTGGAAGTACGTCCCGTGGCGCACGCCATGGCGATCCTGGTGGTCGCGGTTCTGGTCATCGCCAACCTGAGCTGGTCGCTGGGCGAATGGCTCCGCCCTCGTCTGAAAGTGCTGTCCGGCGTTTTCCGCGTGCTGCAGCAGATGTGGGAAGCACTGATCGCATTCCTGCTGGGCTACGCCGCCATCATCTTCGTCTTCGCCTGCTTCTATACCGCCGCCTGGCAGCACAACCACGTCGCCTTCACCGGCATGGAGCCCGTGCGTTATCCCGGCTTCGGCAACTTCCTCTACTTCTCGGTGGTCACCATGGCCACGCTCGGCTATGGCGACGTCATACCGTCGGACGCGGTCAGCCGCACACTGGCCTGCGTGGAGGTAGTGATTGGCGTCGGCTGGGTCACCGTGGTGTTGAGCGCCGCCGCCGCGCTGGCGCGCCCCAAGGTGGACATGATGCTGCGCGAGGTTTGGGAGGAAGAAGGCGAACTGCCGCCGCCCGAGCCCAGGGAAACGCCCGGCAAAGCCGGCAGCGCCTAGCCGCAGTTAATTTGCAAGGACACACCTTCCCAGGATGCTGGAACTCCAGCAGAGTGACATTCCTCCGTGCCCTCCGTGCCTCCGTGGTGAATCCTCCTGTCCGGGACATCCCCAAAATGGCACAATGCGACCGCTTTCACCGCCCGCGTCATTAACCTATCGTCCGCGGTTTCGGCTATGGTAGGAACAAGCGCCGCCATAATCTTCGGCAGCCCTCGACTATGCCTGAAAAAATCGCGATCGCCAGCCTGGGCCCCTGCGAGGTCACCTCTCCCTTGCGACTTGACCGCTTCGGTTCGGTGGAGAGCACATTCGTCCACGAAGGCATGTTCTACCAGGACCCGGTCGAAGTCGGCACCGATTTGGAACGTCCGGCGCGGCTCTTCGAAAAGGCGGGCCCGCGCAAGCAGCTTTTCTTCGAGCCGGCGAAATCCAAGGTCGCCATCGTCACCTGCGGCGGACTTTGTCCCGGCATGAACAACGTCATCCGCTCGGTCTATGTGCAACTTCACTATCACTACGGCATCCCCGCGGTGCTGGGCATACGTCACGGCTATCTCGGATTCTCGCCGGAAGCGGCGCTGGCGCCGGTGTGGCTGAATTCCGAGATGGTGAATAACATTCACCAGATGGGCGGCACCCTGCTGGGCACTTCGCGCGGCCCGGTTAGCCCCGACATCGTGGTGGATTTCCTGCTGGCGCGCGACATCAACATTCTGTTCACCGTCGGTGGCGACGGCACCCAGCGCGGCGCTCACGGCCTCGCCGAAGAAGTGCGCCGCCGTAAGCTCAACATCGCCGTGGTCGGCATCCCCAAAACCATTGATGACGACGTGCAGTACGTGAACCGTTCCTTCGGCTACTTCACCGCCATCGAGAAGGCCAAGGACGTGATTGACTCCGCCCACGTGGAAGCGCGCGGCGTGGTCAACGGCGTCAGCATCGTCAAGGTGATGGGCCGCGACTCCGGCTTCATCGCCGCCGGCGCTACCCTGGCCAGCCAGGAGGTGAACTTCACCCTGGTGCCGGAAGTGCCGTTCAAGCTGGAAGGCGAGAACGGCCTGCTCTCGATGCTGTACCGGCGACTGCTGGAGCGGCGCCATGCGGTGATCGTGGTGGCCGAAGGCGCGGGCCAGGAACTGCTGCCCAAGACCGAGGAGCGCGACGTCTCCGGAAACCGCGTCCATCGCGATATCGGGCAGTTTTTGCGGGAGAAGATCAAAGAGTATTTCGCCGCCCAGCGGGTGGGCGTGGTGGTCCGCTACTTCGATCCCAGCTATTACATTCGCAGCGTGCCCGCCTCCACCGTGGATTCGGTGCTGTGCGATTCCTTTGCCCGGCACGCCGTACACGCCGCCATGGCCGGCAAGACCGACATGATCGTCGGCTTGCAGCACGGGGTATTCATCCACGTGCCCATTCCGCTGGCCACCGAAAAGCGCAAGCAGCTTTCGGCCGAGGAGTGGGCGGCGGTGGTAGCGGCTACCGGCCAGCCCGATCTGGTCTAACTCCGTTTTCGGCTGCCCCGTAAAGGCACGCCGTCACCAGCTACGGAAAAACTCTGCTCCGCCCGCCTTGTGTAAGGGCACGACTTCAGTCGTGCCGATAAGCCCTTTACTTTTGTCATCACGAACCGACTTTAGTCGGTGAGGGATCTGCTTTTCCGACTTTTTCAGCGGCCTGTTCAGTCGTGCCGATCATCCCTTTATTTTTTCTCCTCCGGAGCCGGCTTCAGCCGGCGCCACCCGGAGAGATTCTGGCCGCCGCGCTCTGAGCTTGGCTCAATACTTCGTCCGCAGGGGTTGAAGATCCGGCGCGATTTGAAAAAACTATTGCTTACGATGGTTCAATCGCCCCACCGGGTGGCGTTTTCCGCAGCCAACCTGCAGTAAAATTCCAGCCATGAAAACGTTGTTGCTGTGCCTTCTGCTGCTCTTCGTCTTGTGCATGCCGGCCTTTGCCAGCCATCACCATCGCCACCACCATCGTCGCGCGCATATGCATCATGCCAGCTATCACGGCTCTCACGCGCACGCGCACCACGCCGCCTGAGACAGGCAACCCGGAGCGTCGCGCTCCGGGTTGCACTTAAAACCTCTGTGCCTCTGTGTCTCTGTGGAGAACTCGCCCTACGCGATGGCCGAATCCATGGGCACATTGGCGGTGACCAGGTACCGCTTCGCCTTCTCCTGCAACGCGGCGGCCAGCGGAACGCTCTTGCCGGTCGCCAGGCTGGCCTGCACCGCGACGCAATCGCAGGTGGCCGCCATCTTGCCGCTTTCGTAGTTGTACATCTGGTGGATGAAGCGGAAATATTTCTCGCCGACAGCCAGGAAGCCGCTCTTGATCTCCACCAGTTCCCCGCCGCGCAGCTCGTCCAGAAACTGATAGTTCTGCCGCACGATGGCTACCCGCAGGTTCTGCTGCTTCATCGAGGCGGGCGAAACGCCGATGGCGTGCAGCAGAAACCACGTCGCCTGGTCGAAACGCGACACGTACATGCGCGAGTTCATGTGGCTCTCGAAATCGTATTCCGCGGCCAGCACCGCGCCTTTGAAGGTATGCACCCATTCCGCCATGATTGCCCTCGCTGTTAACCCGTCGCGCCTTGCGTGAATACCTGCTGCCGCTCCAAACCAGCCACGAACTCTACCATACTGTCGAGCGTGCGCTCGGGCTGGTCGCGATGCGGCGAATGCTTGCAATCCGGCAGCATCACGATCTCGGTCTGCGGCGCCGCCCGCTGAATCGTCTTCACCTGCTCCGGCGTTCCATACTCGTCCTGCTCGCCCTGGATGCAGAGCACCGGACAGCGGATCGCCGGCAAATACTCCTCGATGTTCCACGCGCGAAATTCGGGCATCGAGCCAGATGTCGTTCCATCCCCAGAAGGTCTCGTCCACGTGCGCGTGATAGCGGCCCAGCTTCTCGCGGAAGTCGGTGGTCTCAAACATGACCTTGGCCTGCGCGATGCTCGCCACACTCAGGTCTTCGACGAACACATGCGGCGCTTCCAGGATCAGCCCGCGCACGGCATCGGGATATTTGCCGGCATAAATCAGCGCGATGGAACCGCCATCGCTGTGGCCGAGCAGCACCGGGCGCTCGATGCCCAATTTGCCCAGCAACTCCGGCAGCACCACTTCCCCTTCGTGATGCATGAATTCCACCGGACGCTTCTCTGCCAGCTTCTGCGAATTGCCGTGGCCGTAGCGCGAATACACCAGCACGCCGGAGCCGGTCCGCTCCGCCAGCTTCGCCGGAAAATCTTTCCACAGCGCGATGGAGCCCAGCCCTTCGTGCAGCATGACGATCGGCGGAGCATCGGCGCGGGCAGGTTCAATCCACAGCGTCTCCAAGCGCTTTCCTCTGGCCACGACCTCGGAGCGGCGCATGACTAGCTTTCCGTCATTCATCCCGTGGCACGCATCATCTTTGCTTCGCGTGGATTCATTCGTGCGGATCAACCGCCTTCTCGCTCACCGCCGTCAGGGTCGCGCCCGCGCCCTGCAAGGCAACGCGCTGATGATAGAACCACAGGCCGTGCAAACCTCCGAGCTCTTCACCGCCGCCGGCGTGACCCGGACCGCCGTGCATGAGCGACGGCAGCACAATGCCATGGCCGGTATGACTGTCGCCGATGGAAGGATCCACCAGCAGTACGCGTCCATGCGAAGTGCCCAGCGCAACGCCCGCCTCGGCGAGGAAACTAGTGTCGTCGCTGAAGACCGAGGCGGCCAGCGAACCTCCGCCGCGACGCGCCAGCGCAAAAGCTTCCTCTTTGTCGCGATACGGAATCACAGTCGCGACCGGGCCGAAGACTTCCAGATGATGCACCACGTCGCCGTCGGCGCTGTTCTGCAAATGCAGCAAGGTCGGCGGAACAAACGCGCCCTGCTCGGCGCTGCCGTCGAGCGGCGCAGAACCTCTCCGGCCACGCCACCAGCTGCGCCTGCTGCGAAAGCTGGCGAATTCCCTCTTCCACGGTCTTGCGCTGCGCCGCATTCACCACCGGCCCCATGGTGACCGTGGCGTTGGCGGGATTGCCGACGACGACTTTGCTCAACGCTGCCGTCAAGGCTTCAATCACGGCCTTCTGCTGCGCCGCCGGCACCAGTACGCGCCGGATGGCCGTACACTTCTGGCCGGTCTTGGCGGTCATCTCGCGCATCACTTCGCGCACGAAGAAATCGAACGGCGGCGTGCCCGGCGCAACATCAGGCCCGAGCAGCGAGGAGTTCAGGCTGTCGGCTTCGACATTCAGGCGCGCGCCATGGTTGCGAATGCCGGCACTCTGGCGAATGGTGTCGGCCGTGTCCGCCGAGCCGGTGAAGGCGACCGCATCGCCGAGCTGCAGATGATCGAGCAAATCGCCGGCCGAGCCGACCAGCAGCGACAACGCGCCCGGCGGCAGCACGCCCGCTTCGATCACCGCAGCTACCATCTCCTGCGCCAGCCACGCCGTTGACGTCGCGGGCTTGGCCAGCACCGGCACTCCGGCCAGCAGGCTGACGGCGGCTTTCTCCCACAATCCCCACGATGGAAAGTTGAAAGCGTTGATATGCACGGCGACGCCGTCGAGCGGCACGCCGACGTGCAGTCCCTGGAAGTTGGCGTCGCGCGCCAGTCGCGCCGGGCTGCCGTCCCGCAGCATGCGGGCCTCGCCCAGCTTGCCGCCGATCTTGGCAAAATACTTCAGCGTGCCGATGGCGCCGTCAATGTCAATGGCAGCGTCGGCCTTGGTGTTGCCCGAATTCAGCCGCGCAATCTCGAACCAGCGATCGCGCTTCGCCGCCAGCGCGTCGGCAATCTTGCCCAGCAATTCGGCGCGCTGCGCATAGTTCAGCTTGCGCAGCTCAGCTCCGCCAACCGTGCGCGCATGCTCCAGTGCGCTCTTCAGGTCGAGGCCTTTGGAGCTCGCATACGCGACCACCGGTTCCGTCGCTGGGATTCACCAGCGCCGTGCCGCGCTCCGAGCCGGCTTGCCACTTGCCGCCAAGGTAGCTTTCCAGCGCCTTGGCATCGGTTCTTTGTTGTTCTGCGGTTGTTGCCATAGCTTATCGAGTCTCCGAGGAAGCCAGATGCTGCTCCGCCCACGGCACCACCCATTGGGCGGCAACCTCTTCGGGCATGGTGCCTGAGCCGGCATCGTGCTTCAGAATTTCTCCGGCGCGGCGCGCTCCCAGCTCCGTCAGCAACTGGTCAAAGCGAATACCGCCCATGCAGAAAGTGTCCTTGTAAGTGATGTCGCCCAGCGCGATCACACCGTAGGTGACCGCGGACAAGTTGGGGCGCTCCGTCTCCATGCTGGCGAAGAGCGCCTGCGCGTTGTCGGGCACGTCGCCATTGCCGTAGGTGGAAGTGCAGATGAGAAACGCGCCGCCGGGCGCGAACACGCTGGCGTCCAGTCCGTCCATGACCTTGATGTCCGCCTTGTGGCCGGCGGCTTCGAGGGCGGTCTGCACCTCCTGCGCCACCATTTCGGCGGTGCCGGTCATGGTCCCAACCAGGACGGTAATCTCGATTCCCATGCGGATATTCCCCACCGGCGGCAGACAGGCGTCGGGCGCGATGTAGCCCGTTGTCGCACTATTATACGTGCGCGGGCGGAAGTATAATGCAGCCACCGTGAGCCGGAAACGCGACATAGTGCATGCCGAGGACGACAGCCCAGCGCTGACTCCATCATCGTCGCCTTCGCCGGCCAGCGATGTCGAGGCCGAGTACCTGCGCCGGCTCGGTGAGCGCGTCCGCGAAATTCGCGCCCGCCGCGGCATGACCCGCAAACTTCTGGCGCGCGACTCCGGCGTCTCCGAGCGCTACCTGGCGCAGCTTGAAACCGGACAGGGCAACATCTCCATCCTGCTGCTGCGGCAGATTGCCGCCGCGCTCGATATTCCTCTGGGAGCTCTGGTGCTGCAAGGCGCCGATCCGCCGGTGGACCTGGTGCACACGACGGAATTCCTGCGTCGTCTGCCGGCAGCGGAATTGGCGGAAGCGCGCCGTCTGCTGGTACAGCATTTCGGCGGCGTGGACGCTGCCGCACGCCGCGGCCGCATCGCGCTCATCGGACTGCGCGGCGCCGGCAAATCCACGCTGGGCGCGCAATTGGCCGATCGGCTGGAAGTTCCGTTCCTCGAACTTGACCGCCTGATCGAGCAGGAGAGCGGCGTCTCGCTCAGCGTGATCTTCGATCTCTACGGGCAAAGCGGATTTCGCCGCATGGAACGGCGCTGCCTGGACACGGTGATCGAGCGCTATCCGCGCTTTGTTCTGGCCACCGGCGGCAGCCTGGTCTCCGAGCCTGCGACCTTCGAACGGCTGCTCACCATGTGCTTCACCGTGTGGCTGCACGCCTCGCCGGAGGATCACATGCAGCGGGTGATGGCGCAGGGCGACATGCGTCCCATGGCCGACAATCGCGAATCCATGACCGACCTGAAGCGCATCTTGGACGGCCGCGAGCCGCTGTATCGCAAAGCGGACGCTACAGTGGACACTGGCGGCCATTCCGAGCAGGAAAGTTTGGACGCGCTGGTCGCGGCGGTCGAGTCGGGCCGCTAAAACTGCAACATATTTCCTGTCACATGGCCCTAGAATCTGCACTATAATGCATCTATACCGGTCCGGGGTGGACCTCGACGCCGTTGCTTCCAACCATCTTCCGTTTCGCCTGACCTCCGGTTGTGGTTGCTGTTAAGCTGGCGCTCGCCTGTCTAACGAGGAGAGTTCGCGCTGCATGGAATCTGTGAAAGAAACTGAACTGATCACCTTCGACCCGCCTGCGGGCGATTACCGGCACTGGCGACTGGCGGTGGATGGCCGCGTGGCCACGCTGTCCATGGACGTCAACGAGGACGCCGGCCTCAAGCCCGGCTACAAGCTCAAGCTGAATTCCTACGACCTGGGCGTGGACATCGAGCTCTACAACGTTCTGCAGAGTATCCGCTTCGAGCATCCCGAGGTGGCCTGCGTGGTGCTGACCAGCGCGCGCGAGCGCATGTTCTGCGCCGGCGCCAACATCTACATGCTGGGCACTTCGACCCATGCCTGGAAGGTGAACTTCTGCAAGTTCACCAACGAGACGCGCAACGGCATGGAAGATTCCAGCCGCCACGACGGGCTGAAGTTTATCGCCGCGGTGAACGGCACCTGCGCCGGCGGCGGCTACGAACTGGCGCTGGCCTGCGACGAAATTCTGCTGATCGACGACCGCTCCAGCAACATCAGCCTGCCGGAAGTTCCGCTGCTGGGCGTGTTGCCCGGAACCGGCGGCCTGACGCGCGTGGTGGATAAGCGCATGGTGCGCCGCGATCTCGCCGACCAGTTCTGCACCAATCCCGATGGCGTGAAGGGCGAGCGCGCCAAGGAGTGGGGACTGGTGGACGACATCGCCGTGCCGGCGAAGTTTCCGGAGCTGGTGCGCACACACGCGCAGGCGCTGGTGGCCGATTCGATCCGTCCGGCCGACGCCAAGGGCATCAAGCTCGACGCCGGTCGAGCGCAAAGTGGACGACGACGGCTATCACTACAAGCACGTGGACGTGAGCTTTGACCGCGCCGCCCGCACCATCACGCTGACGGTGCGCGCTCCCGAAGGCACGCAGCCGAAGACGGTGGAAGAGATTCATGCTGCCGGCGACCAATGGTGGCCGCTGGCGATGGCGCGCGAACTCGACGACGCCATCCTGATGCTGCGTGTCAACGAACTGGAGCTTGGCCTGCTGCTGCTGAAGACCACGGGCGATCCCGAGGCGGTTCTGGCCGCCGACGCCGTGATGCTCGAGCACCAGCAGGACTGGCTGGTGCGCGAGACCATCGGCATGTTGCGGCGCACGCTGGCGCGGCTGGATGTTTCCTCACGCAGCATGTACGCCATCATCGAGCCGGGCTCGTGCTTTGCCGGCGTGCTGTTTGAGTTGGCGCTGGCCGCCGATCGCAGCTACATGCTGGCGCTGCCGGAAGGCGAGTCGGCGAAGATTGCGCTCGACGAATTCAACTTCGGCCTGCTGCCGGAGGTGAATCGGCGCTCGCGCCTGCAAACCCGCTTCAGCGGCGACGCCCAGACATCTGGCTGCGGCCATCGAAGCCAAGGGCCAGCTACTGGGGCCCGAAGAAGCTTTGCAAGCCGGGCTCATCACCGTTGCTCCCGATGATTTGGATTGGGAGGACGAAGTGCGCATCGCCATCGAGGAGCGCGCCAGCCTTTCGCCGGATGCGCTCACCGGCCTCGAAGCCAGCCTGCGCTTCTCCGGACCGGAGACGCTGGAGACCAAGGTCTTCGGGCGGCTCTCGGCGTGGCAGAACTGGGTGTTCATCCGGCCCAACTCCACCGGCGAGCACGGCGCGCTGAAGCTGTTCGGCACCGGCTCGAAAGCCCGTTTCACATGGGAGAGAGTTTAATGTCCATCAATTATCAGGACCGCATTCCTAACAACGTTGATCTCGGTTCCAACCGCACCCTGCAGCGCGCGCTGGAGCACTGGCAGCCGGAATTTCTGAACTGGTGGCAGGAGCTGGGCCCCAAGGATTTCCAGGTGGCCGACGTTTATCTGCGCACCGCGACCTCGGTGGACGCCAAGGGCTGGGCCACCTACGGCTTCGTGCGCATGCCGGAATACCGCTGGGGCATCTTCCTGACCGACCGCGATCCGGCCCGCAAAATCGGCTTCGGCGACAGCTTCGGCCAGGACGTGTGGCAGCAGATTCCCGGCGAATTTCGCGCCACGCTGCGGCGGCTGATCGTGACCCAGGGCGACACCGAGCCGGCGTCGGTGGAGCAGCAGCGCATGCTGGGCCACACCGCGCCGTCGCTCTACGACCTGCGCAATCTGTTCCAGGTGAACGTGGAGGAGGGCCGCCATCTGTGGGCGATGGTGTATCTGCTGCACGCCTACTTCGGTCGCGATGGCCGCGAGGAGGCGGAAGAGTTGCTGGAGCGCCATTCCGGCGATGCCGACAAGCCGCGTATCCTCGGCACCTTCAACGAGCCCATTCGCGACTGGCTCAGCTTCTTCATGTTCACCTACTTCACCGATCGCGACGGCAAGTTCCAGTTGAAGTCGCTGGCCGAGTCGAGCTTCGATCCGCTGGCGCGCACCTGCCAGTTCATGCTGACGGAAGAGGCGCACCACATGTTCGTCGGCGACACCGGCATCAGCCGCGTCATCAAGCGCACGCTGGAAGTGATGAAGGAGTTGGGCACCGAAGATCCCGAGGCGCTGCGCAAGGCGGGAGCGGTGGACCTGCCGACGCTGCAGAAGTATCTGAACTTCTGGTTCAGCTCGTCGCTGGATCTGTTTGGCTCGGAGACGTCGTCGAACGCGGCATCGTACTTCGCCAACGGGCTGAAGGGACGTCCTGACGAATCGCGCTACGACGATCACATTGCCATCGAGCAGAGCTACACGCTCGACGCTCCCGACGGCCAGGGCGGCGTGCGCAGCGAACAGATCCCCATGCGCAACGCCATGAACGACGTCACCCGCGGCTCCTACGTCAAAGATTGCGAGATTGGCGTGACCCGCTGGAACCGGCTGATCGAGAAGGCCGGCTACAGCTTCCGGCTGGCGCTCCCAAGCACGCGCTTCCGCCGCAACATTGGCGTGTGGGCGGGCGTGCCTACGGACGTGACCGGCAAGCCCATCAGCCAGGAGCAATACAACGCGCGCATCGCCGACTGGCTGCCCAGCGACAACGACCGCGCCTATGTGATGAGCCTGATGCACGGCGTCTTCGAGCACGGCAAGATGGCCGCCTGGATTGCGCCACCGGATCGCGGCATCAACAACAATCCCGTGGACTATGAGTATGTGAAGCTGGTGTGAGGCGGCTGTCGGCTATCAGCTTTCAGCTGTCGGCTGTCGGCCTTTAGCTCTTAGCTCTTAGCTCTTAGCCACCAGTTATTTAGTTACTTGCGACCAGTCAGAATCGATGCGCGGCGACCATCGCCACTTGTTGCAACGCACTAGCCGCGCAGCGGCGACAGCGCCGTGAGCCCGGGGCGTAAGCCCCGGGGTAAAGCGTTTCTAAGACGTCGGAGCCGCGGCAGCGGCGACACCGCCGTTGTTGGTGAATATCGCAATCGTTGGCCTAACACATTGGAACGCATTCTGGAAACACTCAACCAGTCGGTCGTTTCGTGCGAAAACCGAGATGCAAGCGTCGCCCTTAGCCGACGGCTGAGAGCTGACGGCTGACAGCTTCTTTATGCACATCGCGATCATCGGCAGCGGGCCCGCCGGATGCTACCTGGCCGATCAACTCCTCCGTCTGGCGCCCGGCGCGTCCATCGACATTGTGGAGCGGCTGCCCGTGCCATTCGGTCTGATCCGCTACGGTGTCGCTCCCGATCACCAGCCGACGAAGGCGGTGGCTCGCCTCTTTGATCGCGTGCTGTCGCGCAAAGAGGTTGGCTTCTTCGGCAATGTGGAAGTTGGCCGCGACGTTCGCCTGACGCAACTAATGGAACTCTACGACGTTGTCGTGCTGGCGACAGGCGCTTCCTGCGATCGGCGATTGGGGATCCCGGGCGAAGACCTGCCGGGCGTGGTGGGCTCAGGCGCGTTTGTCGGCTGGTACAACGGGCATCCCGATCGCGCCGTGCCACCGCTGGAAAATCTGAGCGAAGCCGTCGTCATCGGCAACGGCAATGTCGCGCTCGATGTGGCGCGCATCCTGGCCAAGGGCGCGACGGAATTGGTCGGCTCCGATTTGCCCGCCGGAATTACCGAACTGCTGGCGCAACAGCCGCTTCGCAAAATTCATATCGTCGGCCGTCGCAGCGCCGCCGACGCCAAATTCAACGAGCACGAACTGGCCGAACTCGGCACGCTCCAACGAGCCAAGCCGGTTATCGCCGAAGCGACTGACCTCTCTGGCGATACACCGGCGCTGAAAGTGCTGCGCGAGTTTGCCGCGAATGACAGACCGGCAGAAGTCGAGATCGTCTTCCACTTCAACCTGACGCCCACAGCATTTCTAGGCGAGGAGCGTTTGCGCGCAGTGCAGTTCCGCTCCGCTTCAGGCGACACGGTGGAAATTCCGGCGCAGCTAGCGGTAACCGCCATCGGCTATCACACTCCGAACTGCTGCACGGCCGAAGCCGTCAACGGCATATTTCCCAACCAGGATGGAAAAGTCGGCGAGCGGCTCTACACTATAGGTTGGGCGAAGCGTGGGCCGTCGGGAACCATTCCCACTAATCGCACCGAGGCGCAACAGATGGCGCAGAAAATTGTGCGAGAAGCTACCGACGAGAAGCGCACCGGTGGCGAGGGCCTACGCACGCTGCTGCAGCAGGCAGAAGTAGAATGGATTGACTATGCCGCATGGAAGCGCGTGGATGCCGCCGAGCTGGCGCGCGCGACCGAAGTGACCTGCCGCCAGAAATTTCTCACCGTCGCCGAAATGCTGGAGGCGGCGCAGGCCAGCCAACTCCGCAACGCCTAACCGAATCTCGTCACTCATAGCGTTGTGTTTCCGGGCCGCAAATCGCACCTGAGAACGAATGTGGTGCAGGATGGCACGTATTGCGGTACGATTTGCGGATTCGGGCGAATCTCATCCTCCATGGGGAGTACTGTCACCACAACTCGTCCTCTCACGCGCACTGGCCACTCGCACCGCGGCGGGCTGCGCACTGTCGCCGTGCTGGAAGCGGTGAAGGGCGCGCTGGCGCTGTTCGCGGCCTACGTGCTCACCAGAATGATTCACCACGACGTGGATTTCGAGAGCGCGGTCATCGCCGTGCTGTTCCACCTGCACATCAATCCTGAGCGCAAGCTGCCGCGCGAACTGCTGAGCGCCGCCGACAAAATTTCCAATGCCAGCATCGCGATGATCTTCGCCATCGCCTTCATTTACGCCAGCCTGCGCTTTGTCGAATCCTACGGATTATGGCGGCAGCGCGCATGGGCGGAGTGGCTGGCCATTGCCTCTGGCTGCGTCTACATTCCGTTCGAGGTCTATAAACTTGCGCGCAAGCCGGATGAGTTTCACTGGATCATTCTCGGCGTCAACATTATTGTTGTGCTATATATCGGTTGGGTCCGATGGGATGAAATCACCGGCCGGCGAAGGGCGCGACTGGCCGAACAGGCTAAGCCGTCGTCGTGAGTCGTCTTCCCGCCTGGTTCAGCAACTCCAGAACAACCTGCCGCGATGCGTCATTCTCACTCCCAATCGCCGGCGGCTCGAGGTCCTCGAAATACAGCCGCGCACTGTGAGCCTGCGCCTGGTCGCCGCGAGCGAGGTCCTCGCCGGCAGCTTCGCATAGCAACGCGAAGGCCAAGGTCTGGCTCATGCGATGCAGCAGCCTGCGCGCATAACGTTGCGACGAGGATTGATCGCGCAGCGTAGTCTTCGCAGCCTCCATGTCGGCCGCGAGCCGCGACTGCAGGCTGAGCCGGAGATCGTCGGTACTCGCCGGCAATTTCCCGACGATGCCGGCGATGCGCGTCTGATACTGCTCCAGACCGCCGTACCGCGGCGCCAGCAGCCGCAGCAATTCCAGCGCTTGAATGTTGGCGGGGCCTTCCCACACCGTCAGCACCTGGGCATCGCGCAGCAGGCGCGACAGCGGGTAGTCGCTGGTATACCCGTTGCCGCCGAACAGTTCCAGCGCCGCACGCGACGCCTCGATGGCGTACTCGGCGGTCAGATACTTGGCCAGCGCGGTGGCCAGACGCAGCCAGGTACGCCGCTCAGGATCTTGCTGCACTCCATCGAACGCAATTGCCGATTCGAACGCCAGCAGCGCGCCGGCCTCGAAGCGCACCTGCAGGCGCAGCAAGTCATCCTGCACCATGGGGTAATGCGCCAGCGCGTTGCCGAACGCCTGCCGCGCATGTGTCCACGCCAGCGCCTCGTTCAATGCGCGACGCTGCATGCCGGCCGCACCGACGGCGTTGTGCACGCGACTGTACTCCAGCGCTTCCATCATCAGCTTGAAACCTTCGCGGCGGCGCAGCGATCTCGTAAGCCTCGGCGCCCAGCAGCTCGATCTCGCCGGTGGGCAGGCCCTTGGTGCCGAGCTTGTCCTTCAGGCGGCGAATGCGATAACGGTTCGGCTTGCCGTCTTCGAGATGGCTGGGCACGAGATACAGGCCCAGGCCGGACGTTCCTGCCGGCGCGCCATCCGGCCGCGCGGTTGCTACGGCGAGGCTACTGTTGGCATTGCTGGTAAACCACTTCAGTCCGTGCAACTCGAAGTGTTCGCCATGGCGCACGGCGCGCGTGGTGGTGGCGCCCACGTCGCTGCCGCCTTGCTGCTCGGTGGCCCAGGTGCCGCCGGTCATGCACTGGCCGTCCATGCGCGCCACCTCGCGGAGAAATCGCGTGCGCAAGCTCTCCGGCGCGTGCTTCGCCAGCACATAGGCCACGGCTCCGGTCAGCGTCACCGGACAGTGCAGGCTGATGTCGGCCTGCGACAGCAGATAGCCCATGGTGAAGGTCAGCAGGTGCGGCGCGCCTTCGGAATACGGCAGGCCGACGATGCCGCGACGATAGACCTCGACGTGCTGCTCGTCATACCAGCGGTTCAGGACGACCCGATTCACCACTTCGCCGTCGCGATCGTAGGTTTCCAACGCCGGCGGCGCGTAGCGATCGGTGTAGTTGGCCTGGGGATCAACCTCGGCGTACACCCAGTCGCGGAAGTTCGCCAGCGAGGGCAAATATTTTTCGAGGGCTGGAACACGCGCCTTGAGCCGCGGCGCAAGATAGGAATCGAAACTGGAAGAGCCGGTCATGCTCGCCTCCGCAGGACAGCGAGAATGCATGCTCTGAGCTTACTCTTTTTGCCGCCGATGCAAAATTCCTGCTTGCATTTTTCGCCGCAACTGTGGCAAGGTATCTACTCCCTTGGAGAAAAATCCCATGATTGCACGCATCAAAAATCGGCGCGCCAGTACCGGTAGCCTGCACTCGGCTGCGATGCTCGTGGGATGGACGCTATCGCGCGTCTTCAACGGCTTCCGCTAAACCGGCCGCTTCCCGCGTAATCGCAACCGTAACTTTCTAACTTCGCCGCAGGCTCGCGCCTGCACTGACCTGTTTTCTCGACGCCATCGGGCGCCGGCCGCCGTTGCTGCCGGCGCAGGGCCCCAACTCGAGGTGAGCCATGCTGACTCTGAACATTCTGGGGACTTCCAAGCGCCGCACGGCGCTGTGCCCGACCTGCGTGTACGCGGTCGTGCAGAAGACCACGGATGGCGAGCAACTCATCTCCTGCGGCTACGGTGGCGGACTGCGCGAGCTGAAGGCTGAGGTGTGCGAGTGCACGGTTTACACCGATGTTCGCGTGCCCAAGCCGCGTCGCGCAATCGGCTACATTCAGCCGGAAGAGGGCGAGGCGACGAAGAAAGTAACGGTCATTCGCATCGCCAAACGTTGACATCCATTCTGTCCGCGGGCGAGCACCACTCGCCTGCGGCCTTGCCTCGGCCCCGAGCCGATTAGAAGGCTGGTTATGACCGCGATCTACGTGAAGAACGGCACTGCCGGTGGAAGGTGCATCGAAGTGCGCTTCCTGCTCGCACGCGCACATCCTGCAAGGATTCCGCGAGAGCGAGGAGGTGGTGTACTGCACCGTCTCGTCCGAGCTGCTGCTGGTGCCCTTCAAGGTGAGGGAGTGCTCGAACTACTGGGACAAGCATCGTCCCAGTTGGAAGCAAATGCAGGAACTGGCGATTGACATTCTGCCGATCTCCAGCGCCAAGACTGCCGGCTTCAGCTTCGACTCTGCAGAAGAGGTCGAGGACGAAGCCGAAACCGTGAACGCCTGAGGTGCAGTAGAATCCCAGCCGGGAGCTTCCGGCTGGGACACCTCGCTCATGTCTGAAATTTTGCTGGAAATTTGCTGTGGCTCGACCGAAGACGCGGTGGAAGCCGCACGCGGCGGCGCCGACCGCGTGGAACTCTGCTCGGCGCTGTTTCTCGGCGGATTGACGCCGTCGGCGGGATCGCTGGCCGAAGCGCAGCGCGCAGCTTAACATCCCGATTATGGCGATGAACCGGCCGCGCCAGGCCGGCTTTGCGTACTCCGCCGTAGAGTTCGCAGTGATGGAACGCGACACCGACCTGCTGCTGGAGAATGGCGCGGACGGCGTTGTGTTTGGGTTTCTCCATGACGATGGGACCGTGGACGTGGAGCGAACGCGCGCGTTGCGCCGGCGCATCGGCAATCGGCAAGCGGTCTTCCATCGCGCCTTCGATGTAACCCCCGACCCATTTCGCGCGCTGGAGCAACTGATTGATCTAGGAATCACCCGGGTTCTGACCAGCGGACAGCGTCCCGGCGCACCTGAGGGCGCGGATTTGATCCGCCGGCTGCTGGAAATTGCCGACGGCCGCATCGAGGTTTTGCCCGGAGCCGGCATCCAACTGGAGAACGTGCAGGAGTTCGTGCGCGCGACCGGCGTGAAGCAGGTGCATCTGACGGCATTCGGCGAAAAGCATGACAGCTCGACCCAGGCCAATCCGCAGATCAAGTTCGGCGATGAAAATGGGCCGGAGGAGTCCGCGTACATGCTCACGGACTGGACCTACGTTCAGCGAATGAAGGAGAAATTGCGTGCGATTTGACTCTCGCGGCCGGAAGGCATCGGCCATCGCGGCAGCGCTGCTGGCAATTTTGGCAATGACGTTGCCACTCGCAGGCCAGGCCGCAGCTCCGCCCGATAAGGCTGCTGCTCCGTCGGAAAAGAAAGCCCAGCCTGCCGCACCGGCGACGAAGGAAGCGGCTGCGAAAAATCCCTGGAGCGACCACCGCAAGCTAGTCATGGCCGACCGCACGCGCTTCGAGTTTTTGCACGCCTGGGTCGGCTACAAACAGTACGCCTGGGGGCACGACGAGCTGCGTCCCCTGAGCAAGAGGTCGCGCGACTGGTACGGCACTTCCCTGCTGATGACGCCGGTGGACTCGCTCGACACCATGGTTCTGATGGGGCTGAAAGACGAAGCCCGGCTCGACCGCGAACTGATCGACAAGCAGCTCTCCTTCGACAAGGACATTTACGTCAAGAACTTCGAGATCACCATCCGCCTGCTGGGCGGCCTGCTCAGCAGCTATCAACTCACGGGCGACAAGCGCTTACTGGAACTGGCCGACGACCTGGGCACGCGGCTGTTGCCGGCGTTCAACTCGCCGACCGGCATGCCGTATGTGTTCGTCAACCTGCAGACCGGCGCAGTGCGCGGCGTCGAGAGCAACCCGGCCGAGATCGGCACGCTGATGCTGGAGTTCGGCACCCTCAGCAAGCTGACCGGCGAGCCAGTGTATTACGACAAGGCCAAGCGCGCGCTGGTGGCGGTCTACGATCGCCGTTCGCCCATCGGCCTGGTGGGCTACAGCATCAACATCGAAACCGGCAAATGGATTGACACCACCAGCCACATCAGCGGCGGCATCGATTCCTATTACGAATACCTACTGAAGTGCTCGCTGCTGTTCGGCGACAAGGATTGCGAGAACATGTGGCGCACCAGCATCGCCGCGCTCAACAAGTACGTGGCCGACGATTCGCCCGACGGCCTCTGGTACGCGCAGGTGAACATGAATACCGGCGAGCGCATGGGCACCGATTACGGCGCGCTGGATGCCTTCTTCCCCGCGGTGCTGGCCCGCTCCGGCGATCTGGCGCGCGCGCGGCGGTTGCAGGAGTCGTGCTTCAAGATGTGGACCACCTTCGGCATCGAGCCGGAGGAGATGAACTACAAGACCATGAAGGTCGTCTATCCGGGCTACGAATTGCGGCCGGAGATCATGGAGTCCACCTACTACCTTTACTTCTATACCGGCGACAATCGCTACCTCGACATGGGCCAGACGCTATTTCGACAGCCTGAAAGAATATTGCCGCAACGATGTGGCCTATGCGGCGCTGAAGAGTGTCGAAACCAAGGAGCAGCGCGACGATATGGAGAGCTTCTTCCTCGCCGAGACGCTGAAATATCTCTACCTGCTCTTCGCGCCGCGCTCCACGCTCGACCTGAACAAGGTGGTGTTCAACACCGAAGCCCATCCCTTGCAGAGGACGTGGTGAGAGCGGCCTGGCTTCGGCTCGCCGCCGGCTTGCTGGTAGTCTTCAGCGTGATGCCGTTGTGTGCGTCGCAGCCTATCTCGCAGCCATCAATTCCGGCTGGGAATTTCGCGCGCTGAACGCGACCAACCGTCCTGAGATCGCGAACTGGCATCCTGCGACGGTGCCAGGTGTAGTCCAGACCGACCTGCTGCAGGCCAAGCTGATTGCCGATCCGTTCTATGGCGACAACGAATCGCGGCTGCAATGGATCGGGCTCACCGACTGGGAATACCGCACTACTTTTCAGGTGGATGCCGCCACGCTGGCGCGCGAGCACGTCGAACTGGTCTTCGACGGCCTCGACACCTACGCGCAGGTGGAGCTGAACGGCAAGCCGCTGCTGACCGCCGACAACATGTTTCGCACCTGGCGCGTGGACGCCAAAGCGGCGCTGCAACCCGGAGCGAATCAGTTGCGCGTGGTCTTTCGCTCGCCGATCACCAGCATGATTCCGGTGGTCAAGGCGCTGCCGTACATTCTGCCGTCGGTCTCCACCGCCAATGAAGGCAACGAAGAGAACGTGGCCACCGCGCCCTACACGCGCAAAGCGCCGTATCAATATGGCTGGGATTGGGGGCCGCGCTACATCACCATCGGCATCTGGAAGCCGGTGCGCCTGGAAGCCTGGGACGGCGTGCGCATCGCCAACTTCCATGTGCACCAGTTGAAGGTCACGCCCGAGATGGCGGAATTGGCGGCCGAGCTTCGCATTGAAGCGACCAAGGCCGGCACGTGCCACGATCTCCATCATCCAGGACGACGGCGGCGGCAGCCCGTCGCCGATCGCGAGCCAGACCGTCGAACTCGACGCCGGCGCAAACCAGATTTCCATCCCGCTGCGAATCGCGCAGCCCAGGCTTTGGTATCCCGTCGGATATGGCGCGCAGGATCGCTATCGCTTCACCGCCACCGTTCGTCTCGGCAAAGAGAAGCAGCCTGCCGCCGCCGCGGAAGTCAAGACCGGCCTGCGTTCCATCGAACTGCGTCGCGTCAACGATCAATGGGGCAAGAGCTTTACCTTCGTGGTGAACGGCATTCCGGTGTTCGCCAAGGGCGCCAACGTCATTCCCTTCGACAGCTTTCCCAGCCGGGTTACGCCCGCACTCCATCGCCAGATCTTGCAGGCCGCGCGCGATGCGCACATGAACATGGTGCGCGAGTGGGGCGGCGGCATCTACGAGTCCGGACGACTTCTACGACATCTGCGACGAGCTCGGCCTGATGGTGTGGCAGGAATTCACCTTCGGCGGCGACATGATTCCCGGCGATCTCGGCCTTCCAGCAGAACGTGCGGCAGGAAGCCGTCGAGCAAGTCGAGCGCCTGCGCGACCATCCCAGCATCGTGCTGTGGTGCGGCAACAACGAAGTCGAGACCGGCTGGGAGACCTGGGGCGACCGGCAGACTTTTCGGGAATCGATTTCGCCGGTCGAGAGCGAACGCGTGTGGCAGGACTACGTGGTGATGTTCAACGACATCCTGAAGAGCGTCGTCGCGGCTGAAGCCGATCCGGTGCCGTACTGGCCGAGTTCGCCCAGCGCCAACTTCGAGACTCCGGCCAACAATCCCGACAACGGCGACTTCCACTACTGGACGGTGTGGCATGCGCTGGCGCCCATCTCAGGATTACACCCTGCAGCATCCGCGCTTCATGTCGGAGTACGGATTCCAGTCGTTCCCGGAGATGCGGACGATCGCGTCGTTCGCCGCAGCCCGCCGATTTCGCCATCGATTCCGAGGTCATGAAGTCGCACCAGAAAAATCACGGCGGCAACGAGCGCATCCTGACCTACATGTTGCGCGAGTATCCCGAGCCAAAGGACTTTCCGTCGTTCGTCTATCTCAGCCAAGTGCAGCAGGCGGAAGCCATCAAGGTTGGCGCGGAACAACTTCGGCGCAGCCGCCCGCGCACCATGGGCTCGCTGTACTGGCAGCTCAACGACTGCTGGCCGGTGGCGTCGTGGTCGAGCATTGACTACTTCGGACGCTGGAAGGCGCTGCAATATTACGCGCGGCGCTTTTACGACGACCTGCTGATTTCGCCCTTCGCGCACGATGGCAACGTGGATATTTATGTCGTGTCGGACAAATTGCAACCGGTGAGCGCGCAAGTTCGAGTGCGTCTGATGGATTTCTCCGGCAAAGTTTTGCAGGAGCAGACCAAAGATGTGCAGCTTCCGCCGCAATCGAGCGCCGTCTACCTCAGCTTGGTGGAAAAGGACCTGCTGAAGGACGCCGATCTGCGGCAGGTGTTCCTGACGACCGATCTGCTAGTGGATGGCAAACCGGTTTCGCGCAACACCATCTTCTTCGACACCATGCGCAACCTGCAATTACCGCTGCATCCGGCCATCGAGAGCAGCGTAGCGCGGGCCGGCGACGGATACGCGGTGACTTTGCGCTCGCCAGTGCTGGCGCGCAACGTGTATGTTTCTTTCGGCGATCTCGACGTCGGCAGCTCCGATAATTACCTTGACCTGCTGCCGGGCGAAACGGTGACGCTGAAGCTGACGACGTCGGCCATGCTGCAACAGTTGCAATCGGCGCTGAAGGTGATATCGCTGGTGGATGCATTCGGAACGGAACGTCCCGACTATCGGGCGCATGCGCAGCCGTGAAGCTGGCGCGCGTACAAAGCTTTATCCTGATCTGACATCGAATTCGGCAGGTGAACATGGCAATCGGATCCCCGCAGAACACCAGCACCGCGAGCGCAACCGGCAGCGAGCAGAACTACACCGGCCCGCTGGCCATGGTGACCACGCTGTTCTTCATGTGGGGCTTCATCACCTGCCTGAACGACATCCTGATTCCGCACCTGAAGTCAATCTTCGACCTCAACTATGCGGAGGTGATGCTGGTGCAGTTCGTCTTCTTCGGCGCATATGCGATTTTCTCCATTCCCTGCGGCAACATGATCGAGCAGCATCGGCTTCCAGAAAACCATGGTGGCTGGGCCTGATCACCATGGCCATCGGCGCAATGCTGTTCATCCCCGCAGCCATGGTTCCGGCGTTCGCGCTGTTCCTTGCTGCGCTCATCATCCTTGCAGCTGGCATCACCGCGCTGCAGGTTTCCGCCAATCCTGTATGTCGCGGTGCTGGGACCGGCGCGCACTGCCTCCAGCCGCCTGAATCTGACGCAGGCGTTTAATTCGCTGGGCACCACCGTGGCTCCGTACTTTGGCGGCCTGCTGATTCTTGGCGGCGCCACCGTCATCAAGACTGCTGACGAGATGCAAGCCATGGTGCCCGCAGGCGCTGCATGCGTATCGCTTGCAGGAAGCGTCCAGTGTCAAACTGCCGTACCTGGTGATCGCCGCTGACGCTGTTCGTTCTGGCGATTGCCATCGCCAAGTTCAAACTGCCGACACATTCCCGAGGCGGAAGGCGGACGCGCCGCGCTCGGCGGTCACGACAGCATCTGGCAACATCCCAACCTGGTGATGGCGTCGGTCGGCATCTTCGCTTATGTCGGTGCCGAAGTCGCCATCGGCAGCTTCCTGGTGAACTATCTTCAACGCTGCCGAACATCGGCAACTTTACAGCTCGGAAGTCGCCGCGAAATATCTCAGCTTCTTATTGGGGCGGCGCGATGGTCGGCCGCTTCATCGGCTCTGCCGTGCTGCAGAAGGTTTCCACCCGGACCTGGTGCTCGGCTTCAACGCCGTCGATTGCGGCGGTGCTGGTATGCGTCTCCATGATGATCGTCTGGACACGTCGCAATGTGGAGCATGCTGGCGATCGGGCTGTTCAACTCCATCATGTTTCCCAGCATCTTCACCCTGGGCATCGAGGGGCTGGGCCCGCTGACCGGCGAAGCCTCCGGCCTGCTGAACACCGCCATCGTCGGCGGCGCCATCATTCCGCTGGCGCAGGGCTTCATCGCCGATCGCATCGGTCTGCATCACGGCGTTCATCCTGCCGGTGATTTGCTACCTCTATATTTTGCTGTTCGCGGTGAAGGGCCTGCCGCGCCGGCGCGCTGCGTAGGTCACAGCGCCAGGTGGGAGTTGGGCTCGTCGTCCAGCGCCGCGATGCCTTCGGGCAGGCGGCCGCCGTTGTATTCGGCCATGCGGTTCTTCCACTTCAGGAAGTCAGTGATGGTCTGCGGTTCGATGCGGACCTCGACGCGCCGCAGGCTGGCCAGCAGCAGGTTCATCTCCTTCATCAGCCCCGCCGGACTGCGCAGGTCGCCGCGCGCGGGCTTCACCGTCATCTGTACCTCGCGACCTTTGGACTCCAGCAAGCCCCAGCCTTTCGGCAACTCTTCGCGCCGGATCATCCCGGCCGGCGCCAGGTAGAAGCGCTGGCTGCCCAGGGCTTCCTCGGGACACAGGCGAAACGGTTTGGCGGCGTCGGCGAGAAAGTCCGCGCGCGAAACTTTGCACTCCACTAGCACCGACTTGCAGAAGCCCTTCCAGGCGATGACGTCGGGGACTTCGCCGCTGGCGCAGTACTGCTCGGAGAGGATGATGCCGCATCCATACCGGTGGCGCAGCCACTCCACCGCGCGGCTCACCAGTTGGGCATGCTTGCGCTCGCAGGAATTCGCCATATGTCAGTTCTAACGACATTTTGCGGCGGCGAAAAGTACCCCGCGGGATGCGGTCGCGCAGGCCCAACGGAACCGCGCATTTCGTGTAGGATTAAAGATTCGCATGGCGTCGATGATTCAGACCGAGAACGTCAAGAAAACCTATCGCATCGGCAAAGTTGACGTGCCCGCCCTGCGCGGCGTGTCGCTGGCGGTGGAAAAGGGCGAATTCGTCAGCATCGTGGGTCCCTCGGGCAGCGGCAAGTCCACCTTGTTCTACATTCTGGGCGGGCTCACGCATGCCAATTCCGGACGCGTGCTGATTGATGGCGTGGACTTCACCAACCTGTCCGACGCCGCGCGCACCCGCATGCGCAAAAGCAAGATCGGTTTCGTCTTCCAGAAGTTCAACCTGCTACCGACGCTGACCGCCGAGGGCAACATCGTCATCGCCCGCGATATCGCCGGCCGCAGCAATGGCGGCAGCGACCACGAGTTCATCGAGCGCATCACCACCCTGCTGGGCATCAATAAGCGGCTGGACCATCGTCCCTCGGAGATGAGCGGCGGGGAGCAGCAGCGGGTGGCGCTGGCGCGCGCGCTCATCAACCGTCCCGCGATCGTGCTGGCGGACGAGCCCACCGGCAATCTCGATTCCGAAAATTCGGAAATCGTACTCAACATGCTGCGGCAATCGAACCGCGAATTCGGCCAGACGGTGCTGATGATCACGCACAATCCCGAAGCCGCCACCTTCGGCGACCGCATCATTCACATGCGCGACGGTTCGATTGTGCCGCCGGAAAAGGACCCGCAATGGAGTCACGCCCATGACTGAGGACATGCGCTCGCCGATTTTGCCGGGCACCGCGGCCTCCGATTACGAGCGCTATCTGCGCACCGACGAACTGCTGGCGCTGCAAAAGCCGGCCGAGGAGATGCTCCACCCCGACGAGCTGACCTTCCAGGTCACGCATCAGGCCTCGGAGCTGATCATGAAGGGCGCAGCCTGGGAACTCGATCGCACGCGCATCTGCCTGCAGCAGCATGATTACAAGAACGCCGCCCGCCTGCTGCGCCGCGCCAACCGCATGCTGGAGCATCCGCTGAAGATGCTGGCCATCCTGGAGACCATCACGCCCTACGAGTATCACGTCATCCGCGCCGGGCTGGGCCACGGCAGCGGGCTGGATTCACCCGGCTTCCTGGCGCTGCTGCACACCGCGCCACGGTTGGGCGAGGCCTTCTTCGAGCAGGTGAAGCAGGCGGGCATCACGCTGGATGAGATGTACCATCGCCACCAGGAATTTTTTGAGCTGCACGAGATTGCCGAGGAGCTGCTCGACTTCGACGAGAAGATCCAGCTCTTCCGCTACGCCCATTTGAAGCTGGCGCAGCGCATCATCGGCGGCGGCGTGGTGGGGACGATGGGGACGCCGGTCGAAGTGCTGAAGCAGCGCATGGAATACCCGCTCTATCGAGCGTTGTGGGACGTGCGCAACGAGATCACCGCCAAGGTGAACGCCGAGCATGCCACCGGCCACGGCGGCGCGTACTAGGCGCGCTTCGCGCTTGGCGGTTAGCTCTTAGCTTTTAGCTCTTAGCAATCTGCTCACCTGCGGTTCTTGTCGATTCGTTGAGGGCTCGAGGCCAAACGCGAAGCGCCCCGCTCAGCCGGTTGCTAACAGCTAAAAGCTAAGAGCTAATGGCTATCCGGCCATTTGCCCGCGCATTCAAGCTTTCGCTATAATCAGTGAACACCGAGCGGGAGTAACTCAGTGGTAGAGTGCGACCTTGCCAAGGTCGAAGTCGCGGGTTCAAATCCCGTCTCCCGCTCCATTCTCTTCCATCACTTACATCTGCTTCCTCTCCATCGTTCGCCCTCACTTGCACGCCTTCAGAAAGCTGAGATTGCGATTGCCATTTCTCGCGACGCCTGCCGGTTCGGTTGCGCCGAGAGAGCCAGCCGGGCTTTGAGCCCACGAATTCGGAAAAGATAAAGGGGCGATTGGGAACACCAATCGCCCGCAAGGTTCAAGCTGCTTCGGTTGCGCGTTAGCGCGGAGTTGCTACGAAGCCGCTGTTGACGGGAGCGTTGCCGTAGAAGCCGACGATCGACCCGCTGTCGTTGATGCCGTTGGCGATAGTCGTACCCACACCGTTGGGATCGTCAATGGTGATGTACTGACCGCTGCTGATGGTGTACAGGAAACCGTGGGTCTGGTTGGAGGCATCCACGTACGCGCCCACCACCTGTCCATGGTTATTCAGTCCCAGCGCCTGGGTAAAGGTGCTGGCCGGGTAGTCGAGCTGCACGAAGATTCCGCCATTGAGGATCCAGCCGTGGTTCACCTGATTGGTATCGATGAAGAACCCGCAGACTTCGCCGGAATTGTTGATGCCGGTGGCCTGCGCTCCGCCCACCGCGCCGGGGATGGTGATCACCTCGAAGATCCCGCCCACTTCGTCGTACACGTAGGGGAAATCAGGCGTGGTGTTGTCCGAGCTCAGGCTGTAGTAGCCTGCGGCCTGCTGCAAATCGTTCTGACTCAGCAACTGGTTGAACGGCGTGCCCGGGAAATCCACGGTGGTATAGGTGTTGTTCGAGCTGCGATAGAAGCCGTGGGTCGTGCCCCCGTTGTCAACGTAGAAGCCGGAGGTGGTCATGCTGTTGTTGATGCCGATGACCTGGGTCATCATCGAGTTGGGATAATTCTCAACCGTGAAGTTGGCCGGCAGGTTCAGAACGAATCCCTGGTTGAGGTTGAAATTGTGGTACCCGGCAATGGTGTTGTTGTTGTTGATGCCCAGCAACTGGGTGAACGGCACATTGCCGTTGGAGGGATCGTTGACGGTGGTGAAGCGGTAGTTTTGCGCCCACGCTGAGCTGCTCAGCACCACAGCGATGGCGAACGCGAAAAGTACTTGCAAGCGTTTCATGGTGATATCTCCTTTTTCGTGTTGATTGCGCAGCGATGGTTGCAGAGCTTTGGTTCCGTGTAGCCGTGGCAGCTCTTAAGCTGCAGGTGCTGCGATCCTGCAAGAGCCGCAATCGCCTACACCCTGATATGTGTCATTCGCGGGCAAATCCCCTCACACTTTCGAAACATTTTTTTGCCGGGTTACAGGACGACGAAGGTGAGGGGGGGCCTGGCGCTTTTGGGGTATAATCCTGCGCAGAAAGATGGCGCCACATCGCTATCCTTTCCATTCCGGCAATTTCGGGCTTTATCGTCTTAGCTCAGAGGCAGTTCCCCGTTCGAATGGATAAGCTTCTGGCCAAGGCCTTAACGAACGGCGCTAGTCGAGGAACTGCTATGTCGCCCGATCGTGAGGATGTGACGAGGCTGCTCCAGTTGTGGCGCAGCGGAAACAACGAGGCTCTCGACCAGTTGATGCCGATCGTCTATGACGAACTCCGGCGCCTGGCGGGGAGATGTTTGCGGAACGAAAGGCCGGGCCATACCCTGCGGGCTACCGCCCTGGTCAACGAGGCCTACCTGCGACTGTTGAACGCTGACATCGGGTGGCAGGACCGGGCCCATTTCTACGCCGTGGCAGCGCGCGTGGTGCGGCGCATTCTGGTGGAATATGCCCGTCAACACGGACGGCAAAAGCGCGGCGACGGAGAAGCGCCGATTCCCCTGGATGAGGCCGTCATTGTTGGCCCTGAGGCTGCGTCGACCGTTCTGGACTTAGACGAAGCTCTGCAGCGGCTGGCCCTTCTGGACGTGCGCAAGAGTGAAATTATTCAGCTCCTATTCTTCGGCGGCATGACCTATGACGAAGCTGCGGCGGCGCTCGACATCTCTCCTGCAACCGTTCACCGCGAACTGAAACTGGCAAAGGCCTGGCTGCATCGCGAGCTGGCGCAAAGCGCATAGCCCCCGGTATGGATACTGCCGAACGCTGGCGACGGACCGAAGAACTGTTTCACGCGGCCCTTGAAGTCGCGCCCTCGGAACGCGATTCTTTCCTGCGCCAGGCCTGCGGTTCTGATTTGGCGTTGTTCGCGGAAGTGCAATCGCTTCTGCAGTCGGCAGATGGGTCGATCGACTTTCTGCCGCAGGCGGTGTCCAAAATGGCGCAAAGCATCAGCCAGGAGGACGATCCCAAGCAGTCGTCTTCGGTGCGCCAAGCCGTCGAAAACCGAAGCAAAGTCGCTACCGGCACATTACTGGCGCATTACAAAATCGTCACCCTGCTGGGCAGCGGAGGCATGGGCGAAGTTTATCTCGCCGAGGACACCAGGCTCCGGCGCAAGGTTGCACTCAAGCTTTTGTTACTCGGCCTGCTCACCGATCAGCGTGGCTTGCTCCGCTTCGAGCAGGAAGCGCTGGCAGCGTCGGCGCTCAATCATCCCAACATTCTCACCATCTATGAATTCGGACAGGCCAATGAGCTCACCTTCATCGTCTCTGAATTCGTGGATGGCAGCACGCTGCGCCAAAAAATCGGCGGCCGCGCTCTCCCGCTCAAAGAAGCCCTCGACATCGCCATCCAGATTGCCAGCGCGCTGGCGGCGGCACATGCGTCCGGCATTGTGCATCGCGACATCAAGCCGGACAACCTGATTGTTCGCAATGACGGCATCGTCAAGGTTCTGGATTTCGGCATAGCCAAGCTGGAAGCCAGCCGCCCGGGGATCCTGGCGCGGCGCTCGACCGGCGCCGCAGTCGCGATTCAGACGACGGAAGCTGGCGTCGTCCATGGCACTCCTAGATATATGTCTCCCGAACAGGCCCGCGGCCTGCCGGTGGATGCGCGCAGTGATCTCTTCAGCCTGGGCTCGGTGCTTTACGAAATGATTACCGGAACCGTTGCCTTTAACGGTTCGACCACCAGCGACGTCATTGCTGCCATTCTCAAAGATGAGCCCGTGCCTCCCGGGCAGCATGACCCGGACATTCCACCCGAGGTCGAGCGCATCCTGGCAAAACTGCTGCACAAGGACCTCGAGGGCAGATACCAAACGGCTCAGGCATTGCTCGCGGAGCTGCAATCTTTCCGCCGCGACATGTCGTTTGAGTCCAAATTGCGCAAGACTCCCCCGCCGGCAGAGAAAGAAGTAACTCCCGCAACCACCGCGGCAGCAATGCCATCGGGTGAAACTTCGCATCGGGCCCGGTGGACTTGGCTGGCTCTGCTTATCGTGTTCGCCATCGCGCTGGCTGGATACTTCGGCGTCAGAAAAGCCCGGCAGTCGCCGACGACGAAGGAGCCCCGCAGCCTGGCCATTCTTCCTTTCCGCAACCTTAACGGCGATCCCCAGACCGACTTTTTGGGATTTTCCCTGGCCGATGAAATCATCACCAAGCTCGACTACGTCAATTCCCTGGTCGTCCGCCCCTCCTATTCCGTCGACAAGTATCGCGATCGTTTCGTGGATCCGAAGGTGGTTGCCGCCGACCTCAAGGTCGACACCCTGCTGACCGGCACCTTCCTGCGGGAAGGGGACGACCTTAGAATCACGACCCAGCTCATTGACGTAAAGAGCGACAAAATTCTGTGGCGCGAGGCGCTCGACTTAAAGTACGACAAGCTTTTGACGGTGCAGGACCGGGTCGCGCAGCAGATTATTCATCAGTTGGAGCTGAACCTGTCGCCCACCGAGGCCGCCAATCTCAAGCCCGAAAAGCCGATCAGCACCGCCGCATACGAAGATTATCTTCGCGGCATCGATCTTTACTCGTTGAACGAATTTCCCGAAGCCATTGAGAAGCTGGAAAAAGCCACCAGCCTGGAACCGAATTTCGCGCCCGCCTGGGCACAATTGGGCCGCGCCTACACCACCAGCGCGTCGTTGCTGTTCGGCGGCCAGGAGCAGTATGGCAAAGCGCAGGCCGCCTACGAGAAGGCCATCGCCCTGAATCCTTCGCTGGCCGATGCCCGCATCTACATGGCTAACTTGCTCACCGATACTGGCCGCGTGGAGCAGGCCGTCCCCTTGTTGCGGGCGGTTGTGCAGGAAAATCCCAACAACGCCGAGGCCCACTGGGAGCTTGGTTACGCTTACCGCTTTGCGGGCATGCTGCAGCAATCGGTGCAAGAGTGCGAACGCGCGCGGGCCAACAATCCTGAGGTCAAGATCAGCAGTTCGGCGATGAACAGTTATCTGTACCTGGGAGAGTACGAAAAATTCCTGCAGAGCCTGCCCGCCAACGATTCCGTCTATATCCTCTTCTATCGCGGCTTGGCCGAGTATTACCTGGACAATCGCGAAGTGGCAGCCCGTGACTTCGACCGGGCTTTCAAGAAGGACCGCTCCCTGCTCCCCGCTGCCGTGGGAAAAGCGTTCAGCTACTCGATCCATCACCAGAACGCCGATGGATTAAAACTCCTACAGGAGACCGAAGCGAAGATCGAAGAGCGCGGTGTCAGCGATCCCGAGGGCATGTACAAGGTGGCTCAGGCGTATGCGGTTTTAGGCGACAAGCCTTCGGCGCTTCACATGCTGCGCCATAGCATCGGCGGAGGCTTCTTTTGCTATCCCTACCTGGTGCGCGATCCTCTGCTGCAGAGCCTGCACGGCGAGCCCCAATTCCAGGCGCTGACCGATCAGGCACGTCAAAGGCACGAGCAGTTCAAGAGCAAATTTTTCTAAGCTAGGCTGAGGGATCGCGAAGTCGAGCGTTTAGTCCGGTCTTCCGCTCCAGTATTTCCTTCCTCCAGGTCACAAGCCGCAACTTTTATGTTCGGCACGGCTGCAACCCCGCTATCGGCCATCGTCCCGAGTTGGCTCTGCTAGCGGAATACAGCGCGTTCCGCCTGCCTTCACCGCTGCTATAACCCGAAATTCAGACTTTGCAGGAACGGTTCCCAGCGGGGATCGGACCGGAAGGCATCGAGCGAGGGATTTACTTTGGCAGAGGTGAGCACGCCGAAATGGAGATCTCTGGCTTTCTCCAGTTTGTGGAAACCCCGATCGAGGTCGCCCAAAACTCCATAAATGGTTGCTGCAAAATAAGCGGCGGCGGCGGACGGCACCGCGTCCCGTCGCGCCAGGATATCCTCGGCTATTTGGTGTTCGCCGGCCAGCGCTGCTACATAACCGAGAATAAACTCCCAGAAGGCATCTGGCTGCGACTTGAGAAATGGGTTGACCTGGCTCATCGCTTCGGAGAATTTCTGCTGCCGCGCCAGAACGATGGCCACCATCGACTGTCCGATCAGGAAGTCGGGATTGATGTCGAGCGTCCGTCGAAACTGGAGCTCGGCCTCGGCCCACCGGCGATCGTAGTTCAGCAGCAGGCCATAGCAGTAATTGATCGGCACCATCAGGGGATCAAGCTCGCAACCCTCCCGCGCCTGGGCGATGCCCTCCTGCAGCCGTCCGCTGCAAGCCAGTAACTGCGCATAAACGTAACGCGTGATGCCCGAGTTGGGATTGAGTTCCACGGCCCGCTTTCCCTCGGGGAGAGCTTCGGCGAGTTTGAACTCTGAGAACGCCAGAGTGAGTGCCAGGGCGGCATGCGCTTCCGAAAGCGATTCGTCCAGCTCCAGCGCCCGCCGCGCCGACGCCTTGGACTGGCGAAAAGCGTGCTCGTTGTCCACCCGCCCCACCACCGTCAACAGCGCCTGCGAAATCGCGATGCTGGCATAAGCCGGAGCGTACATGGGATCGACGTCAATCGCCTGCCGGCACAGTTCGATGCCGCGCTGCAAACCTTCCTGTGTCCATTTGTTGGCATGGTGCGCGCCGCGCAGGCACAACTGGTAAGCCTCCTGATTAACCGCCGTCGCCGGGGGCTTGCGCGCCGCTTTCGCGGTCTTGCCGGAGGAGGACGGCCCTTCCAACTTCTCAATCACTTGCCGCGCGATCTCCTGCTGGACCTCGCAGAGATTCGCTGCCGTGCGGGTGAACTGCGAGCCCCAGAGCTGCGCATCCTTGGCCACGTCAATCAGCTCCGCGCGCACTGATAATTCTTCGCCCCGCTTGCTGATGCGGCCGCTCAGGATCGCCCGCACTTCGAGTTCGCGGCCGACTCCCTGGGGATCGTCGGCGCGGTCGCGGTAGCGGAACGCCTTGCTGCGCGGCACCAGACGAATCCGCGGCAAAGCGGAAAGCGCGTCAATCACGCCCTCGGCGATGGCATCGCCAAACTCATCCAGTTCCGCATTCCCCGTCACATTGATGAACGGCAACACCGCCAGCGAATCAATCGTCTTCCCCGCTTTGCGCACTCGACCGGCCGCGGCCACGCCTGTCCTCACCGAGCTTCCATCGCGCTGCCAGCGGCGCAAATCGGCAGCCAGATCGCTCGCGCTCTGGTAGCGCAGCCGCATGTCCTTCTCCAGCAGCCTGAGCACGATATTTTCCAGACCTGTAGGAAGGTTAGGATTCATGCGCCGGGGAGGAGTTGGCTGACGATTCAAGATCGCGTCGAAGATGACCGCTGTGGTGGCTCCGGGAAAAGGCAGCTCCGCGGTCGCCATTTCGTAGAGCACGACGCCCAGCGAAAACAGGTCGCTTCGTCCGTCCACTTCCTGGCCGCGCGCCTGCTCGGGCGACATGTACGCGATGGTTCCAACCGCTTGTCCCGGACTGGTGAGGTGAAGGGCCGCCATCTGCGTGCTGCCCGCGGTGAGGCTGGCGGCCGAAGCCAGGCTGGTCGTCGCCAACTTGGCCAGACCAAAATCCAGCACCTTGGCCTCGCCGCGTTGCGTCAGGAAAATATTGGCCGGCTTAATGTCGCGGTGGACGATGCCTTTTTTGTGCGCGGCATCCAGGGCGTCGGCGGTCTCGATACCGATGCGCACCAGATCGTCCATCGCAATCGGGCCGCTGCCGATCCGCTCGCGCAGCGTCTGGCCCTCCAGCAATTCCATGGTGATGAAGTGATGGCCGTCGGCTTCGTCCACTTCATGAATGGTGCAGATGTTGGGATGGCTGAGCGCCGCGGCCGCCCTGGCTTCGCGCAGGAAGCGCTCCACCGTGGCCGGGTCGGCCACTAGATTTGGCGGCAAACACTTGAGCGCGACCTGGCGTCCCAGGCGCGTATCTTCGGCGCGATACACCACTCCCATACCGCCCGATCCCAGCGTGTCCAGGAGCCTGTAATGTGAAATGGTGGTGCCGACCATGGGTGTTTTGAGTGCTCCGAATATATCACTGAGCGGGCAGATGCCTCGCACCGTTGCAGCCGCAAGTTCCGGCTTAACGAAAAAACGGTGAGCCTGTGATTTCGGTCACAGCAGAATGTGCTGACCTCTGCCACAGTAATTGACAGGACGCAGCCCTTTGAGCCGGGCCGCGCCGGATGGCATTCACGCAGCTATGGACCGTTTCTCCATCATCACCAACCGCAAGCGGGCAATCATCGCCCTGGTTCATTCCGTCTTCTTTCTGCTGGTGGCGGCGCTGCAACTGGCCATCTCGCACGCCGCGGCTTTCTCCCTGCACGGAAGCAAAACTACCGGCGGCATCATCCTGCTGGTCATCTACATTATTGTGACCACGGTGCTGCTGGTGCTGATGAAGTTTTCCGGCTGCGCCCGGGAGAAGCTGTACTTTGCGCTATGCGCGGCCAGCGCCGGCTTCGGACTGGTGCGCATTCTGCTGGGCGATCCGGTGCTGCATGCCAACGTGCTGCGCGTGCTGTTCCTCTCCGCCGCAGTGCTCATCGGCACAGTGATCCTCCGCAGTCATACTCCTGAGCAACTGCCTAAGCCGACGGAAGCGTAAACCTTCGAATCGACGCCCAGTGAATTTTGCGCCGGCTAAATCGCCGCTGCTCCTGCCTCAGCCACGGCGTGGTCCTGCTCGCCGGAACCGCCGCTGACGCCGATCGCGCCCACGACTTTGCCATCGCGCTTCAGAGGAATACCGCCGGCGAAGATCATGATCTTTCCGTCGTTCGACGCGTGGATGCCGAAGAACTGGCCGCCGGACTGCGAGTGTTGCGCCAGGTCCTTGGTGGCGATGTCGAAGGCGCGCGAGGTGTAAGCCTTCTTCATGGAAATATCAATGCTGCCGATCCAGGCGTTGTCCATGCGCACGTGGGCGACGATGTTGCCGCCCTCGTCGGCCACGGCGATGTTCATGGGCTGGCCGATTTCCTGCGCCTTCTTTTCTGCTGCCGCAATCACGCGACGGGCGTCTGCAAGCTTCACTGCCGACATAAGCATTCTCCTTTTGTTCCCTTTCGTATTACTGCTGGTATTACTTTTAGTATTACTTTGAGTATTGCTGGCTGTATTGCTGGCTGTATTACTAGTTGTATTACTAACTCTTAGCACTTTCGCGATTCCGCACGTCAGCGCCTCCTTAATAACCAAACAGGCTGTACAGCAGAATTGCCAGGACGACGAGGGTGATGACCACATACATCCAGTCGCGCTCGGCGGCGAAGGCGAACACCGAGAATGCCACCCGCGCCACCGGCGTCGCGATCAGTAGCACCAGGCCGAACTGCACCAGCGCGCGTCCGCCGCCGTGGAAAGCGCCGGTGAAAATTCCCGACAGCGTACGAAACTCCTGCGGCTCGCCGTGGAAGCCGCTGTAACTCGGCAACTCGTGCCCGTGACGCGTCAGATAAACCATTGCTCCCAGCACCACTACTGCGCCGGCCAGCAGCACTCCCGCGCGCAGCAAGTTGCCAATAATGACCTCGATGCGGTGATCGTCGATCGCCTGATGACTCATATTCTCCCGGTGACCCCGTTGAAGATCATCTCGAATCCCAACACCACCACCACCGCCGCAAACAAGTAACGCAACACTTTGACCTTCGCCCTGGCCAGCACGCGCGCTCCCATCAGCGACCCCGCCAACACCCCCAGCATCACCGGCATGGCCACTCCGGGCGCGATGTAGCCGCGGCTGAGATACAGTCCGGCGCTGGCCGCGGCAGTCACTCCGATCATGAAATTGCTGGTGGTGGTGGAAACCTTGAACGGAATCTTCATCGCGTGGTCCATGGCCAGCACCTTGACCACGCCTGAGCCGATGCCCAGCAATCCGGACAAAATGCCGGCGCCGAACATCAGGCCATAGCCTGCGCGCACGCCGGTCACGTTGTAAGGTTGAATCCCTTCGTCCGTGGGATAGGTGCCGTTGAGGCGCAAGCGCGTGGCCAGCTTCGACGCCGGCATGTGCTCGCCATGCTCTACGCGATGCTTGCTGGAGAGGAATGCCGAGTACAGCAGCACCAGTCCAAACACGACGGCAATGGCGCTGCCGGATACATGCAGCGCGATGGCGGCGCCGACGATGGCGCCGACGGTGGTGGCCGTCTCCAGGAACATGCCGATGCGAATGTTGGAGTAGCCCTCGCGAACATAGGCGGCCGCGGCTCCCGACGAGGTCGCGATCACCGACACCAGCGACGCCCCGATGGCGTAGCGGATGTCCACATGAAACACCAGCGTCAGCATGGGCACCACCACCACGCCGCCGCCCAGTCCGGTAAGCGCTCCCAGAAAACCCGCCAGCAGCGAGCCCAGTCCGATGACCGCGCTGAATTCGAGATTGTTCATTCCACCCCTGTCCGGTCCGCCGCCGACGGCGACGCTCAAGTCAATCACAGGAAAGTGTAAGGATTGTAAATGGCGGGCGGCGGTTGTCCCCAGGACGGCCCGGGCACTGGATTTTGCGGCGGGAATTGGTTAGGGTAGATGTACCGAGGCGCGGTACCCAAGTGGTAAGGGAGAGGTCTGCAAAACCTTTATGCGTGGGTTCGATTCCCACCCGCGCCTCCAGCAATCCCCCTGAACTCCCATCCAACCCATTTCCCGGGGCTGAACGTCGCGCGGGCTATTTTGGCTTAATGGACCAACGGCACGACCCGCACAGTTACCCTTGCGGCCGAGAGCGCACTTCAGTACAGCAGTGGCCGACAGTCACAGTTCACGTGACTACGCTCACTGAGATATGAAATTTACGTAGTTAGTTTTCATGCTACTGACCCGCAGGCTGTTACCACTCTCCAGCGGCGACGAAACATTTACACTTCGGGAGGGACCCGTGGCCGAAATTCTCCTCTGGCTCGTATTGCTCATTACAGTCATAACCGGAGTTTCCCTCGCTATCCTCTTGTTTCGTCGACCAAGTCCCACAGAAAACCTCTCCAAGGAGATGCGGGAGGAGCTCCGAGCAAGTCGTGAGGAAGCCCGGGCGCCGGCAAGGAGCTTCGCGAAGAATTGTCGAGCGGTCTCAAATTAACCAATGACACGCTCTCCAGGACCTTGGAAATGTCTAGTAAGGCCCAACAAACGCAATTGGAGATGATGACGACACAGTTGAAGGCATTCACAGATCGTAATACCGACGCACTGGACGGAATTCGAAGCACGCTCGACGTTCGTGTCAAAGAGCTACAGGATAGCAATGAGAAAAAGCTCCACGAGATTCATGACGAGGTAACAAACGGCCTGAAACTGGCCGGTGACTCGGTATCGCAGAGCTTGGACGCTCGAGGCAGAACGCAGGAGACACAACTCGAAGGCATGAGCAATCAGCTGAGAGAGCTGGCGGCGTCAAGTCAAGCCGCATTGGATAGAGTCCGCGACACACTCGACAACGGTGCCAAGGACTTTCGGGAGGGTAACGAGAAGAAACTCCAGCACATACGCGAAGAGCTTTCAATTGGCCTAAAGGCAGTCAATAGCTCGCTTTCTGAAACGCTAGTAACCCTAGGTGACGCACAAGGAAAGCAGCTCGAAGCGATGACTAGACAGCTGAAAGAGCTGACCGAGTCGAACGCCCGTGCATTGGACAATGTTCGCACGACTCTGGACGACCGCGTGAAAGATCTGCAGGCTGGCAACGATAAGAAGTTAGAAGAAATGCGCAAGACGGTGGATGACAGACTGCATGAAACCCTTGAGCGACGCTTGGGAGAATCCTTCAAACTCGTAAGCGAGAGGCTTGAAGCTGTGCAAAAAGGCTTAGGGGAGATGCAAGGCCTCGCAACCGGAGTCGGAGATCTTAAACGGGTTCTGACGAATGTAAAGGCGCGTGGCACATGGGCAGAGGTACAGTTGGGGGCGATATTGGAAGAGATTCTTACGCCCAGTCAATACGAGAAAAACGTCGGTGTCAAAGCTGACTCGGGCGAGAGGGTCGAGTATGCGGTCCGACTACCGGGCCGAAACAATGATGCCCAAAGTTGCGTTTGGCTCCCGATCGATTCCAAGTTCCCTCAGGAGGATTATCTTCGCATCCAGGACGCAGCCGACAAGGCTGATCCTGAAATGGTCCAAAAAGCTACAGACGCCTTGACACGAACGGTCCGAGCCGCTGCGAAGGGAATTCACGACAAATATGTGTACCCACCAGCCACAACTGATTTCGCGATCATGTTTCTTGCAACTGAGGGCCTGTATGCCGAGGTGCTTCGACAGCCTTGTTTGGTTGACGAACTTTTGCAGCAGTACAGGGTCGTTGCAGCTGGTCCAACCACGTTAGCGGCGATCCTAAGTAGCCTCCGAATGGGATTCCAGACCTTAGCAATTGAGCAACATGCGACTGAAGTTTGGAGAGTCTTAGGCGCGGTAAAGACAGAATTTGGTAAGTTCGGCGATGTGCTGGACAAGGTCAAACGCCAGCTGAATACCGCGGCGAACACCCTTGATGAGACGGGCGTTCGGACCCGTGCGATGGCCCGCCGACTTGTCTCAGTTGAACAACTGCCCGATGACGAGGCGAGCCGTGTTCTTGATTTACCCTCAGCTTCAGCCGATGTCGAAACCGACGAAGTCGAGGTAGGAGCTGCGGGCTAAGGGAATCCCAATCTCCTTTATGCGTGGGTTCGATTCCCACCCGCGCCTCCAGTGATCCCGCTGAACTTCACTCCGACACATTTCTCTGCGATTCGACGTTCGCCTTTTCGGCGAGATGCTTATGCTCACGCCCCGAGCAGTTACGACACCCATTGCCGTTCAACACACAGGCAGCGTTAGGGGCGTTCCGAATTGGGATAAAGTTCCCTGAGGCGCAATAAGACATTTGCGATTGGCGTCTGCTACATGACATGCTGCACACAGAGCTTCTGGGCCACCTCAATCTCCCAGAGAGGGGGTCTTCATGGAACGTTGCATACGCTGCCTATTGCCTCGCAATTTCCCCCGCACTGCCTTCGACGAGCACGGAGTCTGCGACTATTGTCGGACATATGTCCCCAGGAAGCTTCTGGGTAAAGAAGCCCTTGTCGACGTAATCCACAAACACAAGCAGCCGGGCGCTCAATACGACTGCGTGGTGGCGCTGAGTGGTGGTAGAGATAGCACTTATACCCTCTACTATCTAGTTTGCACACTAGGACTGCACGTTGCGGCTTACACCGTGGACCATGGCTATCTTCCACAGGAGACGCTCGAAAGCATCGAACGCGCAACTTCTACTTTGCATGTCGACCATAAGTTCTATCGTCACGAGCTGTCCCGTAAAGCGGCGGGCCCCATGCTGAGAGCGTGGGTTCATCGGCCCGATCCCGCGATGGTGAGCACGATCTGCCTGGGTTGTAGGGCGGGGATGCACAGGTCTTTCCTGGAAACCGCGCTTGCCTATAGAACAACTCTTGTCATTGGCGCAGGCGAACCCGGATCGGATGAGTATTTTGGAGCGCGATTTTTCTCTTCACGTTCCGAGGAGCCGCTGGGCAAGCTGGAAATTCTGTTGGGCTTTGGCGGTAAGTTGCTTGCCAATTCTCGCTACTTGATGAATCCAGCTATTCCGCCGTTGCTGGCCCGAGAGTACTTAAGCTTGTTTGCTCCCTGGAGACGTAAACGGACCAACGCCAAGATTATTTGCATGTATCACTACATTGACTGGGACGAACCCAAGATCCAGGCCACGATTGAACGAGAACTGGGATGGGAACCGTATCATGCCTCCGAGGGTCCATGGCGGTCCGATTGCAAACTGGCAGTTCTCAAAAACCACATGTATTTTCGCTCTCTGGGATTTGTGCGCAACGACATCCTGGTCAGCGCGCTGGTGCGAGCGGGAAAGCTCACCAAGGCAGAAGGGTTGGCCCGACTAGAAGCTGAAAATCGTGACCGACCTGACGTGTTCTTGAAATTATTCAAGGAGGTTGCCGGTGTCGCAGACGCCGACATTGGCAAATGGGGCGTGACCGCGAACTAGGGTTTTCGACAACAATAACGTGGGTTCGATTCCCACCCGCGCCCTCAACTTTCAAAGCAATTCCGTTTTGCTGTTTGCTCTTGCTTAATCTCGATCGCGCCTAGTCGGCGGCCATGGCCAGCTTCGCTTTGGGCTGGCCGCATTCCTGGATGGCAGCTTCGAAGGCCTGCTCCAGGTCCGCCAGCAAGTCGCCAATGTCCTCGATGCCGACCGAGATTCGCACCAGGTCGCCGGGAATGCTCTTCAAGTGCCGCACGCTCTGCGGAATGCTGGCGTGCGACATGTAGTTGGGCAGGCTGATGGACGAGTTCACTCCGCCAAAGCTGACCGCGATGGAAAAGAGCCTGGTCGCTTCCACCACTTTGCGCGAGAACTCGGCATCGCCGGTCGCAAAGCTAAGCACCGCGCCCGGTCCTGACGCCTGCGAGTGATGAATACGCTGCTGCTCGCCGCTCGCCAGCCCGGGAAAATACACCTGCGGTCACGCTGGGCTGAGCGTCGAGGAATTCGGCGATGCGCTGCGCGCTGGCCTGTTGCCGGTCCAAGCGCAGCGAGAGCGTCTTCATTCCGCGCAGCAGCAGGAAGCTGTCGAACGGCGCCAGGCCGCCGCCTTCGCCGTTCTGGATGAGGTACAGCTCCTCGCCAGTTCCGCATCGCGCACCACCACCGCGCCGGCCATCACGTCGCTGTGGCCGCACAGGAACTTCGTGGCCGAGTGCAGCACGATGTCAGCGCCCAATTCCAGCGGACGCTGCAGGTAGGGCGACATGGTGCTGTTGTCCACGCACAGCAGCGCGCCGGCACGATGCGCGATATCGGCGACCGCACGGATGTCAACAATCTGCAGCAGCGGATTGGTCGGCGATCTCCAGGTAGACCAGCCGGGTGCTGCGAGGTGACGGCGGCCGCGACTCCGTTGAGATTGCTGAAGTCGGCATAGCGCACGGTGACGCCGCGCTTGGCCAGGATGCGCGAAAACAGGCGATAGGTGCCGCCGTAGAGATCGTCGCAGGCGAGAATCTCTTCGCCCGGCGACAGCAGGCGCGTGACCGCGGTGATGGCCGCGAGGCCGGTACCGAAACAGAAGCCGCGCGTGCCACTTTCGAGCGCCGCAATCTGCTTCTCCACCACCGCGCGCGTGGGATTGCCGCTGCGGGAGTAGTCGTACTCGCCGAACTCGGTGGCGTTTTCCTGGCGGAAGATGGCGGTCTGGTAGATCGGAGTGTTCGCCGGAATGTAGCGGTCGCCCGGCGCGGGATCGAAGTTCAGCAGTCTGGTGGCAGAATTTCACGCGACACCTCCGGTTTGCGCAACCGCTTCCAATTCGGCATACCGTGCCGGCGCCGATTGCGCCGCACGAGGCCGCAGGTGCGGCCATTCACGAGCCAAGTCAAAAAGATCGGCCATCACCGCTGCGGTGGTGGGCCAGCGTCCGGCGCCGCGTCCGGTCCATGCGTGCTCGGTGACCTCTGAGCCAGCGCGATCGCAGCTCTGGATCAGCAAGCAATTCTTTTCATTCCGAATACGTGCGAAGGGATGACCGGCGGCGACTGCTTCCGGCTTGACTCGCAGATGGACGCGGTCTCCATCGACGGTCGCGGTGGCGACCAGGCGAACCCGTCCGCCTTCTGCGGCGACCGCGCGCACCCACTCGGTATCGATGTTCTCGATCCCAGTGATGTCCGCGACGGTGTCGTGAACTCCCGGAAAGGCCAGCCCAGCCAGCAGTCGCAGCTTGCAGGCGGTGTCGCCACCGGAGAGGTCGGCGCGCGGGTCGGCTTCGGCGAAGCCGTTGGCCTGCGCCTTCGCCAGCGCCTGCTCGAAAGAATCCCCGGCTGCAATACGGTCGAGGATGTAATTACAGGTGCCGTTCAGCACGCCCGCCAGCGACAGCACGCGCTGGGCTTGCACGACAGCGCGCACCGCTTCCAAAGCCGGCACCGCGCCCCCGACGGCTGCGGAGTAGCGCAAGCCGCGATGACGGCCCAGGTGCGGATTCTCCGCCAGCAGCAGCTTGTTGGCGGTGACTACGGGCTTGCCGGCAGCCAGCGCTTCCGCCACCAGTTCGCCGGCAGGCGAAGTGCCGCCGATCAGCTCCACCACTACGTCGACATCTTCAATCGCCTGGCGGCAGTCGCGCGTCAGCAGTTCCGGCGACGCATGAGCGGCATGCCGTTCCGGTGTGCGTACAGCCACGCCGCAGACCTCGAACAGTTGCGGATGATTCTGCAGCTCACGAAAGACTCCGCCGCCGACAGTGCCCAGGCCCAGCAGCCCTACGCGCAGCGAACGCCGCGGTACCTCGACACCGGCCAACACCGATTGCGGAGTACCCACCACGGTTGCGTGTGTGCTGCCCAATGCCGCGACCTCGAAGGTCGTTGCTGTCGTCTGGGCATAGCGAATCGCCTTCCGCTGCACCACCTTGCCGGCAATCGCCAGCGCCTGGTCGCAGGTAATGGTGCGATAGCGGCGCGCGTACGAATTGCGGGCCGGATCGCTGTCGTAGATGCCGTCCACGTCCTTGATCAGCCGACCGCGCGCATGCAATTGACCGGCGAGATACAGCGCGGAGAGATCCGAACCACCGCGCCCGAACAGCGCCACATGGCCGCGACGATCGCGCGCGATAAAGCCGGGGACCACCACCACGCGGCCATCGTCCAGCGTCTCATCGCAAAGGCTGGCGTGTCACGCTGACCGGCTCGGTGTCGTTGGACTCGCAATCGGCGATGAGCTGAATCTGGCTCGGATCCAGCACCTGCGCGGGAATGCCAAAGCGATCCAGCTCCAGCGCCACCAACGAACTGGCCACCTCTTCGCCGGTGGCGACGATGCGCGCGATGGCCTCCGGCTGAGCGTCGCGATAATCCGCCACGCTTTTCAGCAGCCGCTCGGTCTCGCCGGCGAATGCCGAGATGACCGCGACCACGCGATATTGCTGGCGAATCCAGCGATAGACCTCGTGCACCACTTTGGGCAGGTCGTCGCGCGATTGCAGCACCGAGCTTCCGAACTTGAGCACGATTACTTTGCCAGGCACGGTTCCACCTCCTGCTCGATCGCCAGAGCGGCAACCTGCGCCAGCGCGCTCTCCAGGTCCGCGATGATGTCGGCGGGATTCTCCAGCCCGACCGACAGCCGCACCAGACCGTCGGTGATGCCGGTGCGCTCGCGCACTTCGCGCGGCACGTCGCCGTGCGTCATGGAAACCGGATGGGTGATCAGCGTCTCAGCCGCGCCGAGGTTTTCCGCCAGGATGCACAGGCGCACGGTATTCATCAGCCGGATGCCGGCCTCCGCGCCGCCCCTCAACTCGAACGCAAGCATGCCTCCGGGCAGGCCCTGCTGCTTCTGCGCCAGCTCAAATTGCGGAAAGCCGGGCAGCCCGGGAAAGTGCACGCGCGCAACCTGCGGATGCCGCTCCAGCCACTCCGCGACTTTCTGCGCGCTGCTGCAATGCTGCTGCAAGCGCAGCGGCAGCGTCTTCAGGCCGCGCAGCGTCAGCCACGCCTCCTGCGGCGACTGGATGCAGCCCAGCGTCTTGCGCACCAAACGCAAGCGCTCCAGCAGCGCTTCGTCGCGCGTGGCGATGGAGCCGCCGACGGTGGAGTTGTGCCCCTCGATGTACTTTGTGGTGGAGAGCAGCGTGATGTCGGCGCCCAGTTCGAGCGGGCGCTGCAATACCGGCGTCAGGAAAGTGTTATCCACCGCCAGCTTCACGCCGGCGGCGCGAGTCACCCGCGCTACGGCAGCAATGTCGGTCAGCTTCAGCGTGGGATTCGCAGGCGTCTCGATGAACACCAGCTTTGTATTGGGACGAATCGCCCGCGCTACTTCGTTAGCGTCGGAGGTATCAACGAAGCTCGCCTCGACGCCGAAGTGCGACAACACCTGCTGGAATAGTCGTACCGTGCCCCCATACACCACATCGGAGACCACAACGTGATCGCCCGCTTTCAGCAGCGCGAGGAACAGCGTCGAAATCGCGGCCATGCCGGTGGCAAAGCAGACGGCAGGAGGCGTATCTTCCAGCGCGCCGAGGGCGGCTTCCAGTGCCGACACCGTGGGATTGGCGGCGCGCGAGTAGGTGAATCCCTTGTGCACGCCCACCGCTTCCTGGTGATAGGTGGTGGATTGATAGATGGGCGTGAGAACCGCGCCAGTGGCGGGATCCGGGGCGAGTCCACCGCGCACGGCGCAGGTGGAAAATGCTTCAGTGGGGAATGCCATGGAAATCTCCAATCGCAAAAATTGCCCAGAAACACGAAGACCGCCTTGCTTTACCTAGGCGGCCGTTCACGATTGGAGATTGTCTGAGAGGGCTGTCAGGCTCCGAACGTGGACATGGCACCGCCTAGGGTGCACATGGCCATGGTCATTCGCTGAGTCACTGACGCCATGTAGGAGAAAATACAAGAGACATTGCGCGCTGTCAAATGCCCCGAGGTTCTTAGGAAGAAAGGAAGCTACCACTTAGCGGGGATGCGTGTTGGGCAGTTTAACCCACTGTGCTTAAATAGGCGTGTCCAAATCAAGCTCCCTAGGTGAATCTCATGAGAACTCCCGTCGCCCGCCGGTGCGGTGTGTCCACCCTATATCTTGCCCTTGTGCTGTGTCTTGTCTCCCTCAGTGCCAGCGCCCAGAAGGTCAAGGTTGATTACAACAAAGCCAACGACTTCTCCAAGTACAAGACCTACGCCTGGGCCCCGATTGGTGCCGTTTCTCGACCCATGCTGGCCGCGGCCATCCAGGGCGCCATTGACGATGAGTTGAGCAAGCGCGGATTGCGCAAGACCGACGGCGATCCCGACCTGGTCATCGAGATCTATGGCTCGGTGGACAGCGACATGCAGGTCACGTTCAACAATCCACTCTATTCCGGTATGGGCGGTGTGCCCGATTTCGGCACCGGATTCGTAATGTGGGGCTATACCCCAGGGGGCAGTTCCTCCGTCGTCATTCACAAAGGACAGCTCGTGGTAGATGTGCTCGACTTCAGCCAGAAAAAGCTGGTGTGGCGCGGCATGGCTACCGGCAACCTGAGCTCCAAGCCAGGCAAGCTAGTGGACCAGGTCAACAACACCGTCGAGAAGATGTTCAAGCAGTATCCCGCGAAGAGCGGCAAGTAGCCGCCAGATCACCCGGAACGCCTAGTCCCACAATGTGGGAGGTTACTGCGTGATCGCAAACACCGAGCCCTCATTGTGCTGGCCGTAGGTATCGGCGCCGTAAATCGTGCCGTTGCTATCCACGACGACGCTGCCCACTGATCCGCCGCCCCCAAATTGCGTCAGCAGCCAGGTGCCGCCGGAGTGCGTGAGCTTGAAAACCTCGAACGACCCTAGGGCCACGGTGCCGTAGAGATTTCCGCTGCTGTCCATGGCCAGCTTGGCGACCGAACCCGTGTAGGCCGGCACCGCGGCCAGCACCGCAAAATTCCAGCCGCCATTCGCGGGCGTCAACTCATATACGGTGCCGCCGGAGTCTTCCCCGTTCCTCTCGGTCGTACCATAGAGATTGCCGAAGCGGTCGAAGATCAGCCCGCCTTCGGGGTTGGTGCCATCCGTGAGGCTGGGGAAGTCGTACAGCACACTCTCCGTCCAACCCGAACCCGAGGAGGTCAGCTTGTACACCACGCCATTCTGGTAGGCGCCGCCTCCGGCAGCCGGACCATAGAGATTGCCGGAGCTATCCAGGATGACGCCGCCGACGGGAACTCCTCCGTCATTGTTCCCGGTAAACGAATAGAGGACGCTGTAGGTCCAGCTAGCGCCAGAGCGGGTGAGTTTATAGACGACACCGCATCCGAAGCTGTCGCAATTGGCGCTGTTGATTCCGCCGCCCGGCGCGGTACCGTAGATGTTCCCTTGCTGATCGAATGCCAGATCGCCATAAATCGGGTAACCGCCATCGCTACGGTCCTGGAAGGTGTACAGCACCGTTTCCGTCCACGAGCACTGGACCGAGCGGCAGAATCCCGCCGGCGGCTGCAAGCGGTACACCACGCCATATCCGGCGCCGCCGTAATAGGTGGTGCCGTACAGCGTGCCGTCGGGACCAAAGATCACCCGAGCCGAAGGGGTGCTGCCATCGGGACCGCTGAAGCTGTACAGCGTAGTCAAAGTCCAGCTAGAACCCCGACGCGTGAGCTTGAAGACGGTACCCTGGTTATGCGCGCCTCCCTCGGAGGTGGTGCCGTAGAAGTTGCCGGCGGCGTCCATGGTGACGCCCGCCTGCGGAGCATATCCGTCCGGGCCGGTGAAGCTGTGAAGTAGCGTCCAGGTCTGGGCGGTTGCGGCTAAGCTGCAACATGCCAGTACGGCAATCGCCAATCCGAGCCGTGCGAAACAACTCTTGTGCAAACTCATCGCATTTCTCCCCAGAAGTCTGCTACCAGCGTTCCTCCCACAATGTGGGAGTCGTTGACTTGAACCGGCCGATCACTGCGTTATGGCAAACACCGAACCCATCTGATGGGCGCCGCCATCGTCGGCGCCATAAATCGCGTTGTTGCTGTCCACGACGACGCTGCCGACCGTTCCACTGCCGGCAAACTGCGTCAGTAGCCAGGTGTCGCCGGAGTGCGTGAGCTTGAAGACCTCGAAGGTCGCCGAGGCGACGGTGCCATAGAGATTTCCGCTGCTGTCCATGGCTAGCTTGGCGACTGAACCCGTGTAGGCGGGCGGCGAGGCCAGCACAGCAAAGTTCCAGCCTCCGTTGGCAGGGGTCAGTTCATAAACTGTACCGCCATCCGTTTCACCGCCCATCTCGGTGGTGCCGTAGAGATTGCCGAAGTGATCGAAGATAAGTCCACCGTAAGGCCGGCTGCCGTCACTAAAGTTGGGAAAGTCGTACAGCACGCTCTCGGTCCAACCGGAGCCCGAAGGCGTCAACTTGTATACCGCCCCGTTTCCGTACGCCCCGCCTCCAACGAGTGACCCGTAGAGATTACCGGCAGCATCCAGGATTACACCGCCGATTCGGGTCCAATCCGTCATCGCCTCCCTGAAACGGATAGAGCACGCCGAAGGTCCAGCTTCCGCCGGAGCGCGTGAGCTTGTACACCACACCGCAGCCACCCTGGCAGTTGCCCCCGCCGGACCCACCAGCCGCCGTGCCGTAGATATTCCCCTCCTGGTCGAATGCCAAGTCGCCATAGACCGGATACTCGCCGCCACCGCCGCCCTGAAAGGAGTACAGCACCGTCTCGGTCCACGAACACTGGACTGAGCGGCAGAATCCCGCCGGCGGCTGTAGCCGATACACCGTTCCGTATCCAGCGCTGCCGCCGTAGTAGGTGGTGCCATACAAGCTGCCGTCCGGACCAAGGAGGACTCGAGCATACGGAGCGCTGCCATCGGGGCCGCTGAAGCTGTACAGCGTGGTCAGCGTCCAGCTTGAACCTCTGCGCGTGAGCTTGAAGACGGTGCCCTGGTTATGCGCGCCTCCCTCGGAGGTGGTGCCATACAGGTTGCCGGCGGCGTCCATGGTGACGCCCGCCTGCGGCGCGGACCCGTCCGGCCCGGTAAAGCTGTGAAGCCACGTCCAGGTCTGGGCGTGCATCGGCTGCCCAACCGTGAACAGAAGCATTGCGCCCGCCAGGATTGCCCGAGCTAGAAACTTTCGCTCCATCTAAATCCTCCTATGCCGCAGCCCGTCCCACACTGTGGGACTTAGCTCTTGCGATCGTCTTACCGCGTAATCTCCCACACCGATCCGTGCCCATCCGGCCCCTCGTAGGAAGACGTCGAATAGAGATTGCCCCGTGCATCGAATATGAGGCTTCCGGAAGGAGCGCCCCCGTCGCTGTCGCTGAGGTCGTGCAAGGTAATGTAGTTCCAGCTACCTGCGAGGTACTGAAGTTCGAACACCGCGCCGCGGCCGTAGGTACCACCGCTGTACAGGGTTCCATAAAGGTTGCCGGCATTGTCTCGGGTCAGTGTGGCCAGTGGCTGGCCGCCATAGAGCCCTATGCTGTAGAGCACGTTGTAGTTCCAGCCGCCATTTCCGGGCTGCAGTTCAAAGATGATGCCGGGGCCGTGCACGCCTCCGCCTTCGGTGACGCCGAAGAGATTTCCCGAAGGATCGAGGACCAAGCCGGCATAGGGATACTTTCCATCGCCCCCGCCTTGAAAGCTATGCACTACGCTTTCTGTCCAGCCGGAGCCGTTATAGGTCAGCTCAAAAACCGTTCCCAAGTCGCTGCCGCCTCCAATGATGGTGGTGCCGTAAAGATTCCCCGAGGCGTCGAGAACCACGCCGCTGGCGGGTTCTCCGCCATCCGACGACCCGTTGAACGAGTACAGCAGATTGTAGTTCCAGCTTCCGTGCGAAGGGGTCAGTTCATACACCACTCCGCAACCGTTGTAACATCCGCCCATACCATTGCCGCCGCCGTCCGCGGTGCCATAGAGGGTGCCGGCCTGATCGAAAGCCAGGTCGCCCGCCGGAAAGCCGCCGTCCGTCATTCCGGTGAAGCTATAGAGGACGGTCTCCGTCCAGGGACATAGCACCGTCCGGCAGGTAGTGATAGGCGGCTGAAGCTTGAAGACAACCCCAAACTGATATAGACCTCCGTTTTGCGCGGTACCGTAGAGACTGCCGTCGGGACCGAACACTACCCTCCCACTCGGCGCATCACCGTCGCTACCGCCGGTGAAGGTGTAAAGCGGCTTCAGGATCCAACCCGATCCCTGGTGGGTCAGCTTGAAAACTGTGCCGGCGCCGTGGTTGCCGCCTGCTTGCGTCGTACCATAGAAATTTCCGGCGGCGTCGGAGATCAATCCCACCGTCGGCATGCTGCCATCGCTGCCGGTGAAGCCATGGATGACACTGAACGTCTGCGCCGCCACCGGCGTTGTGAAAATGCAGATCAACACGACCGCAAACGTTGCAATAGCCGTGCTTCTGTAGCTGTATTGCATGTCTGGGCGTTGCATAGAATTACCCCCTATCCCACATTGTGGGACTTCTGAAATCTCGATATCCGAATACGATCAATTCGTCCGTCACTGGGTTATGGCAAATACCGATCCCATCGAATGTATCCCTCCGGCATCGGTGCCATAGACCGTGTTGCTGCTGTCAACGATGACATTGGCGACCGTTCCATCGCTGCCGCCCTGGAATTGCGTCTGAATCCAGTCGTTACCGGAATGCGTGACTTTAAAAACTTCGAACGATCCGAAGCTGATGGTTCCGTAGAGGTTTCCACTGGCATCCATGCTAGGTGAGGCAGTCGGCCCGGCATAGGCGGAGACAGCAGTCAGCACAGAGAAATTCCAGCCGCCGTTGGCGGGCGTCAATTCATACACCGTGCCTCCATCCATCAGGCCATAGATGGAAGTGGTGCCGTAGAGATTGCCGAAGCGGTCAAAGATGAGACCGCCGTAGGGTAACCCGCCATCATTGAAATTGGGGAAGTCGTAAAGTATGCTCTCCGTCCAGCCGGAACCGCTGGATGTCAGCTTGTACACCGTCCCGCTCTCGTTCGGTCCGCCTGCCTCGGTAGTTCCGTAGAGATTGCCGGAAGCATCCGGGATCACACCGGCGATAGGACGAAATCCGTCGTTGCCTCCCTGAAACGAATAAAGAACGCTATAGGCCCAGCTTCCGCCCGAACGAGTAAGCTTGTAGAGCACACCACAGCCATAGCCATAGCAACTGGATCCGTTGTAACCGCCCTGCGACGTGGTGCCGTAGATGTTGCCTTGCTGATCGAACGCCAGGTCGCCCCAACCCGGCTCTCCGCCGTCGCTGCCGTTCCGGAAAGAATAGAGCACGGTTTCGGTCCACGGGCACTGGAAGGAGCGGCAGAATCCCGCCGGCGGCTGCAAGCGGAACACCGTGCCATATCCGGCGGCGCCGCCGTAAACGGTAGTACCGTACAGAGTGCCGTCGGGCCCAATCATCACGCGGGCCGAAGGGCCGTTGCCGTCAGGACCGGCGAAGCTATAGAGCGGGGTGAAAATCCAGCCCGCCGGCTTGTGCGTGAGCTTGAAGACGGTGCCGTGGCCATGAGTCCCGCCTCCAGACGCGGTGCCGTAAAGGTTGCCGGCGGCATCCATGGTCAGGCCTGCGCCCGGGTAGGATCCGTCCGGCCCACTGAAACTGTGAATCACTGTCCAAGTCTGCGCCTGGGCGGCGAGGCTGCAACAGACCAGTGCGGCAAGCGCCAAGACCAGCCCCGAGTTTCTACCCTTGCGTGTTTTAACCGTCTTCATACTCCTCCGAAACCGGCTGTCCGCTTTGCCGGCAGCCTTTGATATCGCGAGTGGCAGCCGGTCATTGCGTGATGGTAAAGACCGAGCCCAGGTCGTTCTGGCCTCCGCTATAGTCCGCTCCGTACACCACGTTGTTACGGTCAACGATCAAGCTTCCCGTCGAACCATCGGAGCCCCCCTGGAAATCAGTTTGAATCCAGCTACTGCCGTCATGGGTAAGCTTAAAAACCTCGGAGGAGGAAAAGGTAAAGGAAACGGTACCGTAGAGATTGCCGCCGGCATCCATGGCGGGCGCGGCGATTGGCCCGCTATAGGCAGAAGGCGACCCCAACAGAGCGAAATTCCAGCCGCCGTTGGCGGGCGTCAATTCATACACCGTGCCTGTCCCCATTCCGCCACCCAGGAAGGTGGTGCCGTAGAGATTGCCGAAGCGGTCGAAGATCAACCCACTGTATGGAAATGCGCCGTCGTTGAAGTTGGGAAAGTCGTAAATAACGCTCTCGGTCCAGCCTGAACCATTCGGCGTCAACTTGTACACCACTCCGCTCTGATAGGCGCCGCCGGCCTCGCCCGTACCGTAGAGATTACCGGCAGCATCCAGGATGACTCCACCAAATGGCACCATTCCGTCATCCTGTCCCTGGAAGGCATAGACCCGGCTGTAGGTCCAGCTCCCGCCATTGTGGCTGAGCTTGTACACCACGCCGCAGCCACCGGAATAGCAGTTTGCGCCGTCAATTCCGCCCGCCGAGGCCGTGCCGTAAATGTTTCCCTGCGGGTCGAACGCCAGATCACCATACTCCGGATAAGCGCCATCCGTGCCCCCCTGGAAGGAATAGAGCACGGTCTCCGTCCAGGGACACTGGAAGGAGCGGCAAAATCCGGCGGGAGGCTGCAAGCGGAATACCGCGCCATAGCCGGCGGCGCCACCGTTGATGGTGGTGCCGTAAAGGGTGCCGTCTGCGCCGATCATGACCCGGGCCGAAGGTCCGTTGCCATCGGGGCCGCTGAAACTAAAGAGCGGCGTGAAAATCCATCCCGTGGACTTGTGCGTCATCTTGAAGACGGTGCCCTGGTTATGCGCTCCTCCAGCGGAGGTGGTGCCGTACAGGTTGCCGGCGGCATCCATGGTGAGCCCCGCCTCCGGGTTATTGCCGTCCGGGCCGCTGAAGCTGTGAATCACTGTCCAGGTCTCTGCTTGCGCGGCCAGGCCAAGCAAAACGATTGCGGCAATTGTCACTCCGATTTGCACAAAAGAACCCTTGCGTACCATTTTTCCCTCTTCTCTATGTCTTTCGATCGCGTCGATCCCACAATGTGGGATACGACCGGCACAGCATGGCCCAAGATCCTCGGTAATCGCCCCCTCTTCGGAAATCCACAATGTGAGACTTTGCCTAAGCGCTTTACTGCGTAACTTTGAACACTACCCCGTCTCCGGGATTGCCGGAGCCGCCCACCTCCGTCGTCCCGTAGATATTTCCGCTGGCATCCAGGACCAGGCTACCGTTGGGGCCGAAGCCATCGCTGCCCAATACATGGAAGTCGTGCAGGTCCGTATACGTCCAGCCACCGTTGGAAGGCGTCAGTTTGAAGACGTTGCCGAAGCCGGAGCCGCCGTTTTCGGTGGTGCCGTAAACATCCCCCGCCGCATCCAGGGTCACCGCACCCCCCAATTGCCCTCCAAATCCCTGGCCGGTGAAGGCGTAGAGTACCTGGAAGGTCCAGCCTCCGCCGGAGGGCGAGACTTCATACACGGTCCCTCCGCCATTCGCGCCGCCATCGTAGTTCGCGCCGTAGAGATTTCCGCCACTGTCGAAGACCAGATCGGCCGGCTCGTATCCATCGCTGGGGTCCTGAAAGGAATGCAGCGTAGTCTCGACCCAATCGCTTCCCGAATGAGTCAATTGGTAAACCGTCCCCAGGTTGTGGTCGCCGCCTTGAGTGGTCGTTCCATACAAGTTGCCAAGATGGTCGAAGATGGCGCCGCCGTTGGGATAGAGCCCCTGCGAGCCAAAGCTGAAGACCACCGCCTCCGTCCAACTGCCGCCAGACTTCGTCATCTCAAACACAGCGCCCTCTCCGATGGAACCGCCGCCCGCGGTCGCACCGTAGAGATTGCCGGCGCCATCGAACGCCAGGTCGCCCACCGGACCGATACCGTCACCGCTGCCGACGTCGCCAAAACGGTGGAGAACGGTCTCCGTCCAGGAGCACAGGAAGGACTTGCATAACGTTGTGGGCGGGCGCAGCTGATACACAGTACCGCAGCCCAGGGTGTAGCAGCCGCTGCCGCCGCCGCGAAGCGTCGTGCCGTAAAGCGCGCCATCCGGGCCCACGATGATCCTCGCCTCGGGAGAGTAACCGTCGTTGCCGCCCTGGAAGCTATAGAGCGGGGTGAAGGTCCACACCGAGTTCCGCAGTTGCAGTTTGAATACGCTGCCATATCCGTAGGTGCCACCGCTGCTGGTTGTGCCGTAGAGATTTCCGGCACGGTCCATGGTCAGGCCGGCTAAGGGGTCGGCCCCGTCTCGCCCGCTGAAGGCATGAATCGCGGTCAAAACTTGCGCCTGCGTCCCGGCAGCAACGATGAAAAGGAGAAGTCCCAGAACTGCGGCTCGCCCTGCCTGAGCGGCATTCCGCTGCTTTCGATTCATGCTAACCATCTCTTACCTTTCCCTTTCTTTCGTGAGCAACGACCCTGAAACGTTGCTTGTTTCACGTTACAGACTCGACTTATCCCTCTATCCCACAATGTGGTATTTAGCGTGCGCTTGCCCTACGGCGTGATCTCCCACACCACACCGCATCCGCCCTGACAATTCGTGGTATTGCCACCACGCGAGGCTGTGCCATAAAGGTTGCCCTGCGCGTCCATGACTACGTTGCTATACGGAGTGCCACCATCAGCACCACGACTGAACTCGTAGAGGTTAGTCAGGAACCATTGCCCGTTGTAGGGCGTGAGCTTGAAGACGGTACCGTAGTAAGCGTCGCCGCCCTGGGTGGTGGTACCGTAAAGATTGCCGGCCGAATCCATCATCAGCGGCGCGGCCGGCCCTCCCGCGTAGAGTCCGGGCCAACTGTAGAGGACGGAGTACAGTCCACCGGGGTAGGGCGGCGACATTTCATACACTACCGGCGTATTGTCATGCTCGCCCGCAGTGGTTCCGTTGTACAAATTGCCGGCGTTGTCGAAGATCGGCGTGGAATACGGCTGCGTTCCATTGGCATCGGACTTGTACAGAATGTTCTCCGTCCAATGGCCGCCCGAATTGATGAGCTGGAACAGGGTTCCCACGTTGTTGGTGCCGCCGGCGAAGGTAGTGCCGTAGAGATTGCCGTCCGGCCCAATGACCATGCCGCTGAACGATTGCGCGCCGTCATCCGGTTCTCCACGGAAGTTGTGGATGACCTGCTTGGTGTAGCTATTGCCCGAGCGCACCAGTTGGTACGCCAATCCCCAGTAGTAATACTGGTCATTGCCATAGACTGTAGTGCCGTACACATTGCCGGCGCCATCCACCGCCACCAGTCCATCAGGAACGTTGCCGTCGTCGGACTGCGGCTGAAAGCGGTACAGTATCGTCTCTGTCCACGGAGCAAACACCGAAGCGGGCCGCGTCGGCGGCGGTTGCAGCTTGAACACCGTCCCGCAGCCGGGATTGGTATTGCACGGGGTCGATTCTCCGCCCACCGTCGTGGTCCCGTAGAAAGCTCCGTCCGGCCCCAGGGTCAAGCCGCCGAAGTAGGGATACGCGCCGTCGTTGTTGGACCAGCCGGCAAAGTTATACAGCGGCTTGTAGTACCAGCCGCCGCCGCTGTGCGTCATCTTGAAGACGGTGCCGCAGCCTCGCGTGTACTGCGACGAGCAGGGCCCGTTGCCGCCATATTCGGTCACGCCGTAGAGATTTCCCTCCCGGTCCATTACCAGCCCCGCGTACGGGTTCGCGCCATCCTGTCCCTGGCCGGTGAAGGTATGGATCACCTGGAAGGTCTGCGCATTTGCGAACAGCGCCGCCATCCCCACCGCCGCAAGGATCACCAAGGTCCACAGCGCTGAGCGTGCGCTTCCGAAATATGTTCCTGCGAGGGTCATTGGCATTCTCCTTGTACTCCCACAATGTGGGAGTTCCGTCGGTTAGCCTGCACGCTTACGGTGTGATCTCGTACACCACGCCACAGCCGACGCCGTTGCAAGCTGGTGGGTTGCCGCCGTTGCCGGCTGTGCCGTAGATATTTCCTTGCGCATCCAGGACCACGCCGGATTCCGGATAGGCGCCGTCGCTGCCGCCGGTGAAAGTGTGCAGGATGGTCATGGTCCAGCCGCCGGCCGATGGCGTGAGTTTGAAAACTGTGCCCACGGAATGGATTCCGTCGGCATTGGTTGCGCCGTACAAGTTTCCGGCTGCGTCCATCGCTAGATGGCCAATGGGTCCGGCGCCGCCAACTCCCGAGAAGCTGAACAAGGTGTTCCAGCTCCACCCCAGCGAGGGCTGGAATTCAACCGCGGTGCCGCCGCCGTTTACTCCTCCCGCGGAAGTTCCCAGGTATATATTCCCTGCCGGGTCATAAATCATGCCCCCCGGAGGGCAACCCTCATTTCCGGTGCACTGGAAGGCGTGCAGAACATTGGCGCTCCAACTACCGCCGGACGGCGAGAGTTGATACAGCACGCCACCGGCATACTGGGTTTGCAGCGTGGTGGTGCCATAGAGATTGCCGGAGTTGTCCAGCAGCACGCCGCTCCCGGGATATCCCCAGCCATCCGAGCCGCTGCCGTTGAAGCTATAGAGCACCGACTCCGTCCAGCCGCCTTGCGAGGGACTCATCTCGAAGACCGTGCCATAGGTGTAGGTGCCGCCTTCGGAGGTGGTGCCGTAGAAGTTGCCGTTTGCGTCAAAGGTAAGTTGTCCGCCCGCGGGAGTGGCGCCGTCGCCATACTCGCTTCCAGTGAAGCGATGCAGCACCGTCTCATTCCAGAAGCAGGATGTGCTGTGGCAGAAACTCGCCGGCGGGCGCAGGTTGTAAATGGTGCCGCAGCCGGTGGTTCCGTAGGCGCAATTTCCCTGGCCGCCCTCGAAGGTCATTCCGTAGAGCGCGCCGTTGGGGCCGACGGTAATGGCCTGCGGATAATTTCCGTCAGGCTCGCCCTGAAACTGGTACAGGGTGTTAAACAGCCAGCCCGAACCGCGTTTCATCAACCGGTACACCACACCGCATCCGGTTATACAGTTGTGGATGCCGCCGCTGGCGGTGGTTCCGTACAGAACTCCGTTGCGATCGATGGCCAGTCCGGCGAAGGGCTGCGCCCCATCCTGTCCATCGGTAAAGGTGTGCAGAACGGTGAAGGTCTGGGCCGCAGCCGGGCGTGCGGTCGTAAAAAGCAACAAAATCGAGAGCACCGAAGCTGCGCCTATGGCGTAGCGACCTGCGCTGCCTTTCAGCTGGTGATATCCTTGCCTCGACATGACGAACCTCCGTCCCGTGCGTTTGGATTCCCTGCCCGTCTGCTCATGAACTCCCACATTGTGGGGGTCACACTATCCATTAGCAACTAACCACTACCCACTGCCTTACGGCGTGATCTCGAATACCGTGCCGTCATCCGGATCGGGATATGGCCCCATGGACGCCGTGCCATAGATGTTGCCCTGGGGGTCGAGCACGACGCTGCCGTAAAGGAAGAAACCGTCGCTGGCGTCCGGCGGCGTGTTGAAGCTATGAAGCGTGCTATAAGTCCAGGCGCCGTTCGCGGCCGTCAGCTTATACACGGTTCCACCGGTGTAGATTCCGCCATCCGCTGAGCTGCCATAAAGATCGCCGGCTCCATCCATGGTTAACTTGGAGGCTGGACCAGCGGCCTCCAGTCCGCTAAAGCTGTATAGCGTGGAGAAACTCCAACCGCCTTGTCCGGGGCTCATTTCATAGACCGTGCCCGAGCCCATCCCTCCTCCCGCGGCGGCCCCATAGAGATTGCCCGAACTGTCCAAGATCAAGCCGCCCTGGGGATAATTGCCGTCCGCACCGCCGGTGAAATTGTGCAGCACGGTCTCGGTCCAGCCGGAACCGGACTGCGTCAACTCGTAGATCAATCCGCAAGCTCCGGTATTGCACAGAGTGGCCTCTGAGGACGCTGTTCCGTATAAGTTGCCCGCCTGGTCCAGGGTCACTTCGGCGATGGGGAACCCTCCGTCGCTTCCATCCTGAAAGTTGTAGAGCGTGCTCTTGCTCCAGCTCCCGTCGGAATTGTGGGTCAGCTTGAAGACGGTGCCGCAACCGGTATAGAAGCCGTCGTTGCATGGCCCAGTGCCGCCCAGCCAGGTTGTCCCGTAGATGTTTCCGGCGCGGTCGAAGGTAATCTCCGATTGCGGGTTTTCTCCATCATTTTGCGAAGCGAAGCTGTACAGGATGGTTTCCCGCCACGGGCAGAGGACGCTTTTGCAGGCGCGAAGCGGAGGCTGCAGCTTGAACACCGTGCCGCACCCGTTCGCCGTGCTGATGCAGGAACCGGTTCCGCCGTACATGGTGGTGCCGTAGAGGCTGCCGTCAGGGCCAAAGATGACGCGGGCGGTTGGCATGGCGCCATCGGGAGGACCGGTGAAGGTATAGATGGGCAAGGTCACCCAGCCGGAGCCGTGGCGCGAAACCTTGTAAACCGTGCCGCAGCAGAATGGGATGCCGAATTCGGCGGTGCCATAGAGATTTCCCGCCGCGTCAATGCTTAAGCCGGCAATCGGCCGATACCCGTCTCCGCGATCGGTGAAGGTATGTAGCACGGTCAGTGTCTGCGCCTGGATGGCCGGGGCAGCCACCATCAGGAGAAGAGCTGCAAGTGCAACACAACGGCTAACATAGTTGATTCGGAACCACTGTTTCGCGCGTTTCATAGCTGTTCTCCGTAAGCTAGCGGCGCAACGTCGCGACGCTTGTTGTGTCCCACATTGTGGGGGTCTCACTATCCACTATCCACTGTTCTACGGCGTGATCTCGTACACCACGCCGCAGCCTTGTATATTGCAGGCCCGCAGATCGCCGCCGTAGATGGTGGTCCCGAAGACGTTGCCGTGCGCGTCCACCACTACTCCGGCATAAGGAACGTTACCGTCGGCCTCGCCGCTGAAGCTGTGCAAGACGGTCATGTTCCAGCCGCCGTAGCCATCGGGTGTGAGCTTAAAGACCGTCCCGTGCCCATAGTCTCCGCCCCCGGCGGTCGCACCATAAAGATTTCCCTGGGCATCCATCGCCATCTTGCCCACGGGCCCCGAGGGGCCGCTATAGCGATTGAAACTGAACAGGGTGTTCCAGCTCCAGCCCTGGGAAGGCATGAACTCCAGCGCCGTGCCACCGCCGTTCGCGCCTCCGCCGTCCGCGCCGACGTAAACATTTCCGGAAGCATCCTGGATCAGCCCCTGGGGGTAGCAGCCATCGCTCCCCGAGCATTGGAAGGCATGCACAACACTGGGTACCCAGCTACCGCCTGATGGCGAGAGCTGGTAAAGAACTCCACTGGTGTATTGATTTTCCTCGGTAGTGGTTCCGTAGAGATTTCCGGCGGAATCCATGATCACGCCGCTCTCCGGAGTGGCCCATCCGTCGGAACCGCTGCCGCTGAAGCTGTACAGCGTGTTCTCGGTCCAGCCACCCTGGCCGGGCGATGCCTCGAAAACCGTCCCGTAGTTGTGCGCGCCGCCGTAGGACGCCGTACCGTACATGTTGCCGGCGTGGTCGAAGACCATGCTGTCGCCGTCCAGCGGCATGGAGCCATCACCGTATTCGCTGCCGGTGAAGCGATGTAGCACAGTCTCTTTCCAGGGACAATTAACGGCGGTGCAGAAGTACGCCGGGGGCTGCAGGCGGAAGAGCGTCCCGCAACCGGTCGAGGCGTACAGGCACTGGCTATATCCGCCCTGCCCACCCTGGTAGGTGAGGCCGAAAAGGGTGCCGTCCGGTCCAACCGTCACGCCCTCCGGCTGGATGCCATCCGGCTCGCCTTGGAAGGTGTAGATCGCCGAGAACACCCAGCTCCCGGTGCGATTGGACAGCTTAAAGACCACGCCGCAGCCGAAGAAGCATTGGCCGTTGTCGAAATAGCCGCCGCTGTCAGCCGTGCCATAGACTGTGCCGCTACGGTCAATCGCCAATCCGGAGACCGGCAGCGCCCCGTCGGCGTGATCGGTGAAGGCGTGCAGCACGGTGAAGGTCTGTGCCATGGCCGGAGTTGCCGTAATCAGTGTCACCATAGCGACGGTCCATACGGCGCCGATTATCCAGAGGCTGACGCCGGACGTCAGACTTTCCTGCTTCTTATTTTTCGCCATAACGAGCTCCTCTCGCGACCGCATGCCAAAGTTCGAGTCCTACATTGTGGGACTCCCGCTTGCTTCTTATTGCGTAATTTCAAAACACCACACCGCAGCCCTGGCCGCCGCAGTTCGGGCCGGCTCCAAAAGCTGCAACGCCATAAAGATTTCCGTCAGCGCCCAGATACAGTGCTTCCGGATAGAATCCGTCGCTGCCTCCGGTGAAGTCATGCAGCGTGCTGTAGGTCCAGCCGTTGCCCGACGGCGTGAGCTTGAAAACCACTCCCCTGCGGTAGGCACCGGTCCGGATGGTGGTGCCATACAGGTTTCCGGCGCCATCCATGATCAGGCCGGAGTTAGGACCGTAGCACTCGCTCCCCCCGGGGATGTTGTCGAGAATAGAGAGGCCCCACATACCCTGGGAGAGCGACATTTGGAAGACAGTTCCGCACCCGTCGCCGCCGCCGCCATATCCCGTGGTTCCGTAGAGGTTTCCGTCAGCGTCGATAATCAGTCCGATCGGGTTATCCCCGGTGTAAGCCGATTGGAATTCATAGAGCATCGTCTCCTTCCATCCCGACTGCGATGGAGTTAGCTGGTACACGGTGCCGTCGTAGGTTACGCCGCCTTCCGCGGTAGTACCGTAGATATTTCCGGCTTGATCGAACACCAGGTCGCCCTCCGGACCATTCCCGTCGCCCGAGCCGGACTTAAACGCGTAGAGCACGTTGTCCACCCAGCCGCCGTTGGAGGGCGAAAGCTCGAATACGGTGCCGCAGTTGTTACACCTGCCCCGCTCGCCGAGAGAGGTCGTTCCATAGATATCGCCGGCTTGGTCGAACTGAATGTGTCCCGGGTAGCCGCCGTCGCTGTAGCCGGTAAAGGCGTACAGCACACTCTCGCTCCATTCGCACTGGAAGCTCTTGCAGAAGGCCCCAGGAGGCGCCAGCCGGTAGATCACGCCGCAGTTGGGAATACTTCCGCTGGAACAGGTTCCGATACCGCCATAGGTGGTTGCGCTATAGAGCGCGCCGTCGGGTCCCTGGACAAGCGGCGCATCGGGACCACCTCCGTCGCTGCCGCCATGAAAGCTGTAGAGCGTACTGAAGGTCCAGGCCGATCCCCTATGCGTTAGCTTGAAAGCGACCCCGCAGCCATACGTCTCGCAATTGGGACCCTGGTTGCCGCCCGCGCCCGCCACGCCGTAGAGATTTCCGGCACGGTCCATCCGTAGCTGCTGGGTGGGAATTGCGCCGTCGGCACCGCCAGTAAAAGTGTGCAGCACGCTGAAGGTCTGGGCGTAGCTCAACTGCGGAGCCGCAATAAACACCGCAAAAGTAAGAACTGAGATAATAGCCATATAGAGGCCAGCGCCGCCATTCCGGGTCGAATAATTGCCGATATGTGCCATTGATCGTCCTCCTGACTGCGACATCCCACATTGTGGGAGTCCGCGCGTCCACTAACCACCAGCCACTAGCCACCAGCCACTGTTCTTACGGCGTGATCTCGAAAATGCCGCCGCCCTCGAAATCCCCGGTGCCGGAGGCAGTCCCGTAGAGATTGCCGCTGGAATCGAAGATCATTCCGTCAACTGGGAACCCCTGATCGCCGGGTTTGAACTGATAGAGAAGGCTGTAAGCCCAGCCGCCGGAAGCGGGCGTCAGTTCGAAAACCGTGCCGCATCCGTATTCGCATTGCTGATCGCCGCCCTCATAGGTCGTGCCGTAGAGGTTTCCGTCCGCGTCCATCAGCAGCGGGCCCAGAGGACCGGGCAGACCAACCTGCCCCGTCGTCAGGTTGTAAAGCACGGAGAAACTCCACTGGTCACCGGCTGGGGTCAGCTCATAGACGCTGCCATTCCCCACGGGGCCGTAGGAAGTAGCGCCATACAGGTTGCCGTATTTGTCGAAAATCACTCCGCCGTAGGGCAAAGCGCCATCGTCGGAAACGTCGAAGGCGTGGAGAATAGTTTCCGTCCAGCCTGAACCCGAGGGCGAGAGTTCAAAAACCGTCCCGTCGCCAGACGGTACTCCGCCATATACCGTGGTGCCATACAGATTTCCCGCTGCGTCCAGGGTCACCCCACTCATGGGTTGCGCGCCATCGGGCGAGCCGGCAAAGCTATGCAGCACGGATTCGGTCCAGTTCGAGCCGGAGCGCGTCAACTCGAAAACAACGCCGTAGTGCCCCGATCCGCCAGCGATGGTTGTTCCATATAGATTTCCGGCCTGGTCGAAGATGACCGGGGCTTCCGGCGCGTCGCCGTCGCTGCCCCCGGAAAAGCGATACAGGATGGTCTCCGTCCACGGGCAAAGGAAAGACTTGCAGGGCCCGGCCGGCGGCTTCAGGTTGAAGACCGTGCCGCAGCAGGTGCCACCTCCGGCGGTGGTTCCGTAAAGGCTGCCGTCGGGACCGATGGTCAGCCTGGCCATGGGCTCAGCTCCATCGCCGCCGTGGCCGGCAGCGGGAAAGCTGTAAAGCGGGCTGATCACCCAGCTCCCGTTCCGGCGCGTCATCTTGAAAATGTAGCCCGAATAGTAGGCGCCGCCGGTCTGGGTGGTGCCATACAAGTTGCCCGACCGGTCCATCGTCAACCCGCCCCACGGTTGCCAGCCGTCCGGGGAGTTGGTGAAATTGTGGAGCGCGGTATAGGTCTGGCCGTGCGCCGGTATGACGGCGGCGACCGAGACCAGGCATAGGGCGAACAGCCCAACGACAATCGCCCATGAGACGGCCCGCCCCGAGATGGGTCCTTCCGGATGAAGTGGATTGACCATGGCTACTCCTCGCTATGGGACTGGGCCAGGAGGGTCGGACACCCAACTGCTGCTGGCACCGTTCTCTACCCTGCGAGGCTCAGGGTCAACTTAATTCCAGATTACGGTCCAACTTACTGATTTCAGGCAGATTTAATGGCTTTTATTACATGGACGAATGGGCCGCCCACAGCCGTGCCAGACGTGAATTCCAGCGGGCGGGCCAGCCGCAGCGATTCCAACTATGTTGAAATGCTGCGACCGGCTGCCAAAAAAATTATGGGCGTTGAGTTTCAGCCTTCGACCACGCCGGCAGGCTGGGCGTTCCGGCGCGGCCGCCGGTTCTCCTGCAGGATCTTCTTCCGCAGGCGCAGTGACTTGGGGGTCACCTCCACCAGTTCATCGTCGGCGATGAACTCGATGGCCTGCTCCAGGTTCAGGTTCTTGAAGGGCACCAGGCGGATGGCGTCATCGGCGGTCGAGGAGCGCATGTTGGTCAGCTTCTTCTCGCGGACGATGTTGACCGTCAGATCGTTGTCGCGCGAGTTCTCGCCCACCACCATGCCTTCATACACTTCCACGCCCGGGCCGACGAACATCTCGCCGCGCTCCTGCAGTCCCCACAGGGCGTAAGCGGTGGTGTGGCCGCCGCGGTCGGCAACCAGCGCGCCGGTCACGCGATGCGGGATGTCGCCCTGCCATTCCATATAGCCGTCGAAGAGCGAGTTCATCACGATGGTGCCGCGAGTGTCGGTCAGCAGTTCGCTGCGCAAGCCGATCAGCCCGCGGCTGGGGATGACGAACTCCATGCGCACCCGGCCGTAGCCGTGGTTGTGCATCTTCTGCATCTGCGCCTTGCGCGCGCCCAGCTTCTCGATCACCACGCCGACGAACGATTCCGGCACGTCAATGGTCAGCCGCTCCACCGGCTCCATCAGCCGGCCGTCCACGCGCTTGGTCACGATCTCCGGCTTGCCTACCGCCAGCTCATAGCCTTCGCGGCGCATCATCTCGATCAGGATGGCCAGTTGCAGCTCGCCGCGTCCCGCCACCCGGAACGAGTCGGTGCTGTCCGTGTCTTCCACCCGCAGCGAAACGTTGGTCAGCAGCTCCTTCTCCAGCCGCTCGCGCAGGTTGCGCGAGGTCACGTACTGGCCTTCGCGTCCGGCAAAGGGCGAGGTGTTCACCATGAACTGGATGGCGATGGTGGGCTCGTCAATGGTGGTCACCGGCAGCGGCGCCGGATTCTCGATGTTGGTGATGGTCTCGCCGATGTTGATGCCGGTAACGCCGGCCACGGCCACGATGTCGCCCAACTCGGTGCGGGTAATGTCGGTGCGCTTCAGTCCGGAGAAGGAGAACAGCTTGGTGATGCGGGTCTTCTCCATGGAGCCGTCGCGCTTGGCGATGGCCACGTCTTCGCCGGTGAACAGCGTGCCGTTGAAGACGCGCGCAATGGCCAGCCGTCCCAGGTAGTCACTGTAATCGAGATTCGCGACCAGCACCTGCAGCGGGCCGTCCTTGTCGCCGGTCGGCACGGGAATGGTTTCCACGATGGCATCGAACAGCGGCCGCAGATTCTCGCCCGGCTGGTTGGGATCGGTGGTCGCCGTGCCCAGCTTGGCGTTGGTGTAGAGCACAGGAAAATCGAGCTGGTCTTCGCCGGCGTCGAGGTCAATGAACAGGTCGTAAACCTCGTTCAGCACTTCCTGCGCGCGGGCGTCAGGACGGTCAATCTTGTTGATCACCAGGATGGGCGGCAGCTTGGCTTCCAGCGCCTTGCTCAGCACGTAGCGAGTCTGCGGCAGCGGGCCTTCGCTGGCGTCCACCAGCAGCATTACGCCGTCCACCATCTTGAGTGCGCGCTCCACTTCCCCGCCAAAATCGCTGTGGCCGGGCGTGTCCACAATGTTGATCTTGATCTCTTCATCGGGCGCCCCGCTTAAGTCGGGTGCCCCACCCTTCTCGCCTTTGCCGAGAGGGTGGGTGTGATAGAAAACGGCGGTGTTCTTGGCCAGGATGGTGATGCCGCGCTCGCGCTCCAGTTCGTTGGAATCCATCACCCGCTCGACGTGGGTTTCGTTGGCGCGGAAGGTGCCGCTCTGGTTGAGCATGGCATCCACCAGCGTGGTCTTGCCGTGGTCCACATGGGCGATGATGGCGATATTGCGAAGACTCGTGCTCAAAACTGGGTTTCCTCTCCTGGTTTAACGGAAGACCGTGAAACGGCGGCGTGCGATCGGCGCAGCGGCGGGATTCGAACCGGGTACTACCAGTTTACAATACGGGCCTGAAAACAACTGCGATTAAGAGCTCGGAGCAGGTTCGTGTCAGGGCACGACTTCAGTCGTGCCGATAAGGCGCCGTCCCTTTCGCCTTTGTCATCACGAGGAGGCCTTCAGGCCGACGACGGATCTGCTGTTACGATGCCGAGCGCAAATCCCCGCGTCGCGGGCACAACTTTTCTGTCACGAGCCGGCTTCAGCGGGTGCCACATGGTTGTTCCATGCCGCCGGTTTACAATACGAAACCGATGCGAGCTTCCACGTCTCTTGACCCAACCTACGCGGGTGCCCGAAAAGGGTTCCCATTGCGGCTCGCGGCGTGGATCGCCATCTGCCTCGCGATCGTGGCCTTCATTCCCGCACGCTTGGCCGTCGCGCAAAACAACACTTCGTCCTCTGTCTCGACGTCGAATGCCGACGCGCACATTGACGACCCGGCGTTCGCGTCGTTCCTGCGGGTGACGCCCGGCATCAAGCCGCCGCAGGCGGTGCGCGCGCCCGACCCCACCTTCCCCGAGGACCTGCCCGCCGACGCCGAGGACCACGGCCTGGTGGTGATGCTGATCGGCATCAGCACCAAAGGACACGTCGAGGCGGTGCACGTGCTGCGCAGCGACCAGCCGGCCTTCGAGCGCGCCGCGGTCGAGACCGTCAAGAAGTGGCGCTTCAAGCCGGCGCAGCAGAGCGGCCATCCCGTGCCGGTGCAGATCGAAGTCGAGATGCGCTTCCGGCGGTAGACTCTGCGGTGCTCAGTAGCGCGGAAGGCCCCGCCCTAGCCAAACCCAGGCTAGAACGGGGCACCCGAGTCTTCTGAGATTCCGCGCAAACGCTGGGTGCCCCACACATCCGCGGGTTTCGGATGTGTGGGAGGCGGCAAATCTCAACCTGTTTGATTTCGGGTGCCCCATTCAAGGCCGTCTTTTGGCCTTGAGTGGGGGGTTTCTATACGTCGAGGAAGACATTCCCGCTCAAGCTTCGCGTTGAAGGGGCACCGGCCCAACCTTCCGTCGACTTGATTCGCCCGAGCAAATCTCGACACGAGGTATAACCACGAATTGCCCACAGCGGCTGAAGCCGACCCCCGCAGGCGCTCTTACGGCACGGCTGAAGCCGTGCCCTTTCAAACCCGATCTGCGCGATAATAGGACCCAATGCTGAACCAGATTTCGCCCGCTAAATCCGCGCATGCCGAGGATGCGGTTGACCTGCTCACCGGATGCCACGACCGCATCCGGCACTTCACCGGCATCGCAGTCAAGCTGGCGCATGCGCATGCTGCCTCGCCCGACGAGATCACCCAGGCGGCCGCTGCCGTGCATCGTTATTACAGTGTCTCGCTGCCCCTGCATGAAGCCGACGAGGACCTCTCCATGCGCCCGCGCCTCGATCAACTCGGCGACGAGCATGTCCGCCACGCACTGATCGCCATGGGCGACCAGCATGCCGCCATTGACGAACTGCTGGAGCGCCTGCTGCCGCTGCTGGAGCTGGTACGCAACAATCCCGCGGCCATCGGCGCGGCCGGCGCCGAGATGTGCCAGATCACCAAGGCGCTGGAGGACATCTTCCAGGCGCATCTCCAGATGGAAGAGCAGGTCATCTTCCCCGTGATTCGCCAGGGCCTCAGCCAGGCCGCACGCGCCGAGCTGTTGCGCGAGATGCAGCAGCGCCGCCAGCCCGGCCGGTAACCGGCGATATTCCGGCCAACTCGGTACCCAAAATTCCCATCAATTAAGCGTTGGCAATTGCCGGCTCCGCAGCTACACTATTGCCCGTTTGCCCAACGCTTCGGTGGCCGGCGATGTGGGACGGCCCCGAGCAAGGCCCGCACGACCTATGGTTCCACCCGTTCGCGCTTTTTACGAAGACACCGCGGAAGCCGACATTTCTCTCTGGCAAGAAGCCTTCTTTGCCGCTGACATGCTGCTGCTGCACGCTTCGCCGGTCTATTACGGGCTCGGCGTTCCGCGCGGCGACGGCTCAGCCGTGGTGGTAGTGCCTGGCTTTCTCGGCACCGACTCCTATCTTTCGCAACTCCATTCGTGGCTCGGCCGCATTGGCTATCGCGCTTACTTCTCCGGCATCGGACTGAACGCCGAGTGTCCCAACCTGCTCATCCAGAATCGGCTGAATGAGAGTGTGGACCTGGCACGCTGGGAGACCGGCGGCAAAGTCCACCTGATCGGGCACAGCCTCGGTGGCATTCTGGCGCGCTCCATCGCAGCGCGGCGTCCTCAGGACGTGGCCTCGGTGATCACCCTGGCGTCGCCCTTCCGCGGCACGGTGATGCATCGCACCGTGGTGCACGCCGCCGAGGCGGTGCGGCTGAAGATCCTGAAACAGCATGGCGAGGAGGTGCTGCCCACTTGTTATACCGGGCACTGTACATGCAGCTTCCTCGACTCGCTGCGACGCCGGATTCCCGCCGGCGTGACCGAGACAGCCATCTACACCTGCAACGATGGCATTGTGGACTGGCGTTACTGCATGACCGGCAATCCCGAGCACGACTTCGAAGTTCCCGGAACCCACATCGGACTCGCCTTTAACTCTTCGGTATATTCCATCATCGCCCGCCGTCTGGCGGAAGCGCGCCAGTCGCAGTAACTGCTGCGCAAACCACATGATGTGACGCTTGGCCAAGGTGCGTGGTCACAGCTCTACGTTTGTCCCGATTTGAAACAGAGAGCGCGAAGTCTTTCATTTCCTTGCTGAAAGCCGGCAGCTGCTGCATGACACTAGAGGTGCAACCTTCATCAGCCAGGACAGCGGGCAACTCGATACTTATGGAAGATCTCGTTCCCGGTTGAGGTTGCGAAACCTCGTACTTGGCCGACCTGCCCGACCTAACGGGCGAGTGGCAAGGAGACTGCAATGCGGCCTAAACTTCTTATCGCCGTCGTCTTTGTAATTCTACTGAGCTCTCTCACCTGTATTGCTCAACAAACCTACGTCAGCCGTTATGACATGTTCAGCGGCTACTCTTTCCTCAACACCAACAAGCTGAACCTGTTCGAAAACGGCTACAACCAGGAATTCGGCGTCAACGTGCGGTCGTGGCTGGCCATCGGTGGCGACTTCAGTGTCTTCGCCGGTGATAACACACTGCTGCCCAGCATGCTGAAGACTAACCTGCAGAACGAGCTCAGTCAGATGTTGCCTCCGGGCTACAACCTGACCATGCCCTCGCATTCCACCACCTACACCTTCAGCGCGGGTCCGCAGATCAACATCCGCAAACTGAAGGCGGTGACCTTCTTCATTCGTCCTGCGTTGGGCGGACTGCATGAGACGGCGACGCTGAAACCGGGCGATCCCATCGCCAAGGTGGTTGCGCAGACGCTGCTCGGCAGCAGCATGCAGAAGTCTGACACGGTGCTGTTCTACGGCTTCGGCGGCGGCATCGATTTCAATGCCTCCAAGCATGTTGGTTTTCGCGTAGCCGCAGACTACGTGCACTACAACATGTTCGACAATCTGCTGAATGGCGGAGAGAACAGCGTTCGATTCTCCGTCGGGCCGACCTTCCGCTTCGGCGAGAACATCATCCGCAAGTAATACCGGGACCAACCTGAATACAACGTGATGAGCCGGGACACCCCGGCTCATCACCGTTGTGCGAGGAGTAGCTTTTGGCTCTTAGCTCTTAGCCGTCAGCCAATCAGCTTTCACAGGCTGCGGAAAAACTCTGCTTGTGAATGTCTGGTATCAAGGCAGGAATGAGGGTGCCCCACACATCCGCTCTTTTCGGATGTGTGGGAGACGGCAAATCTCGACACTAGTCGTTCTGCCGGCCGCCCCGTTTTGAAAACGGCACGACTGGAAGTCGTGCGCTTACTCGTTGTCCTGCCGCAACGGGGCTTAACAGCGTTCTGCGAAAAACCGCTTGCTGGCGGCGCGCAATAACGTGCGGACCCTTTCCGCAGCCTATGTAACCGCGCTCGTTCCAACCACCACGCCGCCGCGCTACTGCTGCATCTTCACGTGAATTTCCATGTTCTGGCTCAACGTAAACCGCCCGGAGCTGTACGCGGGCGTCTTGATGACCGCGTGCGGATTGTTGGAGATGCCCCACTGCTCTTTGGGCTCGCCAATCCAGTTGCGATCGAGCTTATGGTTCTGGTTCACGTCGTGCGCGATGGAGAGCGCATAGTCTCCCGCGGGAAGATTGGGAATGACCACGTTGACGGTTCCCTGGTGCGCGGGAACGACAACGTCGCGCAGCGCCGCAGTGCGGTCTTCCGCCCAGCCCTTGGGAGAGTTGAACAGCAGCACGCCAATATTGCCGCCCGCCTGGTTCACGCCTTCGACAATCACCGTGAGAGTGAAGCCCTGGGCGGGAGTTGCCGGCGCCTGTTGCGCCATCGCGCCCGCCGTCATGATCAGTAGAAAAGCAAGAATAGTTGAAGCCGTACGCATAAGTCCTCCTGGGATCAACACTCCACAGTGCCCGGTTTTGAAACGTCCGTCTATGCTCCTGTGGGCAATTTCGCGGCTCGTTCCCAATTCGGGAACCCACCTGCGCGTCACGTTCATGGAACACAGACCGCAAGCTACAACATGGTTACGATTGCAATCTGGAGAGGATTGTTCGTCCGCACTTGAAGTGGACGGCCCTCCACATTCCCAGGTTGCGAGGTTGACATGAAGAAGCTGGCCGCAGTGGAAGAAGCGCGCGTGGTGATGAAGGCGGGCATGGAGTGGTCGGTGCTGAAGTGGCTGATGGAGAAGAAGCGGGTTCGCATCATCGCCGACAAGGCGGTGGAAGCCTTCGATGAAGTCGAGGCCAACGTTAAGGCGGCATGGAGCGATGAGCTGAAGATCGCCTACAACAACCTGGTGGCGGCGGACGAAAAACCTTCGCGCAAGAACGGCAAGCCCAAAGCCGCTAAGAAGGACGGCGCGACCGTGGATGCGCAACTGCTGCAGGCGCTCCAGCGAGTGAAGGAAGCCGACGACGTTGCCTACGACGCGCGCATGGACGCGGAAGACCTGTTCGCCGAGGCGGAAAGGAAGCTTAGCGTCAGCATGACCAGACTGGGCGCGGCCAAGGCGCTGGAATCGTACGATCTGCGAGAAGTCGCGATCCGCAAGGCCGAAGGCCTGCTGCGGGCCAAGTGACGAAACCCTGATTGTCATGACGAGCGAAGCGAGGCATCTGCTTTTCTTCGTCTCCACGCGATGTACGGGAACAGCAGATCCCTCGCGGGCTAAAGCCCGTTCGTGATGACAATTCTCAGCTTGGGCCGACGTCCGCTTATTGCGCCACGCCTCCCGGCGGCACATTCTGCTCCAGGTAGCGCGCGATCAGACTGAACACGTGGTAAGAAGTGCCCGCGCCTTCGGAGATGGAATGGGTGCGGTTGGGATAGTCCATGAAGTCGAAGGGCTTGCCCAGTTCAATCAGCCGGTTCACCAGCAGCTCCGTGCCCTGGAAGTGCACGTTGTCGTCGCCGGAGCCGTGCACGATCAGCAGCTTCCCGGTCAGTCCGTCGGCAAAGTTAATGGGCGAGCCGTCGTGATAGCCGGAGACGTTCTGCTCCGGCAGCCCCATGTAGCGTTCCTGGTAGATGGTGTCGTAGTGGCGCTCGTCCGCGACCGGCGCCACGGCAATGCCCGCGGCATACAGGCCGGGATAGCGGAACATCGCGTTCAGCGTGCTGGAACCGCCGCCGCTCCATCCCCAGATGGCTAGTCGTGACGAGTCAACATACTTGTGCTCCTTGGCCAGTTGGCGGATGGCCGCTGCCTGCTGCTGCGACGACAGCACGCCCACGCTGCCATGACAAACCTTGCGCCAGTCGCGGCCTTTGGGCGAAGGGGTGCACTGGTTGTCGAAGCTGACCACCAGGTAGCCTTCCTTCGCGATCAGCGCATGGAACAGCCGCCGCGAGCCACCCCATGAGTCGGTAACGGTAGTCGAGGCCGGCTCGCCGTAAACGTACACCAGCACCGGATATTTCTTGTTCGCGTCGAAGTCCGGCGGCTTGATCATCCAGCCATCGAGCTTCACGCCGTTGCCGACATCCACCTGGAAGAACTCGTTGGGCGAGGAGACCAGGTCGGCGACTTTCTTCTCCAGCTCGGCATTCGACTCCAACATACGCGCAACTTTGTGGTCGGGCAGGTGAACCAGCTCCGTGACCTGCGGACGGTTGAACGTCGAATAGGTATGGATGGCCCACTCGCCGTTGGGCGAGATGTCGTAGCCGTGCGTGCCCGGCTGATCGGCGGGCGTGACGCGCTCGGGAGCGCCGTGGCCGTCGAGACGCACGCGGTAAAGATAGCGACGGATGGGATCGTCAGGTGAGGCGATGTAATAGAACCATCCACCGGCGTCGTCCACCGCAACCTCGGAGATGACGTCGCCGGGGAAATTGGTGATGAGCTGCTGGCTGCCATCGGCCAGCGAAACCAGGTAGGCATGACGCCAGCCGTCGCGCTCGCTCAGCCACATCACCTGCTTGCCGCCGTTCACGAATTCGAAGCTGCGGACGTAATCCACCCAGGCTGGGTCCTTGTCCTCGAACAGCATGCGCGCGGCGCCGGTCTTGGCGTCGGCGAGCATCACCTGGTTGTCATTTTGCAGCCGGTTCAGGTATTGCAGGATGAGCCGGTCGGAGTTGCCCGCCCACTCCATGCGCGGGATGTAATGCTCGCGCGCGTCGCCGGGCAGGCTGATCCACTGGGTCGCGCCGCCGGCCGCCGGCACCACTCCCACGCGCACCGACGAGTTGGTGGTCCCCGCCTGCGGATATCCGTACACGGTGGTCTGCGGATATTCCGCCTTGGTGTCGTTGATGAGCGTGTACTCGCCGACGCCGGTGGTATCGAACTGCCAGTAGGCGATGGAGCGGCTGTCGGGACTCCAGCGGAAGGCGTCGCGCAGACTGAGCTCTTCTTCGCTGACCCAATCGGTGGTGCCATTAATCAGACTGGCGGAACCGTCGGAGGTCAGCGCTTTCACCGCGCCGCTTGCCAACTCCTGCACGTAAATATTGTTGCCGCGCACGAACCCGACCTTGCTGCCGTCGGGTGAGAACTTGGCGAACATCAGCGACGATTCGGGAGCGTCGCCGCCCAGCTTGGTTAGCTTGTGGCTGGCGAGATCGAGCGTCCAGTAGTCGCCGCGCGTGTTCTGGCGCCAGACCTTCTTGCCGTTGGTGAAGAGCAGCAACTGCTTGTTATCAGGCGACCACTGGTAGTCCTCGATCTTGAGCGGCTCGCTCCCCTGCGCCGGAATTAATTGCGCCGCCGAAACCAGCACGGTGCGTTTGCCGCTGGCGGTGTCGTACTCCACGATGTCCTGCCCCTTCGGCACCGCCGACGACGGCTCGACCGTGGTGTACTTGGCGCCCTTGTCCAGCCAGCGCGACGGACCGTAGCGCTTAGCGTCGAACTGGTGCTTGTTAAAGAGGCTGTCCAGGCCGGCCGCAAGCTGGTCGGAGGCGGAAGCGGAAATGGCAGCAAGCGCAAGCAGCAGGCAGGCAAGGCAAGTGACAGCACTACGGCGCAAGATGGCAACCTCCAGAGTTTTGACTGGTTGAGGTTTCAAAAAGCACGAACTACGCGGCCCGTTCCTGGCCCGACAGCCCAAGGCTGGGGATGAACACGCTGAAGCAGGTTCCGGTCACCGGCCCGTTGGCGCGGCTGCGCACTCGGATGGTGCCGCCATGCTGCATCACGATGCCGTGGCTCACCCACAGACCCAGGCCGGTCCCCTGGGCATTCTTGGTGGAGAAAAATGGCTTGAACAGGTTGGCCAGATTCTGCCGCTGAATGCCGCTGCCGGTATCGCTGATGGTAAGACGTACACCCTCGCTGGCGGTCACCGGATGGCGGACCGAGCGAATGGAAATCACGATGCGGCCATGGGCGTGGGCCTTCAAAGCGTCCACCGCATTGGAAAGCAAATTCAAGCACACCTGGCGCAGCGGCCCGGGATATCCGATCAGTTCGCCCTCGGACTCGATGCGGCGCTCCACGGTAATTTCTTTTTCCATGAGCCGCTTGTGCTGCATCGCCAGAACGTCATTCACGATGGCCGTCAGCGAAAGCTTCACCGCCACCGACTCCTGCTTGGAGAAGGTAAGCGTGCGATTGCAGATCTCCAACACATGGCGCAGTTGGTCCTGCAGCAGTTCAACCAATTCCTGCGACTGCGGCGTCAGGCCGTGCTCCTGCCGCAGCAGGTAGGCGATGTTATTGGCGACGTCCAGGGGCCCGCGAATCTCGTGGGCCACAGAAGCGGCCATGCGTCCCATGGCAGCCAGCTTCTCGGAGCCGCGCAGCGCCTCCTCGGCCCGCATCCGCGCGGTAATGTCGCGCGCGATGGTGGAAGCGCCCACGATTACGCCGTCGCGGTTGCGAATGGGTGAGATGGTGACGGCGACGTGCAGCAGGTTGCCATTTTTGTGCCGGCGGACGGTCTCGAAGTGGTCCACCGTCTGCCCGCGGCGGATGCGCTGCAGGATCCCCTCGATTTCGTTGGGACGGTCGTCGGGAACAATGGTGGAAACCGGCTTGCCGATGATCTCCTCGGGAGCATAGCCGTAAATCAGCTCCGCCCCGCGGTTCCAACTGGTAATGATGCCCTCCAGCGTCTTGCCGAAGATGGCGTCGTCCGACCCCTCCACGATGGCGGCAAGGAACTGGTTATCTTGCTCACGATTGGGCACCCTCACGGTTTACCCCAGATAGATGGCTTTTGCAAGCATTGGCTGGATTAAGCGGTTACGAATTGCGTCACCGGCGTGACCGGCTGCCGGCGGCGCGACCCATGAAAAACGGCGGCTCCTTGCGGAGCCGCCGAAGTACTCAGACGAAGGTAAAGGTCAGAATACGATCTTCATTGAGAGCTGCACCACGCGCGGTGACGAATCGAATCCCAGGAAGTTTCCATAAGGACTCGTCGGAACCGTGGTCATGCTGCTGATCTGCCCGAAGGTCGAATCGCCGAGGTAGTTGTCCGGCTGATAGAAATTCGGGTGATTGAATACGTTGAAGGCCTGCGCGCCGATACCAAAGTTGACCCGCTCGCCGAATTTGAAGGTCTTATACAGAGCCATATCAAAGTCGAAGAAGTGGGGACCATGGTACTGGTTGCGGGACTGCTGGCAGTTGATGCAGGGATAGCCAAGGAAGCTACCCGAAGCACTGTCAATGAAGGCCGCCGGGTTCAAGCACGAACCAGGAGCCGTACCGATCGGGCTGGCAGCGCCTTCGCCGCAGCTCAACTGTCCAGGAGCAGCGCCGGGCAGTGACTGCGCGGCGAAGATGGTGGTGTTGCTGTTGAACACAGCACCATTCCAGTTGCCATCAACCACGGTAAACGGCAGGCCGGTGCGCCACAGCACCTTGCCCGACCACTCCCAGCCATTCAGCACCTGCTTGGCAATGCCGCTGCTGACGTGGAAGTCCGGATGTACGACGAAGTCGGCGTTCCAGGCGTGCCGAACGTCGTAGTCCGAGTTGCCATAGTTGCCCTGGCGGAGGCTGTTCGGATTGTTCTGCTGCAGAGGCAGAGAGTCGCCGTAGGTGAAGATACCACCGTTGGAGACTTCATCCAGGTTGTGGCTCCAGGTGTAGTTGAAGTGGGCCGATACCCAGTGCGAGAACTGACGCTTCAAGGTCAGGGTCACACCGTTGTAGTTCGACACCGCACCGCTCTGAATGGTGGTGACAGTACCGTAGTTGGGAACCGCCGGGCTGAAGGGCACGATGCCGCCATACAGACCGCAGCAATCGTAAGCATTCCACCAGGAGTTCTCATAGGGGATGTTGATACCGTGGTTGCCAACGTAGTTGAGGACAAACGCGGTGACCGGGTTGATTTCACGCTGCACCTGGAAGTTCCATTCCTGCCAGCGAGGGGCGTGAATGGTACCGGTGGTAGCGGTGAAGGCTGGAGCAGCGAAGGCCACGCCCAGGTTGGCCAACTCGTTGGCGATCTGGGTGTAGGTCTGGCCGGCGGCGAAGCCGGAGTTGAATGCAGCGGCCGACGCCTGGAAAGTAGCAGCCGAACCGGTTGAGGTCGTATCAAAGGCCGGGGTGCCGTTTTCAGGACGCACGCGGATCTGTACGGCCGTCGGCGGGTTGGAGAGTTCGTTGTCCACCAAGCCGGCGGGCGGGTTGTCGTAGAAGATACCGAAACCGCCGCTGACCACGGTCTTGCCGCTGCCGCCCGGCGACCAACTGAAGCCGATGCGAGGCGACATATCGATGGAGTCAACTCCAGGATAGGCCTGGTGCAGACCACCATTGATGTCCTGGTTGTAGGGAACGTTGGTCGGATCGCCACCGTTGTAGAAGGTGTTGAAGCTGGGTACGTTGGCGATGCTGCCGACGAAGTTGGAGAAGCAGTTGGTCTGGCACACCGGGTTGGAGTTGTACTCCATGCGGAGGGCCAGGGTCAGCTTCAGGTTGCTGGTTACATTCCACTCGTCCATGCCGTAGAAACCGACGCCCCACAGCGCGACCGGAACGTTGACGTTGGGTGCTGTGAGCTGGCGGTACTGATAAGCCAGGCCATCCGCGAGTTCCTGCAGACCGGCACCGGTATAACCGAAGTAAGCGCCCGGATTCTGGAAGAAGAAGTTATGGTCGCTCACGTCGTAGCGCCGGAAGTTCACGCCGAACTTCCAGTTATGCTTGCCGCGGTTGAGGGTGAAGTCGTCGATGAACTGGTACTGGGTGATGTTGCGGCCCTGGGGGAAGCTCCCCTGCAAGTTGAAGGTAGTCATCGGCACCGGACTGGATGTATAGATGCCGTATGGCGTTCCGCCCCAGGCAGCGGCGACCGACGCGGGATCCTGCTGGAACTGGGCTACGTAGTGGCTAAGGGTAGCGGTGAACGCGTTGGTCGAACGAGGACCAAACACGTGCGTTTCCTGAGCCTGGACGTCCCACGAAGGCTGGTTGGACAGCGCGTCGAAGGCGGGGTTGATCGCGTCAAGAGTGGTCGGCTGAACGCCGTGGTCAATCTTGAAACGGCCGAACAGGTTGTCGTTGTTGCCGATCTTCTGGTCAACGCGGGACGCGATAATCCATTCCTTCGCCAGCGCGGTCTGCACGGAGTTGAAGGTTACGAAGCAATTCTGCGTCGCAGGATTAAAGCCCGGCAAATTCAGAGCGCCGGGAGCGCAGTACTGACTGTTGGGGTACGGCGACGCACCACTGGCGCCCGGAGCGCCGGCGTACAGGCCGAATAACTTCTGATAGGTGGTGTATTCGCCGTTGGACGTGCCTTGCAGAGCGGCCACATTGGCCAGCACGGCGTTGGCAAAGTCAGGCGAAGGCGCCACTACCTGGTTCACGTTAGGCAGCACGAACCGCATACCTTCGGTATCGAAGAAGAAGAAGGTGCTGTTCTTGATGATCGGACCGCCGATGGAACCGGCCCACTGGTTGGCATTGGAGAACGACGTGGGCTGACCCTGGTAGTTGGTCATCCAGTTGTTGGCGTTCATCTCACGGCCGTTCCACCAGTACTGCGCGTTGCCGTGGAAGGTGTTGGTGCCGGACTTGGTCACGTAGGTGACCTGCGCGCCCGCCAACTGGCCATATTCACCGGAGTACGGATTGGCGGTGATGGTGGCTTCCTGTACTTCGTTGGCTCCCAGCGTCAGGTTGGTGGCGCCGGAGTTGTTGATGTTGAAGTACGGGTCCATGTCGTTTTCGCCGTTGACCGTGAACAGGTTCGACGTGGCCGGCATGCCGTTGACGGTGAAGTTGCCGTAACCGCCGGTGCTGTTAACGATCACACCAGGCGCGGTTTCCGCGATGGTGGTGATGTCGCCACCGGGGTTCGGAAGCTGCGAAACTTCCAACTGCGAGAACGAAGTGTTCACGCTGGGGCTGGGATTGATGACCGGCGCCACCTCGGAAACTTCCACCGTGGTGGACTGCTTGGAAACCTGCAGCATGACGTTGGCGGTGGTGGTCGTTCCGACCTGCACCGTCGTCGGCTGCTGGGTGGTGGCAAATCCGCTCTGCGATACCGTGACCGTGTAGTTGCCCGGTTTCAGCAGGGTAAACCGGTAGAAACCGGTGGAGTTGGTTGTCGTATTTTGCGCGGCGCCGGTGTCATTGTTCTTCAATGCCACCGGAGCATTGGGGACGACAGCGTGACTTGGATCGCTGACGGTACCCGCAATGTCGCCCGTTACCAGCGATTGTCCGAATGCTACCGGCACGCTGACGCAAAGTGCCAGTACCACCAACAAGCTGAGAACAGAGAGCTTCTTCATGAAAGGACCTCTTCACACAGGATTCGTACACGAAATGCACGAAATCTATTTTGGGAATACTGATAACAGATACATGCAATCTCGGTACCAGAAAGGCCGTAAGACGACTCCTCTGTAAAGAATTGAAAAGATTGGATTTGGACAAGGTATCCGCCTTGTCAATAGCCGCAAAATACGGGTTTTCATATCGCAAAGGCAGCCACGCCTCCAAATTCTTGGAGTGCCTGACCGTCACGAATCGGCTATTTCTGGAGCTCGACCGACGGAAGGTGGCTTTATTTCGCCGGCATGGTGTAGTAGCCGGTGCGGTGCCGAACCTTCAGATCTTCGGGAGCGGAATAGTCCTTGGTCGCCGGATCCACCTTGATTTCGATACGCCGGAATTCGGAATCCGACAAGCGCTGCGAGGGATAGTAGGCGATCAGGTACTGGGTGCGCAGCTCGTCGCTGATCTGGCGGAAGGCGGCGTCGAGCTGCTCCATGCCGCTGGCGTAAAAGTATTTGCCACCGGTGTCGCGCGCCAGTTGGATGAGGGCGTGCTCGCCGCCGATATCGCGGCCGGCGCTGGCTTCGATGGGCACGATGATGATGCTGTACAGAATGACTTCGGCTTGCTGCGCCTCGCGCACCGCTTCCTGATAATTGGTCTTGCTGACGGTGTCGCCGCCATCGGTGATCACCACCATCACCTTGCGTCCGCGGCGCTGCATGAGCGCGTCGGAGGCCAGATAGAGCGTGTCATACAAGGCAGTGGCGGAGCCGGGACGGATGCGGCTGATGGCGCGGTCAATCACCCGCGCGTCGGCGGTGAAGGGTGTGAGCTGGTCCACAATTTCGCTGAAGCCGAAGATGGACAGCCCGTCAATCGGCCGCAGGATGGTGTGGGCAAAGCGGCGCGCCGATTCCAGTTCCAGATGCTGATCGTTGCGCGTGCTCAGGCTGGTATCGATCGCCACCACGATGGACAGCGGCAGCTCCGATTCGCGATGGAAGACGGCGATCTTCTGCGGCTTGCCATCCTCGAACACCTGGAAATCTTCCTGCTTCAAAGTTGAGACTGGGGTGCCGCCGCTGTCGGTGACGGTGGCAAAGACGTTCACCAGCTTGACGTTGACCTTGAAGGTGGCTTCGGGCTGCTGCTCGTCGTCGGTGGCGGCGGGAACGGTTTGTTTCTGGCTTTGCGGCGGACGCGGCACCGTGCTGGACTTAGGCGAATCGGGCGGATGTGGCACCGTGCTCTGCGCGCCGGCGACGCCAGCGGCGATAGCACAGCCGATGAGAAGAATAGCCAGCGCACGCAGCTTGGTTCGCGAAAAACAGCCAATCAGGCCCAGAAAAGACATTCGCAAGCATAAACCCCGGTTTTCTTACTTTGACGCGCCAGCCACCGGCACGTCTGGCGGAAAGGGCTCGCCATCGGCCCACACCGCGCCATCCTCGAAATATTCCTTCTTCCACACCGGCACGGTCTTCTTCAGGGTATCAATCAGCCAGCGGCAGGCGTCGAAGGCCGCCGCCCGATGCGCCGCTGCCACCACAATGAAGACGCTGCTCTCGCCAATCTGTAAGCGGCCAATGCGGTGGACCAGGCGCACATCGCGAATGGCGAACTCCGCCAGCGCCCGCTGCGCCAGCTCTTCCATCTGCTTCAGCGCCATCGGCTCATAAGCCGAGTAATCCAGGTAGAGGGTGCGGCGGCCGCGGGAATTGTCGCGCACGATGCCGTCGAAGCTGGCCACCGCGCCGTCTGCCGGTTGCCGCAGACGGGCGGCAACGCCGGCCGTATCGATGGGAGCGCGAACCAGGCTGGCATGCTCGGTTATTAGGGGAGCTTGCTCCGATGGCGGCGCGCCGCCGCTGACCGGCGGGATCAGCGCTACTTCGTCATTGTCGTGCAGTGCGGCGGCGGCCTCGGCGTATTCCAGGTTCACCGACATGGCGATGGCGCCGCGGAAGTCGCGCAATCGCGGCAGGCGCTCGGCCAGCAGCGGCGAACAGATCGCCGGCGCGCGAGCCTTCAGGGAGTTCCACACTCTCGGCGTCGCGACCCGCGATGTCGCGCAGCATTCCGTAGTACAGCACCCTCACCTGCATGAGTTCAGGATAACGCAGCGGGGAAGGAGTTCCGAATCCTGCAATCAAGAAGGAACTTGAATGCCGCAGCAAGAGGAACTTCGAATCGTCCGCGTCCGATTTGGGGATAAGAACTGCGGATCCGATCAGCCGCGCAGCGGCGACATTTGTGTTAGCCGCGGGCGTGAGCCCGCGGTCAAGCGGAGAAAGAAATGGCGCCGCGGAGCGGCGGCACGGTTGCGACGCAGGCTGGCGGGAGAAAGCGCGAATCCGGGAGCGCCGAAGGCGCGTGGCAGCAAGCAAGAGCGCCGCAGGCGCGTGGCATGACAGCCCAGCATGGAGCGAAGCGGAATGCTGGGTGAGGCGCGGGAAATGGGCGGAGCCCCCCGGGGGCGGTCTCGATCGTTCGGAACCTTCGGTTGCTCCGTTCAAGCGACGCTTGAGCGGGGACTTTTGTCCACGCCCAGCCCCCCCCACTCAAGGCCAAAAGACGGCCTTGAATGGGGCACCCGAAATTCGCACCCTGAGCTTCGCACCCCAGGCTCGGCCGCATCCTGCGATAAACTCTGATTCATGTATGCCAGCCGTCAAGGCTCGATGCGCCTGTTCCGCCTCGCCGGAATCAATGTCTATCTGCACTGGTCGTGGTTCGTCTTCGCCGTCTTCGAGATCAACATGCGCTCGCGCGATTACTCGTCCGTGGTTTGGAATGTGCTCGAATATCTGGCCCTGTTCCTGATTGTGCTGACGCATGAGTTCGGACACGCCCTGGCCTGCCGACAGGTGGGCGGCAACGCCAACCAGATTGTGCTGTGGCCGCTGGGCGGCGTGGCCTATGTCGATCCCCCGCCGCGTCCGGGAGCGACGCTGTGGACCATCGCCGCCGGTCCGCTGGTCAACGTGGCGCTGCTTCCGATCCTGGGAGCTTTGTTTTGGTTCAGCCGCGCTTCAGGATGGCGGCAAACCAACCCCAATCTCGCGTCGCTTGTATTGGCGGTGCTGGTCATTGATGCAATACTGCTGGCCTTCAACATTCTGCCCATCTATCCGCTGGACGGCGGGCAGATGCTGCGCTCGCTGCTGTGGTTCTTCATGGGACGCGCGCGCAGCCTGATGGTGGCGACGGTGCTGGGCTTCGTCGGCGTGGCGGCGATGATCTTTTACGCGCTGCGCACCGGCTCGCTGTGGTTCGGCGTGCTGTCGGTGTTCATTCTGCTGAACTGCTGGGGCGGCATGAAGCAGGCGCTGGCGCTGTTGCGCATGGCCAAGCTGCCGCGACACCAGGGCTTCGCCTGCCCGTGGTGCAAAGCCGGGCCTCCTATCGGCAACTTCTGGCGATGCGGCAGTTGCGGCGCGGTGTTCGATACCTTCCAGACCGGCGGGAAGTGTCCGCAGTGCGGCATCTCCGCGCCCATTACGCAGTGCCTCGATTGCGGCCGTCGCCATCCCATGAACGAGTGGGTCGCCCGCGACTACGTCAACGCTCGGCTGTAGAGCGCGTGATGGTTCCTGGTTCACCGCCGCCGGCAGTGGCGCTCCGGACGAATCCGGCTGCCGGCGGCGGCTCTCGTCAGCGAGACTGGTAACGAACCGCCAACACGCAACCCGCTGGCAAAGAAGTGTTCTGACGGCCACGGTCGCGCAGCAGTCCGAATTCGTAGAACTCCCGCAGGAGCCGGAGCATGTGGCGGGCGTGGGCCCGCTGCCGCCGCACCTGGCGTGCCACGGTGATGCTGACCGGCGCGCGCAGCATCATGCCCGGCGTGGTGGGCGCATCGTGCAGTACTTTCCGCTCACCTTCCCGCTGTAGGTTGTGCGACGACCCTTCGCTGCTGTGCCGTCCGGCTTTGGCTGACTTCTTCTGGTTCTGCATGGCGCCTCCTTTCACTTTCGATCCTGGGCGGCGCACTCGCTCATGCGCCGCCTCTGTTTGCTGACTCTCTCTCGCTGTATGCCGCCCGGAGGAGGATGGTTAACCTTGCCTCCGGGCGGCTGCCCCTTGTGAAGCAGTTGCTCGGGCGTTGGCCCGGTGCCGCTTCGATGGGTGCACAATGCCGCAGTTCGGCGGCGAAGACAATGGTTGCCGGGTAATTTGCTGATAAGTGCCAGGTGATTGCGCAAGCTGCTGAAAACAGCGATGTTTAGTAAGTTAGATGAGTGAATTGGCGGGCGATTTTTGGGCGGCGGGCACGTCCCGGATCGCCACGCCGGAAGCCACGTTTGCCCACCGCCAACCAGCCCGATAGAATCGAGCCCCAGAGGTGGCGCCGCAGCGGCAACAAAGTGCAGGGCGCCAAAGCGGCCGGATCGTGAATCGGGGTTCGTGGATCGTTGTTAGTGAATCGTGGATGGCAGGCGAGAGAAGAAACATCAGGTCCTTCGACTGCGCGTCCGCCGACCCGCGAAGACGCGGGTCGAAAAGAACGCGGACGCTCCGCTCAGGATGACAGCATCTAAAGAGGCCGATGGCCGATGGCCGACGGCTGAGAGCTGATTGCTAAGAGCTAAAAGCTAAGAGCTAAGAGCTAAAGGCTAAGAGCTGCTTCCCCATGCCCAAATTCATTCGCTACAAAAAATACGTTCCCGAGCCCGCCTCCGAGATGAGTCTCGAAGACCTGCTCAACGCGCTCTCCGACTACCTGCTGCAGAGCGGCTTCCAGAACCAGTTCTCCGACTTCTACGACCTGAACAACTCCGAGCAGACGCTGGAAGACCTGCGCCAGGCCATCGCCGAGGCGCTGATGAACAGCGACATGCTGGATGAGCAGATGCGCGAGCAGATCGAGAGCATGTCGCCGGAGCAGATGGACGAGCTGATCGACCAGCTTATCGAGCGCATGGAGCAGGAAGATTACGTCAGCATTGACCAGCCGCACGATCCCGCGCGCAGCTCGACCGCCGGCGGCCAGGTTGGCGACGCGCAATCGCAGGCGCGCTTCGAAATCACCGACAAGGGGCTGGACTTCCTCGGCTTCAGAGCGCTGCGCGATCTGCTGGGCTCGCTGGGCAAATCCAGCTTCGGCCGCCACGACACGCGCGACACCGCTACCGGCATCGAGGCCAGCGGCGCGACCAAGACCTACGAGTTCGGCGACACCATGAATCTCGACATCACCGCGACGCTGTCGAACGCCATCCAGCGCGAAGGCCTGCAGCCTGCCGCTGAACATCGAGTATCGCGACCTGCAGGTGCATCAGTGCGAATACCAGTCGTCGTGCGCCACGGTGCTGATGCTCGACTGCTCGCACTCCATGATTCTTTACGGCGAAGACCGCTTCACCCCGGCGAAGAAAGTGGCGATGGCGCTGTCGCACCTCATCCGCACGCAGTATCCCGGCGACTCGCTGTCGCTGGTGCTGTTCCACGATTCCGCCGAAGAGATGCCGCTGTCGCAACTGGCGCGGGTGAAAGTCGGCCCGTATTACACCAACACGCGCGAAGGACTGCGGCTGGCGCAGCGCATCCTGCAGCGCCAGCGCAAGGACATGAAGCAGATCGTGATGATCACCGACGGCAAGCCCTCGGCGCTGACGCTGGAAGATGGGCGGATTTACAAGAACGCGTTCGGGCTCGACCCGCTGGTGGTGAGCGAGACGCTGAAGGAAGTGTCGAAGTGCAAACGCGCCGGCGTGCTGATCAATACCTTCATGCTGGCGTCGGATTACGGGCTGGTGCAGTTCGTGCAGAAGGTGACGGAGATGTGCCGCGGCAAAGCCTACTTCACCACGCCCTACACCCTGGGCCAGTACCTGCTGATGGATTACATGTCGCGCAAGACCAAGACCGTGCATTAGAGCAGTGGCTAGTGGTCAGTGGCCAGTGGCTAGTGCGTTCGGGTAGAGCTGGCCTTCAGGCCAGCGTCCACGCCGTATCTTCGCGAACGTGAGCCGGGTTCAGCCGGCGGCACTTCGAGCCCGCAGGGCGCCATTTGTTTTAGCCGTGGGCGTAAGCCCGCGGTCAGGCGCGAGGTCGGCGACCCGAGCCGCGGAGCGGCGACACTACGCGTGCCGAATGATCGCCTTGGGGCACGACCGAATGGATTGCGACATAAAACCCTGCCGCCGCCCCGCGGCTTGTCCCTCAAATCTCGCTCGGCGACCGCGGGCTTACGCCCACGGCTAACACAAATGTCGCCCGTTCCGGGCTTGCCGGAGTAATCGCCATCACCGAAAACTGTGCGATGGAAGGTGAATCGCAACGCCTGCGTACTAAGCGAAAGGGATGCATGCGCTGCAGAAGGTATGCATGCACCTGATCCCTGCCCCAAAATCAAAAGGACCACGGAACGCGGTCCTTTCTTGCTGCCGTCGAAACTTGGCGCTACAGCGCCTTCAGGGGATCGCTGCCGCCTTCGTCGGCCTTCTTCACCGCGGCTTCGGCGGCCTGGAAGCCAATCTTGGAATGGGTGCCGTCGCAGAAAGGCTTGTTCACCGACCCGCCGCAGCGGCACAGCGAAAACGCCGTTTTGCCGGTCAGGTCATAGGGTGTGCCGTTGGCGTCCACCAGTTCCACCGCGCCCTCGGGCGCTTCCACGCGAAACGGGCCGTTGAGCCGCGCGGTAATTTTCACTTGAGCCATCCATGTCCTCCACTTGAACCTGGCGCTGGGCGCCTGTGGCTATTGTAGCGGAGAGTTGCGCGGCGGCGGCTGAAGGGCTCGAAAAGCAGATCCCTCACGGGCTGAAGCCCGTTCGTGATGACAAAAATAAATCGCCTTATCGGCACGACTGAAGTCGTGCCCTGATACAAGGCATTCGGAAGCAGACTTTTTCCGCAGCCTCGGAAGTCGTGCCCCCAGAAAGCAGCTCTTAGCTCTTAGCTCTTAGCTCTTAGCTCTTAGCTCTTAGCTCTTAGCTCTTGAAACTTGAAACTTGAAACTCGAAACTACTGACGGCCGATGGCTGAGAGCTGACAGCTTCCCCTCACGCCGGCTGCTTCAGGCGCTCGCGGCGTGAGCCGCCGGAGGGCGAGTGGCGCAGCACTTCGCGCAGCTCCAGCGCGCGCAGAGCGTAGGTGTGTTCCAGCAGCGCGCGCTTGCGCATAGCCTTGCCGGTCTCGCGCGCCAGGCGGATGTCCACGGTGCGCAGCAGGTCCAGCACGTCCTCGGCGTTGCGCGCCATCAAAACCTGGCAGCCGGGCTCGAAGAAGCTCGCGATGCCGTCCCACACATTGCTGATGACGCAGGCGCCGGCCCCCGCTGCTTCAAACAGCCCGGCGGGCGGAGCGTAACTGGTTCGTTCCGCAGGACCGCAGTTCAGGCTGAGAACCGCGCGCGCCGAGCAGTACAGGCGATTGCGATCGGCCGCGTCGGTCGCCGCGATCAGCCGCACATTTGGCGGCAGCGCAAGCGATTCCCATCCAGCGCCGCGCAAATTGAACTGGAACTCGGGAGCCGCTTGCGCCGCCATGAGGAAAAATTCGTGCAGGGTTGGCTCCAGTTCAGCCGAACGCTCGCCGGCGAAGAGCAGGTCGCACGCCAGCTCCGGATCGGCGGCGACGGGATAGTGCACCGTCGAATCGAGACCGGGATAAATCAAGTGACAATCGCTGGCGCCGCACTTGAGATAGCGCTCCACCGCCGCGGCTCCTCCGCCGGCAACGAAGACGCGGTCATATTCCGGCAGCAACGCGTGCAGGTCGTCCAGCGCATTGGCTTCCATCGCCGCCAGCGTGGCCGGCGCATCGGCATCCCACAGCGCAAGCTGCGCGTGCGCCGGACAGGAATCGAAGAGCCATTCCGACAGCAGCCAGTCCATTTGCGATTGCCCATGCTGCTGGATGACGAGATCCGGCCGAGTGCGATGGCACAGCAACTCCGGAATATCGCGGAGGGCGCCGTAGGTGACGGTGTTGGGCGACGCGGATTTGCCGGAAGCCGCCCGGCCAGGGTGGGCGAAGGTGATCTCAAAGCCCAGGTCGGTGAGGTTTCTGTAAATGCCGAGGTAGTAGTTTGCCGTGGCCGAGGATTGCGCAGAATACGAGCCGAAAACCAGGAGTCTTCTCAAGTCCAGTCCTCGCAGGTAGGCCGGCGCGGCAGCGGCGCGGGTTTCCCGCTAACTGCGCCGCTAACGACGGCGCGTTTGGCGAAGCCGATCGAGCTGGTACCGCCTTTGGACGTACAAGAGTGTGACTCGGCGAACGCCCGAAAAGTTTCCTGCTGACGTTATGTGGCGCAGAAAGTCGGGCTGAAGCGCGGGAGGTATCGAAAAAAACGAAATTACTGAAGTGAATCGAAAATCCGCTGACTCCCGGAGGTGTATAGAAAACCCGGGAATTTCCGCTGCCCGAATTCCCGGTATGTACAGCCCCCCCATTCAAGGCCAAAAGATGACCTTGGATGGGGCACGCATTATAAAAGGGCGCCCCTTTCGAAGTAGGATTTGGTTGCTGTGTGAAGCAGTAAACCAAGCCTGACGAAAGGAACACCCCATGGATAGCATCAAGTATATCGGTCTCGGTGTCCACCAGCACAGCCTCTCGGTAGCCGTGCTCAATGCTGAGGGCAAGCTGGTATTGCAGTTGGTGATGGCCACCCACGCCGCCACCATTGTGGATTTTGTGCAGGGGTTGCGCGGCAGTTTGCCGTCAGCCGGAGTAGAGACCATTACCAATTGCCGCGCGCGTTGCTACTTCTGCGCCGGCACAAACTGCTCCATCACCGCCTGGCGCATCAGAGCCGGCGGCAGCAGTCCCTGGGCCAGGATGAAATCGTGAAATTTCTTCTGATCGAATTTCACTCCTTTTGCGGATAGCGCCTTTTCCGTGTCTTCGCGCAATTCAATCAGCTTGGTATAGCCGTAAAAGTAGCTGTTGGCCTGGCCCGGCGCGCGGTAGGTATAACGCTCCACTTCCTCTTCGGCAAATGCGTGCGACGACACTACGTCGTCCTGGAGCACCCGGTACGCATCGGCAGTGGTGATCTTTCCGCTCTGTAGCTCGGGATCGAGAAAGGCCCGCGCCGCCCGCAGCAGGCGATAGTCGAGCGATACCAGTTGCCCCTCCAAGGGCATGTATGGCTTGATCAGGTACTCGGAGTACAGTCCCCAGCCTTCGACATTGGTGCTGTTGAAGGCGAAGCGCACCCGCGCCAGCGAGACGCCATGCTCCAGCATCGAGTCGAACTGCAACTCATGTCCGGGACGCGCTTCGTGCGCGGTAAGCGTCCAGGCCGCGGCATCGAAGGTGAAGTCATCATATTTCTCCGACGCCTTCTGGCCGGGAGCGGCGGGAATATTCAGCGGCAGCACGAACACGCCCTTCTGTCCGGTGTTATGCAGGAACGGCGGAGGCTGCATATGCGGAGCGGGTTGCTGCGCGGTCTCCGCGGCGGTGGCAATGCGAATCTTGGCAGGCCGATCCGGCAGGGTCACGATCTGCTGCTCGACGATGATCTTTTCGATTTGCTTCAGCCGGTCTTCGTAGAACGGCAGAATGGCGTCGCCGACCAGTTGCTTCTTCTTCAACTCGCGCATCACGTCGCGATAGTCGCTGGAGGGAAGGTTGCGCTGCTTCGCAATTTGGGCGGCGATTCCCTTCATCTCGCCCTGTATCTCGGTGAACGCCTGGTGCGCCATCGCTGCAAGCTGCTCCGGCGGGATATCAATGCCGTAGCTTTGCAGGTTCAGTGCGTACTCTTCCGCGCGGCAGACGGAAATCGGTGCGCGCCTTGGGCAAAAGCGTCGCCTGCACCCAGGCGTCGTAATCGGCCAACTGCTTCTTTAACGTTGCATAGGGCTCCTGCCATCCGGTCAGCTTGTATTTCTCCATCAAGGTCGCAATGCCGTCGACATAGTTGGAATTGCGCCCCATCTCGGTTTCAATTTCGACCTTCGCGGGATACATCACGCCCGGCTTGGCCATCTGCTCCATCACCCGTTGCTTCAGGATCTCGGTGAGTGGCTTATAGCCAGGCTCCAGGCCGGCATACTCGCGGATCCGCATCACCGCCGCGGGACGGCGCTCGTTGGGCGTTTGCTCATCCAGCAGGATGTGCAGTCCGCCAAACACCGCACCGCTGGCGTTGAAGTAGGGCACTTCGTGAGCGCGGGCGTAGTCCTGTTGCTTGAAGTCGAGCTGGACCCGGTCGATCATGATCTGCAGATCTTCGGTAACTTGCGTCGGCTGCTTCTCCGCCGCCGCGGCCTTCAGCTTCAACAGCACGGCTTCCGTCTGCTGTCGTTGCTGGTCTTCGTCCGCCAGGGTCGGCTGCGACACCTCGTTATCGAACTGGCTGAGACCCTGCTGCGAGCCGGCTTCGGGATGGTGCGCAAAGGAGACATCCGTCAACAGCTTGGCGTAACCGTTGCTGATCGTGATCCAGTTGTCCGGTGGGGCTGGCGACGGCGGTGGTGCGGCCTTTGCTTGCTGCGTTTGCGCCGCGGCCACAAAACTCAAGAGTCCAACGACGACAAACAGATGCACGATACGGAACACGGTTCCTCCTGAGGCTGCAAGCCCGCTGATGGATGCGCTCGGCCGATACTGCGGATCAAGTTGATAGTGCGAGCTTTCGATGGCGGCCGTCGGAATGCCCGATGGCGTGCAAAAAATCCTACACTACCGGCGGCCCCGTCGCGCCGGGATCGAGACCCGGGACCTGATGCGCCCCGGGCACCCTGAGCTACTGAATGCTCTGCAGGCGTCCCATCATGATTTCCTTGACTCGCTCGGGCGTTATTCCGTGGTGGTATTCCTGAGCTAGAGGATGGTCGGTAGGTTGCATTTCAAATGTTGGGCGCAAATCCAGTGGTTGTATGTGAGCGTACATCTTGAGACTCAGCGTGTCCGGGTACTCGGGGATTTGAGTGCTTAGCCAGGAAAACATGGGCGGAAGCTCGACGCGCTTAGGATCGTCATTCATCCTTCTGAGTTTTTGGAAGTTTTCGCCGCTGAGCGAACCCCAGACTCCCCAGCACAGAGTTTCCGCTGTGCCGATGATCGGCAAATGGATGAGCCCACGAACAAAAAAGTGTTGACTCTCGATAGCGCAGGAGTCCTCATCCAGAAATGTTTCCGAGCGACTGGCCGAACTTAATTGGTGGTTCGCAGTCTCATGTTTCCTTGGCCAGTAATACGGTGCATCGTAGGAAAAATCCAGACATGGTCCCGTGTGCCACTCCTCGCAGGTGCCACATTTCCAGCGGAGGTCCGCCAGGTCGTCGAACGTGACTGCAGTCCGCGTGTTACGAATGCGGCTGCGCTCATAGCACTCGGCACAGAGGAGTGAAATTTGGGCCAGCTTCTCGTTTTCTTCATCCCATCCGCCATCAGTGGAGCGTATGAGTTCACAGTCATCACACCAAGCATCGGGAAAGGGATTCTCATCCGTCGGATCGTTCCGATTGAAACCCAGCCCAGCCGCATCGCCCGATAGGTGGACACAAACGTACGCCTTCTCAGATTCTCCGTGTTTGGCGCACTGAACTTTGTCCGACATAAACCCATAATGCTCAAGGTAAGCTCGGCAATTGTCAATTGGCGTGGTGCCCCAGCCTGCTGGAACTTCGGCGCTACTTGGGTTACAGTGTCGGGCATTCGATTCCTCGGCAGTCGCCTTCCCTAGAGCAGATCGAGATGAAACTATTTTCCGACAGCAGCTTGAGCAGGACGAGGCTCGTCCTGCTACTTTGTGCCGCAACGTTGATGGCGTCGCCGGCGCCCGCGCAAACCTACACTCTCCTGCATAGCTTCACCGGCGCACCCGGCGGCTCCGATCCCATGGCGGGACTTACCATGGATCGCAACGGCCGCCTCTACGGCGTCACCACCGGAGGAACCGGTACCGTCTTTGGTCTGACGCCCACCGGCGGCTCCTGGCTTTTCCATCAGCTCTACCAGTTTCATGCGGGACAAGACGGCAACCAGCCAACTGCACCGGTAACCATTGGGCCGGATGGTGCGCTGTATGGCACCACCCTCAACGGTGGCGGCAACGGCTGCGGTGGTCGCGGTTGCGGCGTGGTGTTCAGGGTTGCGCCAGGCCCCTACATCTGCCGCTCTACACAGTGCCCCTGGACCGAAAGCGTGATTTTTCGCTTCGCCGACGGTCCCGATGGAGTCGGCACTCCCTGGGGAGGCGTGGCCTTCGATGCGGCGGGCAATCTCTACGGACAGGCTTTTGTTGGCGGCACGGGAAATTGCGAGGGTGGCTGTGGCGTGATTTACAAACTGACGCGCTCGGGCGGAAGCTGGACCTTCAGTATCATCCACAATTTCACCGGCCTGGCTGACGGTGACCAACCCACTTCCACGCCTACCTTCGACCATGCCGGGAACCTCTACGGCACGGTGTTTTACGGCGGCGCTTACGGATATGGCACCGTCTTCCAGGTGGTGCCGAACGGATCAGGCTGGACCTTTAACGACCTCTACAACTTCCACGGGGCCAGTGACGGCGGCTACCCTTTGTCGGGAGTCGTGCTGGACAGTGCGGGAAATCTGTACGGCGATAACCAGTATGGCGGAACTAGCGGTAGCGGCGTGGTGTACCAGCTCAGCCACTCCGGAGGCGGCTGGACTCTCACCACTCTATACAGCGGCTTCGGCGGGTTCACCGACGAGGTAGGTCTCGATAGCGCCGGTAACGTTTATGGGACAACCTACGAGGGTGGCCGCGGGGTTGGCACGGTATTTAAGCTGACGAATTCCGGCGGTAGTTGGACGGAAACCGATCTCCACATTTTTGGAGGCCTGGAGGGAGCGAGTCCGTACAGCAGCGTAATACTCGACGCCAGTGGAAATCTCTACGGCACCACCACCGCAGGCGGAGCGAATGGGGACGGCGTGGTGTGGCAGATCACGCCATAGCCGAGGACGGTCATCGATTTCAGCGAATCCCAGGTTAGCCCAAAGACGGGCGGACCCTTCGACTGCGCTCCGGCCAGGGGATTCGAAGTAGGGTTAGAATCCGAGCCGAAAGGCTGGGCCACCCGCCCGCGCGCACCGTGCAAAAAAGAGGGTCGAGTATTGAAACCAAAGGGCTTATTTCATCAATCTAAGCTAAGTGATGATTCTGCAAGGTTTACGTATAAATCTCTATGAAAACAGGGGGCTTAGATGCGGCACAATGCTGCTATGTTTGCGCAAATGCGCAATGCTAACATGTTGACAATGGTGCGGAGCAGGCGCTTTCGGCTCGCCTGAAATAGGCCGCTGAAAAACTCCGCTTTGTCGAGACATTGAGCAAGGGCACAACTCTTAGAGGCGGCTGAAAAACTCTGCTTTGGGAAGCCTTGTATCAGGGCATGACTTTAGTCGTGCCGAAAAGCCGTTAATAGCTCTCCTCCGGAACCCGCTTTAGCGGGTGGCACGGTTTTGTCTTGAGCTTTTCAGCGATCGGTTTAGTTCTGCTAGGCAGATACTCAGTTGCACGCCTAAAGGGGCTACTGAAAAACTCCGTTTTAGCGTGCCTTGTGTCAGGGCCCGACTTCACCCTGCGGCAAAAACTCTGCTCTGCCGAGACCATGAGTAAGGGCACGACCTCCGGTCGTGCCGATAAGCGCTTCGTTGTTTCTCTCCGGAGCCGGCTTCAGCCGGCGGCACTCCGTTGATTCCGTCTTCTTCCCAGCCTGTTCACCCGTACCCGAGCCCCGGAGGTGCCGTCCCCGGGGGACTCGAGTCGCAAGAGGTTCGCCTCCCCAGCGTTGAAACGCTGGGCTATCACCTTTCGTCTCGCCAAGCGAGACTGCAGCGCCGCCCTATCGAGACTCAACCTGTTGCACACGTCGGGCCGCAGGACCTGTTGCAGACTTTGGGGGCGGGTGGCCTGGGTGTTCCGCCTCGATTCATCCTTCCACGATTTTCCCTTTACCCGCTCGAAATTGGGTGCCCCGGGTCTCGCGGTTTTCGAGACCCGGGTGTGCGGCAATCCATCACCGCGGCATGGTATCCAGAATCACAGCCGCCGGGGTGGCGAGTAGTTTAGTCTGCGTGCACGCCTCGCGGGCTGGAGCGCTGGCACGGCGGACACGATCTTCACTCAAGACAGGACCGGTCCGCCTGAAGGATTGGAGCAAATTCAAGTTGAAGCGGATAGAACCGGCGAGCTTTCCAGAGTAGCGCGTACCCGGGTCTCGAAAAGCGCGAGACCCGGGCCACCCAGATTCAAGGATGAATTGAGCAGCGAAACCCGGGCCACCTGCCACCCGGGATTTTCTCGAGGTATAGGAAGCCCCCCACTCAAGGCCAAAGGATGGCCTTGAATGGGGCACCCCGGCAACGGGCCTGATCACCCGGGTCTCGAAAAGCGCGAGACCCGGGGCACCCAGATTCAAGGATGAATCGAGCAGCGAAACCCGGGCCACCTGCCACCCGGGATTTTCTCGAGGTATAGGAAACCCCCCACTCAAGGCCAAAAGATGGCCTTGAATGGGGCACCCGGGATTTTCTCGAGGTATAGGAAACCCCCCACTCAAGGCCAAAGGATGGCCTTGAATGGGGCACCCGGGATTTTCTCGAGGTATAGGAAACCCCCCACTCAAGGCCAAAAGATGGCCTTGAATGGGGCACCCGGGATTTTCTCGGGGTATAGGAAACCCCCCACTCAAGGCCAAAGGATGGCCTTGAATGGGGTACCCGACAGTCGAGTGTTATTGCGAGAAACCGGTGTGCCTGGTGGCGGCCGCGGGATTGCCCGAACGCGAGACCCGGCTGAAATTCCCCGCCGACCGTGACGCAGCGGACAGTTGCACGAAGCGCATGCGGGTGAAGCGCGTCACCACTTCCCTCGCCGCCTGGCCGGCGCTGCGTTGATTCAGCCAGCCGGCATCCTGCTGTGACAGGTAGTCGAGCGCGGTGGTATCCAGCCACACCGGCTTGCCGCTTGCGAGCTCGTGGTCAATCTCCTCCACCGTCTCCAGCGGCCGCCATTCGGTCTGCGGATTGAAATAGCGGGCCATCGAATCGTCGGGATCGAGCTCGTGGTAATACACCAGTGCGCCGCTAGCCAGCGCCGGTTCCAGCCGCAGCGAGAAGCCCAGCGCGACATTGGAAGTGGTACGGGAATAGGGCACGATGGCGAAGGTGAGATTGAAGAGCGCCAGGGTCAGCGCCAGCATAATGAGCGGGCTGCGCCAGAAGGGCAGCGGGCGCGGCATCCAGCAGGCCGCCAGCAGCAGCACCAGCGCCGGCCAGGCAAACAGCTTGTAGAACGAATTGCGCGGCATCCAGAACAGCAGAAACACGGCGTAGGTCGCGAACCAGATGCCGGCGAAGCGTCCGAGCATGTGATTGCGAATGCGGATGGTCCTCAACGTTGGCCAGCTTCGGACGACGGCGCGGATAGCGAGCGCCAGGCTGATCAGCGTCAGCGTCACCAGAGTTACGGCCAACGGCCTCCAGTACCACAACTCCGGGCGGCCGGCCCCAAACACCTGCATCCAGCTTCGCGCCGAGGCAGCAATGACGGTGGCGGGACGGAAGAAAAATCCCGAGCCCTCGGTGTGGCTGGCGGTCCAGGACCAGAACGAAACGGTGACGCCATGCGCCACCTTGAATCGGAAGGCTGCTACGTAGCAGAGCAAGGTGGCCGTCGCTGCGCTGCCTGCATACTTGCCGACGCGAAGCATGCGCCGCGCGAGCGGCTCCTCCGGCAGGCCCTGCCACCACAGCGCGAAAATGGCGGCAGGCAGGAAGAGCACTGCCAGTTGATGCACCAGCATGGCCAGCGTATAGAGGGCCGCCAGCAGCCATGGTCGAGGCAGGCGCTGCGGTTCCAGCAAGCGCGCGCAGGCCAGCAGCAGACACACGCTCAGGATGTAGGCGTTGGCGTCGGTGGAGAAGCGCCACCATATGCCGGCGAACGCGAACAGCGCGGTGAAGGCGGCAGCCGCCCGCCAGGAACGCGTCGCCCGGGCGATGATGCCCCACAGCAGGTAGGCGGCAAGGGCGGCGAAGCCTGCATTCAGGAACTGCAAGACGTACAGGGCGCGGATGCGTCCGCCCAGCGCGGTGTAGGCGCACCACCCGATCACGTCATACAGCAAATGATTGGGCCACAGCAGAGTCACCAGCGAACGGGCGCTCTCAATGTCATGGGCAAAGGTAACGCCGTCCCAATAAAAGTTGCGCGACGGCAGAGCGGCGTACACCAGGAACAGCCCGCAGGCCGCCAGGGCGGGCAGGATACGCGCGCCCAGAACCCTGCGCTCCTCGCTGAGCCCCGTCTCTGAGATTGAGGTGAAGGTTGCCATTCGTCAGGTATTGAGATTACATGCAGACGCCGATGAGTCTCTTTCCTAAACCTGCTTCCCCATTCGCGCGGCTATTCGTAGCGCAAACTCTCGACCGGATCAAGTTGCGCGGCGCGGGCTGCCGGCGCGGTGCCGAAGATCACCCCTACCATAGTCGAAACCAGTACGGCGATGATCACCGACCATCCTGACACGGGCACGCGATATTGGGTGATATAGCGAATCGAGAATGGCAATGCCAGCCCGATAAAGATGCCGACGGTTCCTCCCGCCAGCGAAATCAGGATGGCCTCGGTCAGGAACTGCGCCAGGATTTCCGAATTGGTAGCCCCCACCGCTTTCCTGACGCCCACCTCGCGGATGCGCGAGTTGACCGTGGCCAGCATGATGTTCATGATGCCGACCCCGCTCACCAGCAGGGTGAGCACGGAAATCAGCGACAGCACCGTGGTCAAGGTGTTGGCAACTTTGTTGGCCACCGTGAGCAACTGGGCCAGATTTTCCACCTTGTACACCGATTCCGGCCGGTGGCGCGCCTGCAATAGGTCGTGAATCTGCTGCGTCGCCCGTGGCACTTCATTTTGGTCGTAGGTGGAGAAGAAAATCTGCTTCACCGCATCGCTGGTGGTGAAGAAGCGCGCAACGGTATAGGGAATGAGAATGGTGTCGTCGGAAATTTCCGACTGGCCGAAGGTGTCCACGCGCTCGCGAAAGGTGCCGATCACGGTAAAGGGCAATCCGCTGAGCTTGATTTCCCGGCCCACGGCGTCGTCTTGTGAGCCGTAGAGCCGCACCGCCAGGGCCTGCGTGATGACCGCGACCTTGTTGCGGGCGTTAGTGTCCTGCTCGTCGAAGAAGCGTCCGGCCAGCACGTCCAGGTTGCGCACCTGCAGGTATTCGGGAGAAACGCCGAGCACCAGGATGTCGCGCACCTTGCCGCCCTGTTCGGGAACGCTGTCGTGAAATTCGATCATGGGCGAGGCCGCGGCGATGCCCGGCACCTGGGCGCGCACCGCGTTCAGGTCGTCCATGGTGAGGTATTCGCTGGAGGCGGCGCTGCTGTAAATGGAGCCGCCGGAGTATTCGGCGACGATCATGTTGGCGCCGATGTTCTGAATCTGCTGCAGCAAATATTGCTTGCCGGTAAGGCCGATGGTGACCACCAGGATCAGCGACGCGGTGCCGATGACCATGCCCAGCGAGGTCAGGATGAAACGCATCTTGCTGATGCGGAAGGTTTCGATGGCGACGCGCAAGGTCTCCCCGAAGACCAGCTTGGGATAGGGAGAGCCATTGTTGCCGTTTTTTACCATTGCGCTAGCTTAAGGGTAAATGCCGAGGCAGCATGCCTTCAATCTAAGTGGATGAGAATTTCTGAGCCGGCGTCGCTTAAGTTAGCAACCTGGCCGCCGTTGTTCCTGCACGCCGGCAGTGGTATGGTCATAGGGGTCGCACCTGCCTCACATGTTGTTGCCGCTCTATCGCTTTGCGCTCCTCTTGATCCTGCTGGCAGGAACCTGCACCGCCATTTTCGCCCAGCAAAATGTGGGAGAACTCTACGCCACCGACGCCAGCGTCAAAGGCTCGGTGCTGCTCGCCAATTCCGGCACCTCGGTATTGAGCGGTTCCTCCATCGAAGCCGGCACCCATCCCGCAACCTTGAAGCTGGAGCGTGGCGGAACCATGCTGATCTGCTCCGGCACCAACCTGTCGGTCAGCGCCTCGAAGAGCGGACGCGAGCTGATGTTCAGCCTGAACTCGGGCGACCTGGAGATGAACTATCCGCTGGGCGCCTCCGCCGACACCTTGCTCACCCCGGACTTTCATCTGCTGATGCCCGGCCCCGGAACCGTACACCTGGCGGTCAAGGTCACAGCCGCAGGGCGATACCTGCATCCAGTCGTTGCCGTGGAACGCCTCCGCCATCGTGGTCTCCGAGAACATGGGCGATGCCACCTACCAGGTGAAGCCGGATGAGGCGGTGATGTTCCACGCCGGCAAGATCGAAGGCTCAACCCATGTTCACCAAAACTGCGGCTGCCCGACGTCACAGCCTGTACCGGTGCAGGTCGCGAAGACCGCGCCGGTGCCGCCGCCGGCTCAGCCGCCAGCGAACGATAATGGGCACGCCGCCGTGCTGGCGGCTCCTGCCCCCACCCCCATCGTGATGGACGCTCCCTTGGCGTTCCACGGCAGCGATCCCGGCGCGGACCTGGCGCCGCTGGTGGCCACGCTGCGGTTCGACAACAAGCACATGCTGCACCTTGATCCGGTGGTACTGCCGCCGCCATCCGGCAAGAAGAAATCGCCGCGTCCTGCGCAGGTGGCCACGGCTGCCGCGCCCCACGGATTATTCGCCAAGCTGGGAGCGTTTTTCTCCGGCCTCTTCCACTGAGCCACGGTTTTCAATGCCTCGGAAGCTACGGATTCTGCTAAACTTACGATTCCCTTATGAATGAGCAGTCGAATTCGCGCGTCTTTTTGTGGGTGTTGCTGGGCGGGGGCGCCTTCTTCCTGTTTCTGGTCGCAATTTTTGCGCTGGTCTATTTCTCTGTCCGCACCCAACAGCGCGATGCCTTTGGCGGCTTCGGCGACAAGATCGCGGTGGTGGACCTGGAAGGCGTCATCCTCGACCCCAAAGATGTCGTGGACCAGCTCCGCAAATACAACGACGACAGCTCGATCAAAGCCATTATTCTGCATGTAAATTCGCCCGGCGGCGGCGCGGCTGCGTCGGAAGAGATTTACCGCGAAGTGCTGCGCATCCGCAATAGTAAGAAGAAGCCGATCGTGGCGGCCATCGAAACCGTGGGCGCCAGCGGCGCGTATTACGTCTCGTCGGCCACCAACAAGATCTTTGCCGATGACGCCAGCGTGGTCGGCTCCATCGGCGTGATTGCCGAGTGGTACAACTACGAAGAGCTGCTGAAGTGGGCCAAGTTGAAGGCCATCACCATGAAAGCAGGCGAGTTCAAGGACACCGGCTCGCCCACGCGCGATATGACGCCAGCAGAGCGCGCCTATATGCAGGGCATGATTGACGACATGCACGGCCAGTTCATTCATAATGTTGCGGTTGGGCGCCACATGAAAGACGACGACGTCCGCGCCATCGCCAACGGCAAAGTATGGACCGGCGAACAGGCAGTGCCGCTGAAATTGGTTGACCAGATTGGCGATTTCCGGGCTGCGGTGGCGGATACCGCGAAATCGGTTGGCATCAAGGGCGAGCCGACGCTGGTGCGTCCCGAAAAGGAACGCAAGAGCCTGCTGGACCTGCTGTTCGGCGACGTCTCGGACTACCTGCCCGATCCGTCCAAGTTGATGCAGACTAACGTGGGCTTCTATTACTTATGGAAGTAAGTCTCGGCAGGGCTGTGGAAATCGCGGAAGTGCATTAAAAACTAGGGCTTGCAAAGGTTGAGGCAATTTGAGAGTATCCGAAGGGTACTCGAAAAGCGCGAGGGGCGTACGGGATGACCAAAGCAGATTTGATTGACGAAGTATCCCGGTTGGCGGAATTGACCCGGAAAGACAGCGAAGTCATCGTAGAGACGATCTTCGAGAGCGTGGTGCGTTCGCTGCGCGCCGGCGACAAGATTGAAATTCGCGGGTTTGGCAGCTTCCGCACCCGCCAGCGCAAGCCGCGCGTCGGCCGCAATCCCAAGACCGGCGACCGGGTGGAAGTTCCCGCCAAAAAGATTCCTTTCTTCAAGCCCAGCAAAGAGTTGAAGGACATGGTGAACAGCTACGTCGAGCCCAATCCGCCGCAGGCTCCGCCCGCGCCGGGTACTCCGGAAACCCACAGCTAGGCGATGGTTAAGGCCCTAACTGACCCAGCCCCTGCGGCTGGGTTTTGTTTTGCGCGAGAGCTTGAGATTCGCACCAAAATCACCTGGGTGCCCCGTTCTAGCCCTCTTTTGGCTAGGGCGGGGCCTTTCCGCTCCGAAGCCTTCACTCCAATTTCGATAGACAGACGGAGATCACATCAACATTCCTCCGAGTACGAACAAAGCCCCGCCCTGGCCAAACCCAGGCCAGAACGGGGCACCCAGGTTTCAGTCGTCGCATCAGCGTCGTTGAAATCTCTCGACCCCGTCTTCTCTTTGTCTCTGTGGTGGATTGGTTTTTTAGCGGATTCCGATCACCGCCATCATCCGACCGGTCTTGCCGAATTCGCTGCGATGGGAGAAGAACTTGCCGCTGTCGCAAGCGGTGCAGCCTTCGACTACGCAGATGTGACCTTCGCTCACCCCGGCATCCAGCAATTGCCGCCGATTGGCTTTCACCAGATCGAGATGGATCTCCGGCCCCAGGTCGCCGTGTCCGGGGGCGCGCTGATTCAGAAACAGCAGCGGATAGCGGATATGCAGCGCGTGCGAATCGAAGACTTCTTCGAAGACGTCATCCGCGTACGCGAACTGCGACTGAAACTCGGAGCGCACTTCATCGCCCACCCGATAACAGCAGCTTCGAATGCACGGCCCGATGGCGGCGCGCAGATCTTCCGGACGGCTGCCGAACTGGCGGCGCATCTCGCCAACACCTTTCTCCACGATGCGCGCCGCGGTGCCGCGCCATCCCGCGTGAAAGGCGCCCACCGCGCGCTTCTCGACATCCACCACCAGCACCGGCACGCAATCGGCGGTCTTGATGGCCAGCAGGATCTCAGGGACGGCGGTGATCATGCCATCGCCGGCGCTGACTTTGTCGCTGGCTGACGCGATGCGATGCACCACCGCAGAGTGAACCTGCTTGACCTGCATCAGCGGCCAAGAACCGCTCTTGTCGCGCGCCCCAAGGGCTTGCAGAAAAATCTGGCGGTTGCGCTCCACGTTGGCTTCGGTGTCGTGCTCGGTACGTCCCAGGTTCAGCGACTTCCCGCCATAGCAGGTGGAAACCCCGCCGACTCGCGTGCTGAAACCGTGCACCAGCCAGGGCAGGCCGGCAAAGCAATCAGCCTGCAGAATTTCGATAGGTGGCGTCTTTGGGCTCCTGGTCTTCGGGCTCCTGGTCTTCGAGCTCCTGGTCTTCGGGCTCCTGGTCTTCGAGTTCCTGGTCTTCGTGCTGCGACTCTTGCTGGAAGCGCGGCTGCGCGCTTTGGGCGGCGTGGGCATACGTTTATTTTAGCGAAGAGCTGTCCACAGTCAGCGTCGGCTTTAAAACCTGGGTGCCCCGTTCTGGCCTGGGTTTGGCCAGGGCGGGGCTGTTGTCGACAGCCTACGAACCTTATTTGCGGCACGGAGGGCTGATCCTCTTTGCCAGGTTTTCAGTCGGCCGAGTTGGTGACATGTCGTGGTGAAGAGAGGCCCCGCCCTGGGCAAAAGAAGCCCAGAACGGGGCACCCACGTTGAGAGTTTGCCGGGTACAAGCTGACGGCTGATAGCTGCTCCTCGATACAATCATCCCGGCGATGCTTCTCTACTACATCACGCACCGCCGCTCATTTTCCGGCGATGAGCGGGCGCAGCGGCAAGCTTTGCTGCGGCGCATCGGCGAAGCGGCGGACGCGGGCGTGGACTACATTCAGCTTCGCGAGAAAGACTTGCCGGCGCGTGAACTGGAGCAACTGGCCTGCGAAGCTGTGCAAGTGGTTCGCCAGAATTCGGCGACGACGCGCGTGCTCATCAACAGCCGCGCCGATGTCGCGCTGGCCTGCGGTGCGGATGGCGTGCATCTGGCCAGCGGCGAGATCGAGCCCGCCGAGGTGCGTGCGTTGTGGAAGCGCGCCCATGGCGGCACACCGTTAATCGGCGTATCAGTTCACATCCTGGAAGAGCTTTCCGCGGCTGCTTCGTCAGGCGCCGATTTTGCCGTGCTGGCGCCTATCTTCGAAAAAGCGGAGACCGGAGCAGCCGGCATCGGCCTCGATGTTCTGCGTGCCGGATGCTACCAGCACAGCGCCGGCCGGTTGGCGATCCTCGCGCTGGGAGGCGTTACCCTCGACAACGCCGAGGCCTGCATGGATGCCGGCGCCTCCGGAGTGGCCGGCATTCGGCTGTTCCAGCAAGGCCATGTCGCCGCCACCGTCAAGCGACTGCGCGCACTCGAACGCTAGCTAGGAGCGCTCGGCGTCGCCGGCCAGCGCCTTCAGCACCATATTGATCAGCGACAGCACGATGGCGCCGATGAAGGCCGGCCAGAAACCTGCCACGTGGAAATTCGGGCTCAGCAGCGACGACGCAAACAGCAGCATCAGCGCGTTGATGATCAGCCAGAATATTCCCAGCGTCAGCACCGTCAGCGGGAAGGTCACAATCTTCAGGAAGAGCCCCAGGGTGGCGTTCACCAGGCCGATGACCAGCGCGGCAATCAGCGCCGCGCCGAAGCCGTGCACGTGGAAGCCGGGCACAATGCGTGCCACCAGCAGCAGGCTGACCGCGCTTATCAACCAGTTCAACAGCAATCGCATGCTTCAACCTTTCTTTATCGGACTGGACATGTTGCGCTTCTCCAGCATCATGGTTACCGCCTTGGCGGAGCGGCGGTCGCGAGTTTCCTCCTGCTTAGCGCCGCTGATCCACACCGCGAATTCCTTGCGATGGGTGTAGGCCAGCTTGTCCCACACCGCCTTCGCCGGCTTGCTCTGGCGGAAGGCCCGCGCCAACTCCGGCGGCACCGCGACCACGGCCGGTTCGAAGTCGCGCTCCATCGCCACCGAAACCATGTCGCCGGGCTTGGCCTTGGCGCCGGCTTGCAATTGCTTGTTGAAGGTCAGCAGATGATTGCCTTCCATGGGCTGGATGTTGGTACGGAAGGCGAAGCCGTTGATGGTGCCCTTCACCGCGACCCGCCCGCGCGTCCCCCATTCCTTGGCGACGTTGAAGGGCATCTTCAGATAGCACCAGGCTCCGCCCGGCCCGGCAGGCTCGGCCTTGGTCTTGAATTTCTTTACCGGCATGGTTGCACTCGCTTACTTTGAGGATTGGGCGCTGATTATATCGTGGGGAGCAAGCCTTCAGCCTTCGGCTATCAGTCGTCAGCCGAGGCTGGTGAAGAGAATCATCGCGGGACGATTCTGAAGAACCAACACAGAGACGCAAAGAATTTTCGTTTAAATAGTTTTTCTTCTCCTCCGTGCGCTCCGTGGTCTCCGTGGCCTCCGTGTTAAAAGGAGTCTGCCCCCGCGCTGCCATGCGCAGTCTTGCAGGTCCACGTTCCGCAAGGGTTAAGTGAGCCTTAATTTCTCTGTGCCTCTGTGTCTCTGTGGTGAAAACGCCTTCCCGAAATGGCTGGTAAACTAAATAAGCGATGATCCTGCCGTTCGTTCGCGAACTCTTCGCGGACGTGGAGAAGTCACCTGCCTTTGTGCGTGCGGTAACCCGGGTACGGGGCGGCGCGGGGCGGATACGTGTTTCCGGACTGACTCCCACCGGCAAAGCCCTGTTCTACGCGCTGCTGCATCGGGCTGCCGGGCGGCCGCTGCTCATCATCACCGCCGATAACCGCTGCATCGAGGACCTGCTGCCGGTCGCCCGCTCGCTGGGCGACGTGACCGGCGCTGCCTCGCCCGAGTCCGTCGTCTCTCTGCCCGCCTACGATGTGCTGCCCTTCGAGAACCAGTCGCCGCATCCGGAGATTGAGGAAGCTCGCGCCACGACGCTGTGGAAAGTCGTCACCGGCGCGGCTTCCATGGTGGTGACTTCCCTGCCCGCGACCACCATGCGCCTGCAGTCGCCCGCCTTCTACGCCGAGCTGGCAAAAATCCTGCGCCGCGGCGAGTCCATGGATTCCGATCAACTGCTCGGCCATCTGCGCATCGTCGGCTACAGCCAGGTGGATGTGGTGGAGATGCCCGGCGAGTTTGCGCATCGCGGCGGCTTGCTCGACGTCTATCCGCCGGAGATGGACCGGCCGGTGCGCATCGAGTTCTTCGGCGACGAGATCGAATCCATCCGCAAGTTTGATCCCACCACCCAGCGTTCGGCCGCGGTGATGGACGAGGTCGCGCTGCTGCCACTGACGGAAACGCCGGTGGACGAAGAGACGCTGGCCGCGATCAACGCGCGGCTGGTGGGTGAACGCCTGGCCGGCGACGAAGACACCCTCGAGAGCACGGTGCGCGCCACGGGCGTCGCGGCCTTTCCGGGATGGGAGCTCTACGCCCCGGTGGCCGGCGCGCGCAACAATCTCTTCGAGCTGCTGCCCAACGCGGTGGTGATTCTTGACGAGCCGGCGGCGCTGGAGGAAGCGCACGACACCTGGTGGGACAAGGTGAATGAGGCGCATCAGCGCAGCCTGGTCGGCAATCTGGTTCGTCCCGAAGAGCTGTATCTGACGCCGGAAGAGTGGCGCGAACGTTTGCAGCAGGAAATGGTGGTCGCCACCGAGCAGCTTGGCATCGAGGACAGCGACGGCGAGCACATTGTGCTGCAAACGCAGCCGACCACGCGCTTTCACGGCTCGGTAGCCGCCGCCACCGAAGAAGCATCGCAACTGACGCGCCAGGGCCAGCGCGTGGTGTTTGCCGTGTCCAGCACCGGCGAAGTCGAGCGCCTGGCCGACGTCTTCAACGAGTACAACCTGTCATTCCGTATCGGCAGCCGCACCCCCAAGCCGGGCAGCGAAGTCTTCGTGGATGAGTCCACCTACTTCGCCGAGGACGTGACCGCAACCACCATCGTGAAGGCTTACGTGCCGGAAGGCGTCGCGTTGCCTGAGGCCAACCTCGTGATGTTCGGCGCGCGCGATCTCTTCGACGAGCTGGAATCCGCGGTGGGACGGCCGCAGCGGCAGAAGTCGAAGGTCTCGGCGTTTCTCTCCGACTTCCGCGATCTCGCCGTCGGCGACTACGTGGTGCACGTCGAGCACGGCATCGGCCAGTATCAGGGACTGAAGGAAGTTCCGCAGGAAGACGGCGGCACCGCCGAGTTCATGGTGCTGGAGTACGCCGAGGGCGCCAGGCTTTACGTTCCGCTCACCCGTCTGGACCTGGTGCAGAAGTATCGCTCGTCCGAGGGCGTGCAGCCGGTGCTGAACCGGCTGGGCACGCAGCAGTGGCAAAAGACCAAGGCGCGCGTGAAGAAGGCCATGAAGGACATGGCCGAGGAGCTGCTGAAACTTTACGCCGCGCGCAAGACCGCGCAGGGCCACGCCTTCGCCGCCGACAACGAATGGCAGCGCGAGTTCGAGGACTCCTTCGAGTTCAGCGAGACCGAAGATCAGGAGAGCGCCATCACCGACGTGAAGCGCGACATGGAGGCGTCCACGCCGATGGACCGCCTGCTGTGCGGCGACGTCGGCTACGGCAAGACGGAAGTCTCGATGCGCGCGGCCTTCAAGGCAGTCAGCGACGGCCGCCAGGTCGCGATCCTGGCGCCGACTACGGTGCTCGCCTTCCAGCACTTCAATACCTTCCGCCAGCGCTTTGCCGCCTTCCCTATCAAGATCGAGATGCTCAGCCGCTTCCGCACCGCCAAGCAGCAGCAGGAAACCATCGAGCGCGTCGGCACCGGCCAGGTGGACATCGTCATCGGCACCCATCGCGTGCTGTCGAAGGACGTGCAGTTCAACAACCTCGGGCTGGTGGTCGTGGACGAGGAGCAGCGCTTCGGCGTGCGCCACAAGGAGCGGCTGAAGCAACTGCGCAAGGAAGTGGACGTGCTGACCATGTCGGCGACGCCGATTCCGCGCACGCTGCACATGTCGCTGCTCGGCCTGCGCGACATGAGCGTCATCGAGACGCCGCCCAAGGACCGCATGGCCATCCAGACGGTGGTGGCCGCGTGGGACGAGAAGCTCATCCGTTCGGCCATCGAGAAAGAGCTGGAGCGCGGCGGCCAAGTGTACTTCGTGCACAATCGCGTGGACAGCATCTACGACATTGCCGACAAGATTCGCGAGATGGTGCCCAAGGCGCGCATTCTCATCGGCCACGGGCAGATGCGGGAGAGCGAACTGGAGCGCATCATGCTGGCCTTCATGCGGCACGAGGCCGACATTCTGATCGCCACCACCATCATCGAGAACGGCCTCGACATTCCGCTGTGCAACACCATCATCATCAATCGTGCCGATCGCCACGGACTGTCGGAGCTCTATCAGTTGCGCGGCCGCGTTGGCCGCTCCGATCGCCGCGCGTACGCCTATCTGCTGATTCCGCCGGACCGCGACCTCACCGACCTGGCGCGGCGACGGCTGGCGGCGTTGAAGGAGTTCAGCGACCTGGGCGCGGGATTCAAGATTGCCGCGCTCGATCTGGAACTGCGCGGCGCGGGCAATCTGCTGGGCGGCCAGCAGAGCGGCCACATCGAGGCCGTCGGCTTCGAGCTTTACACCACCATGCTGGAGCGCACGGTGCGCGAGCTGAAGGGCGAGATCGAGCCCGAGACGCCGGAGACGCAACTCAATCTGGGGCTGAATATTCGCATCCCATCCGACTACATCCAGGAAGAGAACCAGCGGCTGCGGATGTACAAGCGCGTTGCCGGCGTCGAGACCGAAGCGCAACTTGCGGATGTGGCCGCCGAACTGGGCGACCGCTACGGGACACGCCGCCGGCGGTGCGCAATCTGCTGGACTACGCCACGCTCAAGCTGCTATCGCAGCGGGTCGGAGTGTCGCAGATCGAGCGGCGTCGCGAGGCGGTCAGCATCCGCTTCACCGAGACGGCCACGGTTGAGCCGGAGCGGCTGGCGCGCTTTGTTGCCGAGGAGAGCGGCCGGCAATTCACGCCCGCGGGCATACTCAGATTTTCGCTGAAGAGCAAACAGCCCGAGGAGATATTGGGACGTCTAAAATCGTTGCTGGAACAACTGGCGGGCGAGCAGCAACCGGTGGCGTAGTTCGGCCCTTAATCGCAGATCATCATCCTTTCATCCGCAGCGGCACCAGGTTCCGATTCGATAGGGAGCAAGCATGGCAATGAAGGTCCGTAAGGCGGTATTTCCGGCGGCGGGATTGGGCACGCGCTTCCTGCCGGCAACCAAGGCGCAGCCCAAGGAAATGTTGCCGCTGGTGGACAAGCCCATCATCCAGTACGGCGTGGAAGAGGCGCTGGCCGCGGGTTGCGACCAGATCATCATCGTCACCGGCCGCGGCAAGAGCGCCATCGAAGACCACTTCGACGTCAGCTACGAGCTGGAAAAGATGCTGGAGGAGCGCGGCAAGTCCGACCTGCTGGCCATGGTGCGGCAGATCTCCGACATGATCCACATCGCCTACGTTCGCCAGAAAGAGGCGCTGGGCCTGGGCCACGCCGTGCTGATGGCGCGCGAACTGGTGGGCGACGAGCCCTTCGCCGTGATTCTCGCCGACGACATCATCGACGCCAAGGTCCCATGCCTGAAGCAGATGGTGGAGGTTTACAACCAGACCGGATCGTCGGTGCTGGCGACGCAGGAGGTGGAAGGCAAGGCCATCTCGTCTTACGGCGTGCTCGATGCCAAGCCGGTAGCGGGCAAGTTCGATGGCCGCCTCTACGAAGTGAGCGATCTGGTGGAGAAGCCGAAGCCGGAAGATGCGCCGTCGAACCTGGCGATCATCGGCCGCTACATTCTGACGCCGGGCATCTTCGAAAGCCTGGAAACCATCCAGCCCGGCAGCGGCGGCGAACTGCAACTCACCGACGGCCTGAAGCACCTGCTGGAGAAGGAAAAGATCTACGGCTACACCTTCGAGGGCAAGCGTCACGACACCGGCGACAAGCTGGGCTTCCTGAAGGCGACGGTGGAGTTCGCGCTGAAGCGCGACGACCTGGGCAAAGATTTCCGCGCGTACCTGAAGACTCTCGATTTGTAGTTGGTTCCCGGAGCGTTTCGTTCTCCGTGTCGAACTCTTAATAAACCTGGGTGCCCCGTTCTGGCCTTCCTTTGGCCAGGGCGGGGCTTTTCCTTTAGTGAATAGTGAAGGGTGAATCGTAGGAAAACCAATGCCCCGCCCTGGCCAAACCCGGGCCAGAACGGGGCACCCAGGTTCGGAGGATTCCGCCTCGAAACAGAAATGCCGCATCAGCGCCTACCCGTTAAATTGTTGATTCAGCCCGCCCAATCCACCCCCATGACAATTGTCATGCGCCGCCGCTGACAATCCACACTACTCGCTCGCTCCCGCATCGCCGATGATGGCTCTCGTACCGGGAAGCTACCGGCCAGACTGGAGCGAACGATGTCCACCGCCTTAGCTGAAATGCCACGCAGCACAGCCGCCCCGCGGACGGCCAGCGTGGCCACCACTCGCAATCTGAAGAAGAGCTACGGCAACGTCGTAGCGCTGAACGGCGTGACCCTCGACCTTCGCGCCGGCGAACTTCTCGCTTTGCTGGGGCCGAACGGCGCCGGCAAAACCACGCTGGTGCGCATCCTGCTGGGGCTGGCCAAGGCCGATGCCGGCAGCGCCCGCGTCTTCGGCGACGATCCGCGCCTCGGCCGCATTCGTCCGCGCTTGGGCGCCATGCTGCAAGTGGGCCGCGTCCCTGAGACCCTGAAGGTCCGCGAGCACATTGATTTGTTCTCGTCCTACTATCCCGCGCCGCTGCCGATGGCGGAAACGCTGCGCATCGCCGGGCTCACCGACATCCAGGACCGCCTCTACGGCGAGCTCTCCGGCGGCCAGAAGCAGCGCGTGCTGTTTGCCATCGCCATCTGCGGCAATCCTGATCTGCTGTTCCTCGACGAGCCTACGGTCGGCCTCGACGTGGAAGCGCGCCGCCTGATGTGGACGCAGATTCGCGAGTTGATAAGCCGCGGCAAGACCGTCCTGCTGACCACGCATTACCTGCACGAGGCCGACGCCCTGGCCGACCGCATCCTGGTGCTCGACCGAGGCAGCATCATGGCCGAGGGCACGCCCGCCGAGATCAAGGCGCGCGCCATGGGCAAGCAGGTACGTTGCAGCAGCCGCCTCTCGCTGGACGAAATCCGCGGCATCGCCGGCGTGCTCAGCGTGAAGGCCGACCGCAATTTGTTTGAGCTGCAGGTGAACGCCGCCGAGCCGGTGGTGCGCGAGCTGTTGCAGCGCGATAGCTGGCTGGCCGACCTGGAAGTGACCAACGCCGGCCTGGAGGAAGCCTTCCTCGCCCTCACCGGCAACAACAATGCTGAAGCTTCGAAGGGGAGCAACTAACATGGCAACCGCAACCTTTCCCGCCATCGCCGCCGTCCCGCAACGCTCGCTGTCGCGCACCCTGGCCGTGTTCGCCAAGGAAGCCAAGTACGAGCTGATCAACAAGATTCGCATTCCGGTCTACGCCATCTCCACGCTGACATTCCCGCTGATGTTCTACGTGCTGTTCGGCATCGTGCTGAACAACGGCAGTGCGGCAGAGCGCGGCCACGGCGCGACTTATGTGCTGGCCACCATGGGCTGCTTCGGCGTGATGGCGGTAGCGCTGTTCGGCTTCGGCGTCAGCGTCGCCATCGAGCGCGGCCAGGGCTGGCTGGAGGTGAAGCGCGCTTCGCCCATGCCGCTGGCGGCCTACTTCCTGGCCAAGCTGTTCGCGGCCGTCGTTTTCAGCACGGCGGTGATGTTGCTGCTGCTGACGGTGGGCGTCGCCTTCGGTCATGTCCGCCTCCCGGTATGGACCGCCGTCGAGTTGGTCGCAATCCTAGTGGCTGGCTCGATTCCCTTCAGCGCGCTGGGCCTGGCGATTGGCTACTTCGCCAAGCCAAACTCCGCGCCGGCGGTGGTCAACCTGGTTTACTTGCCCATGTCGTTTCTGTCGGGTCTGTGGATTCCGCTGTTCATGCTGCCGCATGGACTGCGTGTGTTCGCCCAGATCATGCCGCCATATCACCTGGCGGAGCTGGCGCTGAACACCGTGGGCGAGACCCGCGTCACCACTCCGGCTTGGGGACATATCGAGGCGCTGATCGCTTCCACGCTGATCTTCCTGGGCATCGCCGCCTACGGCTGGTGGCGCGACGAAGGCAAGCTCTACGGCTGAAGCTTCAGCAACCGGCCCGCTGTCGCAGCGGCCCAATCCTGAGACGGGAACACGAGGACAGGTTGTCACGTAAACGCCAGGAATTGTCATGTAATCGTCACAGATTGTCGTGTAATCGTCACGGATTGTCATCACGAGCGAAGCGAGGGATCTGCTTTTCTTCGGCATTGGCGCGACGTACGGTAACAGCAGATCCCTCGCTTCGCTCGTGATGACAATTCCAAGAAGGAATGAGAATTCCAAGAAGGAATGACAATTCCAAGAAGGAGCGGCCATGAAGAGCACGACGACACAATGGGTCCTGTGGGCGGTGGCGATGCTGCTGTTCACCGGCCTCACCCTCAGCGGACACAGCGACTGGCTGGCGATTGCGATACCGGCCACCGCGCTCGCTCTGGTATTCGGTTGTGCCCAGCACCTCTTCCAGATAACAATAGGCAAAGGCAATGAATCCGCTCCGCAAAATCTGGTATTGGCTCTACCCCAGCGACGACCGTCATCGCTGGATGCCGCTCATCTGGCTGCCCTTCATGGTGTGGTTCTTCATTGAACCGTCATGGAAACATCCCAACCTCTGGATGTGGGTGGGCAATACTCTGTATGGGCTGTTCTTCATATGGCTCTATCTGTATTCGTTCTCGCGCCCTGAGCCCCGCCGCTTCTACGCGGTCATCGCCATGGTGGTGATGGCCGCGGTTGCCATGACTTTCAATGGCGGCGCGGCGGGCCTGCTCATCTATGCCATCGCCGCCGGCGGCTTCACTCCCAAGCTTCCCCGCGTCATCGTGCTGCTCGTAATCGAGACAGCCATTCTCGTCAGCTTCTCCTACCGCCAACACTTGCCGATCGAGTTCTGGGGCTCCATGCTGCTGCTGGTCATTCTGGTCGGCCTGGGCAACCATTACGGCGCAAAGGCCCACTGCGCGGAAGAGAAGCTGCAACGGGCGCAGGATGAAGTGGAGCACCTGGCCAAGGTGGCCGAACGCGAGCGCATCGCCCGCGACCTGCATGATCTGCTGGGACACACCCTGTCGCTCATCACTCTGAAGGCCGAACTCGCGCGCAAGCTGGTAGATCGCGATGCGGAGCGCGCCAAGCAGGAGTTGCTCGACATCGAGCACACCTCGCGCGCCGCGCTGGCCGACGTGCGCGAAGCCATCACCGGCTATCGCGGACAGGGCCTGGCCGCCGAACTCATTCGCGCGCGCAAAACTTTGGAGACCGCCGGCATCACCGTGAACTCCGATATCCACGAACTGCCGCTGACGCCGGCGCAGGAAACCGTGCTGGCGCTGGCGGTGCGCGAAGCCGTGACCAACGTGGTGCGCCACGCTCACGCCGAGTCCTGCCGGCTGAAGTTGCGTCGCGAACATGAGCAGGCCACGCTGGAGATCGCCGACGACGGCCGTGGCGAGGCTGCTCCCGAAGGCAACGGACTGCGCGGCATGCGCGAGCGCCTGGAAAGCATCGGCGGCTCGCTGCAGCGTTACACCGGAGCCGGCACCTGCCTCATCATCCATTTACCACTCGCGCCAGTAGGCCCGGCTCTGCGAAACTGAGGGCATGCCGCCCGCCAAGCGCGACAAAATCCACGTGCTGCTCGCCGAAGACCAGGCCATGGTGCTGGGCGCGCTGGCCGCGCTGCTGGAGATGGAAGCCGACATCGAAGTCGTGGGCCGCGCCCGCGATGGCGACGAGGCGCTGCGCGCGGTGCATCAGCTTCGCCCTGACGTCTTCATCACCGACATCGAAATGCCCAAGCTCTCCGGGCTGGAAGTGGCCGCGGAAGTGAAGCGTGCCGGGCTGCCGGTGCGCGTCATCATCCTGACCACCTTCGCCCGCGCCGGCTATCTGCGGCGCGCGCTCGATGCCGGCGCCTCCGGCTACCTGCTGAAGGACATGCCCGCCGAGCAACTGGCCGACGCGGTGCGCCGCGTCCATCACGGCCTGCGCGTGATTGACCCGCAACTGGCCGCCGAAGCCTGGAGCGACGAGCCCGATCCGCTGACCGAGCGCGAGCGCCAGGTGCTGCGCCTGGCCGGAGAAGGCATGGCCAGCTCCGACATCGCCGAGCAACTCAAGCTGTCCGAAGGCACCGTGCGCAACTACCTGTCGGAGGCGATCAGCAAGCTAGGCGCCGCCAACCGCGTCGAGGCCGCCCGCATAGCCCGGGCCAAGGGCTGGCTGTAGGAAGGAAGTCCGCGAAGCGGACGGCATATCTAAGCCCACCGTTTCAACGGTGGGTAAGCTCCGTTCAAGATTTCGAGTCCCCCGGGGACGACACACGGCGCGCAGCCCGAAGGGCTCAGCCGTTCCCACGTCGCACCCAGCATTCCGCGACAAAGAGCGAGCGTTCCATGGTGGGCATCTGTCCCAGGTCTCGAACCCCGCGAGACCTGGGGCACCCGGTTCTCATTGCTTATATGCCAGGTGGGCACGGCCACAGGCTCGTCCAGGAAAGAGTCTCGGTCACGGCATCGATCGGAAGTGGGCGCAGACTTCCCTCACCGCGCCCCCCACCGTCCGTGCCTTGGTTGCGTCCACCAAGTCTCCGCTCGCGGTGTACAAGGCTGCATGATCAACCTTAAGGGTTGACGAGAGGGCCAAGCCGGTCAATCCACCGAACACAAAGAAGGTCGACCTCTTGCCACCCTGCCGCCGAAAATCGAGGACGTAGTCGGCGACCGCCGGGTTGTTAGTTATGACGAGGGTTGGGAGGTGACAATCCTGCAGAATATCTGCGGACACCTCCAGTGTCCTGGGGTCAGCGCCTCCGCGGTTATCGTTGCTAATCCCACCGACGTAGGACGCCTCGTGTGCGGAGGCCGAATAGGAGGCTGTGCCGCCGTAGGCATATCCAGAAGCGTGGGCGTTCCCCTCTGAGCCTGCTCGGATCATCGAGATCACTTCTGTGATTGGCCTGTCGGTGACATACAGGCGAATCTTTCCGTCCGCGGAAGGTGGCTTGGCAATGGGAGCATTTGGTGAGGCCGCCGAGTTGGAAGGGAGAACGGTTACGGCAAGCCCCGGCGAACTGGCCGCCGCGCGCTCTGGCGCCCTCGGGCTTGCGACATTTCCGTCTGCATGCATCGCAGCCACGACAGGCTTGGGCTCGTTTATTTCGGCGCCGCTTCCGGAGACAAGCACCGCTTGAATGATGGCATCACTGACCCGCGCGGACTTCAACCTGGCGATGTCGTCAGTCGTAACTAACAGCGGCGTCGGTCGCGCTCCGATCTGCGCGATGATGGTCTCATCACCCAAGCCTGATCTAGTCAGGGCAATGATCTGGTCAACGGAAATACCCCCGACCGGGGGCGGCGGGGCGGCATGGAACTGTCCCGACAAACTGCCGACGGAAGCGGTGAGCAAGAAAAACAAGGCAAAGACACCTACGGTATATCGCGCCATCGTCAACTCCTGTCCGATGGTTCGCGATACGGTTACCTCCCGTCATTCACTTTCACAGCCGGATTTGCAGGATCTTGCCAATATCTAGCGCGCCGCGATCCCAGGTTAGCGCCCAAAAGCGGGGCGCGAACCTGGGGCACCGGAGTTCAGTCAGCGAACCTGGGGCACCGAAGTTCCCTGCGATGAAGACCCGTACCGCAGGGATGAACTCTTTCACTGGCCCAATATCAGCGGCAGGCCGTTCTTCGAGTTGCCGATGACTACGATCTTGCTGTTGGGGCTCTTGGCCAGGTTCTCGGTGGCTTCGATGCCTTTCCATTCCAGCAATTGCGGGCTGATGCCCTGGGCCACGATGGTCTGGAAGTCGCGAATGCCGCCGGCTTCGATGCGTTTGCGCTGCGCTTCCTGAGTTTCCTTTTGCAGGCGGAAGCTCATGGCCAGCGATTCCTGCTCGGCCTGCTGCTTGGTTTCGATGGCGGTCTTCAGCGCCGCGGGAAGCTGAATGTCGCGCAGCAGGATGTTTTCCACGACGATGCCGCGGCGGCCGAGTTGCTGCGACAGCTCGTCGGTAATCTGGTGCGCCACCTGCTCGCGCTCGCCGGAGTAGAGCGCGTTGGCCGAATGCGACGCGGTGGATTCGCGGATCACCGAGCGCAGCGTGGGCTCGACCACAATCTCCGGGTACTGCGGTCCCACCGAGCGATAGACCTCCGAAGCCTTGTTGGGATCGAGCCGGAACAACAGCGAAGTATCGAGGGTGATGATCAGTCCTTCGTTGGAGGGGACCGCCGCCGTCTCCTTGATTTCCTGGGTGCGCACCGACATGGTGTTGTTCACCGCGAAGGGATTCACAAAATGCGTGCCTTCGGGCAGCACCTGTCCGGTGACCCGGCCGAACAGGGTAATGACGCCGACATGGCCGGCGGGCACGTAGGCGATGGACATCCACAGCAGGAGCACGACGAGAACCACCGCGAACACAATTCCGATCAGACGGCCGCTGCCGGCGCTCCCGGGTCCACCGAATTTGCCGCCCTTGATCACATAGTCTTCCAAACTTCCTGTTGGCATACTGCCTCCCGGCAATGAAATTGGGCGCGCTTGTGGCTGAACTCTAGAGGATACGCTTGCCGACCTGGCGGCGATTCAGATTTCGGCACAACGCGGCACCCCAAAGGTTGTAGAGAGCTGCGTCGTGCAGTGGACGCATGCTTTGCAAGCGCAGTACGATAGCCGGGAACTCTACCGGGTGGACGGAACTGGCCGGGTTCCGTCCGTGCTGTTTCGGGGCAAATTTCCATGGGAATCCGCAGTCTATGAAATGTCGCCGCCGTTCACTCTTCTGCGCTTTGTTGCTGAGTGCACTCCTGTTCCTGAGCATTCATCCAGCCGGCGCGCAGCAAGCGCCGCTTGAGTTGCAGCCGCAGGTCAGCGTTCCCTTCCGCTTTGTGGCGTTCGGCGACACCCGCTTCACCAATCCGGCGGACACCGATGCCGCCAACGCGCCTATCCGAGAGGCGCTGGTGCGCGCCATCGCCAGGGAGCATCCGGCGTTCGTCACCATCAGCGGCGACATCGTGCTGAAGGGGCCGCAGACCGCCGACTGGGAGGTTTACGACTCCGAGACCAAGAGCTGGCGCGACCAGAATCTCGCCGTTTATCCCGCGCTGGGCAATCACGACGTGAACGGCGACGAGCACGTGGCGCTGAAGAATTATTTCCAGCGCTTTCCCGACCTGAAGCAGAATCGCTTCTACTCGGTGCGTATGGCCAACTGCCTGATGCTGGTGCTGGACAGCAATCTGGAGCTGATGGCCGGCCAGCAGATTGAGTGGGTGCAGCATGAGCTTGCTTCGCTGCCGGCCGATGTGGACTTCGTGATCTTCGTAATGCACCATCCGCCCTATACCAGCTCGACCAAGGAGACAGGCGGCCACGCGGCGCGCTCGCAGGAGCAGATGTTTGGCGCCATGCTGGAGGCCCGGCAGGCCAAGACCCGCGCGCGCTTTGTGGTCTTCGGCGGACACGTGCACAACTATGAGCGCCAGTCGCATGGCGGCGTGACTTACTTCGTCACCGGCGGCGGCGGCGCGCATCCTTATGTGGTGCGGCGCACGGCCGCGGACTACTACCGCGGTCCGGCCATCAACTATCACTACCTGCTGGCCGAGGTGGATCGCGACAAGATGCACATCACCATGCATCGGGTGGAGATCAGCGCCGACGGCAAAGAGCATTGGAGCGAGCCCGATCAGGTCACGATCAAAGTGCCGCAGGCGATTGCCGTAAGGCGGGTCGCAGGCGGGCGCACGGTTCGGCAAGGGCAGATCTGACCCTCGATAACGCAGCAGATAAAATGCATGCCCATCCGGTTGTCGAGATTCGTGGAAGCTCTCGACCACGCTAACGTCTCGTCCGCGAAGCGGACAGCACATCTAAGCCCAGCGTTTCAACGCTGGGAACCTCGCAACTCCAGAGCCCGAGTCCCGGAGGGACGACATATGTTTCATCCCAACACGTAAGGCCGCACGTTGATGTTGGACTTGGAGCGGGTCATATGCCGTCCCCGGCGGGACTTCAACTTCCGGGCCGCAGCTTCCCCAGCGCTGAAGCGCTGGGCTTAGATATGCTGTCCGCTTCGCGGACGGGAGCGCCGGTGGTACGAACATTGCAGCGAACCGTTACCTCTTCATGACGCTCGCGAGGGTCGGGGCTGAAGCCCCTCATTTTATAAGGGGCGCCCCGTCGGCACGACTGAACAGGCCGCTGAAAAAGTCGAAAAAGCATATCCCTCGCGGGCTGAAGCCCGTTCGTGATGACAAAAATAGAGGACTTATCGACGCAACTGAAATTATGCCCTGACACAAAACAGGCGAGAACGGAGTTCCTCAGCAGCCGCTGGAAGTCGTGCCCTGACACAAAACGACCTGCACCACACTTCTGCGGAGACGTTTGAAACTCGTGCCCTGACACCAGGACTCTTCCACACCAAAAGAACTCGGCCGCGCCCTTCGGTTCGCTCTGGCGTTTCGCCTGGCTTCCGAAGTTGCGCGGCCGGTGAGGTCCGCTTTTATCTTGCCCCGGAGTAGGAGGCTCTCCGGGGCGCGGGAACTAGGTCAGGAAGAATTCGCGGGTCAGCTTGGACCACTGCTCGTCGGTCATGGTGCTGGCCACATCGTCGATGGCCACGCCGCCGTCCTGCGCCAGGGCGCCGAGCGCGCTGGGCATGACGCGCTGCAACCGCATCGAGGACTCTTCGGTCCACCACCGAGCCAAGGCGCCGCCCAGCAGGTTGCGGAAGTTGGTCTTGGAGTCGGGCGACTGTACGCTCACCAGCCAGCCTTCGCCGTAGCAATCACTGGTGGCCAGGGCGGGATTGTTCACCACCGCTTCGTTGATGTCGGCCACGCTGCCTTCGATCGGGGAAACCATGTCCACCTTCACGCCGTTGCGGACGATGCTCCATACCTTCTGTCCCTGGCGGATCCACTGGCCGCGCTGCGGCAGCGCAATCTTTTCGATCTTGCCGGTCAGCTTGGAGGCGAAGTCGTCGATGCCGATACGGACCAGGTTGGGGCTCTCACTCAGCGCCCAGGTATGTCCGGGATGATAGCGAAGATTGTCGGGAACCGCGAAGCCGCCGACCAGACTGGGCTGTAACCGGGGCGCGGTGCCTGCCTGCTTGGTTTTCGCCGGAGCAACTGCCAGCACGGGACGCTTTGCTTTGGCATAGAAGAAATCGATGGTCAGGAAGATGGCGAACATCATAAGAACTAGCAGTACGGTCATAACGCCTCCTAATTTGTGCTGCGCTTTTTACATCGCGCTTGACGACTTTTACTAAGGCACTTGTGCGGCCAAAGAGGAGGCTGATGAATTTTCGTGCGGCGGCGGTTGGTAAGTGGCGGAGTTTGTTGTGGTTGCGATAGTGTGTTGCGAAACTCAACGTCGGTCGCGTGGCGTTTTGCAATGGCGTGATTTGTTGTCTTCTGCAACGGAAATTTGGGTGAGATGCGATTTGGACCGACGGCTGGAGCGTTGGAAGGCAGCCGATTCAAGCAGTTGCGGCGCTGGCAAGGCTTGAATTTCATGCTGTTGCGATTCACAACGCAGTGATGCGATTCGCAACGTGCCGAGGCGGAAAGCAACAGCAGAAACCGGCGCCTCCTAGATTTATTTTTGAGATTGAGCGGTTCGGCGGCAGTTTTATTGCGGCGCTGAGCCTTTCAGCACCAAGCTAAGTCGTTCCGCCGCGCCGATTCCGCTGGCCGCTACCTGCACCGACAGGGTTACCGTCCCCTGAGCATCCTTGTCCACCGTACCCGGATCGCCGGGCGCCTCCATTGCCAGCACCGCCGGATGCCCACTTCCGGAAGCTTTGCCGCTGAGGGCGACCAGCTTCTTATATAAGAGCGCGACCGCCGGGTCTGGATCGCTGGCGGCCGGAACCAGTAGCAGGAAGTCGGGATTGGGCGCGACACCCATGTGGTTGCCGTCAGCCGGCAGCAACTGGTAGCGCAGGGTGTAGGCTCCGGGCGCGACCGCCTGCCCGCGATAGTCGGTGAAGCCTTTGGGGAACTGGGCCACGCCCACGAACTCGCCGTTGGTCAGCTCGGGATAGATAGCGCCGGGCGAGTCCTTGGCGACGGTCTTGAGCTGGCGGACGAACCAGAAGTCGGCGGTCCATCCGCCATCCAGGGTGACGCGATAGCCTTTGACCTCGACTGCCTGCTTCAGCGCATCCGGCAGCGATGCCGGCGCGCCGATGCGCTCCACCCGCGACTGGGCCGCGGCCGCGCTGAAGGCCAACAGCAAGCTGCACAGAAAACAGCAGCGCATGGTTCGCGCCATATGATTTGGCCTCTTTCGATAGCCGGCGGCCCGACGCCATAAATGAAGGTAGCGGCCACCAGCAGGATAGAGTCCGGCATGGGCGCGGTAAAGGAAATTTCCCGCTGCTCCGGACGCCCTGAACGGCGCGAAGTGGTCCGATGACCGTCTCCCACACATCCGGTGCCCCAGAGCCTGCCCCGAGCCTGTCGAGGGGTTCGCCCATCTTTTGGGCTAACCTGGGATTACGGATATTGGTGGCGTTCCAAAGCGGAGATTCCCGAGCCCAGGTTAGCGTCCAAACCCGGGACGCGAACCCTTCGACTGCGCTCAGGGCAAGCCCTGGGGCACCTTGGACCAAGCAGGTTCGGCATTTCCCGTCTCCCACACATCCGAAACCCGCGGATGTGTGGGGCACCCAGATTTCTGCCAGTCACAGGCCAGAAAAAACGGGGAGAGCTTGCGCCCTCCCCATGGCTGGACCGGGATTCCTGGACTCCTAGAATCCCTGGTGAGGTTTGATGGTGCCGAAGGTGCCGTGCGCTTCGCCAAAGTTGCCGGCGGTGTAGTACAGGGTGGTAGTGGGTCCACCCGATCCGCCGTTGCCGAATTGCAAGGCCCACAGGCCGTCAATGCGCATCGCGAAACCGGAGGCATCCAGAATCGGAGCGACCAGCTTGCCGGTGGTGGGGTTGTAGGCAACCATGGCGCCGCTGCCGAAGTTGCCGACAATGATGTCGCCGCCCAAGCCGCCGAAGCCCATGGACGGCGCCACCGCCATGCCCCAGGGAGCATTCAGGTAAAGAATGTGCGCGAAGCGCAGCAACAGGTTGCCCGACATGTCGAATACGGTGACGTAGCCGTTGCCCTGTCCAGCGACTTCGTCGTGCTTCTGGGCGTCCTGCTTGGCATAGGCGACATAAATCTTGCCGCCGATGTTGGCCACGTTAAAGGGGGCGTAGCCGCTGGGCAGTTGGCTATCCACGAAGCTCCCGCTGCCGAACGAATGCGACGCAAAGTTGCTGTCGAACACATCCACGTTGCCGGTGTAGAAGTTGGCAACGTAAAGGTAGTTCGCGCCTGACACCGCTCCGATTGCCATGCCCTTGTACACGGCGTTGCCGCTATTGTTCACGGCAATGACCGCCTGGGTCTGGTTGACGCTGAAGTTCCAGCCGGAAACGGTGCCATCCTCGGTGCAGAAGATGAAGGTGGCGGCGTGGCCGCTGATCTGGAAACCGGTGGTGGAGTTGTAGACCTGACCGGTCGGCGTGCCCGTGCCCGAACCGCTGGCGGTGGGAATGGTCACGACCGTGGCGGTCGGATTACCGGTGCCCAGGTAAACCGTGGACAGCCCGGTGCCGTTGTCGGAGACCCACCACGGTCCCGTGGGGGTGTAGGAAACACCCCAGGGGTTAACCAGGTTGGCGTCGTGATAGGTGCCGACGTTGGCAATATCGGAAGTCAGGTTGGTAGCGTCATAGAGTTGCGCCGTCGCCGGAAGCGAGAAGGCTGCAATCGCGAGTAGCACCAGCAGGGACAAAGTCCACATGCCGGCGGAAGGGATTACATGTCGTTTGCTTGGCATTGTTCCTCCATCAACATCGTTATCTCGGGATTGCTTCCGGAACGCGGGGGAGTGAGTGCGCACCGGCCACCAGAAGCTTTCTGCAATCTAGCCGCAGGGCCAAAGCCAGTTGTCCGTTGCAGGTCACGATATTGTTAAATGTTGTTCACAACTGGTAAGCGCATTCCTATGGAGGGGTTAGTGTGCGCGCCGTCCGCCTTGTCACAGAATTGTCAACATGGCGTTGACTGGCTGCCGGCTTGTGATATTCCTGTTCTCAACAGACACAGCACGGTGAGCAAGATGGAAACTCAGCACGCAAGCGAACGCATTCTGGTCATCGAAGACGATCCCGCGGTGCAACGCGCCCTGCGCCGTACCTTCGAGTCGGCCGGATTTGAAGTGGAAGTGGCGGCCGACGGCGCCACCGCCATGGATGTATTTCGCGCCATCCTGCCGCGGGTGGTGATCCTGGACCTCCGGCTGCCGGGCAAGTCAGGCCAGGACCTGTGCCGCGAGATCAGGCAGGAAGCCGTCACTATCCCCATCCTGGTGCTGAGCGCCGCGGGTGACGTGCTGGACAAGGTGCTGCTGCTGGAACTGGGAGCGGACGATTACGTCACCAAGCCTTTCAGTCCGCGCGAACTGCTGGCGCGGGTGCGGGCCGCGCTGCGCCGCCTGCAGCAGCCCGCCGACAAGAACGAGCTGTTCAGCTTTGACGACGTGGAGGTGAATTTCTCGCGCATGGAACTGCATCGCGAGGGCAATCTGGTGCCGCTGACCCCGCAGGAGTTCAAGATGCTGCGCTTCTTCCTGAACAACCAGGACCGGGTGATCTCGCGCGCGGAATTGCTGAACGAAGTTTGGGGCTACAACAACTATCCCACTACCCGTACGGTTGACACCCACATCCTTCGCCTGCGGCAGAAGCTGGAGAAGGACCCCACTGATCCCGTACACTTCCGCACCGTGCACGGCACCGGCTACAAGTTTGTGCGATAGCAGCCGAGGGAGGAGCGGGTGATCGGTCGGTTCCGTTTGCGCACCAAATTTCTGGTCGCCATGCTGCTGACTTCGGCAGGGCTGACCGCGGTTTCGCTGCTCATTGTGCAGCGCACGGTGGACCACCAGGTCCGCCGCGGGTTGAGCAACGACCTGGCCAATTCGGTCGAGACCTTTCGCAATCTGCAACGGGAACGCGAGGCCGAACTGGGGCGCTCGGCCGAATTAATGGCCGACCTGCCCAACCTGAAGGCGCTGATGACCTCGCGCCACGCGCCCACCATCCAGGATGCCTCGCGCGAGATGTTCGAACTTTCCGACGGCGACCTGTTCGCGCTGCTCGATTCCACCGGCCAGCTCATGGGCTTCCATACCCGCACGCCCGGTATCACCCATGCGCAGGCGCAGCAACTGGTCGAAGGCCGTGCCCTGCAGGGGCAACCGCTGCAATGGTGGTTTGCCGGCGGGCATCTTTACGAGGTCAGGTTGGAGCCCATCTACTTCGGGCCCCACGACAATAATTCCCTGCTCGGTACGGTGGCGGTTGGCTACGAGATGAACCAGGGTGTGGCGCGGCAGGTGGCGCAGGTGGCCGCCAGCCAGGTGGCCATCCTGTGCGGGCCCACGGTGGTGGTCAGCACTCTGAATGCCGATCAGGCAGAACAATTGCGCTCCATCCTGCCATCACAGCCGGCAGTGCACGGACAGGCTGACTGGAAGCTGGGTAAAGAGAAGTTCGTAGTCACCTCGCTTTCGCTCAATCCCTCGGAGACTCCGCCGGTGACCATGATCGTGCTGAAATCCTACGATCAGGCGACCGCCTTCCTCGACCAGCTCGCCGCCTTCTGCTGGGGGTCGGCTTTGGCGCGGTGATCCTGGGCACGCTGCTGGTTTACGTCATCGCGCGCAACATCACGCGTCCACTGGACCGGCTGGTGGATGGCGTGCGCGCCCTGGGACGCGGCGACTTCCGCTATCCCGCTGCACGCCTCGGGAGGTGGAGAAGTGGAAGAGCTGACCGACGCTTTTGCCCGAATGCGCGAAAGCCTGCACGAGGCGCAGCAGCGGCTGCTGGCGGCCGAGCGGCTGGCCACCATCGGGCGCATGGCCAGTTCCATCTCGCATGATTTGCGCCATCCCCTGACCGCGGTGCTGGCCAACGCCGAGTTTCTGGCCGAGGCCGACCTTAACCACGGCGCAACGGGAAGAGCTGTATCTGGAGATTCGTATCGCGGTGAATCGCCTGACTGACCTGATTGATTCGCTGCTGGAGCTGTCGCGCCCGGCGGAATCGTTGAACCTGCTGGACACCCCAGTGGAGCGCACCCTGGGCCGGGCCATCGAACTGGTGCGCGCCCATCCCCAGTTCCATAAGATCGCCCTGGAGATGGACTCGACGGGCAAGCATAGCGCCAGCTTCGACCGCCGCAAGATGGAGCGCGTGTTCTACAACTTGCTGCTCAACGCCTGCCAGGCGGCGCAGGTTAGCGGCGGCCACGTCTCGGTGGGAGTGTCCGAACAAGAGGACAACCTCAGCATCCGCATCACCGATGACGGCCCCGGGGTGGAAGGTACCATCCGCGACAAGCTGTTCCAGCCCTTCGTCAGCTATGGCAAGGAAAACGGTACCGGCCTGGGCCTTACCATCGCACAAAAAATCGTACAGGATCATCACGGCAGTTTACAGTTGCAGAGATTCAACTCCGGGCCATACGGTGATGCAGATTTTGCTGCCGCGCAACGGCAACAGGACTGCGGTACCGGACGCAGCGCGCGGAAGACGCCTCGCAGCATTTTCCGGCGTGACCGCCCGCAGCTTCGGTCGGTGCCCCGGAAGTTCCATTTTGCGTTGCACAGAGGTGCGACATGAACGGCATGGTGCGTGTTCGAGTTTTCTGTTCGGCCCTGCTGCTGTTGGCGGCGCTGCCGGGAGCGGCGCAGAGTTCCCCGCCCGGTACGCCAGCCGGCGGCAACGTCAGCTCCTCGCTCGACGAATTGCAGTCGCAGGTACATGAGCTGAAGCAGATGGTGTTGCAACTGCAAGAGCAGACGGCGGAGAGCCGCGCGGAAATTTCGCGACTGCGCGAAGAACTGCACTCCCAGCGTGGCGCCGGAGTCGAGAAGCCAATGCCGCGCCCGGCGGCGATCAAGTGGCGGCCACGCAGGAAGACGGCTCGCTGGCGCAGCGTCTTGGGCATCTGGAAGAAGACCAGCAACTGCTGACCGCCAAGGTGGACCAGCAGGAGCAGACTAAGGTCGAGAGCGGCTCCAAGTATCGCGTGCGCTTCTCGGGGCTGGTGCTGTTCAATCTCTTCGCCAATCGCGGCATGGTGGACAATCAGGATGTTCCCACGCTTGCCACCGGTCCCAACCCCGGACAATCGTCGGGCTCAGTGGGAGCGACCTTGCGGCAATCGGTGCTGGGCTTCGACGTCTTCGGGCCGGAGGTGGACGGAGCGCGCATCAGCGGCAATGTCAATTTCGATTTTGGCGGCGGCTTTCCTTCCACGCCGAATGGGGTGGATTCTCCGCTGATGCGGCTGCGCACCGCGACCTTGCGGCTGGATTGGCCGAACACTTCGGTCATCGCCGGACAGGACCAGCTCTTCCTGGCGCCGGAAACGCCGACCTCGTACGCTTCGGTGCTGGTGCCGGCGCTGTCGTACTCGGGCGCGCTGTGGTCATGGACACCGCAGGTGCGCGTCGAGCACCGCTTCGCCATTTCCGACGACTCCAACTTCATGCTGCAAGGCGGCGTTCTTGATCCGCTGACCGGAGTGCCTCCGTACTATTACCAGTGGTACCGGTCGCCCGATCCGGGGGAACTGACGCGGCAGCCGGCGTTTGCGGCCCGCGCCAGCTATTCGCACAAAATAGCGGGGCAGAATTTCGCCGTCGGCATGGGTGGCTATTACAGCCGCCAGGACTGGCTGTATGACCGCAAGGTCAACGGCTGGGCAGGCACCATGGACCTGAACCTGCCCATGGGACGGCGCTTCGCGCTGAGCGTGGAAGCTTATCGCGGGGCCGCTATCGGCGGGCTGGGCGCGGGACTGGGCCGCAGCGTGTTTTACAACGGGCCGCTCAGTAATCCCAATTCGCTGGTGCGTCCGCTGAACGCCGTCGGCGGATGGGCGCAACTGAAATATCGCGCCGCTGCCCAAGCTGGAATTCAACGGCGCCTTCGGCGAGGACGATTCCTTCGCCGCTGACGTGCGCGCTTTCTCGGCGTTCCTCGCAGAGCTATGGCGACCCGACGTTGACGCGCAATCACACCGCCTTCGCCAACGTTATCTATCGGCCGCGCTCCGACTTGCTGTTCTCGTTTGAGTTCCGCCGCCTGCGCACCTTTACCATTGATAACGACAGCTACGAGGCCAACCAGGTGAATATGAGCATGGGAGTGCTGTTCTGAGCATACGACGGAATCCATGGCTGCCGTTGATGGCTGTGTTGCTGGCGAGCGCAATCGCCGGCTTCGCGCAGCAGGTGAACGTCACCGGCCGGGTGCAGCTCGAGGGCGCGGGCGCGAAATCGGCGCACGCTTCCACCGTGGTGTGGCTGGCGCCGCTGGGCGCAGCCGAAAAGGCCGCTCCCATGCACGCCACCCTGGAGCAGAAGGACAAGACCTTCATCCCGCACATGCTGGTCATCACTCGCGGCTCAACCGTCGAGTTCCCCAACCACGATCCCTGGTTTCACAACGTGTTTTCGCTGTTCAACGGCAAGCGCTTCGACCTGGGACTCTACGAGGCCGGGACCAGCCGCACCGTGCACTTCGATCGCGAGGGCATCTCGTACATCTTCTGCAACATTCATCCGGAGATGAGCGCGGTGGTGGTGGTGCTGCCGAGTTCCTACTTCGCCGTGCCCGACAAGCAGGGCGCATTCTCTATCGCCAACGTTCCGCCGGGCCGCTACAGCGTGCATGTGTGGAGCGAAGGCGCGCTGCCCGCGACCTTGCAGGCGCTGACCCGCGAAGTCCAGGTCGGCGACAACTACCACTCGCTCGGCACCATCGCTCTGAAGTTGACCGCGCCCAAGACGGTCGCGCACAAGAACAAGTACGGCCAGGACTACGAGCCGGCGACCCCCAGCAACGGCATCTACGTGCAGCCGTGAGCAAACTTCGAGCCAGGACTCGGGGTCTGCGGAAAAAGTCTCCTTCGCACGCTTTCTGTAAGGGCGCGACTTCCCTGCGTACCGAAAACTCTGGTTTCGCACGCTTTGTATCAGGGCATGACTTCAGTCGTGCCGGAAAGGTCGCCCGTAAAAACCGGCTTTAGCCGCTGAGGGGATATCCTGGCGAAAATAATTTCGGCTGAAGGTAAGGGTCTAAGCCTCGATTGGCCGGCACAAATAAATCGATCGCTGACAACTCAAGAAAAAAAACTGCCACCCGCTGAAGCGGGTTCCGGAGGAGAGGAATAAACGGCTTTTCGGCACGACTAAAGTCATGCCCTGATACAAAGCTCGCGGAAGCCGGCTTTTTCAGCGTCCTGTTCAGTCGTGCCAAAAAGCCTGCTATTTCAATCCAGAGCCGGCTTTAGCCGGCGGCACTCCGGCGATTTCGAATTCCCCAGAAAAGCGATTGGGGTCGGCCGCGTTTAACGGTCAGCCTTCAAGGCTGCCAGATTGCGGCTAAAGCGGACGGTTCCCTTGATTTGCCGCAACCGGGCATATGACTGGGAGGCAGCAACCAGCCGCAGCCCGGAAAGAACCGTTTGTGTGATCCCAGTTCCGGTGGCCCGTTGTGCGCCTTCCAGTAGTTCAGTAGGGACTTGGATGGTAATTTTTCGCGTCGGCGGCATGATGTTTGCAGTTTTACCATACTTGATAACCTCATCACCGCCGACCGTCACACGCATCACAGGCCCGGTTTGACCCCGCGATTTACAATGCCTTCGTCCCTCAAATTGCCAGGAGCCTGCATCCATGGCCACCGCTGCACCCGAAGCTGAAGCCAAGTCTCTGCCCGCGAATGCCTATTTGCCGCTGAAAGAAGGCGAGGTTTACGAGCCGCTGGTACCCACCACCGCCAGCGTGCCGGAAGTCACCTTGCGCGCGGTGCTGTGGGGCACGTTGCTATGCATCATCTTCAGCGTGGCCTCGGCCTACTCGGCGCTGAAGGTGGGCCAGGGCATGGAAGCGGCGATTCCCATCTCCATCCTCGCCATTGGCCTGGCGCGCGCTTATCGCCGCCGCTCCACCGTGCTGGAAAACATGATCATCACCGGCATGGGCGGCGCTTCCGGCAGCGTGGTGGCGGGCGCCGTGTTCACTGTGCCGGCGCTCTACATCCTCCATCTTGATCCCCATCCGGTGCAGACCATTTTCATCTGCCTGGCCGGAGGCTGCCTGGGCATCCTCTTCCTCATTCCCCTGCGCCGTTATTTCGTGCAGGAGCAGCACGGCAAGCTGCCGTTCCCGGAAGCCACCGCCATCACCGAAGTTCTGGTCACCGGCGAGAAAGGCGGCTCGCAGGCCAAGTTGTTGATACAGGCCACCATCATCGCCGCCATCTACGATTTCTTCGTCACCACCTTCCATGTCTGGAAGGAGTACTTGAACTTCCAATTCGTGCCGGTGATGAAGTCGCTGGTGGACCGCCATCGCATGGTGTTCAACTTCGACGCTGTCGGCTTCATTCTCGGTCTCGGCTACATCATGGGGCTGCGCATCGCGTTGATCTTCTGTGCCGGCGGCGTGCTGGTCAACTTCGTGCTGGTGCCCATGATCTGGTTTATCGGCAGCCATATGGGTGACGTCACCGTCTATCCCGCCACCATGCCCATCTCGCACATGACAGCGGCCGAAATCTACCGCTACTATGTGCGCTTCATCGGCGTGGGCGCCATCGCTGCCGCCGGCCTGGTCGGCATCCTGAAATCGCTGCGCGTGGTGGCGGGCTCGTTCGGTATCGCGCTGCACGCTTTCCGCCATGGCGAAGCCTCGCACATGGAACGGACCGACCGCGATATTCCGGTCATCGCCATACTTCTCGGGGTGGTGGTAGCAGCCCTCGCCGTGGCCGTCTTCTTTGGGCAACTGCATGTCAGTTGGACGATAGTGGCGCTGGGCCTGGTGCTGACCCTGGTGTTCTGCTTCTTCTTCACGACGGTAGCCGCCAACGCCATCGCCACCACGGCAAACAACCCAGCCTCCGGCATGACGCTGCTCACCGTGATTGTCTCGGCGGTAGTGCTGCTCAAGTTCGGCCTCTCCGGGACCACCGGCATGTTCTTCGTGATGGCCCTGGCCGGCATGGTGTGCGTCGCCCTCTGCGCCTCGGGACAATTTATTACCGACCTCAAGGCCGGCTACTGGATCGGTTCCACGCCCTCGTCGCTGGAGAAAGTGAAGTTTATCGGAGTGGTGGCCGCGGCGATCACCGCCGGCTTGACCATCATTCTGCTGGCTAAGACCTTCCAGTTCGGAGAGGCAGCGGCCGGAGACCTGCGCCAGGTACTTCCCGCGCCGCAGGCTTCTGCCTTGAAGGCGGTGGTTGAGGGATTCATGAGCGGTCAGCCGGTCGCCTATGTCCTGTTTGGCATCGGCGCCATGGTCACGGTGGTACTGGAGATGCTCGGGCTCTCTTCCATGGTGTTCGCCCTGGGCATCTACCTGCCGCTGCAACTGACCACGCCCATCCTGGCCGGCGGCTTCGTCTCGCACCTGGTGAACAAGCGTGGGGACAGAACTGGCGGTGAGCATGGCCGCAGCATACGCGAGCGCGGCGTGATCGTGGCCGGCGGCTTGATGGCCGGCGGCGCGCTGGGAGGCGTATTCGGCGCCGGGTTACGGTTGTTCCCAAAATTCCGCGAAGACATGATTCAAACTCCGTTTTATAACAACGAGCCCGTTTCGCAGATAGTGTCGGCCGTGCTGTTTATCGGCCTCTGTCTGTACTTGTGGTTCGCCTCGATAAGGAGACGAGAAAGCGCCTAGCATGTCCGCTTTGAAAGGGCACGGCTTTAGCCGTGCCAATGGCGTTCAAAATTTTCCCAGAGCGGGCTTCAGCCCGCGACACATCTGCCGCCGGCTGAAGCCGGCTTAAATCGATTTCGGAGACGCCAAGCGGCACGGCTGAAGCCGTGCCCTTTCAAAGCGTTTCATTCTTACAAAAGAGGAGTTTTCTAAATGGACGCCGTAGGACGTTTTGTTGCTGACGCTGTATTGGGAATTGACACCTTGTGGGGCGGCGACGTGATGTGCGCGTCGGGCACCGGCCGCTTCATCGCCGACTCATGGTTTTCCGACGAGCCGCTGCCTGCGGCCTACACCACCGCGGCGGCCACGCGCGTGCGCGAAACCGGCGGCGTCGGTGGCAAGGACATTGATAAGGCCGCGGTCGAACAGTACCTGCGCGAGATCAACCTGCCGGCCGCGATCGCCGGCGTTCGCCATCATGCGGAGATGCTGCATCGGCGCTGCGCGGCGATTATCTCGACCGGCCTCGCCATGTGCCTGGAGACCATGTGGGACCTGGCCATGGAGCTCGTCGGCAAGGGCGATCCCGTGCCTTACACCCGCTGCGTGGAAGCTTCCACCGGCAAGCCGCCGGAGCCGTCGCAGCCGCAAGCCAAGCGCGAGCGCGTGGCCGAGTTGCTGGGCCGCGCCGGATATACCTGCGCAACGGCGGCGGACTTGCTGGCCGCGGTGGATGCGCTGGCGACGCGATCGCAGTGTGCCCATGGCGTCGGTGCGCACGCTGGGCGCGGCGGTCATCGCCTACTTCGACAATCTCAGCGCGGCGCAACCTGCTGCCCTATCTGCCGAAGGAGCTTGCGCAGGTGCCGCGCGCCAACATCCAGTTCCTGCCCATCAAGGATGCGTGGTTCTCCGGCTCCATGAACTACCTGGGCCGCGCGCGCAACGCCGACGGCACGCCCAATACGAGGCCACCTACGAGATCAACGCCTCGCTGCAGATGAGCGTTCCGGAGTTTCAGCAGCTCGTCAGCCACGAAGTGGTGCCGGGACACGTCACCACGTTCGCCTACCTGCAGAACCTGTACGTGCGCGGCGAGGCCGGCTTCGAGGCCACGGTGCTGACCATGAACACGCGCGCCGCGACGCTGTTCGAGGGCATCGCCAACAACGCCATTCTGATTGCCCACGGCGTGAACGAAGTCGATCAGTTGCCGGAAGAGGACATGCAGATCGGCGTGCTGCTGGCGCTGCTGCAGGACGACGCCAAGAACCAGTCGTCGTACCTGACCTGGGGCGGAGGAAACGCCGCAGCCCGAGGTGGCGGCCACCCTGCGCCGCGACTTCCTGGTCAGCGAAGAGCGTGCCGGCAAACTGTCGGGCGCATGGGGCCAGCATCCGCTGCTGGGGCGCATGTATCTGCCCGCCTATCGCGCGGGAACGGAAAAGGTGGCGCAGTTGCGGCGCAAGCACAGCAGCGAGAAAGTGCTGCCGGCGCATCTACGGCTGCCACGGCCTGGTGGACATCAACACCGTGGACGACGTGCTGAAAGCGTAGGCGGCGGCGATCAGTTTTGGGTTTACATCCCCGTCTGGACGTGATCTGGCCGGGGTATCTTTGCAGCAGATGAAACGATTCGCCAATTCCCGTGAGGCCACAGAGTTCGTCGCATCACGAATCGTCACTGAGGCTCTGCGCGCGGGTGCTCCGCTGTCCGATGCCGAAAGGCACGAACTTTATTTCTCCGAATCTGCTGACGAGCCGGCGACGGAGGAAATCGCTGAGGGCGTGGACCCGGCCTACGAAGCGAAGATCGCGCGCTTCATTCGAATGTCCGACCGCGAGGCTCGGCGCCAAGGCGGAGAAGAGTATGAGACGTGGCGTAGCGCGATCAATCTGGTCAAGAAACGAGACTGCTACCTCGGCGTGATGATTGATCAGGCCGGTTTGCGTCCGCCCGGCGATTTCCTGAAGTTGGTAGCGACCGCAACCGCGATCTGCGGCATAGTGGTCGTCGTAGCGTTTGTGTTCGCCAAATATGACCTGCCGCCAGAAAATATCTCAGCGTATTTATGGGCAGCCTGTATCAGCCTCGCGCTCAGCCTGTGCCTGCTGCGACTGATTATGGGGAAAGAACGCTTCGACAAGCTGATAAATTGGTTTTACGAGAAGCTCACTCCGATTAAGCAACGGTAGGCGGAGCTCTAGCAAAAGAATTGCGCTCAGGCGGTCGGGGTCTTTCCCGGAAACGCCTCGGTTTCCAGCGTGTTCATATCCAGAACCTGCGAGGCGTGCTGGATATCAATCCCAACCACATGACCGCTGGCGTCGAGATCGATCACCAGGCCATCGGCCACTTCGCGGGAATCGGCAGTCGGATTCGCATTGAAGTCAATGTAGAGCGAGTCGGTGTCGCAATAATAGTGGAGCCTCATACCTGTTCCTGTTGCGTCCGCTGCTCCTGAAGGAATTGTTTATTTATCCCACGGCGTCTTTAACCTGAGCAAACGCGCGAGCCGGAGATTGTTGGCCGGGGGTTTATCCAGCATGGCGGTGAAACGCCGGAATTGATCCTCGGAAAGATTGAAATCGCATCGGTCGAGCAAAACGGATGGACGCGACCTTTCAGGTTGGGCTGTTGCACTCATCTATCATCCCCATCTGTGTCCACAATTAATGTCTATTAATGCCGCACACAATGTAAATACCCCCGCCTCACCGCACCGCCTGCGCGGCCTCGATCGGCTCCAGATGCGCCGTGAAGTGGCGCAGGAAGGGCGCCTCGTAGGTCAGGCGCATGCCCTGGATCTGCTCGCGCCGCTTCCACACCTCCAGGATCACCTCGATCACGTAATCAATGTGGCTCTGGGTGTAGACGCGGCGCGGAATCGCCAGCCGCACCAGGTCCATCTTCGCCGCGGCTGCCGAACATCAGGTGCCGATTTCGACCGAGCGGATGCCGCCTTCGAGATAAAGCTCCGCCGCCAGCGCCGACGCCGGGAAATTGCTCCAGCGGAATGTGCGGCAGAAACGCGCGCGCGTCGAGATAGATGGCGTGGCCGCCGGGCGGCTGCACGATGGGCACGCCCTGCTCGGCAATGTGATTGCCCAGGTACGCGGTCGAGGCGATGCGATAGCGCAGGTAGTCCTCTTCCAGCGCCTCCTGCACGCCCACGGCGATGGCCTCCAGGTCGCGCCCGGCCAGTCCGCCGTAGGTGGGATAGCCTTCGGTCAGGATCAGCAGATCTTTCTCCTGCTGCGCCAGCACGGTCGTCGTTGGTGCAGAGGAATCCGCCGATGTTGGCCATGCCGTCTTTCTTGGCGGACATGGTGCAGCCGTCGCCCAGCGCGAACATCTCCTGCGCAATCTGCTTCGGCGTCTTCGCTGCGTAGCCCTTCTCGCGCAGCTTGATGAAGTAGGCATTCTCGGCAAAGCGGCAGGCGTCAAAGTACAGCGGAATGCCGTGCTTGCGGCAAACCGCGCTGACCGCGCGCGCATTTTCCATCGAGACCGGCTGGCCGCCGCCGGAGTTGTTGGTTACCGTCAGCATGACCAGCGGAATGCGCTCGCGCCCCACGCGCGCGATCAGCTGCTCCAGCGCCGCCACATCCATGTTGCCTTTGAACGGATGCCACGCTGCCGGCTGCGCGCCTTCGGCGATCGGCAGGTCGACGGCTTCGGCGCCCACGAACTCGACGTTGGCGCGCGTGGTGTCGAAGTGCGTGTTGTTGGGGACCACGTCGCCCTTCTTGCACATCACGCTGAACAGGATGCGCTCGGCGGCGCGGCCCTGGTGCGTGGGGATCACGTGCTGGTAGCCGAAGATGTCCTGGACGGAATCGCGGAAGTGGTCGAAGCTGCGGCTGCCGGCGTAGCTCTCGTCGCCCTCCATGATGGCCGCCCACTGGTGCGTGGACATGGCGCCGGTGCCGGAGTCGGTGAGCAGGTCGATGAGCACATCGTCGGCCGGCAGCAGGAACAGGTTGTAGTGCGCGGCGCGCAGCAGCTTTTCGCGCTGCTCGCGCGTGGTCCAGCGAATCGGCTCGACGCTCTTGATGCGGAAAGGCTCGATGATGGTATGGGTCAGCACGGGCTTGCTCCTGCGGAGGATCTGTACCCTCCATGCTGGCGCTTTCAGGCCATGGGCGCAGTGATACCGGTCACAGGGGCCACTTAGGTTGTTGGGACGAAGGGGACTCTTGCAATCAGCCTAAGAAGCTTGCTTTCGGCCGTCTTGTGTCAGGGCACGACTTCACACGCCGCCGAAAAACTTGCTCGCGAGAGATTTGTATCAGGGCATGACTTCAGTCGTGCCGTAAAGGTCGCCCGTAAAAACCGGCTTTAGCCGCTGCGGGGATATCCAGGTGAAAATAATTTTGGCTGAAGGTAAGGTTCGAAGCCTCGATTGGCCGCGCCGGACGGCACAACTAAACCGATCGCCGAAAAACTCGAAAGAAAACCTTGCCACCCGCTGAAGCGGGTTCCGGAGGAGAGGAATAAACGGCTTTTCGGCACGACTAAAGTCGTGCCCTGATACAAGGCTTCCCAAAGCAGGGTTTTTCAGCAGCCTCTTCAGTCGTGCCGATCAGAGGCCTACCTTTCGCATCCCGGGCTTCAGCCCCGAAAGGATCAGCGTTCCGGAGTTTCAGATGCTGGTTTACGCGGCGGAGAGGCGGCCGCGCACGGCGTCGTTGGCCAGCTCGTTGGCCTCGCGGTTAGCTTCGCGGCCGATGTGCTCGATGGAGAACTCCACGCCCCGCGCCAGCTTGCGGCAGATCCAGTTCAGCGAATACAGGCGCGAGCTGCGGCAGGTGTACTCGCCGGTCATCTGCTTGACCACCACTTCGGAGTCGGAGAAGACCCGAAGCGTCTTCGCTTTCACCGTCAGCGCGTGCTGCAGCGCCTCCAGCAGGGCGACGTATTCGGCAACGTTGTTGTCCTGATGGCCGATCCAGCGGGCAATAGAGGTCTTAACGCCGCGATGTTCGATGATGACGCCAATGCCGGCCGGGCCCGGGATTTCCGTGCGAGCCGCCGTCAATGTAGGCTACCAGGTGCGCCATCGAACTCCTTAGATGACACTGTGCGATAGGTTGATGGAATCGTCAAGACGTCAATCGATGATTCCCGCAAGCTTCAAATCTGTGTAAAAGATGTGAATTCTCGCTGAATTCCCGCGCGCAAGCGGTGCAAGCCTTGTTTTTTGTGCACATTGCCGCTGTGGAAATTCACAAAAAAATACACACACTGTGCACAAACCTTGGGCGTTGACATTTGTTCATGATGGGTTAGTATCGCAAACGTCGACGGTCGAAAGGGCAGGCATCAAATAGAAGCCAGTCCGAAGTAGACTGAGTGACCGGTTCGGTGGGGCGACTCGCCGATCAGCCGGACCCGAAAAAACCGACCGCACTGCGAGGTGTTGCCGGGGTTCGGAACTGCGAAAGCAGTGGTCGCATCAAGGGCTGTGACGGTACATGCTTCCACGCGGTTGACTCCCTCGCAGGAGTTGGCAGCTAGAGCATAACCAAAGTCACAGCCTTTCCTATTTCTACCGACAATCCCCACAACTCTAGGAATTGTCTCCACCTTCCGATCATTCTGCTCATCCTTCTCATTCAGTTAGATTGAGGCTTCACGCTCGCAGCGCAATCGCGCCAGCCGCGCAGCGGCGGGATGATTTTAGCCCGGGGCGTAAGCCCCGGGTGAGGTGCCAGGAAGAACCGAGCCGCTTCAGCGGCGGCACGGTTTTCACATCAGCCGGCTTCAGCCGCCGACACAGAGACCTAAGGCTGCAACGGCCCGCCGGCAATCACGCCCGGCAGTTTGCGCTGCTCCATCTCGCGGTTGAACGCCGCCGCCTCCGTTTGCAGGAACTGGTTGTACTTCTCGATGGCGGGACGATACTCCTCGTCGAGCGCGGTCTTCAGGTCCAGCACCGCCGGAGCAGGAGCATCGTCGGCGCCTTCCAGCAGATACGCCAGCCCGAACAGATGCTCGCGCAGCTTGTCCGGCGTGCGCAGGCTGGATTCGCCCGCCTGCACGTTGCTGGTAATCAGCTCCATCGCCGCCTTGATGCCCTTGTCGAGCGCTTCGGCGGCGGCCTTCACCGGCTGCTCGTTGGGCGTGTCCTTCACCGCCTGCTGTAGCGCCTTGACCTGCGCCTTGATGGCGTCCATGCGATTGAGCGCCACATCGAGCTGCGAGATCTGATGCAGCACCGCCTGCTCCATCTGGAAGCGCTGCTCCATGTCGGCTTGCGTAGCGTGAACGCGCGGATCGTTATCGACCTCAACTTTTTGGGTCGAAGTCTGGCCGCCGATGGTGAGGCTAAGCGTGTACGTTCCCGGAGGAACCAGCGCGCCCGCTCGCGGCCCCTTGTTGAAGTCCTTGGCGCTCTCCCAGCGCACCGGGCCGTCCGACCTCAGGTCCCAATACATCCGCTGAAGTCCAGGCTTGGCCGGGACCCACGGCGCCTTCTTCGGCTCGCCCGGCGCGTTCTCTTCTTCCTCTGCTTCGCCCTTCGGCGGCACTACCTGCTGCTGACTTTGCGACGGCGTGGCCGGCTGCTGCGGATGCACGGTCTCAGCCTTGCCGCGTTCCGGCTTGGAGCGAAGCTCGGCCTGCAACGGCGCCGTTGGAGGCGGCAACTCCTCCTCATCGGGCGGCGCCTCGTCCGGATCCAGTTCGTGCGTGCCCTTCAGCGTGCGCACTACGTGCCCTTGCGCGTCAGCGATGATGAGCTGGCCACCATCCTTCTGCTCTTTGGCAGCGAAGTAGCTGAGCTGCGCGCCGTAGCCGGGATTCTTCCCGTAGAAAGCACCGTCGCCCAAGGCCTCCACCTGTGACCACGGCCAGAAACGCCACGTGGGCGCCGGAGCAAACAGATGCGCCGCCGAGTTGCCGATCTCCGGCGTGAACTGCTGAAAGGGCGTCAGGTCGTCGAGGATCCACATGGCGCGGCCGTGCGTGCCGACGATCAGGTCGTTCTGCGGCTCCTGCAACGCCAAGTCATACACCGGCGCATTCGGCAGTCCGAGCCCGAAGAGATACCACTGGTCGGCCGTCGTCCCAGGTCACGTACAGACCGTTCTCCAGCCCGGCGTAATACATGTGCGGATTGCGCAAGTCGCGATGCACCACGTGCGCATACACCTGCGGCAGGTCGCCGGAGAACGATGTCCAGGTGGCGCCGTAATCGTTGGTGCGAAATAGATAAGGCTTGAAGTCGCCGCTGAAGTGGCGGTCCACCGAGATGGCCGCCTCGCCAGGATTGTCGGCGGCGAGGTCAATGGATTCCACGCGCCCCCACTTGGGCAGGCCAGGAATGTTGGCGGTGAGGTTGGTCCAGGTGTCGCCGCCATCGCGGGTCAACTGCACTTGCCCGTCGTCGGTACCAATCCAGATGATGTTCGGGTCCTTCGCCGACGGCACGATGCGGATGATCTCGTCATAAACCTCGGCGCCGGAGTTGTCCTTCAGCACATCGCCGCCCGAGGACTGCTGGTGCGTCTTGTCATTCAGCGTCAGATCGGGGCTGATGACCTTCCAGCTATGTCCGCGGTCTTCGCTCTTGAACAGCACATTGCCGCCGACATAAAGCGTCGCAGGATTCTGCGGCGACACCGCGAAGCCGGCGTTCCACGCGAAGCGATATTTTTCCTGGGCCACGCCGCCGCCGGTGATGTCGCGCGGGTAGGGTTCGATATCGTGTACCTGCTGCGTGACGCGGTCGAAGATCGAGAACACCGCGTTCTGCGTGCTGTTGTAAATAAGGTTGGGATCGTCCGGCGCGGGCACAGCGTAAATGCCGTCGCCGCCATTCAGGTCGAACCAGTGACGATCGAGGATGCCGGAGGGATCCTGGCTGCGACTGGGACCGCACCAGGCACTGTTGTCCTGCAATCCGCCGCACACCAGGTACGGCCGCTCGTTGTTGGTGGCCACATGATAGAACTGCGCGATCGCAATGTTGTCCAGAAAGGCCCAGTGCTGGCCGTTATCGCGCGACAGCGCCACGCCGCCGTCGTTGCCTTCAATAATGCGGCCGCTGCCGCTGGGATCAATCCAGATGGTGTGATGGTCGCCGTGAATCTGCTTGGCGGCGGTGCTGAAATTGTGGCCGCCATCCTTGGATTCCATCAGGTTGTTGGAGAGCGCCCACAGGTGGTCCGTGTTGGTGGGATCCACCGCGATGTGCGAGAAGTAGAATGGCCGCACGTCGGCCTCTTCGTCTTTGCTCGCCAGGCTCCAGTGCTCGCCGGAATCGTCGGAGCGCCACAGCACGCCTTCATTCGACCCCATCACCGCATAAATGGTGGAGGGTGAACCGGGCGCAATCGCCAGGCCGATGCGCGTCGACCGGCTTCTTCGGCAGGCCGTGCCCGCTCAAGCGCGTCCAGGTCTGCCCCTGGTCCATGGAGCGATAGATGGCGTCTTGCGGGCCGCCGTCGGAATAGCTCCACGGCGTGCGGCGATAGCGATAGGCCGCGGCGAAGAGAATCTGCGGGTCCTGCGGATCCATGGCCAGATCGGCGATGCCCACGTCCGGCGCAAGGTACAGAACTTTCTCCCAGGTCGCGCCGCCATCGCGCGTGCGATAAACGCCGCGTTCAGCGCTGTCAGCCCAGGGACTGCCCATGGCCGCGACGATCACCGTGTCCGGACGATGCGGATCAATCGCGATGCTGGAAATCTGGAAGGTATCTTTCAGTCCGACGCGCTTCCAGTGATCGCCGCTGTCGGTGGATTTGTAGAGACCGTCGCCGAACGAAACATTGTTGCGAACGTTGGCTTCGCCGGTGCCCGCCCACACCACGCTGGGGTTCTGCGGATCAACCGCCAGCGCGCCGATCGACGCGACACTCTCATGCTGGAACAACGCCTTCCAGGTCATGCCGCCGTCGGTAGTGCGGAAGACGCCGCCGGCCGCCGCGCCCACGTAGTAGGTCGCGTTATCTTTGCCGGGCACTCCCGCTACGGCGCTCACGCGGCCACCGCTGATGGCCGGACCAATCTCGCGGAAGCCGACACTCTTGCGCACCGGCATGGGCAGCGCGGTGCGGCCTTCATCGTCGGCGCGCTGGGCCGTGGCCGCGCGCACCGGAATGATGCCGGTGGTCTGGTCATTCGACGGCGGCGTTGCCGACTGTCCGGCGGTGGCGGAATGTTTGGCTTCTCCCGAGCGCTGCACCGAAGCGGGCGCATTCTGCGCCATGGCGGTTGTGCTCAGTCCGAAAAGCAGGAGCAGCGTGGCATACGAAGCACGACGATGGAACAAGGACATGGCTTTCTTTCAGTTCTTTCGTGGAACGATTCCTGGGATTCCTGGAACGATCCTTGGCATTCTGGCTTTATCGAACATGCATAACAAATTCCGAATTGTCATCACGAGCGAAGCGAGGGATCCGCTTTTCGACACATTCGGGCAGGGCATTGATTTAGCCAGATCCATTAATCACAACCTCGGTGGAAGCTCCGGCCTTTAGGCCGGAGAACGAACGATTCATGCATCGCTGGCTTTAGCCCCGGCCCGCGGCTAAAGCCGAATTTCCAGGTTGCCTCGTTTCACCGGCCTAAAGGCCGGTGCTTCCACCCGGTGCTTCCACCCGGTGCTTCCACCCAGTGCTTCCACCTTTTGCGACTTATGTCCCGCAAGCCGGCACCGTAGTTCAGTATCCGTTGCGGCTGCGAGGGCGACGCCGGGCGGCGTCCTACGAATACCATCACTGCTTACCCCCGAATCGAACAGAATACACCCTGCAACGGCGACACAGAGCCGTTCGTCCCGTCAGGCTGCATCTGGCGGCAGAGTTAGCGTCGCGCTGACTTCGCCGAGCGATGAACTCGAGGGTCAGCAGGCTTTGAAGGGGCTCGGCTTCAGCCGTGCCGCACCAGACGCCAGCAGGAACCGGCTTTAGCCGCTGAGGGAAATTCGTGGCCAGATCATCCCGCGCCGTGATTCGTTCTTGCAGATCAATTCGTCTGAAATCGGGCCTCGCAAGACCCTCAGCGGCTGAAGCCGTTGGCTGCTCCAGGCTCTCGGCACGCCTGAAGGCGTGCCCTTTCAAATCAACTCCGCGCGCCCTTCCGCTATAGTATGGAGTTCAGCATGACGGGCGAAGTCACTCGCGCGGAAGTCTCACGGCAGCGCCTCCGGCCACGCTGCTCTATGACGACTGGTATCACGCGCTGCGCTCCGACCAGCTCCGCGGCAAGCAGATGGCTAAGGCCATGCTGCTGGGCATTCCGCTGGTGCTGGGCCGCACCGCAGACGGCCGCATCTTCGCCATGCGCGACACCTGTCCGCACCGCGGCATTCCGCTCTCCTACGGATGGTTCGACGGCAAGCAGGTCACCTGCAAATATCACGGCTGGGCCTTCGAGCCGGTATCGGGCCAGTGCCGCGAGATCCCGTCGCTCACCAGCGAGGACACGCTCGACTGCACCCGCATCTTCGCCGCCGCTTTCCCCTGCCAGGAGCGCGACGGCAATGTCGTGGGTGTACGTGCCGCAGCCGGGACGCGGCCGCCTGCGCGCCGAAGACCTGGCGCAACTGCCCGCTCCGCCTGAGGTCCCGAAGTTCAGCACGCGCTTCCGCTCAGCGCACCTGACGCGCGGAACTGCCGTGCAACGTGGACCACGGCATCATCGGGCTGATGGACCCGGCGCATGGGCCGTTCGTGCATCAGGCGTGGTGGTGGCGGTCGCGCGCCAGCATCCACGAGAAAGAAAAAGCGCTTCGAGCCCATTGACGGCGGCTTTCGCATGACCGCGCATCAGCCCTCGGCCAACAGCGCGCCTTACAAGCTGCTGGGCGTGTATGGCGAGCCCATCACCACGACCATCGATTTCGTGCTGCCCAACCGGCGCTATGAAGATGATTCGCGCCGGCGACAAATGGTTTGCCAGCCTGACCACGGTCACGCCGGTCACGCCCAGTCATTGCCGCATCGACGTTTGCGCCGCGTGGAACATCTTTCTGCACGTGCCGCTTGCTGACCACCATCGCCAAATTTTTCGGCAACCGCTTCGTGCGCCAGGACCAGGTCACCATGATTCAGCAGGCGGAGGGATTGAAATACAATCCCAGCCTGATGCTGATCGACGATGCCGACCGTCCGGCAAAGTGGTACTTCGAACTGAAGCAGGCGCGGCTGGAGTCGCAGGCCACCGGCGCTCCCATGCGCCATCCCATGAGCGGGCCGGTGACTTTGCACTGGCGCAGTTGAGCCAAAGAGGACAGGGTGCAACTTTCCTGGCGAGTGAAGAGCCAGCTTCGGAGCTATCTGATCGCGGCGCTGCTGGGCGCGGCGGTCGGCGTCTTCGTGCTCTATCCCACCAACGACTTCGTTTATTACACGGAGTACCAGCCCGGCCACTCGACGGCCACCAACTTCGCGCTGCTGCAAATGCAGCGCTCGCTCAGCGGACAAACGCCACGCAAGACCGGCTTCTACGCCCTGGTCGGCGCGCTGCTGGCCATCGGGGCTGCGGCAACGTTCTCATCACTCAATCGCCGTTCGGAGCAGATTGAGCAGCTCAGCGCCGCGCTGGGCGACGACTTGCGCGCCATCATCGCCCGCGGCGAGAGCATCAACCTGGAATTCAAATCGTCGTTTCGCTGGGACCTGCGCGAGAACAAACTCAACAAAGCTCTGGAAGGCGTGGTGCTGAAGACCATGGCCGGCTACATGAACGGCAATGGCGGCACGCTGCTCATCGGCGTTGCCGACGACGGCAGCATCGCCGGCCTGGAAGCCGACTACAAGACGCTGAAGAAGCCCGACCGCGACGGCTTCGAGCAGGTGCTGATGACCGCCGTGGCCACCAAGATGGGCGCCGACGCCTGCCGCGAGGTGCAGACCGTCTTTCACATGCTGGAGAGCAAGGATGTCTGCCGCGTGATGGTGACGCCGGCGCATCGTCCGATGTACGTGCGCGACGGCGATACGCCCAAGCTCTACGTACGCACCGGGGTCAGCACCCGCGAGCTGAACGTGCAGGAAGCGATCAACTACACCTCGGCGCACTGGCCGCGATGATTTGGCGGGCGTCCGGTAGAATCCTGGTACCGATTTTTCTGCGCCGCTTGTCGAGCGCGGAAATTCCTATGGAGTGTTCGATGGCGCTCAGCTTTGCCAAAGATATTCGCCCGCTGTTTCGTGACGACCTGGACGTGGAAGCCATGAAGAGCTTCGGTCTCGATCTTTCCTCCTACGACGAAGTGAAGGCTGCCGCGGCGGCAATCTTCGAGCGCCTGGACGACGGCAGCATGCCCTGCGACGGCGCCTGGCCGAAAGAGCAGATTGCGCGCTTCAAGCAGTGGATGGACGACGGCATGGCGCCGTAAGCCCTGCCGCGCGAAGTCCACAGTGGAGTTCGGTTGCTTACCTCAGGCGAGATCGCTAGTGACGGCGGCGACGCGCAAGCGGATGCCGGCGTGGCTCCCCGCGAAACCGGCGTCCCGTCGGCCTTTCCGCGCACTCGCCTGACGCAGATTGTCGCCTACGCACTGCTGCTGCTCATCGTGATCGGCTTCGGCCTCGTCCGTTGGCGCTTCCGCAATGTTCCCCTGGAGCGCGACGAAGGCGAGTACGCCTATGCCGGACAGTTGATGCTGCAGGGCATTCCTCCCTACCAGCTTGCCTACACCATGAAGATGCCCGGCATCTTTGCCGCCTACGCGGCAAGCATGGCGGCGTTCGGCCAAACTCCGGCAGGCATTCGCACGGGTCTGCTACTGGCGAATGCCATGGCGACGGTCTTGATGTTCTTCCTGGCGCGGCGGCTGTTCGGTTGGACGGCTGCGGTGGTGGCGAGCGCCTGTTATGCGCTGCTCTCGACCAGCTATGTGGTACTGGGCATGTTCGCACACGCCACGCAGTTTGTGGTGCCGCTGGCGTTGGCGGGCATGCTGCTGTTGCTGGAAGCCATGCGGTCGCGCAAGGCGTGGCTGTACTTTGCAAGCGGCTTGCTGTTCGGCGCGGCCTTCCTGATGAAGCAGCCCGGCGGCGCATTCCTGCTGTTCGCGGTCGCGTATCTGATTGGCGCGCAGTGGAGGGCGCCGCTGAAAACCCTGGCGGCTCGCCTGGTCATGCTGGTGTGCGGCGCCGCAGTTCCCGTCGCCGCCACCGGCTGGCTGCTCTATCGCGCCGGCGTGTTCCCGACCTTCTGGTTCTGGACCGTGGACTACGCGCGCGCCTACGCTTCGGAGGTGCCGCTGTCGCGACTGCCGGGAGTACTGGCGGAGGTGATGCCGCAAGCCCGCTCGGAAATTCTGCTGGGCGTGCTCGTACTGTTTGGCGTGAGTGCGATGTTCTGGAGTTCCAGGGCGCGCTCGCACCGCATGTTTCTGTCGCTGCTGCTGGTGTTGTCAGCGCTGTCAGTCGCGCCGGGATTATATTTCCGCCCGCACTATTTCGTGCTGTTGCTGCCGGCGCTTTGCCTGCTGATCGCCGCCGGAATCGCCGCCGCAACTGACTATTTGCGCGCGCGCGGCGTATCGCGTTTCGCGCAGGCGATCCCTGCGTTGGTGTTCCTGCTGGCCTTTGCCGCGACGCTTTTCTGGCAGGGCGACATGATGCTGCTGTTGCCTCCGGCGGAAGTAGGCGAGACGTTGTATCCGGGGCAACCGTTCGCGGCGGCGCAGCAGATCGGCGACTACATCCGGCAAAACACCGCGCCTGCCGCGCGCGTAGCTGTGTTCGGCTCGGAGCCGGAAATTTATTTCTACGCGCAACGCCATGCCGCTACCGGCTACATCTATCTCTATCCGCTGAACGAGCCGCAGCCTTATGCGGCCGCCATGCGCCAGCAACTGATGGACGAGGTCGAGCGCGCGCGTCCGGAGATCGTGGTGCTGGTTTTCGTCGAGGACTCGTGGTTGCTGCGGCCCGGGGCGGTGCTGGACTTCGCCGAACGCTACGTGCAGCAGGGCTATCGGCGCGTGGGCGTAGTGGACGTGGATGATTTCCCGCAAGTTCGATCTGGGGCGCCGCCGCGGCACAACGCAGCAGGCTGCGCCGCCTTGCATCTTCGTCTATCAGCGCGTGGCGCCGTGAATTCGTGGCTCGCGCTTCTCGCCAACCTTGGCTTGTGGTTTCTGGATTGTCATCCCGACCGACGGCTTCAGCCACTCTATATTTCTGTCATCCCGACCGACGGCTCGGTAGGCCAGAGCTTTAGCTCTGGACGGCGAAGCCGCCCGAGTGGAGGGACCTGTTGTTTCGGCGCTGAGCACAACATTCTCGCACGGCGAAGAACAGCAGGTCCCTCGACTGCGTGAGTTCGTTCGCTGCGCGAACGAACTCACTCCGCTCGGGATGACAGATCAGGTGGATACGCAGCAGGTTCCACAACCGACTACTGAGTACTGACTACTGGCAACTGACTACCGACTACTGACTTCTGGCTACTGGCAACTGACTACTGGCTACTGCTCTCCTGATAAGCTGTTGCGCATGTGGAGAGCGCGCCTTCTTCTGCCGGTTGCAGTATGCGTCCTTTGCTGTGCGTCCCTGACGGCGCAGACTGCCGCCAAACCCGCGGCCAGAGCCAAGTCCAAGCCCGCCGGAACGGCGCCCGGCACCACCACGCTGACTTCGTTCGACAAGGACCACACCGTCACCGGCTGGGTGGATGTGATTCCCTTCACCAGTAAAGTTTTCCATAACACGCGCATGCTGCGGGTGTGGGTGCCGGGCAATTACTTCTCGCCGCGCAACGCCTCGCGCCGCTATCCGGTGCTGTACATGCAGGATGGCCAGAGCGTCTTCGACGAAGCCACCAGCGGCGGCACCGGCGAGCTCCACCTGGACGAAGCCGCCGACCACGCGATCGGCAGCTTCAAGATTCACACCATGCTGATGGTCGGCATTGATAATGCCGGCGAGCAGCGCGGCAACGAATATCTTCCCTATCCCGATCCGCACAATCGCGCGCTGGGCGCGCCCGACAAGCAGGACATTCACGGCAAGGACTACGAGCGCTTCCTGCTGACCGAGGTGATGCCGTTCATCGAGAAGCACTATCGCGTGGCCAAAGGCGCGGCCAACACCGGCATCGGCGGCGTCTCCTACGGCGCGGTGATCAGCCTGTATGTCGCCATGGAGCATCCGGCAGTCTTCGGACACGTGCTGGCGCTGAGCCCGACGCTGTGGATCGGCGACCGTGCGCTGCTGCACGACGCCGAGAAGGCGCGGCAGCTTCCGCTAAAGATTTATCTTGCGGTGGGAACCGCGGAGGATGCCGATTTGAAAGATGCGCCGCCGATCATCCCGCCGATCCAGGAGCTGGAGAAGATTCTGCGCAAGAAAGGCATGGGCCCGGCGCGGCTGAAAGTCGTGATCGCCGACGGCGGGCATCACGACAACGCCTCATGGTCAAAGCGCCTGCCGGAGGCGCTGGAATTTTTGTACGGGGAGTAGTGCGTTTCGCGAAAACCTGTCACCGCTCCGCGGTTCCCGCCATCTTTTTCGGCCTGACCCGGGGCTTGCGCCCCGGGCTCACATCGCTGGCGCCGCTGTCGCGGCTGGATCGGCAATAAACAAAAACGGGCGGTCGTTAGGCCGCCCGTCTCGCTTTTGCTAAGAGCTAAAAGCCAATGGCTAATAGCTGTTTCACGCCTGTGCCGGTCGCTCCGGCGCAACCCCGGGCTGCTGCCCCGGCGCCGGTTTCAGCACCTGCTGCACATCGTCCTTGGCCGGCGGCGGAACATTGGGATTCACCTTCTCCGGCAGTTGCTTGCCCTCGATGAGCATCTGGATCTCGTTGGCGTCGAGCACTTCGCGCTCCAGCAACGCCATTGCAATCTTTTCCAGCGCCGGTCCGTTGCCGCTGAGAATGCTGGTTGCCGACTGATAACCCTCGTCCACGAAGCGGCGCACTTCCTGGTCGATCTTGCGCGCCGTCTCTTCGCTAAAGTCGCGGTGCTGGCTGATCTCGCGGCCCAGGAAGATCTGCTCTTCCTTCTTGCCGAAGGTCATGGGACCCAGCTGGACATGCCGAACTCGCAGACCATCTTGCGGGCCAGTTCGGTGGCCTGCTCGATGTCGTTGCCGGCGCCGGTGGTCATGGTCTTCAGGAACAGCTCTTCGGCCACGCGGCCGCCCATCATGATGGCCAGCCGGGTCTCCAGGTAGTCGCGGGTGTAAGTGTGCTTGTCGTCGATGGGCAACTGCATGGTGACGCCCAGCGCCATGCCGCGCGGGATGATGGTCACCTTGTGCAGCGGATCGGCGTGCGAGCGCAGAACGGCTACCAGCGCGTGTCCGGCCTCGTGATAGGCGGTGACGCGCTTCTCCTCGTCGGAGAGCAGCATGGACTTGCGCTCGGCGCCCATCAGCACCTTGTCCTTGGCGAGTTCGAAGTCCAACATCAGCACCGTCTTGCGGTTCTGGCGGGCGGCAATCAGCGCGGCTTCATTCACCATGTTGGCCAGGTCGGCGCCGGAGAAGCCCGGCGTGCCGCGAGCGAGCACGGCCAAATCGACGTCGTCGTTGATGGGAATCTTGCGGGTATGCACTCGGAGGATTTCTTCGCGTCCGCGAACGTCGGGACGCGAAACCACCACCCGGCGGTCAAAGCGGCCGGGCCGCAGCAGCGCCGGATCGAGCACGTCAGGACGGTTGGTGGCGGCGATCAGGATGACGCCTTCGTTGGATTCGAAGCCGTCCATCTCGACCAGCAACTGGTTCAGGGTCTGCTCGCGCTCGTCGTGTCCACCGCCCAGGCCGGCGCCACGATGGCGGCCCACGGCGTCAATTTCGTCGATGAAGATGATGCAGGGAGCGTTCTTCTTGCCCTGCTCGAACAGGTCGCGAACGCGGCTGGCGCCCACGCCGACGAACATCTCGACAAAGTCGGAGCCCGAAATGGAGAAGAACGGTACGTTGGCTTCGCCGGCGACGGCGCGGGCCAGCAGGGTCTTGCCGGTGCCCGGAGGGCCCACCAGCAGCACGCCCTTGGGAATGCGTCCACCCAGCTTCTGGAACTTCTGCGCCTCGCGCAGGAACTCGATGATCTCCTTCAGCTCTTCCTTGGCTTCATCCACGCCGGCGACGTCTTTGAAGGTAACTTTCTTCTGCTGCATGGAGAGCAGGCGCGCGCGGCTCTTGCCGAAGGAAAGCGCTTTGTTGCCGCCAGTCTGCATCTGCCGGATCATGATGATCCAGAGCGCTCCGAGCAAGACGAACGGCGCCAGATTCGAGCAGCCAGGTGGGCCAGCTCCCACTCTGGGCGTCCTTCACCGTCATGTTTACGCCCTTGTCGTGCAAGAGCTTGTACATGTCCGGATAATTGGACGGGGCCGTGGTATGAAACCCATTCTTGTCGTTCTTGAAGTGGCCGTGGACTTCCTGGCCGTTCAGAGTCACTTCCGTGACGTTACTCTGATCCACATTGGACAGGAATTCCGAGAAATTGATCTCGCGTTCCTTGGCGCCGGAATTCGCGTTCTTCACGACCTGCCACAACAGGACGCCGGAGAGCACGATTACCAGCCAGAACACGATGGTTTTGACCGTCGAATTCACCGCTTACTCCTCTGGAGGGGCAACACTTATCCGTTGCTCAAGCCATTAGATGCCCGGCCCGAGCCGCGGATGTACAAACTGATAGTCAGGTTAGATTGTAACCCGGTCTAAACAAAACGGCGGAAAAGACTTGCAGAAAAAATCGTAGCTCCATGGCACGAACGTAATAGTTGCCATTTCGGCTCCGCCGAACCTTGCGTTCCGAGTGTCCCGTCCTCACTTAGTTAGACACCGCATCCGCGGCAAAAGGAAGCACAGATAAAGGCTGCTACTACTGGGACTTCCGGCGGCTACGGCATTTGCCGCATTTCGATGCGGACCGCCTCACCCGAACCCGGCCGCCAGCGATGGCTGTGCGCCACGGGAAAGCCGCGTACCCAGACAATGGTCGCGCCGCTCACCAGCACCGGCCACAGCGGCCGCTCGGCGGCGGGAATACTCTCCTCGGAAAACAGCCGCTTCAGCTTGGTCTCGCTCCCGGAATGAGCTGGCTGGAAGCGGTCACCCGGCCGCCAGTTTCGGAGTACCAGATGCTCGCCAACCATCTGCGCGGCCAGCAGGGCGGACTCATCCGCCGCGGCGGCGGCTTCCTCGCCCAGAAGCGACGCCCGCAGCCACAGCCGGGCCTCCGGGATGGCCACTTCGCCGGGAATGCTCAGGCTGTAGCAGTAATCGCCGTTCACGCAGGGATTGGCGGCCCGCGGCGGATTCAGCGCCAGCGCGCCATTGCGGCTGACGGCGGTCCAACCTTCGGGCAGTTCCGTGCCGGCAATCCTGCGGGTTGCGGCGTGGCGAAGGTTCTCCACATGCCCGAAATCCAGCGTCAGGCCGGCGTTCTGGGCGAATTGCTTCAGCAGCCGGCGTTGCAGCGCCAGCGGCAGGTCGGTCAAAATTCGCCAGCCTCAACATGCCTTCGCCGATTGCCCGGGCTGCCAGTTCGCGGCCTACGATCTCAGCCCAGTACAGTTCTTCGGCGCGCGCGGTTTCGGCCGAATCGCTGAGCAGCCGGCGAATCCCCGGGTTATAGCTCTTCTCCAGCAGCGGCAGCAGTTCGTGGCGCACGCGATTGCGCGCGAAGCGATGGTCGAGATTGGACTCGTCTTCGCGCCAAGTCCTGGCCGAAGGAAGCCAGATAGGCTTCGACCTCGTTGCGGCGAACGCAGAGCAGCGGACGCACAAAACGCGCGCCATCTGCGCTGGACTTCGGGATAGACGCCGGCCAGCCCGCGCGTTCCCGCGCCGCGCAGAAATTTCAGCAGCACCGTCTCTGCCTGGTCGTCGAGGGTGTGCGCCGTGGCCACGGCCGTCTGCTTCGACTCCGCCGCGACCCGCGCCAGCCAGCGGTAACGCAGCTCTCGCGCCGCCGCCTCGATTCCCAGCTTCTGCTGCGCGGCATATTCCTGGGCATCCTGCGCTTCGCACAAAAATGGCAGCTCCAGGCGATGCGCCAGTTCTTCGACGAATGCAGCGTCGGCCTCGGAGGCTTCCCCGCGCAGACGATGATTGAAGTGCGCCACCGTCAGCACCAAGCCGAGCTCGTCGCGCGCCTCAGTCAGCAGACGCAGCAGCGCCACCGAATCGGCGCCGCCGGAGACGGCGACAGCCACCCGATCGCCGGCATGCAGCAGGCCGCGTTCGCGGATGTAGCGAAGCACTTTCTCGCGCACGCAGGTATGGTACGGCATCCCCACCAACCATGGGTGCCCCGTTCTGGCCCGGGTTTGGCCAGGGCGGGGCATTTCGTCGGCATCGGCAATCCACTTCCAGTCTGTGCTTTCGGCACCCCGGAATTTCTGTGCTTTCGGCACACCGGAAGGGGCAGAGAGCGGATCTCCACCAACCCTGGGTGCCCCGTTCTGGCCTTCCTTTGGCCAGGGCGGGGCATTTCGTTGGCGCTGCAATCCACTGTGCTTTCGGCACACCGGAAGGGGCAGAGAGCGAATCTCCACCAACCCTGGGTGCCCCGTTCTGGCCTTCCTTTGGCCAGGGCGGGGCATTTCGTTGGCGCCGGCAATCCACCATCCGATCTCTCCGTGGGCTCCCTGGCGGATCCCGGCCATTTCGCGGCAAAATCCTCTCTAATCTTCTCCAAATCGCCACAGCCGGGTCGAACGAAGACCAGAATGAATGGCACTTAAGTATCAAAATGCCAGGGTCATGTACTTTCGTTAGCGCCACACCTGCGCTTTCCCCATGACGCGCCCGCCCCGCCGCTCTTAACCTGAACTTAGGAGCGCCGATGATCGTGCCCACCAGCCGGCAGAATAAATATGAAGGCGGCGCCTGCCTCTCGCCCGCGTTCCGCCACCACAACCGCTGCGATGACCGCGCGCGCCGGCGGGAACACCAACCCCATCGCGAACTCGCCGAATGCCCGCCAATACAGGCGCAAAACGAGCTTTCCTCAACGCACGGTGTTCTCGATTGGCGACAGACCCGCGCTCAATCCGCCGCGAACAGTGCGAGCTTCGCGCCCAATAACACTGTGCCACCTCGCACGCCAGCCTGCGCTGGCGCCGGCGACGGGCGACTCGGTGGGCCACAAAAATCGTCGCATCAGGCTGCCATCGGCGGGTCGTCGCTAACCCATTATTCGGCAGTACTTTGCGAGGATAATAGTGTTAAATCTTTTGCTTTCAATACCTCGAATAATGGAGCGCAAAAGAACATGGTGACCCAGGTCACATGCCGCTGCTTACCGACGCTCCGCCGCCCATCCACGCAGTTAAAGCCGCGACCCAAATCGCGCCTCGACCTCCCGCAATTTGTGGCAGTCCATCCTTCGCGGCCGGCGCAGCCCACCTCCGATATTTCGACTGCGGGTTTGTTCCTCATGAGCACACGCGCTCGCGCCGCTCAGCATGACGACCTTCCATGGGAGGCACTCGCCACTGCGGCTATGGTCGCTCGCTCAGGCGCAGGCATCACTCGCAAAGTTTTTGCGAAGACGGTGAAATCGCTCTCCGACTCATGTCAGCCGACAAGCCTCTCCCGCAACCTTCTCAAGGCGTGCTCGCCACCCCGCCTTTGCTTCCTTCCTGATTTACAATCATCTGTTTCTTTAGCGCAATTCATCGGACAAGCGGGCCGCTCGCCGGCCGCAATCATCCTGTCCCGAACTGGAGCACAAACTTGCCAGAAATTACCTATGATGTCGCCATCATCGGCAGCGGCCCTGCCGGATACACCGCCGCCATCCGCGCCGGCCAGCTCGGCCTGAAGGCCGCGCTCATCGAGAAAGACCCCTATCTCGGCGGCACCTGCCTGCATGTCGGCTGCATTCCCACCAAGGCGCTGCTGTTCAACGCCGAGGTCTTCGATCACGTGAAAGAAGGCGAGGCGCTCGGCCTGGAAAATACCGCGGGCGTCAAGCTGAATTGGGGCTCGGTGCAGAAGCGCAAGCAGGGCATCGTGGACAAGCACGCCAAGGGCCTGCAATTTCTGATGAAGAAAAACAAGGTGGACGTCCTCAAGGGCTGGGGCAAGTTGACCGGCCCGGCGCAGGGCGGCATCCACACCGTCGCCATCGAGGGCGGCGACCAGAAGTCCATCAAGGCGAAGAATGTCATCCTCTCCACCGGATCGTCAGCGCGCATGCTGCCCGGCCTCAAAGCCGATTCCAGCTTCCTCTCCAACATCGAAGTGCTCGCCCTGAACGACATTCCCAAATCGCTGATCGTCATCGGCTCGGGCGCGGTGGGCGTGGAGTTTGCCTCCATCTACAAATCGTTCGGCACCGACGTCACCATCCTGGAGATGCTGCCGCGCTACGTGCCCATCGAGGACGAAGACGTTTCCAAGGAATTGATGCGCGTCTATCGCAAGCGCGGCATCAACGGCTTCGTCAACGCCAAGGTGGAATCGGTGGAGAAGACCAAGATCGGCGTGGCCGTCACCTTCAGCGTGGACGGCAAGCAGCAGAAGCTGGAAGCCGAGAAGGTGCTCGTCGCCGTCGGCCGCGCGCCCATGACCGAAAACATCGGCCTGGAGAAGACGAAGATCAAGCTGGAGCGCGGCTTCGTCAAGGTGGACGAATATTTCCGCACCGCCGAGCCGGGCGTCTACGCCATCGGCGATATCGCGCTGGGCTATCCGCAACTGGCCCATGCCGGCGCCATGGAAGGCATCGTCGCGGTCACCCACATGGCCGGCAAGCCCACCAAGCGCATCAACCTGCTGCGCATTCCCAACGCCACCTACTGCCATCCTGAAATCGGCAGCGTGGGCATGACCGAAGCCAAGGCCAAAGAAGCCGGCTACGACGTGAAGGTGGGCAAGTTCCCCTTCACCGCCAACTCGCGCGCCAGCATCGTCGGCCAGCACGAAGGCTTTGTGAAGATTGTTACCGACGCCAAGTATGGCGAAATCCTGGGCGTGCACATCATCGGGCCGAACGCGACTGAGCTGATTGCCGAATCAGTGTTGGCGCTGGAGATGGAGTGTACCGCCGAAGAGCTGGCCAACATTATCCACGCGCATCCCACATTGTCAGAGGCGATGCTCGACGCCGCCAATGCGGTGTTTGGAATGCCGATAAATACGTAAGGACGCTGTTCGCCATTCGCTATTCGCTATTCGCCAGAGGCGCCCAAGTTCGGTCTGGCGAAGAGCGAAGGGCGAAAAGCGAATAGCGATACGAAAAGGATTGTGACTACATGAGTCTTCTCAAATGGTGCGATGAAGGACCGGCGACGGTGCCGGTTTCCGCCAGTGTGGAAGAAGCCATTCGCACCATGCTGGAGAACAGCGTGGGCGCGGTGGCAGTGATTGACGAACAGGGTGTGGTGGCCGGCATGTTCACCGAGCGCGACGTGCTGGCGAAGTTCGCGCTCAGCGGCCGCGACGCCCGCTCCACCCCGGTGCACGAGCTGATGAGCCCGATGGTGGAGATGGCGACCGAAGAAACCACGCTGGACGAGGCGCTCAGCATCATGATGGAGCGCCATTACCGGCACATGCCCATCGTGGACGACGAAGGCAAGGTGATGGGCATCATCTCGATTCGCAACATCCTGGAAGCCCGCGTGGACGACCTGCTGGGGAGAAGAGATGGGGCTGTTCGTTCTAGCAAGTAGCACGCCTGTTCTCGACGGCACGCTAGAAGCTGTCAGGCCATCTTCTCTTGCCGTGAAGCACAGCCAATATCTGCACCACGCCGGTATGCTTTATGCGATAGGCGACGATATAGGGCGTGTTCACGATCACCAGCTCGCGAGTCTTCTTCACTCGGCCTTCACGCCCTGCAAGCGGATGGGGATTGAGCTTTTTGACCGCTTTATCAATGTAGGACAGCAGTTGATTGGCAGCTTTGAGATTGTCGGCGGCAACATAGTCGTGCGCGGCCTCGAGTTGCCGTATGGCGTCTCTCGTCCATTCGATGGTCACTTCTTACGCCGTAGCCTTGCAATCATCTTCTCAACTTCGCTGTGGGGCACCACTTCGCCTGCGTCAGCCTGCCGAATGCCTTTTTCGATGAGGTCGATATGATACTGCTGCAAGTCAAGGTAGTTATCCACCGCTTGATTCAGCAGATAGCTGCGGTCACGGTCCTGCACCGAGGCCAATGCATCCAACGCGGCCACCTTCTTGGCATCGGTGCGAAAGCTGACAGTCTTGTCCATGCTGTGATAATACAGCGTCTTACAGTGTATTACGAATCAGATGACTCGTGGCCGGAAGCTGTCGCCATAAATCCCTTCCCGGCTCACGGCGTAATCCGAGAGCACAGGAGTTGCAGGGTGACTCGCCGACCAGGTCTCGAAGAAGTTGGCACGCTCCTCGGACGACAACTTTCGCTGCTCCGTGAGCAGGACCGAGCCCTCAATCACCGACAGCAGATACTCCTCTACTGTCTTCCCGGTAGCTTGCGCTCGTGCCACCAGTCCCGCTTCAATCTCCGGTTTGAGGTGCAAGGTAACGGTCATACGTCGTCTCAGGCTGGTTCTATCTTAGTCGGATTTCGCGCTTCTCAAGTGATGAATCCGAACAAGTCAGTACGTCAAGGGCCAGAAGCCAGCCTTTGCAAAACCTTAGTGACTTCGACTCAACTTTTGGCGCCACCTTGTCCATCCCTGCTACAATCAGCCTCATTCATGGCTCGTAAGCGTCTGATTCGTTCCACTACCGTTCTTTGCGTTCGCCGGGACAATAAAGTTGTGATGGCCGGAGACGGCCAAGTCACCCTCGGCGAGGGCGTCATCAAGCACTCGGCGCGCAAAATCCGCCGCCTCTACCAGGACAAGATTCTCGCCGGCTTTGCCGGTTCCACCGCCGACGCCTTCTCGCTGTTCGCCCGCTTCGAGTCGAAGCTGGAGCAGTACCATGGCAACCTGGGCCGCGCCGCCGTCGAGCTGGCCAAGGACTGGCGCACCGACAAGATGCTGCGCTCGCTGGAAGCCCTGCTGCTGGTGGCCGACGCCAGCGCGACCTTCCTGATCAGCGGCCAGGGCGACGTGATTGAGCCCGATACCGGCATCGCCGCCATCGGCAGCGGAGGGCCCTACGCCACCGCCGCCGCCACGGCGCTGTTTGAGCACACGACGCTGTCGCCGCGGCAAATCGCCGAAGAAGCGATGAAGATCGCCGGCAAGATCTGCATTTATACGAATGACCGGGTGACGATTGAGGAGCTGTAAAGGCAGTTTCAAGTTTCTAGTTTCAAGTTTCAAGTTTCAAAAGCCAGCTCCGAAGTTTCATCGGGCTGGAAATGTCGGCATGGCGAATTTGAAACTCGAAACTTGAAACTCGAAACTTGTTTCCCAAATTGAGGATTTGAATTGGCAATATATCTTCCCGCAACTCCCGATGAAGAGCACGTAACCCTCGACGACCTGACGCCGCGCGAAATCGTGCGCGAGCTCGACAAATATGTCGTCGGCCAGAACCAGGCCAAGCGCGCGGTGGCCATCGCCCTGCGCAACCGCATGCGCCGCCAGAAGCTGACCCCCGAACTGGCCGAAGAGGTCATTCCCAAGAACATCATCATGATCGGCCCCACCGGCGTGGGCAAAACCGAAATCGCCCGCCGCCTGGCCAAGCTCGCCAACTCGCCGTTCATGAAGGTCGAAGCCTCCAAGTTCACCGAGGTCGGCTACGTTGGCCGCGACGTGGAGTCCATGATTCGCGACCTGGTGGAGATCGCCATTGACATGGTGCGCGAGGAGAAGCTGGAGGACGTGGCCGACAAGGCCGAGTTGAACGCCGAAGAGCGTCTGCTGGACCTGCTGCTGCCCTCGATGCCGACGCAGGTGCCGCCCAAAGCCACTCCCGTGGATCCAGCAGATTGGATTCAAGCTGGAGAGCCAGCCGCTGCTGGCCGGTGAACCCGGCTCGCGCACCCGCGAGAAATTCCGCCAGCAGTTGCGCGAAGGCAAGCTCGACGATCGCATCGTGGAGCTCGACGTCCGCGAGAAGTCGATGCCCGCGTTCGAGATCATCACCAACCAGGGCGTCGAGGAGATGGACGTCAACATGAAGGACATGTTGCCCAACATCTTCGGCCAGCGCACCAAGAAGCGGAAGATGAAGGTCAGCGAGGCCTTCGAATACCTCATCCAGGAAGAAGAGCAGCGCCTGGTGGATATGGACCAGGTAACGCGCATCGCCGTGGAGCGGGTGGAAAATTCCGGCATCGTCTTCCTCGACGAGATTGACAAGATTGCCGGCCGCGAAGGCGGTCACGGGCCCGACGTTTCGCGCGAAGGCGTGCAGCGCGACATTCTGCCGATCGTTGAGGGCACCACGGTGAACACCCGTTACGGCATGGTGCGCACCGACCACATTTTGTTCATCGCCGCCGGCGCGTTCCATGTTTCCAAGCCCAGCGATCTGATTCCCGAATTGCAGGGCCGCTTCCCTATTCGCGTGGAGTTGCAATCGCTGACGGTCGAGGACTTCATCAAGATTCTGACCGAGCCGAAATCGTCGCTCACCAAGCAGTACATCGCGCTGCTGGACACCGAAGGCGTCAAGCTGGAGTTCACCTCCGAGGCGCTGCAGGAAGTGGCCAACTTCGCCTTCCGGGTGAACGAAGGTACGGAAAACATTGGCGCCCGCCGGCTGCATACCATCATGGAGCGGGTGCTGGACCAGATCAGCTTCGAAGCTCCTGATTTAAAAGAGAAAAACGTCACCGTGGACGCGGATTACGTCCGCAACACCTTGACCGACATCGTGAAGGACCAGGACCTGTCGCGCTACATTTTGTGATTTGCGGGGGATGCGAATGGCAGGGAATGGCGTCGCATCCTCCCTGTTTTCAGACAGTTGAAAATTATTCCCCTAAAGGGCGCAAATCCTGAAATTTCAGCAGGTTACGCCACTTTAGAGCTTGACTTTTCAGCCGACGGCGCTAACATAGAACCATCACCTCCGATCCGTTTCAGGATCGAAATGGGCTCGAGGCCAAGAAAAGTCACCGCTTCTTGGCAACGGGCCTATTTTATTGCCCGGCACACGGCAAAAGGCGCATTGGAGGCGGCGCAATTGGATAGAGTTAACTATACCCAAATCGCTGCCGCCATGGGCGCCGGAGCCGGCTTCGCCGTGGGACGTGCCCTGCACCACCTTCCGGCCGGAATCGTAATCGGAGCCGCCGCCGGGCTGGTCGTCGGATTGCTCCTGACCCGGCTGAAAGAAACTCCCAATCCCCCACCGCCCAGCAATCCTGCCAAGTAGCACGCCCGCCCGAAGCCGCCAGTTACAATTGAAGCTATTCCTAATACTGTGACCTGGCTTCCTATTCGATGAAATCAAAAATCCTCTTCCTGGCGGGGCTCATCTTTTGCCTGACCCCATGGGCTTCGCCACCACTGGCACTTCTGGCCGGACTCATCTTCGGCGCCATCGCCATCCATCCCTATCCCGGAGAGTCGAGGAAATCCTCCAAGCTGCTGCTGCAAGCGGCAGTTGTCGGCCTCGGCTTCGGCATGAACCTGCAGGAAGTCATCCGCGCGGGAAAGCACGGCTTCGTCTATACCGCCATCGGCATCGCCTTCGCTATGATCGTGGGCACGCTGCTGGGTAAGCTGCTGGCGGTGCATCCGCGGCCGGCGTTTCTGATCTCCACCGGCACGGCGATTTGCGGCGGCAGCGCCATCGCCGCGGTCGGTCCCATCGCCGGCGCCACCGACGACGAGATGTCGGTATCGCTGGGCACCATCTTCATGCTGAACTCGATCGCGCTGCTCACCTTCCCGGCCATCGGCCTGATGCTGAAGCTCTCGCAGACGCAGTTCGGCCTGTGGGCGGCCTTGGCGATTCACGACACCAGTTCGGTCGTCGGCGCGTCCGCCAAGTACGGCGCGGTGGCGTTGGCGGTCGGGACCACCGTCAAGCTGGCGCGAGCGCTGTGGATTGTGCCCATGTCGCTGGCCACAGCCGCAGTGAAAGGCAGCAAGACCCGGATCCAGTGGCCCTGGTTCATCCTGTTTTTCTGCCTGGCGGCGGTGGCGAATACCTATTTTCATCCCGGCGCGCACGCCTATAAACTGCTGGCTAATTTCGGCAAGCTGCTGCTGGTCATCACGCTGTTCCTGATCGGCGCGAGCTTGTCGCCCAGCGGCGCTGAAGAAGGTGGGCCCGCGTCCCCTGCTGCAGGGCGTGCTGTTGTGGATTATCGTGGCGGTCAGCAGCCTGCTGGCCATTCGGGCGGGATGGATCAAGATTTAGCGCGCGGGGTGGACCAAAATATGGCGTCGGTTTGCGGCGAACCCGTATCAGGGCACGCCTTAAGGCCGCTGAAAGACTCCGTTTTGCCGAGGCATGAGTAAGGGCACGACTTTCAGTCGTGCCGAAGGGTCCTTTAAACTTGTCATCCCGAACCGACTTTAGTCGGTGAGGGATCTGCTTTTCCGACTTTTTTAGCGGCCTGTTCAGGCGTGCCGTAAGAAGCTGGCTCTACGGTGGGTTTCAGCCCTGTGGGTCCGAGAAGCGCGGTCAGCCGAATTTTGCTAGTGCACGATGAATAAATGTCAGCCGCCGAACCGAAAATAAATCGCCCTCAGCGGCTGAAGCCGGCTTTTACACGCGCTCGGGACGGCACGGCTGAAGCCGTGCCCTTTCAAGGCATCCTTGTTTCATAAGCGAGGTCATTTGAAACTGCGCAGAGCTCTGCTTTCCGCAAATCGTCATCGTGCTGCTGGCGGCCACGGCTGCCGCGCAAACCACTCCCGCTAAAACCCGGCCTTCCCATCGCGCCCAGGCATCGGCGTTCTGCGCCGCCTGCGTCCGCGCGCAACCTCACCTACCTCGCCGGACCCGCGCTGCATGGCCGTGGCAGCGGAACTCCCGACGAGATGCACGCCGCCCAGTACATCGCCGGCAAGCTGAAGCAGTACGGCCTGAAGCCGGCGGCGGAAGACGGCAAGTACATCCAGGTCGGCGATCCTCAAGACGCGCACCGTGACTGCTCCGCCGCTACTGACCTTCGAGGGCGCCGCCGCACAACCGGTGCAGTGGAAGCATGGCGACCAGATGGCCATCGTGCATCTGATGTCGCCACAGATTTCCGCCCAGCTTCAGAAGATGGACCTCACGACCGGCAGCGCATCTCCCGCGGCGGTCCCGCCGGGCGCAGCGTTGCTGGTGAAGACCAAGCCGTGGCACACCATGGGCGAGGCGCAGACGCAGGTCGGCCCGTACATGAGCGGCAAGGCGACTATTCTGCTGCTGGAAGCGCCGGAGGACGATCCCAAGGTGTTCGCCAATCGCGCGTCGCAACTGCCGAGCCTGCCACGCGAAGTTGGCGACAACCAGTACGCGCCCCTCCGCCACCGTCATTTTGCTGAAGAAGGAAGCGTTTGAGCAGTTGTGGTCAGCCTCCGACGGCACCTTGCTCAAGCTGCACGCCGACGTATCGCCGTGGAAGGTGGCGCACACCTGGAACGTGCTGGCCAAGCTGGAGGGCACAACCGAGAAGCAGCAGGTCATCCTGCTCAGCGCGCATCTCGACCACCTGGGCGTGGTCAACGGCAAAACTTATCCCGGCGCCGACGACGACGCCTCCGGCACAGTTGCGGTGATGGAACTGGCGCGGGCGATGTCGCGCGAGACGGCGCCCAAGCGCACTCTAGTCTTCGCCCTTTGGGGAAGCGAAGAAATAGGCATGGTGGGAGCCCGATACTTCCTCGATCATCCGACCTTCGACCTGAAGGACATCGTCGCTAATCTTGAGTTCGAGATGATCGGCCGCGCTGATCCCAAGGTGAAGCCCGACGAACTGTGGCTGACCGGATGGGACCGCACCGACCTCGGCCCGGAGTTGGCGGCCAACGGCGCTAATCTGACCGGCGATCCGCATCCCGACCAGCACTTCTTTCAACGCTCCGACAATTACGCTCTGGCGATGAAAGGCATTGTGGCGCAAACCGTGTCGAGCTTCGGCTTACACAAGGACTATCACCAGCCGACGGACACGCTGTCGCGGATTGACTGGAATCACCTGGATCGCTCGATTGCCTCGATGATTGCGCCGGTAACGTGGCTGGCGAACAGCGACTTCGTGCCGCAGTGGAAGGAAGGGGAGAAGCCGTAAGGCAGGGGTTAGTGGATAGTGGTTAGTGGATAGTGGATAGCAGATAGTGGTTATAGATCGATGGGCACCCTTAGCTTCCACTTCCATCTACCAGTCATTTGGCTCGAGCAAGACTCGTTCCCGATTCTCGTCGTCAAGCCACCTGACGACCACTCTTTTCTCTTCGACGCGGTATAGAAATTTGTAATGAAGCACCCGGCCGGGCTTCGGTATGTGATGCAGCAGCTGCGAATTCGCACCTTCGATTACGTTCCCTGCTCCCGTGACATCAAGAACATAGGGTTCCGAACCCTGCTCCTTCACCGTAATTTCATATGTTCCCGTCATGGCATCGCAGATTTCAACCGCCAGGCCGGTACTGAGTTCCGGGTGCTCCGGAACCCGAAAGACGGCTCCGTAGAAGGAATTTGGGATTGTGGCCGTTCTCTCGGCCTTTTCCCCTTGCATCCGTCCCATGGGATCGGTGACGGTGAGCTGGAGATGCGGAGGGACATCCCGCGCCTTAGTTCGCGCATACACGCCAACGAAATGGTGATCAATACATTGGAAGCCCAGCGACTTTCGGACTTCACTTGAAGGACCCTGGCCAAAAGTAGTCAGACCCGATCCCATCATGCAGGCGACTAGGCCAAGTATTCCAAGCCATCTCTTCATCGCTCACCCCAGAAACCGTACCCGCTTAGAAGCCTGACTAATCACTAATTCTAACTACTAATTCCTAGTTACTAATTACGGCTTTTCTCTTCCATCTCTTGCGACAGGATTTCCCACTCGCCCATCAGCCCTTCCAGCTCGCTGCGGCGCTGGGCCAGCAACTCGGTCCAGCGCGCTGTCTCTTCGGCACTGACGTAGGACTGCAATTCTCGCTCGCATTCGGCGATGCCGTGTTCCAGTTGCGCGATTCCCTGCTCCACCTGCTGATGGCGCTCTTGCATCTGTTTCAGCTTGATGGGATTGATGCGCTTCTTTCCCTGCGATTTCGGCCCGGGATATCCCGGCACATCTGACAATGTGGGATAGTCGCTGCGGTTGCCGTTCTCGCGGCTCGTCACCCTCGCCGGTCCGCTGCTTGCGCCAGACGTAGTCCTCATAATTGCCCGGAAACACTTCGACCCGGCCGCCGCCAATCTCGAACACCCGCGTCGCCAGCTTGTCGATGAAGTAGCGATCGTGCGAAACGAACACCACCGTGCCGTTGTACTTCTCCAGCGATTCCAGCAGCACGTCCTTGGCGCGCATGTCGAGGTGGTTGGTAGGCTCGTCGAGCAGCAGGAAATTCGAGGGATGCAGCAGCATGCGCGCCAGCGCGTAGCGATTGCGCTCGCCGCCGGAAAGCACGCCGATGGGCTTGAACACGTCGTCCTCGGAGAACAGGAAGCAGCCCAGCAGGCCGCGCAATTCCGTGACCGTCTTCTGCACCGCCACGTCGGAGAGGTCGTCCAGCATGCGCCGCGCCGGGTCGAGTTCCTTGTACTGGTCCTGCGCGAAGTAGTCTGGTTCGACGTTATGCCCGAGTTTCAGCGTTCCTTCGGTCAGCGGCTCCACGCCGGTCAGCAGCTTGATCAGCGTGGACTTGCCCGCGCCGTTGACGCCGACCAGCGCGATGCGATCGCCGCGCTGGATGGTGAAATCCACATCGCGAAACACTTCCTTGGGGCCGTAGCTCTTGGCCACGCCGGTGCACTCCACCACCAGCCGCCCGCTGGGGTTAGGCTGCGGAAAGCTGAAGTGGATGGTGCGCTCGTCCGGCGGAATCTCGATGCGCTCAATCTTCTCCAGCTCCTTAACGCGGCTTTGCACTTGCTTGGCCTTGGTGGCCTGGTAGCGGAAGCGGTTAATAAAGGCTTCGAGCTGCTCGATGCGGTCGCGCTGGTTCTTGTAGGCCGCCACCAGTTGGTCGCGCCGCTCCTGCTTCTGCGCCAGGTACTTTTCGTAATTGCCGCTGTAGAACTGCACCTGCTTGTTCCAGATTTCCACGATGCGGTCCACGGTGACGTCGAGGAAATAGCGGTCGTGCGAGATGAGCACGTAGGCGAAGGGATACTCGAGCAGGTACTGTTCCAGCCAGTTGCGGCTCTCGAGGTCGAGATGGTTGGTGGGCTCGTCGAGCAGCAGCAGGTTGGGACGCGACAGCAGCAGCTTGGCGAGGGCGATGCGCATCTGCCAGCCGCCGGAAAATTCCTCGGTCAGGCGCGTCCAGTCTTCCTTGCGAAAGCCCAGGCCGTCGAGCACGGTGCCCACCTGCGCATCGAGCGCGTAACCGTCGTTCACGCGGAATTCGCCGGAGATCTTCTCGTAGCGATTGGCCACCTGCGCGTATTCGTTCGAAGTGTGGTCGAGTTCGCCCATCTTGCGCTCCAACTCGGCCATCTCCGCTTCCAGGGCGCGCAGGTTGCTGAAGACGGACATGCACTCGTCGAAGACCGTGCGTCCGGAGAGTTGCAGGCCGTCCTGCGGCAGATAGCCAAAGGTGGTGTTGCGCGCGGCGGTGATGCTGCCGTAGTCGAGACCTTCGATGCCGCCGAGAACCTTGAGCAGCGTGGTTTTGCCGGTGCCGTTGGCGCCCACCAGGCCGACGCGGTCGCGCGGCGTGATGAGCCAATCGAGATTGTTGAACAGGAGCTTGGGGCCGAATCGTTTGCCGGCGGAGGAGAGCTGGATCATGAGGAATGACTAATGCGGCGCAATGCGATTACGAGGCCGGCGTCATGGCGCGCACAAAGGATCATGCTTTGATCGGGCGCGGCAGTCGGCCGTAAGTGGTTACTTCATGCGGCGGGCTTTAGCCCCGCCGCTCTAAACTCAGAACAGTGCGGAGATTCGTCGGCATTCGACATAGGGCAGGGCTTAAGGCCCTGAGTTCCTTGCGCTGATGGATGATTGAAGCATGACTTAAAACAAAGTAGCCCAGACGGAATTTTCAAAGCCGGGCGTCCTGCTCTAATACGAACACACTGACGCGGAGTCTTTTCGCAAGAGCCAATGGCTAAAAGCTAATGGCTGATTACTAGTTGCTAATTACTCTTCTTCTGCCCTTTCAGAATGCGCTCGTCGATGGGCTTGCGGCCGGCGAAGCCTTCCTGGGTGCCGTGCCAGTGGGTGATGCTGGTTTCGCCCAGCTTCCAGCACAGCAGGATGATCTCCTCACCCACCACGCAGGGAAAGTCGAGCAGCCCGGTGTCGAGGTCCTTCACCTGCACGCCAGCGGCGTCAATCTCGGCGACGGCGTCTTTGGCGCGCTGCACCGCCTTGTCACGCTCCGCCTTGCGCCGGGCCACCTGCACAATGTTGACCAGGGTGCCGCCGTTGAGGAAGACGCGGTTGGCCAATTCCTGCATCTCGGCGTCCACTTCCTCGATCACCGCCTTGGCCTGCATGGCCGAACGCAGCAGCGATTCCAGGATGGGCAGCAAAGTTTGAGCTTCGGAAACGGTGAAGGTGCGCGACATATCAATTTCCGCCTCGCAGAGAGTCTTCGCCCCACGTCGCATGGCCATGCGGCTGCGATAGGCGCGCAGGTCAGACCAGAAGCGCGGAAGGCGCCGCAAATATTTTTCCCGGGGACGCTTGCGAATAATCACTGTATCTCTAGCATTTTATCAAGCGCCACGCGTGCCCACACCTTTACGTCACTTTTTACTTTTATGGGGTTGACAATGTTGCCATCCAGCAGATTTTCCAGCGCCCAGCACAGATGCTGCGGCGTGATGCGAAACATCGTCGTACACAGGCAACCGGAGTCGTCGAGGGTGATGACGCGCTTGCCGGGATTTTCCTTCGCCAGGCGATTGATCAGGTGGATCTCGGTGCCGATGGCGAACGACGCGCCCTCCGGCGCCTGCTTCACCATCTTGATCAGGTGATCGGTCGAGCCGATGCCGTCGGCCTTCTGGCAGACTTCCCAGCGGCATTCCGGATGCACGATGACCTGGATGCCGGGATAGCTGGCGCGCACTTTGTCCACATGCTCAGGCAGGAAACGCTGATGCACCGAGCAGTGTCCCTTCCACAGGATGACCTTGGCCTTGCGCAGGCGCTCGGCGGTCAGTCCGCCTTGCAGCATGTAGGGGTCCCACACCACCATTTCGTCCAGCGGAATGCCGCGCGCGAATCCGGTATTGCGGCCCAGGTGTTGATCGGGCAGGAAGAACAGCTTCTCATTCCGGCGAAACGCCCAGTCGAACGCGCCTTTGGCGTTGGACGAGGTACACACCAGCCCGCCGCGCTCTCCGCAGAACGCCTTAATGGCGGCGGTGGAATTCATGTAAGTGATGGGCGTGATGCCGTGGCCGGCCTCGTCGGTGAGCCCGAGATTCACGAACTGCTCCCAGGCGTCTTCCACCTCGGAGATATTCGCCATGTCGGCCATAGAGCAGCCGGCGTTGAGGTCGGGCAGGATCACGGATTGCCCGGAGCGCGCCAGGATGTCGGCGCTTTCCGCCATGAAATGCACACCGCAGAACACGATGTAGCGGCCGCGCGCCTCGGCGGCCATCTGCGATAGCCGGTAGGAATCGCCGCGATAATCGGCGAAACGTACCACTTCATCGCGCTGATAATGGTGCCCCAGGACGACGCATTCGCTGCCCAATTCTGCTTTGGCGGCGGCAATGCGCTCATCCATTGAGCGGTCGGGAAGCACGAGATAGTTCTCGAGCGAACAGGATTGCGTATCTGTTACAGGTGCTGTAGCCACGTTTTGTCTCTGCCTTCAGTCCCGGCCACGAAACCGCGAAGCGGCTCCGTCCCGGAACGGGGATGTTGAAAGCTACCTGCGGCTCCAGTAGGCCCACTGCGCTCGTTGGCGCCCGGTCTACGGGGATGTTGAAGCTGCAAGTTGACGCTTTTACTTCAATACATTCGATGAACCTGGTGTGCCGCGCGATACAAAAGAAGTCGCTCACGCGGCCTCCGCCGGCACCGTAATTCCCGATTCAGCCGAATAGAATATTGTCCCGCGTTGCAATGCTTTACGCAAGGGGAAGAGTGTGTGGTCGCTCTTAACGCATTGGGGCAACGCTGATGGGGAATCGGGTTTTGGTCAGCGGGCGCCGTCGATTGTTGGCGCCCGCTGACATGAAGTTGCTGCCGGTCGGGAGGGAAACTTCAAGCCATCAGACGCTGGTTGACAGGTTGCTGGTTGTGGACGTTTTCTGTGCCAGGTTGCTGTTTTGCGCGAATTGCTGGAAATACTGCTGCAAGGCGCTGTAGGCCTGCTGCGCCGAAGTAAGATCGCCGGATTGCAGGTCCTGGCCGAGCTGCGACAGTTGCTGGCTGATAGCGTTTGCCGCAACTTTGGCATTGGCTCGATGGTGCGAGCCATGACTCTGGAAGTCCTGCTGCAGCGTGGTGTAATCCGACTGGGCAGCCGAAAGATTGCCGGACTGCAGGTCCTGCGAAAGCTGGCTGAACTCCTGGGCGATCGGACTGCTCTGCGACGAGGAAGTCGAGGAAGACTGTGGCTGCAGTTTCTGCAGGGTCGCAAAATCCGACTGGGCCGCGGAAAGGTTCCCAGACTGCAAATCCTTCCCTAGTTGCTGAAATTCCTTCTGAAGCTCCTGCTTCTTGTTCTGCGCGCTCTGGGCGACGTAGTCCATAAGGCTGGTGCTGGAAATACCTGAAACTGACATTCCGGTCTCCTTGGGCGAGAACTTCGTCTCATGCCCTTAATCGGCAACCTATGACATAGCCTTTAGTCGCCCCCGAAGCCCTGAAAGGAGCACACCTAGCACTCGACTCGAGTCGCGATCGTGCCAAGTTGCAGGGTTAAGAGTGGTTCGGTGACGACCGGGTGATGTCGAAAATCGCGAGTGGTTCCGCGAGGTGGGCACGACCACGCGGATAGTGTGTCGAGCCGACATCGCCTACACCCGGCGTGGATACAAATGTAGATACAGCCATGATAGAATTTGCGCGGAGGCACCTTATGCGCGCCCAGAAAATTGTTCGTTGGGGAAACAGCATGGCCGTACGACTTCCGCAAGTTGTATTGCATGCCGCCGGACTGCAGGAAGGCGATACGTTGGTTTTTAGCGCCCGGAACGGCGAGCTTGCCGCCAAGCCAGTCAAAAAGGGCCGCGCCCTCAAAGACCTCGTAGCACGAATAACGCCAGAGACTCTTCACGAAGAAGTGGAGTGGGGATCGCCGGAAGGTAAGGAAGTGTGGTAAAGCGCGGCTACGTTCCGGAGGCCGGCGACATGGTCTGGGTCTCGTTCGACCCGCAATCCGGCCACGAGCAGACGGGCCGCCGGCCGGCCATCGTGCTCAGTCCGCGTGCTTACAACGAGAAAGCTGGCCTCGCTCTGGCGTGTCCGATAACCTCCAAAATCAAAGGCTATCCGTTCGAGGTCGCGGTTCGGGGTTCCCGGGTGAAGGGGGTTGTACTCGCAGACCAAGTCCGAAGCCTCGATTGGCGCGCCCGTCAGTTCACCTTCATCGAGGAAGCAGACAAAAAGGTCATAATGGCGGTCCTTAACCTGATTGGGACTTTACTCCAGATCGCCGAAGACTGAGCTTACCCACCGATGTGCACCATGGTCCGCGAAGCCGGCACAAACCCCGCTTCGCCGATGTGATGACGCTCTTCCTTGTGCTCGACCGCTTCGCGGATGAAGCTGGGCCATGTCTTCGTCGCCGGCGCCGTCGCGCATCAGCGCCGCCAGGTCGTGCTCGCGCACCGAAAATAGGCAGGTGCGGATCTTGCCGTCAGAGGTGACGCGAATGCGGCTGCAATGGCCGCAGAAGGGCTGCGACACCGGCGCGATGATTCCGATCTCGCCAACGCCATCTTCAAATTCGTAGCGGCGGGCGGTCTCGCTGCGAGCGTGGCCGATCTCGCGAAGCGGCATAAACTCCGCCATGCGCTGCACAATCTCCCGCAGCGGCACCACGATTTCCGGCGTCCACACGCGGTCTTCTTCCAGCGGCATGAACTCGATAAAACGCACGGCGACGCCCTCTTCGCGCGCGAACTTGCCGAAGGCGGTGATCTGATCGTCGTTGAACCCGCGCAGCAGCACGCAGTTGATCTTTACCGGATTCAGCCCGGCGCGCTGCGCCGCGCGGATTCCCGCCAGCACGCGCTCATAACCGTTGGGGACGCGGGTGATGCGCGCGAACAATTCGGGCTCGACCGCATCCATGGAGACAGTCACGCGCGACAGCCCGGCATCGGCCAGCGGCTGCGCCATCTCCGCCAGCAAGTGACCGTTGGTGGTGATGGCGATATCGAGCGGGCTGCCATCCACAGTGCGCATTGCGCCGAGTTCGCGCACCATCTCGACCAACCCCCTGCGTAGCAGAGGTTCGCCGCCGGTCAAGCGCACTTTGGTGATGCCCAGTCCAACGAACACGCGCGCCATGCGCAGGTAATCGGCGATGGACATCTCCGGGAACTGCGGGCCCTCGCTGCCGGAGCGGCAATAGACACACCTGTAGTTGCAGCGGTCGGTGATGGAAATCCGCAGATCGCTGATGCGGCGGCCGTATTTGTCGGTTAGCAACACGCTATTCGCCATTCGCGCTTCGCTATTCGCCAGAATTCTTCGCCAGCAACTCTGGCGAAGAGCGAACATCGAAAAGCGCAGTCTTAAAATGTGCGTGGAAAAGGAGGGTCCGCGACACGCGAATTCGCGCCGTGGCCGTTTCCTTTCCAAGCACGGGAGGCGTGGACGTTTCCCTCCACACCCTCGGTTTCGCATCTGCGAAACACCGCCGCCGCAACCCTGGGTATGCCGACAGGCTGCGGAGGTCGGAAACAGTACTTCTATTATAGATGTCGCGCCCGGAAGGAGGACGGCTTCACCGGCCAAAAAGTCAGAATTGCCGGTCCTACGCGGGATTCGGCTTGACGATCATGCCGCGGCTGGTCTTCCCGTTCATTAGCACCATTAGCGAGCGCTCGAATTGTAAGTGCCGCACGCAGCCGTTTTCCTCCACGGCTGTCTGCTCCGCCAGCCACTGCCAGTCAATGAAGCCCTCGCCGGCATCGGGATTCACGGTGAAATAGCCGATCTGGAATGCCGTGAGGTTCTGGAAGAAATGGCTGCCCTGCGAAGGCTGCACGCGAAAGTCGCGGAAGCCCGACTCCACGATCACCCGCGCTCCGGAAATCTGGTCCCAAGCCACGGGAATGCCCAGCCACGAATCCGACGAACCCCAGCGGCCCACGCCGATCAGCACATACGGCCGGCCCGCCGCGCTGAGTTGCGCGTTGAAGTGCGCCACGCTCTCGGCCACCTCGTGGCTGCGCCCGCGCTCGAAGCGGTGATAATCCACCATCACGATGTCGAACAGATCGTCCAGCCGGCCGTGCCCGAGCACCTGCGAGCTCTGGCACACCAGCCGCTCCGGCGCGATGTCGTCCATGCGAATGTCTTCGCCCTCGCGCGACATCACCAGCGGCCGCAGTTGCAGAAAGCCGAAGTCGGCCGCCTGCTCTCGCCCGCGCGGCAAGCGCACCGCAAACTCGATCTCCACCGGCCGCCCCAGCGCATCTTCGCCGATGGTCATCAGCTCATCCAGCAGCGCCGCCAGCGGAAACATGCCGTGCTTCAGGATCGGCGCAAAGCTCACGATGCGCCGTCCCTGCCGGCTGAGGCCGTCATACACCGCGTGATTATCGGCCGAATAGGTCGAGCCCAGCATCGCGAGCGTGCCGTCGGCCTCCGCCGCATCCAGGCCGAAGGCGGTCTCGCGCAGATGCGACCTCGGGATCGTCATCGCCGGTGCCGGGATTCAGGTCCAGCGCCCAGAAATCCGTCTGCGAATTCGCCAGTATGTCTTCCACCGACGAAAACTGCACCAGGTGCCGCGGATGCCGCGGACTGAAGGTGAGGCATCGCCCGCCGCCGACCACCGATTGTCCCAGCCCCAGCGCCACCGCCGCGAAACCATCGGATACGATCACCGGCGGATGCGGATAGAAATTGCGCGAGCGCACCACGCCGGAAAAATCAGGATAAAACCGCGTGCCGAAGGTTTCGCCCACCACCCGCTGCACCAGCACCGCCATCTTCTCTTCTTCCAGGCGATAGGGCGTGGCCCGCACATACGCCTTGGCGTGCTGGCTGAAAGTCGAGGCATAGACGCGCTTGATGGCTTCCAGCAACTGCTCCAGCCGCACCTGAATATCCGTGTGCTGATTGGCCAGCATGAACGTTTCGTACACGCCGGAAAACGGCTGGTACTGCGAATCCTCCAGCAGGCTGGAGGAGCGCACCGCCAGCGGATAGTGCGCCTCTTCCAGGAACGCCAGCAGGCTGTCGAGCAGGCCGATGGGAAACGGCGCCGCCAGAAAGCGCCGCACGATCTCCGCGTCGTCGGTGGCGTGGATGGCGAACTCGCGCAATTGGTTCTCGCTCAGGAAGCGGTCGAACACCTCGGTGGTCAGCACCAGCGCCGGCGGCACCGTCACGTTGATTCCGGGAAATCGCGCGCGACATCCGTCCGCGATGCAGCAGGTGGCGGATGAAGGCCAGCCCGCGCGCCTTGCCGCCCAGCGAGCCGCCGCCAATCTGCAGAAAGAAATTGCCTTCCGCGTGGAAGCGCGCGGGATGGAATTCGCCGATCAGCACCTGGCTCTGCTCGCGGCGATAGTCGGCGATGGATTCGATCAGATCGCGCCGCAGGTGCTCGTGGTCCACAAAGTCGGTGACCTTGCGCGGACGCAGCTTCTGCGCCAGCGCAAATTCGGTGCGCGCCATCAGCCAGTGCGAAAAATGGTTGCGCTGCGCGTGATACGCCACGCTGTCTTCCGGCACAGTCGCCAGCAGCGTCTCCAGCTCGTTCAAGTCGGTGGCCCGCGCCACTTCCCGCTTGTCGCCGGGCAGGCGAAAGACGAAATCGCCGAAGCCCGCCTGCTCGGTCAGGATGCGCCGCAGATCGCCCAGCAGCGTGGGCGAGCGCTTTTGCAGGAACTCGAACTCTTCGGCGTGGGCGCGCATCCATGAATTCGGTGCGGCTGGATTGCAGCACGATGGGAACATCGGGCACGATGCCGCGCACCATGCGCGCCAGCTCGAAGCCGGCTTCCGGCAGCAGCTCGCCGTGCCGCGGAAACTCGATGTCCGACACCACCGCCAGCAGGTAGTCGCGGTAGCGCTCGACCTGCTCAGCGGCGTCTTCATAGTTGGAGCACAGCAGGATGCGGGCGCGCGCGCGCAGCCGCACCAGCTTGTGCGCGATGTTGATGGCCTCGCTCAGCAGGCGCCGCGACTGGCTGATGAGCTCGGTGTAGATGACCGGCAGAAACACCGAGTAGTAGCGGATGTCGTCTTCCACCACCAGGATCACGGGCACGCCCATGGCCTCGGTGTCGTGCAGCACGTTGCGCTTGTCCTCGATGTACTTGACGATGGAGATGAGGATGCGCGCATTGCCCTGCCACAGGAAGATGCGGTCGATGCCGGTGTGCGGATTGCGCGCCAGGAAATTCTTGATCTCGCGATAGTCGTAGGCCAGCACCACTACCGGCACGTCGAGCCCGGCGGCCTTGACGGCCGAGGCCAGCTCGGCGGCGTTCATGTCGCTGAGTTGCAGGTTGGCGACGATGAGATTGAAGCGCGGCTGCGATTGCGCCAGCTTCAGCGCCTGCGCGCCGGTGGAAACATGGGTGATGCCGGGCACCTGGTGGATGTCGAGCTCCAGCGACTCGCCCATCAGCAGCTCGTTCAGGCGGCCGTCCTCGCGCAGGATGAAGGAGTCGTAGAGGCTGGAGACCAGCAGAATGTCGTGCACCCGGAACGGCATCAGGTTCTCGAAGCCGTCGAACAGGCGCTCGGAAAACGCCGCGGTACCGGGAGCTGAGGAGTGGTCAACAGTTTCCGCCAGGAAAGACGATTCTACGCGTTGGGAGAGGGACGGCGGTCAGCTCATGCTCCGCGCAGCACTGGATTGACAGATCTAACGCGCTCGAATTCGCGGGTGTTATTGGTGACGAGAGTAGTTCAGGCTGCGCGCATGAGCGGCGATGAGCAATCGTTTGCCCCGATCATCGTCCCATGCGTTTTCAAGTAGGCCCGGATTTGCGTAATGCGCTGTGGCCTCGTCTGAGAGCCAGAACTTCCGATGTTGCAGAAAGCCATGCAGGGCTGTCTCGTCCTGCCGCCGCCAGGCGAGACTTCGACACCATACAGCAACTCCGCTTTGTGATCACGGAAATGCAGATGTCGTTGACGGGAGTTTTTTGCAGGGCCTGAGCACAGCGTCATTTGAGCGTTTCATGACATAAGAGCAGGTGTCGGTGTCGAGCATGTAACGCGGCATTACGGCTCACGTTCCTGGACCGGAAGGTCCTCCACATCCTGCATGAACTCCTCCGAGGCAACTGGGCCCTCCTTCAAATAGGATGACCAGTCCAGCGGCCGCGGCGACAACACTACGTCGCTCCCTTCTTCGTATGAAGACTTCGCTGGTGTTGAACTGAAAATCCTTAGGCAGCCGTACCGCCTGGCTACGGTTGTTCATGAAGACCTTGGCGGTGCGTCTGGAGCCTTTCGTCTTTGGCATATACATTAGTATATACCATTATGGGGCCCAGAAACCCCGGAGTGCCGCCGGCTCAAGCCGGCTCCGGAGTAATAGAATAAATGGCTTATCGGCACGGCTGAAGCCGTGCCCTGACACAAGGCGGGCGAAAGCAGAATTTCTTAGCGGCCTGTGAAGTCGTGCCCTGATAGAAGGCGGGCGGAGCCAGAGTCCTCCCACGAGCCTTTGAAAGTCATGGCCTGACACAAGGCATTCAAAAGCGGAGTTTCTGCGCCGCGCTGAAGCCGTGCCTTGCAAAGCACCCGGCGTCGCGGACCCGAGGTCCGCGACGCCGAGGTAATGCTCGGAGTCGCCGGGCTGAAGCCCGTCCCCGTAAAGCGCTTCGCCGGCACGGCTGAAGCCGTGCCCTTTCAAATCGCGGCGGACGCGGCCCTGAAGGGCCGCTCCACCCGAATTACACCAGGCCCTGGTCCAGCATGGCATTGGCGACTTTCAGGAAGCCGCCGATGTTGGCGCCGTTCACCAGGTTTCCGGGCGTGCCGTAGGTGTCGGCCGTCTCGAAGCAGGTCTTGTGGATGGCGATCATGATCTTGTGCAGACGATCGTCCACTTCTTCCCGCGTCCAGCTCAACCGCGCGCTGTTCTGCGACATTTCCAGACCTGAGGTGGCCACGCCGCCGGCGTTGGCTGCCTTGGCCGGTCCATAGAGGACTTTCGCCTCCAGGAACAGCTTGGTGGCTTCCAGCGTGCTCGGCATGTTGGCGCCTTCGGCTACCACCTTGCACCCGTTGTTAATCAGGTTGGTGGCGTCCTTGGCGTTGATTTCATTCTGCGTGGCTGACGGGAAGGCGCAGTCGGCCTTGATGTTCCAAAGCGGGTTGTAGCCCAGCTTCAGATCGGTCGGCATAAAGATGGCCTTCTTGTGATGGTCGGCGTACTCGCGAATGCGGCCGCGTTTGTTGTTCTTCAGGTCCATGATCCAGGCCAGCTTCTCGTGGGAGATGCCGTCGGGATCGTAGATGGCGCCGTCGGAGTCGGAAACCGTGACCGGCTTCGCGCCCAGGTGCAGCAGCTTCTCGATGGTGTACTGCGAGACGTTGCCGCTGCCGGAGACCAGGCAGGTCTTGCCGTCGAGCGAGTCCTTGCGGGTCTTCAGCATTTCGGCGGCGAAGTACACGCAGCCGTAGCCGGTGGCTTCGGGACGAATCAGCGAGCCGCCCCAGTTCAGGCCCTTGCCGGTAAGCACGCCGGTGAATTCATTCCGGATGCGCTTGTACTGGCCGAACATGAAGCCGATCTCACGGCCGCCCACGCCGATGTCGCCGGCGGGCACGTCAGTGTCGGGACCGATGTGGCGGCACAGCTCGGTCATGAAGCTCTGGCAGAAGCGCATCACTTCGTTGTCGCTCTTGCCCTTGGGATCGAAATCCGAGCCGCCCTTGCCGCCGCCCATGGGCAGCGTGGTCAGCGAATTCTTGAAGACCTGCTCGAAGGCCAGGAACTTCAGGATGCCGAGATTAACCGAGGGATGGAAGCGCAGGCCGCCCTTGTAGGGGCCGATGGCGCTGTTCATCTCAATGCGGAAGCCGCGGTTGATCTGGACATTGCCCTGGTCGTCGAACCACGGGACGCGGAACATGATCAGGCGCTCGGGTTCAGTGATGCGCTCAAGGATGCGCGCCGAGATGTACTCAGGGTGGCGCTCCAGCACCAGGCGCAGAGACTCCATCACTTCCTGTACTGCTTGATGAAATTCAGGTTCCGCTGGGTTCTTGGCTTTGACCAGCGTCATGACGTCGTGGATGTAATTGCCCGGCGTTTTAATTGCGGGCGTTGAAATTCCAGCACTCATAGAGGTCCTCCTCGAACCTTGTAGCTTTCTTCACGGGCCGGTACTGCTCTAATTTGGTCCGCTTGAGGCTGCGGACCTTTAAGATTGAGGCCGGTATTATTGGAGTCCCCTATGGGCAATCTTGCCGTGACCGCTATCACCCCCACGGGTGACTAGAAATCCCGCTTATAGTAACTCCTCGGCAACTGGGCCGGCCCCTGAAAAATCGCGGCCTCTTTCATGCCGGGCTCCCCCCATCCCGGCGGCGTAGGATTGAGCCATGCCGGACCCCGCAACCCCTCGCCTGGTGACCGCCGCCGAGCTCGAGCTTCGGCTGGATGACGGTCCGCGCCCGGGTTGCCGATCCTGAGCAAGGCATCTTTGGCCGCGACTCCCTCAGCTGGAAGATCAATCGCGAGTCGGCGCTGTTTCTGGCCGCCGGACGCGCCGCCCTGCTGCAATTGGCGCATCCCTGGGTAGCGGCCGCGCTGGCCGAGCATTCCACCACGCTCAGCGAGCCGGTCACCCGCTTCCACAACACCTTTCGCGTTATGTTCACCATGGTCTTCGGGCCGCTGAACGCGGCACTGGACGTCAGCCGGCAATTGCATCGCCGGCATAGCGCGATTCGTGGCCATCTCGCCGACGCAGCCGGGCCCTTCCCTGCCGGCTCGTCCTACGAAGCCAACGAACTGGCGGCGCTGCGCTGGGTTTATGCCACGCTGGTGGATAGCGCGCTGCTGGCGTATGAGCTCATCCTGCCGCCGCTGTCGCCCGACGAGCGCGAGCAGTATTACCGCGAGAGCCAGACCACGGCTGCCCTGTTCGGCATTCCCGGCGAGCAGCTTCCGCCGGACTGGCGGGGCTTCTCCGAATATCGCGACGGCATGTTCGCCTCAGAGATGCTGACGGTCACGCCCGCCGCTCGCCACATGGCGCAGCAACTGCAGGCAGGGGCGGGATCGCGGCTGCGTCCGCCGGGATGGTATCGCGCGCTCACCGTCAGTCTGTTGCCACCGCGGCTGCGCGAACAATTCGATCTTCCCTACGGCGAAAACGAGCGGCAATCTGCAGCGCGTGCGTTGCGACGGCTGTCGCGGGTCTATCCAAGATTGCCCGCCGCCGTGCGCTTTGTCGGGCCATACCTGGAAGCGCTCGCCCGTTTACAGGGCAACGCGCAGCCAACGCTCTCGGTGAGACTGAGCAACCGGCTTTGGATCGGCCAATCCGCCCTTGGTTACGACGGAAAATAGCCGCTCCCGCCGCGCGAGTTACACCGCCATTTGGTGTTAGCATGTACGACAAGTTCGCCGGGCGTGGGGTCCGGCTTCCTGCAAAGCTGTCGCTCATGAATATTCTCCTGCTGTCCATGCCGGACTCTTTCGAGCACATGCCCACGGTCGCGGTGCGCATGCCGAACGGAGCGCTCACTTCGCTGGCCGGCAACGTGGACGAGCACCATCGTGTGGCCGTTGCCGATCTGCTGCTGGTGCAGGACCGTGTGCGCGAAACCGTGGAGCGCCTGGTTCGCGAACATCAGCCCGACCTGGTCGGCATGTCGGTGATGACCTTCCAGCGCAAGACCGCGCTGAAGCTGGTGCATCTGCTGCGCGCGCTGCGTCCCGGCATAAAAATTGCCGTCGGCGGCTATGATCCCAGCCTGGCTCCCGAGGCGTACACCGACGATGCCGACGCCATTGACTTCATCGTGCGCGGCGAAGGCGAGCTGACCTTCCGCGAACTGTTGCGCGCGCTGGAATCCGGCGCGGAACTCGACAAGATTGCCGGCCTGTCTTATCGCACCGCCAGCGGCTGGCAGAAAAACCCTGCGCGTCCGGTGCACAGCCTGGATGGCGACGACATCCGCCTGCCCCGCCGCGATGCCCGCGTGCTCGCCGGCTACACCATGATGGGCCGCCAGATTGACGTGGTGGAGACTTCGCGGGGCTGCACCTTCGATTGCGGCTTCTGCTCCATCATCGAGATGCGCGGCCGCAACTTTCACACTTATTCCTTCGAGCGCGTGCTGGCCGATATTCGCGACGCCCGCGACCACGGCGCCCGCGCCATCTTTATCGTTGACGACAACATTTCGCTCAACATCCGCCGCTTCGAGGCGCTGTGCCAGGCCATCATTGACGCCGGATTGAACGACATTACTTACACCGTGCAGGCCATGACTTCGCCCATCGCCATGCACGGCGATACGCTGGCGCCGCTGATGCGGCGCGCCGGATTTCGCTATGTCTTCCTGGGCATCGAGAACATTCTGGAAGGCGACCTCGACTTCCTGAAAGCGACCGCCAAGAACGAGTTCCGCGAAGACGGGCACGTCACCGGCAACGCCAGCCTGCGCGCCATCGAGCACCTGCATCGCAACAAGATGTACGTCATCGGTGGCCTCATCGTCGGCAATCCCGAGGACACCCGCGAATCTATCCAGGCCAACCTGAAGTTCGCCGAAAAGCACGTGGACTGGCCCTACATCCAGCACCCGACACCTTACCCTGGTACGCCGATGACCAAGGATTTCCAGGCGCGCAACCTCATCCAGATTGACCGCATGGAGGAGTACGACGGCACCACCGCCGTAGTCGCCACCGAACACCTGGAGCCCGAGGAGATTGAGTACGAGCGCTGGCGCGCCGAACGCTGGATGAAGACGCGCCACATCCCGGCGGTGATCGCGCATTCGCCCATGTTCGTGTTGCGCCACTGGTGGAAAATGCTGACCCACACCTTCCGCGGCAGCAGTCTGAAATCCGCGCTGGGCCTGGAAAGCGACCGCAAGGTGTTTCAACGCTATCGCGCCCTGCGCCGCGCCGAGCGAGTGTATCTGTAAGGGTTAGGATTTCGGCGTGATTCCCCTGGTCTGCATCGTTTCTTGCAATGCGGCCTCGAATGAACCACAATCTGCCCAGCCGGAGGCAGTGTCATGCCCACCAGTAAAGTTTCGCCCGTTGTGTATACAGTTGCGATGGTGCTGTCGCTTCTATTTTGCCTCCCCGCCAAGACGCAGACGTTCACTGTATTGCACAGCTTCACCGGCGGAGCGGATGGCGGCAATGCTTATGCGGGATTGACGATCGACCGAGCGGGAAATCTGTACGGAACGACGTCAGCTGGCGGCGCGGGATACGGAACTGTGTTTGAGCTGAAGCGGTCGGGCTCCGCCTGGATCTTGCACACCCTTTACACGTTCAGGGGAAATGCGGCGGGTGACGGGGCCCTTCCGGATGCCAGAGTTATTTTTGGACCGGATGGAAAACTCTATGGAACAACCTACGAAGGGGGAGGAACCAATTGTGGCTCATACGGCTGCGGCACGGTTTTTGCGTTAGCACCGTCGCTTTCTGCCTGTAAAGCGGCCCTCTGCCCCTGGAGCGAAACCATTCTGGCGCGCTTTACAGAGGGTTTCAATGGCAGGCTTCCGCAGAGTGAGGTCGTGTTCGATCCGGCGGGCAATCTATACGGAACCACCAGCACCGGCGGTGGCAGAAACATGGGAACGGCATATGAGTTAGTGTCGAACAATGGCGCCTGGACCGAAAAAGTGATCTACAGTTTCTTTGGCACGAGCGATGGTGGAAACCCCTATGCCGGCCTTGTCTTCGACCACGACGTCAATCTTTATGGCACCGCCTTGACCACGGTCTTTGAGCTGACGCCTTCCGGACAGGGGTGGACGGAAACCACTCTGTATCAGCTTCCACCTTACGTCGGAACCTATGCCGGAGTAGTTTTCGATCCGTCGGGCAATCTCTATGGCGCAACTACTCTCGATTATGGTCTCACCTATCCCGGCGGTTCGGTTTTTGAGCTAGCGACCTCGGGATCCGGGTGGATGCCGGAAACCCTCTATTCGTTCCCTTCTGGAACCAACGGCGGCGCTGGGCCGGCTGCCAGCCTGACCATCGACTCGCTTGGTAATCTCTACGGCACAACCTACGCCGACCCGAACAACGGCTGCCGCGGGGGGTACGGATGTGGCACGGTATTCAAACTTTCACCGAATCCTGATGGTAGCTGGACTAACACTTTTCTGTATAAATTTACCGGCGGGGCCGACGGCGCAAATCCTTTTAGCAACGTGACATTCGATAGCAACGGCAACCTGTACGGTACGACAGCGTACGGCGGGAAGACCGGGAATAACTGTGGCTCGCAGTTTGGCTACCAGTGTGGTGTGGTTTGGGAAATAACGCCTTAGTACGGATGCGGTTAGAAAGCCGAGTCCCGTTAGGGACGGCATGTGCCGCGAGGTGAGAAAAGCAGATCCCTCACCGACTAAAGTCGGTTCGTGATGACAAAAGTAAGGGACTTATCGGCACAACTGAAGTTGTGCCCTTACTCATGCCGCGGCAAAACAGAGTTTTTTAGCGGCCTGTGAAGTCGTGCCCTGACACGAATCGGTCCGAAGCGGACAGTTTTCCCGCAGCCGGTGAAACCGTGCCCTTACTCATTGGGCTTGCCGAAACGAAGTTCTAACCGCCTTCCTCCCGTCCCTCGTCCGTGCTGTATAAATGAACCGTACGCTCCCGCTATGCACGCTTCCGCAACATCCCGCGACAAAAAGGGCGGGCTGGCCTATTGGGCCGGGCGCGTCCTGGAGGAGTGCGACAAAACCGCGGTTGATTTCGCGCCTGACCCGGTGCACGACCTGCGCGTCGTCCATTCGCCGCTGCCGCTCCATGGCCGACGGCTTTCTCTCGCTCGACCCCGACCCGGCCTGGAAGCAGATGAAGACGCTGGGCAAAAGCCTGTTCAGCGCGCTTGGGCGACCTGCGCGATACCCAGGTGATGATGGAGTGGGTGGAGAAGCTGGCGCCGGCCCAGGATCCACTGGGACACGTTCTGCGAACCTCGTTGCGCGGCCAGGAGACGGCCCGCAAAGCGGCGGCGAAAGACGCGTTGCAAGGCTTCGACCGCAAGTGCTGGTCGGCGCTAAACGCCCACCTGGCGCGGCGTTCCACCCGATTACCGCTTGAAGGCCTGGCCTTTCAGCACTTGGCGCTGCAGCGCTGGAGCGAGGCCCACGAACTGCATCGGCGGGCGCTGCGCAACCGCAGCCAGGTCAGCTATCACCAGTTGCGCATCGGGATCAAGCGCTTCCGTTACACCCTGGAGAACTTTCTTCCCGCCCGCCACGAGAAGTGGGCGCGTGATCTGCGCGACTTGCAGGACGCGCTGGGCGAAGTCCACGATCTGGACGTGTTGCGCGCCATGGTGCGCTCGCATCCGGAGGTTGGCGCCGACGATCTCGCTATCTGGCAGCAACGGATTGCCGCCGAGCGCGACCAGCGCCTGGAGTTCTATCGCGAGAAAATGATCGGCCCCAACTCACTATGGCCGGTGTGGCGTGCCGATTTACCGAACGGTGAAACGTTGGAGCGCGCAGTCATGACCTCGTTTCGCGCCTGGGCATCGTTCTACGATCCCAATAGCCGCGGCACGCAACAGGTGACGCGCATCGCACTGCGACTGTTTGACCTTTTGCTGGAGCACGGCACGCTCGCCGGACGCGAAGGCGATCGCCGCATTCTGGAGGTGGCTTCGGTGCTGGCGGAAATTGGACGGCGCAAGCGGGAGAACGGCCATCACAAGCGCTCCTACCGCATGATTTTGAAGCTGAAGGCACCACAGGGATGGAGCGACGATGACCTGCAGGCGGCGGCGTGGGTGGCGCGTTATCATCGCGGCGCACTGCCGCACTCCGGGCAAACCGCTTTTACCGGAGTGACTGCGGCGCGACGAACGCAACTGCTGCCGCTGGCCGGCATTCTGCGGCTGGCCAACCGGCTGGGAGCTTCTATCCACGACAATCTACCGCCGGCCTTGGCGGAGTGGCAGGACGGAAAGCTTGTGATCCATGCGAGCGGGACGGAAGCGCTGAGCCCGGCGGCGGAACGCTTAGCACGGGCGCGCTATCTGCTGGAAGCAGCGTGTGGTGTGCCGGTGCTCATCCGGCCGGCGGCACCGGTGCGGAGAGCGGCTGCCTCGGCTCAATCCCGAGCGCCTAAAGTGACGGCAACCGCTTCCTGAAAATCAGGCTGCCGATTTGCCGTTCTTGTCTTTCTTATAAGGATTGCCAACGGTAACAAAAGGATATTTGCGCAACGCCTGGGTATCGTGAGCTTCGGCGTAGCGTTCCACCTCAGCCATCAGTTCGGAGGCCTGGTCGGCCGACATGTCTTTGGTGGCTTGCCAGAATTTCTGCGGAAAGAACCATACCCGTTCGCTGTAGTCTTCGGAACTGGGTGTCAACTGCGCCTGCATGCTACCTCCCACAATGTAAGACATTGATAAAAATTGTGTTTGGGGTAATTTTGACCTTGGGATCAGGGTGCCGCCAGCAAGCATGATTATGCGCCTTTCCGGCACACGGTGTAAACCGGATTTCCGTCTGGGGAAGTCCAGGGAATCGGCTTCCCGGAAAGGTCAAAGGTACGAGACAGAAAAGACGTGACTTACCGAGATCGTCAAAATCATGCGAGTTTTCTCATTACGGGAATTTGCGGAGCTTCCTGATCGAAGGGAACGATCTACGGCCACTGTGCGCGCGACACAACAACGGCAACATAACCGGGTAAAAACTGATGTCCCACACTGTGGGATATCGCAAAACTGGCGGCTTTACTCCAAAAGCGAAGGCGCCTGCCTTGCGGCAAGCGCCTATCGTGAAGAGGATGACGGCTCCTTAGACCGTACCGCAATACTCAGCGGCGTGAGTCGACGAAACCGGTCAGCTTAGATGCGAAACTTGCGACGAGCAATACCCGCCAGCCCAAGCAGTCCGCTGCCAAACATGACCATCGTTCCAGGTTCCGGTACCGGCGAACCCTGGGTCACGGACACATTGTCCAGGAACCAGTACGAGGGATCGTTGCGGAAGAGGAACTCGAGGGTCGTAGTGCTGGAAGTAGCCTGGGTGCTGAGCGTAAATTCCTGCCAGCCGAAGGTGCCGCCCCAGTTGTTGATGGTCAGAACCGCATTTCCGAACTCAGCCTGGAAGAAGTTAGGTGTGCCGCCCTGCGGCAGCGCCAACCAGAAAGAGACGGTGTATTGGTCACCGGGCGTGGTGGCAATGTTCTGCGAGATGCCGCCGAGATCGCCGACCGGACCGAAGTAGGCAGAGTACACGCCATCTTCAGCGTTCCAGCCACCGGAAACCGGGCAGGAACCGTCGGAGCAAACTCCGTTAAAGCCTGTATCGCCAACCGGCGTCCAACCAGAAAAATCTCCGGTTTCAAAGCTACCGTTGGTCACCAGGTTGGTGGGACCAGCGTGCGCCAGAATGGCAGTTCCAAACGACAAGACAAGCAACGCAAGCAGTGTACGTACCACTTTTGTGGTCAAGCGAAGAGCCCTCCTCATGGATTCGGTACAAAAGGAGCCGCTTCGTGTAAGGGCAGTTCACTTACCAGATGCGGAGTTGTCTATCTTACTGAAAATAAAAGGCTGGTTTTAGCGTTGCAGAAGGTGGGTGTGCAACAGGTTGCACGATAAGGAAGGGGAATTGCCCTCAAACAAGGAGCTCCCGCCATCCCCACGGATGGCGGGATTACGTCTCACACTTTTTTCCCACTAGAGACCTTGTTGCCGCTGACCCGGTCCGAATCCGAGGCTCTTAGCTGGCGGCAAGCCGGTATCCAGCCCTAATTGAAGAACTTCCGACGGGCGATTCCCGCCAATCCCAGCAGCCCGCTGCCAAACATGATCAGCGTTCCCGGCTCCGGTACCGCCGAACCCTGGGTTACAGACACGTTGTCCAGGAACCAGTACGAGGGGTCGTTGCGGAACATGAACGACAGAGTGGTCTGGCTGGAGGTGGCCAGCGTGCTGAGCGTAAATTCCTGCCAGCCGAAGCTGCCGCCCCAGTTGTTTAGGGTCAGAATGGAATTTCCGAACTCAGCCTGGAAGAAATTCGGGGTGCCGGCTTGCGGCAGCGCCAGCCAGAAACTCAGGGTGTATTCGTCACCAGGCGTGGTGTTGATGACCTGGGAGATGCCGCCCAGATCGCCAACCGGACCGAAATAGGCGGAATAGACGCCATCTTCAGCGTTCCAGCCACCGGAAACCGGGCAAGAACCGTCCGAGCAAACTCCGTTAAAACTCGTGTCGCCGACCGGCGTCCAGTACTGGAAGGTTCCGGTTTCAAAGCTTCCGTTCTGGACCAGATTGGTCGGGACCGGCATACGCAACAATCGCCGTTCCTAGCGACAGAACTGCCAATGCAAGCAGTGTGCGAACCAGTTTATTTCTCAAGACAAGTGGCCTCCAAGTGGAAATGGTGATGCGCTCCGACCATCAATAGTGCATCCGGCTTTCCAAATCCTGCTAACTCAATGTCTTACTTATGCTTCACTTTACGATTTCGGGCTTTAGATAGAGATGCAAATGTTTGCGCATAAGGGGAGGGTAAGTTGCCACCAAGCGTTGCTGAAATCGCCAACAAGTCCAGTTTAATCAGTAGGAAACGCCACTAAAGGGGTTATTACTGCGACAGCCTGCGAGTGTGACAATCAGGCAAAGCGCCAAACGCTTCCTGTCGAGCGTCGACAAGTCTCCAGTTCCTGTCGAACTTCGACAAGAAGCCAAATCCGACGCCTTCCTCCCCTGCCTTCAGTACTCGAGGTCCGCCGGCCGCCCGGTCAGCCGCTCAATACGCTTGGCGATGGGAGGATGCGTGGAGAATAGATTGGCGAAATTCACGCCGCCCAGCAGCGGCGCCACGATGAACAGGTGCGCCGTCGAAGGCGACGCCTGCATCGGGATGCGCTTGGAATAAGCGTCCAGTTTCCGCAGAGCGCTAGCCAGGGCGTAAGGATTGCCGGTCAGCGCGGCGCCGGTGGCGTCGGCCTGGTATTCGCGCGAGCGCGACACCGCAAGTTGGATCAGCGTAGCCGCAATCGGCGCCAGGATCAGCATCAGCAGTCCGACAATGCCGCCGCCTCCGGCCCCGCGGTCGCGGCTATCGCGGTCGCCCATGCCGCCGAAGAGCGAAGCCCAATATCCCATGCGCGCCATGAAGGTAATGGCGCCGGCCAGGGTCGCGGCGATCGAGCTGATCAGGATGTCGCGATTCTTGACGTGGCCGAGCTCATGCGCCAGCACGCCTTCCAGCTCCTCGTCGCTCAGCAGGTTCAAAATGCCCTCGGTCATCGCAACCGAAGCGTGCTGCGGGTTTCGGCCGGTGGCAAAGGCGTTGGGCGAGTCGGTCGGTATCACGTACATCTTGGGCATGGGGATGCCCATCTTCTGGGTCAGCCGCTCGACCACTTCGTAGGCGCGCGGCAGTTGTTCGCGCGTCACCGGCTTCGCGCGATACATGGCCAAGGCAAGCTTGTCGCTGAAAAAATACGAGCCGAAGTTCATGATCACGGCGAAGGCGAAAGCCAGGATCAATCCGCGCTGCCCGCCGAACAGGTTTCCCATGAACAGCAGGAAAAGCGTCAAAGCGGTAAGCAAGAGTGCTGTCTTAAAGGTGTTTCCCATACCTGCTGAGTAGATGATAGCGGGTTAAGGCGGATGCGGAAAATCGGAAGTTGACGAAATTGCAGCAGGATAGACCGGCGAGGTACTCCATGTGCCTGCATCAGAGCACGTCTCCGTCTACAGTTAGTGCAATTGATGATTGGGGCACCCCCCGTATCCAGTGCGGCTTCGAGAGAAAAATCGATTCACAGATGTTCAAACCCAGACGGTCATCCGACCGAACTCTGACGTCTGCTGCGGGACTTGGTTCGTGGGCTGAACAATCTCCCGTGATACAGTTCGCAGACGGCGACCAACAGAATTACTGGACTGCGCGAATTACTGTCCGCGACCCGCGGGAATCACATTTCGCGGCAACTTTGGGCCCCTTCCTAGGCGGCAATTCTTAAAGGCCAGACCCGAGAAAGAACACCAGGGAATTTCATGCAAGCCGCTCGGCGACGCTCACCACGGATGATCGGGCTAAGGAGGAATTCTCATGCAAGGTAAGAGACTTTTCATCGGCTTGTCGGTGACCTTCGCGATCTTTACGGTCGGCCTGTTCATGACGAGCACCTTGGCAGCTGCCCAAGAAAAGGTGCTGCATAACTTCAACAAAGACGGCATGGACGGGGCTACGCCCTACGCCGGCCTGATCTTCGATGCCGACGGCAATCTCTATGGCACGACCGTAGTGGGCGGCACTTACGGTTACGGCTCGGTGTTCGCGTTGACGCCCGCAGTGGGCGGGGGTTGGACGGAGACGGTGCTGCATAGCTTCGCCAGCAACGGCACGGACGGGGATGGGCCCTACGCCCGTCTGATCTTCGATGCCGCCGGCAATCTCTATGGCACGACCGAGGAGGGCGGGGCTTACACCGTCGGGACGGTGTTCGAGTTGACGCCCGCAGTGGGCGGGGGCTGGACGGAGCAGGTGCTGCATAGCTTCAGCACCAACGGCACGGACGGGAATTTGCCCCAAGCCGGCCTGATCTTCGATGCCGCCGGCAATCTCTACGGCACGACGGCTCTATGGCGGCACTTACGGACGCCGGGACGGTGTTCGAGTTGACGCCCGCAGCCGGGCGGGGGCTGGACGGAGACGGTGCTGCATAGCTTCCACCAGACGGCACGGACGGGGCTCTTCCTTACGCCGGCCTGATCTTCGATGCCGCCGGCAATCTCTACGGCACGACCTACTCGGGCGGCACTTACAGCGTGCGGGACGGTGTTCGAGTTGACGCCCACAGCGGGCGGCGGCTGGACGGAGACGGTGGTGCATAACTTCGCCAACGAGCACGGACGGGGATGACTCCTTACGCCGGTCTGATCTTCGATACCGCCGGCAATCTCTACGGCACGACTATCCGGGGCGGCACTTATGGCAAAGGCGCGGTGTTCGAGTTGACTCCCCAAGTGGGCGGGGGCTGGACGGAGCAGGTGCTGTGCAGCTTCGGCAACGGCACCGACGGGAAGGTCCTTACGCCAGCCTGATCTTAGATACCGCCGGCAGTCTGTACGGCACGACCTACCAGGGCGGCGCTTACAGCGCTGGCATTGTGTTCGCGTTGACGCCCACAGGGGGCGGTGGCTGGAGGGAGACGGTGCTGCATAGCTTCGACAGCGACGGCACGGACGGGTTTAATCCACGGGCTGGCCTGATCCTTGATGGTGCCGGCCATCTCTATGGCACGACCACCTCCGGCGGCACCTACAACGGCGGCACCGTGTTCGAGCTTCAAACGACAGCGATTTACACGCTAACGGTGTCGATTGTCGGCAACGGAACGGTTACAAGCACGGACGGCAACATCAACTGTCCCGGTAGCTGCTCCTATACCTATGCCTATGGTACGCAGGTCACGTTAAATGCTGCTCCCGGCGAGGGATGGGTTTTTGGCGGCTGGAATGGCGGATGCCTCGGGACTGCTCCCTGCACGGTTACGATGACGCAGTCCATATCGGTGGACGCCATTTTTTCTGAAGCGCTGCAGTTCGTTGCCGCCACCCCATGCCGGGTAGTGGACACCCGTAACGCCAACGGCACCTTCGGCGGCCCGGCAATTCCCGGCGGCACTTCCCGCAGCTTCCCTATCCCGCAGGGTAGCTGCGACATTCCAACGACAGCTGCTGCCTACTCGCTGAACGTCACCGTGGTGCCCAACGGTGTGCTCGGCTACCTGACCATCTGGCCCACCGGCGAGAACCAGCCGGTGGTTTCCACCATGAACTCACTCGACGGCCGCATCAAGGCCAATGCGGCCATTGTTCCCGCGGGCACCAATGAGGCGGTCAGTGTGTACGTGTCCAACACGACCAACGTCGTGCTGGACATCGATGGCTACTTCACGCAGCCGACGCAACAGACCCTGCAGTTCTATCCGCTGACACCCTGCCGGGTGCTGGACACCCGCAACGCCAGCGGCGATCTCGGAGGTCCGTTCTTGAATGGCGGGGATGAGCGCGACTTTCCGGTACTGGAAAGCAGTTGCATCCCGCAGGGTGTGACCCCGCTGGCGTACTCCATGAACTTCACCGTGGTGCCGGTGCAAGGGCAACCGCTGGGCTACCTGACGGTATGGCCGGCTGGACAGAGCAAGCCGGTGGTTTCCACCTTAAATAACTTAACAGCAACGTTGGTTGCTAACGCCGCCATTGTGCCCGCCGGAACCAATGGCGCAATCGCCGCCTTTCCCAGCCAGAATACCCAACTGGTGGGCGACATTGACGGCTACTTCGCCACCGCGGGGACAGGCGGACTGTCGCTATATCCGACGGCCCCATGCCGGGTGATTGACACACGCAAGATCGGCAATGGTCAGCCGTTCAGCGGAACTGCTGACTCCGCCGGTGAACGTGGTGGGCAGCGCTTGCGGCATACCGACGACCGCGCAAGGCTTCGTCTTCAATGCGACGGTGGTGCCGTCGGGCGACCTCGGCTATCTGACCTTGTGGCCGGACAGCGAAGGTCAGCCTGTGGTCTCGACGCTGAACGCCGCCGATGGCTGGATCACCTCGAACATGGCGATTGTGCCCAACGTCAACGGCAGCACCGACGCCTTCGCGTCGGGCACGACGCAACTGGTGCTGGACATTTCCAGCTACTTCGCGCCGTAGGTCCCGGCGATCGAAGTGGAGGGATGTGCGGTTGGCCCGCGGGGCTGAAGCTCCGCAGGAGATGTGCCGTCCCTAAAGGGACTCAGCGAAAAATTCCAGCCCACCCAGGATTCCGCGCCAAAAGATGGCGCTCCATCCTGGGCTAACGGCAATGCCGCCCTCCGGGCTCGAGTGTGCAGGTGCGGCCCGCGGTCGCAAACCACATCGGGCTGACGGAGGATGATTCTCGGGCCGCGCGAGTCCTGGGCTAACTGCGGCACCGCCCTCCGGGCTCGAGCGTGCAGGTGCGGACCCGCAGTCGCGAACGCCGGCCTGTATGCACTGCCATGCTGTTTGACGCGCGATCATGCGAGCGCCGGAAGCGCGATGCACACAAACCCTGGGTCCTTCGACTGCGCAATCGCTCCGCCCGTATCCCGCCACGGTTTGAAAGTTAAGAGCTAGCTAAAAGCTAAAGGCTAAGAGCTAAGAGCCCTCAGCGCCAGTACCCCTGGATCCAGACGTAGCCTCCGCCGCGCGGCACCCAATGTCCCGGAACCCAGACGGCGCGGCCGTGGGGAGGAACCACGTAGTGGCCCGCCACCCAGTAATAGTGATGATGGTGCCAGCGATAATAGCCCGGCTCCCAGATGTAGCGCGGCCCTGGGGCCACGGGTATGACTTCACGCCGCGGCGGCGGTGGAGCAACCGTCACCACCACCTGCGCCTGCGTCACCGCACCGGCCAGCAATACTGCAAAAATTCCGCTCAGAATCAATCGTCTCAAAGCAGCCATTCGACCCCTCACCTCACGATATGGTTAGAAACGCTGCCCGCTCAAAAAGGTTGCGGCGCACATCCCGCCGATGGCGTATTAGTATGGAGCCGATGCCATCGTTGCCCATTCTTCCCAGCAAGCCGCATCAGCCGCACGAAGAGCTGGTGCTGGTCGGCTTTCGCGTGGACCCGCAGCACGATGGTCCGGAATTCTACACATTGCTGGCGGTGGGCGGCGACAACGAACGTCCGCTGACCAACGAAGGCCGCATCGTCTTCTTCGCCCATCCGCAACTGGCGGAGAAGGCGCTGGCGATGGACCACAGCATGAAATCGTTGGGGCCGGCGCCGCAGCAGGTCGAGACCTTTTGCGACATCGCCGAAGCACTTTATCGCGTGAACTCGCAGCCGGCCGATCCCGATGGCGTGGTGCTGGAGAGCCTGCTGATGTTCGACGACCTGGTGCGCGCCAGCAGACTGCACATGCCCGACCGCTATCAGGGGCTGCTGACCGAATTGGCAGCACGCCTGACGGAAGGCGCGCCGTTGAAGACGGTGTTCAAAACCCATGCCCTGCGTGAGCACGTGGAAGACGCGCTGCTGTGGTGCGTCGGCGCCATCACGGTGAAGGCGCGCATGCTGACCGAGTAGGAACGCTTTTCGCTTTTCGCTTTTCGCTTTTCGCTTTTCGCTTTTCGCCTTTCGCTTTTCGCCATCCGCCACTCGCCACTCGCCGGAAGCTTTTAGCTCTTAGGCAGACGCGCCGATATTGTTTTGGTCTGTCATCCCGACCGAGGACTTCAATGTCTGCGTGAGAACTACCGTTCGCCAAAGTCGGTGGTCTAAGATCGCAACAAAACGAAGCGCCGCAGGCGCGTGTCATGACAGCCCAGCATGGAGCGAAGCGGAATGCTGGGTGCAAGTGGGAAAAGATCTTGAGTCCCCCGGGGACGACAGGGTTCTCACGCAGACACTTCAGCCCGAGCGGAGGGGCCTGCGGTTTCCCTGGGCGTGCACGAATGCCGCCATCGCACCAAACCCGTATCAGGGCGTGCCTTCAAGCACGCCGGACAAACCCCCATTTTGATTTGTCATCCCGAGCGAGGCTTTAGCCCGCGACGGAGCTCCTGTTCCCAGACATCGTGCCGACACCGAGTGATCAGCAGATGCCTCACCGCGCTCGTCATGACAACACAAAGAGGTTCTCCGTGCGCTCCGTGGTCTCCGTGGTGAAAAGCTTTTTCCCAGGCCCGCGGATGCATGAGCACCCGCACATGATTCCATGACCAAATTCTTCTCTGTGTCTCTGTGGTTAAAACTACTCCGAGGTGAAGTAGTCCACAGTCACCGGGTTCTCGAACAGCGAATAATCGCGCGTAACCACCGTGATGCCGCTGTCGGTGACGTGATACTTCTGGCGGTCGGCCTCGGTGTCGTAGCCGATGACCGTGCCTTCCGGGATATGCACGTCGCGGTCAATGATGGCTTTGCGAATGCGGCAGTGCCGGCCCACGTTGACGTGCGAGAACAGGATGCTGTTGTCAATCTCGGAGTAGGAGTTCACCCGCACGTCGGGCGAGAGCACGCTGTTGCGCACCGAACCGCCGGAGATGATGCAGCCCATGGACACCATGGAATCGTGCGCCTCGCCGGTGCGTCCCGGGATCGTTGAACACAAACTTCGCCGGCGGATACTGCCGCATATGGGTGCGGATGGGCCAGGCTTCGTCATACAAATTGAACACCGGAGCCACCGACACCAGGTCCAGGTTGGCTTCGTAATAGGCCTCCAGCGTTCCTACATCGCGCCAATAAAGCGCTTCCTTGCGGTTCTCGTCAATGAAGTTGAAGGAATACACCTTGTAGTCGTCCACCATGCCGGGCAGGATGTTGTGCCCGAAATCGTGACGCGAGTCGTCGTCCTCGGCGTCCTTCAGCAGCACCGGAATCAACACATCGGTATTGAACAGATAAATGCCCATCGAAGCCGAAACCATGCGCGGATCGTAGGGCGAGCGCACGTCGGTCGTCTCGGGCTTCTCCTGGAAGCCAGTGACCCGGCCGGTGCGGTCAATTTCCACCACCCCGAACTGCGCCGTCTCCGAAGGGCTCCACCAGGATGGTGCCGATGGTGACGTCGGCGCCGGAATCGCGGTGCTGGCGCAGCATCAGGTCGTAATTCATCTTGTAGATGTGGTCGCCGGAGAGGATGAGCACGTGGCGCGGCTGCTCGGAGCCGATGGAATAAATATTTTGATACACGGCGTCGGCGGTGCCCATGTACCAGTTCTCGCTGACCCGCTTCATGGGCGGCAGGATCTCGATGAACTCGCCCAGTTCGCGGCCCACGATATTGCCCCAGCCCTCGCGGATGTGGCGATTCAGCGACAGCGCCTTGTACTGGGTGAGGATGTACACCTTGCGCAGGTCGGAGTTGATGCAGTTGGACAAAGTGATATCAATGATGCGATAGATGCCGCCGAAGGTGACCGCCGGCTTGGCGCGATCGCGCGTGAGGGGATAAAGACGCTCGCCTGCTCCTCCCGCCAACAAGACTCCGAGGGTATCTCTCATGGTTTTCCCAAGCCAATGATTTCCCCGAATCGGGGGCAGATGTTGCGTTTGGGTGAAGGACTGGTGACGCCACAGGGGCGCAGATCAGCCCGCAGGCGAAGCCGCATCTTAGCACACCACATCACCGGCAATGGTGACGCACGGGCCGCGAGCCGGTGACGTCAACTGTCCTCGTCGGCGCGGATGCGCAGCGACCGCAGGAATTTCCGGTCCTGCGAAGTCATGGCGAAATCCGCCGGCCGCCTCGCGTTGCCGTACTCCACCGGCGACGTCTGGATCTGCTCGCCGTCTTCCTCCTCTTCGCCGCTGCGATTGAAGCCGATGGTGGCTTCCAGGACCAGAAAAATGTCGTAGCCGTCTTCCTTGATGCGGTTGATGACTTCAGCGATCTGATCGGAATCGGAGAGCGAACTGTTGATCGCGTCTCCCAGCTCCTTCAACATGATCTTCAAGCGATGGTCCACGATTGCACCTGGGTCTTCGGAGCGCGAACCACTGGCCCGGCAAAGCGCCGGGAAAACAGCGCCAAGTCGCCATCTCCGAACTTACATGCATTAGATGCCTGAGATAGGCAGAGGTTTGGCGCAAAAGGCCGCCGGAGGGCCCGGCAAAACACTGCTAAGATAAGGGTTTGGAGGAACGTTGCCCCGCGATTTTGGTACACAGAGCCGGGCGGTACTACGCGTGGCCGGCCGCAAGACCGGCGAAAACCGCTGGGTGCGCGCCTTTTACCGCGGCGGGCGCGTCACACTGACTAGCTCCGCCCGGGTGCTGCGCGTGCTGTGGCTGGAAATTACCGGCTTCTTTTTCTTGTTCCTGGCGCTGGTGGGGGCGGGGGCCGCGGTGCGCGAATATCACCGCCACCTGGCCGGCACCACGAGCATGGGAAAGGTGTGGCTGGCCGCCGGCTTCGCCCTGTTGTTTGGATATTTCGGGGTGAGTTCGTTCGTGAGGTCGCGGAGGAAGTAGCGAAAAGACAGTTGCGAGTTGCGAGTTTCAAAACCAGTGGCGGCATTGGCTTGTAAGGGGTGAAGCATTTCCACTTGGCTTAGCTGAAGTTCTCCGACCGTCGATATTCCGAATTTGAAACTCGAAACTGGAATTTGAAACTTGAAACTCGAAACTTGAAACTGACTGCTATGTGACGCAGGTCATAGCTGGCTTGGTCGGCAGCTGAGGATAATAGGCCAAGTCCTAATCCCGAGATGCAATCGCCATGCCTGAGACCAAAACCAAACCCGCTCCTGCAACCAAGCCCGCCGACGTTCAGTACACCTCATCACACATTGCGGTGAATCCGCTCTACACTCCCGCCGACCTGGAGGGCTGGAGCTACGACGACGAGCTTAGCTATCCCGGGCAATTCCCTTTCACTCGCGGCGTGCAGGCGACGATGTATCGCGGGCGGCTGTGGACCATGCGGCAGTACGCCGGCATGGGCGACGCCGAGGAATCCAACCGGCGCTACAAGTATCTGCTCAGCAACGGCACCACCGGACTAAGCGTGGCCTTCGATCTGCCGACGCAGATCGGGCTGGATTCGGACAATCCGCTGGCCATGGGCGAGGTCGGCAAAGTGGGCGTGGCCATTGACTCCATCGAGGACATGATGCGGCTGTTCGACGGCATCAACCTGGAGAAGATTTCCACCTCGATGACCATCAACGCGACCGCGTCTATCCTGCTGGCGCTGTATATCGTGACCGCCCGCCGCACCGGCCGCGATGTGCGCAAGCTTTCCGGCACGGTGCAGAACGATGTGCTGAAGGAGTACATCGCGCGCGGAACGTATATCTATCCGCCGGCGCAGGCGATGCGCATCATCACCGACATTTTTTCCTACGCCAATGAGCAGGTGCCTGAGTGGAACACCATTTCCATCTCCGGTTACCACATGCGCGAAGCCGGCAGCACCGCGGTGCAGGAAGTGGCGTTCACCCTGGCCAACGGCATCACCTACGTGCAAGCCGCGATTGACGCGGGTCTCGACGTGGACCAGTTCGCGCCGCGGCTGTCGTTCTTCTTCAACGCGCACAGCAATTTTCTGGAGGAGGTATCGAAGTTCCGCGCCGCCCGGCGGATGTGGGCGCGCATCATGCGCGATCGCTTTGCGGCGAAGAATCCGCGCTCGCAGATGCTGCGCTTCCATACCCAGACCGCCGGCTCGACGCTGACCGCGCAGCAGCCGGAGAACAACATCGTGCGCACCGCGCTGCAGGCCATGGCGGCGGTGCTGGGCGGGACCCAGTCGTTGCATACCAACTCCTTCGACGAGGCGCTGGCGCTGCCCACTGAGCAATCGGCGCGCATCGCGCTGCGCACCCAGCAGATCATCGCTTACGAATCAGGAGCGCCGCAGACCATTGATCCGCTGGCCGGCTCGTACTACGTGGAATCGCTGACCAACCAGATCGAAGCGCGGGCGCAAGATTATCTCGACAAGATTGACGCCATGGGCGGAACCCTGAAGGCCATCGAGCGCGGCTATATCCAGCAGGAAATCCAGAACGCCGCCTATCAATACCAGCGGCAAGTGGACAAGAAGGAAGCCATCGTCGTGGGCGTGAACGCCTTCGCACTGGACGAGGAGAAGCCGGTTCCGTTGCAGCGCATTGATGAATCGCTGGAGCCCAAGCAGGTGGAGCGCCTGCGGGCGTTGCGCGCGCGGCGCGACGCGGCCAAATGGCAGGCCTGCCTGCAGCGCGTGGAAGACGCCGCGCGCAGCACGACCAACCTGATGCCGGCCATCGTCGAGGCGGTGGAGGCCAACGCCACTGTGGGCGAAATCTCCGACGCCATGCGCAAGGTGTACGGCGAGTACCGGGAAACGGTGGTCATCTAGCCGGCAGGTTTCCACAATCCTGGCAGCGCTCCAGCTTCTATGCAGCGCTTCCTCTTCTATAATGTCGGGACGCAGTCCTAAAGCGCCGCTCGTCCAAGGAGAAACCATGCGTAGTGTGTGGAAGTTCTTGCCGCTTTTGTTCCTGTTGGCGCTGTCCATGCCGCTAGCCGCCCAGCAATGGGGCCATCCTCATCCGCCGCGTGCGGGAGCATGCTTCTATAAGAACCTCAACTTCACCGGCGACTACTTCTGCATGAAGCCCGGCGAACGCTTCGCCCGGATGGCACCGGGATTCAACGACTCCATCACGTCCATCCAGATTTTTGGTGGCGCGCAAGTTCGCATCTTCAACGATCCGAACTTCTCCGGCATCAATGCGCTGGCTGACCGGCCGATCAACGACCTGCGGCAGTGGCGTTTGCCGCAGAATCCCAACAAAAGCTGGAATGACCGCATCTCCTCCATCGCGGTATTCAAGCGCGGACATGACCAGTGGTATCGGCCATGAAACAGACAGCGGGGCGCACCACCGTGCGCCCTGTTTCTTCCCTCTTCACTTCCACCTGATTGACTGCCTCCCGCCCTTCCTTTAGGCTTCGCACTTCCCGCGAAAGTTCACCGTGGAAGGTGTTTGCCTGTGACCACGAAAGCGAAGTCTCCTGACACACCCTCAAGCGCCGGGCTGTCGCGCCGCGAATTTGCGCGACGCGCCGCGCTGGCTGCGACCACCGCAGCGCTGGCTCCTTCCAGCTTGCTGGCACAAGACCCGGCCACATCTCCAGCTCCGCCACAAGCGCAGCCAGCATCCGACGGACTTTCGCCCGAGCTGAAGGCCGAGGGCGATCTCAAGTATCAGTGGATCCTTCAGACCTACGGCAGCCGCCTCTCCGAGGCGCAGAAGAAAGATATTCACCGGCTGGTGATGGAAGGACAGAAACCGCTGGCGGCGTTTCGCGCTTTCCCGCTGGAAAATTCTGACGCGCCCGCGCTGACGCTGAAGTTCACTGACGCGGAAACGCCGCGAGGAAAGGAGCCGCGGCTGATGGCGATCGGCGAGGACGTCCTCTACCTCAGCGTGCGCGAGTTGGGCAACCGGATTCGCAGCCTGCGACTGTCGCCGGTTGAGCTGACGGAAGCCTATCTGGCGCGCTGCAAAAAATATGGGCCGATGTTGAATGCCTTCACCACGCTGACGCCGGAGCTGGCGACGGAACAGGCGCGCGCGGCGGAAGCGGAGATAAGCAAAGGCCACTATCGCGGGCCGCTGCACGGAATTCCTTACGCGGCCAAAGATTTGCTGGCGGTAAAGGGATATCCCACAACGTGGGGGGCGCGGCCTTATTCCAGCCAGCGGTTCGACCATGACGCAACGGTGATTCGCAAGCTGAATGACGCCGGCGCAATTCTGCTGGGCAAGGCCGCAATGATCGAGCTGGCGGGAGGGTTGGGTTACCGCTTCGCGTCCGCCTCGGCCACCGGCGCGGCGAAGAACCCATGGAACCAGAACTGCTGGACCTGCGGCTCGTCCAGCGGCTCAGGCGCGATCGTCGCATCTGCCATGGCGGCGTTCGCCATCGGCACCGAGACCTGGGGCTCCATCGTTTGCCCGTCGGCGTTTTGCGGCGTCTCCGGATTGCGGCCGACCTTCGGGCGCGTGGGCCGCGGCGGCGCCATGGCGCTTGCCTACTCCATGGACAAGATTGGGCCTATGTGCCGGTTGGCGGAAGATTGCGCCATCGTGCTGGAGACGATCAGCGGCCACGACGCCGACGACGCCAGTTCCTTGCCGGAATCGCGGGCGCGCTTTACTTATCGCGGGTCGGGCTCGCCGCTGCGGGTGGCTCGCCTGACCAATGCCTGGGAGAAGCCTGATCCCGAAGTGGCCGCGGCGTTTGAAACTGCCATGGGCGTTCTGCATTCGGCGGGCATCCAGGTCGGCAGCGTCAAGTTGCCCGAGGGCCCATACGAGGTCGCTGGCGGTATCACCGTCAGCGCCGAAGCCGCGTCGGCATTCCAAAATCTCATCGCCTCCGGCGGCGTGGCGCGGCTCAGCGACCCCTTGGCGCAAATCGGCGGTTACGTGGCGCAGACCACTTCGTCGCAGGACTACCTGCAAGCCCAGCGCATCCGCCGGGTGTTGCAGCAGAAGATGGACGTGCTCTTCCAGCAGTGGGACGTGCTGATCGCGCCGTCGCTGCCGGTGACGGCCTCCGCGCTCGACACCAACCTCGAGACCGGCTTGTCGTTCGCTGATCCCATGGGAGGCATCGGCAATCTCTGCGGGTTGCCCACACTCAGCGTCCCGTGCGGGTTTAGCTCGAAAGCGCTGCCGATTGGCATCCAGTTCGTGGCGCCGGTGCTGAAGGACGACAACGTAGTCACGCTGGCGGAGGACTTCCAGGCCCGTACCGACTGGCACCACAAGCACCCGCCGTTGGCGTAGGTAGAGCCAGCCTTCAGGTTGGCGTCTAGGTCCGCGTATTGATTTTCCGGAGCCGGCTTAAGTCGGAGACACCGGGGTGGAAGAACTGGTTTTAAGGCCAGTGTCGAGGCGGGACGTATGCTACGGGCCTTAGCCCTGGCCCCTGGCCGGGCCTGAAGGCCTGATTAAAAAAATGACATTTCACCGGGCTGAAGCCAGGTGCTTCCACCGCAACCCTGCGTGGCGCAAAATTTCGCCCGCTGCCAACCGCACATAGTTATAATCTTCGCCCAACAGTTCCCATCAGAACCCGAGGCGAACCCATGGATAGCAAGCGTGTCCTGCTCGTGTTGTTGGTACTAGCCCTCAGCTCTCTCTCCTCCGCTCAAACCTTTCGTGGCGCAATCAACGGTACGGTCACGGATGCGCAAGGTGCTGCCATTCCCGGCGCGCAAGTGACCGCCACCAGCGTGCAGACCGGCCTGACCCGACAGGTGCAAACCGACGACTCCGGCAATTACTCGGTCACCGAACTGCCGCTCGGCGCCTACAACGTCAGCATCATCAAGCAGGGCTTCCGCACCTCCACGCTGACCAACGTGCTGGTGACAGTCTCCACCACCACGCGCGCGGATGCCACGCTCACGCCCGGCGAAATCAAGCAGACGGTAGAGGTCTCGGCGGAAATCCCCATCGTGGATACCACCGAGAACAACATGGGCGACACCATCTCCGGCGAGCAGGCAGCGGACTTGCCGGTGAACGGCCGCGACTTCACCAAGCTGCTGGTGCTGGTGCCGGGAGCAACCGGCGACCCCAGCGGCGCCGCCGATTCGCCAGGTTCGTTCGGGCTGTTCAGCATCAACGGCAATCGCGGACGCTCCAACAATTACCTGCTCGACGGCACCGACATGAACGACGGCTATCGAAACCTGCCGGCCATCAATGAAGGCGGCGTGTTCGGAACGCCCGCCACCATCCTGCCGGTGGATGCGCTGGCCGAAGTTCCGGTGCTCTCCAATACCGAGGCGGAATACGGCCGCAATTCCGGCGCGGTGGTGAACCTGGTCACCAAGTCGGGCACCAACCGCCTGCACGGCAGCCTGTACGAGTTCTTCCGCAACAACGCGCTGGACGCGCGCAACTACTTCAATCCGCCGTATCAGCAGCAGGATTCGTTCCATAACAACCAGTTCGGCGCTTCGCTCGGAGGGCCCATCATTAAGGACCGCACGTTCTTCTTCGCCTCGTATGAAGGCCAGCGCGAAAGCGGCGGCATTCCTGCGCCGGTGAGCATCCCGACGCAGGCGATGATCAATAGCTACATCGCGGGCGGCGGCGTCACTGAATCCCATCACCAGCGCTATTTTGCAGCGCAATCCCTGGGGGCCGCTGCCGGCAGGCGATCCGTCGAATCCCGGCCTGGCCAGCGAAACTCTGACCACGCCCTTCACCAACACCATCGACAGCGTCATCGGCAAGATTGACCACCACATGGGCGGCGGCGACAATCACGATCTGCTGACCGGCCGCTATTACTTCGGCAATAGCCACCAGAGCTTCCCGCTCGGTCTGGTGGGCGGCGGCGTGGTTCCGGGCTTCAACACCACGACGCCTACGCGGGTGCAGATCGCGTCGCTGTCGTACACCCACATCATTTCACCGAAGATGCTGATCGAGTTCCGCGGCGGCTGGAACCGCTTCGCCGAGCAGTTCTCTCCGCAGGACAGCAGCTTCAATCCCGCCAGCATTGGACTGAACACACTGTCGCCGGGGACTTCGCCGCGCGATTACGGCCTGCCGCAGATCGGCTTCGACGACGGCACTGCCACCATCGGCTCCAACATCAGCCTGCCGCGCGGACGCGTTGATACCAACACCCAGTTCTTCACCAACGTTTCCTACAGCTCGGGCAATCACAACTGGAAGTGGGGCTACGAATTCCGCCGCACTTCGGTGAACGGCTTCTTCGATGCCGGCTATCGCGGCGTGCTCGATTTCTCCAGCTTCGACGATTTCCTTGCCGGCACGCCCACCGGTGGCCGTTCCGCCGAAGGCTATTCGGGACGTCACACCTATCAGAACAACCACGCGGTTTATTTTCAGGACAACTGGCGCGTGACGCCCAGGTTCACCTTTAACTATGGCGTGCGCTGGGATTACTACGGCGTGATCGGCGAAGAGAACAACCTGCTGAGCATTCTCAACACCGGCACTGACCAATTGGAGCAGATTGGCACGTCGGGCTCGCCGTCGAGCCTGTATCCCAAGGACTGGCACAACTTCGCCCCGCGCGTCAGCTTCGCCTATGACGTCACCGGCAAGGGAAACGCGGTCATTCGCGCTGGCTATGGATTGTTCTACGATGCCTACTCGCAGGACTTCTTCGTCGGCCAGCTTCCCTTCAACACCTTCAATCCCGGTCCGGCGTATAACGGCATCGGCGCAGCGCCCATCGGCTTCGTCTTCAGCGGCGGCGTGACTCCGCTGCTGAACGCCAACACGCCGGTGTACACCGGATACGCCTCGACGGACGTGTTCACCGTGGCGCAGAACCTGACCACGCCTTACGTGCAGGTTTACAACCTGAACATCGAGCAGCAGATCAGCAACGGCGTGGCCTTCCAGATTGGCTACGTCGGCTCCAAGGGCACGCACCTGTTCCGCTATCGCGACATCAACCAGGCGCTGCCGGACGGAAGCTATCCTTATCCCGATCGCGGCTACGTCAATCAGTTCGAGTCCACCGCGTTTTCCAATTACAACTCGCTGCAGGCCAGCTTGAAGTTCCGCACCTGGCATAACTTCACCAGCACCGCGAACTACACCTGGTCGCACTCCATTGATAACGCCAGCGATGGCCAGGACTACGTGCCCAATGCCACCCAGCCCGACAACAGCTACAACCCGGGCGCGGAGAAAGCCAACTCGAACTTCGATACCCGCCAGCGCTTCCAGTGGTACTGGAGCTACAAGTTGCCCGAACCGAACCTGGCCAAGGGCATCCTGGGCGGATGGTCGCTGGATGGCTCCTTCCTGTGGGACAGCGGGCAACCCTTCAACGTGAGCTGGATTGATGGCTACAGCTACAACTTCAACGGCGCCGGCGAGTATTACGGACGGCCCGACCTGGTGGGCAATCCCTTCACCGGAACCAGCAATCCCTATCAGTTCCTGAACCTCTCGGCCTTCCAGGTGCCGTGCAATAACGGCAGCTACGATCCGAACTCCGGCACCGGTTGCGCTCAGGGCGGCCACTTCGGCAGCCTCGGACGAAACGCCTTCTTCGGGCCGTGGTACACCGACCTGGATGTCTCGCTGGCCAAGACATTCAAGATTACCGAGGGCACCGGGCTGCAATTCCGCGCGGACTTCTTCAACATCCTGAACCACGCCAACTTTACTAATCCCCTGCTGCCGAACTACGTGGTGGACATGACGCAGAACGGCTTGACGGCGAATGGACGCGGCATTGGCTATCTGCCGCTGACGGCGACGCCGGATGTCGGCATCGGGAATCCCTTCCTTGGAGGCGGCGGTCCGCGCAACATTCAGCTCGCGCTGAAGTTCACGTTCTAGCTGGTGGAAGAGCGGCGCTTTAGCGCCGCGTCGCGTTCGCAGCTGCCTTGTATCAGGGTCCGACTTCAGTCGGGCCGATAAGCGCTTATCTTCTCTGTCCGGAGCCGGCTTCAGCCGGCGACACAAAAGGCGGGGCGCCATGTCCCGCCTTTTTCTTCCACGAGCGCAACCGTTTTGATTTGTCATCCCGAGCGAAGTCGAGGATCTGCGGTCCTTGGCGAAGGACGGATCGTCGTTTAGCGCCGCGCCGCAGATCCCTCCGCTCGGGCTGACGCCCTCGGTCGGGATGACAAATTAATTAAGTAATACTGTTCAAACGCGACCCGTTAGAAGCGCAGCACCACGCCGGTGCTGGCCACCACGTTGTTGGTATGACCGGGCAAGCTGGTGAGATTGTCGAAGGTCAGCCCCGGCGTGGTGGTCAGGAAGTCGCGCACTTCGCCGCGCAGGCTAAGATGCGGGAAAATCTTCACGTCCACACCGCCGGCATAATCGCTGGCGAAATCGGTTTCCGACGCGCTGCCGTCGCTGGTCTTGTAATGAGCCAAACCCACGCCGGCCGCCAGGTATGGCGAGATGAAGAAGCTGGGCAACAGCTTCAGCTTCAACCCCGGCGTGAAATACAGCGAGTTGTAGTTCTGATAGGCGAGCAGGCTGGGAATGGAACGCGAGCCGTCGAAGCCGGCGAGGAACGGCACTTCCACATACAGGCTGGCGCCCGGCGCGCCGATCAAACGGTGCGCATAGTTGAGCTGAAAGCCGACTGCGGAACTGAAATTCAGGTTCGAAGCTTGCGGAAACTGCCACGAGGCGTCAGCCGCAAATTCGTTTTTCTGCGCATACGCCGTGAGCCCCGCCAGGCACACGCACGCCATGATTGCCAGATGAATCCATCTTTTCATTTGCTTTCTCCGAGAGTTCCGATGATTTGGCGGCGGACAGATTTCACCTGCGCCGCCGCGGTTGCCTTCCAGTTGGTGCAAACACTGATTCCGCCGAAATGTCGTGCCGGCAAGGCTTCCACGAGAGTGAGACGTGCCGCGAAAGTACACGGCTGCGCGGCCGCTCTCAGCAAGCCGCGGTTGGTCTCATGCTGTCAGTCGTTGGTCACAGCGCGATAAATTGCGAATTGATGAGTACGATGGATCGCCCGCAGCCAGAGTTGTTCCGCGAAAACCTGCTCCAGGACCAGGTTGTGATAGATGACGAAAATGTCGCGCGGAAATTCGAGGAGCGACGCGTGCAAATGCTTCAGCACATCGCGCAGAACGTATTCCGGAAAAGGATTGAACAGGTAGAGGACCAGTGGCTCGGCGGAAAACTTGAAATCGCGCGCATCACCGGCATGAGACTCGAGGGCGAAACAGTACTGCGCTTCGCTTTTGTACGCGGCGATGTTCTGCTGCGCGATCGCATTGAGCTCCGGCAGCAGTTCCACGCCGATGACGCGGGCGAATGGGCGTTCTGCCGCCATCAGCAGCGTGCGGCCCTTGCCTGAGCCGAGATCAATGAAGGTCAATCCGTCCGGCGGTACCGGCAACGCATCCAGGATTTCGCCGAAGAGCTGCGGTTCGGAGGCTTGGTATTGCACGCCGCGCAGCCATTCTCGCAGGCGCGTGCGCAGGCCGACATTCGCCCATGTGGTGTTGACCCCGTGATCGAAGTCGTAATCGATGTCGCCGTAGCGCGAGCGGCGGCGTTCGGGGGTGAGGTCGCGCAGAAATTCCACGAAGCTCGTCGCATAGGCGCCGAGCGCGCCCAGAACGCCACGATGCCGGACAGCATCACGGAGCCAGGATCGTTCCTTGTTCGACGGTGCGGGGTTCTCTGGCGGCACGTTCACGATACTAAATGCGAAAGCGCGGCATGACCGTTTGCGTCAGCGCCGCGCTTGCGATTTTTTGGATCGCTTAGGCGAGGTCAAAGAGCAGGAACTCCGCCTGAGCATCGCCACTGCTGATCAGGTTCAGCCGGCTCTCACCGCTGATGGCTGCGCCGTCGCCGGCCGCCAGCGTCTTACCGTTGACCTCAACCGGCCCGCGCACTACCTGGATCCAGGCATGCCGTCCCGGCGCCAATTCGTGTTCCAGCTCTTTGCCGCTGTCGAGCAGCGAGGCGAAGATGCTCGCGTCCTGGTTGATGCGAGTTGAGTCTTCGCGGCCGTCACGCGAGGCGATCAGCCGCAGCCGGTTCAGCTTCTCCGCTGCCGGGAAGCGCCGGTCTTCGTAACTGGGCTTCAGGCCTTCGGCTTCCGGCAGCAGCCAGATCTGCAGCAGGTGAACTGGCTCGGTGGAGCGATTGACCTCACTGTGCATCACGCCAGTACCGGCCGACATGCGCTGCACGTCGTCCTTTTGCAGGGTGGCGCCGCGGCCCATGCTGTCGCTGTGGCTGATCTCGCCTTCGATGATGTAGGTGAGGATCTCCATGTCGCGATGGGGATGCTTGCCGAAGCCCTTGCCACCGCTGATACGGTCCTCGTTGATGACCCGCAGGTCGCGGAATCCCATGTGCCGCGGATCGTAATAGTCGGAGAACGAGAAAGTGTAGTTGGTGTCGAGCCAGCCATGATTGGCATGGCCGCGTTCTTCGGATGGCCGGATGGTGATCATTGTATTTGCTCCTGAATCTCTCTCCATAAGATGCTTTAATGTTGAAATAAGATTCAGGACCGCATCCTCCGCTGGTAGCGCTTGCCGGTCAGCCATTTCCACGGGCATGGTCAGGCGGTCTCGTCCTTGCCGAGCTTCCGGCAGAGTTCGCCAAGCTGCCGCTGCTCCCCGGGAGAAAGCCGCTGGAGGAATGCCGTCAGTGCCTTGGCATGCTGCGGAAAGATGCGCCGGATCAGAGTTTTGCCCTCGGGAGTAAGCTGGATCACCCAGACACGCCGATCTTGCGGGCTGTGCTGCCGCTGCGCAAAGCCGCATTTTTCCAAGTTCCCAACTACCATGGTCAGGTTGCCGCCGGTGGTCAGGACTTTCTGCGCAATCTCCGAGAGCGACATCGGGCCGAGATGGTAGAGCGCTTCCAGCACCGCGAACTGCGTCAGCGTCAGTCCGCTTCCGGCGAGTTGCTCGGTGGCCGCTCCGCGAGCGGCATTGGCCGCCCGCATCAGCTTGACATAGGTCAGCAGCGCCAATCGCTGCGACGATTCCGGTCCGTTTGTTGACATACAACTATGCTACAACATTGAAGCAGTTTTAGCCCTCCAATCCAGCATTCTCCGCCGCCAGGCGGGCGGTCACGCTCCAGTCGTCGTCTTCCATGCCGCGAGCGATGGCGGTCAGCATGTGATCGCGGATGGCGCTGGCGAAGGGCATGGGCGCGTCCTCTGCCTCGGCGGCAGCCAGCGCCAGCCGAACATCTTTCAGTCCCAGCCGCAGTTTGAATCCCGCCGGACGATACTTCTGCTCGGCGATGATGTTGCCGTAGGTCTTGTACACGGGCGCGGCGAACAGCGAGCTGGTGAGGAACTCCACGTAGGCTTTGGGATCTACGCCGTACTTGCGATTGAGAGCGATAGCCTCGCCCAGCGACTCAATCACGCTGGCGATCAGGAAGTTGCCGCTGATCTTCACCACGTTGGCCATCTCCGGCTTGTCGCCCATGACGAACACTCTCTGGCCCAACTTCTCCAGCACCGGGCGGCAGCGCTCGATGGCGTCATGGCTGCCGGCCGCGGCGATGAACAGCTTGCCGGCGTCGGCGGCATCCGGCCTGCCAAACACCGGCGCAGCCACATACTGGTGCCCGCGCAGGCGGTGCGCCTCTTCCATCTTTCGCGACAGCGCCACGCTGATGGTGCTCATGGAAATGTGGGCCGCGCCCTTCGGCAGCTTGTCCAGCACGCCGCCGGAGTGCAGCACGGCCGATTCCACCGCGGCATCGTCGGCCAGCATGGTCACCACAATCTCGGCGTCGCTCACGGCTTCGCCGACCGAGGCAGCCGGCTTGGCTTTGTCCGCGCGCAGTTCCTCCGCCTTCGACGCGGTGCGGTTCCACACGCTCACCTCGTAGCCGGCGCGCAAAAGATTGCGCGCCATCGGCTTGCCCATGTTCCCCAGTCCCAGGAATGCGATCTTCACTTTCGCTCCTTCCGAACCGCGTGAAGAACCAGCCCCGCTCATCGCTTAAACACCACCATGCTCAGCGGCGGCAGATTCAGCAGCAGCGAATTCTCATGGCCGTGGCAGGGAAATTCGTCCGTACTACGGCCGCCGAGATTGCCTTCATCGGTCCCGCCGTAGATGGCCGCATTGCTGTTCAGCACTTCGCGCCAGTAGCCCGCGCGCGGCACGCCAACGCGATAGCCGCGCCGCGGAATCGGCGTGAAGTTGCAAGCCACCATCACCGGCGCTTCCTCGTCATCGCCGTAGCGCAGATAGGTGAGCACGCTGTCATCGGAGTCGTTAGCGTCAATCCAGCGCCAGCCTTTGGGATTGAAGTCGCACTGGTAGAGTGCCGGCTCGTTGCGGTAGTAGGCGTTCAGGTCGCGCACCCAGCGCTGCACGCCCTGGTGCAGTGGATAGCCGAGCACGTGCCAGTCCACCGAGCCATCGTGGTCCCATTCTTTCCACTGGCCGATTTCGCCGCCCATGAACAGCAGCTTCTTCCCCGGCTGGGTGTACATATAGCCGAAGAGCAGGCGCAGATTGGCGAAGCGCTGCCATTCGTCGCCGGCCATTTTGCCGATCAGCGAGCCCTTGCCATGCACCACCTCATCGTGCGAGAGCGGCAGCACAAAGTTTTCCGTGAACGCGTACAGCCCGCGGAAGGTCAGCTTGTTGTGGTGGTACTTGCGATGGATGGGGTCCTTCGACATGTAGTCCAGGGTGTCGTGCATCCAGCCCATGTCCCACTTCATGCCGAAGCCCAGTCCGCCGATGTAGGTGGGGCGCGACACCATCGGCCACGCCGTGGATTCCTCCGCAATGGTCTGGATGTCGGGGAAATCGTGATACGCGTCCTGATTGACCTGCTTCAGCAGCGACACCGCCGACAGATTTTCCCGGCCGCCAAACTGGTTGGGAATCCACTCGCCCTGCTTGCGCGAGTAGTCGAGATAAAGCATGGAGGCGATGGCATCCATGCGCAGTCCGTCGGCGTGGTAACGCTCCAGCCAGAAGATGGCGTTGCTGATGAGGAAGCCGCGCACCTCGTTGCGGTCGTAGTTGAAGATGGCCGACTTCCAGTCGGGATGGAAGCCCTTGCGCGGATCGGCGTGCTCGTAGAGATGGGTGCCGTCGAAGAATGCCAGGCCGTGCTCGTCGTTGGGAAAATGCGACGGCACCCAGTCCAGGATGACGCCGATGCCGTGCTGGTGCAGGTAGTCCATCAGGTACATGAAATCCTGCGGCGCGCCGAAACGGCTGCTGGGCGCGTAATAGCCGGTGACCTGGTAGCCCCAGGAGCCGAAGAAGGGATGCTCCATCACCGGCATGAATTCCACGTGAGTGAAGCCCATGTCGTTGACGTAGGCAGCCAGCTTGGGGGCCAGCTCGCGGTAGGTCAGCGAGCGATTGCCTTCCTCGGGCACGCGCATCCACGAGCCGAGGTGGACTTCGTAGATGGACATGGGCGCGGCAAACTTGTTGTGCTCCTGCCGCGACTTCATCCAGGCTTCGTCGCCCCAGCCATAGTCCAGGTCCCACACCACCGACGCGGTGCGCGGCGGGGCTTCGTGGAGGAAGCCGTAGGGATCGGCCTTGTCCACCTCGTAGCCGTGATAGCGCGAGCGAATGTGGTACTTGTACTGCGTGCCTTTGCCCAGCTCGGCGATGAACGATTCCCACACTCCCGAGCTGCCCTTGGGGTTCATGGGATGGGAATCGCGATTCCATCCATTGAAGTCGCCGATCACGGAGACGCGCTCGGCGTCGGGCGCCCACACCGCGAAGTAGGTACCCTTCTTGCCGGCCATCTCCATGAGGTGCGCGCCGAACTTTTCGAACAGCCGGTTGTGCTTGCCTTCGTTGAAGAGATGGAGGTCGTACGGCGTGATCAGAGTCGTACTCCGGCCCTTCGGCTTGGAGGATGGCATCGGTCTAGGTCTCCTCAAGGCTTGGATGACGATTCCCCAGCGGGTGATACGGCAACCTTAATAGTGTAGAGGAAGAGCAGGGCGCGGCGAAACTCCCACCGCGGGTTTACGCCCACGGGCTAACACAAATGTCGCCCTTCCGGGCTGGAAACCGCGCGAAGTCTCGCGTCCAAAAACCACAAATCGTTCGCACACAGCGTGGTGACGCCGGTTACTGCCGCTTGTCCCGGCGGGTGGTTTGATGAACATGGCGACGTGCGCTCCCAGTTTTTGGGCGCGGCGGGCACATCCTGCCGCTCACGTCGACCGCAACGTAAGGAGACCAGCATGGCTGACAAAAAAGCAGATCTGGCGGGACCCGGCATTGGCGATTATCTGGAACTCGACAAGGTATTGCCGCACGATTACCGCTCGCTGCTGTCACCCAAAGAAACCCAGAAAGCGATCTTCGAGGTGAAAGGCTACATCGAAGAAAACCTGTGCAAGGAACTGAACCTGATGATGGTCACGGTGCCGCTGATCGTGGACGAAGGGTCCGGCGTCAACGACCTGCTCGACCGCGACGGCTCGCGCACTCCCATCCAGTTCCACATCTCCAACGATCGTGAAAAGCACCCCATCAACGCCCAGGTGGTGCAAGCGGCGACCAAGTGGAAGAGAATGGCGCTGAAGCAGTTCAACATGCAGCCGGGCGAAGGCCTGTGCACCGACATGCGCGCCGTCCGCAAGGACTACTTCCTCGACCACGACCACAGCGCCTACGTGGACCAGTGGGACTGGGAGCGCGTGATCACCGCCGATCAGCGCAACCTCAGCTTCCTTAAAGGCGTGGTCAGCAAAATCTGGAAGGTGATGGTCGGCGCCGAGCGCTACGCGCAGCAACTGTTCCCGCAGTTGAACGATCCGCGCTATCCCAACCTGCCCGAGGAATTGAAGTTCCTGCATGCCGAAGAAATCCTCGACATGTATCCCGACCTGCCGCGCAAGCAGCGGGAGACGGCCATCCTGCAAAAATATCCGGCGGTGTTCATCATCGGCATCGGGTGGACGCTGAAGGACGGCTATCCGCATGAACTGCGCGCCGCCGATTACGACGACTGGGTCACGGAGACGCGTTCGGACGATGGCCACGTGCGCCACGGCCTCAATGGCGACATTCTGGTGTGGAACCCGATCACGCATCGCCGGCATGAGCTGACCTCGATGGGCGTTCGGGTGAATGCTCAGTCGCTGAAGAAGCAGTTGGAGCTAACCAACCAGCTCGACTTCCTCAACTATCCGTACCACAAAGCCATTGTGGAGCACGAGATTCCGTTGAGCGTCGGTGGGGGCATCGGGCAGTCGCGAACGCTGATGCTGCTGCTGCGCAAAGCCCATCTGGGCGAAGTGAGCGTCACGGTATGGCCACAGGTGCTGAAGGACATGTGCGCCAAGAAGAACATTCATGTGCTGAACTAAGTCAGTAGTCAGTAGTCAGTAGTCAGTAGTCAGTAGCCAGTAGTCAGTAGCCAGTTGCCAGTTGTCGGTTGCGCCCGACGACAACTGACAACTTGCTCGATTTTCTCAGCATATGTAGTCTGCGGTCCTACTCCCACCCTCCGTCTCAGTCCTCAAGGCTTCTTGTTACGAGCCGGCTTGTGCCGCCGCTAAAGCGGCTCAGAGCGAAATGGCCGCCGGTCGGCCCGACTGAAGTCGGGCCCTGACACAAGGCAGCCGAAAGCGAAGGTTTTCACCGGCCGTGAAGTCGGGCCCTGACACAAGGCAGCCGAAAGCGAAGTTTCTTAGCGCTCGCGAGTCGGGCTGGGCCACCGACCACTGGCTACCGACTATTGGCTGCCACTGGCTACTGGCGACTGGCTCTGGCGAGGCTGGCGACTGGCTACTGCTTCTTCGGCTTCATCATCTCCCAGGCGGCATCGGGCAAGCGGCGGCCAATCATGCTGAACGAACTGGCTCCAGCCAGCGTCTCGCCGCCATCCATGTACACCATCTCGCCGTTGATGTAGCCGGCCTGGTCGCTGATGAGGAACGATGCCAGGTTGGCAATTTCTTCCAGCGTGCCGAAGCGGTGCAGCGGATTGTGCTCCAACAGCTTCTTTTCCAGTTCGGGTGTCGGCAGCAGGCGCGAGAAAGCGCCCTCGGTGCGAATCGCTCCTGGCGCGATGGCTACGAAGCGAATGCCGCGTCCGCCCCATTCCACTGCCAGGCTGCGCATCAGCGAGACCACTCCCGCTTTGGCCACGGCGCTGGGAACGACATAGGCGGAGCCGGTATCGGCATAGGTGGTGGCGATATCCAACACCACGCCTTTATGTTGCCCGGCCAGCCAGCGGCGCCCGCACGCCAGGGTCATGTTGATGGTGCCGTGCAGAACGATGCCCAGCACGGCGTCGAAGGCGCGCGGCGACAGCTCTTCCGTGCGCGCCAGAAAGTTGCCGGCGGCGTTGTTGATGAGGATGTCGAGCGGCCCGGTCGCCCAGATTTTCTCGATGAGTTGCTCCACCTGCTCGCGCTCGCGAACGTCGCAGGCGAAGGCTTCGATGCTGCCGGCGGCGGCCAGCTCTTTGGCCGTCTGCTGCACTACTTCCGCCCGACGGCCGCAGATGAAGACGCTTGCGCCGAGTTGAAGAAAGCGCTCGGCCATGGCGCGGCCAATGCCGGTGCCGCCGCCGGTGATCAGAATGCGTTTGCCCTGCAACAGATCTTGGGTGAACATGGCTGCCTCCCGGAAACTCAATACGCTACCACCGTGGGCGGGGTGCTGTCTGTGCGCTGCGGAGTGGTTCAAGAACCGGCTAAAGTCGCTGCCGCTCTGGTTTTGTGGGCCTTGTCTGGTCTTGTGAGCCTTGTCTGGTCTCGTGGGCCTTGTAAAGGGCACCACTTCACAGACTGCCGAAAAACCTGTTCTCGCGAGGTTTGTATCAGGGCGCGACTTTACAGGTCGCTGAAAAAGTCGGCCTCGGCGAGGTTTGTATCAGGGCGCGACTTTACAGGTCTCTGAAAAACCCTTTCTCGCGCGGTTTGTATCAGGGCATGACTTCAGTCGTGCCGAAAAGCCGTTTATTCCTCTCCTCCGGAACCCGCTTCAGCGGGTGGCAAGGTTTTTTCTTGAGTTTTTCAGCGATCTGTTTGGTTGTGCCGTCCGGCGGCGGCCCATCGAGGCTTCGCCCCTTAGCTTCAGCCGAAATTATTTTCGCCAGGATATCCCCGCAGGGGCTAAAGCCGGGTTTTGCGGGCGACCTTTGCGGCACGACTGAAGCCATGCCCTGATACAAATCTCACGCGCGCAAGTTTTTCAACAATCTCTGAAGTCAGCCCTGATAGAAATCTCGCGCGAGCGAGTTTTTCAGCAGCCTGTGAAGTCGTGCCCGATAAAAATCTCGCGAAACGTGAGTTTTCAGTAGCCCGTGAAAGCGTACTCCGTCCCACGCCCTCACATGAGCCTCTGGCGAACAGCGAAAGGCGAATAGCGAATAGCGCCCTACGGCGTGATCTCAAACACAAACCCCTGGTTCTGATCGCCGCCGATGGGCGAGACGCCGAAGACATTTCCCTGCGCATCCACCGCTACGCCGCCATAAATTAAGCCGCCATCGCTGCCGCCGGCGAAGTCGTGCAGGTCGGTCATGGTCCAGCCGTTGTTGCCGGGCGTCAGCTTGAACACCGAGCCCGAGCCGTACGCGCCGCCGCCTTCCGTCGTCCCAAAGAGATTGCCCTGGGCGTCGAAGGTCAGCGTGTTGTAGGGCCCATAGTAGCCAGTAAAGCTGTAAATGGTGTTGAAGGTCCAGCCGCCACTGCCGTTCGGCGACAGTTCGTACACGACGCCGCCGCCATTGTCTCCGCCGAAGAACGTCCCGCCGTAGAGATTGCCGGCCGCATCGGATATCAGGCCGCCCACCGGCGCCGAGCCGTCGCTGCCGCCAGTGAAGCTGTAGAGCACGCTCTCCGTCCAGCCGGAGCCGTTGCTCGCAAGCTCATAGATGGAGCCAACTCCGTTGGCGCCGCCGAACGATGTCGTGCCGTAGAGATTGCCGGCCGCGTCCAGCGTCACGCCCGCCACCGGGTTCACCGCATCGGTGCCGCCGACAAAGCTGTAGAGCACGCTCTCGGTCCACGTCTGTCCGGAGCGCGTGCCTTCGAAGACCGCGCCGTTTCCGTAAGCACCGCCGAGATTGGCGGTGCCATAGAAATTGCCGGCCGAGTCAAAGACCACGCCGTTCAGCGGCTGCGCGCCGTCGGTGCCGCCGCCGAAGCGATGCAGCACCGTCTCCTTCCACGCGCAGCCGAGGCTGCCGCAGACACTCCCGGCGGGCTGCACACTGAAGGCGGTGCCGAAGTTTCCGCCGCTCTCGGTGGTGCCGACCGGGCGACCGTCAGGAGCGAATGCCAGCGGACCGTAGCCGGGAGCAGACCCATCCAGACCGCCTTGAAAGCTGTACAGAGAAGTGAACGTCCACGACGAGCCTTGGCGGGTAAGCCGGTAAACGCTGCCGTTGGCGTCGCTGCCGCCGAGATTGGTGGTCCCGTAAAGGTTGCCGGCGCGATCCAACGCAGGCGCGGCGTAGGGTGAAGCGCCGTCGTCCACACTGAAGCTGTGAAGGACGCTGAAGGTCTGCGCTTGCGCCGGCTGGGAAATTCCAACCGCGAGAAGAAGTGCGAAAACCGGCGCGACGACAGCGCGCAGGATGGAAATAGAAGATTGAGACCCCAACTGCATAACCACCTCCTGGGATGAGACTCGCCAAATTATTCAGACAGAAGGAGCGTTCCTATTCTCTGCCGCCGGAAGAATCCGGCGTATTCCATAATTGCGCAATTCTTTGAACATGGCGCGAGGCGAACTTCGCTGCGTGCTGCAAATCACAGCGTCACGTGCAGTGCTGGCGGAGACTCTGCATAGGAATCTTTACTATGCGAACGCTCACGCTTCTCTTCACCGCCGTTTGTCTTTCGCTTCTTCCGCTGGCAGCGCAGCAGCGTGGCAGCATCATCAACGCTTCGCGCTGCGAGGTTTCCACTCTACATCAGATGGCGCAAGTGAATGATGCGGGCGCGCACACCGTCAGTCTCGACCAGCGCAACTGTAAGTGGGAGCGTCCCTTCGAACTGGGCGGCTCGGCGGGGACCGACTACGTTTCCACCGGCGTGGACGACGTGCAGTTCGACGCCGCGCGCGATCGCGGCTACGTGGTGGGAGCGCTGGCCAGCGGCGACAAGTACTTCCTCTACTACGAGGGCACGTCAACCATGAAGAACGGCGCGCCGGTGCATCTGGAAGGCCACTGGAGCTTCAGCGGCGGGACCGGCAAACTTCAAGGCTTGAGCGGCAGCGGCAACTATTCGGCCGCTCCGGCCGCCGACGGCAGCATGCGCTTCGACATCGTCGGCGAATACGAACTTCTCTCCACACCTTGAGGCTAGTTGACTTGCTGCTGATGCTGCGGCGGCTTGGGCTGCACGTAGGTCTGTGAGCCATGCAGATTGGTGTTGCCCTGCGGCGGCGATACGCAGCGTCCCTTGGCGGTCTGGTAGTCGGTGAAGAAAGTGCCGCCGACCTGGCTGCAGGCATCGCGATTGACTTGCGTCAGCGTCAGCTTGGAATGCTCGGCCATCATGGCGACGTTGCCTGAGCCCTGCTTCACGCAACACCAGCCCTGCGGCTGCGGTTGCCCCAGACCAATACCGCTCAGCAAAACCGATTGCGTTTCCGCGGGCGAACTGCTGCCGACGCTCAGCCGCGCCTGGAAATTTCCGGTCGCGCGCGGCGTGAAAGCAAACGACATGGTGCAGCGGCCGTTACCGGGAATCACATTGCCCTGGCAGGAATTCTTGGTGAGGTGAAACTGGTTCTGATCGCTGAGCCCCAGCGAGGTGAGCCGGATGGGTGTCGCACCGCGATTGATCAGCGTCACGGCTTGCGCTCCCACCTGCGTTCCTGTCTGGGCGCGGCCGAAGTTCAGCACATTAGGCTCAATCGTGAAGCCAGCCTGACTTTTGCCGCCGTCGCCGCCGCTGGGCTGAATTCCGACGCCGCTCAAGGTCACGGTCTCCACCTCGGTCGGCGAAGTGCTGGCGAGGGTGAGCTGCGCCTGCAAGCTGCCGGCTTTCTGCGGCGCAAACTGTACTCCGATATTGCAGCTTCCGTGCGTCGGTACCAGGCCTTTGGGACAATTCGTACCGGCAAAGGTGTAGTGCCCGGGATTTTTGCCGCCGATGGCGCCAGCAACGCCAGCGTCACGCAGCGCGACGGTGGTCAACTGAATCGCGTCGGATCCGGGATTGGTCACCGTGACACTCTGCGCTCCCGAGCGCGCGCCGACCTGCACGCTGCCAAATTGCAGATAGCCGGGATTCACCGTGAATTGCGCCTGCATGTGCGGCGGCTCGTTGGCGGTGCCGGCCAAGCTGACCCTGGCCGATGCTCCCTTATCAATGTTCACCACCAGCGAGGCGTTGCGCTGGGATTCGCTGGTAATCGTGCTCTTGGGCGCGAAGGCGACGTTCACCGTGCAGGTATCGTTAGGGCGGAGCAGGCGTCCGGCGCAGTTCACATCACTTACGGCGAAATCCTGCGAGGAGTCTCCTTCCAGCGAAATGCCGTTAATCTGCGCCGGGCCGGTGCCGGTGCTGGTCACGGTCACCGGCCGAGGCTGGCTCTGGCTGCCGGTGGACTGCGCGCTGAAAATCTCCTGCCCGGGATGAGCGAGGATGCGCGGTACCAACGTTGGCGGCGGTGGACCTTGGGGCGGATGGTTGTCTCCCGCTGCGGCGCCGCCGTTGTTATTTCCGCCGTTGTTATTCCCGCCGTTGTTGTGCGCCGGAGGGGGCGGCGAAGGAGGAGGCGCCACCCCATATCCCAGCAGCAGCACCTGGCGGGTTCCGCTGCCGTTGCCGCTCACTACCAGTTGCGCGGTGTGCCGGCCCTGGGCGCGCGGGGTGAAGCGCACCGGCAACGCGCATTGGCCGCCTGCAGCAATTTCACCATGCGAGCACTGGTTGCCGATGGCGAATTCACTCTCGCCTTCCCCGTTCACCTCGATGCCGCTGGTTTCAAACGGCGCGTTTCCACTGTTGCTGATGGTGACCGTCTGCGACGCGCTGCTTCCCACCTGCTGACGGCCGAAGTTCACCGCCAGGGGCGAAACGCTGGCGTTGGCCGTGGGCGCAACCGTCCCGCTGCCCGAGATTTCCACCTCATGCGGCTGGTCTCCGGTGCTGTCTTTGATCAGTAGCCGCGCGGAACGGCTGCCGGTATCGCTAGGCGCAAAGCGGACCAGCACCGCACAGGTTGCATTGGCCGGGATGGCAAGCCCGATGCACTGTTCCGCCTGCAAAGTGAAGCCGGTGCTGTCGCCGCTGAAGGCGATGTCGCTGATGGTGATCGGCTCGGTGCCAGGGTTGGAGAGCGTCACCTGTTGCCAGTCGCTGCTGGCGCCCTGGCTCTCATCGCCGAAGGCCAGCACCGCCGGCGTCACCGTGAGGTCGGCGCGCTCGACGCCGGTGCCGATCAGCGTCACGCTCTGCGGGCTGTCGCGCGCATCGTCGGTGAGCAGCAGCGTGGCTGTGCGCTCGCCCGCAGCGGTCGGGCTGGAACACCACGCCGATCTGGCACTTCTGTCCGGGAGGAGTGGCCGCCGTGGCGCACGCACTGTCGAGCAGTTTGAAGTCGCTGGCCTGATTGCCGCTGATGACCAGATTGCTGAGCGTAAGCGCCGAGCTGCCCTGGTTCACCACGTCCAGCACTCGCTGCTGGCCCTGCGCCGACACCGGCGCGTTGCCAAAGTCGAGGCTGTCGGGCAGCGGGGCCAGCGCTGGCCCGGAGCGTCCATACACCACCGCCAGCACGGCGGCCAGCAGCAGCAGCGTGCCACCCAGCTTGCGCGAAGGGCGCTGCTGCTGCTGCGGCTCGCGTTCCGCCTGCTGCGGCAACTGCGCGGTGATGTCGAGCTTCCACGGCATAGGCTGTCGAGATGAATAGGGCCCGACTTACGGGGTTGCGCCGCGTGACTTCTCTTTGGCCGCCAGCGCCGCTTCGCCTTGGCCCATCAGCGTGAGCGTGCCGGCGATCTGGATCGGCGCAGGCGCGGCCGCTACCGGCTTCGAGAGCTTGGCGGCGTCCGGCGCTTTCAACAGTGCAGCCACGCGATCAGAGCCGCCGACCAGCACCAGCATGGTCAGCAGCGCGTCGAAGATGCGGTTGGGCGGAAATCCCAGCGCAGTAAACACGCTGAGGTTCCCGTAGAAATACACCGCCAGCGCCAGCAGGCAAGCCAGGGTGAAGTACGCGAGCTTGTACGAACGCTCCGCCTGCTCGTGCGCGGCGGCGTCCACCTGCGACGGGTCGGCCCACTTGACGGCGTACGACAGCAGAAAGAGCAATGCGGACACCAGGCGGTCAATGGCGAAGGCGGCAATCGCCAGCGCCGCCACCAGGGTGACGGGATCGAGCGGCTTCATAGGTCTGCCTCCTCAGGCCGGAAAGGCCAAGCGGCGCCGCGGCGGACGGCTTCGGCTGCGCTTATAACAGCAAATTGAAAGTGTGAGGAACGCCCCTGTTCACTGAAACTGTTTAGTGCAAAGTAGCACTATGGGAGTGGCAGTCAAGAGAAAAAGGACAAACAAAATGAGCGGAAGCCCGCGCTGCCGCTCATAGCTCATAGGAAAGCTCCGCTCGAAGGAATTACGTCAGACGACTGCCGGCGTACCGGGACGATTCCACGGCGTGTACTGAATGGCCAGCAAGGTCTCATCGTCCAGGCGATCGCCGGAGCCGCGGAACTCGCTCACTTTGCGGCGCACGGCGTCCACCATCTTGGCGGCGCATTCCGGGCGCATCTCACGCAGCAGCGTTTGAATGGCTTCCACGCCATACTCTTCGCCGTCGCTGTTGCAGGTCTCGCTGACGCCGTCGCTGTACAGCACCAGCATGTCCCCCGCCTGCATCTGCGCCGTGGCGATGCAGACTTCGTCGTCGGAGAAAATTCCCAGCGGCTTGCAGGTGCTTTCGAAGAGCACGAAGCCCGACTCGTCGGCCAACAACGCGGGCAGGTGGCCGGCATTCACAATCTCCAGCTTGCCGTCGGGCGAGGTGCGTCCGATAGCCAGGGTGGCATATTGCGTAGGCAGCGCGCTTTCGCGGAACAGGCGATTGGTGCGCACCAGCAGGTCGCGCATCGGCAGGCCCAGCGGCACCAGCGAGCGAAACGTGGCGCGCAGGTTCGACGACAGCATGGCCGCCGCAACGCCCTTGCCCGAAACGTCGGCCAGCACGAAGTAGAGCCATCCATCGCTGCCGGGAATGATGTCGCAATAGTCGCCGCCCACCACGCCCGCGGGCTGGTAATGGTACGAGATGCTCCATCCCGGAATCGAGGGATCGCTGGGCGGCAGCAATCCTTTCTGGATTTGCGCCGCCAGTTCCAGGTCGTATTCCAGGGCGCGCTGCTCCTTGGGCGTCATGCACTCGATGCAGACGCGAACCAGCGGATTGTCCAGCAGCCGCTCTTTATCCAGTTCGGCGTTGCAGATCTCGCACACCCCGAACTGCCCGTGATCAATGCGATGCAGCGCTGCATCCACTTCTTCCAGAAGCTGCAACGTGCGCGCGCTGTGATGCTCAGTCAGCACATCCGACAGCCGTTCGCGCCCGGCTACCAGTTGCTCGCGCACCGCGTTGACGTACACCGTTTCACCCGTTGCCATGGCTAACCACCTTGCAATTGTTAGAAGGTTATCTCTTCCTGTTAGAGAATTTGGGCATGCCGGCGGATGCACTCTTTTTGCTGCATTTTTCCACAGCCGGCGGCGTTTTGAACGTCGCTAAGTCTTCCATGATCATGAGCTTAGCGCCAGCGAAGAAAAGCGGCACTCCGCAGCTTGCGCTCAAAGCAAATTCCAATCAGAGTGCACTGCGACCATGCCCTAGCGGGCACTGCGACCATGCCCTAGCGGGCACCGCGTCCATGCCCTAGCGGGCACTGCGTCCATGCCCTAGCGGGCGCTGCGACCATGCCAATGTTGCGCAAATCGGAGCGCCGGAGGCGCGCCATAGTCTAGCCCACCGTGGAGCGAAGCGGAACGGTGGGTACGCTTGCGCAATCGTCCGCGCCCCGGACGGGGCGCCGCCTTATGCCGTGCAATTTACCCAAAACAACAACTCCCTCGAAAGGCAATTCAAAAAGGATGCGACGATCGGCGTGGCTGAAGCCACGCCCTGATACAAATCTGTCACGTTACAAATCCGTCACGCCAACCAGTTTGCCGCCGAGCCGCGGTCGTGCCAAGATGCCATCACCATGGCCCTGGGCGCCAGCCTCGACATCACCTGCTCCGACGGGCTTCTTCGCGCCACGCTGCGGCCACAAAGGAGCCGCGCGACGTTGCTCTTGCAGGCCGCCATCTTTGTCTGCGCCGCCGGCTTTTTCGTTATGAGCATCAAGTTCCCCAACCCGCTGTATCGCTGGATTTTCGGCCTGATGACCCTGGGCGCGGCGCTGGAAGGGCTGTACGTCTTCAGCGGCCGCGAGACCATCGAGATTGACCAGCGCCACTTGACGTTGCGCCGCGGCAGCCTGGGCGTGCAGAGCACCTCGCGCTATGACATCGCGCAGTGCAGCAACTTCGGGCTGCACTCGCAAGGCGAGGATGACGACCGGCGGCTGGAATTCACCTGGCGCGGCGGGCCGCTGCCGCGCACCATCACCTTCGGCAAGCACATGAGCGAGGCGCAAGCCATCGAGTTCATGAGCCAGTTGCAGCGCTGCCTGCCGGAAGCGGCCGACCAACTGTGGTCAAGCAAGGAAGCTTTCGGCCGCCATTTCACCAGCCTGGGCCTGAACTAGAACCGCTACGCGAAACCCGCGCTAGTGATAGCTGCAGCTGGTGCCGACCAGCTTTACGGTTTTCACTTCCAGGTAGGGCTGCTCCGTGGCGCTGGAAGCGTTGCCGGGGGTGGTGGTATCGATGGTGCGGAACCTGCGCTTGCCGGTGACTTCCACCGTGTGCCCCACCTCAGGTTTCAGCTTAGACGCACCGCCGGAGAGCTTGTGCTCCGTCCCGTCATCGCTAACCACGGTGTATTCGCCGTGATTGTGCAATAGACAGCCGGTTAAGGTTGTCATGCCCATGGCATTGGGCGCCGTCTGGCCGGCGCCGGACGAGCCGCTCTGCGCCTGCGAGCAGACCGCGAAAAGCAGCAACAGCAGAGTGAAGAGGAACAGCTTGCGCACAAAACCTCCTGGGGCGCTCACCTGCAACCTAACCTGCAGGAGGCGACGCCATTGGAGCTAGATTGTACGCCTGCGCCAGCGAATTCAGCTCGGCACGAATGCGCGCCCAGTCCGACGCCACCTTCGGCCCCTTGAATTTAAACTGTCATCCCGACCGAGGGCGTCCCTTATTGAATTGTCATCCCGACCGGAGTGAATTCGTTCGCGCAGCGAACGAATTCGCGGAGTGGAGGGACCTGCTGTCCGTCGCCAAGCGCAACTCTCTACCCACGCGCAGAACAGCAGGTCCCTCGACTTCGCTCGGGATGACACTTCGTGAGGGATGCGTTCGCTCCGCTCGGCATGACAATTCGCTACTGCAGCAGGTTTTCGACCACGCCGTAGCTGGCCGCCAGCGCGTCGTCCAGCGCCGCCGGGTCTTTGCCGCCGGCTTCGGCCATGTCGGGACGTCCGCCGCCGGAGCCGCCAACCTTCTTCGCCACCTCGGCGATGATCTTGCCCGCCTGCACCCGCGACGTCAGGTCCTTGGTCACGCCGACGATCAGCGCCACCCTGCCATCGGCGACCGAGCCCATCACCACCACGCCTGAGCCCAGCTTGTTGCGCAGGTTATCGACCAGCGTGCGCAGCTGATTGCGCTCCAGGTTGTCGGCGCGCGTGGCCAGAACTTTCACGCCCTTCACCTCGCGGACATTTTCCGTAGCCGACTGGACGGAGCTCGACGCCGACTTCATGCGCGCCTGCTCCAGCTCTTTGCGCAGCTTCTTGACTTCGTCGTCGCGGCGCTCCAGTTCGTGCTTCAGCGCCTCGGCGGGAGACTGTCGTCGCCGCCGCGCACCAGCGTGGCGACAACGTTCTCCAGCGCATGATCTTTGCGGAAGTGCCGCAGCGAGCCTTCGCCGGTCACCGCTTCCAGACGCCGCACGCCGCTGGAGACGCTTCCCTCTTTCAGAACTTTGATCAGCCCGATCTCGCCGGTGGCCGCCGTGTGCGTGCCGCCGCAGAGCTCGGTGGAGAAGTCGCCGATGCGGATCACGCGCACGCGGTCGCCGTACTTCTCGCCGAACAGCGCCATGGCGTGATACTCGTTCACCGCAACGTCAATCGGCACGTCTTCGATGACCTCGACGCGATCGTTGCGCAGCACTTCGCGGTTGGCCAGGTCTTCGATGTCCTGCAACTCTTCGTCGCCCACCGAGGCGAAGTGCGAGAAGTCGAAGCGCAGGTGGCCGGGATCGACCAGCGAGCCCGCCTGCTTCACATGCGTGCCCAGCACATTGCGCAGCGCCGCGTGCAGCAGGTGCGTGCCGGTATGGTTGCGCATGGTGGCGCGGCGAACTTCGTCGTTAACCACGGCGTCCACTTTGTCGCCCACGTGGATGGTCTGCTTGGCGGTGACGCGATGCGCGCGCACGCCCTGCACCGGATAGGTGACGCCTTCGACGTCGGCGACGATGGTGTTGTGATCGTCGGAGTAGAGCCAGCCCACATCGCCAACCTGTCCGCCGGCATCGGCATAGAAGGGCGTGTGGTCGAGCACGATCTCGCCGCGCTCGCCGGACTTAAGCTCCTGCGCGCCGGCGCCGCTGCCATTGTCGCGCTTGATGATGGCCAGAACTTCGCAGCCCGTCGAGAGCGTCTGGTGATAGCCCTCGAAAACGGTCTTGGGCAGCGCCTGGTACGCCGGATATGCCGTAGCTTTCGAGCCACCCTTCCAGGAAGCCTGCGCGCGCTTGCGCTGCTCGTCCATGGCTTCATTAAAACCGGCCAGCATCGAAACCGATGCCGCGGTCACGGGCCGCATCGATCATGAAGTCGAGCGGTAGACCAAACGTATCGTAGAGCCGGAATGCTCTCTCGCCGGCGATAGAGTTCGCCGCAAGTCAGCACGCTGATCCGAGCAAGATGTTCGCTTCTAGTCGGCTGAGCGGAACGCCAAGAGTCGCTCACCTCATCATCGGTGAGAACCGGCCTCCAGAGATCGTTTCTCACGTTCCGGACAGTGTTGTCGCCTCAGAGTCTATCTGCACTCAGCCAAATCGCTACTTAAGCCTCTTCAAGCCCTATCATCCAGCGTGTGCGCAAACCGCGTCTCCTCGCCCTTGATCATCTCCGCGACGCGATCCGCGCTCTCGACCAGCTCCGGATAAGCATCCTTCATCAAATCGCGGACAGCGAACACCATCTCAAACAGAAACGGCTTCTCCTGTCCCAGCAATCGTCCGTGGCGAATCGCGCGGCGGATGATCTTGCGCAGCACATAGCCGCGTCCCTCATTCGACGGCAGCACGCCATCGGAAATCAGGAACGTTGACGCGCGCGCGTGGTCGGCGATGACCCGCAGCGACGCCGCCTGCTTGTGGCTCTGCTCGACGTCTTCACGCTTCTTCTCCTGCTCGACCTTCACGCCGGTCAGCTCCGCCGCGCGCTTGATCAGCGGCGTAAACAAATCCGTGTCGTAGTTCGAGATCACGCCCTGCATCACCGCGGTCACGCGCTCCAGGCCCGCGCCGGTGTCGATCGAGGGCTTGGGCAGCGGACGCATCTCGCCGTCGGGCTGCTTCGATCGAACTGCATGAACACCAGGTTCCAGATTTCGACGTAGCGGCCGCACTCGCAGCCGAACTGGCAGTCGGTGTGGCCGGCATCGCTCGCCTCGGGGCCCATGTCGTAATGCAGCTCGCTGCACGGGCCGCAGGGGCCGGTGTCGCCCATCTCCAGAAGTTGTCCTTCATCCCCATCTCGAAGATGCGCTCAACCGGCACGCCATCGTTCTTCAGCGCGCGGCCCAGTGCTGGTAGGCCTCGTCGTCGCGCGCGATGCCCTGCTCGCCCTTGAAGATGGTCACGTACAGCTTGTCCTTGGGCAGGCCGAACCACTGCGGCGAGGTCATCAGCTCCCAGGCGTAGGCGATGGCGTCCTTCTTGAAGTAGTCGCCAAAGCTGAAATTGCCCAGCATCTCGAAGAAGGTGTGGTGGCGATTGGTGAGGCCCACGTTCTCCAGGTCGTTGTGCTTGCCGCCGGCGCGCACGCACTTCTGCGACGAGGTGGCGCGGTTGTAGTCGCGCTTCTCGATGCCCAGGAAGACGTCCTTGAACTGGTTCATGCCGGCGTTGGTGAACAGCAGCGTGGGATCGTTCTGCGGCACCAGCGAGGAGGAGTGGACCTCCTTATGTCCCTTGGAGACGAAATAGTCCAAAAACATGCGGCGCACTTCCGAGCCGGTCAGCTTGCGTGGGGGCATGGAAATAGCTTACCGCAGCATGGGGCGGATGCGCTGAGAGGAGAGGTCGCGGGCGCTCAGTGTAATCGGACGCTGGCTGTCGCTTCTCATGCGGTCGCCAGTCCATGAATTGTCATCCCGACCGGAGCGAAGCGGAGTGGAGGGACCTGCGGTCCCGCGCTGAGCACACATCCTGCCCTCGCGCAGAAACCGCAGATCCCTCGGCTTCGCTCGGGATGACAAGTCCAAAGGGGATGACAAGTCCAAAGGGTTAGCGAAGAATGGTCATCCAGAAAAATGGCTTCCTGTTGAATGGTCATCCAGGAAATGGCTTCCTATTGAATGGTCATCCAGAAAAATGGCTTCCTGTTGAATGGTCATCCAGAAAAATGGCTTCCTATTGAATTGTCATCCCGACCGAGGACTTCAGTCCGAGCGGAGGGACCTGCGGTCCTGCGCTAAGCGCACATCCTACCCCAGCGCAGAAACCGCAGGTCCCTCGGGATGACAAGTCGTTATGGATTGAGACTCGGGATGACAAGTCGTTATGGATTGGGACTCGGGATGACAAGTCCAAACAGCGCGATGTGACGAGCAGTATTGCTTCATCGTCACGCCGATATCAAGATGAGCGTGTGGAAGAGCGTCATTACTACGTTTACATCATGGCGAGCCGCACTCATGTCTTCTACGTCGGAGTGACCAACAATCTCGTGCGCCGGGTGCGGCAACACAAGGAACGCGTCCACGACGGCTTCACCGCAAGATATAACGTGGACCGTTTGGTGTGGTACGAGCGTTGGCACTATGTCCGGAATGCCATCGCCCGCGAAAAGCAAATCAAGCCGTGGCGGCGGGAGAAGAAGATTGGGCTGATCGAGGCGCCGAATCCGACGTGGCAGGACTTGTCGGAGGAGTGGGGAAAACCGATCGGGCCGTTGCGAAGGACCGGGGATTCCTCCGGTACGGCAACCGCAGGTCCCTCCACTCCGCTTCGCTCCGGTCGGGATGACAGTTCATAAAATTTCGCTCCGGTCGGGATGACAATTCATAAGAATTTCAGCTCCGGTCCGGATGACAGTTCATAACTGACCTGACAACTCACCGGCTACTGGCTACTGGCAACTGCCTCCCGGCACCCTCTTCGCCAATTGACCGGCGCCTCGCGAACCAGCCGATAATTACAGGGCTCAAGCGATTTACCGCACACACAAGGTGGACTACCGTGAATCAGCAGGACAAGACTGCCCGGCCTCCTTTCCGCACCACCGGCGAACGCCTGGACGACATGCTGGGCGATGCCTCGAAGCGCATCGAGGAGGAAACCCAGTTGCTCATCGAGTATGTGAACAACGAGCTGGTGCCGGCCATCCGCCAGCACTCCAGCAAGGCGCTGCGCACCGCCAGCGAGAAGCTGAACCATTTCGCCGACCACATGGACAAGAAGTAGAAGCGGGCGAGCTCGGGGTGGAAGCGCCGGGCTTTCACCGCGCGCCGGTCACTGCGCTTGGCCTGATCGCCGCCGCGGTGTTGCTGCTCTCCGCTTGCGGCGGACACAAGAAGACGACGCGCAACCTGCCGCCTCCGCCGACAATAACGCCCGCTGAGGTCACGGCTCCGCCCTCCACCTCCGCCGAGACCGACACCGGCATCCCGACCACCGAGCGCCACGGCAAAGTTCTCTACGTCGAAACCGGTATTGCCAGTTGGTACGGGCCTCCATACCACAATCGCCGCGGCGCCAACGGACAGATCTACGACCAGAACGCGCTGACCGCGGCGCATCGCACCCTGCCGATGAATTCCGTCGTCCGCGTGACCAACGTGACCACCCACCGCTCGGTGGTGGTGCGCATCACCGATCGCGGCCCGTTCATCGAGGGGCGGACCATTGACCTGTCGCTGGCGGCGGCCAAGGCGGTGGACGTATGGCGCGCGGGCACAGCCGAAGTGAAGCTCGAAGTGCTGTCCACGCCCGCGTCCATCACCGATGGCGGCCGCTGGTGCGTGCAGATTGGCGCCTTCCAAAGCCAGCACGATGCCCGCAAGCTGGCCGACCATCTGCAAGACCGCTACGAAGACGCGCAGGTGATCCAGTTCACCGGGCCCACCGGCGAGTGGGTGCGCATCCGTCCGCAAGGCGACGACAAGCGCCAGGCCGAAGAAGTGGCCAGCAAGACACACGTTAAAGAGGGCGGCGTGTTTCTGGTAAGGCTGGATTAACAAGTTGTCCGTTGTCAGTTGTCCGTTGTCAGTTGTCCGTTGTCAGTTGTCCGTTGTCAGCCGTCAGTTGTCAGCTCTCAGATCTCAGCTCTCAGCTCTAACTCATGAAATTGTCATCCCGACCGGAGTGCATTCGGTCGCGCAGCGAACGAATGCACGTAGTGGAGGGACCTGCTTTCCCTTGCAAAGCGCACATCCTTCCTTCGCAGCGAACAGCAGGTCCCTCGACTCCGCTTCGCTCCGCTCGGGATGACAACTCGAAAGAGGGATGACAATTCAGACCGTTTCCCGCCGCTTTCCTCTGTCCCCTGACGCGCAAAATTGCTACGCTGAAGCCATGCTCCGCAAAACTGCCGGCACTGCCGCCTTCCGGCCTCTCTCCACCCGCTTCGATCACGCTCTGCTCTTCGCCGCCCAGATCCACCGCGAGCAGGAGCGCAAGAAGAGCGGCATCCCTTACATCTCGCATTTGCTGGGGGTCGCCTCCATCGTGCTCGACTACGGCGGCGACGAGGAGATGGGCATTGCCGCGCTGTTGCACGACATGGTCGAGGACCACGGCGGCCGGCCTATGCTGAAGGTCATCGAGCAGATGTTTGGCGCGCGGGTGGCGAAGATCGTGGACGGCTGCACCGATTCCTACGCCGAAGATCCCCAAGCCAAGGAGAAATGGGAGCGCCGCAAGTTGCGCTACCTGGCGCGCGTGCGTCATGAGGATGCCGAGACGCGCTTCGTCTCTGCCGCCGACAAGCTCTACAACACGCGAGCCGTGCTGCGCGACCTGCGGCAGGATGGCGACTCAGTGTTCGACCGCTTCTCGGCGCCCAAGGCCAAGACGCTGTGGTATTACCGCTCGCTGGTGCGCGAGTATCGCGCCGGCGGCGTCACCCACAAACTGAAGCCGCTGATCGACGATCTCGATCGCGTGGTCACCGAGATCGAGCATCTCTCGGGATTGCTGGGCGCGCCGGTGAAGCCGCCGCGGCGCGTCGCAAGCAAGCTCAAGCCCAAGCGCGCCCGGTAATCCAGGCCATTCGTTCGTTATCACCTCTGTAAGACGGAGTCGCAGTGGGCACAGATCAATTCGAGCAGATCGCCGAACTTCTAAAAACCGCGAAGACCATCGCCGTGGTGGGGCTGACGAACAATCCCATGCGCCCCAGCTACGGCGTCACGCAATACATGCGCTCGCAGGGCTATCGCATCATCCCGGTCAATCCCAATATCCGCGAGTGGCTGGGCGAAAAGGCCTACGCGTCATTGCTCGACGTGCCGGAGAAAATTGATGTGGTGAATGTCTTCCGCCGTCCCGAAGCAGTGCCCGCGGTGGTGGAGCAGGCGATCCAGATCAAAGCGCCGGCACTGTGGCTCCAGGAAGGCGTGGTGCATCATCAGGCGGCCGAACGCGCCCGTCAGGCAGGGATGTTCGTGGTGATGGATAAGTGCATCTTGAAGGAACATCGCCGGGCTCGGTAGAGCTTTTTCACCACGGAGACACAGAGGGATTTCAAGTTCTTCTTTGCTTCTGAGAAGGCTTCGTATACGCTCGCCTTGGATATCAGGAGATGGAGAACGACGGTGGCTAAATGCACGCATCTTGGCTGTGTTTCTGATGGCACAATCAAAAGCTTTGAGACAGGCAAGCGTCTTTGCGAGAAGCACGCGATAAAGTGCCAAAAAAATCCAACTCATCGGTATGAGCGTGAAGAAGCGAAGAAACACGAAGCTTGGTGTGCCATTCACGGTCGTAAGCCAGGGGAACGCAGAGCCGGTGCCCTGAGGGTCAAGTGTTCGAAAAAACCTCTTTTGGTGGTTACGCGAAGTCGTCAATGGAGCGCCGAAATGGTGTACATCCTACTCGCCAACAAAGCGTACAGATATAAAATGGTAGGCGCTCTCGGGTTATATACATCGGAACCACGGGCATAGGGGCAAGAAGGCCTGCGACTTCGGCTGTCGATAAAGCAAGTCAAGCGTTCGGTGAACTGCGTGGGACCAGGCAGATCGAGGTACACATCGCGACATGTACCCCGCGCAAACGCCTAGACACATGGAAGCATCTTGAATCCGCTTTGCTCGCGACTTTTAAAGAAAGGTACTTCGAACTGCCCAGATACAACAAGAAAGAAGGGTCGGTCCGGAATATGGAAGACATGAGTTTCGTCAAGAGCTCTGCGGAAGCTAATACTGGAGTTTGAGACCTGAAAATCTTTCCTCTTCACTTCTGCTCTGTGTCTCTGTGTCTCTGTGGTGAACGGTTTTCGCCTTCCGGATCTCTTCCAACCTCGCCTTGATCCGCTTCTCGATACCCTCTTCTGTCGGATGGTAGTACACGCGGTCTTTCAGATTGTCGGGCAGGCACTGCATGTCGGCGACTTTGGCGTCCAACTCGTGCGCGTACTGATAGCCTTTGCCGTAGTCCAGCGCCTTCATCAACCCCGTCGCCGCGTTGCGCAGATGCAGCGGCACCGACTCCTGCGCGGTGTCCTCCACATCCTGCTGCACCGCTCCGTAGGCCAGGTACACGGCATTGGACTTAGGCGCGGCGCACAGATACACCACCGCCTGCGCCAGCGCCAGATCGCCTTCCGGCATGCCGAGAAAATCGAAGGCGTCGCGTGCTGCCAGGGTCACGGCCAGCGCGTTGGGATCGGCCAGGCCGATGTCTTCGACCGCCATGCGCACCACCCGGCGCGCGACGTAGAGGCGGTCTTCGCCGGCCTCCAGCATGCGTCCCAGCCAGTAAAGCGCGGCGTCGGGATCGCTGTTGCGCACGCTCTTGTGCAGCGCCGAGATCAGGTTGTAGTGCTCTTCGCCGGCCTTGTCGTACATCAGCACGCGCTTCTGCAGCGCGTCGGTGACGATGGGCTCGGTGATGCGCGGCGTTCCTTTGCCGGCCTGCTCGACCGCGAGCGTGGCGGCCACGTCGAGCGCGTTGTAGGCGCTGCGCGCGTCGCCGCTGGAGTAGGCGGCAATCTTGCGCAGCGCGCCATCGTCGGCCTGGAGGTGCAGATCGCCGAGGCCGCGCTCGGAGTCGGCAAGCGCGCGCTCCAGCAGGCTGACAATCTGCTCCTCGGTCAGCGGCTTCAGCACATAGACGCGGCTGCGCGAGAGCAGCGCGGAGATGATCTCGAAGGAGGGATTCTCCGTGGTGGCGCCGATCAGGCGGATGCTGCCCTTCTCGACGTAGGGCAGGAAAGCGTCCTGTTGCGCCTTGTTGAAGCGATGCATTTCGTCGACGAAGACGATGGTGCGGGTGCCGTACTGGCGGGCGCGCTCGGCATCCGCCATCACCTGCTTGATCTCCTTGATGCCGCTGAGCACCGCCGAGAACTCGATGAAGTCGGCGTGAGTCATGCGGGCGATGATCTTGGCCAGCGTCGTCTTGCCTACGCCCGGCGGTCCCCAGAAGATGAGCGAACCGGTATCGTCGCGCTCGATCTGGACGCGCAAGCGCTTTGCCCGGCGCGAGGATGTGCTCCTGTCCGACGAACTCATCCAGCGTGCGCGGACGCATGCGATCAGCCAGCGGCCGCGACTTGTCGACTGACATCGTCAGACGGCGGATTGACTTCAAAAAGGCTCAAGAACTTATTCACCACGGAGGCACGGAGGACACGGAGTTCTTAAAGAATTCTGCGCAAGATTCCTCGGTGCAAAACAGACACATTGAAATTAATGAGCAGCCCGACTTTGAGCCGACTCAATCGCAGACAGGTCAGCAGTTGAGCCTCGTGTATGGCAAGCACTCGCTCCACGGACTTCAATTCCACAACGATTCGGTCGTTCACCACCAGGTCAATACGATAACCGCAGTCGATGAGAACGCCCTTGTACTGAGATCGGCAATTCAACTTGCGAACGATATGAGATGTCTCTCAGCGTTAACTCGCGACAAAGGCACGCCTGATATGCAGACTCCAAAAGGCCCGGACCGAGTTCGCGATGAACCTCAATGGCTGCACCGATGATTTGCCCTGTCAGATCAGCTTCCACCAAACCGGGAGCGACGATGGTCTCGCGCTCGACCTTTTCCATGACCGGAGCGGTTGTGTCGGACATACGCAAATTGTATTCCTTCAATCTCCGTGTTCTCCGTGCCTCCGTGGTGAAATAGCTTTTTCCCTTTGTCTGGCGGCTTCGTAGAGCAGGATGGACGCGGCGATACCGGCGTTGAGCGATTCAACCTTGGGCGATTGCGGAATTGCTACCACCTCGTCCGCTTGCGCCAGCAGGTCCTTGGAATGCCTGCGCCTTCGCCGCCGATCAGAAATGCCAGCGGACTGCGCAAATCGGCTTCCGCCAATGGCGTGCCTTTGTGCGACGAAGTCGCCAGCAGGCGCACGCCGCGTTGCCGCATCTCCGGCAGCACCTTGGCCAGTTCCACCTTTACCGATGGCAGCCGGAACAGCGATCCCGCCGAAGCGCGAATCGCCTTCCAGTTCCACGCGCTCACCGTTCGCTCGCCCAGCAGCAGGCCGGTCGCTCCAAAGGCTTCCGCCGAACGCGCGATGGTGCCGAGATTGCCGGGATCCTGCAAACCGGCGGTCACTACCAGCAAGGCAGGAGCCGGAACGAATGCCTCGTCCAGCGAAAATGTCTTAACCCGCACCAGAGCCGCGACGCCCTGCGGAGTCTCTGTGGGAACCGCGCTGGCAAAGACATCGTCGGACAGCAGCAGCGCCTCGGTTTGCGCCGACAACTGCGGCAGCAGCTTATGCGCGCGCTCGCGGGCCGCTTCGGCAAAGAACACCGTACCCAGCCGCAATCCGCTGCGGATGGCCTCTTCGATGAGGTGCATGCCCTCGATGGCGACCTCGCCCTGATCGTTGGGAGCGGCCTCGGCAAAGGCACGCCGCAATTGCTTGACGCGCGCGTTCTGGCGGCTATCTACGCGGCGCAGGCGCTCTTCGGGTTGCATGGCTGGAGCCATAGGCGAATCGCGGTCTATCGTACACTGGCGTGCACATTCTGCCGCGTCCGCCGAAAAGCATTTTCACCACGGAGACACGGAGGACACGGAGAAAACGTGATTCAAAGAGATTTTTCTTCTCCGTGAGCTCCGTGTTCTCCGTGTCCTCCGTGTTAAAGGGCTTCAACCGTCCCCGCGGAAAAGCTTTTTACCAGGGAGCCCACAGAGAGCACGGAGGAAACATGATTCAAAAAGGTGTTCTTCTCCGTGCGCTCCGTGTCTCCGTGGTGAAACGCGCTTTTTCCCCACGCAGATGCTCGCACGCGCTTTTCCAAATCGGAATTCCGGCCACGCAAACCCGCTGCCGCTCACTGCGCCCGGCGAAAGCTCGTGGTAATCTGCTGGTTGCCCACGGCGGGGCGATATGTTAGCTTCGCTCCGCTGACTCCATCGAAGTCGTACGGCGAGGTACGGTGCGCCCCGAAATTATCAAAATTAACCAGCAGGAGCCTGAGGCTTCGCTTGTCACTTACGCGGCGGAAAAAATCCGCGCCGGCGAAGTTCTGGGCATCCCCACCGACACCTTTTACGGCTTGGCGGTTGATCCTTTCAACCTGCGCGCGGTGGACCGGGTGTACGAAATCAAGACCCGCTCGCGGCACAAGCCGCTGTCGCTGCTGATTGAATCGGTGGACCAGGCGGCCGAACTGGCGTGGCCGGTGCCGGAAACCTTCTACCTGCTGGCGCGGCGCTTCTGGCCGGGGCCGCTCACCATCATCGTCAAGGCTGACCCCAAGCTGCCGCTGAAGGTCACCGCCAACACCGGCAACGTGGCGCTGCGCGTGCCCGCAGCCGAGGTTCCCCTGGCCATCATCCGCTCCGCCGGAGTACCCATTACCGGCACTTCCGCCAATCTGCACGGCGAGGTGGAATGCAGCTCCGCGATGCAGGTGCGCGATCAGTTAGGCGACTGCCTGTCCATCATCGTGGACGGCGGCCAGTCGGGGCGCAGCGTTCCGACCACCATTGTGGACCTGACCGACGAGAACGGTAGCTGGCGGCTGTTGCGCCACGGCGCGATACCCGAAGAACAGCTCATCGAGTTACTGGGCAAGGAGTAGTCGCCACGGCGGCCGCCACCTTCAAAGCTCATCCTGTTCGCTGGCTGCTGGCGCTGCTGGCGCTGGCCCTGCTGCTGTTTCTGCTGGCCACCAGCGCGCGCATCATGCGCGAGTCGGTGGTGGACGAGGCCCGCCATGCCGACGCCATCGTGGTTTTCGGCGCGGCGGAATATTCGGGACGGCCCTCACCCGTATATCGCGCCCGGCTTGACCACGCCTACACGCTGTTCGAGCGCGGCATGGCTCCCATCGTGATTACCACCGGCGGCGCCGGCGGCGATCCGCGATACAGCGAAGGACAGGTCGGCCGCGACTACCTGGAATCGCGCGGCATTCCCGACGCCAACCTGATCGCCGAGACCCAGGGCGGCGACACCGACCAGTCGGCGAAACGCATCGCCGTGATCATGCGCGAAAATGATCTCGAGAGCTGCCTGCTGGTGAGCGACGCCTATCACCTGTATCGCGCCAAGAAGATGATGGAAGCTGAAGGCATGCAGGCCTATGTCTCACCTCGGCCAGGGTCCATTCCCAGGACCTGGGTAGGCCGTTACCTGGGCGCATTGCGCGAAAGCGTCAGCTACTTGCTATACCGCGCCCACGTAACCTGAAGCGTTTGTAGGTTTGCAAACTTGAGTTTGGGAAGAAAAAGTTGAGTTTGGGAAGAAAAAGTTGAGTTTGGGAAGAAAAAGTTGAGTTTGGGAAGAACATGAGCAAGGGCACGGCTTCACAGGTCGCTGAAAAAGTTGGCTTCCGCGAGGTTCGTATCAGGGCATGACTTTAGTCGTGCCGATAAGCCGTTTATTTCTCTCCTCCGGAGCCCGCTTCAGCGGGCGGCAGCTCTTGTTTTTGACTTTTTCAGCAGCCTGTTCAGCCGTGCCGCTCAGCCCTTTGTTTTTTCCTCCGAAGCCGGCTTTAGCCGGCGGCACGTTTCTATTTTGCGCCGTTCGTTCCCTCGCGGCCGGCAGCCCGATGAACATCGGGAGGAAGACGGCGATGTACGTCGCGAAAGAGAACTTCATTCTCCAGCGCGCTGCCGGCCATAGCGTTCTGCACCTCGGCTGCGTGGGATTTACCGATCTCGCTCCCGAAGATCGCGTGCGCGCCGCACAGAAAAGCCTGCACTGGAAGCTCAGCCATGCGGCGGACACAACCGGCGTGGACCGCAGCGTCGCGGTCATCGAGGAATACCGCCAGTCCGGCGTCTTCACTAACATCCTGGCGGGCGATGTCGAGCAGCTCGAAGAGCTTCCGCTGGCGCGAACCTTTGACGTCGTCGTCGCCGGCGACATCATCGAGCACTTGTCCAACCCTGGGCGCATGCTGGACGGCATTCGCCGCTTCTGCACCGCGGAGACGCAGCTCATCCTGACCACGCCCAACGCCTTCGGTGCGCCGAACTTTCTGCGCTTCTGTCTAGGGAAATTTCACGAAGGCGCCGAGCACGTGCTGACCTTCAACGCGCAGAACCTGACCACGCTGCTGGAACGGCATGGCTATTCGCTGCGAGAGTTGCACACCTGCTATCAGCCCCGCTCGGCGGAGATGCACAGTGGCCTCATGTTTCGCGGGGGAACGAAAGTTCTGGAGTGGTTTCCGCGCTTCGGAGGAACGCTGCTGGCGGTGGCAACTCTTAAGTAATTGCGCTTGAAGTGTCATCGCGAATCCCTCAAGAATCCTCGTTCGACGCGAACGTCAGCCTCACGAATTGTCATCACGAGCGCCTGACCCCGGTTGCGGGGCTGAAACTGGAATGACAAACTCTAAACGTTAAGCCGCTAAGTCTTTTGTTTGCGAGTTTGTCATCACGAGCGCAGCGAGGGATCTGCTGCCCGCTGTCAAGGACGGATCTGCGCGCAGCGACGGACAACAGATCCCTCGCTTCGCTCGTGATGACAAGTCCTAACGGGGTGAGCAACGAAATTCGTTAAAGATGCGCTCGGAAGGAAGCGTGAACCTACTTCACCAGCGCCAGGATTCGCGCCGGGCCACCGGAGCCGTGCTCCAGCTTGATAGGCGCGACCACCACGGTCGCGCCCGCCGGCGGCACCAGGTCGAGATTGGCGACATTCTCCAGGTGATAGACGCTCTCCTGCGAGGTGTAGAGGTGCACCGGATAAGTAGTGGTGGCGCCGATGTCCACGCTCATGGTGTCAATGCCCAAGGCCCACGATGCCGCGCGCCTTCACCAGGAATTTCGCGGCCTCCAGCGAGAAGCCGGGATAGTGCGTCAGATCGTCGGCTTCCAGGTTGCGAAACTCGCGCGGTGAATTCCAGCGGCTGTCCCAACCGGTGTAAGCCATGACCACCGCGCCCGGCGGAATTTGCCCGTGCGCGCTCTCCCATTGCGCTATGTCTTCGACGCTCACCGCGTAGTCGGCATTGTTTCGCGCATGGTTGCGAACGTCGAGCACCACCAGCGGCCGCACCAGCCGCTCCTGCGGAATCTGGTCCACCGTCCACATGCCCTTGGCGAAGTGCGCGGGCGCGTCGAGATGCGTGCCGTAATGCTCCTGAGTGGAGAAAATGCGCGAGTAGTAGCCGTCACGCTCGATGTTGCCCAGCTCAGTGGCGCGATACGGTGACTCCTCCGTGCCCTCCCAGTTGGGCGAGCGCTCGTTGAGCGTGTGCGTGAGGTCGATGACCTGGCGATATGCGGCGTGATCGGACATAGGCTGCCGGTGCTGCGCAAACAAGAATACTGCCAGCGCCAAGGTACAGCCTATCGCAAACGTCTTCCAGGGCAGCATGCCTAACAGGATGGACGTGCGGGCGCTGCCGCGCGTTAGCAGAGCACATGTAAATGAGTTGTCATCACGAGCGAAGCGAGGGATCTGCTTTCCGTTGCTGGGGAGACATGTGCTCTTGGCGACGAAAAGCAGATCCCTCGCTTCGCTCGTGATGACAATTCAAGAGGGGACGCTCCAAGCGAAAAGGTAGTCCGCGCGTTACTTACCGCCCTTCAGCGCAAAGCTGAACCACAGCGAATTGGAGCCGTTGAAGTTCACATCCCCGCGCTTCTGCGTGACGAATCCCATGCGCTCCGCCTTCAGCGAACATCCCACGCACGCCCTGGGCAGCACCATCTCGTAGCGGCCATCGCGTTTGGACATCGCGGTCGCAACCACCGTGCCGGTGCTGTCGGTCAAGGTGACGGCCGTTCGCGGAATCGCCCAGCCGCCCATATCGGTGACCACGCCTTGCAGCTTAGCGAGCGGCGGCAGGCCTTCCGGAGTCACTTCTCGAAAGGCGTAGCCCGGCCCGCGCAACGGACGTCCGCCCAGATTGCCGGTAACTTTGTCGTGCTCCAGCGCAACCACGCCGTTCACCAGCACGTACTCGAAGCCGACCGAAGGTCGGTTCGGATCCTCGAAGGTCGCGACATCGCGCACCTTCTGCGGATCGAAGATGGTGATGTCGGCGAAGTAGTCGGGACGCAGCAGCCCGCGGTGCTCCAGCTTCACCCGCTGCGCCGGCAGCGAGGTGAATTTGCGGATGGCGTCCTCCAGCCGCAGATTGTGCTCATCGCGCACATACTTGCCGAGAATGCGCGCGAAGCTGCCGTAGGCGCGGGGATGCGCCTTCGACTCTCCCAGCGGCCCCTCGGGATTAATCGCGCCGTAGTCGGTGCCTACGCTCACCCAGGGCTGGCGCATCGCCAGCTTCACATCGTCTTCGCTCATCAGGAAATACACGGCCTCGACGTTGGCGCGATCGGCAATCACCAGGTCCATCAGCGCGTCCAGCGGATCTTTGTTCTGCTCTTTGGCAAGCTGCGCAATGGTCTTGCCCTCGTCGGCCCGCAACTGCGGGTTCAGCACCGAGGCGACCAGAATGCCGTCCGCACCGCCGGCATCCAGCCACAGATTCTCGAAGGAAGTGTCGGAGCTGCTGATGTCTTTGCGAATCTCGGCGCGAATGGCCGGGTCCTGCAGGCGCCTCGCCAACTCATCAGTGCCGCCAGTGTGATATTTGGGCGGTATCACCGCATCCAGGCTGGTCGCCGCTCCGACGTAGGGATACTGGTCCGCGGTTACATCCACGCCGCTGGCGCGAGCCTGCTCGATGGCGGCAATCACCTGCGGCATCTTTCCCCAGTTCTGCTTGCCGGCGGTCTTCAAGTGAAAAATCTCCACCGGGATGCCGGCTTCGCGGCCGATGCGGAAAGCTTCGTTAAGCGCGGCGCTCTCGGCATCGCCCTCGCTGCGAATGTGTGAGGCGTAAATGCCGCCGCGTTTGGCCGCCACCTTCGCCAGCGCAATTAACTCGTCAGTCTTGGCGTACGAGCCGGGCGCGTAGATCAGCGCGCTGGAAAGTCCCATGGCGCCGTCGCCCATGGCGTCGTCCACCATGCCTTCCATCTGCTCGAGTTCTTCCGTGTTGGGCGCGCGATCGGCATTTCCCAGCACCATGTGCCGCACCTGCGCCGCGCCTACGTACGAGCCCAGGTTGATGCCGCTTCCCTGCTTGGCCAGCCGCTGGAAATATTCCTCGAAGGAAGTCCAGTCGGGCGTGATGTGGAAGTGCTGCCAGTAATCGGCGTGTTCGGCTTTCAGCAGGTCGTTGGTGGGAGCGACGGTGTCGCCCTCGCCGGTAATTTCCGTGGTGATGCCTTGCGTCAGCTTGCTGACCGCCTGCTTGTCAATCAGCAGGTTGGTCTCGGACTGTCCCAGCATGTCAATGAAGCCGGGCGCGACGATCAGGCCGGTGGCGTCAATGGTTCGCTTGGCGGAGACCGTCGGGCTCGGCTTTCCCTACGAAGGCAATGCGATCGCCGATGATGCCGACGTCGGCGTAGATCCAGGGATTACCGCTGCCATCCACCACCTTGCCGTTGCGAATGAGGACGTCGTACTGCTGGGCGAACGTGGGCAGGGCCGAGAGCAGTAACAACAGCGGCAGGAGAATCTTGAGTCGTGACAAAGGCGGCTCCTTGGGAGGAGAGAAGTGTAGAGCAATCGCCCTGTTGCTGCACATTCGGCTGCGGCGAAAGTCTTGTATCAGGCCGCGCCTTCAGCCGGGCCGTACGCGCCATTATTGAGTTGTCTCATCACGAGGAGGGCGTAAGCCCGACGAGGGATCTCCTTTCCAAGGCCATGGCGCAACCTCCGAAGAAAGCAGATCCCTCGCTGCGCTCGTGATGACAACTCATCCGCGACGTGCCCGGCATCGTGCGCGGCTGAAGTCACGGCCAAATCAAATGCTCTAACTGGCGACGCGCAGGGCAATCATAATCACGATCAGCGCCAGGTCGGCAGCAAAGATGGTGCTGACGAAGTTGACGCCGTCGTTGCCCAGCCGTCCGCGATTTTCCAGCGTCGCTCCCAACACGCTGTCGAGCAGCATGCCGGCAATGCCCGCGATGGCAATCACCGGGAACCAGCGCCAGCTTACCACCTCAAAAAATGCGGCCATCCAAGCCACCAGCGCCGAGGCGAGGCAGCCGATCAGGGTGCCGGCCACGCTGACCGCGCCGTTAGTGCCGATGGGAACTTCGCGAAAATCGGTAATGAGAAAAGCTCCCGCAGCGGACGCCTGCCCGAATTCGCTGGAGGTGGTGTCGGCGGCAGCCTCCGCCAGCGACGCCATTGAACCGGCCAGCAGAATGTAGCTGAGTCGCGGCATCCAAACGGCCGGCAGCGCACAGAGCGTAGCCGCGCCCAGGTTGGCGATGATTTGCCACGCGCTGCGGCCGTGCCGTCGTTCGGCGACTCCGAGGCGTTCCTTGCGGCGACGTCCCCAGTGGGTGGTGAAGATGGTCAGCAGAAACAGGGTCAAAAGCGGCATGAAACCGGCAAGTCCCGCCGCCGACATCAGGACAAAAGCCGCCAAAGCTCCCAGCAAAGCCCCGCCATCGCTGACGGCGCGCATGGCGCGCGCCACCATAGCGAATCCCAAAGCCACGATTGCCGCAGATAGTTCCCTGGAATGAATCAATCGCTCACGCCCGTCCTGCCAGTATCGCACGCGGCAGCGGGCTGCGGCATGCCGGTGGCAGGCGTCATATCAGGCTGCATTTCGCATCTTACGGGTAGCTTCCGGCGCGCCGTGCAGGTTACAATGCTGCGCGGTCCATGCCCTGAGAATGGTGCATATCAAACGTAGGGTGAACATCTATGGCTAGCTCAGTTTGGTCGGGATATCTGACCTTCGGTCTCATCTCCATGCCGGTGCGCTTGTTCTCCGGCGCCCGCGGTAACCACATCTCCTTCCACATGCTGCATCGCACCGACAATGTACGCATCAAGCAGCAACTGTGGTGTCCGCACGACGAGCGCGTGGTGGAACGTAACGAGATCGTGAAGGGCTACGAGTATCGCAAAGGCGAATACGTCATCATCGAGCCGGAAGAGATCAAGAAGATCGAGCCTAGGACCGCCAAGGCGATGGAGATCCTGGAGTTCGTAAAGAGCTCGGAGGTGGATCCCGATCTACTTCGAGTCGTCCTATTACGTGATGCCCGAGGACGCCGGCAAGCGGCCCTACGCGCTGCTGACCAAGGCGCTGGAAGAGACCGAGTACGTCGCCATCGCCAAGCTCACCATGCACAACCGCGAATACACGGTGTTTCTGCGCCCCTACGAAGGCGGCATGATGCTGCACACCATGTACTACAAGGAAGAGGTCAAGAAGCTGGACAACTTCGGCGCACCCGACGTCGAGCTGAAAGACGCCGAGGTGAAAGTCGCACACCAGTTGATCGAAGCGCTGGCCGCCGACTTCGATCCCGAAAAGTATCACGACACCTTCGAAGAGAACGTGAAGAAGCTGATCAAGGCGCGCCTGGAAGGCGAAGAAGTCACCGAGGTCGAGAAGCCCAAGAAGTTGGCTCCGGTGGTGGACCTGATGGCGGCGCTGAAGCAAAGCCTGGCGCAGATGCCCAAGAAGCCGCCCCAACACGTGACGGCCGCTCAAAAAGCATCGCAGGTGAAAGTCAAGAAAGCAGCGAAGAGCCGCCGCAGCGCCTGACAGCGCGGATCGCCCTTTGGTGCGAGGATCTCGCCGGGTCGGCAACCCACCACCAAAGAGCTATTCTTTAACCACCTAAGTTAGGCTAGTCTGGCCTCACGCGGGCATCATGACTACGGCGCCACCGCAGGTCATTCGTGTAGCTATCCTTCAAACCGACCCTCTCCGGTCGGTGGGCCTCAATACTATTCTGGGTTCGGAAGCGGACTTCCAGGTGCGCGAAGTTTCCATGAACTCCGTGCTGAACGGCGCTCCCTACGACATCCTGTTGCTGGGCTCTGACGGCCACAAGCTTCATTCTGCGATGGCGGCGCTGCGCTCGGTGCAGCCCGACGTGCGGGTGATCGCAACTGGCAAGGGCAACACCGAGGAGGACGTGCTGGGCGCGCTCTGCGCCGGAGCCAAGGGCTACGTTGCGGAAGACGCCACGCCGGCGGAGTTGAAAGAAGCGATTCGCACCGTACACGCCGGTTCGGTCTGGGCCCCCGGACATGCACTCTCCACCTTCATCGAACGAGTCACGCTTTCCCCGCGGAGTGTCGCGCCTGCCAGCGACGAAGTGCGCATCAGCCAGCGCGAGCGCCAGGTGCTGAAGTTGCTGGTCGCCGGCCGCTCCAACCGCGAGATTGGCGATGCCCTGGGCATCGAAGAGCGCACCGTGAAAGCCCACGTGGCGCAACTGCTGCGAAAAGTTGGGGTGCAGAACCGCATCGCCCTTTCCGTCCACGCGGTCACCCACTCACTCTTATCGGCTCGGCAATAACCGCCGCAGGATTCCTGTCGACGGTCGGCAGGTCGGCGTTTCCTGTCGGCCCTCGACAGGAGCTGAGAAGCCTACGCACCGCTCCGGTTACCTTGACCCTCGACATTACCAAGGTACAGTTACTCGACCCTGAACCTTCGTTACTTGCGCGATTTCGAATCGCCGAGCATACTGCATTCACCTACCACAGAACCTGGGAGACAGGGTTGGAAGAGGTTACGAGGGTCTCCTCTTCCAGCCCTCTAATTTTGCCCAGAACCGGCAAAAATCCAACCCATCCGGCCTTCGACCGTAATTACCCCGAAGCTAGAGAGTAACCAGCCAACCCGCTTTCTCCGCACGCCGCCCGGCGGTAACCCGACTAAGATGAAGGGCAACCAGCCAAACCGGCCGGGAAGCTAGCTTTTCCGGGAGTTCTCCATCATGAAGAAGATCGCAACCGCTCTAGTCGCGGTGTTTCTGCTGGCCGTGGGAGTCCAGGCGCAGGACCGTGACGCGCAACTGGACCGGATTGATTCGTCGCGCATCATCCTGAACGAGATCATGACCGCTCCCGACCGCGGCATCCCCGACTGGATTATGCAGTCGGCCAAGTGCATCGCCATCGTGCCCTCGAACCTGAAGGTGGGATTCGTCTTCGGCGCGAACTACGGCAAGGGCGTCGCCACCTGCCGCACCGACCATGGCTGGAGCGCTCCGGCATTTTTCCGCATGACCGGCGGCAGCTTTGGCTTCCAGATTGGCGGCCAGGCCACCGACCTGGTGATGATTATCCGCACTGAGGAAGGCATGCAGCGGCTGCTGCGCAGCAAGTTCAAGCTGGGGGCTGACGCCTCGGCGGCGGCGGGGCCGGTGGGCCGCGACGCTCAGGGTATGACCGACCTGACCATGCGCGCACAGGTGCTGACGTATTCGCGGGCCCGCGGACTGTTTGCCGGCGTATCCATCAACGGCGCCGTCATCCGCCAGGACAAGGGCGACACTCGCGCCTTTTACGGCAAGATGATCCCCTTCCGGTCCACTCTGAACGGCCAGATCGAGCCGCCCAAGGACTCCATGCCGCTGCTGTACGCGGTAGAGAAGTGGGCGCCGACGCCGAAACCTGCTCCGGGCGCGCCTCCGGCCACCGCCGGCGGACAGTAGCGCAGAGAAACGTATTGACGCATCAGCGGCGGCTACGGCCGCCGCTTTTGATTTGCGGCGATGAAAATATCCCGATTGGCGCAGGAGTTGCTTGGAAACTCAGGCGGCGATTGCCGGTTGTTTCAGGTGATTTGTGGGCTTCGCAGCAGGTCGTACCTCATGCTGGGATGCTTCTTCTCGTTCTTTCCGAGAAAGACTTTACAGAACGCTTTTATGCCAGCGATTTTCCCACGTGGGCGCTCTTCTGTGTTTTTGTAGTATTTGTTGAATGTAAAGTTGTGCCTCTCATACCAAGAAACCGACTCAGGATATGCGTCGAGGGTGATAAAGCGGCAGGCAATATTGAATTCGGTGTTCATGCGGAAAACAACCCCGATCGTGTAGATGAGGAGTTGTCTGCCAATACCTGAGCGTTGCTGCTCTTTCTGGATGCCGATCCGGCCAATCTTCACCGCGGGGAAGGTGTATACGCTTTGGTGATAACCGCGAGCTTCCTTTAAAGCTCTCTTCTTTTCGCTGGTTTGCAGGATGATGCAGTCGGCCAGGAGCGTTAAATAGCCAACGAGCTTGCCGTCGAGAAACACCAAACGCGTGTGCGACAGATGCTCGGCCTGAAATTTAGCTGCGTCATTCTTGAGGAAGTCGTTCAAATCTTCGTCACCGCAATCGAAAGCGGAAACGTCATGCTCTGCGGGGTGAACCGGGATAATTTCAAGGTCGGCGAGAGAGATCGCCATAGGCGAGGCGCGATTATCCCTTCTTCTTTTTTGTTTCCGCTGACTTGCTAGCCTGGGCGGCCTTTTCAAGCCAACGCAGGCGGTCAGGCGAAACGGGCTCATCGCGGCGCATTTCCCTGAGGAACCTGTCAGCGTCCCTATTTGTCAAAATAGGGGTTGCTTCAATTGGACGTGCCATAACAACCGTCTTCCCTCAACTCAGCAATACTGCTGTTGATACCGTTATGCAACTACTGACACTCATTTTAGCCTCGTTAGAGGCTGACTACAACGACTCAAGCTGTATATCGATGGGCTAACGTCTGTCATTGATTCACACACAAATTAAGGCCAGCGGAATCATGCGTTTGTACTACTAGATCCATCATGTAGCGGCGTTTCTCAAATTTCGGAGCAATGCCGGTGCCCCGCGGTTTGACCTGACTTTTTGCCGGGTGCTACCGTTCCTTCCGATACCTTCTGATGCGCCACAAGCTGCAGTACGTGCCATTAGTCGTGCTGGTGCGCCTAATCGGCGTCCTGCCCCGCAGTCTGGCGCAGGGCATCGGCATCCTGATCGGCGGCCTGGTGTACTACCTGCATCCGCGGCTGCGGCGCGTCGGCATGCGCAACCTGGAGCTGGCCTTCCCGGAAAAATCGGTCAAAGAGCGCCGCAAAATCCTGCGCGGGGTGTACGTCTCGCTCGGCCGTCTGCTCGGCGAGGTCTGCCTGTTTCCCTACTACACTCGCCAGAACGCCTCCGCGATCGCGGTGTACCAGGGCTTTGAGAATTTCGAGGCGGCGGAGAAGCGCGGCAAAGGCGTGCTCTTCCTGACCGGGCATTTCGGCGGCTGGGAGGTGGGCTCGTTCTTCCATTCGCTGCAGGGCCATCCCATGCAAATCGTGGTGCGGCCGCTGGACAATCCCGACGTGGACGCCCTGGTCACCCACTATCGCTCGCTGCACGGCAACACCATCATCGGCAAGCAGGAGTTCGCCCGCGGCTTGCTGGCGGCGATGCGCGACAACCAGACCGTCGGCCTGCTGATGGACACCAACATGACGCCGCCGCAGGGCGTGTTCGTGCCCTTCTTCGGAATTCCCGCCTGTACTGCCAGCGGCCTGGCGCGCGTGGCGCTGCACACCGACGCATCGGTGGTGCCGGCCTTCACCATCTGGGACCCGGTGCTGCGGAAGTACCGCGTGGAGTTCGACAAGCCGATCAAACTGGTGCGCACCGGCGATGACGAAGCCGATGCCGTCGCCAACACGGCTATCTTCACCAAGGTCATCGAGTCGTACGTCCGCCGCTATCCCGAGCAGTGGCTGTGGGTCCACCGGCGATGGAAGACACGCCCGGCAGGCGAGCCTCCGCTGTATTAGGGGGGGGGGGGGGGGGGGCGGGGGGGGGGGGCGGGGGGGGGGGGGGGGGGGGGGGCGGGGGGGGGGGGGGGCGGGGGGGGGGGGGGGGGGGCGGGGGGGGCGGGGGGGGCGGGGGGGCGGGGGGGGGGGGGGGGGGGGGGGGGGGGGGGGGGGGGGGGGGGGGGGGGGGGGGGGGGGGGGGGGGGGGGGGGGGGGGGGGGGGGGGGGGGCGGGCGGCATGACATCAGCCGCGGCATGACATCAGCGGCAGCTTGAATCTCCCAGGCGCATTCCCTATAACAACTGCATGCCGCATACGTTACAGCAACTGGCCGATCGCATCGGTGCCCGCCTGATCGGCTATGGCAACATCGAAGTCCGCAAGGTCGCCAGCATCCACCAGGCCAAGGACGGTGACCTGGTTTTCGCGCAAACCGAGAAGCAGTTGAGCGAGGCCATGGCTTCGGCCGCTACCGCCGTAATCGCCGGCGAGTTCGCATCCGGCCAGGACGCTCGCAAGCCTCTGCTGGTGGCGAAAAATCCCCGGCTTGCGTTTGCTCTCGCTGGAGCCATGCTTCATCCGCCTAAGGCTGCGGCTGCCGGGATCCATGCCAGCGCCGTGGTGCATCCCTCGGCAAAGATAGCGGCCAGCGCCACGGTGGAAGCCTGCGCAGTCATCGAGGCCGACGCCGTGATCGGCGAGCGCACCCGCATCGGCAGCGGCTGCTGGATCGGCGAAGGCGTGCGCATCGGCGATGACTGTGACCTGCATCCCAGAGTGGTGGTGTATTCCGGCACTGAGCTTGGCCGGCATGTGGTGGTGAAAGCCGGCGCGGTGCTAGGCTCGGAAGGATTTGGATTCGTGCGCGACGAGACTCGCGGCACCTACCACAAGTTTCCACAGATCGGCCGCCTGATCATCGGCGACAACGTCGAGATCGGCGCCAACACCACCATTGATCGCGGCGCGCTGGAAAGCACCATGATCGGATCGGGAACGAAACTCGACAACCTGGTGCACATCGGGCATAACTGCGAGATCGGCAGCAACGTGGTGATGGCGGCCTTCACCGGAATTGCCGGTAGCGCCCGCATCGGCGACGGCGTCATTACCGCGGGACAAGCGGGCGTGAGCGATCATGTGGATGTGCCCGCCGGCGTCATCGTCGGCGCACAGTGCGGCGTGACTTCCAGCCTGCATGCGCCGGGCGTGTACATGGGAGTTCCCGCGCGTCCGCTGCGGCAATATCTTCGCGAGCTGGTGGTGATGGCTCGCCTGGCGAACAAGAGTAAATAAACGCATGGCAATCGTGGTGGTGGGTGGACATTCGCGCAGCGTGGGCAAGACCAGCGTCGTGGCCGGCCTGATTGCGGCCCTCCCGGAAGCCCATTGGACCGCCATGAAAATTACGCAGTATGGCCACGGCATCTGCTCAGCCAACGGCGAGCTTTGCGATTGCGCTACCGACGATCACTCCTGGGCGGTTACGGAGGAGCGCGATCGCAGCGGCGAAAGCGACAGCTCCCGCTTCCTGGTGGCTGGTGCGAAGCGCGTGCTGTGGGTGCGCACTCGCCAGGGAATGCTGGCGGAAGCCATGCCGCGAGTGCGCCAGGAACTGGAAGCGGCAGAGAACGCCATCCTGGAGTCGAACAGCGTGCTGCGATTTCTGCGGCCCGATCTCTATCTGACGGTGCTGGACGGCGCCACTGCCGACTTCAAAGTGAGCGCGCAGGAATTTCTCGATCGCGCCGATGCCGTCATCCTCCACCGTCACGAGGCGGACCCCGCGTGGAAGCAAGTCTCGCTGAAGCCGACGGCGGGTAAGCCGGTGTTCTTCATCACTCCGCCCAATTATGTTCCAGCCGAGTTGGTGGAGTTTGTGCGGCAGAAGCTTCAGTTGGCGCCAGCAGAACGGAAAAGTTAGGCAGCGCGCGGAGGCGTGCTCTCGGCCGATGCCGGGGCGGCCGCCGGTTCGTGTTTCAGCGCGGTGCCGCCTTCGCAGCCGATGCGGGCAAAGGTCACGTCGAGGATCAAGCCGCTGTAAGCCCGCACCAGCGCCTGGTTGATGCGCACCAGCGAGGTCACTTCCTCGCCGCCGATGCCGGCGTCGAATAGTTCAGTGACCGGGGTTTCAATCCGTCCGGGCAACTCGCGCGCCAGCCCCCAGGCGCTGTCGGCAATGCGATATTGCGTGTCGTTGCCCAGCGGACTTTGCAGCAGGCTTTTCAGCTCGTTCCAATACTCCTGGTAGAACTGGCCCCAGCGCGCCAGCGCGCGGTGCTCGTCGGAGACAAACGACAAATGGTGCAGCAGCCGCCGTTCGTCCCAGATGCGCTGCACCTTGGGCGGAACTTCGCTGTCGCTGACCAGCGCCGGAGCGTGCTGGTAGCCGGCACGCTTCGCGGCAGCGCGTGACGACGCCGCAGTTTGGCCGACGGGACCTTCAAACGCCTGCATCTGCGCGGTGGCGATCAGCAGCAGCAGCGGATCGAGATAGAGAAAGTAATCGAGCGTGTCCGGTAGCGGCATGACCGACAATGCGCCACGACGCCAGTCCGGGCACGACAGGTCGCGGACCTCAAAATAGTTATGAGCTCGGGTATAGCATTCGGCAGCCAGGCGCGCACCCAACTGGAAGAACTGCTCCGACTGCAGCACCGGTCGAAAGGCCCGCCAATGCACTTCGAGAAAATGAGGAAACGCCGCATACGCCCGATACAGCACCGGCACCGCCGGCACGCCCAGCAGTTGCCGGACTTCGTCGAATACCTGCCGGGTCCCGGCAGGCGCCTGGCTCTCGCTCGTAAGTCGCAGTCGGTCGCCACGCTTCCAGCGCATACTAATTTCGATGCCTGCCTCGGTCACAGCGACGTAAGGTTAAGGCCCTATGGACATCGGGCTAAGGTGGAGATGCTTGATGCCCGCTATCGCGCTAATGGGGGGTTTGAAGACTTCCATAAGCCATGAAAATACGTGGGATACAATCGCCGGGTGAGCGGGTCGCGCCATGACCAAGGCAAGTAGCGAAATCCAGTTCGAAATTTTGTTTGACCGTGCCGAGCCCACGCGCAGCCCCCACGAAGGCTACCTACCCTACGGCAACTTCGCGCTGCCGCCTGCCCCTGCCGACCGTCCCTGGGTGTATGCCAACTTCGTGCAATCGCTGGACGGCATCACCAGCCTGCTGGGCAAACACGCTTCCGGGGGCGAGATTTCGCAGTCGCGCGAAGACCGCTGGCTGATGGACCTGCTGCGCGCGCATGCCGACGGCGTGCTGATGGGCATGGCCACCTTGCAGGAAGAGCGGCGCAATCGCGGCGCCGGCAGCCGCGGCATTGTGTTTCGCGTGATGGAGCCGAAGCTGCGTGAACTTCGCGCCCACCTGGGCAAGCAGCGCGAGCGCAATATCTTCGTGACTCACGCGCTCGACCTGAACTTGTCGGATTACAAAGTCTTCGACGCTGACGAAGTGGAACCGGCGGTTGTGACCTCACCGGCGGGAGCGGCGCGGCTACGGACGCAAAGCGGTCATTCGAAGGTGATGCTGATTGCCGCGGGCGAGGACGAAGAGTTTGACCTGGCGGAAGCGCTCAGCTTGCTGCGCAAAGAGCTCGGCATTGAGCATCTGCTCTGCGAAGGCGGCCCGACGCTTTATGGCAGCCTCTCGCGCGCAGGGCTGATCGACGAGAAGTTTCTGACGATTGCGCCCTTCGAGGTCGGACAGATGGTCCCTCCCGAGCAAGAGCGGCTGGGCGGAGAAACCCGATCTCCGGTGCTGATGCGTCCCACGATTTTCAGCGGGCCCGGCTTTACCCGCGACAGTATGACCCGCTGGCAGTGGATGAGCGCGCGCAAGGCCGGCGACCATCAGTTCGATCGCTATCGCCGGCTGCGCTGATCTCACTTGCCCTGGTCGAGGGTATCGGCCACGCGATTAATCGCGGCAGTCACGACCTGTAGCTGCTGCGTGGTGGTGGGCAAGTCCTTCTTGGCGATGGACTCGTTCACTCCCGGAATCACCACCGCGGCGTAGCCGGTATATTCTCCCGGCGCGTAGATGGCGTGCTTGTACCACGGACGGTCCGGCAGACCATCGGTCAGGAAGCCACGCTCCGCCTGACGCAGCGCCAGGTTCAGCTTGCCCAGATCGCCGGTAAAGCTGGCTTGCAACTTCAGCAATTCCGCGCCGGATTTCTCCAGCCGTTCCGCCGCCTTCTGCGCGTCGGCGAACGACGGCGACTGCGTCCCGAACGCCTCCTTCGACTTCTGCTCCGCCGCCTTCAGGTAAACGCCGATTTCTTTGCCGTACTGCTGGTAGTCATACGGCAGCGCGTCGGTGGAGGCCATGCGCATGACCGCCAAGCCATAGACGCGCGCCATCTCCTGCTCGTAGGCGAAGGTGGGATCGCCGAACTTTGTGAACCACGCGAAGTTGTCGAACACCGAGTGATACACGCCGTATGGGCCGTTTGAGCTCATGTCGGTGGAAGGCACGGCAAGGTGCTGCAGGAATGCCGTGTAGTCGGAGCCGCTGCCCAGATCGCCGACGCGAACATCTTCGGTGGGTGCATTGGCTTCGTGCAGCGATGGCGTCACCGCAGCCGGATGGCCTTCGCTCTTCTCGCGCTCGTGCTTCTCGTTGGTGGCCTTCCACTGGTCATACACGCTGCCGCCTTTCGGGCTGGGCACCGACTTGGCGACATCGCGGATGTACTGCTTCAGGCTGGGCACGGCGGAGGCGCCGAAGTCCGGGCCGGCGACGGCGACGTCCATGTTGAAGTACGCCACCGCCTTCGCCAACTCTTTGCCATGCTGCTCGGCGAATTCGGTTGAGCCGATCAGGCCCTCCTCTTCCGCATCCCAACTGGCGAAGACGATGGTGCGCTTCGGATGCCAGCCATTCTTCAGCAGCACACCGATGCCGTGAACCGCTTCCAACTGCGCCGCCGTGCCGCTGTTGGGATCGACCGCGCCGTACACCCAGGCATCGCGATGATTGCCGGTGACCACCCACTCATCCGGCAACTGCGCGCCGCGAACCATCCCGATAACGTCGTAGATGGTGGTGTACTGGTACGACTGCTGCAGCTTCATGTGGATTTTCGCGGGACCGGGGCCGACGTGATAGGTGAAGGGCAAAGCTCCCTGCCACTCGCGCGGTGATTCGGGCCCGCCGAGATGCGACAGGATGGGCGTGGCATCGGCGTAGGAGAGCGGCGTGGTCGGAATCTTGGGCAGGTTGGTGGCTTTCTTCGGGTCAATGCGTTCGCTGGCGGGCAAGCCGGGCACGACTGGCGACGCCGGGCGTAGTGGGATCGCCGGGATAGCGCGGCAGAAACTGAATCGAGCCGCGTTGCACCCCCGTGTCCGGCCGCCACGGTCCCTGCGGATACTTGTCGCCCTTGAAGTAGCCATCGTCCCAGGGATCGGAATAGATCAGTACGCCGGCCGCGCCGTATTCTTGGGCGAGAAAAACTTTGACCCCACGAAAATTCTGCCCATAGCGAACGATGACGATCTTGCCCTTCACGTCAACGCCCATCTCCTTGAGCTTCCGGAAATCTTCCGGGCGGCCGTAGTTGGCATAGACCACATCGGCGGTGACGTCGCCCGAGGGCGAGTACTCGTTGAAGCCGGGCACGATGCGGGGATCGTCCTGGTAAGGATCGTCGCTGACATGCTCCGGCGTAGGCCCGTGCAGCACCGCGCCGTCGGGAGCCACCAGGTCCACGGAGATTTGCAACGGCACATTCATCCAGACTTTGTAGGGCTGGATGTAGGCGTCGAGGCCGGCCTCCTGGTACTTCTGCAGGACGTAGTCGGCGGTCCAAAGATCCTGCGGCGAACCGGCCATGTGAGGAACGGCGGTCAGCGCCTGCAGATGCGCTTTCGCCAGCGCGGGATCGGGAACCGCGAGAAAGTCCTTCTCCGCGTCGAGCTCAGGCCCGGCATAGCGATAGCCAAAGATCGCGGTGGGAGGTTTGAAGGGCGCGGGCGTCGAGGTTTTCTGCTGGGCTAAGGCGGTTCCGGAAGCAAGCAAAAGAATGAGCGCGTAGATGGAAGGCTTCAACCCGTATCTCCTCATGGGGCCGCGATGCGCAGCCGGACTTAGCAGATTACAACAAGGCGGCAGTGGGCGTGGGCAAGCTGAATCTCGTGTTTCAGCGATCCTGGGTGAACGATGCCGCCATCGTGCGTCGAACACGCCTTGGAAGATGCCCGGATACGTGCATGGGGCGGAGAACACGCCTCGCAAGATGCCCGGATACGTGCATGGGGCGGAGAACACGCCTCGGAAGATGCCCGGATACGTGCATGGGGCGGAGAACACGCCTCGCAAGATGCCCGGATACGTGCATGGGGCGAAATACCAGCGGACGTCAGCCCGAAGGGCGCCATTTGTTTGAGCCGCGGGCGTGAGCCCGCGGAACGGCAGTAACATCGATCGCGAGTCGCGGAGCGACGGCACCCCCGCGGCCACTACGGTTTTCCCGGTTGTCAGCCCCTCCTGACTCTGACAAACTAACCGGGTTGCTGCGGAGTGCTCATGGTGCGCGAGTTTTCGGCCGGAGGGGTGGTGCTGCGCAAGATGCGCGGCCGCTGGTTCGTCGCCGTCATCGAGCCTCACATGGAGCGGTCGAAAGCCGCCGGCAGCAAGACCACGGCCAAGAAAGCTGCGAATCCCATCATCGCCCTGCCCAAAGGCACCATCGACGAAGGCGAGAAGCCGGAACAGACGGCGCTGCGCGAGGTCACCGAAGAAACCGGCGTGAAGGCCGAACCGGTCACCAAACTTAAGGACATCAAGTACTACTACGTGCGCAACTGGGGCGACCACGCCCGCGTTTTCAAAATCGTCAGCTTCTATCTCTTCCTCTACCGCTCCGGCCGGCTTGGAGAGATTTCGCCGGAAATGCGTATCGAGGTCCAGCAAGCATTCTGGCTGCCCCTCGAGGATGCATCCAAAACTCTCAGCTATTCCGGCGAGCGCCAGGTGGTTCGCAGTGCCGAGGAGTACCTCAAATCCCATCCTGAGCTAGGAACGCATGCCCCAGACCCCTCACGTTGAGCGTCACTTCACCGCCGGAGAAGTGGTTCGCGATGTCGTCATCGGTATGTCCGACGGGCTGACCGTGCCTTTCGCGCTGGCGGCCGGCATCTCGGGCGCGGTGGACAACACTCACATAGTCGTCGTGGCCGGGTTAGCGGAAATCGCCGCCGGCTCCATCGCCATGGGTCTGGGCGGCTACCTGGCCGCCAAGAGCGATGCCGAGCACTACGAGAGCGAGCGTCAGCGCGAGTGGCGCGAGATCGAGGAGATTCCCGACGAGGAAGCTCGCGAGGTGGAAAAGGTCTTCGCCGAATACGGTCTGGCGCCCAGCCAGAGCGGACCGGTGGTGCAGGCGCTGGTCAGCAAGCCGAAGGCGTGGGTGGACTTCATGATGCGCTTTGAGCTGGGACTGGAAGAACCCGATCCCAAGCGCGCGGTGCAGAGCGCCATCACCATAGCGGCGTCGTATATTGCCGGCGGAATCATTCCGCTTGCCCCGTATATGGCCATGCACAGCACACGCGCAGCACTGCCCTGGTCGGTGATGGTCACGCTGATTGCGCTGGCTGTTTTCGGCTACGTGAAAGGCAGTTTTACGGGATCGCGCCCATTTCGGTCCGCGACCCAAACTGTTGTAATTGGAGGACTTGCAGCGGGAGCGGCCTTCCTGCTGGCGAAAATGTTCTCCTAGCGCCGATCACTAGGCCGTTTTGCAATAATAATTGTATTGACTGAATGAACATTCATTCATTACCATCGATTCAATTAAATAGAGCGCGCGCCGTTGCCATCCTCACCCCACATCTTACGGCGCGCGCTGATTGTGTCTGTGGCCCAAATTTACAGTGGGGTGCTCGGGTAGCGTTTGTCCTGGACAATAATAGGAACCGCGCCGCAAGGCTTGCCTCGTCAACTTCGGCCAAGCAACGACAACGAACGATCGCCGTCAAATATTGCAACTCATAGCGAGTGAAACGCAGGCGGACAGCTCTAGGCTGGTTCGCCCGGAGCGATTGAATTTCCATGCAACGAAGGATTGAGAAGGTAGCAGTCCTGGGCGCCGGAACCATGGGTGCCCGCATCTCGGCCCATCTGGCCAACGCTGGTGTTCCCTCTTACCTGTTCGACATCGTTCCTCCCGACGCCGACGGGCCCATGCGCAATCGCATCGCCGCCGCCGGCCTGGAAGCGGCGGTCAAGTCGAAGCCAGCGGCCTTCTTCAAGCCTTCGCTGGAGCGCCTGGTCACCGTCGGCAACTTCGAGGACGACCTCGACAAGCTCGCCGAAGTGGACTGGATCATCGAGGCCATCGTCGAAGACCTGGAGATCAAGCGCAGCTTGCTGCGGCAGGGTGGAAGCCATTCGCAAGCCCGGGACCATCGTCACCACCAACACCAGCGGCCTGCCGGTGGCGAAGATCGTCGAAGGCTTCTCCGAAGACTTCCGCCGCTCGTGGTTCGGCACGCACTTCTTCAATCCGCCGCGCTACATGCGCCTGCTGGAACTGATTCCCACCGCCGAATCCGACCCCAAGCATGCTGGAGACTATCGCGCACTTCTGCGACCTGCATCTGGGCAAAGGCGTGGTGCATGCCAAGGACACGCCCAACTTCATCGCCAACCGCATCGGCACCTTCTCCGCGCTGAACATCATGCGCCTGATGCAGGAGATGGACCTGAGCATCGAGGAAGTGGACGCGCTCACCGGGCAATCGCGTGGGCTGGCCCAAGATGGCGACCTTCCGGCTGACCGACCTGGTCGGCCTCGATGTGCTCGGGCCACGTGGTACGCAATGCCACCACCAACATCCAGGACGAGCGCGGCGATCTGAAGCTGCCCGATTTCTTCGTCCACATGCTGGAGCAGAAGTGGCTGGGCGACAAGACCAAAGGTGGCTTCTACAAGAAGCTGAAGAGCGCGCAGGGCGAGCAGCGCATGGCCTTCGACTGGAAGACGCTGGAATATCGTCCGCTGCAGAAGCCCAAGTTCCCGGCGCTGGAGATGGCCAAGACCGTGGAAGAGCTGCCGGAGCGGCTGAAGATGCTGCTGGCGCCGTCGAAGGACAAGGCCAGCGCGTTTCTGTGGACGGCGCTATCGGAGCTGTGGACCTACGCCGCCAATCGCATTGGCGAGATCTCCGACTCGGTGGTCGAGATTGATCGCGCCATGAGGCTGGGCTTCAACTGGGAGATGGGGCCGTTCGAACTGTGGGATGCCGCCGGCGTCGAGAAGACGGTGAAGCGCATGACGCTGGAAGACCGGCCGGTGTCGCCCAACGTCGAGAAGCTGCTGGCATCGGGCCATCAGACCTGGTACGCGGACGATCCCAAGACCGCCAGCGGCCGGGTTTACTTCGACATTCGCAGCAATGCCTATCGTCCGGAAGTGGTGCCGCAGGGCGTGTGGTCGGTGGCGGTCGCCAAGAAGTCGAGCTTCGTGGTGAAGAAGAATGCCGGCGCGTCGCTGGTCGACATTGGCGACGGCGTGGGCTGCATCGAGTTCCACTCCAAGATGAATTCGCTTGGCGGCGACATCGTGCAGATGATCACGCAGTCGCTGAAGCCGGGCGGCGCGGGCGACAACTTCGACGCCTTCGTCATCACCAACGATGCCGCCAACTTCTCCGTCGGCGCCAACATCATGATGCTGCTGATGGCGGTGCAGGAAGAAGAATGGGACGAGGTGGACCTGGCCATCCGGCAATTCCAGGGCATGACCCAGGCCATCAAGTTCTCGCCGAAGCCGGTGGTGGTGGCGCCGTTCGGCATGGCGCTGGGCGGCGGCTGCGAAATCACCCTGCACGGCGCGGCGCGCCAGCCGCATGCCGAGCTGTACTGCGGGCTGGTGGAAGTCGGCGTCGGGCTGCTGCCGGGCGGCGGCGGCTGCAAGGAGATGACGCTGCGCGCGCTCGACAAGGCGTACCACGTGCGCCCGCACGGCCGCGGCGAGAGCGTCGAACTGATGGAGGCCATGAAGCAGGCCTTCGAGACCGTGGCCATGGCGAAGGTTTCGATGTCGGCGATGGAGGCCAAGGGTTACGGCTTCATCTCGTCGGGCGACGACATCACCATGAATCGCGAGCGCGTGCTGACCGACGCCAAGGAGCGCGCGCTGGACCTGGTGCACGAAGGCTATCGCGCGCCGGTGATGCGCAAGGACATTCCCGCGCCGGGCGAGAGCATCCTGGCGACGCTGAAGCTGGGCGTGCACATCATGCGCGAAGGCGAGTTCATCAGCGACCACGAGGTCAAGATCGCCAACAAGGTGGCCGAGGTGCTGTGCGGCGGCGCGGTGAATCCCGGCACGCCGGTCAGCGAGCAGTATCTGCTGGACCTGGAGCGCGAGGCGTTCAAGTCGCTCTGCGGCGAGAAGAAAACGCTGGAGCGAATTCAGTACACGCTGAAGACGGGGAAGACGTTGAGGAACTGAAAAGCAGTTGTCCGTTGTCCGTTGTCCGTTGTCCGTTGTCAGTTGTCCGTTGTCAGTTGTCTGCAGTTGTCCAGTGTGAGCGCCGAAAACATTGCCGTTTCCGATAGAACTCGAAGCAATACCAGGAGCGCGCGACCTGTACGAGCGGTTCGGTTACTGGCCGCGTTTTCACGACGCGGAAGTTGTCCGGCTGCACTTAAATCGTATGGGCTCGTCTTTGCTGGCGGTTCACACTTGGGACGACGACAGACCAGGTAAATGCGAGCGGTCACTACACGATGAGAAAACATGTGGTGGTCGAGTTTGTGATGGAAGATATCTCAAACCTTGAGCTCGACGGGTTCAGTAAGCAGAATGTGATCTTCGGCCTCGATATAAGCAAGCAGGAAAACGGTTTCGAGTTGGCGTTAGATCCCTGCTACGGCGTATCAGGGAAGATCGTGGCTGGAAAACTGCAGATAAAGGCCATCCCTGGGACCGTGTACGCCGCGACGACTCCGCTCAATTGGATCGATTCGGCATAACCGAGTCCCGCTTGCGGGACGGCATATCTTAGCCCAGGACGGAGCGAAGCGGAGTCCTGGGTAGGCATGAAAACAGACCTGAGTCCCGTAGGGACGGCATATGTCGCCCAGGGTTTCAACTGGGCTGCCGCGAGCATCGGCTTATAGCACCGGAACGCAGGTCCCTCCGCTCGGGCTTACGCCCTCGGTCGGGATGACAGTTCGTTTTGATTTGGCTGATGGCCGATGGCTGATGGCTGATGGCTGATGGCTAAAGGCTAAGAGCTAAGAGCTAATTGCTATTGCTGGGGTACCCATGTGTGAGGTTGTAATCGTATCCGCCGTCCGCACTCCGGTCGGCAAGGCTTACAAAGGAACGCTGCGGGCGACCCGCCCGGACGACCTGGCGGCCACCGCCATCAAGGGCGCGCTGGAGCGCGTGCCGCAGCTCGATCCCAAAGAGATCGAAGACGTGATCCTGGGCTGCGCCATGCCCGAAGCCGAGCAGGGGATGAACGTCGCCCGCATCGCCTCGCTGCGCGCCGGCCTGCCGGTCGAGTGCTCGGCGATGACCATCAATCGCTTCTGCTCCTCCGGGCTGCAGGCGATTGCCATGGCGGCCGAACGCATCATGGCCGGTGGCGCCGAGACCATCGTGGCCGGCGGCGTCGAGTCCATGACCATGATCCCCATGGGCGGCCACAAGGTTTCGGCCAATCCCTGGCTGGTGTCGAATTATCCCGACGCTTATCTCTCCATGGGCCTCACCGCCGAACGCGTCGGCAAGCGCTTCAACATCACCCGCGAGATGCAGGACGAGTTCTCTGTCGAAAGCCACCAGAAGGCGATGGCGGCAATCGAGGCCGGCAAGTTCGACGACGAGATCGTGCCCGTGCCGGTCAGCTTCACCACGCCCAACGGCAACAAACCCAAGCGCACCGACATCGTCTTCAAGATGGACGAGGGCCCGCGCGCCGACACCTCGCTGGAAGCGCTGCTGGCGTTGAAGCCCGCCTTCCATGTCAAGGGAACGGTGACCGCCGGCAATTCGTCGCAGATGTCCGACGGCGCGGCGGCGGCGGTCGTCATGTCGGCGGAACGCGCCAAGGCGCTGGGATTGAAGCCGCTGGCCCGCTATGTTGGCTTTGCCACCGCGGGCTACAAGCCGGAAGAAATGGGCATCGGCCCGGTGTTTGCCATTCCCAAAGTGCTGAAGATGGCTGGCCTGAAGCTCGAGCGACATCGACGTGATCGAGCTGAACGAGGCCTTCGCGGCGCAGTCGCTGGCGGTGATCCAGGAAGGCGGGCTCGACCGGACCGGATCAACGTGAACGGCGGCGCCATCGCGCTGGGACATCCCCTGGGATGCACCGGCGCGAAGCTGACGGCCAGCATCGTCCGCGAACTGAAGCGCCGCAACGCCCGCTACGGCATGGTGACCATGTGCGTCGGCGGCGGCATGGGCGCGGCAGGCATTTTCGAGAATATGCAGTAAGAAGCGCCTTAGCTATTCGCCTTTCGCTTTTCGCAAGAAACGTTCGCGACTGAGAGAGCAAGGCGCAGGATTTCGACAGAGTAAGTCAGCGAACGTACAGCTGCTCGCTATAGCGGAAAATCCGCGACCTGGCGAAGAGCGAACAGCGTAATGCTAAAAGCGAATAGCGAGGACTTATGGCAACAACGACCGCAGCACCCGGAACCAAGACCAAGACCACGGGCGGAAGCTTTCTGCTGGAAGACCATCAACTGGACAACGTCTTCACCCCGGAAGACTTTAACGAAGATCAGCAGATGGTGGCCAAGCTGGCGGAAGAGTTCGGCACCAACGAAATCCTGCCCCTGGCCGAGAAGATGGAGCACAAGGACTGGTCGGTCAGCCGCGAGCTGCTGAAGAAGGCCGCGGAGATGGGCCTGACCAACGCCGACATTCCCGCCGACTTCGGCGGCTCCGACATGGACAAAGTCTCGTCGGCCATCATCGCCGACTTCATGTCGAAGTACGGCAGCTTCATGGTGACCATGGGCGCGCACAGCGGCATCGGCACCCTGCCCATCGTGTTCTTCGGCACCGAGGAGCAGAAGAAGAAATATCTGCCGCGGCTGGCGACCGCCGAACTGGTCGGCGCCTATGCGCTCTCGGAGAGCACCAGCGGCTCCGACGCGCATGAACAGCCGCACCCGCGCCGTGCTCTCGCCCGATGGCAAGCACTACATCCTGAACGGCGAGAAGATGTGGATCACCAACGCCCACTTCGCCGACCTGTTCACCATCTTCGCCAAGATTGATGGCGAGAAGTTCACCGCCTTCCTGGTCGAGAAAGATTTCCCCGGCTTCTCCATCGGCGCGGAAGAAAAGAAGATGGGCATTCGCGGCTCGTCCACCGCGCCGCTCATCCTGAATGACTGCAAGGTGCCGGTGGAGAACGTGCTCGGCGATATCGGCAAGGGGCACATCATCGCCTTCAACATCCTCAACGTCGGCCGCTTCAAGCTGGGCGCTAGCTGCGTGGGCGGCGCCCGCACCTCGCTGCAGCACGCCATCGCCTACGCCAAGGAGCGCAAGGCCTTCGGCAAGAGGATCGCCGACTTCGGCCTGATCCGCGAAAAGCTGGCGCAGATGGCGGCCTGGCTCTATGCCTGCGAGTCGATGGTGTACCGCACCGTCGGCATGATGGACACCGCGCTGTCGCACGATCGAGCACAATCCCGAGGCGGTGCGCAAGGCCATCGAGGAATACGCGGTCGAGTGCTCCATCATCAAGGTGTCGGCGTCGGAGATGCTGGACTTCGTGGTCGACGAGACCGTGCAGGTTTACGGCGGCTACGGCTTCGTCGAGGAGTATCCCGCCGAGCGCGCCTATCGCGATTCGCGCGTGAACCGCATCTTCGAAGGCACCAACGAAATCAACCGCCTCATCATCACCGGATGGCTGCTGAAGCGCGCCATGAGCGGCCAGTTTGCGCTGCTGCCGGCCATCAAGAAGGTGATGGACGAGGTCATGGCCGGGCCGTCGGGCGACGAACTGGAAGGCGCGCTGGCCGCCGAGCGCAAGCTGGTGGAGAACGCCAAGAAGCTGGCCATGCTGGTGGCCGGCGCGGCTTCGCAGAAGTACATGCAGAAGCTGGCCGACCAGCAGGAGGTGATGGGCGCCATCGCCGACATGGTGATCGAGGCGTTCGCCATGGATTCGGCTCTGCTGCGCGCACGCAAGTATGTTGAGGCGAACGGCGAGGCCAAGGCCGCGATGGTGGTCGCCATGACGCAGGTCTATCTCGAGGGCGCGTTCAATCGCCTGGAAGCTGCGGCCAAGAAAGTGATGGCGGCGGTGGCCGAAGGCGACATGCTGCGCACCCAGATGGCGATTGTTCGCCGCCTGGCCAAGCACGAACCGCTCAACGTGATTGCGTTGCAGGAGAAAATTGCGGCGCGTGTGCTGGAGACAGGCAAGTACGTGACCGCGTAATAAAACTGATTCACCACAGAGGCACGGAGGGCACGGAGCGAGTCGGCACGGTGTCGCTGTGCCTTCTTGATTTGGCCAGTAGGTCCAGAATGACCGGGGTCACAACTTGCAGCAGGCCCCGCGCTACGCTCCTTTTGATATAGTGAGGTCGGCAATCTATATGCATACCGAGACCTACACCGCTGTTGTTCACCGCGAAGAAGAATGGTTTGTTGCGAAGTGTCCAGAAGTCGGCGTGGTCAGTCAGGGAAAGACTGTTGAAGACGCAGTTGCCAACCTGAAAGAAGCGACTGAGCTTTACCTGGAGAGTTCCCCTGGGCCTCCGTGCGTAGTTACTGCCTTTTCCTTTTCTGATCTCCTCCATCACCGACGAGATCAGTTCCTTGGCGTCGGTGATGCCCTTCACCACGATCTGGATATCCATGGCCGGCTTGCCGGGCTGGCGCGCGCTCTGGCAATAGACGCCGTGCTGGCCCACCATCACCAGCGCGTCGGTCAAAACATCCATGGCGACGGCCAGGCGTCCCCGCGGTACGCCCATCATGAACTCATGTTGGTCAAGCTCTTCGCGCTTTTCGTCAAATATTCCCATGGCTGGAATTGTAACGTTGCCGCCGGACGTGAATAATGGAGCGCGGCTTTGAATCGCATTTCAGCACGCTTTGGAGGGAACACGATGAAGAAACAATACGCGGTCATCCTGGCGGTCAGCGCGATGGCAATCCTTACAGTGTGGATGATGGCGCAGGACAAGAAACCGCCTTTGAGCCCTCCCGGCGACGCCTCGGTGCAGTTCGCCAACGGCAAGACCGTCACCATTAAGTACAGCCGGCCTTCGATGCGCGGGCGCAAGATTTTTGGCGAACTGGTGCCCTACGGCAAAGTGTGGCGCGCCGGCGCCAACGCCGCCACCAGCATGAAGACCGACGCCGATCTCGATATCGGCGGCACCAACGTTCCCGCCGGCAGCTACACGCTGTATGTACTGCCTTCCGACAGCGGCTGGAAGCTGATCATCAACAAGCAGACCGGCCAGTGGGGCACGGAATACAACGAGGGCCAGGACCTGGCGCGCGTGGACATGAAGCTGGACCACCTGTCGTCGCCGATGGAGATGTACACCATCTCCTTCGACAAGAAGGGCGGCGACACCGCCGTGCTGAAGCTGGAATGGGCGGATACCGCCGCCAGCGTCAATGTAGTGGAAAAGAAATAGGCAGTTCCGGCTTATAGATCTTAGCGTCACTCGGTGCGGGCCTGCGGGCTCGCACTGCTTTTCAAGCTCGCCTCCACCAGCTTCAGCAGCGACAGCGATCCCAACTCCACTCCGAACGATTCCCGCAGACAATGCCGCAGCTCGTCTTCCGTGGCGAGGAACATCTCGTCGCGGTCGCCGTTATTGGTGACGATCAATCGCATATTGGCCACGGTGATGCGGCCATGCGGCGTGGCGCGGCTGCAAATCCAGCTTTTGGTGAAGTGCGATTCCGGCGAAGTCTGATGGAAGTCGCACATTTGCTGATAGTCGTTCAGCGAATGCGGATGATCGCGAAAGGCGTACAGCGGCACGCGTCCCTGGTCATCTTCCCGCACCAGGCGCCACTCGCCATTCTCCGCTGCTATCAGGTAGCGGTAGCCGTTGACCCGGTCGGCGGCACCGTCCTGAAAAATGATGGGATTCACAAACGAGTCGCCAAAGCCCACGTCCACCAGCCAGGTCTCGTCCAGTTCGACTTTCAACAGCATGTGGTCGAATTCCGGACCGAAGCCGCCGTTCTCGCGGCGCACCCGCGCCGACAGCATCTGCACCCGAAAGCCCATGGCGCTGAGCAACGCGCCGAACAATCCGTTGAGCTCATAGCAATATCCGCCGCGGCGGCGCTCCACGATCTTGCGGTAAATGCTGTCGAGGTCGAGGTGAATGGGAATGCCGAGCGGGATGTCGAGATTTTCAAAAGGGACCGAGAACAAGTGCTGGCGATGCAGGCCGCGCAAGGTTTCGGCTGAGACTTCCATGGGCCCGTCGTACGCAATCCGCCGCAGATACTTCTCCACATCCATCCCTACACCGGCAATTCGTCTTGCAGCCAGCCGGCCGTTTGCAGCTTGGGTTCGGCGGTCAAGTCGAGCACCAGGTTTTCCAGCACCAGCCGCTTGCTGACGGGATTGGAGCGCAGCGCGAGATCGGCGCGCGCCACACGGCGCAAAGCGGCCGTCAACTCGCGCTTCGATTTATAGCGGCGCGCCTGGCGAATAACGTCTTCCGCGGCGAATGGCGGAATGCGGAAGCCTTGCCACAACGCCTGCCACAGCGCGCGCGAATCGCGCACGTTGCGCTCCAGGATCACCAGCATCTGGCGGAAGGTGCGCGCCAGCATGTAGAGATGGCCGATGGCGGCTTCGTCGCCGTCGCCGGTACGCAGGATGGCGTCCAGCACTTCCAGCGCGCGGGCGCGATCGTGCGACGAGATGGCGTCAGTCAGTTCGTAGAAGGAACGCTGCTTGGCGGCCAGCACCAGCGTTTCGACGTCGCCCAGCGTGATGCGCTTCTTGTCACCGACGTAAAGAACGAGTTTCTCCAGTTCGTTGGCCACCATCATCATGTCGCCGCCCAGCGAATCAATCAGCTCGCGCGCGGCGTCGGCATCGAGTTTGACGTCCTCGGCGGCGGCGGTGTCCGTAGCCCATTTCACGGCGTCGTTATCGTCCACGCGGGCAAACTCCAGCACCGAGCAATATTCGCCAAGAGTCTCGCGAATGCGCTGGTAGCGGTCCTTGTCGGTCAGGTCCATGCGACGAACGTCGGCCGGAATGCTGACATGGTCGGCGACAAAAATCAGCATGGCGTCGGGATTGGGATTCTTGAAATACTCCTCGATGGCCGCGAATTCCTCATCATGTTTGCCACGGCCATAAAGATTTTTTACCCCGCGAATGAAGAACACCTGGAAGGGCGACATCAGCGAAGGAGTGCGGGCGCGATCCAGGATCTGTTGCAGCTCAACGTCGGCTAGGTCCATGTCGTAGAGACTGAGTTCGCGAACGTCGGCGGGCACCAGGTATTGCAGCACCGCATCGCGGCAGCGTTTGCGGAAGAACGCTTCGTCGCCGATGAACACGTATCCCGGCGCCAGCTTGCGCGCCTTCACGTCGGCAACAAAGCGATCGGAGGCGGCAAAACTCCGCATCTAGTACGCCTCCAGAATGTCGCTGACCAGGGAATGGGAAAAATCTTTGGCCACGCGTTCCAGTGCCGGCCCTTCTTCCTCGAAGAAGCTGGCGGCGTCGGTGGAAACCTGATACTGCTCGCGGTAAAGGTAGTTGGGGTTCGACCACAACTCCTTGCCGTTGCGATTCACCAGTTTGACGCTCATGGTAACGGTCACCATGCCGGAGGAGATGCGCCCGGTAACGGAATCGTAGGTGAGGGGCGCGGTTCCCGCCGAAGTCACGACGCCGCTGAGGGTGGCGTCGGCGGTGCCGTCATTACTGCTGATGATGCGGTAGTTGGTGCGGCTGCGCAGTTCGCGGACCACGGCCGCAGTCAAGGTCTGCTCCACGCCATAGGTCTGGGTCGAGTTGGTGAAGGCCGGCACGTACAGGGTGTGCAGGTCGGTGGGCAGCCGCACGGCATTTCCGCTGGTGTGATAACCGCAACCCACAACGCCAAGGAGCAACGCGCAGACGCCGAACAACCACAGATGGCGGCAGCGTCGCCTCATTGCACCGTCCCTCGCGGCCGCGAAGCGATCATGCTCTCGGCGGCTTCGGCAGCGGTCAAGGCGGCAATGCGCAAGTTGTCGGAGGCGGCCCATATCCAGAACGCCTTATCGCGCTGTTCATCGCGGCGCACGGTGATTTGAACCGCCTCCTGGCCGGCGGCATTCACGTTGCTGGGCGACTCGGCGGCCTCCTGCAACACCTCGACGTGATCGCCCGACAAGGCTGCCATCAACTCCTCGGTCTGCGCTGCCTGCTCCATCTCAATGTATAGCGTGAACGCGTGGCCGTGGAATATCGGGGCCTGCACCAGCATCAGCGAAGGCACCGCCACCGCATTCTGCACAATGTGCTGAAAGTGGCGCAGGATGCGGGCTTCGGTGGCATGCAACGACGGCTTCGAACCCTCGCCGTAACGGTCCAGCAGGTTGAAGGCGACCTGCGCGTCAAACACGGCTTTGGGCATCTGCTGGAACGACAGCAGGTTCACGGTTTGCTCGTGCAGTTCGTCCATGCCGCGTTTGCCGTGTTCGGAGGCGGGCTCCAGCACCGTGGTCACCGCGCGGCTGATGGGACCGATCTTCTGGGCGCGCAGCAGCAGCAGCGCCAGCACCACCGCAGCCGGATGCGCGATGGTGACCGCCGCTTGCCCGAACTCCAGGGTCGGACTCTTGCCCAGCTCGCGCTCGATCCACGGAGCACGCAGGGGCACGCCCTTCTCGTTTTCCAGCGCGTAGGACAGGTCAACAATGTCGCTTCCCGACTGGCGGGCCATCTCCCAGGTATTGCGGGTGAAATTCTCGTCGGCGGCGAAAAAGGTGAAGTCGGTGTTCTCCAGGTGCTCAGGGAGAACGCTCTGGATGAAGGTGGGCTCTTCGCCCACGGCCTCCAGTTGCCCCAGCGACTCCTCGTCGTCGAGCAGGCGAATGTCCTGGGTAGGAAAGTTGCGGTCGGTGAGGACGTCCTTCAGCTCGCGTCCCTTCAGCGTTGCAGCTCCGATAATGGCCACCCGGAAGAGTCCACCCCAGTGTCCTCCCTCGGTACGGCCTCCATTGGTAGGCCCATTTTTCATCAAGCGTGCGATGCCTCATCCTGCGAAGCCGGCGGCGGGGCGTTGCTTCGCCGAAATACAAACGACAGCCGCGCCAGGACGCCGGAAAGAATATAGATCAGTGCCAGGGCAAACAGAGAATATTGAGAGAAAAAGATTATGAAGTAAAGGGCCAGTCCCATGACGATGATCCAGCGAAAATTCTGCGGCTGCCGAAAATTGACGCCCTTCAGACTGAAAAATCGCCAGGTACTGACCATGAGGAACGAAATAGCAAACACGAAGACTCCCCAACCGATGGAGAGCCACCACATTTGCAGCGGATTTCCCTGCACCAGGTGCACCACGGCCGCCACCGCACCCGCTCCCGCCGGGATGGGCATTCCCACAAAGTATTTGCGGTCGGGGCGCCCCGGGTTCGAGGGCTGCGGATTCACCTGGATGTTGAACCGTGCCAGGCGCGATGCTCCGGCCAGCAGGAACACAAAGGTGCAGATGGCGCCCAGTTGAATCACGCGAGTGCGCAGCTCGTGATCGTCCATCGGCGGCAACATGTGGAAGCCCCACATCCAAGCCAGCACCGCCGGGGCAACGCCGAAGGTGATGACATCGGCAAGGGAGTCCAGTTCCCGGCCAAAAGCGCTGGCGGTATTGGTCAGGCGGGCGATGGCGCCATCGAAGAAGTCGAAGACAATGGCGAATCCGATGGCCTTGGCGGCCATGTCGAAATGCCAGGGATCGCCCGCCGAGCCCTGGATGGCTTGCGAGATGGCGAAATAGCCGGCAGCCATATTCCCGGCGGTGAACAGCGACGGCAGAATGTAGAGGCCTTTGCGCGCCTGACGTCGCCGGCCGGGGTCCTCGTGCTGCGAGCTGCCCACCTGGCTCATTGCGCCTCCAAACTACGCTGCCGTCCGGCGGCGGTTGTCACCGGGGCGAGCGCCAGAATGCTGGAGCCGCCCTTGACATGGTCGCCCACTCGGACCTGGGTTGTGGCATCGGCGGAAAAAATAACGTCGGTCCGCGAACCAAACTTGATCATGCCCACGCGCTGGCCGCGTACCAGGCGGTCGCCGGTTTTGCCGGTAAATACGATGCGCCGCGCCAGCAAGCCGGCAATCTGCTTGAACACCACCGTCCCGGTATCACCTTCTACGGTAACGACATTTTGCTCGTTCTGCTCGGCCGAGACGGCGCCCATGGCGTTGCCAAACTTGCCGGTCTTGTACTGGACATCCGTAATTACGCCGCTGACCGGCGAGCGATTGACGTGTACGTTGAAAACATTGAGGAAAATGCTGATCCGGGTCCGGGGCGAGCCCTTGTCCTGGATCACGGAAACCTCGGTGACCTTGCCGTCGGCAGGCGAGACAATGGCGCCCTCCTCAGCCGGGATGGCGCGCTCCGGATCGCGGAAAAACCATAGGAGAAAAGCGCCCAAAAGTATGGGAACAATCGCCAGCCAGTACGTGGCCAGCCAGCCGACCAGCACGGCCGCCACCAGGCACGCCAACCCGTAGTAAATGCCGTCACGAACCATGGACTCAACTGATTATAGAGCTTGAGGTTGCCGGTACGACCTATTTTGCGGGTTTCAGGATTTCCCGCGTCAGCTCGTCCATGTGCTGCTGCACCTGGAGATAGCGGTCGCCGGTGGAAGGGCCGGTGAAGCCGGCATGGATGGCGCGGACCTTGCCGTCCCGATCCAGAAAGATCGCCGTCGGAAAAGCCCCGAAATTGACCAGTTGGGGCAAGGTTTTCGCGATCTGGTCCTGGTCGGTTGTCCCGGCCACGAGCAGTGGGAAGGTAATCCCGTACTTCTCGCGATAGACCGCCAGTTGCCGCAGGTTGCGCTGCATGTCGGGGGTGTACTCATAGGCCAGCCCGACGATCTCCAGCCCCTGGTCGTGATATTTGCGATAGAGCGCTTGCAGTACCGGCGCTTCGTCATGGCAGTTCGGGCACCAGGTCCCGAAGATGTCCACAATCACCGCTTTGCCCTTGAACTGCGGATCGGACAGGCTGACGGTCTTGCCCGCAGCATCCATGCCGCTGGCTCGGAATGGCTCGTCGGGATTCTTGACCCTGCTCAGGCTTCCGGCCTTGAGGTTGGGGTCAGCGGCGGAGACGTCGTTGCTGCGCTCGGCGGTAAAGTCCGACGCGCTCCTGACCCCGCCGAACTGCCCCTTCAGCGTGCCGTCGGACTGGACCGTGCCAGCCAGGGCCAGCACGTGAATGCCGTCAAAGCGGCTGAGATGGAAATGGGTTTTGCCGTCCGCGTCCTGCGTCAGCGTGCCGTGCAGCAAGCCGGTATCGCCATCCACCGGCTCGACGACACCGGTCAGGATAGCGCTGCCGTCGGCGTTGGTGCGGCCCGGTTGCTGGAAATTCACCAGGACCGTGCTCTTGTCGCCGGAATCGCGCAGCAGCCAGTCCCCGGCCAGCGATGGCCCGGTCCAGGGCTTGCCTTTCTCCTGCTCGCGACCGGGCGTCAGCACCAGCGGAATGTGCGCGATCCCCTGGCTGCCCTGGCGCGAATATTCGCCTTCCATGCGCTCCGGCGATACGGCGTGCGCGACCACCGTGCCGTCGTAATAGTCCATGCGCAAGGTCAGGGTCTTGCCATCCCAGACGGCGCTGCTGAAGGGCATGCGGTCAGTGGCATTCAGCAGCTCGGCGTGCAGCTTGCCGTCGTCCTGCTTCAGTTCAATGCCGAACGAGACTTCGCCCACCTTGCCCTGCATGGCGCCGTCCCAGAGACCGATGGGCGGCTTCGCGTCAGCCGACGAGCGAGCCTGCGATTGAGCCGAACTATAGGGAGCGATTCCAAGAACGACCAGCGAGAGAATCACCAGGCTCGCGACGGCGACTGCGGACAACGTTTGGTTACGCATGACTTGTATCAGGGTACGACTTCAGTCGCTGCTGCAAAACTCTGCTCTCGCCAAGGCATGAGCAAGGGTACGACTTCAGACGCTGCTGCAAGACTCTGCTCTCGCCAAGGCATGAGTAAGGGCACGACTTCAGTCGTGCCGAAAAGCCCTTTCCTTTTGTCATCACGAACCGACTTTAGTCGGTGAGGGATCTGACTTTTATTTTTCGGCAGCCTGTTCAATCGTGCCGAAAGCCGCTTCTCTAAGCATCCCGAGCCGGCTTCAGCCGGCGGCACGTATTTGCTCTGGCGGGAGTTTAAGAGCACGGGATGGAGCGTTCCGACGAAGTGGATACAGGGATAGCTTATGACGGCCGGGATTTTCATCCTGCCGCCGGTGGCAAGCAATGCTACACAACTAAACCGTCTGATGGTCGGTGCGGAACTTATGTTCCAGACTTTCCATTTGGTCCTTCAGGCGAAGTTTCAGCTTCTTCAGGCGGACCTCTTCCAGCTTCTCGTCTTCCGACAAATATTTTTTCTGGATCAGGTTGTCGAGTCGTTCCGAATACTGCGTGTGTTCCTGTGCCAGTTTGCGGAATTCATCGTTGCTGGCAAGAAGCTGGTCACGTACCTGAGCTGCCATTCAGTGAACCTCCGGAGAGATGAGAGATGAAAACGCTAGCATACGGAGTTGGGCGCTTCAAGGTATTTTGTCACAATCCTGCAACCTTGCGGCGCAAAAGTAGAGCGTCCTCCGTGGGATGCTGATAGTACCCCGCGCGCCTCCCGTCCTCGCGAAATCCGAGCTTCTGATAGAGCCGCAGAGCCGGCGAAATTCGAGGCCCGCACTTCCAGTAGCACCGAAGTGGCACCGGCGCTTTCCGCCCGTTGCAGCAGTTCCCGGATTAGGGCGCTACCTACTCCCAGGCGCTGCCGGTCGGCCGCCACCACGATATTTTCCAGCTCCCATTCCTCCCAATCACATCGGGCGATGAGGAAGCCCTGCAGGTTGGACGGCGGAGTCTCGGTTTCGGCAACCAGGGCAATTCGTTTGGGAGCGTTGCGGTCGAACAGCGCGTCGTACTCGCGCGCCGACCAGTGCGCCGTCAGGTCAGCCTGCCGCTCCAGCATGCGCATTGCGGGAACGTCTTGCGGCTGCGCGGGGCGGAGGATCATCGGCGGGCGGAAGAGAAAATTTCCGCATCGGAGCGGCGAATGTAATCCACATCCAGCGTTGCCGGATCGGACACTTCGCCACGAAAAAGTTTGGCCACGCCGATGCGCGCGATATCGCCGGCATCCAGCGCCTTCACCTGCTCGACCGCGACGCCCAGCTCGCGCAAGGCGTCAGCTACGCGCTGGTCGGGAGTGAGAATGCGGCCCGTTCCTCGGCCCGCTGCCTCGGCGAATTCCGCCAGCTTCTGAATGAATTTCTGGCGGGCTTCAGGCCGGCCGTCCCTCAGTAAGTATTCGCCAACGTAAATTTCACTTCGTCCGCCGTCCAGAACTGCGCGAATCGTTTCTCCCACAGCACCATACGTCACGGCGAGCGCTTCCAGCATGGAAACTGCCGCCAGCGGCTTGTCCAGGAGTTCGCACAAACCTTTCACCGTCGCCAGACCCACGCGAAGCCCGGTAAACGAGCCGGGGCCGGAGACCACAACCAATCCATCAATCTCACTTTGCTGGAGGCCCTGCCGCTGAAGCAGTTCGGCGATCACCGGAATCAGCCGCGCGGAGTAGGTTCCGCCTTCCAGCGGCGCCAATCCAAGTATTTCCAGTTTCGCGTCTTCAGCGCGACACAGCGCCACGCTGCCCTGACGGCCGGAAGTATCAATGGCAACGACGAGCATGCATCAGACGCCTTCGGGGGCGTCCTCCACCAGTTCGATCAGCACGCCGCCGGCGCTGGAAGGATGCACGAACACATACAAGTGTCCACCGGCGCCGATCTTGATGTCATCGGAGATCAGGCGTACGCCGGAAGCCTTCAGCCGCTCCACCGTGCCGGAGAGATCGTTCACATGGATGGCGACGTGATGCAACCCTTCGCCGCGCTTCTCCAGAAAACGCGCGATGGTGGAATCCGGCGAAGTGGGCTCCAGCAGCTCGATGCGGCTCTCGCCCACCGGCACCATCGCCAGGCGCACCTGCTCCGCCTCCACCGTTTCTTCCGGCATCACCTGCATACCCAGCTTCTCGTAGAACTGTTTGGCCTGCGCCAGCGACTTCACGGCGATGCCCAGGTGGTCAATGTAGCTCATGCCTGTTTCCCCAATTTTGCGACGATTTCTTCCACCAGCGAATACGGATCGCGCTGGTGCCCGGCAACCTCGGCGGCGTAGCGGTTGGCTTCCCCGTCGTTCAGATATTGCGTCATCACCCGCTGAAACAGCGCCTCGCGCAGCATGGCTGCCAGCCGGTCTCTCCAGTTTTCGATGCGCCGCGATTGCGCACGGTCGTTCTGCGCCAGATATTTCCGGTACTGCTCGATGGTCTCCAACAGCTCCGTCGTCCCCGTGCCGTCACTGGCCACCGTCTTCACGATGGGCGGCGTCCAGTTATCTTTGCGCACAGCCAACGTCTGCATGGCGCGAATCTCGCGCTCCACCCGCTCGGCGCCATCGCGGTCGGCTTTTATTGATGACGAAGATGTCCGCGATCTCCATGATGCCGGCCTTGATGGTCTGCACATCGTCGCCCATGCCCGGCACCAGCACCACGATGGTCACGTCGGCCAGCCGCACGATATCCACTTCATCCTGGCCGACGCCGACGGTCTCGATCATCACGATGTCGCGGCCGCTGGCATCCATCACGGTGGCAACGTCGGCGGTGGTCGAGGCCAGCCCGCCCAGCGATCCGCGCGTCGCCATGCTGCGAATGTAGATTCCGGGATCGGCGTGATGCGACTGCATGCGAATGCGATCGCCCAGGATGGCTCCGCCGCTGTAGGGACTCGTGGGATCGACGGCGACGATGCCGACCGTCTTCTCCTGCTTGCGATAGGCCTTGGCAAGCTGATCCACCAGCGTGCTCTTGCCGGCGCCGGGAGCGCCGGTGATGCCCAGCAGCAGCGAGTGTCCGCTGAAGGGAAACAGCGCCTTCAGCAGCTCGACGGATTCGGGGGCGCGATCTTCCACGATGGAGATAGCGCGCGCCAGGGCGCGCACGTCGCCGTTGCGGATGCGGTCAATGAACGTTTCGCTGTAGGTGTCCTTTGCCACGAGTTCCAGAAGCGTCAGCGATAGAGTTCGCGCCGGTGCCCGATCTGAATGACTAGAACGACCAGACGGTCGTCCTCAATGCTCACGATGATGCGATAGTCGCCGACTCGGTATTTCCAAAATTCTCCCAGCGTCGGTCCCTGCAACTTTTGACCAAGGCTTCGCGGATTCTCGACCGGCGCGATCCGCTGTTGCAGGAATTTTCTGATCCGGCGGGCGACGGCCTTGTCCAGTTGCGCCAGTTGCCGGGTTGCGGTCTGGGTCAGCTCAATCGTCCAGCCCAAGGCGTTTTGCGACCTCGTCTAGCGTATAGGTGCGCTCCCGGCCCGAGCGAACGCGGTGCAGAATGCGCTCCGCCTCGTAGCCGTCCTCCAGATCTGCGATATAACGCAGAATCGCTTCGCGGGCATAGTAGGTCTTGGTTCGTCCACTACGCTCTGCCAGCTTCTGCAAGCGTTTCTCGACCGACTGAGGGAGTCGAATGGCCAGCATTGGTTCCTCGCTATACAAATATAGCACTGGATACCGCTCTTAATGTCGTGCCCAAACGCGGCAGCCTGGCATTGCCTCACCCACGCCAAACGTCGGCCGGGCCAGCCTTCACCTAGTCCTTCAGGATTTGCCGCGCGATCACCAGCCGCTGAATCTCGCTGGTGCCCTCGCCGATGGTGCACAGCTTGACGTCGCGATAGAACTTCTCCGCCGGATAGTCCTTGATGAAGCCGTAGCCGCCGTGGATCTGCACGCCTTCATTGGCGGCCTTCACCGCCACCTCGCTGGTGTAGAGCTTGGCCATTGACGATTCCAGCGTGGTCTTCATGCCGGCATCTTTCATGGAGGCGGCGCGCATGGTCAGCAGGCGGGCGGCGTCAATCTCCGTCGCCAGGTCCGCCAGCTTAAAGGCAATCGCCTGAAATTCGCTGATGGGCTTGCCGAACTGCTCGCGCTCCTTGGAATAGTTGAGCGCGGCCTCGTACGCGCCCTGCGCCATGCCCAGGCCGAGCGCGGCAATCGAGATGCGCCCGCCATCCAGCACCTTCATCGCGTCGATGAAGCCCTCGCCCTCGTGGCCCAGCAGATTTTCCGCGGGTATCTCGCAGTCCTCAAAGATCAGCTCCGAGGTGTCGCTGGCGCGCAGGCCGAGCTTGTTCTCCTTCTTGCCGGCGCGGAAACCCTTGGTCCCCTTCTCCACCACGAACGCCGAGAGGCCATGCGTGTTCGCCGTCTTGTCGGTGACGGCGATGACCACCGCTACATCGGCATAGTGGCCGTTGGTGATGAAAGTCTTATTGCCGTTCAGCACCCAGCTCTTGCCATGGCGCACCGCTGAGCAGCGCGCGCCGCCGGCGTCGGAGCCCGAGCCAGGTTCGGTCAGGCCCCACGCGCCCAGCCACTCGCCGCTCGCCAGCTTGGGAATGTACTTCTTCTTCTGCTCTTCGTTCCCCGCGATGAAGATGTGGTTGGAACCCAGCGAGGTGTGCGCCGCCACGGTGATGCCGACCGAGCCATCCACCCGCGACAGCTCTTCGACGGCGATCACGTACTCGACGTAGCCCATGCCGGCGCCACCGTACTCGACCGGGAAGATGGTGCCCATCAGGCCGAGCTTGCCGAGTTCCTTATAGGTTTCCAGCGGGAAAGTGCCGGGTTCGTCCCATTCCATCACGTGCGGCGCAATCTCGCGCTCGGCGAAATCGCGCACCATCTTCTTCAGTTGCCGTTGCTCATCCGATAGCTGGAAATCCAATCTGTCCCCCAAGGTCCAGACACGTGTATAACGGCCGCCGTCGTCACCAGCCAAAACAGACGATTATGACACATGGCCGCAGCGAGACAATCGCAGGGGTCCCGGCGTTGAGACGCCGGGCTAAGATATGCCGTCCGCTCAGCGGACTTGACCCGTGCGAATCACAATGCGTCGCGTCGCCGAGATCGGCGAACCACGATTCGCGACCCACGATTTTCACGATCCACGACTCACGATTCACGATCCACGACCCACGACTCACGATCCCTATGCGTGCTGCGCCCTGGCCCCGCAAACTTCGGCCACAACCTCCAATGCGCGCGCACACTGCTCCCGGCTGACATCGAGATGGGTGACGAAGCGAATCAACTGCGGGCCATACGCGCTCGCCAGTACTCCCTGCGAACGGAGCCGCTCGGACAATTCCGAGGCCGTCATGCCAACGCCAGGAAGCTCGCACATCACAATGTTCGTCTGCACCGCACCGATCTTGCATCCCGGAATCCGCGCCAGCCCTTCCGCCAAGAAATTTCGCATTGGCGTGGTCCTGCGCCAGCTTCCCGGGCCCCTGCTCCAGCGCGATCAGCCCCGCGGCCGCCAGAATGCCGCCCTGTCGCATGCCGCCGCCCAGCGACTTGCGATAGATGCGGGCGCGGTCCATCAGCTCGGCGCTGCCCACCAGCATGGATCCAACGGGCGCGCCCAGCCCCTTCGACAGGCAGAACATCACGGTGTCGGCCTTGGCGGTCAACTGGGCAACCGGCATCCCCAGCGCAACCGCGGCGTTGAAGACGCGCGCTCCATCCAGATGCAGCGCCAAGCCGGCATCATGGACATGGTCGGCAACGTCGTCGAAGACTTCCGGCGGCGTAATCGTCCCTCCGCCCATGTTGTGCGTGTTCTCCAGCGAGACCAGGCCGGTCTTGGCGCCGTGATAACTTTTCGGCCGTAGCTTCGGTTCGATGTGCTTCCAGGTGAGAACGCCATCGGCGGCGGCCACGGTGCGCGGCACCACGCCGGAAAAGTGCGCCATCATGGCCATCTCATATTCAAAGATGTGGGCGCGCTCGTGGCAAATAATCTCCTGCCCATGATGGGTGTGCAGCTTGACGGCGATCTGGTTGCCCATAGTGCCGCTGGGGACGAACAGCGCTGCCTCGCGGCCAAAGATTTCCGCCGCGCGCTTTTCCAGGCGGTTGATGGTCGGATCTTCGGCGTACACGTCGTCGCCCACCTCGGCTTCAAACATGGCGCGCCGCATCTCCGGCGAAGGCTTGGTCACGGTATCGCTGCGCAGATCGATGACTTCCATAGCAGAGGAGTGCATGGGATATAGTTTATTCAATCTCACGCCATCGAGTGGACCAACCTATGCAACGCAACATTCCCGCGTCGATGATCGACGAAGCGCGGCAGCATGTTTACGAAGCGGCCATCCGCACTCCGCTGGTGCGGCTCAACCATGACGGGCCGTCGGAAATTTATCTGAAGCTGGAATGCCTGCAACCTATCGGCTCCTTCAAAATCCGCGGAGCTTATAACGCGGTGCGGCTGCTGCCGGAAGAAGAGCGGCGGCGCGGCGTTTGGACGGTCAGCGCCGGTAATGCCGCTCAGGGCGTGGCGCTGGCGGCTCGCAAGGCCGGCGTGCCTTGCAAAATCCTGATGATCGCCGAGGCCCCGGCGGCCAAGTTCGATGCCGTGCGCCGTCTCGGCGGCGAGGTGGTGAAGGCCTCTTACGACGACTGCTGGAAGGCGCTGTCCGACCGCGCGCATCCGGCCATGACGGGCACGTTTATCCATCCCTTCGAGGACGACGGCTTCATCGCGGGCAACGCTTCGGCTGGCCTCGAAATCCTGGAAGACCTGCCCGACGTGGATTGCATCGTGGCCGGCTTCGGCGGCGGAGGCTTGTCGTGCGGCATCGCCGCTGCGTTAAAGGCGCGCGGGCATAAAGCGCAGAGTGTTCGCGGCAGAGCCGGAAACCGCTGCTCCCCTCGCGCGATCCTTCGCCGCCGGCTCGCCGCAGAATTTTCCCGAGTGGAAGGCCAGCTTCGTGGACGGCTGCGGAGGCAAGTCGGTCTTCCCGCGCATGTGGGAGCTGGCCCATCATCTGCTCGCCGGCTCCATCGTCAGCACCCTCGAAGACACGCGCAAGGCCATGCGCCTGGTGGCCGAGCGCAATCGCGTGATCGCCGAAGGCGCAGGCGCCTGCGCGGTCGCGGCCGGTCTCAGCGGCAAATGCGGGCCTGGGAAGATTGTGTGCGTGGTAAGCGGCGGCAATATCGACCTGGCAAAGTTTGCGGAACTGGTCGCGAGCGCCGCTTAACTCGACGCCTGAAGGTGTGTGGCTCGCTCGCCGCCCTTCAGGAAGCGCACGAACACCTCATTGGAGAGCAGACGTCCGCGGGCGGTCAGGCGAACGGGCTCGCCCACGCTTTCCAGCAGGCCGGAGTCAACCAGTTCGGCGATGACCGGTTCGTACCCGTCAACCGCTTCACCGTAGCGCTCTCGAAGCTCGGCGGGCGCAACGCCGCGATTCAGCCGCAGACCAAGAAAGAACTCCTCCTCCAGCGCGGCCACGCTGTCCACCAGCGTTCGCGATGCCATAAGCTGCTGAACGCGGGCGGCGACGTGACTATCAGCATCGCTATCGGACAACTGACAACGGACAACGGACAACTGGGTTTCGACTTGGTACTTCTCCAACGAATCCGGCGTAGCGAATCGTACGGCGGAAATGCCGCGCTCCACCATCGCCGCATCCGCCGGCAGCATCGAGTGCGCATCCACGCCAAAGCCGAGATACGGCTGCCGCGTCCAGTACTTCAGGTTATGCCGCGAATCCCGCAGCCCAATGCCGTGCGTTACCTCGCGCGCGAAGTTGGAAATTTCGTACTGATGAACGCCCCCACGCTCCAGCCGCTCGCAAGCAGCCAGGTACAGATCGGCGGTCAGGTCGTCGTCGGGCACATGGTGCGCGTGATAGCGGGTGCCTCCGGCGAGCAACTCCGTGCCCAGCCGCGAGTCTTCATCCACCTCCAGCATGTACACGCTGACGTGCGGCACGCCAGTGGCCAGCGCCTCGGCGAGCGAGAAGTCCCAGCTCTCGGCCGTCTGATACGGCAGGCCGGCGATGAGATCAATGCTGATGTTGCCGATGCCCGCCGCGCGCAGCCGCGCGATGTCCTGCAGCGTGATCTCGCGCGTATGCAGGCGTCCGACCGACGAACTTTCCTTGTCCACGAACGACTGCACGCCCAGGCTGACGCGGTTGACGCCGCAAGCGCAGCAGCGCCGTCAGCACCTCGTCGCTCAGCGTGCCGGGCGCGCATTCCACCGTGATTTCCGCCGCCGGCTCGATATCGAATTCCTGCCGCACCGCATCGAACATGCGCCGCAGTTGGTCGGGGGCCAGCACCGACGGCGTGCCGCCGCCGAGGTAAATGGAATCCACGACGCGATCCAGCGTCGCGCCCAGTCCCTGCGCAACCTGTTCCGCGCTTCCGACATCCGAGCAGACCTGATCCACGTACCGTTCAAAGAGAGCGCGCGAAAATACCCCGGAGGCAAAATTGCAAAAGCTGCATTTTGTCCGGCAAAACGGCACCGAAATGTAAATTCCTGTGGACAATGGCTCGCCTAAATCCGCGATGCATACTACAGTAGCAGTTTCCGTTTCGCGGACGCAGGCCGCGCCGCGAGCGGGATTAAGGTCCGCCGACCCGATCATGAAGAAGCGAGTGGTCATCACCGGAATGGGCGCGGTCAGCCCCAACGGCATCGGCAACGAAGCCTTCTGCCGCGCCGTGCTGGCCGGCACCAGCGGCGTGAAGCGGGTGCGCGCGTTCGACGCCAGCGACCTGCCGGTGCAGATCGCCGGCGAAATTCAGGACTTCGACGAGCTCGCCTGGGTGGACGCTCACGAGCGCAAGCACGTTTCGCGCGTGGTGCCGCTGGCGCTGGCCGCCTCCACCGAGGCGCTGCGCGAAGCCGGCATCGAACCCGCCAAACTGTCGCTCGACCAGCAACGCGAGATCGGCGTCGTGCTCGGCTCCGGCGGCGGCGCGCAGGAATTCTCCGAAGAGCAGGTCCGCCTGTGGCTGCAAGGCAAGGTGAAGCAGGTGAGCCTGTTCTGCATTCCCAGCGGCACCATGGGCACGCTCTCCAGCGAAATCAGCATGCGCTTCGGGCTGCGCGGCCTCAGCCACGTCATCACCACCGGCTGCACCTCGTCCACCGACGCCTTCGGTTACGCGCTGCGCGAAATTCAGTTCGGCTTCCTGCCCATGCTGGTGGTCGGCGGCGTGGACGCGCCCATCGCGCCCGGCATCATGAAGGGCTTCACCCTGATGAAGATCATGACGTCGTCGTGGAACCATGCGCCGGAGCGCGCCTCGCGTCCGTTTTCCGCCGACCGCGATGGCTTCGTCGTGGCCGAAGGCGCGTGGATGTTCGTGCTCGAAGAGTACGAGCACGCGCGAGCGCGCGGCGCGCACATCCTGGCCGAGGTCGCCGGCTACGGCTCGACCTGCGAGGCCTTCCATCGCGTGCGCTTGCAGGAATGCGGCGAAGAGCCGGCGCGCGCCATTCAGATGGCGATGGACGACGCCGGGGTCAGCGCCGCCGACATTGGCTACGTCAACCTGCACGGCACTTCCACGCAGCTCAACGACCGCATCGAAACGCGCGCGCTGAAGCTGGCGATGGGCGAGCAGCGCGCATCGCATTCCCATGTCGAGCCTGAAGTCGCAGATCGGACATCCCCAGGGAGCCTGCGGGGCTGCCGGCATCGCCGCCACGCTGGTGGCCATGCATCACGGGCAGATTCCGCCGACCATCAATCTGGAACAGCCCGATCCGGAGTGCGACCTGGATTACGTTCCCGACGCCGAGCGGCGCGCCGAATTCGAGCACGCGGTGTGCAACTGCATCGCCTTCGGCTCGAAGAACTCCGCGCTGGTCCTGCGCAAGGTGCAGTAAGGCGACGCATGAGTAAGGGCACGACTTCATGAGCTGCTCAGAAACTCTGTTCTGCCGAGGCCATGAGTAAGGGCACGACTTTACCGGCTGCAAGAAACTCTGTTTTGCCCGAGACATGAGTAAGGGCACGACTTCAGTCGTGCCGACAGCGCCCCCTTTTTGATCTTGTCATCACGAGCGGGCTTTAGCCCGCGAGGGATCTGCATCGGCGCGATCGCACGGTTTGTGCCGGTACCGGCGAAAAGCAGATCCCTCACCGACTAAAGTCGGTTCGGGATGACAAAAACTAAGGCCGGGTCTTTACCCGGCACGACCAGAGGTCGTGCCCTTACTCATGGCCTCGGCAGATCAAAGTTCATCGGCACGACCGAGAGCCTGCCCTGAGCGCAGTCGAAGGGTGGTGCCCTTACTCATGCCTCGGCCAAACACCGCCGCGAAATCCATCTTTTCCATCCTTCGCCCGCCGACTCTCGTCTATATCTATTTAGCGCCCCGCTACAATTGATCTGGGACCATGGCTTCCATCCACGAAGAAGAAGTATTAGGCAAAGCCTATGACGCCAGGCTGATGAAGCGCCTGCTGACCTACCTGCGTCCCTACTGGATCCAGGTGTCGGTCGCGGTCACCTCCATCATTCTGAAGGCCGGCGTTGACGTGCTCGGCCCGTTCCTCACCGCCGTCGCGGTGGACAAATATCTCGCGGCGCAAGGCAAGCCGCATCCCTTCTTCGACCGCTACCTCAGCCCGCGGCCACTGGTCGGCATCGGCCAGATTGGCGGCATCTATCTCGGACTGCTGCTGTTCAGCTTCCTGCTGGAATTCACCCAGACGTACATCATGCAGTGGACCGGGCAGAAGGTGATGTTCGACCTGCGCGCGCAAATCTTCCGCCACCTGCAGCGGCTGCACGTCGGCTTCTTCGACCGCAACCCCGTGGGCCGCCTGGTCACGCGCGTCACCACCGACGTGGACGCGCTGAACGAAATGTTCACCGCCGGCGTGGTCTCCATCTTCGAAGATATCTTCGTGCTGCTCGGCATTCTGGTCATCATGCTGAACATGAGCTGGCGGCTGGCGCTGATTACCTTCGCCGTGCTGCCGCTCATCTTCTACGCGACTTCCATCTTCCGCCGCAAAGTTCGCGACAGCTACCGGCGCATTCGCATCGCCATCGCCCGCATCAACGGCTTCATCCAGGAGCACGTCACCGGCATCGTCGTGCTGCAGCTCTTCAACCGCGAGAAGAAGGCCTACGACCGCTTCGAGAAGATCAATCGCACCCACATGGACGCCTTCAAGGACGCCATCATGGCCCACGCCGTGTACTACCCGGTGGTGGAAGTGCTGTCGGCGACCGCCATCGCCTTCGTCATCTGGTTCGGCGGCAACCAGGTCATACGCGGCGTGGTCACCATCGGCGTGCTGATCGCGTTCATGCAGTACGCGCAGCGCTTCTTCCGGCCCATCCAGGACCTCAGCGAGAAGTACAACATTCTGCAATCGGCCATGGCCTCCAGCGAGCGCATCTTCAAGCTGCTGGATACGCCGGCGGAAATCGTCTCCCCTGCCATTCCCAAGGTCCCGGCGGGCAAGGGACGCATCGAGTTCGACCATGTCTGGTTCGCCTATCGCACCCTGGCGCAGGCGGCGGAAGAGGCTGCCCGCCGCGGCGAAAAGCTCAAAGTCGCGGCCGAGGGCGACCTGTCGCGCGAATACGACTGGGTGCTGCGCGATGCATCGTTCGCCATCGAACCCGGCGAGACCGTGGCCATCGTCGGACACACCGGCGCCGGCAAGACCACCATCATTTCCCTGCTGCTGCGTTTTTACGACGTGCAGCGCGGCGCCATCCGCATTGACGGCGTGGACATTCGCGAGATGAACCTCGACGATCTGCGACGCCGCTTCGGGGTGGTGTTGCAGGACCCGTTCCTGTTTTCCGGATCGCTCTCCGACAACATTCGCCTGGGCTCGCATTGGATTGACGACGCTTCGGTGGAAGAAGCCGCCGAGCAGGTCAACGTCGCCGACTTCATCCGCTCGCTACCCGGCGGATTCGCGGAGGCGGTGCGCGAGCGCGGCAGCACGCTATCCACCGGCCAGAAGCAGCTCATCTCATTTGCGCGAGCGCTGGCGCACAATCCCAAGATCCTCATTCTGGATGAAGCCACTTCCAGCGTGGACACCGAAACCGAGTTTCGCGTCCGCGAAGCGCTGACCCGCATGGTCGCCGGCCGCACTTCCATCATCATCGCCCACCGCCTGAGCACCATTCAGCGCGCCGACAAGATTATCGTCATGCACAAAGGCCAGGTGCGCGAAATCGGCAGCCATCAGCAACTGCTGGCGCAGCGCGGCATTTACTGGAAGCTTTATCAGTTGCAGTACAAGGACCAGGAGATTCCGGCAGCGCTGCTGGCCAGCGAATCGCCGGGCGTAGCCGTCTCCGCCGACGATTAGGGCCTTAGGGTGAGGAGGCAAACCCCGTTCACCACAGAGACACCGAGACACAGAGTTTTCGATGCCTTGCGTGGCCACGGCGTGACAGGCGGCGAAAGTACTCCGCTTGCGCAAGCTTTGTATCAGGGCACGGCTTCAGCCGTGCCGGATCGGGCGCGAAATCTGGGTGCCCCACTCATCCGCGGGTTTCGGATGAGTGGGAAGCAACAACTCTCGACCGGCAAACCCATGCACCTGCCACCATCCTCGGCCCGCGAGAATGCGAGCGCCGGAGGCGCGCCCTATGCATGTACCTGCGACGATGTGAATTTCGCGCTCTTATTCTCGCGAATCAAGGGTTAGGCGCATGCATTGAGGCGCACACCCGTCGCCGCCGCAAACCGGACACGGTGACAGGTTCACGGGTCGCGCCCAGGTTAGCCCAAAAGATGGGCGTACCTGGGGCACCGGGCTCCCGGCCTCACAAATCGGGAATGAACATGCGCTCGCCCGCAAACTCGATGACCGCTATCCCTGGGCCAGGGTTTCGCTCATGCATACATGATAACAAACTGGCAAAACCGCATGCCTCTTTGCCTCTTGGGCCGAAAATGTGCCTATAAAGCCAATGAAATCAAGATTATGACTATAAACCATTTACAATCATGCGATTACGCACAGTCGTCCCGTAACCTTATTGTTTGCAATCGCGAAACATCTTTTTGCATTTGCTGAATTTCCGGCTTAGTAGGGCCGGGCCGCGACCGCCGCGGCTTCCCGCCCTTGACCGCCTGTCCCGAGTCCGGCGACCCGGCTTAGGTCATGGTGCCGCCCCGGCCTGCCAGCTTCGGCTTGACCGCTCGCCGGCATCATGCTGCAATCGGCGGCGTCCACCGAGGTGCCGGCTGTGCCTGAAATCCATCCCTGGCTTGCGCTAGGCGTCGTCGTCTCCACCGCTCTGACCGACGCCATCTATGTCCTCTTCAACGCTGCTGTTTCCGCTCGGCGACGCCTTCCGGCCGCCACCTGGAGCAGCATCTGGTATCTGCTGTCGGCCTTCGCCGTCATCAGCTATACGCGCAACTGGGTTTATGTGTGCTTCGCCGCGCTGGGCTCGTGGCTGGGCGCATATGCGTCCATGACGCTGCTGGGCCCGCCACGTCAGGATTCACGCGATCCCGATCATGGCGGCCCCAAGGCTGCAGCTTGATGACGAGCCGAAGCTATCTGCGCCGCTTCTTCGGCGCCGCCGGCTTGGACTTCGCGGCCTTCTTCGTCTTGGTTGGCTTGGCAGGCTTCTTCGTCTTGGTCGGCTTCTTGGGCTTTTTGGGCTTCTTGGGTTTCTTCGGCTTCTTGCCGGGAGGGTCCGTGGTCGTCGTACCCGAGCCCAGGGCAGTTAGGATTCCGGAGCCCGTCGGACTTCCCCAGCCAGTGCAGGCGTCCCATCCCGGCCCTGCTTTGAAGTCTCCATTATTGCCCGAGGTGATGTCGCGGAACGTGCCGGATGCGGTGCCGACGCTCTGGTAGAGCGTCGGGTTCAGATAGCCGACCGGCTTGCCCAGCGACTGGTTGATGAGCGCCAGCAGTCCCGCCCACAGCGGCGCTACGGCGCTGGTGCCGCCTACCGCGAACGACGAGCCATCCACCGTGACCTGATAGCCGGTGGCAGGATCGGCATCGCCGGCAACATCCGGCACGCCGCGTCCGGCAAAGCTTGTGCTGGGGATGCTGATCTTCGATTGCCATGTCGGCACCGGGAAGGTCGCGCTTACGCCGCCGCCGGTTGCGCCATCGCTGGAGCCACCGTTCCACACCACTTCACTGGAGATGGCGCCGCTCTTGAGCGTGAGCTTGGTTCCGCCGCAAGCCAGCGAGTACGGGCTGGAGGCCGGGAAGTCCACGTGGTCGCCGCCGTCGCCAACGCCATCGTCGGAGCCGTTATCGCCGCAGGCGACGCACACCGTCACGCCCAGCGCTGACGCGGCCTGCAGCGCGTTGTTGTAGCTTTGCAGCGATGCTGCCGTCCAACTCGATTCCGGACCGCCCCAACTGATGGAGAGAATGGAAGGAGTGTTGACCTTGTCGTTCACCGCCTGGTTGATGGCGTCGAGGAAACCCGCGTCGGTATTGGGCGCGAAATAGACGACGATGTTAGCGCCGGGAGCGATGGCGCCCGCAACTTCGATGTCGAGCCCGACCTCGGTATCCGGGCCGCTGGTATCGCCGGTGGGCGAGTTCTGCCCGCCATCCACCGAAACCGCCGTCACCTTGGGCGCGGGCGAGATCTTCAGCCCGCTGAAGTAGGTGTTCAGGTCGGACTGATTGAAGCCTCCGCCCAGCTCGATGATGCCGATGGTCACGCCCTTGCCGGTCAGGCCGGTGGGGAAGCTGTAAGCCGAGGCGATCTGCAGCGGCGTGTAGGAGACCGAACTCGCCAGCGGAGCGACCTTCGGGGTCACTGCGCCGCCATTCGGCTGCACCGAGCGGTCGGCCAGCCGGAAGTGGGTTTCCGCCTGCGGCCGGTTGTCCAGGCCATGCACACTCTCGATCACCTTGGAGAGCTCCTGCGGGATGCTGACCGCGCCGGAGCGCAGGCGATAGGTCTTGCCCTGGTAATCGTGCAGCGCCAGGTCCACCTTGAAGGCGGCGGCGAACTTGTCGCAGGTGCCGACCAGCATCACCGTTCTGCGCCGCGAGATTGACCTGGCTGACGCTGAGGCCGTTCTGGCTGGCAAAGTCGGCGACCGCCTTCACGTCCTGAGGATCGGCGCCATAACGCGCTTCGTATTCTTCGCGGGTGAGGCGCTGTCCGCTGGCTACGACTTTGGCAAGCGGCGTTGCCTTGCCGGCCTTTGGGCGCAGCACCACCGTTACCTGCATGGGCTCTTCGGGACTGGGCGCGCCGGCTTTGGTGGCTCCGGCAAGCGGCTGCCGCTCGCTGCCTTGCAACTTCACGTATCGTTCGAACGCCATATGGGAACCTGCTCCTGTGGAATCTGGCCTTCAAGAATACTGCAAGCCGCGGGGTTGCGCCGGGGCGCGATGTCATAATTCCAATGTGCAGATACTCATCTCCTCGGGCGAGGCGTCGGGCGAGTTCTACGGCGCCGAGCTGATGAAGGCCTTGCGCCAGCGGCTACCCGGCGAGGCGCTTCGATTCTTCGGCGTCGGCGGCGACCGCATGCGCGCCGAAGGCTGCGAGCTGCTGGCCGACGCCAAGGAACTGGCCGAGGTTGGGATCGTCGAGGTCGTGGAGCGTATCCCGCACATTTACCGGCGCTTTCGGGAGGTGGTGCGCGAAACTCGGCCGCCGCCGTCCCGACGTCGCGGTGATGATCGACTTCCCCGACTTTAACCTGCGCCTGGCGCGCGAGTGCCACAAGCTGGGCGTGCCGGTGGTGTATTACGTCAGCCCGCAACTGTGGGCCTGGAAGCAGCGCCGCATCGAGCGCGTACGCAAGTACGTCAGCAAGATGCTGGTCATCTTTCCCTTCGAGGAAACTTTCTATCGCGAGCGCGGCATTGCGGCCGAGTTCGTCGGACATCCGCTGGCCGACCTGGCTCCGCCGGCGGTCACCCGTGAAGACTTCGCACGCCAGTATGGCCTGGATCCCGCACGGACATGGATTGCGCTGCTTCCCGGCAGCCGCCGTGGCGAGGTCTCGCGCAACTTCCCTGCCCTGTTGAAAGCAGCGCAACTTCTAGGCCCGGAGTATGTTTACATCATTCCAGTAGCCTCCACGCTGGAGACGGCGTGGATGAAGTCGTTCCTGCACGATTATCCTGGTCCTCCGGTTATCTTCACGGATGACGCCCGGGCCACGCTGCTGCATGCGAGGGTGGCGGCCGTCGCCAGCGGCACTTCCACGCTGGAAGCGGCGCTGATTGGCACTCCTTTCGCCATGGTGTACCGGGTGGCTCCGCTTACCTGGACGGTCGGCCGCCGTCTAGTTAAGGTGGACCGCTTCGCCATCGTGAACCTGATTGCCGGTCGCGATGTGGTCAGCGAACTGGTGCAGGAGCGCTTTACTCCGGAAAATGTGAAGGCGGAGATGCTGCGATTGCTGCCGGATGGCGAAGATCGCCGCCGGATGATCGCCGACTTCCAGGACATTCGGCGGCGGTTGCATCCGGCGGGAAGTGGCGGGACTGCGAGCGAGCGCGCAGCCGCTGCGGTGCTTTCCGTTTTGGGACGCGCGTCGTGACCGCAGCAAATACGGCATCCTTAGTTGTCGCAATCTCATCTTTTATGGTGAAAATAGAGCAGGAGCTTCCCTGATAATGCCAACCGCAGCGCGAGCTATTCGCCGCGTCTTGTTCTGTATCGTCCCGTTCCTGGCTTCGGCAGCATTCGCCGTCGAGAAGCCGCGCATCCAGGTGGACGACTACACCATTCGCGCTGTTGTCTCTCCCCAGACGCACCAGTTGAAGGCCGTGGCCAGGGTGAAGTTCACCGCGCTGCAGGACCTGAACATCGCGACCTTCGAGCTGCATAACGATCTGCGGCCCACGCGCGTGACCGACCTCAACGGGCAGGACATCCCCGCCGAGCGCGTCAGTCAGGACTCGACCGTTCGGCTCTCGCTGCCTGCCACCTTGGGCAAGGGCGCCAGCGACACCGTCATCTTCGAGTACGAAGGCATAATCCAGAGCTCCGACAACAGCCCGGTACAGGGGCTGAAGGTCGCCTACATCGGCGATCCCATCACTTATCTGCTTTACGCCGGCCGCTGGTTTCCCATGACCGGCTACGGCATTGACCGTTTCACCGCCACTATCACCGTCAGCACGCCCGCCGGTTATGAAGTCATCGGCAGCGGCAAGCAGAGCAGCGGCAGCGGGCCGGAAATTGAAGCGGCTCGCAAGGGAGCCAAGGGAAGCGGGCTGACCGTTCCCAACGGCTACACGACGCGCACCTTCACTTACGAAGACCACGCCAGCTTCCCGGGCACGCTGCTGATCGGTAAGTATGTTGCCACCAAGAGCACCGAAGGCGGCTTGAACCTGACGGTGTACACCACCGCCGACCATAAGAGCCTGGCCACGGAATACGCCGATACCGCGACCAAGGAATTTTTCTTCTACACCTCATCGTTCGGACCGCCGTTCAGCAGCACGCTGAACGTGGTCGAACTTCCCAACGACACCGTTCCCTCGGCCTGGGCGCCGGAGATTGCCGCACTTACCTCCAACGCCTTTACCGCCAAAGTGAATTACCGCTTGCTGGCCAACTGCATCGCGCACCAGTGGTGGGGCACGATGCTGAGCCCGGCCACGCGCGACGACTGGTGGCTGAACGACGGCTTCGCCCGCTACTCCGAGGCGATGTATGTGGAGCATGTCGCCGGACGCGCCGGCTTCGAAGAAGTGGCCAAGGACATGTCGGTGGGCGCTCTGGCCTATCAGTCCACGCCTTTGTCGCAAGTGGGCCGGCTCGACGCCTTCTCGCCCGAATTTCAGTCGCTGGTATCCGACAAGGGCGGCATCATCCTGAACATGCTGCGCTGGGTGATTGGCGACGAGGCCTTCGACAAGACGGTCCGCGCTTTCGTGAGCCAGTATTCGGGGAAGTCCGTCACCCTGGACGACTTGAGGAAGATCGCAGAGCAGAATTCCAACCAGCAGCTCTCCTGGTTCTTCACTCAGTGGCTCGATTCCACGGGCGCTCCGGAGTTCAAGAACAAGTACACCGTGTATCGCACCCAGAAGGGCTTCCGCGTGGTCGGCGAAATCCAGCAGGACCTCGACCTGTTCCGCATGCCGGTTGAGTTGAAGATTGATACCGACGGCAAGACCGAGACCAGGCGCATCGAGGTGGAAGGCACGAATTCGGCGTATGCCGTCGAGACCTTCGGCAAGCCGCGCAAGATCAGCATCGATCCCGGCAATGAAGTTCTGCAGAACTCGCAGGAGTTGCAGGTGCGCACGGCCATCATGCGCGGCCAGCAGGACGTGGAGCAGAACGATCTGACCGAGGCGCTCAAGGAATTTCAGCGCGCGCTCGACATCAACAAGAACAGCTCGCTGGCGCACTATCGCATTGCCGATGTCTTCTTCCTGCAGCACAACTATCAGTCGGCGGCCAATGCATACCGCGAATCGCTGAACGGCGACGGCGAGCCGCGCTGGACCGAAGTCTGGAGCCACATCCAGTTGGGCAAGATCTTCGATCTGACCGGGCAGCGCGAACGCGCCAGCAACGAATACCGGCAGGCTTTGCAGACCAACGACAACACCCAGAACGCGCTGGACGAAGCGCGCAAGTATTTGCAAAGCCCGTACGCGCCGCCCAGCAGCGATAAGCCGGGACTCTAGTGCGCTCTCGGGTTGGTATAGCCGCGCTTGAAACGGCAGGCATCTGAATTCCCGTATTCCGGCCTTGAAAGGGCACGGCTTCAGCCGTGCCGATAACGGCGCATTTGAACTTGGGCTTCAGCCCCTGCGGGCGATTTGTCCCTGCATAAGGCGCGGATCTCAACGGCGAGTTTCCCTCAGTGGCTAAAGCCGTCGCGAATTACGACGCCGTATGGCACGGCTAAACAGGCCGCCGAAAAAAGAAACCGCAGATCCCTCCACTCGGGCTGAAGCCCTCGGTCGGGATGACAAAAGTAAGAGGGGGCGCATCGGCACGGCTGAAGCCGTGCCCTTTCAAAGCCCGCTGAGGCGCATTTCGCCCGGTGCGATGCCGGCGCTCATAACCAGCACCTGGAAGGTCTCGCCCATGCCCGACGGGCTGATCAGGTGCTTGAGTTGCAGCGCGACTTTGGCGCGCTCCTGCGGCAACACGCAATCCTGGAAGGCGTCGGCAAACTGCGTCTCTTCGCCAATCCCCAGCAGAAACTGCGACTGGGTCAGCAGTCCCAGATCGCGCAGGCCGGCCTCGCGCGCTCGCGATCGTAGCGCCGTGAAGTTCACGTGCGCGGTGATGTCCTGTTCTCCCGGAGCCAGGTACGGCGACGGCGAAGCAACATGCTGGCGGTAGGTCATCAACGTATCGCGATGGCGTCCGGCGAGCTGCTCCTCGCGGGTGTAGCCATAGTCAATCAGCACCACAAAGCCGCGGCGGCCTTGCATGACTTTCGCGATGCGATCCATCCACGTCAGCGCCGGCAGACAAACTTCGACTCGCTCGTTCTCCTGCGGATGCACGCTGTAGCGGTCGAGGAAAGTCATTCTCGGCGGGCGAAACCGGCGCGAAGCTTTCCACGAAGCGGTCACCCTCGATTCCGACTCGAACCGCGCCGCGATAATCCACGATCTCCACCGGCAGCGCGTCGAAGAACTCGTTGCCAAACAGAATCACGTTGTCGGAAGCATCGCTCTGCCGCCTCTTCCAGGGATTCGCAGATCGCGACTTTGCCCGCCTGGCAATGTTCGGCCAGCGTCTCCCGCAAGCCGCGTTCGCAGCGTGGAAGATTGCTCGACCAGCGAATACTGCAGCGCGCCATAAAATCCCGGGAAGTGTTTGCGCGACCAGTCCAGCACATCGCGCGCAAACAGGCCGCGTCCCGGGCCTAGCTCCACCAGATCAATACGGGACGGCTTGCCCAGCACCACGCCCATCTCGTCGAACTGCCGCGCCAGCAGCCGGCCAAATACGGCGTGCACGTCGCTGGAGGTATAGAAGTCGCCGCCCTTGCCAAAGCGCTCGCGAATGGAAGAGTAGTAGCCCAGCTCGGGCTCGTACAGGCACAACTCCATGTAGCGCGAGAACGGAATCGGCCCCGAGCGGCGGATTTCGTCGGCGATGCGCTGCCGCAAACGCTCTGAGGCGCTCGCGTCGCCCGCGGATGAGCTCACAGCTTGCCCTCGCGCTCCATGCGCTCGTTCTCCTTGCGATGTTGCGGCGTGCGGATGAACATCTCGACCATGTAATCGTGGAGGCCATCGAAGATTTGCCGCTGCAGCGTCCACTCCAGTTGGGAATCGTCGAGATCGCGGGGATGAAGTTCGAAGGAATAGACATGGACGCGCGGTTCGGTAAATCGCGGGCGGATGGAAACCTCCACCGAATCGCCCTTGGCGTTGGCTTCGAACTCCACCAGCGGGTGCTCGTAGAGCTTTAGCTGACGCCGCACGCGTTCCAGTCGCTCGTCCTTCATTGCGCCGATTGTACAGGGCGCTGAGACTGCCAAGTGCCGCCGGCCGAATCCGGCTCCGGACAGAAGAAATAAGGCGCTATTTTTGTCATCACGAACCGACTTTAGTCGGTGAGGGATCTGCTTTTCCGATTTTTTCAGAGGCCTGTGAAGTCGTGCTCTAGGAGCAAGCGTCATCGACCCTGGTTGGCAGGGATTCCCAATGGCGGCGCGAGCTCACAGCATCGAAGAGTCCCGGAAGCGACATTTGCATCGTGCATTTACCCGGGTCTCGAAAACCGCGAGACCCGAGGCACCCGCAGGCCGAGCAGCGTTGGAGCTTCCCCACTGAAATCTCTAACGATTTTTGTGCGCCGGCCGAAATGCCAGGGTTGCGATACTGCGAGCGCCGGAGGCGCGGCATAGTTTAGCCCAGCGTGCAGCCGAAGGCGGAACGCTGGGTACGCTCGCCACCTCAGCCCGCGCCCCGGGAGGGGCGCCGCCGGTCGCCCATGGTGGCGTGTCGCCAGTCGCCGACATCGTATTCGTCGAGCGTGCGCGTGAGTACGTCGCAAAAGCGTCGGTATTCGTGTGAGGGATGAGGCGGCGCACCCTACGGGGCGCGGATCCGCAACGCCAGCCTACCCACCGTTCCGCTACGCTCCACGGTGGGCTAGATTATGGCGCGCCTCCGGCGCTCTTTATGGTCGCGAACCGGACATTCTCGAAGTGCATCCAAGCCGAGTGCCTCGGGTCTCGCGGGGTTCGAGACCTGGGAGCAAGCGTCATCGATCCTGGTTGGCAGGGATTCCCAAGGGCGGCGCGAGCTCACAGCATCGAAGAGTCCCGGAAGCGACGATTTTTGCATCGTGCATTTACCCGGTTCTCGAAAACCGCGAGACCCGCGGCACCCGGCCGCGAGTCTTCCGTCCCAACGCGCCTGTGAACAAGAAAGAAAGGCCCCGCCCTGGCCAAACGATGGCCAGAACGGGGCACCCAGGTTTCGAAGGAGAAATCCGACATCCCTTTGCCGATTCCTCTGTGTCTCTGTGTCTCTGTGGTTAATCCGCGTCCGTCGCGGCCCGTTTTGGGAAGGCGGCCGCAACATCTCGACCGAAATCCTCGACACGCGGCTTGGCCCAAAACTAGACTGGCTTTAGCGCATCACGCGTTCATTCTTCCCGCGTGCCGCGTGCTTGCATAGGAGTTTTGTGCCTACGTTGAGGTGCAAGCACGTACGCCGCTCGCTTCTTCTCCTCCCGCTTACTCGGCGACCACAGCCAAGCTTTATTCAATCCCGCCCAGTCTCTCTGCGGTCGCGGCCCATCTGTCTTAGCTCCCGTCCAACCGCCCTGCCAGCGCCGGGAAACGCGATCGGTCTTCGATCGCTCCCATTCTGTCTCCAAACGCGGCAAAACCGGGCAAATTCGCTCCCAAAGCAGGCTCAAACATTCGCTTGTGATCCCGCCGCACGTTACCCTGCGCTTTTTCGGGGCATTTTCCTCCCTAGCCCGGTTTGAAGATTTCTGCTATCTCATTGCAGGCGAATATGTTAATGGTAGATCGGAGACAACGCCTGTTTTCAATACTTTACGTAAAGTATTCCATTCAAACGACTTAACTCGTCCTGTAAGCCCTTATTCCGCAATACTTTGCGAAAAAACCGCCGTCCAACTCATTGCAAACAAAGATCAAGCCTCCGGGGGGCGCGGGTTTCGCCGTGTCTTCGCCTTTCGTAAAACGAGGTTCCGGGCCCAACATAAGCCATTGGAAGATAATTGGTTACGGGGAGATACGGGGCTTCGCCCAAGGTGACGGCATGGGGATGCTGAAGACCCTCATGGAAGAAGGTAACGCGCCAACCGAAGGCCGGCCACGACGGATGCGGTTGCCGGCTAAAGCCCGCTTTGGAGGACCGAGGATTGCCCTGTCGGCACGGCCGAAGAGGTTGCGGGAAAAGCGCAAATCGACGGAGCACCGCCGGCTGAAGCCGGCTCCGGATCACAAAAAGAAAGGGCGTATCGGCACGACTGAAGTCGTGCCCTTACTCATGGTCGTCACCCGTAAAGCGGCGCTTCGATGTGTTCGGCACGCCGAAGGGTCGTGCCCTTCCTCATGGTTTGGTCGCTATTCGCAGTTTTGGTGGTTACTCGTAGCGCAGCGCTTCGATGGGATCCAGCCGCGATGCCTTGATCGCCGGCAACATGCCGCTGATCAAACCCACGAAGGTCAAAATCACCGTCGCCACGATCACGATAGTCGGATCAATGATGAGCCGGATGTCAGCGGCTTGGGCATTCTTGGCGACCGCGCTGTAGAAGGTCAGCCGCCCCACACCGATGGAGACCGCGTACGCCAGAATGATGCCGGCAATTCCTCCGACGAAGGTAATGGCCAGCGCTTCAGCCAGGAACTGCAAGAGGATGTCGCGCTTGCGCCCGCCCAGCGCCTTTTCCACGCCGATTTCGCGCGTCCGCTGGGTCACCGATACCAGCATGATGTTCATCAGGCCCACGCCGCCGATGCCCAGCGTCAGGGTGCCGATGAAGGCCAGCAGGATTTGCAGGCCGGTGGTGATGATCTGGAACTGCTTCAACTGCCGCATCATGTTGAAGACGAAGATGGCGCGCTTGTCGTCGGGCTTGAAGTTGTATTGCTGCGCCAGCACGCCGCGCACCTGCTGCTCCACCAGTTCGAACTCGTTGCCTTCATAGTCCAGCCAGATGCCGTCAAGGTAATGCGTGTCCTTGAAGTCGCTCATGGTGCTAAAGGGGATGTAGATCACCTTGTTGATGCTGTCGTCGCCCTCCTGCATGTGCGGGGTCAGAATGCCCACGACCTTGTAGCTGATGCCGTCAACCCGGATGTACTGTCCCAGCGCATATTCTCCGGAGAACAGCTTGGTCTTGGCTTCCGAGCCGATGACTGCCACCCGTTCGCGCGACATCTCGTCCCGCTCATCGAACAGCCGGCCTTCGCCCAGGGTGAGCGCCTGGATCTTGAACATGCTGGGGTAAACGCCGTTGATGGGCAGGGTATAGGTGCGCACGTCCTCCTGAACGTTGCAGTCCTTCTGCACCATGGGGGTGATGCGATGCACCAGCGGGGCCGCGTTTACGATGCGATCAATGTCGTCAATGGTGAAGCGGATCTGGGTGCCGGCCTTCTGTCCGCCGGCCTGCTGCGAAGTGCGACCCGGGAAAACTCCGATGATGCGCGTGCCCCAGTTGGCGAAGATGACCTCGATGGCGCGGCCGAAGCCTGCGCCATAGGCCAGCAGCAGGACCACCGTGGCGATGCCCCAGGCCATGCCCAGCATGGTGAGCGCCGTCCGCCTGCGGTTGTGGCGCATGGCGCTGTAGGCTTGGTACATCAGGTCGCGCATCATAAATTTGCTCTTCGCCTTTCGCTACTCGCCGGAAACTACGCTCTTCGCTCTTCGCCTTTCGCTCTTGGCCAGATATTCCGTTCACGCCATTCTGGCGAAAAGCGAAAGGCGAAAAGCGAACAGCGAACGACGAACAGCGGCCTTTCCTACTCCTGCCTCAGGGCGTCCACCGGTTGCAGCATCGCCGCCTTGCGGGCGGGATACAGGCCGGCGCTGATGCCGGCAATGGCCAAAGTCCCAATCGCGATGCTGGCCGACATCACCGACATGGTTGGCGGATCGAAGCCGGGAACCTGTCCCATGCCTTTCATCAGCCACATCAGGCCAGCCGCACCGGCCATGCCGATGCCTCCGCTCATCAGCGTCAGGAAGGCGCCTTCCAGGAAGAACTGCAACAGGATGCTGCGATTGGTGGCGCCCAGCGCCTTGCGCAGGCCGATCTCGCGGGTGCGCTCGCTCACTGCCACCAGCATGATGTTCACAATGCCGATGGCGCCCAGGGTCAGGGTCACCAGGCCGACGCCGCCGAGGAACAGGTCCATGACGTCAAAAATCTTGCCCACGGTCTCGGCGTTCTTGATGGTGTCCCAGTCTTCGAAGGCATCTTCGTTGTGCCAGTCGAAGCCGTGGTTGCGGGCGATGATCTTGCGCACTTCCTCGCGCGCCAGGCCATGTTCTTGGCGCACCCGGGGACGGTAGTTGATGAAGGAGACCGCGTCTTCCTGGTTCTCCTTGGTCAGCGGAAAGAACTGCCGCATGGTGCTGAACGGCAGGAATACCCGGTTGTTGGTGGAGTTGTCGTCACCATGGCCGACGCGCTGCACCACGCCAATGACGTCAAAGCGAATACCGTTCAGCAGGATGGAATTGCCTACCGCCGGACGGCCGGGGAAGAGATTCTTCAGCATCTCGTCGCCGATTACGGCGACCATGCGCTTTTGCGACTCGTCGTCCCAGTTCAGCCAGCGTCCCGCCGCCAGCGGCAGATATCGGATGGTGTTGTAGTGCGGAGGAACGCCGCTGACCTCGCCATTGGTGTTGCCGTAGTCGCTGACCTCGCGAATGTCGAGGCGCGACAGCACCGGCGCCACCGCACGCACGTGAGGGGCTTCATGCTCAATGTCGTGGTAATCCTGATCGGTGAGGTAATAGCTGCGGCCGGAACTCATGTTGCCGGCAACCGCCGGAGCGCGTCCGGGGAAGACGAACATGATGTCTTCGCCGAGCGAGTTGAGCTCACGGCGATTCCCAGAGCGGAAGCCTTCCCCAAGTCCGACCAGCAGCAGCAGCGAGCCCACGCCCCAGGCAATGCCGAACATGGTGAGGAACGAGCGCAGCTTGTGCGCCCACAGCGTCCGCAACATCTGGCGAAGAATCTCGAAAAATACCATGGCAGGGTGAACTTTGAGTACGATGATAGATACGGATTGCGCACTGGCTTCGTTCCCAAAAGCCACCGCCGCCGTACCTTTCATTGGACACCAAAACTGATGAAACGAGAGCTATTTGTTTGCCGATTTAGACCAACCGCACCATTCCGGTATCAGTTGCGAAAACTTGTGGAAATTGACCCTGCCGCAACCCACAAGCAGTGCAGAATTGGTTATAGTGGAAGGGAGCAACATGGCGGTGACTGCGCGTTACCGAGTTGCAAATTTTAGGGTTTGGAGTGAAGTTACGATGCCGAAAGCACCACGGGCCACGGATGGAACGACGAAAAAACGCAGCCGCAAGAATAACGTAGACGGGAATGGCGCTACTGCTGCCGTAGCGCAGACATCTGTTGCATCGCCGGAGACGGCCGCGAAAGTCGAAACCAAGTCCAGCGGAATTGCCTTGGTGTCTGAGCCGAGCGCGGCAACGGCCATTTCGGCGCTGGAAGAACAGATTCGCGCGCGCGCTTACGAGCTCTACCTGCAGCGCGGCGGACGGGGCGGCTCTCCCGAGCAGGATTGGCTGCAGGCCAAGCAGGAAATCTGCGGCCAGCAACAGGTGGCCTAAGCCACCGGGCCCGAGCGAAGACGCATCCGCAAGGTTGGAGACGCGGCATTGGCACGATCTCAGCGTCTCAATCTGGGAACGAGTCGGAGTGAATCAGGTTCTCCTCGTTGACGATAACCCCTTGCAGCTGAGCGTACGAGAAGCCGTGCTGCGTGATGCCGGTCTGGTTGTGTCGATTGCCACCAACGCTGATAGCGCCTTGGCCACGCTTCGTATCCTCGGCGACAAAATAGGGTGTGTCCTCACCGACCATGTCATGCCGGAATGCAGCGGATCGCAGTTTGTCCGCAGGCTCCGGCAGGAGCGGCCGCTGCTTCCGGTCATCGTGCTGAGCGGTCTGGCTGAGGCGGCGCAGGAATACCAGGGTCTGGACGTGACCTTTCGGGTTAAGCCCTTTCCTCCCATGGAGTTGATTGAGCTGGTACGTTCCTGCCTGGCGTCGGAGCAGCGCCGTTCCGGAGCGGCCTGATTCCGGACAGCGCCACGCCCGCTTCTCCCCTGAATGTGGCACGGCCATGTGACTTAAATCACATGGCACTGTGCTTTCAAAGGCGGTATCCTTAGGGGCACTGGGGACAGCCCATTCCGCTGCAACGAGGTCAAGGTTTTCATGTCCGATCAGACAGGACGCTATCTGCGATTTGGCGCGGTGATCACAGTCATCATGGTCTCGCTCGGCTATCTCGCCTTTACCGGTGTCCGCGACAGCAAGAGTTACTACGTCACCATCAAGGAACTTGGCGGCATGGGCGACTCGGCCTACAGCAAGCGGCTGCGGGTGGCGGGAAATGTCGAGCCCGGCTCCATCAAGCGCCAGGGCACTCACATGCAATTTGTGCTGGTAGAGCAGGACCGCACGCTGCCGGTGGTTTACAACGGCTCTGAGGCTCCGCCTGACACCTTCAAGGACAACGCCCAGGCGCTGGCGGAGGGCAAGTTCGGCCACGATGGCGTGTTTCGCGCCACCAACATCCAGGCAAAATGCGCCTCCAAGTACGCTCCCAAGCCGGGTCAGCCGGCTGCGACCCCAGCTTCCGACAACCAGAAAGCAGCGTTGACAGGAGTTCCGTCTGGCACCCAAGGCCAGTGATACCCCCGAAGTCAGCGCCCGCGGACTGCGCGATTCCACTACGGCAGAACCCGGCGCTCTCCCGGCCATTCGCATTGAAAATCTGGTCCGCTTCTTCGGCCGCTTTGCCGCCATTCGCGGCATAACCGCCAGCTTCGCTCCCCGCCAGCTCTACGTCATCCTCGGCGATAACGGCGCCGGCAAAAGCACGCTGCTGCGCCTGGTCGCGGGACTGCTCTCGCCCAGCCAGGGCAGCGTCAGCCTGCTACAGGAGAAAACCTTGCGCGCCGCCGCGCCTCGTATGGGCTACATGGGCCATGCTCCGCTGCTCTACGACGAGCTGAGCGGGATGGAAAACCTGCGCTACTTCGCGGGGCTGTATGGCATTCACGACGACAGCCCATGCCAGCGGGCGATGCAGATGGTCGGACTCGACCCGGCGCTGGAACGCCGCGTCGGGCAGTATTCGCAGGGCATGCGGCAGCGTCTGTCGCTGGCGCGGGCGGTGCTGCACGATCCTGAATTGATTCTGCTGGACGAGCCCTTCTCCAATGTGGATGTGCACTCGGCGCGCGAAATGGCCGCGGTGCTGGGCAAGCTGCGCGACCAGGGCAAGACCATCTTCGTAGTCACGCACCAGGCGGCGCTGATGGAGCAGGTGGCCGACGAATTCGTGCACATGGCGGCGGGGCAGATTGTCGAGCGGCAGCGTGCCGGCGCGGCTACGCCCGGAGGCCGCGCATGAGCCTGCTCGCCGTGGCCCGTTCCTCGCTGCAAAAAGATCTGCGGCTGGAGTGGCGCTCCAAAGATGCCATCAACTCCATGCTGTTTTTCGCGCTGCTGGTGGTGGTCATCTTCAGCTTCGCCTTCAATCCCACGGCGGAAGAATCGCGGCACATTGCAGGCGGGTTGATCTGGGTGGCCTTTCTGTTTGCGGCGGTGGTGGCGCTGAATCAAACCTGGGCGCGCGAATTGCGCAACCAGGTGCTGGACGCCTATCGCGTCTCGCCCGCGCCGGCCAATGCGCTCTTCCTGTCGAAAGCTGTCGGCAACTTTCTGTTTGTGGTCATCCTGGAATTGCTGATGACGCCGCTGTTTGTGGTCTTCTACGATCTGCGCTCGGTGGGACCGGTGTGGCAGCTTGTGGTGGTCGCGGCCCTGGGCACCTGGGCGCTGGTGGTGAACGGAACCTTCTTCGCCGCACTTTCCATTCGCACCCGCAACCGCGAAATCATGCTGCCGCTGATTCTCTTCCCCATCTCGATTCCCGCGCTGCTGGCCATGGTGGACGGTACGTCGTTGATCCTGACCGGTGATGGCTCGCCCGACTTCTGGATCAAGCTGCTGGCGGTTTACGATATCGTGTTCACTTCCATCTGCCTGTTGCTGTTTGAAAGCGTGCTCAACGCCGAATGAAAAAGATTCTTCTGTTATCCAGCGTCGTCATTATCGCGCTACTCGCCGTGACCAGCTATGAAGCGCTGCTGGTCGCTCCCACGGAACAGACGATGGGCGACGTGCAACGGATTTTTTACTATCACGTGCCCTCAGGCTGGGTGGCGGGTATGTGCTTCCTGATCAACTTCCTGGCGTCCGCTTACTACCTGTGGAAGAAGACGCCCGGCAGTGACGCGCTGGCAGCCGCTTCAGCTGAAGTGGGCGTCGTCTTCTGCAGCGTATTGTTGATCACCGGGCCGCTGTGGGCGCGGCCGGTATGGGGTATCTGGTGGACGTGGGATGCGCGCTTGACCACGACGCTGGTGCTGTGGCTGATCTACGTCAGCTATCTGATGCTGCGCCGGCTTTCCGCTGGCGGTCAGCCGCAGATACTGGCAGCTGCGCTGGCCATTTTTGGCTTCGCCGATGTTCCCATTGTTTACTTCTCCATCCGCTGGTTCCGGACCCAGCATCCATCGCCGGTGATGGGCGGAGGCGAAAACTCGGGACTGGCCGCTCCCATGCTGCACGTGTTTCTGTTCAACCTCGCGGCCTTCACCGTGATGGGAGTCCTGTACATGTGGCTTCGCTACAAGTTGCAGGTCGCCGAACAGCAACTGGAGTCGGCGCACGCGCAGGCTGCGCTGGTGGGAGGTAACGGCTGATGAGTAGCATCGGTTTCCTGAAGACGGCTTACATCGTGGCCTGGGCGGTCTATCTTGGCTATCTGGGCTGGATCGCGCGCCGCTTGGTAAAAGTAGAGGCTGAGTTGAAGGATGTTAAGCGCCAGGGTTGAGGAGGCCTCGTGACCGGCAAGCGCGGCATCCTGCAATTTCTCGCCATTGCCAGCCTTATCTTCTGTGTTCTGTTTGTGATTTTCAGCGCACCGTTCTGGTGGCGGCAGGCGTGGATCCTACATTCCTGGCCGGAAATTCAGGCGCAGGTGATTCGCAGCGACGTCACCGTGGAAGGCGGCCCCGACCACGCTCAGATTTATTCTTCGAAAATACAGGTCCTCTACACCGTTTCCGGCAAGCCCATGACGGCGGAGCTCACCAGCTTCCAGAGCAATAACTACCAGGAGACAGCGACCCGTGCCGCCGACTACGGAGTGGGCAGCCGTCACTTACTGCGCTATGATCCGTCTGCTCCTTCGCAGGTGCGGGTGGGCGCGGGATGGAATCGCCGCTTCTTCGCCGTGCCTTTGTTGCTGACCGGCATGGCCAGTTTTTTTGGCCTGATTGCCGGCGGTCTGTGGCTGTGGTCTCGGCACGCGCCTGATTGGCTGAGGTAGAATATTGCGCCCATGCGCACATTGACGCAGGGTCGTAGCGGCGTCGGTTTCACCTGAACGTCACTTCTCTGAATCGCGGGCCGATTTCCCGGTAAACCAAAACAGCCTTAGGAGTGCTGCCAATGAAACTGCGTGTCGTGGTGTTCTTGCTTGCTCTCTCTGCCGCTCTCACTGGTTTTGCCCAGAGCAATCCATCCGGGGCTGATCGCTTCAGTCCGCCGGCCCGTAAATTTCGTTTTGTTTACAGCTTCACCGTGAAGGACATCCCGTCCGGAACCAAGGTACTAAGGGTCTGGGTGCCAGTCGCTCACTCCGACGAACACCAGACCATACGCCTGTTGAGTGTGAAAGCACCGGGCAAAACCCAGGTCCTGGAAGAACCGGAATATGGCGACAAGATGCTGTATGCCGAGCTCAAGAATCCCAAGCCAACCGCGGACTTTTCTCTCGAATACGAAGTGACGCGACGCGAGTACTCGCGCGGCGACTTCGCGCGACTGGAGCGAATGGACCAGAAGCCGACCGTCGTCAACGCCTCCATGAGCCGCCTGGTGAAACCCGACAAGCTGATACCGGTGGACGGCACCATCAAGGAACTGGCCGTGAAGGTAACCGGCGATCAAACTGGCAGCGTGGCCAAAGCCAAAGCTGCCTATGACTATCTTTTCTCCACCATGCGCTACGACAAGAGCGGCACGGGATGGGGACGCGGCGACGCAGTATGGGCGTGCGACGCCAAGCACGGCAATTGCACGGATTTCCATTCACCCTTTATCGGCATGCTCCGCGCAGACGGCGTTCCGGCGCGCTTCGATATCGGATTTCCGCTGCCGGAAAACAAGGACAAGGGCGACATCCCCGGCTATCATTGTTGGGCCGAGTTCTATTCGCCGGGAATTGGCTGGATTCCGGTGGATATCTCGGAAGCCTGGCAGGCCAAAGAGAAGGAAAATTATTTCTTCGGCAGCGTGGACGCCAACCGCGTGCAGTTCTCTACCGGTCGCGACGTCACCCTGAACCCGAAGCAGGATGGGCCACCGCTGAATTATTTTGTCTATCCCTACGCCGAAGCCGATGGCAAGCCCTACGAAGCCATCAGCAAGCAGTTCAGTTTTGAGGAACTACCGTCGCCGAGCCACAAGAATCCTGCTGCGACATCGTCAAAAGCTGCTTCCGGGCGTTAAGGCCGCGCAGAAAGATAGCACCAAGGTGGGCTTTGTGGCGCGCTGACGGCCCGGTTTGGAGCTGCTCCCGGGGACGTAACGAGAGGCCAATTGGATAGAGTTTACTCTATCTAATTGCCTCGGGCAGCTTTCTCCTCGCTACCGGGTTTAAGCTAGGGTCCCCCGGAATTCGTCAACCTCACCGGGTGGGCCTGCGGCCGAAGCTTGAATTTGCGGAACTTTCTCCAATGTCCAAAGGAAAGACTGTCATAAGCGAGATCAGACCGCCCGCCGAGGTGGCATTGCTGACAGACCGTAGTGATGAACACCTGCTGGGTGAAGCGCTGGGCGGAAGTGAGCCGGCCTTCACCGAGTTGTATCGCCGGCGGCACGCGCCGATCTATCGTTTCGCGCTGCACATGAGCGGCTCGGTGCTGATTGCCGAAGAAGTGACCCAGGACGTGTTCCTGTTTCTGCTGCAGCGCGGTCGCGATTTCGATCCCGCGCGTGGGGTTCTGGCCGCTTATCTTTTCGGCGTGGCGAGAAATTTTGTGCGGCGTGCGTTGGAGCGTTCCTATTCCGAGATGGCGCACACCACGTCAGCCGAGGAGGAGAGCGATTCGCTGATGGTGGAGATGGATCCCACCGACGATATTGCCAGGCATCAGACTTCGGCGGCGGTATGGAAAGCGGTGCTGTCGTTGCCGGAGCATTATCGCGAAGTGGTGGTGCTGTGCGATTTGCAGGAACAGACGTATGCCGATGCCGCCGTCGCCATTGGTTGCGCTATCGGCACCATCCGTTCGCGTCTGCATCGCGCGCACGAGATGCTGGCGCGCAAGCTGCGACGTTCGGCTGCCGCCGCGCCCGGTTTTGCCGCCGCGCCGGCAAGGTGTTTGTCATGACATGCCATGAATTTCAATCCGCCGTCGGTCCCCTGCCTCTGTCTGGAACTGCGGGCGTGCAACCGCGGATTATGGAGCACGCCTCTACCTGCGAGCGATGCGGTACCTGGCTGCAGGAGAGACAGAAGCTTGCGGGCGCGCTGCAGATGCTGCAGCAACACACGGCAAACGTATCGGCGGAGCCGCACGTGGAGCAGGCGCTGCTGCGGGCCTTCCGCGACAAGGATTGCGAGCCGGTCGAGCTGCCTAAAGCGCATCGTCTGCCGCCGCTGGCCTTCCGCTTGAGCCGGGTGTTCGAAGTCTCAGCCTACGTTGCGGTGGCGGCTGCCCTGGCAATTGGCATGTTCCTGGGATTGCGCCTGGTGCGGTCGCATGCTGACACATCGGCTTCGATGGCATCCAACCACCAGGTCGTGAGTGCAGCCGCTTCGACTGCCGCAGTGCCTCAAGCTGCGGCCAATAACAGCGTTGCGATGAGCAGTACATCTCGCACGTCTGCTGCGCGAGTGGTTTCGACCGCGATGGCCACCGGATCTACGGCGTCTTCCGACAGCGATTACGTCGCGCTGATGTTCTGCGACCCACTGAGTTGTTCCGACGACGCCGAAGTGGTCCGCATGGAGATTCCCAGTCCGGCTAGCAACGGCGAGAAGGATGCCGAGCCCCAGATGGCCGATGTAGTAGTGGGTTCGGATGGCATCGTACGGGCCATTCGCATGGTGAATTGAAGATCACTGGAGAGGCAGCTCTCCGCAGTAGAGGATGATGATGATGAAATCTCGTGTCACTTCGATCGGGTTAGGAGTCGCGTTCGCATTCATGACGCTGGCGTCCGTGGCCCTGGCGCAGAGCGAGCCGCAGGCGCCGCCGAGCCATCCCCGCATCGGCATGATGAACTTGATGATGGGCGGCATTGGCGAGGGTCAGACGGTCAAGGGCGTTCCGCTGAGCGCGGAACTGAACGTGACCCGCGACACCACGCTGGCCGACGGCAACCGCATTCACACCGACACCCAGACCGCGATTTATCGCGACTCCGAAGGCCGGGTGCGGCGCGAAGTTGAATTTGCGCTCAACACGCCCATGACCGGCGCTGCCAAGCGAACCATCATCATCATCACCGATCCGGTCGCCGGCGTACGCTACACCCTGAACCCGCAAAACAAAACGGCGCGCCAGGTACCACTGCGGATGCGCGATCGTGGAGCCGAGGCCAGACCCGACCGGAGACAGTCCCCGGATTGGAAGTCGGAAGAGCTCGGCAACAAGGCGATCGCTGGTGTGCGGACCCAGGGTACGCGGGTGACGCGGACGATTCCAGCAGGCGAGATCGGCAACCAGAATCCCATCGAGGTGGTGACCGAACGCTGGTATTCGCCCGATTTGCAGCTTCCGGTTCTGACCACGCACAGCGATCCCATGATGGGAACTGTGACCAGCCAGTTGAACAACATCAATCGCAGCGAGCCCCCGGCCTCGCTGTTCCAGGTCCCGTCGGATTACAAGCTGGAGAAGGGACGCCGGGCGCAGCCCTGATTCAAGGCCCGACGTCTGATTTCGGCGTAAGCTCATGGAGGCCCTACAAAGGGCCTCCTTTTTTCGACCCTGTCCTTTCTCTGTCCCGCCCGTCCTTCCTTTTGACTTGCTTTCGAAAAATCTCACGTCATAATGTTGCGACTCCAGGGGAAGGCCTGCATCTGTGTTGCGTGGCTTTGGGCTCAGGACATAGATCACACGACAGGGATAAGGCATGAACTCGAACGTTATTTTTGTGCTCGCGCTGGGCATCGGCATTGTCGCAGGCCTGCGCTCCTTCACGGCCCCCGCTACTGTCTGCTGGGCGGCTCATCTCGGTTGGCTTAATCTGCACGGCACCCACCTAGCCTTCATGGGAACCGCGTGGGCGCTTGGAATCTTCAGCCTGCTTGCATTGGTGGAATATGTTGGCGACCTGCTGCCAGCCACACCGGCCCGAACAACGCCGGTTCCGCTGATTGCGCGGATCATCCTGGGTGGATTGTCGGGCGCATGTATTTATGCGGCCGCGAGCCAGTCGTCGCTACTGGGCGCGGTGCTGGGCGCCATCGGCGGCGTCATCGGCACCTACGCCGGATATCATGCCCGCAAGGCGCTGGTGACCGGTCTCAAGATCAACGATGCTTTCATTGCTATCCCGGAAGACGTGGTGGCCATCGGTCTGGCGCTGCTGATCGTACATTCCAGGTAAACCTTCCGACCGCATCTAAGCAGAGCGGCACCAGCAGGAGAAGTCGGCGCTATGAAGTACGACGCCATTATTATCGGCACCGGGCAGGCCGGCGGACCGCTGGCCTCGGCGCTGGCCAAACAGGGATGGAAGGTGGCCATCATCGAGCGCGCTGATCTCGGCGGCACCTGCATCAATACCGGCTGCACGCCCACCAAGACCATGATTCATCGCGCGCAGGTCGCCTACTACGCGAAGCACGCGGCGCGTTGGGGCGTCGAAGCGCACGGCGTGAAGGCGGACCTGGCCACCATCGTGAAGCAGAAAGATGAGCTGGTGCAAAGTCGCCGCGATCGCCAGCAGCAAGGTTACGATCAGAGCCCGAATATCCGACTGATCCGCGGCGTGGCCAGCTTCACCGGTCCACACAGTGTGCAGGTCGGCGACGAGACGCTGGAGAGCGACCATATCTTCATCAACACCGGTGGCCGGGCCGTGATTCCGCCAATTCCCGGTCTGTCTGAGGGGGACTACCTCACCAACGCGACGATTATGCAATTGACCGAAGTGCCGGAAAGCCTGCTGGTGCTGGGCGGAGGTTACGTTGGCCTGGAATTCGGGCAGATGTTTTCCCGCTTCGGCAGCAAGGTGACCATTCTTCAAGCCAATAACCAGATTGTGCCGCGAGAGGATCCGGAGGTTGCGACTGAGTTACAACGGGCGCTTGCGGCGGAAGGCATCGAGTTCCTGCTCGGCGCCAATACCACCAGAGTTGAGCAGAAAGACGGCGCAGTCGTGCTCACCGTGCAGCAGGGTGGAAAGTCGAAAACCGTTTCGGGCACAAAGCTGCTGATCGCCACCGGGAGGCGCGCGAATACCGAAGACCTGCACTTGGACAAAGCCGGAATCGCTACCAACAAGGATGGCTCCATCCATGTGAATAGCCGGCTCGAGACCAGCGTTCCGGGCGTCTGGGCCTTGGGCGATGTCAAAGGCGGCCCGGCTTTCACCCACATCTCCTACAACGATTACCAAATTGTTTACGCCAATCTGATCGAAGGCAAGAACCAGACCATCGAGCATCGCCTGGTGCCGTACTGCGTTTTTACCGATCCGCAGTTGGGCAGCGTGGGCATGACCGAGAAGGAGGCCCGCGCCAAAGGCTACAAACTGAAGATTGGATCGGTGCCGATGTCGCAGGTGGCGCGCGCGTACGAACGCGACGAGACTGCCGGCCTGATGAAGCTAATTGTCGACGCCAGCAACGACCGCATTCTGGGAACAAGTATCCTCTCCAGCGATGGCGGCGAGACCGTGCACGTCCCTTACACCCTGATGTTGGCTGACCAACCTTACACGCTGCTCAAGGGAGCGGTTTACATCCATCCCACCTTCGCTGAAGGACTTTTCTTCCTGATGGATGCGGTCAAACCGGTCGAATGAATTTCAGTCTCGCGCGAATAAAGATTTCCAATTCGGAACATGATTACCATCGTGCCCACCTATCACCTCTCGACGTGACCCGCTTCACAGAGTTCCCGCCCGGATAGGAACACTCTAGTTTCGCAGGCACTCATCGAAGCACCTCTAGGTACGCGATTGAGCCGGAATGAGCTTGCCAAAGTGCTGGTCTTCCATGGGAAAGGAGTGCCAAGCACATGTCGACAGCTTCGCTCTCTCTTGAAACGGCCGAGCAAACCTTCATCGACCAGACTATCGCCAGCCACAGCGGCCGCCCAGGGGCGCTGCTGGGCATCCTGGAAGCCGTCCAGGAGCACCATCCCCACAAATATTTGTCGCCGGACACGCTGCGGTACATCGCCGGCAAGACTGGAGATTCCGCTCTCGCGGATCTACAGCGTGGCTACCTTCTACGCGCTGTTCAACCTGCAACCGCAGGGCGAGAATACCATCTGCATCTGCCGGGGAACCGCCTGCCACACGCGGAACTCGCGCGACCTGCTGGAGAGCCTGCGGCTGGAGCTTGGGCCTGGGGTTGGACGACGGCGAGAGCACTGGGCGAGTCTGACAAGCTGGAGCTGACCACCGGCGACCAGCCGCTTCACCGTGCGCACCGTGGCTTGCTTCGGACAATGCGCCTTGGCTCCGGTAGTGGAGATCAACCATCGCATCTGCGGCCACGTGAACGAGCGGACCCTGCAGCGCGAGGTACGTGCGCTGGAACGGGAGAATGACTGATGCCGCGCATTGAGGACATTGGCATATTCAACACGGTTCGCGAAACCGGCATGGCCAAGCTGGTTGCCGCGGTTCCGCGCATCGCCGTCGGCATGGGCACCTGCGGCCGCGGCAATGGCGCCGAAGGACTGTATCACGCCTTCGCCGAGGTCGTCGATCGCAGCGGCACCCCGATATACCTGACCAGCGTTGGCTGTTTTGGCGCCTGCTATCGCGAGCCACTGGTCAACATTCACGTGCCCGGGCACCCGCTGCTGATCCTGCACCGCGTCGAGGCCAACGATGCGGGCCGCATTCTGCACGACGTTTTCAGCGGCACCGTCAGCCCCGATCTCGTCTACTGCAAGATCGAGGAGTGGGACCACATCACTGGCGCGGTGCGTTACGGGCATGGCTATCCCGAAATTCCCGCCTGGAACGAAGTGCCTTTCTTCAAGGGCCAGAAGAAGATCGTGCTGCGCAACTGCGGGCTGATCAATCCCAGACGATATCGAGGAATACATCGCTGTCGGCGGATATCAAGCCCTGTACAAGACGTTGATTGACGGCAAACCCGAGAGCGTGATCGAGCAGATGAAGGCCGCGAAGCTGCGCGGTCGCGGCGGCGCCGGATTCCTCACCGGCAACAAGTGGGAGTTCCTGCGCAAAGCCGCGGGCAGCCAGAAGTACATCATCTGCAATGCCGACGAGGGCGACCCCGGCGCTTACATGAACCGCAACGAGATCGAAAGCGATCCGCATGCGCTGCTGGAAGGCATGCTCATCGGCGGTTACGCCATGGGCGCCACCCAGGGGATCGTTTACGTGCGGGCGGAATATCCGCTGGCGGTGCATCGCCTGAGTCGCGCGCTGGAAGAGGCGCGTGAGTTCGGACTGCTGGGCAAGAACATTCTGGGACGCGGCTTCGATTTCGATATCCAACTGGTCGAAGGCGCAGGCGCATTCGTCTGCGGCGAAGAAACCGCCCTGATCGCCTCGTTGGAAGGCGAAGCCGGACGGCCCCGGCCGCGGCCGCCGTTTCCCGCGCAAAAAGGTCTGTGGGGCCAGCCCAGCAACATCAACAACGTCGAGACGTGGTACAACATTGCGCCCATCGTCACCCGCGGCCCCGCCTGGTTCACCGAGACCGGCAGTCCCAAGAGCGCCGGCACCAAGGTATTTTCGCTGGTCGGCAAGGTGCAGAACACCGGACTGGTGGAAATGCCGCTCGGCACCTCGCTGAAGACCTTCGTCTACGACATTGGCGAAGGTGGCCCCGACGGGCGCAGCATCAAGGCCGTCCAAACCGGAGGCCCTTCCGGGGGCTGCATTCCACACGAGATGTTCGATACCCCGGTGGACTACGAGAGCCTGGCGCAACTGGGCTCCATCATGGGCTCCGGCGGCATGGTGGTGATGGATGAAGACAACTGCATGGTGGACGTCGCTCGTTATTTCGTCGAGTTCACCAATTCGGAGTCGTGCGGCAAATGCGTTCCCTGCCGCGTCGGCCTGAATAAGTGCCTGCGCATCCTGAACCGCGTCACCGAAGGCGCCGGCCGCATGGACCACCTGGAGAGGCTGGACGAACTGAGCCGCTACATCCGCGATTGCTCGCTGTGCGGCCTGGGGCAGACTGCGCCCAATCCGGTGCTGACCACCATGCGCCACTTCCGGCAGGAGTTCGAGGACCATATCGTCTCCCGCCGCTGCCAGGCCGGGACCTGTACCGAACTGGCGCTGGCTCCTTGCGAGAACAGTTGCCCGCTGCACATGAACGTTCCCCGCTTCCTGGAACTCTACAAAGAGGGCCAGTTCGAGGATGCTTTCGAGTCCATCATCCTGGACAATCCGCTGCCTTGCTCCACCGGCCGGGTTTGCCAGCACCCCTGCGACAAACGTTGCCGCCGGATCACGGTGGACGAGGCGGTGAACATGCGCGACGTGCACCGCTTCATCGGCGATTACATGCTGATCTCGGACCGCTTCGAAGACGCGGTGGCGCGGGTAAAGGCGCGCCAGTTGGAATCCACGGGCCGCAAAGTCGCCATTGCCGGCGCCGGGCCGGCCGGGCTGACCGCGGCATTCTATCTGGCGCTGCTGGGACACGACGTCACCGTATTCGACGCCATGCCTGAGGCGGGCGGCATGCTGCGTTTCGCACTGCCGGAGTATCGCCTGCCCAAACCGGTGTTGCGTCGCGAGATCGAATTGATCGAGCGGCTGGGCGTGAATTTCGTCTTCAACACCCGCGCGGGTTTCGATCTGCCGCTGAACGAACTAGACGAACGCTTCGATGCGGTGTGCCTGGCCATCGGTACCTGGAAAGAATCGTGGGTCTATCTACCCGGGACCGAACTGAAAGGCGTTTACCCGGCGCTGCCTTTCCTGGAGTCGGTCGCCAAAGGCGAATCCGTGGAACTGGGCCACAAGGTGGTGGTCATCGGCGGCGGCAACGCGGCCATTGATTCTGCGCGCACCTCGCTGCGTCTCGGGTGCGACGTGACCGTGGTGTATCGCCGCGAACGCAAGGACATGCCGGCGATCGAAGAGGAGACGGCTGCTGCCGAGGAAGAAGGAGCGCGAATAGCATTCCTGTCAGCGCCGCATCGCATCATCGGCGACGCCCGCGGCAAAGTGCGGGCGCTGGAAGTGGTGAAGACGCGGCTCGGCGAATATGACCGCTCCGGCCGCCGCAAGCCGGTCCTGACCGATGAAGTACAGCGCTTCGAATGCGACTCGGTCATCCTGGCCGTGGGCGAGAGCGTGGACATCGATTTCGCCCGCGCCTCCGGCTTGCAGATCAAGGACAGCGGCACCATCGAGGTGAACCACTTCACCCTGGAAACCAGCCGTCCACGATTTTTTGCCGGCGGCGATCTGGTGACCGGCGCCTCCAACGTCTCCAATGCCATGGCCTATGGCAAGCAGGCGGCCCGCGCCATGGATGAGCAGTTGATGGACAGCAAGCGCTGGGACACGCTTTTCCGGCCTCTGCAATATCAGCAAACTCCGCCCAAGCAGCCCAGCGAGAGCCGTAAGGCCCATCCTCGTTCGCTGCCGGCGGCGGAGCGGGTGCGCACTTTCGACGAGGTGGTCATCAGCCTGGGAGCGGAAGAGACGCACGAGGAATGTTGCCGTTGTTTGCGCTGCGATGCCAAGACGACGGTATCGCGCTAGGGAAGGAGTCGAGCCTTGCCGCAGAAGAAAATCTCGATCCGTATTGATGGCGAGCTGGTGAACGCGCTGGAAGGGCAGACCATTCTGGACGCCGCCCGGGCCGGTGGCAAGAACATTCCGACGCTGTGCTTCCTGGAGGGACTGCGCTCGGTGGGCGCCTGCCGCCTGTGCATGGTGGAGATCGCCGGCGTGGACCGCATGTTCCCCGCCTGTACCACGCCGCTGCAGGACGGCATGTCGGTGGTTACCAACTCTCCCCGGCTGGCCCGCTATCGCCGCATCACGGTGGAGTTGCTGCTGGTGGAACGCAACCACGTTTGCGCGGTGTGCGTTTCCAACGGACATTGCGAGCTGCAGGACATGGCCTATGCCATGGGCATCACCAGCGTGCGCTTCGCCTACAACTTCCCCAAGCTGCAAGTGGACGCTTCCCATCCGCGCTTTGTGCTCGACCACAACCGCTGCATTCTGTGCACCCGTTGTGTGCGCACCTGCGCCGATATCGAAGGCGCGTACGTGTGGTCGGTGGTCTCGCGGGGCATCCACGCGCGCATTGTCTCCGATCTCAACCAGCAGTGGGGCAGCTCGCCGACCTGCACCAACTGCGGCAAGTGCGTCCAGGTGTGTCCCACCGGCGCACTGGCGGAAAAAGGAAAGGCAGTGGAGGAAATGGTGCGCTCCAATGCAGCAGTAGTGACCCTGGCGCGCCGTCGGGCTCTAGCATCGCCGGGCGAGCCTGAATCCGGAGCGGGAGGTACACGGGCATGAAAAAGCTCAAGCTGGCTACCATCTGGTTGGACGGCTGCTCCGGCTGCCACATGTCGCTGCTGGATCTGGATGGCGCGCTGATTCCGCTTACGCGCAAGGTGGACATTGTGTACGGCCCACTGGTGGACGCCCAGGAATTTCCCGAGGACGTGGACTTGACCCTGGTGGAAGGCGCCATTAGCACCCAGGACGATATTGACAAGCTGCAGATCATCCGGCAGCGCAGCAAGATGCTGGTTTCGCTGGGTGACTGCGCGGTGACCGGCAATGTCGCCGCCATGCGCAACACCATCCCCGTCAGCAAGCTGTTGCAGCGGGTTTACGTGGACGGGGCCGACGCCAATCCCTGCATTCCGCGGCGCGGCCTGCCGCAATTGCAGAAGCTGGCCCGTCCGGCGCACGACTTCGTGAAAGTGGATGTCTGTCTTCCCGGATGTCCTCCGCAAAACAAAGTCATCGCCGGCTTTCTGAACAACCTGCTGGAAGGGCGCAAGCCGGACGTCAATACCAAGATCAAGTTTGGATAGGAGCGGCGATGAAGCGCATTGCCATTGAGCCGATAAGCCGCATCGAGGGACACGGCAAAGTCACCATTCAACTGGACGACAGCGGCAACGTCGCCGACGCCCAGTTCCAGGTGACCCAGATCCGCGGCTTCGAGAAGTTCACCGAGGGGCGTCCCTTCTACGAAATGCCGGGCATTACCTCGCGCATCTGCGGTATCTGTCCCATCAGCCATCAACTGGCGTCCGCCAAAGCCTGCGACGCCATCATGGCGGTGAAGATTCCCCGCACCGCGCAGTTGCTGCGCGAGATTGTCCACTGCGCGCAGTTTGTGCAGTCCCATGCGCTGAGCTTCTTTTATCTTTCCGCCCCCGACCTGCTGCTGGGCATGGACGCCAATCCGGCGGTGCGCAACGTGGTCGGGCTGATCGAGGCCAATCCTGAACTGGCTCGCGCCGGCATTGAACTGCGGAAATTCGGACTGCAGGTGATTGAAGGGCTGGGCGGCGGCGATCGGGTGCACGGCTCGTGGATTGTTCCCGGCGGGGTGCGCACTCCCGTGACCGCGCAACTGCGCGATCGCATCCTGGCGGGCATTCCTCAAGCCCTGGCGACCACGGAGAAGACGCTGGACATTTTCACGGACACCCTCGACAACTTCACCGAGGAGATCGCCAACTTTGGCTCGATCCCGACCATGTATGCCGGCTTGGTGGACAGCTCCGGCAATTTGCAGTTCTACGATGGCTTGCTGCGCTTCCGCGCCGCCTCCGGTGAGATTGTTCACGAGGGGATCGCTGCTGATTGCTACAGCGATTATGTTGCCGAAGCCACCGTCGAAAATTCCTACCTCAAGGCCCCTTATTATCGCCCCATGGGCTATCCCCAGGGCATTTACCGGGTAGGACCGCTAGGACGCCTGAACGCCGCTGACGCCCTCGGAACACCGCTCGCCGACGAGGCACTGCAGACGTTTCGCAATCGTTTCGGTCAGGTTGTGCATTCGGCATTTCTCTATCACTATGCCCGGCTTATTGAAGTGTTGTACGCCATCGAATGCATGAAGATCCTGCTGCTGGAGCCCGACGTCCTGGACAGCCACGTACGCGCCAACGCGGGAGCAAACGCTGCCGAGGGCGTGGGCATCATCGAGGCGCCACGCGGCACCCTGATCCATCACTACAAGGTGGACGGTAATGGCACCATTGTCTGGGCCAACCTGATCGTTGCTACCGGCCACAACAATCACGCCATCTCCCAGAGCGTGCTCCAGGTGGCCAAGCACTTCGTCAAAGGCGATCAGATCCAGGAAGGCATGTTGAACCGGGTCTCGGCAGTGGTCCGGGCCTATGATCCCTGTCTCAGTTGCTCCACCCATGCCTTTGGCGTTCCCGCACTGGAAGTTTCGCTGCTCGATGCCGCAGGCCATCTGCTACATCGGCTGAGCAACTGAGCCCAGTGCCACGGAAAATTACGCCTCCCTTTCGACCGCGGTGCGGCGGCCGCATCGTTCGCCACTGCTAGTTTGCTCGCCCATATCGCATAATTCCGTATATACTTTTCGTTTTGAATCAACTTAATCTGCCGGAGACATTGCGATCCATGACACGCAGAATTTGGACCCTGCTGCTTTTTATTGCGAGCATCTGCCCTTTCAGCCTGGCCCAACAGGATGACGGCTTCCTGTCCAAGTGGTTCAACATGGTGACGGCCACGCAGGATGAACAGCCGCGCTGGGTCACGCCGGTCGCCACCGTCACGCCCCGCCTGGAACAGGAGTTTCGTTTTGACATGTTCCGGCAGCTTCCCGCCACCGGCGATCCCTTGTGGAACGTGGATGGCGGCAAGGGCCTGGAAGTCATTCCGGAAAAGCACATCGAGCTGCTGTTCAATCTTCCGCCGTACCTGATTCACGACAACCCCAAGATCAAGGACGGCTGGGGCGACGTTTCCTTTCTGATGAAGTTCCGCATCCTCTCCGGAAACGCGGAGCACGGCAACTACATTCTGACCGCGTTCCTGGGCGCTTCGGTTCCCAGCGGGCAATACAAGAATGGAGCGGCCGGCGCGGTGGTCACGCCCTCGATTGCCGGCGGCAAAGGCTGGGGCAAGTTCGACTTCCAGAGCACCTTCGGCGGCGGATTGCCGGTGACCAACGAGAACACCATTGGCCACGCGCTGGCCTGGAACACAGCCTTCCAGTATCACGTCTCCAAATACCTGTGGCCGGAGGCGGAAGTGAATTCGACCTTCTGGATTGATGGGACCAACGACGGCAGAAAGCAGGTCTTCCTCACCCCGGGCTTCGTGCTCGGGCGCTTCCCAATCCATAACCGCATCGGATTCACCATGGGTGCCGGTATGCAGATTGCGGTATCGCAGTTCTATGCCTATAACCACGGGGTCATCGTCACAGCGCGCATGCCTTTCTAGGCATGAGAAAAATGTAGGGCGTTTTGAACCGGAGGGTCTTCGTCAACGGTAACCGCACAGCGAGTCGAAAGCTGGCTAGAGGTTATTGCTTACGACCTAGGTCGTAGCCGGCGCTACGACCAAGCGGGATGTCCTCGTGCGTCCGTTTGGCGAGGCGAGGATTGCTGTTCTGCTCGCTGCCCGCTATCGCGAGAAATCGCCGGCGGACACCGCTCAAATGCGAATAGACTGCTCTTCGGAAATTTCTCTGCTCACTTCCATCTGCCGATCAAGCGCCGACGAAGGCTGCATTCCGTGCTTGCGCTTTAGTCGCAGCGCCTGACCCGTAATATCGCTGATTCTAAGCAGAACGCCCGATTTATCTCGCTGATAGAGCAAGGGATACTTTCCCGACGGCTGCAGAGAAGACCGTGGCCTCAACAGCGCGCCCAGATGATTTCAGGCTTGCAAGGGAGTAGTTCCTCATGAAGCAGTTCCTCGCTCTGGCAGCAGTGTGCTTGAGCTTGTCACTCGCAGCATCGGCTGGGGTGCAGGTCACGGTCACAACCCCGACGGACGGAGCACATGTCAGCTCGCCGTTTACTCTTTCAGCCAGCGCCATCAGTTCCTACACCATTACCGGGTGGGTGGTTTATCTGGATGGCGTCAGCGTCTACACCGCCGGGGCGGTGAACTCCATCAACGCCAGCATTCCCGCTTCCTCCGGAACGCATCAGCTGGTCACGCGTGCATGGGACAGCACCGGGGCTTATGGCAGCGTCAATGAGCAAATTACAGCAGGCTCTGGCTCGGGCACCGGAATCGGCGGGGGACTAGGCGGCGGGGGTGGTCTTCCCATTCCTCCGCCTTGGGCGATCGCCTTCAACAACATTGATGAGCGCGGTAATTGGGCCTGGTGTGACGATCCCGGTTGCGCAGGCGGCAGCGGCAATGGAACCTACTGGATGGCCCAAAACCAGAATCCGCCTTCGCGCGACGGTTCCAGCGCGGAGTTCTATAACTCCGGGGTCTGGGCCAATGCTCTCTGGTGGCAGAAGCTCGGCGCCAACAACAACGTGAAGAATTTGCTTTGGGATTTCTGGATGTATCTGGACGACAGTTCCCGGAACGGCGCTCAGGCTCTGGAATACGATGCTTTCCAGTTTGTGGGCGGCTACAACTACATGATCGGCAGCCAGTGCAACTACGCCGCCGGGGTGTGGGACACCTGGGATGAAGCGTCGGGACACTGGATCCATTCGTCCATCGCCTGCCCCAAGTTCAGCACCGGGACCTGGCATCACATCCAGTGGTATGTCACCACCAATACTGCCGCCCATCAGTACACCTACGTAACTCTGGTGGTGGATGGGGTGGTCAAACCGGTCAATATCACCGGCAGTGCCAAGAACCTGCATTGGGGAGACAACCTCGGCGTGCAGTGGCAGCTAGACGTGAACGCCAGCGGCCAGGGTTATCACGAATGGGTTGACAAGGCGTCGCTGACCGTCTGGTAAGGAAGTCGCGATCGCGGCTAGGAGGGCTCCGGAAACGGGGCCCTCTTTCTTGCTGCCTCCGATTCCATTCCGTCCGGACGGGTCGCGGAAAATCGTGCGTCCTCCTGCCATTTGTCTTCGATTTTTGAGATTCGCCGGGTTGCCAAATCACGTCTAAAGAACTAGAACGGGGTTTCGCGCCACACTTCTTCCGCAATCTGATTCATAGCAGGTAAATCCCTAGGAGGTAGACCATGGCAAATTTCACACTTGATACCGATGTTCTTATCGTGGGAGCAGGACCGGTAGGCTTACTGTTGGCCAACGAATGTGCCCGGCGCGGCCTGAGGTTTCGACTGGTCGAAGCTAAGGCTACGCAGTCGGAACATTCCAAAGCGCTGGCCATTTTTCCCCGCACCCTTGAAATCCTGGACATGGCCGGCCTGGCACAGCCCTTCCTGGACAAGGCCAATCGCGTAACTTCCGTGACCATCATCACCCACGGACACACACTGGCGCACATGCGCTTTGAGCCGAAAAACAGCCCCTATTCGTTCGTCGCCATGGTGCCGCAGGATGTGACCGAAGGGCTGTTGCGGGATCAACTACTGGCCCGCGGCGGAAAAGTGGAATATGAAACCACGTTCGTTTCGGCGGTCGAGGGGGAGAACGGCGTTACCGCAACCTTGGAGCGGAAAGGCGAGTCGCTGCAGATGAGGGCAGCTTTTGTGGTCGGCTGCGACGGCGCGCACAGCGTGGTGCGCCACCTGATGAAGCTGCCGTTCGTCGGCGGCGAGTATCTTGACTCCTTCGTGCTGGCGGACGTCGAGACCAATGACGCTTTTCCCGCAAGTGAGTTGCAGCTGTGTCCCAACGAATCGGGCCCGGTGGCTATTTTTCCCATGAGCGCTACCCGACGCCGTATAGTCGCGACTGTCGATCAGGTCGAGGACGGGGCTCCTTCGCTGGAGCTGGTTCGGAAGATCCTGGCCGAACGGGCTCCCCAGGGCATCGAGGCAAAGTCGCTGCACTGGAGCAGCTACTTCCGCATCCATCATCGCCAGGCGGAGCACTTGCGCGTGGGACGATTCTTTATTGCCGGCGATGCGGCGCACATTCACAGCCCGTTTGGGGGACAGGGCATGAACACTGGCATGCACGACGTATGGAACCTGGCATGGAAGCTCGACCTCGTAATCCGCGGTCTTGGCAACCAGGCCTTGCTGGACAGCTACAGCGCAGAGCGGCGGCCGGTGATCCGGCAGCTTATCGAGACCACCGATTTCCTGACCAAGGCGCTGGGAACGCCGAACAAATTCGCCCAGGCTTTGCGGAACACCGTGATTCCCATGGTTTCGCGACTGGCTCCTTTTCAGCACGCATTCGTGAAGCGCCTTTCCGAGCTCGGCATTTCGTACAGCGGCAGCCCGATTGTCGAAGGAGCAGGCGAGCGGTACTGGGACAGTTCTCTCAGCGGAGGCTCGGGCATCGGCAGCCGGTTCCTGCTGGTCTTCGATGACAACGCGGATGCCAGCTCGCGACAGGCGGTGCCGCAACTTTCGGCAGAGTTCCCGAAGCTTCTGGAACCTCGTCCACAAGCCAATGCGGGCATAAAGCTGGTTCGTCCGGACGGTTACATCGCCTATGCGACCGGTGGCAACGACCTGCGAGCTGCGCTGCCACATTTGCGGGACGTGTTGGAACGTCAGACCCGACCACTCATACCGGCAACCGCGTAACCGGGGTAACCTCCGGCCCCGTGGAGATGTTTCTGCGAGCCCGTTGCGAGTTGCATACTGCAGATTGCAGGGAGACCGCTGCAAAACGCAGTGGTCTCCGCCCTCTTATGTCCTTCTAATCCTGTAAGTCCTTTCGCCACACAGCCCTTTTTGGGAAGCGATTTGCCCCCAACGTGCACATGCCAGGGTGGAGCACGTTGCCATGATCATGGATCCCAAATTCCCGCGCCGAACCAGGCAGGACATTGGAGGCCGTGCTCCTTTCCGCTGCGCAATGTCGAAGTCAGACATGCCGCGGACCGAATAGGGAGGCCTTATGTCGATCTTATTTGTCCTACTTACTTTCTTCTCATTCTTACCGTCATGTACTTCCGCCGTCCCGAAAATGCGGCGCAACGCCCTTCAGGTTGCGCCGGTAAAGAAGGTGAACTCCGCCAATTCATGATGAAGACAAGCTGGCTTTGAGGTTCCGCAGGATATTGCTTCCATCCCGGACACACCTGGGTAACGCGATGAAGGCCGTCAGAACGCCCGCGTCGGCATCGACGCTTTCGCCGGCAATCTGTTCGGCAAAATCGATTCCATCGAGGTGGCCGACCTGAATCGCTGGGTCCGCCAGGGACAGCCGTTGTGCACCGTCACTCGCGAAGGCCGCAGCGTTGAACTGCTGTCGCCGGTGGAAGGCGTGCTGGTTTCGGTGAATCACGAAGTGCTGAAGAACCCGAACCTCATCGTTGATGACCCCTACAAGAATGGCTGGCTGTGCGTGGTCAAAGCGCCCGAAATGGCCACCAACGTCAAGAACCTGCTACAGGGCCCGGTGGTCGTGCCGTGGATGCAGAACAGCCTTGCCCGCGTAGGAGCGATGATGCAGCAGCTCAATCCCGCCCTGGCGCAGGACGGCGGTCTGCCCGTCAAGGGCTTGCTCTTCCAGGTGGATAGCGCCACGCAGCAGCAACTGGTCAACGAATTCTTCCTGACATAGCGCAGAAAAGAGAGAGGACCAAGGAGGACGCCATGGCAAAAGAAAAAGCGCTACTGATCGACATCAAGAAATGCATCGGGTGCCTGAGCTGCGAGACCGCCTGCAAACAACTGCACGGATTCGGCACCGACCCTGAACCGACGCTCTCTGACACCGCATTCACCGTAGTGGAAGCACGCGGCGACAAGTTCGTCCGCAAGCTGTGCATGCACTGCGAAGATCCGGCGTGCGCCTCGGCCTGCCCGGTGGGCGCGCATCAGCAAGACGCCGCTGGGCCCGGTGGTGTACAACGCCGACAAATGCATTGGCTGCCGCTATTGCATGCTGGCGTGTCCCTACCAGGTGCCGCGATACCAGTGGACCAAGCTGGCGCCGTTCGTAAAGAAGTGCGATATGTGCGCCGATCGCGTGAAGGCCGGCAAGCCGACAGCTTGCGCGGAAGCCTGTCCGCGTGGGAGCCACGATCTTCGGCGACCGCGACGAGCTGATCAACGAAGCCTGGACCCGCATTCGCAGCGATTCGTCATATGTCCCGCACATCTACGGGATGGAAGAGCTGGGCGGCGGCAACGTGCTGTTCGTCTCCGACGTGCCCTTCGAGAAGCTGGGCTTCAAGCCGGCGCCGAACGGCAATCAGCCGATGCCAGCGCTGACCGCGAGCGCCCTGGGCGATTCGCCCAAGGTCGTCATCATGGGCGGCACGATTCTCTCGGCCCTGTACTGGGTCACGCAGCGCCGCCGCGAAGTTGCGCTGGCCGAAGCGCGAAGAGCAGGCGGCCATCAACCAGATTAAAGGAGAAAGGAGCTAGCCATGACCGCACGAATGAAGTCACAAATTACACTGTGGCGTGTCATCGTAGCCATCATATTTGTTACCGGTCTTTATGCTACTTATATCCGTTTCTTCGAGGGCTTCCGGGCCAGCACCAATCTCAGCGACCAGATGCCGTGGGGCCTGTGGGTTGGGCTGGGAACGCTGTGCGGAGTAGGACTGTCGGCCGCCGGCTTCGGCATCAGCGCTGCCGTTTATCTGCTGGGCATGGAGCGCTATCGGCCCATCCTGCGCGCCGCCATCCTGATCTCCTTCCTGGGATATCTCACGTCTGCGTCGGCTATCTCTACGAGATCGGATTGCCCTGGCGCTGCTGGCATCCCATCGTGATGTGGAACCACCGCTCGGTGCTGTTCGATGTGTGCATCTGCATCATGACTTACACCACGGTGCTGACCTTTGAGTTCGCTCCGGCAGTCATCGAGAAGCTGCCCTGGAAAGGGCTTGCGCGAAAAGGTCCTGCACTACCATCACAAAATCCTGATCGGCGTGGTGCTGGACGGGCGTGCTGCTATCCTCCATGCACCAGTCTTACCTGGGCGGCCTGTTCCTGATCGCCCGCGGCAAGATTCATCCGCTGTGGTACTCGCAGTACATGCATGCCATGTTCTACCTCTCGGCGATTCCCGCCGGGCTGGCGTTGACCGTGATGGCCATCTACTCTGCATGCGTTCGCTGAACGTGCGCATGGACTTCAGCATCCTCAGCGATTGCGGCCGCATGATCCAGTTGCTGCTCATCGTTTACGCCTTCTTCAAGGTGCTCGACCTGATATCCAACCAGGCGCTCGGCTATGCCTTCCAGCGCACCAGCGAGGCCGGATATTTCTGGCTGGAAATCGCTCTGTTCCTCGCCATCCCGATCACGCTGCTCAGCTTCCAGAGCGTGCGCAACAATCCTGACAGCCTCTACTGGAGCTGCGCCTTAGTCGTTGCCGGCTTCATGGTGAATCGCCTGAACGTCTCCATCAACTCCTTACAGACAGCGATGGGAACGCACTATGTTCCCAAGTGGAGCGAGCTGGCCTCCAGCATCCTGGTGATTGCGGCATTCGTTATGATTTTCCGCTATGCCGTGATTTACCTGGACATTCTGCCGAAGGCGACGCCCAAACCGGCGACCCGTTGGATATCCAATGGCGGCTTGCCGGCCCAGGCCTGAGCAAATAGCGCTTCTTGAGGGCTCCACAGCAATGTGGGGCCCCGGGGGTTTGAAATGCCTTCGCACACCATCGACTCTTCCAGTCTCAGCAATGTAGAAGCTTTCGACCAGCGGGGCCATCAAGCCGCCATCGCTTTCGAGGAAACCGCGCGGGCGCTGGATCTTGAACCCTGGATTGTGGAGCGACTACGCCATCCGGATGTATCTTCCACCACTTTTCTTCCGCTGGTTCGCGGCAATGGCGACCCGCTGTGCGTGCCTCTGTTCCAAGTCAGGCATGGCGGCCTGCCCGGCGCCACCATTGGCAGCCTCTCGCTGGTCCCCGACTTGCAACTGGCCGACTGCGAAGCCACGGCGATGGAACGGACCTGGCAGGCAGCCCTGCTGCAATTGCCGGTGCTGGGCGCGTCCTATGGCCTGGTGTGTGACGGAGAAGAATTAAACGAGGGGGAATTGCTGCGACTGATGCGTCTGGCAGCGCGTGGGGTTCGCAGCACGGCACCTAGCATTTTATTTCCAGGACGCAATTGCGCGCGCGAATGCCTGGGCGCCTTCGCGGCTGAGATTACGCCGGAGCAACATGTGGTTGTCAGCGGCAGGCCCGAATACCTCGGCGGGCTTGATCTGGCAGCGTTCCAGGCGGAAGGAGTGGCGACAGTTGTCCTGCAGCTTTTGCAAGATCGCGGTATAGCGGCCACCTCGGCGAAGGTCGTGGTCCAGGGTTATCGCAAGGCGGGACGCGCGATCAGCGCCCGACTATCGGAACTCGGACTTACGCTCGCCGGCCTCAGCGATGGCTCGGGCGCCATCTACCGCTCCGATGGGTTCATTCTCGGCGATATTCACGCCCAAGTCGAAAGCGAAGAGGTGCTCTTCGGATACCGTGAAGCCGAGCGCATCAGCGCCGAAGCGATGTTGCAGGCCGAAGGCGACGTTCTGGTGCTGGCCTCTTCGCCGCACGAAGTGCATAGCGGGAACTGGCGCAAGCTGTCGGCTCCGATTGTGGTGGAAGCGGTTTGGGACGGAGTTTCACCGGCAGCCAAAAAGCAGCTCGCCGATGCCGGTCACGTGGTGGTTCCCTGGTCGCTGGCTACATGCGGAGCGGTGCTGGGCGCTTACCTGGAAGGTCGAGGCGAGCATCCATTTCGTTCGTTAGAGCAGCTATTGCAGAGGACTCACGAACTGGTTCAGCAGACCTATGCTCGCGTTGCCGCATACTCTGCAGTACATGCCATACCGCTCGACGATGCGGCCCGACACCTGGCCGTGGAGCGCGTGGCTGCCGCTATTCGCACCTGCGGATTTTGATCATCCCGCGATTTCGTTGTGGCGGCACTGGCTCGTGCCGGACCGTCCTGTTACGTTCGCTGCATCGGCCGACTTTTTTGATTGTTTACTTCGGAGTTCTACCTCGACCTAAGCGGTCAAGGACCTCTACAGCGAGCTGCCAATCTCCCTTTCTCGCCTGTCGTGCACTCTCGAACCTCACACTCTCATCCGATTTTGGTTGCTTGGCGATGCAAAATGGCGCGACCTAATGCGGGATAGTCCTTTCGCGCTATTTACCTTCGAGTAATTGAACCACTGTAGCGGGCTTTCCCAATCCCGGTAAAAGTTTCCGCGGGAATTCCCAGTGGGTGAGATAAGTGCCCTGTTTTCCGCCGGCCGCTTTTGGCACACCCTTTGCACTTCTCTCTGCTTTGAGTGGACGAGGAGCCATCCGGCGATGCAGGTCAATACGCACTTCGACGCCCGCCACCGACACGAGAGGCCCATGGGAACGGAAGCTAAAGCGATTTTATGTTTGTGTCATGATGCAACCATTCTCGAGGTGCGCCGTCTGCTGTTGGAACGCTGTGGATATACAGTGTGGCCGGTTGATTCCGCCGATGCCGCAACCACTGTCGCCAGGACCCATTGTCCGGACATGTTCATCATGGACCACAGCTTTCCCGCAGATTACGAAGAGGTGGCCGGACGAGTGAAGAAGGCCTGCCCTGATGTAATCACGCTTGTCCTTTCTCCTTTTTTCACCATTGGAAACAGCAGAACGACCTCGGTGGACCGATTTGTTTCGAGAGAGGACGCTCCCGATTCCCTGCTCGCCAGCGTCCGGGAACTGCTCAGCGATCCCGATCCCAGTGAGAAGAGCGGATCTCCGAGGGACTGAGCGCCTGCTCTCCCCGGTCCCGCCGCTTCCTGCGGCACCTCGCAAAGGCGCACAGTTCGAGCCTGGTGATTCAATTGGCATTTGCCTGCCGCTTCCGGAAAGCGGAAATAAAGCGGGAAAATCTCCCGAAGGGGGAAATCCTTGGTGATGGAACGCTCCTCTTCCCGAACGGTAAGTAGCGATGGCAGAGAGGGATAGAGCGTGTTGGCGAGAGAGTGAGGAATGGCATCCAGTGTGCTACTTGCTAGGGCGAATAAAAGGCGAATTCGACCATGTCCCTAGCCCAGCCGACGAGGTTGCCCGATCCGATTGATTGCTCACTCCACACCATTCTCCTGGTCGAAGATGAAGATATGGTCCGGGACGTCACCAGTCATGTTCTGGAGCATGAAGGTTACCGGGTGCTGTCCTCAGGCAACCCACGACAAGCGCTGGAGTTGGTGCGCGAATGTCCTCAAAATCTCGACCTGATGCTGACCGACGTGGTGATGCCAGGTATGAGCGGCACAGAACTGGCGGCCCGGGTCGCGGCATTGCGGCCAGGTATCGCTGTCCTGTTCATGTCGGGCTATACCGAATGCCAAGCCATGCCGGAGAAGTTTCGCGATACCATGCGGGACTTTCTTCCTAAGCCTTTCACCATGGCGTCGCTGCTGGGTGCGGTGCAGTGCATCTTACGGCGCAAGGCCGGGGAGGGCACCCCGGCGGCTGGCTGAACGAACGGCAAATGTGCGGTCAATTTCGGTCTTTGGGCCCGCCATCGGAAGAGGGCAAAGACGCGACCGGGATGATCGGTATCTTAAGCGGCTTTGCCAACAGAACAATGTCTACGCGGCGGTTGACTTGCCGCCCCTGCGCGCTATCGTTGCTGGCGACAGGATGAAACTCGCCGTAGCCGGCGGCGGACAGACGTTCTGGCGGAAGTCCATGCTGCTCAATCAGCAGTTTCACAATCTCGGTAGCGCGCGCCGTGGAGAGCTCCCAGTTGGAAGCAAACTGCGCGGTGTGGATGGGAATAGTGTCGGTATGACCCTCGATGCGTACGCCGCAAGGATGGTCGATGAGTATTTGGGCGATGCGCGCGAAGGCGGGGCCTGCTTCGCTCTTTAGATCGGCGGAGCCGCTGCCGAAGAAGCCCATTTCACGCAGGCTGACTACCAGGCCATCGGGTTCCATGTGCATCGCCACCTCGTTACGCCGCATCTCCGCAGCCAGGGCTTTTTCCAGGGCCGCCCGCAGCGCCGCCAGATCCACCTTCTGCTCCAGCGATTCGGATGCTCCTTCCGCAGGATTCGGCAGACGCGCCAGGCTGACCGCAGGACTTCCGGATGCCAGGGCTCCGTCCAAGGAGGAGCGGTTATTTTCCGGCTGAAAAGCGCCCATCTGCTGAAAGCCGGACGCGATGGCCTCCGAGAGGCGAGCGGCTTTGGCCCGGTCAAGTTCCGCGGAGGCATACATCACCACAAAAAAAGCGAAGAGCAGGGTCACGAAGTCGGCATAGGAAACCAGCCACCGTTCATGGCTAACATAGTCGGTCTTACGGCGGCCGTAATTCATCGGCTTGCGGGTTTTGCCGGAACCGGCTGAATGGTGGGGTTCTTGAGAAAGCCCATCAACTTGCTTTCCAGCATCCTTGGATTCATGCCCTCCAGAATGGAGACCACGCCCTCAAGAGTCATTTCGCGCAGAATCTGTTCGTTGCGCAAGCGGCTGCGAAGCTTACCGGCGCAGGGCAGAAAAAACAGGTTGGCCGAGCCAACTCCGTAAACCGTGGCCACAAAAGCCACGGCAATCCCGCGTCCTACCTGGTCAATTTTGTCGAGATGCTGCATGACCTGAATCAATCCCAGAACAGCTCCAATGATGCCGATGGTGGGCGAGAAACCTCCGGCCGATTCCAGAACTTTGGGGATGCTCTCTTCGTGCTCCGCCTGGTGCTCAAGTTCCAACTGCATCATCTTGCGCAGCTCCTGCGGATCGGTGCCGTCCACGGCCAGCATCAGCGACTTCTTCAGGAAGGGGTCCTGCAGCGAGGCGACTTCTCCGTCTAGTGAGATGATGCCTTCACGCCGCGCCTTGTTCGCAAAGCCGACCAACTGCTTGATGGTTTTCTGGCTGCCGGTATCAGGTTCGAAGAAGACCTGCACCACTCCGCTAAAGGCGGCTCCTACTACGCCGATGGGGAACTGCAGCATCACTGCGCCCAGGGTCCCGCCGAAGACGATCATGGCTGCAGTGGGCTGAACGATCTGCGCCATCCTTCCGCCCTCGAGAAATAAGCCGGCGATAATGCCGCCGATCCCGACGATGATGCCAATGAGACTGCTCTTATCCACCGTCGGTCTCCTCGATCTCGACCGAGGGACTGGCAAGGTTCAGGCTGGGATGCATGCAGGCGGCGCGAGGCAGGTCGGCGATGCCCTGCAGCAGGGAGCGGCGAAATTCGCGAATCCGGTCAATCACCTGGACCATGGTTTCGCGCACCACCAGCTTCTCGCCATGGATCAGGGTCAAAACGGTGTCAGGAGCTTCCTCAACATATTTAATGAGGTCGCTGTTCACAGCCAAAGGCGCATTGTTCAAGCGAGTCAATTGGATCATGCACAACTCCGCGAAGGTCGGGACATTCAACATGACTATCGGCAGTAGAGGACGAGTGGTTAATCATTTTTGGACGGTCGCATGCAGGAGCAAAGTGGGAGGAACAGGGCTCCGCCATGAGCCTTTTCTAATCGCGTTCTAATCGCCGAAGTGGTGTGCGTGACGGCATTAAAGCCGCATACTGCCCGCGCCGATAGGTGCAGTGACGGACATTTAGTTCCGCCGGGTCAGAAACCTCCGGCAGTCATCTGCGGGAACGGGCTCAACTGAGGCCGGGCTGGGTGGAACAGGAGAGAGAGGAGTTGTCCTATGGCGATTAGCATTCTGAACAATATTCCATCCTTGGCGGCGCAGAACCAGTTGGGAGTTACGCAGGCCAACCTGCAGAAGACTCTGGAGCAGTTGTCATCTGGTTCACGTATTAATAGTGGCGCCGACGACGCAGCCGGACTGGCGATTGCCGACGGTCTGCGGGCCAACATTACCGGCCTCACCCAGTCAGCCCTGAACGCTACCGAAGGTGTTGGTAAGCTGCAGGTGGCTGACGGCGCGTTGTCGCAGGTCACCACCCTGCTGAACCGCGCAGTCACCCTGGCCACGGAGTCAGCCAACGGGACCGTCAATGACGGCTCCCAGCGTCAGGCTCTGGACGCCGAGTTCACCGCGATCAAGGCAGAAATCGACCGCATCGGATCCAACACCACCTATAACGGCTCCGCCATCTTTGCCGGTGGGTCCACAAACTTTAACCAGGTGAGCGCCACTAACACGGCTGCCAGCCTGGCGACGGCAGTCAGCGGAACCCTGGCTCTCAAGACCACCGGCGGAGCCACCATTTACACCACCAAAGCCGCTGACAAGACAGTAGGCGATGTCATCAATGACATCAACGGTTCGGGCACCGGCCTGATCGCCGCACTCGACAGCAAAGGCCAGCTGTTCGTCACCGATACTGAAAACCGCGGCACTTCGGCGACCAACGAACTGTCCGCCGATGCCACCACGGGCTCGTTCAAGATCGGCGCGGACGCCAGCGAGACCTTCGCCAACACCACCAACTCCAGCACCATGAACGTGTACCTGAGCGACTCGACGGTGGCCGGCAGCAGCTCCATCGGCGTGCAGCTCTCCACCCTCTCCAGCAGCAACATGAACGGCATCAGTGTTGCCAACGATAACCTGCAGTCAGCCGACAGTTCGCAGACTGCCCTGACGGACATCAACAACGCCATCGCCCAGGTAGCCGCGCTGCGTGGTTCCATCGGCGCCGGCATCAACCGCTTGCAGGCGGCCAGCAACGTGATGAACAACCAGGTGCAGAACCTGTCGTCTGCCGAAGACGGCATTCGTTCGGCCGACATCACCCAGTCGGTGGCCAACCTGACCAAGTACCAGATCCTGAGCCAGACGGGCATTTCCGCCCTGGCCCAGGCCAACCAGATGCAGCAGGGTGTGCTGAAGCTGTTGCAGTAAGTCGGTAGTTTGCACGGGGGAGAAGGTGGCGCCTACGGGCTCCCCTTCTCCCTCGCATTTGCCCTCGCAACCTGAAGTTGGTGCTAGCAAGAGAGGGACCAGACAATCATGGGCACATCACTCACCGGCCTTTACAGCAATACGATTGGCAGTATCGTCAACAACGTTAACGATGCCTTCGCCGGCAAGACCTCAGGCATCGACGTGGGAACCGTTGTCTCGGAACTGATGCAACTGGCGCGCCAACCCGAGGTCCAGTTGCAGAATCAACAGGCCACCATCAGCGCCCAAGTGCTCGCGCTTACCAGCATCAACACCCAGCTCTCCACTCTGGGCGACAGCATCAACAGCTTGAAAGACATTCTGGGCGTGTTCAGCCAGAAGACCACCGGAACCAGCGATGCCAACATCGTGTCGGCTGCGGCCGACAACACCGCCATCGCCGGCACCCACAGCGTCGTGGTCAGTCGACTGGCCACCACTTCCAGCAGTTATTCCGGCTACCTGGCTTCGGATGCCTCACTGGCGGGAACCGAAATTGATATCAAGTACGGCAGCGATCCCAATAACCCGGTCAGCACCGACACCATCACCATTCCCACTGCGGACACCACTTTGCAGCAGGCCGCCAGCTACATCAACAGCGGCAGTTTCGGGGTAACCGCCAGCGTCATGACCGATGCCCAGGGCTCTCGCCTGGTCTTCACCAGCAAGACCTCGGGAGGCAATGGAAATCTCACCGTCAGCAGCTCCGGTCTTAGCTTCACCAGCACCGCCGGTGTGGACGCCCAGCTTACCGTGGATGGCGTGCCGGTGGACAGCGCAAGCAACACCGTCACCGGCGCAATTCAAGGCGTAACTCTCAGCCTGGGAGGCGCCGATGCCAACACCACCGTGCTGCTCAGCGTGCAGCCGGATACGACAGCCGCTTCGCAGGCAATTTCCGCTTTTGTGACCGCCTATAACAACGTGGTGGGCTCGATCAACAGCCAGTACACGGTGGATTCCTCCGGCAACGAAGGCGTCCTGGCGGGTGACAGCATGCTGCGCACCCTGCAGAGCTCGTTGCTGGGCCTGGCCACGACGTCGGTCAGCGGCGGTTCCTACGTGAATCTGCAATCGCTGGGCATCGAGATGCAGAACGACGGCACGCTGCAACTCAACACTGCGACGTTGAGTAACGCCTTAAGCTCGAACTTTTCCGGAGTCCAGACTTTCTTCCAGTCCACTACCTCCTCCGGTTGGGGACAGACGGTGAGCACGCAGATGCAGCAACTCACCGATTCGACCCTGGGTCCGGCGGCGGTGGACATCACCGGATTAAACCAGACCAGCCAGAGCCTGACCGACCAGATCAATAACTTCGAAGTGCGGATGGCGACGGAACAGGACCAACTCACCGCCCAGTACGACACCCTGAACACCCTGCTGGAGGAGTACCCCATGCAGATGCAGGAAGTCGCGGCCCAGTTGGGCAGTCTTCCCACCTTCAGCAGCAGTAGTAGTAGCGGGTAACGCTGAATGAAAGCGGTCACTGAGGCACGAAAGGCTTACCAGCAGAGCGCAGTGTCCGGCGTCAGTTCAATCGGACTGGTTGTGCTGCTGTTCAATTCGGCCATTGAAGATATGCGCCGTGCGCTGGGCGCCATGCAACAAACCGACATCGAAACCCAGGTGGCAGCGATTCGCCACGCCCTGTTGATCCTGCAACAGCTTCAGGGAAATCTGGATTTTGAACAGGGCGGCGAGGCGGCGCGCCAGTTTGAGCAGTTCTACAACGCGGTCCGGGCCAAGTTGCTGGAGGCCCAGATCCGCCATTCGCCTGAACTGCTCAACCGCCAAATAGCATTCATGGCTGAAGTCCGCGACTGCTGGCGTGACGCGGAACACCAGATAAAGCCCGCGCCGGTCGTGGAAGGTCCGGAACCTTCCCGTGTTGCCAGTGGCTGGAGCGCCTAAACCAGATGACCGACCTTGAATGCACGCGCCAGGCAAATCAGGCGGTGGGACACTTCCTGCGTCACGGTTCAGAGTGGAAGCTGGAAGAACTCCCCAGCCAGGTAACCGCGCTCAACGATTTGCGAACCGCGCTGGAATCCATGCGCCCGGTCGTGCTCAACGCCGCTTCCTCGTCCGGGGATGAGTTGCGGTCCGAGTTGATGCTCTACCGCCAGCACCTCGAACGGCTGCATCGCCAACTGCAGACCATGCAGACTTCTACTGAATCCGCGCGAACACAAATACAAGTGCGCCTGGGCCAGTTGCGCGCTGCCCGATCCTGGTGCGCCGCGACGCGCGACACCACCTAAGCGTCACCTCGGTCCTCAATCCCGCATGGAATTCTTTTTAACTTGCGCGACTTGCATGGATTTTTCTTGTCCGCTTTCGGACAAGTGCTTCTAATTCCGGACGAACTTATCCCACAAAATCTAAACCCGACTGTATCTAAACGATTGTTGATGTTCGGCTTATCTAACGGCCCAGTCTGGCATTCCACGTGTATTCACTACTGCTATCGGCTACCTCAAACCGCGTGGCGGCGGGAAGGTTGTTCTAACGACTAAGCCGCTGAAACGTCTGAGAAAAGTGACAGGAGGCGACAGGAGGCGATATGGACCGCAGATACTTGGCCGCGACCCTGGCGATCGTGGGGACCTTTCTGGTTCTGTCCCACGGATTCCGCTCCCTGGAACAGGTTGTGATGGCGCACGCGCAGCGCATGAATGCCCACGCCATGGACAAGTGGCGTCCGGGAGCGACTCACCTGCGTTCCAACTTTCCCGAGGAAGCGCAGTTGCTCGCTGAAATGAACGTGCCCATGGTGAAGATGCGCGCGGATTTGGCGGCACGGAAGAATGCAGCGCTCCGGGCGCGTGAAGATGCGATGCGCGAAGCTGAACGCACTCGCCATGAAGCCGCCAAGATTCGCGAACAGATCACGTGTCGCGATAATAGCGCTCCCATGTCGTTCCGCTACACTCCTTCTCCGGACTTCGAAAAGACAGTGCGGATGGAAACGGCGATGGTTGCGAAACAGTTGGCGAAGCAAAACCTGAAAATGCAGATCGCCATGAGCAAATTGCATGCTTCCGCCGTGCAGGTCGCAGACGTCGAACCTCAGGTCTCCGTGGTTACCAGCGTTGATACCGATGACGACGCGCCGGAAGCCTTGCCGCAGCCGGAATCCGACGACTCCACTCCAGGACGTCCTTGCCCGCGTAGCCACAAGACCACCCACATCGTGGTTCGGGATCGCGAGCGCGCCCACGCCGGCCAGTGATCCGGCTTGATTTCTCTTGGAATAACCCTGGATTAGAGGATTGGACTGCACCCCAAAAATGAGACACGGAGTTACGGCCCGACATCCATTGAATGATGGGTACGGACTTGGCCCGCTCAGACTCACTTGATGTAGTACAGGGAAACTCTCCAGGTTCCGTCCTTGTCCAGAGTGGGAGCAGCCGTTTCGATGACCGAGCTCCTATGTTCGAAGGTGCTGTCGTATTGCAACACGACATACTGCCCGGCCGGAGCGCCGGGGAGTTCCTCTCTGTACTCGGCAGAAGTCAACTTGCGAGATATCAGCGAACCGAGCGGGGCGCGGTTGGAATCCAGAATCTGCTGCCACTGTTCCTTGGCAACCGAAGTTTTCATCAGGTTCGCCGCCTGGTCCCAACTCTGCGCATAATTGCCGGCGTCAACGAGCTTGAGCCAGGCGTCGGCGGCGCCTTTGGCGGCTGTAGTCTTGTCCTTCGAGCAGCTACCAATTGACACCATCAGAAACCCAGCCCCGATAAGGCAAAGAAGTTTTTTTCTCATGGCATACTCCTGAAACGCCGTCGGTCCTGCCCATCGGAACGCGATGTGCTATCGGTAGGCAAATACCATGGCGTAGATAATCCATACGACCACGCTGAAACCGATTCCCAGCGCCGTCCAGGCAAACGCCCGAAAGGCCTTGACCACGACCTCAGGCTGGGGTTCCTCCAAGTGTTCTTCCAGTGTGCCGTCGGCCACCAAGGCGGCATATTCCCGCGGTTTGTCGCGCCTCAATTCCGCCACCGGCATATGACCGGTGAAAATCGTCGTGTCCATGGGAAACTTTTCCGGCCGCAGGTGCGTGTTAAAGAAGTGCACGGTGAAAATGAATCCGGTCGCGAGTAAAGCCTCGTCGCTGTGAACGATGGTAGCCACATTAATGAACGCGCCCGGCAGAAATCGGGTAAAGAAAACAGGGAACCAGAGCGTCAGCCCCGTGGAACCAATGACCACAATTCCCCAAAACACGGCAAAGTAGTCGAACTTCTCCCAGTACGTCCAGCGCCCATAATCCGGGCGCGGTCCGCGGCCCAGGAACCACTTCATCGTGGCCGCCAGTTCCTGTGCGTCCCGCCTGGTAGGAAGCAGCGTGTTCGGTCCAAATAGGACCGAGCGCCAGGTCATCTTGTTGCGCCGCTTGTCGCGAATAAGCGTCACGATGTGGGTGGTAAACGTTCCGAACATGACCACGGCTGCTGTGCGGTGGATGAAACCAGTAGTCTCGAATCCGCCCAGGATGCGGGCCAGCCTTACGGCCCATCCCGTGTAGGAAAACTTCAGCGACAGTCCGGTCAGCGCCAACGTCAGAAAGCTAACGATCATGCAGGCATGCAACGTGCGGTGCAGCCGGGTAAAACGCACGAACTCCCGCTTGTCGGCTACGACGGGCGGCCATGTCGGCGAAACCACCAATGGCTCCGTCAGGACCATGCGGCGCTCTGCGGTCACGGTTAATTCGTGTTTAGAGTTGGCCATTGTTGCCGTCCTTCGGCTCGGTATCCGGTTGCGAACTCTCAGCAGCTTTTTCCCGGGCTTCTTCCTCCCGCAGTTGACGGCGCATCCTGAGCGCGCGCGGTAGCCAGAGCAGTGTATGCACGCCGCCGATCGTGAAGGTCCCCACCAACAGAGTCGTCATCCCCCAGAATGTCCAGAAAAGGAAGGGATACTTCTTGGGATCGTGGTGCGTGGCATGAGTGAGATATCCAGCGAAGCGTCGAGTCGCGTCGGAGTGGCACTTACGGCAGGTCGCAACTACATTGGCGCGGCTAAGGTGCGAGCGCGGATCGGTCACCTTCAGGATGTCATGCGCGCCGTGGCAGTCATAACACTTTGCGGTTTTGGTATAACCCAGCCTTGAAACTTGGCCGTGATAGGTATCGAAGTAAGTCTTGGCGATCTCCGCGTGACAATGGCCGCAGGTATTCATGATGTCGAGCTTGAAACCGTCCAAGTCGGTACGGCGGATGGAGTGTGCGCTGTGGCAGTCGTTGCACACGGGCAGCGGCTGCCCGCTTTTCGTAATAGAGGCCGAATGAATGCTTTGCACGAACTGCTCTTCGATACCGTGATGACAGGTGCCGCAGGTTGCGGGAACGTTCTTGGGATTCACGCTCGAGTCGGGATCGGAGGCCGGCAGCTCATGGTGCGCGGTGTGGCAACTGGTGCAAGTGGCCGTGACCGTGAGTCCGCCCTTCAGTAATCCCTGGCCGTGAATGCTTTCGATGTAGCGTGGAATGATCTGATGCTCGGTGCCGGTGTAGAGGACGGCGGCTTTCTGGCCTTCGCGGTGGCACTTGGCGCACAGATCGGGCACATTGAGCGCAAAGGTAAAAGATTCGGGATTGTGCTTGCCCAGTACATGATGCGAGCCGTGGCAGTCCTTGCAGAAAGGTGCGTTGGGATTGCCTTTGGCGTGCAGTTGGCCGTGCGTACTGCGCGCGTATTCCTGGCCGATAGCTTCATGACAGGCGGTGCAATCGACTTTATGAGTGATGGTCTCGCAGGGACGAACCCGCGAGGCGTTCACTTCGGAGTGGCACTGGCTGCAGGCGACCTTTACGTGCCGCGAGCTGGACACTTCGCTCTCGCGCACCAGCATGGAACGTCCATCGGCGGCCTTCAAATGCTCATCCGCGTGGCAGCGCATGCAATCGGCGTCTGCCATGCCCTGGGAATAGAAAGGGTTGCGCACTTTGTGGGGCTGGTGACAGTCGAAACAGGCGGGCAGCGTGTTGGCCTGCTTCTCCCAAAGCTCGCCGCGGATGGTTTTGCGATGCACCAGTTCGATGTTGGCGTGGCACTTGGTGCAGGTGGCGGCGATGTTGCGCCGCGAGATGGAGGCGTTGGGATCGCTGGGCGGCAAAATCGAGTGCGCGGTGTGGCACGATGCGCAATTCGCCGCCACGATCAACCCCTGTTTCAACAGACCTTCTCCGTGGATGCTCTCGGTGTAGTTCTCCAGGATGTTGTGCTCGGAGATGTTGCGGTTCCGCTGTACCGGCGTGCCTTCCTGATGACACTGCCCGCACAGATAGGGAATCTTGATGGCCGCGACTGACGACCGCGGATCTTTCACCGGCACAATGTCGTGGTTCCCGTGACAGTTCACGCAGCGCGGCGCCAGCGCGTCGCCCCGAGCCAAGGCTTTGCCGTGAACGGATTTCGCGTGCTGCTGAAACTCGTCGGTATGACACGATCCGCAATTCACCCTGGCGAGCGGCGTCGAATGCGGCAGCTCCTTGCCTTCGAGATCGGCGTGGCAGTTCGTGCATTGCAGCGGAGCGTGGACGGAGCCGGCGAATTTCTTCTGGTCCACGTACAGCGAAACCAACCGGCCGCCGCGCTTGGTGCTAAGCGTCTTGTCGCTATGGCACGCCAGGCAGTCCGCATTGGTAAGTTGCGGTGCCGCTGGAGTCTGCATTGCGTAGGCGAACGTGCTGAGTAGCAGCGCGACAATCAGTCGCAGTGCCTTTGGCTGACCCGGCTTTGGTACGCACGTGCGCATACTGCCAAGGTTCCGAAGTGATTCGAACGCTCGTTCGACCCACCGAAGTAATGGCGTGTTTATTTCATGCCCGGTACCACTGTTCAGTGATCAGGCTCACAGTCTGAGGTGACTGGGCGACGTGGAGGCTGTGATTACAAGGACACTGGCTGGCGAAGCGCTTCAGCAGATGCGCGGCAGTTGGTCGCCGGCGAGCATATCCACAATTCTGGTTGTACCCAGGTTCGAGCGGATACTGACTAAGCCAGGATGCCCGTCGGAGACAGTACCTATGATCTCGGCTTCCCGACCGAGTGGATGTGTGCGCATGACCTCCAACATCGCCTCGGCGATCGCGGGTTCCACAATCGCCACCAGCTTGCCTTCGTTGGCGACGTAAAGCGGGTCGAGTCCGAGCATCTCGCACGCACCTCTTACTTCCGGCCGGACGGGAATAACAGCTTCTTCTAGTTCGACACCAACTCGTGAGCACGACGCAATCTCATTCAGGGCGCTGGAAAGGCCACCGCGGGTGGGATCGCGCATGCAGCGGATTTTGCCCGGCACTTTGAGCATGGCCGCGACCAGCGTATGCATTGCCGCGCTATCGCTGGTCAGCGTGGTCTCGAACTCCAGACCCTCACGCTGCGCCATAATGGCGATGCCATGTTCTCCGATAGCGCCGCTGAGCAGTATTCGGTCACCAGGCCGGGCCTGATCGGCGGAGAGCATGACCCCTTCCGGCACGATGCCAATGCCTGAAGTATTGATGAATAGTCCATCCGCGCTACCTTTTTCGACTACCTTCGTGTCGCCGGTGACGACCTGCACGTTCGCGGCGGCTGCCGCCTCGCGCAAAGAATTTACCACGCGACGCAGGGTGTCCATGGACAGGCCTTCCTCAATGATGAATCCAGCACTGAGATAAAGCGGCTGTGCGCCGCCCATCGCGAGGTCATTAACGGTGCCGTGTACGGCGAGCGATCCGATGTCGCCGCCGGGAAAGAACAGTGGCTTCACCACGAACGAGTCAGTGGTGAATGCGATCTGGCAGCCGTTTATATCAAGAATCGCCTGATCATCAAGGCGTGCCAGCACTGGATTGTGGAACGCGGGCAGGAAGAGTTGCGCAGTCAGTTCTGCGGAGAGCTTGCCTCCGCTGCCATGAGCGAGTAGGACGCGATCATACGTCGTCAACGGCGGCGGACAAGCAAGAGAGAATGTCTTAACCTCGGACATAATTCGTCTTTAATGCGAGATCGCATGGCGCCGGTAATGGTAATAAGCCGCGCAGGCGCCCTCAGCCGAGACCATGGGCGCGCCCAGCGGAATTTCCGGCGTGCAGTGGACTCCAAAGGCGGAGCAGTCGGTTGGCTTAGCCCTGCCTTGCAGCACCAGCGCGCTGATGCAGTCAGCGGGCTCCTGTGCTCCGCCGGCTTCCATCCCAAACACCTGCTCGGCGTCAAAGGCGGCAAACTCGGGGCGCAAGCGGTATCCGCTTTGCGCGATCAAGCCAATGCCTCGCCATTTGCGGTCGCACACCTCAAACACCGACTGCATGATCTGCCTGGCCGGCAGATTGCCGCTACGCGACACCGAACGCGCATACTGATTTTGTAGTTCGGCCCGTCCTGCTTCCAGTTGTTCGACGAGCATGAGCACAGCTTCCAGCAGGTCTACCGGCTCGAAACCGCCGATCACCATGGGAACATGAAACTCCCGGACCAGATCCTCGTATTCACTGCAGCCCACGACCGTGCAGACGTGGCCCGGCGCAATGAAGCCCTGAACGCGGTTGCCCGGCTGGGTCAGCAACAACTGAATGGCCGGTGGCACAATGACGTGCGAGACCAGAACGGAGAAGTTCCTCAGCCCTAAGCGTCTGGCCTCCCAAACCGCCATTGCATTCGGCGGTGCCGTGGTTTCGAATCCGATGGCGAAAAATACCACCGAGCGTTGCGGATTAGTTTGGGCGAACTTCACCGCTTCCATCGGCGAGTAAACCACGCGCACATCTCCGCCGTTGGCTCTTACCCGCAGCAGGTCGGATTGCGATCCCGGCACACGCAGCATGTCACCGTACGAAACGAAGGTCACATCGGGACGCGAGGCGAGCGCGACGGCCTTATCGATCATCTCCAGTGGCGTAACGCAGACGGGACAGCCTGGGCCATGAACCAGTTCGATGCCGCGGGGCAGCAGTTCGTCCAGCCCGTAGCGCATGATGGTGTGCGTCTGGCCGCCGCAGATCTCCATCAGTACCCAGTTGTGCTGGGCGCGATTCGCTATCTTCGCCACCAGCTTTCGGGCGATGTCGCGGTCACGGTATTCGTCGATGTACTTCACGGAACCTCGGCACTCAGCTCGGTTTCCAGCAAGCCCATGCTCTGCAGGATCTGGTAGGTGCGCTCAGCTTCTTCCGCATCAACGATGCTGATGGCAAAGCCTACATGTACCATGACGTAATCGCCGATCCGCACCTCGGGAACAAAGGTGAACGCCACCTGGCGAACGATGCCTCCGAACTGTACCTTACCAATGCGGCGGTCGTCGCACTCTTCAATTTCCAAGACCTTGCCGGGTATCGCCAGGCACATGCTGCACCCCACCGCCCATATCTAGCCTGCGCAAGCGCCAAGCGCCAGTGATGCCGGTCGCTTGGTGAGGTGACGGCAATCACATGCGACTACGTTGCCCATCACTGAACCCATTGTTCCGGTCAGGATACAAACCTAAACATTGGTCCTCGCGTTTCGAACGAGCGTTCGAAGCCCGGAATCCTGAACACGAAGGGCCGATAGCCTGCGAGACCCGCAACTCGCAGAAAACCGATCAGACGCCGGGATGCCCTAACCCTGCGCTGACTCACCGGAGCCGAAGCATGCCCGATGTCGCCGCGAAGGTCTCCAAGAACCCGAAACAGTCGGTGACAATCGACGGCAAGAAGTTCCTGTGGGATGGCCATCTCTTCGAAAATCAAGACAAGGGCTCGCGCGCCGCGGAGGCTTACCTCAAGGACAACTTTGAGGTCCAGATGGTGGAGGTGGGCGGGACATACCTCATCTACACCCGAAGAGTCGTAAAGGAAGTAGTAGTGACCGCGCCCCAATAACCCTGACGAGGGGGGTTGCAACATGGCGGTAGGCGCACTCCCGGTTCAATGCGATCCCACCTTGCTCGCTGACATTCGGCGTTATGGGACTCTTGACGGCGGCGCATGTTATCAATGCGGCAGCTGCACGCTCTCTTGTGAGCTGGTCGCCGATTCGGCAACATTTCCACGAACGAGCATACGTTATGCGCTACTGGGTCTGAGAGCTCCGTTGCTTGCCGGTCTGGATCCCTGGATCTGCCACGACTGCGGCGATTGTTCCACCGCCTGTCCGCGCCAGGCCGAGCCGCGAATCTCCATGGTGACGCTGCGGCGTTATCTGAGCGCGCAGTACGACTGGAGCGGCATCACATCAAAGTTGCTTCAGTCAAAGGCCTGGTACCTCGGTTCCCTGATCGCCGTCGCAATCTTCACCTTCCTGCTCATTCTCGGCTATCACCTCTGGAAAGTTCCGATGACCGTGAGTCAGCTTGCCAGCACTGAGCTGGGACTGGAACACATGTTCCCGATCATCACCTACTACACCCTGGTGGTGGTCCTGCTCCCCTTGGCGCTGTTGCTATCCCGGGTCTTGCGTGTGTGGCGCTGGACCATGGCAGACCAGAAGATTCCGCTTTCCGCTTACACCGCCGAAGCGTGGACGTACTTCTATCAATCGGTGACCCACTCGCTGATGCGCAAGTGCCCGGAGAAAGGGCGGTGGCGAGGTCATTGGATGCTGGCCTGCGGTACCGTCGCCATGCTCACCATTAAGACCTTGGGACTGCATTGGTTTCAGACCGACAATATTTATCCGTTCTACAATCCACAACGCTGGATCGGCTATCTCGCCGCTGGATTCATTTTGTACGGGATCGTTGACATCCTAGTTGGGCGCTGGCGGGCGCAAAAGGAAATCTACAAAGAAACCAAGTTCAACGATCTGGTCTTTCCCGTGCTGATCGTCGGGGTGGTGCTCAGCGGGCTGGCGGCGCACGTGCTTCGCTACTGCGGCTTCAGCCTGAGCTGTCATTATGCGTACGCTCTGCATGTCATTGTTGCGACTCCGCTGCTGCTGATCGAAATGTCGTTCGGCAAGTGGTCACACATGGTCTATCGCCCCGTGGCCCTTTATTTTCGCGCGGTCAAAGAGCGCGCTCAACACCGGGCGCCAGCGCCGGAGGCGGTCCCCCATGCCTTCTGACAACTCCAAAGTTCAGCCGGTCGGTGCGGCGCTGGTGGTCGGCGGCGGCATCGGGGGCATGCAGGCGGCACTGGACCTCGCCGGCGCCGGCATCAAGGTCTATCTGGTTGAAAGCAAGCCCGCCATCGGCGGGGTGATGGCGCAACTCGACAAGACCTTCCCCACCAACGATTGCGCTATGTGCACCATGGCCCCGCGCCTGGTGGAGATCGGCCGCCACAAAGACATTGAGATCCTCACTCTGAGTGAGGTAGACAGCATTTCCGGCCAGGCCGGCAACTTCACCGTCACCGTAAGGAAGCACGCGCGTTTCATTAACGAATCGCGCTGCACCGGCTGCGGGGCATGCATTGCCGATTGCCCGGTGACTCTCCCGTCAGAATTCGATCAGGGACTGACCGATCGCAAAGCCATCTACCGCCCATTCCCGCAGGCTGTTCCGAACGTCTTCACCATCTCTCGCCGAGGCACGCCTCCGTGCGAGACCGCCTGCCCGGTCCATCAGGATGGGCAAGGATATGTGCAGTTGATCGCGCAAGGAAGATTTCAGGAAGCGCTTCAGGTCATCCTGCGCGACAACCCGCTGCCTTCGATCTGCGGCCGAGTTTGTACGCACCCATGCACCGACGTGTGCACGCGTGCCGGCGTGGATGATGCGCTGAATCTCCCCGGCCTGAAGCGCTTCGTCACGGACTACTTTCCCGATTACAAGCTGCCGCAACCCAGCCTTCCTGATCGGTCCGAGAAAGTCGCCATCATCGGCTCGGGGCCGGCGGGACTGGTCTGTGCCTACCATCTTCGCCAGATGGGATACTGTCCCACGATCTTCGAAGCCTCCAGCACCGCGGGAGGAATGCTGGCGCTCGGCATCCCTTCGTTCCGTCTTCCGCGGCGGCTGCTGAATGCCGAAATCGACCGACTGCGCGCGATTGGGATTGAAATCAAGCTGAACACACCCGTGGGCTCCGGCATTAGCTTTGAGGCGCTGCACAAGAGCTATGCGGCAGTCTTTATCGCTATCGGCGCGCACGTCGAGCGCAAGCTTCGCATTCCCGGCGAAGGCCTGGCGGGCGTGAGCGGAGGCGTGGAGTTCCTGCGGCAAGTGAATCTGGCAACGCCGGTCGCACCGGGGAAGCGCGTGCTCGTCATCGGTGGCGGCAACTCGGCGCTGGACGCCGCGCGCACAGCGCTGCGCAGTGGAGCGGACGAGGTCACCATCGTCTATCGCCGCACCCGCGCCGAAATGCCTGCCGACCCGCGGGAGGTCGAGGACGCCGAGCGCGAGGGCATCAAGCTGATGCTGCTGGTCGCGCCCAAGTCTTTCAAAGCCGGGTCTGATGGCCGCGTGGCCGGTCTCGAGTGCCAGAAGATGAAGCTCGGCGCGCCCGACTCCAGTGGACGTCCTGCGCCCGAGGCCATTCCCGGCTCCGAATTTGTTCTTCCGTGTGACGCAGTCATCGCGACGATCGGCCAGTCCCCCGATGTCGGCGCGCTGGGCGAACGCCTCGGTCTTGAGACCACCAAGTGGGGCACGCTAGCCGCCGATCCCCTGACCCTCGAAACCGGCCTCGCCGGAGTCTTCGCCGGCGGCGACTGCGTCACCGGTCCTGACGTGGTCATCAACGCTAAGCTCGCAGGAAAGAAAGCCGCCATATCGATTGATCGCTTTCTGAATGGCGGGGACATGCGTGCCGGACGCGAACTGGAAGGGCCCTACCGGACCGAATACGCTGTGGATACAACCGGCGTGCTGACGCAGCGCCAAGTCCCGATGCAGGCGCTCGATCCTGCGACTCGTGGCAAAACGTTTGCCGAGGTCCACGTCGGATATACGCCGGAAGAGGCGATTGCCGAGGCCAAGCGCTGCCTTGCCTGTGGAATCTGCTCGGATTGCCACCTGTGCGAGTCCGCATGCCAGGCCCATGCCATCGACTATCTGCAACGGGAAGAGACGCTCACGCTGAACGTCGGCGCAGTTGTTCTCGCTCCCGGCTATGAGCTTTACGATCCGCGGCTGAAGAAAGACCTGGGCTACGGACGCTTTCCCAACGTGATTACCTCGTTGGAGTTCGAGCGAATCCTGTCGGCGTCGGGTCCGTACTCCGGTCACGTGCTGCGACCTTACGATCGCACCGAGCCCAAGCGCATTGCGTTTCTGCAGTGCGTGGGATCGCGCGATGTCGAGCACGACTACTGCTCATCCGTCTGCTGCATGTACGCCACTAAAGAAGCCATCATCGCCAAGGAGCACCTCGGCGAGGACCTGCAGTGCGACGTGTTCTTCATGGACCTTCGCGCTTTCAGCAAGGGCTTCGAGCAGTACTACCGGAGGGCGCAGGATCTGGGAGTGCGCTACATCCGGTCACGGGTGCCCGCCATTCTCGAATCCCCTGGGACGCGAAACCTGATCGTAAACTATCTCGGCGAGAACGACCGCAAGCTCTCCGCCGAATACGATCTGGTTGTCTTGTCGGTGGGCATGCAGCCGCCAAAGGATGCAGAACAGTTGGCGCAACGCTTCGGCGTTGAGCTCAACAAGTTCAACTTCTGCCAGACCTCGCCCTTCCAGCCGGCAGCGACATCGCGCGAGGGAATTTTTGTTGCCGGCCCTTTCGGCGAGCCCAAGGATATCCCGGAAACCGTCATGCAGGCTTCGGCGGCGGCATCGCAGACCTTGTCGTACCTTAGCGAGGCCCGCGGAACACTGATTTCGCCCAAAGCTTATCCGCCGGAGAAGAATGTTGCCGGACAGGAGGCGAGAGTCGGCGTGTTTGTCTGCCACTGCGGGACAAACATTGCGGGAGTGGTCGATGTACCGGCAGTTCTCGAGTACGCGAAAACGCTGCCCAATGTCGTCTACGCGGAGAACAATCTCTACACCTGCTCCAACGACACCCAGGAGCTGATTAAGGAGAAGATCACCGAGCACAATTTGAATCGCGTGGTGGTTGCCTCCTGCACCCCGCGCACCCACGAGCCACTGTTCCGCAACACTCTGCGCGAGCAGGGACTGAATCCCTACCTTTTCGAGATGGCGAATATTCGCGATCAGTGTTCCTGGGTGCACATGCACGAGCCCGAAAAAGCGACCGAAAAATCCAAGGATCTGGTGCGCATGGCCGTAGCAAAAGCACGGCTGCTGGAGCCGCTAACCCGGCGCTCAGTCGCGATCAACAAATCCGGGCTGGTAATTGGTGGCGGCATCTCCGGCATGACCGCTGCGCTCGCGCTGGCCGAACAGGGCTTCAATGCGTATTTGATCGAGAAAGAAAACGCGCTGGGCGGGCATCTCAGAGAAGTTCGGTACATGCTCAGCGGCGCGAACCCGCGGGATGAGCTTCAGCGCGTGAGCGCGCTGGTTCGCAATAACCACCACATTCATGTCTTCACTGGTGCCGCCATCGAAGGCATCGACGGCACCATCGGCGACTTCACCACAAAGATTTCCGCCAATGGCAAGTCTGCTGAGGTGAAGCACGGAGTGGTCATTGTGGCCACCGGGGCGAAACCGTACGAGCCGGAAGGATACCTGTATGGGCAAGACGAACGGGTGCTTACACAGCGTGAGCTAGAGCAGCGTCTCGCGGTGAGTGGGGAGTTTCTTGGTGCGAGCGAAGGCCGCGCCGCGAAGACGGTGGTCATGATCCAGTGCGTCGGGTCGCGCGACGACGGCCATCCCTACTGCTCACGCGTGTGCTGTGCCGAGGCCATCAAGAACGCCCTGATGATCAAGACACTCTCGCCGCAAACTCACGTTTACGTTCTCTACCGCGACATCAGGACCTACGGATTCAAGGAAAGCTACTACACCGAGGCGCGCAAGCAGGGCGTCGTCTTTGCCCGCTACGACGAGAGCAGCAAACCTGAAGTTTCGCAGAATGGACACGGGCTGAACGTATGCGTGGTTGACCAGACGCTCGGCATGCCGCTGAAGATCACTGCGGATTACGTTGTCCTCTCCGCCGGTCTTCATCCCAATGAAGGCAACAAGGAAATTGCACAGTTCCTGAAAGTGCCGCTGAATAGCGAAGGTTTCTTCCTCGAAGCCCATATGAAGCTGCGCCCGGTCGACTTCATGACCGATGGAGTCTTCCTCTGCGGGCTCGCGCACTCGCCCAAGACGATCGAGGAGTCGATCGTGCAAGCCCAGGCGGCGGCCTCCCGCGCGGCGACCATACTCTCGCGCGACACCATCGAGATGGAGGCCAACATCTCCGAGGTGGTTGACGCCAACTGCGATGGTTGCGCCTATTGCGTGGATACTTGCCCATTCAAGGCCATCACTTTACTGGAGTACATGTGGCAGGGAACGGTTAAGAAGTCGGTCGAGGCGAACGAAACCATCTGCAAGGGATGCGGTTGTTGCGAAGCTACCTGCCCCAAGAAAGGTGTATTCGTCCGCGGGTTCACCCTCGAGCAGATCGAGGCGCAGATCCATGCGGCTTTAGGAGTTTGACCATGGAAGACACCTTTGAACCATTGATCGTCGCGCTCTGCTGCAACTGGTGCTCCTATGCGGGGGCAGATTTGGCGGGGGTTTCACGCAGCCAGTATCCACCCAGCATCCGCATCATCCGCGTCATGTGCTCGGGTATGGTGCATCCCAATCTGGTCATCGAGGCGCTGACCAAGGGCGCCGACGGCGTGCTGATGTGCGGCTGTCATCCGGGAGATTGCCACTATCAGGAAGGCAACCTGAAGGCGGAAAAGCGCGCCGAGGCGATCAAGTTGATGCTTCCCGACTTCGGCATTGAGGAGGAGCGGTTTCGGCTGGAGTGGGTTTCCGCCGCCGAAGGCGCCCGCTTCGCGCAGGTGGTAAAGGAGTTCACGGAACAGGTGAAGCAGTTGGGCGCAAGCCCGTACAAGCAGTAACGAATTTTCTTAACCTGTTACAGAAGCAAGTGATTCAACTTCACTGAGGAGGTGCACCATGGCGGCTCGGCTTGCCGAGGAATGGTTTGCCATATGCGGAGGCTGTGAAGTCACAATCCTCGACATTGGCGAACCGCTGATCGACGTACTTAAGCAGTTGGAAATCGTACATATGCCGGTCCTGATGGACCACAAACTCTTTGGTCAGACCGGCGAAGAAGCCGAGATGGAGATCCCGGTTGCGGATGTTGGACTGATATCCGGCGGAATACGCAGCGAAGAGCATAGGAAACTGGCGCTTGAGATGCGCAAGAAATGCAAGCTCCTGATCGCCCTGGGCTCGTGCGCTTGCTATGGCGGCATACCAGCGTTGGCCAACCAGTGCAGTACCGAAGAGCTGCTGGAAAAGGTTTATCGCGGCAGCGTGACCACCGAGAAGAACGGCCTTCCGTGTGAGCAGATTCCCACACTCACCGATCGCGTCTATGCGGTTCAGGAAGTGGTGCCTGTGGACGCTTTTCTGCCCGGCTGTCCCACTACGCCGGAGATGGTGGCGAATGCGCTCATCGCGCTGCTCGAAGGCAAGCCACTTCCAGTGCTGCCAAGCAAGAGCGTGTGCGACGAGTGTCCCACCCGGCGCGAAAAGAAGGCGGTCTCCACCTTGAAGCGTCGCTTGGATGCGCCGGAGTTCACGCCGGGGGCGCCACTAGGCGAGATGCGTTGCCTGATGGAGCAGGGCTACCTCTGCCTCGGTCCGGCGACGCGGTGCGGGTGCGGCGGCAGCGACGGCGTGCCGCGTTGCATTCGCGCCTACATGCCGTGTGAGGGCTGCTTTGGCCCGCTGTCGGACAAAGCCAATCCCATGGTGGACATGATGGGAGCGCTCTCTTCTATTGGCCTCGATCCCAAACAGATTCCTGATCGGGCCGCAACCTTCAACCGTTTTTCTGGCGCTGGCCGCCTGCGGCCAATCCCGGCGAAGAGGTGAGCCATGGCAAAGACACTTGTAATTCAACCTGTCACCCGCATCGAGGGGCACGCCAAAATCACGATTCAGCTTAACGATGCGGGCAACGTGGAAACTGCCCGCGTGAATGTCATCGAACTGCGCGGCTTCGAGCGCTTCTGCATGGGCAAGCCGGTAGAAGATCTGCCCCGCATCACGCCGCGCATTTGCGGGGTGTGCCCATGGTCGCATCACCTGGCTTCGGCCAAGGCTTGCGATGCTGTCTTCGGGGTCGAACCGCCCCCGGCGGGCAAGAAGCTGCGCGAGTTGTGTAACAGCCTCGCCTTCATGGAAGAGCACATTCTGCACTTCTACTTCCTGGCGGGCGCTGATTTCTTACTGGGCCCGGATGCGCCTTACTCCGTGCGCAACGTGATTGGCGTCTTGCAGGCAGCGCCGGACGTGGCGCGGCGGGTCGTCAAGGTGCGGCACATGTGCGCCAAGATGCTCGAAACGCTTGCCGGCAAGCCGATACATCCGCAGGCTGCGGTGCCCGGTGGGTTCACCAAGCCACTGAGCAAGGACGAGCGCGATCAGTTGCGCAAGCAGGCTGACGAGGCCCTCGAACTCGCGAAATTCTCTATCGCTTTTGCGAAAGAGAGCATCTTTCCGAAGTATCTTGATGTGGTGAAGTCGCTGGGAGTCATCAATACCGGATTCATCGGCACCGTTAAAGACGACGGCGCGCTGAATCTCTACGATGGCAAACTGCGGCTGATGACGCCCGCGGGCACCTATCAGGACTTTCCCTACGCTGACTATACCGACCACATCGCCGAGCATATTGAGTCCTGGAGCTACCTGAAATTCCCCTATGCCAAGCAGTGGGGCGAAGGCTTCTCCATGGATATCGATGGACCGAGGGGTATCTATCGCGCCAACACCCTGGCCCGCATCAATGTGTGCGATTACATTGACACGCCGCTGGCCCAGGCCGAGTTGGAAGAGTTCCGGGCGAAGTTTGGCCGGCCCGCTCAGCTCACGCTGCTCTATCACTGGGCGCGGCTGATCGAGCTGCTCTACAACGCGGAGAACGCCATCCGTCTGCTGGATGATCCGGACATAATCAGCACGGAAACCCGGGTGAAAGTCACGCCACGCGCCGGGCGCGGCGTAGGTTGCACCGAAGCTCCGCGCGGAACGTTGATCCACGATTACGAGACCGATGCAGATGGTCTCGTCACCAATGTCAATATGATCGTGGGCACAACCCATAACAACGCTCCCATCAACATGTCCGTCACCCAGGCTGCGAAGAGCCTGATCAAGGAGGGCAAGTACGATCAGGGAGTGCTGAATACCGTCGAGATGTCCATCCGCGCCTATGATCCATGCTTGTCCTGCGCAACCCATCGTCTGGATGGGAAGTTCTCGGTCAAGTTGGATATCGTGGATGCAAACGGCAACGTGATTGATACGCTGGCGAACTAGACTCGTCGGCGCATAGAAAACTGGGTGGAGCACGCCTTCAGCAGCGGCGCTTCACCCTATGCTGGATTCGGCAACGTTCGTATGAGCGCGACCAACCAAACCACGCCGGAGATCGATCCTTCCGACCTCCCTGACTTCTGCTGCAAGCCGACGCTGGTGCTCGGCGTCGGCAATACTTTGTTTGGGGACGACGGCTTCGGCTGCGCGGTGATCGACTACGTCGAGTCCCATTACCAAGTGCCTCAAAGCGTCTGCCTGCTCGACGTCGGCACCGGCGTCCGCAAACTCCTGTTCACGCTTTGCCTGAGCCCCGTCCGCCCGGAGCAGCTCCTCATCATCGATGCCATCGATGCGGGACGCTCTCCGGGTGAAATATTTGAGATCGATCCCTCTGAAATTCCTGCCGCCAAACTGGATGACTTCTCGCTGCATCAGTTGCCGACCTCCAACATGCTGCGCGAGTTGCAAGAGACCTGCAGTGTGAAAGTGCGGGTCCTGGCTTGCCAGACTGGCCCGCTACCCGAAGAAGTACAGGAAGGGCTCTCCGAAGCCGTCCGCAACGCTGTGCCTCGCGCAGCCGACTGGATATTAGACCAGCATTCTATCGACTCCCCCTGCCGCAGGCGATGGTAACTCTCGGCAACTCGTATTGATAAACTCGCTTCTGGAAAGTCCAGAAACCAGAAGTTGAGCCAGCGACTTGTGAATCAATAAATACACGTCAGAGTCGTTTTGAGCAAAAAATGAAACCCGCTGATTTAGCGGGTGTTAGCGAATAATAGTTGGTAGCGCTACCGGGAATCGAACCCGGGTTTGAAGATTGAGAATCTTCCGTCCTAACCCCTAGACGATAGCGCCACTTACGAGGCTTTTGCATTATAGCAAAGCTGCGCTCCGCCGTCGCGGCCCGCCGGATTCCCCCTTCAAACTACTGCAACTAAAGCTCTTTTTCTCCCTATTGACAACCTTGGCTCCCCGTAGCAAAATCCCATTTGTAGGCGAATAAAAAGCGAAAATAAACAGCCTGCTAGAGCCGCTTGGCAAACAAATCGTCAGCGGCTACGGGCCGCGACGAAAAATGGCTTGAACTCGTTCGGAACCGCAATACCTTGGTTCGCCCGAAGCCACTGCACCGGCCTCGGCCATGCCACCGTTTTCACGCTCCGGAATTCCGCTTTCTCCGCCTGTATCTCTCCGAGTGGTGCGATTGATCTATGCCGTCCGCCGTCCAGCTTCGCGCGCAAATCGAGTCTTCATTAGGCGAGCGCTTTTCCTCGGCCTTGCAACCGCGCGAACGAGTAGCGCCGCTTACAGTTCCCTTCGGCATACCCTCCTTCGACGCGTTGAGTGGCGGTCTGCCTCGCGGAGCCCTCAGCGAAATTACCGGAGCAGTTTCCAGCGGACGCACCAGCATCGTGCTTTCAGCGCTGGCAGCAGCGTTACGCCGCGAGGAAACCTGCGCCCTGGTGGATGCCAGCGACAGCTTTGATCCAGTTTCGGCCGCAGCCGCCGGGTTGGACCTGACCCGGCTGTTGTGGATCCGGTGTAGCAGCGCTCCGTCCTCATCGTTGCAAAACAAAAGCAAGCCACATCTCGGCCGCCTGGAACAGGTTCTGAAAGTCACCGATTTACTGGTGCAAGGCAGCGGCTTCGGCATGGTGGTCCTGGATCTGGGAGACATTCCTGCCGAAAGCACGCGGCGAATACCGCTGACGTCGTGGTTCCGTTTTCGACGGGCGGTGGAACCGACGGCCACCGTGCTGCTGATTCTGGAAGAAGAGCCGTCCGCCAGAAGTTGCGCTTCGCTGGTAGTGCAACTGGAGCGCGAGGCGGTTTGTGCCCGCGACTCGGCTCCCGCATTCGAACGCGAGCTGGCAGGTTGGGGTGTGGTGCAGCGGCCTCAGGCAATTCCCGACAATCCTGCCGTCAGTCACGCGGTGTTGCTGGACGGCATTCATGCGCGTGCCCGCGTGACGCGCTCCTGGAATGAACGTAAACCAGCGCAATCTGCCGGCGCCCATTTCCATCTACGCACGGCCTGGTGATTCATGTTTGCGTGCATCTACATTCCCGATTTTCCAGCGGAGGCCGTGGTTCGCACCCAGCCTTTCTTGCGCGAACAGGCGATAGCGCTGCTGGAAGGCAAGCCCCCGCTGGCGCGAGTGATCGCGCTCAACGAGAACGCGCGACATTTGGGGATGGAGATCGGCATGACCAAGTTAGAGGCTGCCATCTTCAGTGGCTCTGGGAAACATACGCCGGCAGCTATCGAAGAGAAGACTGCGACGCCGAAGAAAAAAGCTTCGACCCGGATTGAGTTTTCTTCGCGCCAGAAAATCGTCAAGCCGCTGGTGAAGTCAGCCACGCTGTGCAATCGCTCTCTGCAACAGGAGAAATCCGCGCATTCTGCCTTGCTTGATGTGGCCCATTCTTTCAGTCCGTGGGTAGAGGATACCTCCGACGACACTGTGCTGCTCGACCTGTCCGGCCTGGAACGGCTGTACGGAGCGCATGCCCGCATGGCGCGCGAGCTTTCGGCACGCACCACCGCCATTGGCCTGGAATCGAATATCGCAATTGCCGCCAATCCCGATGCGGCCCGGCACGCCGCCCGCGGCTTTACCGGCATCACGGTGATCCCGGACGGCAAAGAGGCGCAACGTCTGGCGGTATTGCCGATACCGATTTTGCTGGAAGGATTTGCCTCCGCACCGAAGCAGACGACGCAGAAAAGCGCGCGCGATCATGAAAAGCGATGCGAGCAAATCCTCGACACCCTGGAGCGTTGGGGGGTTCGCGAATTTCGCACGCTGGCGCTACTGCCCGAACATGCCTTGATGTCGCGGCTGGGAGAGACCGGAATTGCTTTGCATCGCCTGGCACGCGGAGCAGCGACGCGTACGCTCGCCTTATGCCAGCCGGCGTTTGTCTTCGAAGAGACTCAGGAGCTGGATTCGCCGGTTGAGACGCTGGAGCCGCTGTCCTTCATCCTGAACCGTCTTTTGCAGCAGCTTTGCGCACGGCTGGAAGCCCGCGCCCTGGCGGTGCAGGAATTGCGACTGGAACTCCAGTTGGAACGGCGCATCGCCGACGAGGAGAATCTGTCGGCGAACGAACTTGCAGCAACGCTGGCTCCGCATAACGTGGCAGGCGTTCCTCTGGTGCGCCGGACTTTGCAACTGCCGGTCGCCATGCGTGATCCCAAAGTATTTCTGAAGCTGCTGCAATTGGATCTGGATGCGCATCCACCCGGCGCTCCCGTGATCCTGCTGCGAGTCATTGCTGAGCCGGCTCCTCCGCGCACCGCGCAATGCGGTTTGTTTCTGCCGGTGAGCCCGGAAGCCGAAAAACTGGAAATCACTCTCGTCCGCATCGGCGGCATCGTTGGCGAACGCCGCGTCGGTATCGCTCGCCTGCTCGACACCCGCCGGCGCGAAGGCTTCAGCATGTCCCGCTTTGTGGCTGCGGAAAACAGTCCAACTGCTCCGGCAATGCCGGATACATCCAATCCGCCGCCCATGGCGATGCGAATGTTTCGTCCTCCGCAAAAACTTTCGGTGCAGACCGCGGAGCAAAAGCCAGCAACCGTGACCCCAGCCGAAAATTTCCGCGAGCGAAACATGGTGCAGGGAAAAGTCGTATGGTCGGCAGGCCCGTGGCGCTCTTCCGGAGACTGGTGGACAGAGAAGGCAAAGCCGAATGCGGACGAAAACGTTGCCGCGCCGTTTGATCGCGAAGAGTGGGACATCGCGCTCTCGCATCCCGGCAATACCGGCATCGCGTTGTATCGGATCTATCGCGATCTCGGCAGCGGAAGCTGGTTTGCTGACGCCAGGTATGACTGAATCCTGGAACTACACACTGCAAAAATGTACATCGAACTTCACGCCCGCTCAGCTTTCAGCTTCCTCGAAGGCGCCTCCGTGCCCGAGGAACTGATTGAGGTGTGTGCCGAACAACAGATGCCGGCCATGGCCTTGCTGGATCGCGACGGCTTGTATGGAGCGCCTCGTTTTCATCTCGCCGCCAAAAAACAAAACCTCCAGGCGCATATTGGCGCTGAGATCACTTCCCTGCCGCAACCGCAGACTCTCGGCTCCGAGAATCTTCCTCGCGTTTCCCTGCTTTGCGCTTCCCGTGAGGGTTATCAAAATCTTTGCCGGCTGGTGACTCGCATGAAGTTGCGGGCGCCAAAATATTCGGCGACGCCTTCCCGCCGCAAAGAGCTGCAACATCCGGAAGCGGTTTTGACTTCGCAGGCGATCGCTTCGCGTCAGGACCTGTGTGAGTTCTCTTCCGGTCTGATCTGCATTACCGGCGGCGACGAAGGACCGCTGGCGCAGGCGTTGGCGCAAGGCGGAATCGAAACCGGCCGCGAAATTCTTCAGGACTTAGTTTCCATCTATGGCCGCGGCAACGTTTACGTCGAATTGCAAAGACATCTGAATCGCGCCCAGGAAGCGCGCAACCAGGCGGCCATTGACCTGGCACGGGGTTTTGGACTTCCTCTGCTGGCGACGCAAGCCCCATCGTATGCGCATCCGGAAGAGCGCCAGATTCTCGACGTGTTTACTTGCATCCGCAACCACCGCAACCTGGATACGGTAGGCCGCCTGTTGCAGCAAAACAGCGAGCGCTACATCAAGTCGACGCAACAGATGGAAGCACTCTTCGCCGACCTGCCCGATGCCCTTGCCAACACGGTCGAACTCTCCTCGCGCCTCGGCTTCACCCTGAACGATCTTGGCTATCAGTTTCCAAGCTACCCCGTCGGCGAAGGCGAGACCATGAATTCGTTCCTGCGCCAACGCACCATGGAAGGTGCGCGCGACCGCTACGTGCGTCCCGGCCAGCGCGAGTTGTGGCAGCGCGCGCAGCGGCAGATCGAGCGCGAACTCAAACTCATCGAGCATCTTCAACTGGCCGGGTATTTCCTCATCGTGTGGGACATCGTTCGCTTCTGCCGTGACAACGGCATTCTGGTACAGGGCCGCGGCTCCGCCGCCAATAGTGCTGTCTGCTACTCGCTGGAGATCACCGCTGTCGATCCCATCGGCATGGACCTACTGTTCGAGCGCTTTCTCTCGGAGGAGCGCGGAGAGTGGCCGGATATTGATCTGGATTTGCCCAGCGGCGACCAACGCGAACGTGCGATTCAGTATGTGTATGAGCGCTACGGCAAGCTGGGAGCGGCCATGACTGCAAATGTCATTACCTACCGGGGACGTTCGGCTGCGCGCGAGGTGGGCAAGGCGCTGAGTTTTGATGGCGAGACGTTGGACCGCCTGGCAGGGTTGGTGAATTCCTGGGAATACAAAGATCCCGGCGACACCCTGGAGCGGCAATTCAACGATGCCGGTTTCGATCTGCAACATCCCCGGCTGCGAAAATTTTATGAGCTCTGCCTGGCGATTCAGGACCTGCCGCGGCATCTCGGCCAGCACTCCGGCGGCATGGTTATCTGCCAGGGACAACTGGATTCCATCGTGCCGCTGGAACCGGCCACCATGCCGGGTCGTGTGGTGGTGCAGTGGGACAAGGAAGACTGCGCCGACATGGGCATTGTGAAGGTCGATCTGCTGGGACTGGGCATGATGGCGGCCTTGGAAGACTCCATCACTCTGATCCAGCAACACTATAAGGAGGAAGTGGACCTGGCGAAAGCTGCCGCCCAACGATCCCACGGTTTACCGCACTCTGCAAAAGGCCGACACCGTGGGCATGTTTCAGATTGAAAGCCGCGCCCAGATGTCTTGTCTGCCGCGACTGCATCCTACGCACTTCTACGACATCGTGGTACAGGTTGCCATTATCCGGCCGGGACCAATCGTCGGCCAGATGGTCAATCCCTTTCTGTTGCGCCGCCAGGGACGCCAACAGGTCACCTATCCGCATCCTTCGCTGGAGCCGGTGCTGGAACGCACTCTGGGCGTTCCGCTGTTCCAGGAGCAATTGCTGCGCATGGCCATGATTACCGCCGGCTTTACCGGAGGCGAGGCCGAGGAACTGCGCCGGGCCTTCGGATTTAAGCGCAGCGAGCGGCGCATGCGCGACATCGAGGTCAAACTGCGCGCCGGCATGAATCGTAACGGCATCCCGGCAGAAGCGCAGGAGCAGATTATTCTTTCCATCACCTCTTTTGCGCTTTATGGATTTCCGGAATCGCATGCCGCCAGCTTCGCGCTCATCGCCTATGCCAGTGCTTATCTCAAATGCCATTACCTGGCGGCATTCACCGCGGCCCTGCTCAACAATCAGCCCATGGGTTTCTATTCGCCGGCAACGGTTGTGAAAGACGCGCAACGCCATGGATTGCGTGTTAAGCCAGTGGATATTGTGCATTCCGACTGGCCTTGCACTTTGGAAGATAATGCGGCTTCCGCCGAGCGCTTTGCGTTGCGCATGGGGTTTCGTTATGCCAAAGGCTTGCGGGAGGAATCCGCGAGGGGCATCCTGCGCGAACGCAATCGACGTCCGTTCGATTCGATTACCGATCTCGCCTATCGTGTGCCGGAACTTCGGCGCAATGAACTGGTGCTGCTGGCTTCGATTGGAGCGCTCAATTCCCTCGGATGTACCAGTGCGGAGAAACTAAAGACCCAACTGCCGAATTTCTCCAGCCGCAAGCCTTCCATGCATCGTCGCGATGCCTTGTGGCAGGTGGAACGCGCGGTGCGTATGGCTGGTCCGCTACTGGATGGAATCACGGAGTCTGATACTGCCTCGCCGCTGTCGATCATGACACCGGAAGAAAGGTTGATCGCCGATTTCCATGGAACCGGGCTGACGGTTGGACCGCATCCCATGACTAACCGCCGCAGCCAATTGCGGCGCGCCCGGGTGCTTTCGGCCAGCCAGCTCGCTTTCGTTGCGAATGGCAGCCGGGTGCGCATCGCCGGCTGTGTGATTGCGCGCCAGCGCCCCGGCACCGCCAAGGGATTCGTTTTTCTCAGCCTGGAAGATGAAACCGGCATCAGCAACGCCATAATTTCACCGGATCTGCTCGATCAAAACCGGGTCACCGTCCTGTCAGAAAAATTTATGCTGCTGGAAGGAGTGCTACAGAATCAGGAAGGCGTGATTTCCGTGCGGGCCGAGCGCATCGCGCCGATGCGCGAAGCTTACGCGGCGGAAACCGTGGACATCACCGACGCCGACGTCCGCTCGCACGACTTCCACTGACCGCCAACTATTTTTTCTCTTCTTTTACCGCAGCTTTCTGCTCCGGACGTCCCGGTTCCTGGCCTGGATACTCGTACACACCGCGGCCGGCCTTGCGCCCCAGACGTCCGGCTTTCACGTACTGCACCATCAGCGGCGCCGGACGAAACTTCTCGCCCAGCGACTTGTGCAGGTATTCCAGAATGTGCAGCCGCGTATCCAGTCCCACCAGGTCCACCATCTCAAACGGGCCCATGGGGTGGTTCAACCCCAGCTTCAGCGCTTTATCAATGTCCTCGGCGGACGCCACGCCTTCCTGCAACATGTGAAAAGCCTCATTGCCGATCATGGCATTGATGCGGCTGGTGATGAAACCAGGCGATTCGCGAATCACAACAACTTCTTTGCCCATGCGTCGGCCGACCTCGGCTGCCGCGGCCAGAGTTTCGTCGTCAGTTTCCAGCGCCCGCACCACTTCCAGCAACTTCATCTTATGCACCGGATTGAAGAAGTGCATGCCCACGCACTTCGGCGCGCGATAGGTGACCGAGGCAATCTCCGTCACGCTGAGCGAGGAGGTATTGGACGCCAGGATGGTCGCCGGGCGGCAGACCTTATCGAGCAGTGTGAAAATCTCGATCTTCGACTCCATCTCCTCCGGAACTGCTTCGATCACCAGGTCCGCTTCGCGCGCCGCCTGCTCCACGGACGTTGCGTACTCCAGTCGCTCCAGAGCGCCGCTGGCCGCGTCCTTCGTCACCTTGCCCAATTCGACGGCCTTGTCGAGGTTGGCGCGAATCTCCGTTTCCGCTTTGCGCAACGCAGTCGGCAACACGTCTTCCAAGATGGTGCGATAGCCGCCTACCGCGGCTGCATGCGCGATACCCCGACCCATGATGCCCGCGCCAATGACGGCGACGGTGCGGATTTCCGGCATGGGATTACTCTCCCTTTTCCAGTTGCTCCATCACGGAGACGAAATTGGGATCGGACTTGCGCATGTACTCCGCCAGTCTCTTCTTTTCCTCGGGGGTGATCAGGTAGAGGCCGGCATGAATGCGGCGCAGGGTCGCCGCGATATCGTCCACATAATTCATCATTCGAATCAATTCACCAGTAGCTGGCATTAAAGTCCTTTCACAACCCGTTCTCGTCAGGATAAGTGCTTAGCTCGCGCTTGGGATTCACAAAACGGCGCCCCTTACAGAATGGATGGCAAACGCCGACGCAACTCATTATTGTCGCCGCCGCTCATCATTTAGTAAAGTGCGCAGGGCTTTTCGACACACAGCCTCCAGACCGAATTCTGCATCTAATGATGCGATTCATCTGACATTAGTGTGCAGTGCTCGACAAATCGCTTGGCATGTCCACACGCTCGATAACATTAACGCTAACGCTGTCCACGACCGAACTGGCCGAGTGTCTCGACCGCCTCGAGCTGCACAAAAATGATGGCCGGCCTTTCTCCACCTACCGAGTCCAGTTCAATCGCGAATTCCGCTTCGAACACGCACGGCGGCTCGTCCCTTACCTGTCGCAGCTCGGAATCTCGCAACTCTATTCCTCGCCCATACTGAAGGCGCGCGCCGGCAGTCTGCATGGCTACGACATCATTGACCATACCCAACTGAATCCCGAAATCGGTTCCGAAGAGGAACTGCGCGAACTGGTTCGGGAGCTGAAGGCACACGGCATGGGCGTGCTGCTCGATATCGTGCCGAATCACATGGGCGTTGGGCACGGAACCAATCCCTGGTGGCAGGATGTACTGCAGAATGGCCGCACTTCGGCATACGCCGACTTCTTCGACATTGATTGGGAGCCGCTGAAGCCGGAACTGCGCAACAAAGTTTTAATCCCAATTCTCGGCCGTCAATACGGTGAAGAATTGGAGGAAGGCAAGATTTGCGTCGCCTATGAAAATGGCGCTTTCGTTGTGAAGTACAGCGACAAGCTGCTGCCTCTCGATCCGCAAACCATTCCGCTGATGTTCGCCAGTAGAGACGTCCAACTCGCCGGAGCCGATGGCCAAGAACCGGCCTTTGGGCGGCTCCTGGAAGACCTGCGCAGTCTACCGCGGAATGACGTAACCGATATCCGGACAATTGAGCGCCGACAACATGATGCTCCGCAACTGTTGACCCGTTTGGCGGAGACGATCGATAGGAGTCCGGAGTTGCAGTCCGTCGTAAACCGCACACTGGAGCGGCTAAACGGCATCCCAGGGAACAGTGGCAGCTTCGACGGTTTGCATCGCTTGCTGGAAGCCCAGGTTTTTCGTCTGGCATTTTGGCGAGTCTCCGCCGAAGAGATCAATTACCGCCGCTTCTTTGACATCAACGATCTGGTGGGCCTGCGGATGGAAAATCCGCGCGTGTTCGCCGAGACGCATAAACTGATGCGCCGACTGTTGGGCGAAGAACTTATTTCCGGCGTGCGAGTGGACCATCCTGACGGTCTTCTCGATCCGGAACTGTACTTCCGGCAACTGCAAAATTTGTATGCCGCCAGCCGCTGTGACGGGCCAACCCCGTCCGGTCCGGTTGCCGCCGACGGTGTAGAAGTTGAGATGCACCATCTGGCACAGGCCCGGCCATGGACCAACCGCCGGGCGCCACTGTACGTACTGGTCGAGAAGATCCTGGAGGCCGGCGAGGACCTGCCGGAAGAATGGCCGATCGCGGGAACGGTGGGTTACGAGTTCGCTAATCTGTTGAACGGCATCTTGATTGACCGCCGCAGTGAGCGCCAGTTTACCAACCTCTATGAGCGAATCGTGGGCGATCATCTCGACGTCGAGTCCGTCATTTACAGCAGCAAAAAGCTGATCATGACTCGCGCGCTATCGAGCGAGGTCAACGTCCTGACGCACATTCTGGACGAGATTTCCAGCCGCGATCGGCGGGCACGCGACTTCACCCGCAGCGTTTTGCGCGACGCCATCCGCGAAACGATTGCCTGTTTCCCGGTTTACCGCACCTACGTTGACGAAGAAGGCAAGGTCAACGAACGCGACCGCCGCTACATCCAGTACGCCATTGACCGGGCCAAGCGACGCAATGGCAACGTGGCCTCCGCCGTTTTCGATTTCCTGCGCAGCATCCTGCTGCTAGAGGGCAACGATGGTGGGCAGAGGATGTACGGTTACGCCAAACAGCTCTACTTCACGCTGAAGTTCCAGCAACTGACCGGGCCGGTCATGGCCAAGGGTTTGGAGGACACCGCTTGCTACATCTGCAATCGTTTTATATCGGTTAACGAAGTTGGCGGTTCGCCGGCGGAATTTGGAGCGCCAGTCTCCGAATTTCACCGCGAGAACCAAATGCGCGCCGAACGACGTCCGCAATCCATGCTCACCAGTTCGACGCACGATACCAAGCGAAGCGAGGATGTTCGCGCCCGCTTGGATGTGTTGTCAGAAATGCCGCGACCCTGGGGCGCGCTGGTGATGAAGTGGCGGAGGGTCAATGCCCGGCACAAGGTGACGCTGGCCGACGGCCGGGTGGTTCCTGACAACAATGAGGAGTACCTGCTCTACCAGACACTGGTTGGCACATGGCCCCTGGTTCTGCAGTCGCAAGGCGACTGGTCGTCGTTCAAGAAGCGCATCCGGCAGTACATGGAGAAGGCAATCCATGAAGCCAAGGTCAACCTGAGTTGGCTAAATCCCAATCCTGAGTACGTCGAGGGGATGAATCAATTCATGGACCAGATCCTGCTGCCGCAAATCAACGGCCGGTTGAATCTGTTCTGGGACACGCTGCAGAAACTGCTGCCCGCAGTTTCCTACTTCGGGGTCATCAATGCGCTCAGCCAGACTTTACTGAAGCTGGCATCGCCCGGCGTGCCCGATATTTATCAGGGACAGGAACTCTGGGACTTCAGCCTGGTTGATCCCGACAATCGCCGCCCGGTGGATTTTGAATTGCGCGAGCATTTGTTTCACCAGTTAAGAGAAAGCGCGGAGGAACAGGGGCGCCTGAATTTATGCCGGGAGTTGCTGCAACACTGGCGCGACGGGCGGCTGAAAATGTGGACTACCATGCGGACCCTGCAATTCCGCCAGCAACATCGCCAGCTCTTTCAACTGGGAAAATATGTGCCGCTGCAGGCGGTCCAAGAGAAAGAGGAGCACGTGGTCGCATTTGCCAGGATTCATGGACGGCAGGCGGTGATTGTTGCGGCGCCCCGCTTGAGTTACACGTTGATGAAGCAAAAAATTAATCCGCCCATCGGCGAGGCCTGGGAAAATGCCGCCGTGCTGCTGCCTTCGGAACTCGCCCGCCATAAGCTGCGGAATATTCTGACCGGCGAGCTCATTCTTACGCCGGATAAAAATACCCTGCTATGCCGCGAAGTTTTCGCCAGTTTCCCGGTCGCTCTGCTGAGCGTCGCTTGAGGGTTCAGTAACCGTCACATTGCGATCGCAAACATCCACCAGAGTGGCCAGTTGTTGAGCCAGCTCAGGTGTCAACTGTCCTGTCTGCAATCGCCAGGTCCAGCTGCCATCGCTCGCGCTGGGGACATTCATGCGGGCTTCGCTGCCCAGCCCGATAACATCCTGGACCGCAATCACGGCAAGATTGGCAACTGAAGTCAAAGCGGCCCGCATGAAAGGCCACGCAACGTCATCGCCCTGGATGCCCAGGTAGGCGGTGGCCAGGCGCTTCTCTTCTTCGGTGGCGCTGCTGGTCCACCATCCCAGGGTGGTGTCGTTATCGTGGGTGCCGGTATAGACCACCGAGTCCGGCTCGTACTGGTGCGGAAGATAGATGTGAGCGCCGCGGTTGCCGAAGCCGAATTGCAGCACCTTCATTCCCGGAATGCTCAACTCCTTGCGCAAATCATGCACCTCGGGAGTGATCAGGCCCAGGTCCTCGGCAATGAAAGGCAGCTTGCCCAACGCATTCTGCAGCGCTGTAAACAAATCCCGGTTCGGCCCCCTCACCCAGTGGCCATTGACCGCCGTTGGCTCGTCGGCAGGAATTTCCCAGCACGCCTCGAAGCCACGGAAGTGATCGAGACGCACAACGTCGCACGTCTCAATCGCCCATCGCATACGCTCGATCCACCATTGGTAGCCTTGCGATTTCAGTGCTTCCCAGTTGTAAAGGGGATTGCCCCAGCGCTGGCCGGTCTCGCTGAAGGCGTCGGGTGGCACCCCGGCCACCACTTCCGGCGTCAAATCCGGCTTGAGCCGAAAGATCTCCGGATGCGTCCATACGTCGGCGCTGTCGTAGCAGACAAAAATAGCGACGTCGCCGATGATGCGAATGTTGCGCTGTTTGCAGTAAGAACGCAGCGACGACCACTGTTCGAAGAACGCGAACTGCAGAAAGCGTTCGGCCTCCATCTCGCCCGCTATTTCCCTCCTGACCTGTTCAATCGCCTTGGGCTTGCGGCGGCTGATTTCTTCCCGCCAGGTGTTCCACGATTGATTGCCATAGCGTTCACGCAGAGCGCTGAAGAGCACATAGTCTTCCAGCCACCAGCCATTGTCGCGACAGAAAACGTCGTAGCGACTGCGCGCTTCGGCCGATGCCGAGTCATGGAAGTTGGTTGCGGCTTGTCGCAGCAACGGCATTTTCTGTTCGCGCACAGCGTCGAAATCCACGCGCGAGCCGCCGTCGGGAAGCATGGCAATGTCTTTTTCCTTAAGCAGACCACGCTCTGCCAGCCGCTCCAGGCTGATCATCAGAACATTGCCGGCAAACGCCGAGGTGCAGGAATAAGGAGAATTGCCGTAGCCGGCGGGTCCGAGTGGCAGAATTTGCCACATTGTCTGTCCGGCGCTCGCCAGCCAGTCCACGAACTCGTATGCCACCGGACCCAGGTCACCGATGCCTCCGCGCGACGGCAGAGAGGTGACGTGCATCAGGATCCCGGATGAGCGTTGCGCAAGCATGAATCGAATTGGATGCGGAGCGATTGCAGGTTCTCGCAGACTGGCGAGAAATAAATCGCCTACAGACAAGCAAGGCCGGCAGATTCACTGCCGGCCTTGGACGATCAACTTGCTAGCCAGCGATTGCTACGAACCCTCAGGGGCGTTCTTCAGCCGATCCATTTCCTTCTTATTGATTTTAATCACGCCGTGTTTTTCCAGCTGATCCCGCAGGTTCTGCACATAAAGCTGCTCGTACTCACTGCGCTTCTGTTGCAGTAACGAATCCTTGGCGCGGTCCCAATCCTGTTTCACTTCGGCCGGCGAGGGTTCCTGCTTTTCCACCAGCGAAAGTACGATGCCATTGCTGCCGCCCTGGATCGGTCCGCTGATTTCACCCGGCTTCATGGTGAAGGCTACGCTGGCACCACCGCTCATCGCCCCGACATCCGGCACCTGCCCGCTGGGATCAACCAAGTCACTGGTCTTGACCGTGGCGCCAAGCTCCTTGGCCACTTTCCTCAGATCATGGTTCGCCTTGGCGCGGTCGGCCATTTCCTGCGTCTTCTGAACAATCATCGCCTGCGCCCGTTGATCCTTGAATTGCTGCTCGACTTGGGCGCGGATCTGATCGAAGGTCGGCGTCTGCGGCGGCTGGATCTCCGTCACCTGATACACCGCCAAACCCTCCGGCGTGTGGGCCGTGGATGGCGGATCATTCTTGTTGGCCGAAAAGATGGCGGATACCAGATCGCCCGAATCTGGCAACCCGGGCAGTTGATCAGTCCGAGTGATATCGGCCGTCGAGGTCACCGTCAGGCCTTTGTCCGCGGCGGCCTTGTCCAGGCCTTCGGTGCGGGCGAGCGTCTGGACTGTATTCGCCAGGCTCTGCACCTGGACCGCTGCCTTTTGCCGCTGGATGACGGGCTCGATTTGTGCCTTCACTTCCTCCAGCGGCTTCTGGCGGGGCTCCTGCTTCGATTCCACATGAATAATGTGGAATCCGTAGCTGGTGCGAATGATCCCCGTAGTCTGGCCCGGAGGCGTGCTGAATGCCGCCTTCTCGAATTCCGGCACAGTCTGGCCGCGCTTCAACGGAGGCAGTAGGCCCCCGTTTTTGGCGCTGCCCGGATCCTCCGAATATTTGGTCGCCAGCTCCGCAAAACTAGCGCCAGCCTTCAGTTGCTTCTCGATGTCCTCCGCCTTGTTCTTAGCGGCATCAACCGCAGCCTGGTCCACCTTGCCGTTAGAGTCGGCTGTCGGCGTCTTGATCAGGATGTGCCGCACCGTCACCGTCTCAGGGATGCGGAACTCGTCCTGGTGCTGGCTGTAATAGCTCTGCAGTTCCGTTTGCGAGACGGGAATCTTGTCCGCCAGCTTGGCGGTGTCAATCATGATGTAGCGGGCTTTCCGTTTCTCCGGGATGGAGTTCTGGTAGCGCTGCTTATTCTGCTCGTAGAACGCCTTCAGTTCGGCATCGGTCGGCTTGATCTGCTTCTTGATGTCGTCCAGCGTGATGACCGCGTAGTCGAACTTGACTTTGGTGTTCTGCTGCTTCAGTTGCTCCAGGATGTCCTTGTCGCTGACGTTGATCCCCGCGGTCACGGTTGCCAGCAGCTTGGTCTGCGCGCGCTCCGCCTTCACCTCGTTCTCAAACTCGGTAACGCCCATGTTGAACTGGTTTTGGACCAGGTCTTCATAAGCCTGCTGTCCGATAAAGTTGCCGTTAGGAAATAGGATCTCGCCGAACTGCCCCTGGTGCAGGTAGTCCGTCAATTCCTGATCGCTAACAGAGAGTCCGAGACGATCGGCTTCGTGGACCATCGCCGCCTGGGTAATCAGGCCGTCTGCCGCGCGCTGCTCCAGGTAAGGCATCAGCTGCTCAGGAACGTTGCCTTTGAACTGCTGCTTGCCCATAAGCCGGGCCTGCTGCGCCACTTCCTGGACGCTGATCTGCTTGTCGCCGACCTGCGCCAGCACACCCTCTTGCGTCAGTCCAATGTAGTTGGTAAATATGCCGCCGGGGACCAGCGTGATGACCATCATCACGCACACCACCAGGAGGATGCCGCCGAGAATGATCTTCTTCATCGGCCCAGGGGTCTGCAAAAAACGAATCATGCTTGGGAAACTCCAGAGTTGAAGGCTGAATCACTGATTATAAACCAGTTTGCGGTGCCATGTCGGGCGCCTCGGCGATTCGCCGTCGGCTGGCCGGAGTCGCCGTTGAGCAGCTGAAAATCGCCGAACAGGCGTTGCTGCTCCCATCGGCCACCGCGATTGTGATGTAATGGAATGAGTTGCTTTATGTCGAAATCCTCTGCAGGGGTGCACCGGCGCGTCGTAGCCATCAAACGCCGGCTTCGGGAATTGAAAATGATCGCCAAGGGTGTGGCTTCGACCGACCACCCGGTGATGGCGCACATCATTCCCATCCGCCGCTGCAATCTGTCGTGTGAGTACTGCAACGAGTACGACGACTTCTCCAAGCCGGTTTCACTGGAGGCCCTGAAGGCCCGCATTGACCACCTAGCGCGGCTGGGCACGACCATCGTGACCCTCAGCGGCGGCGAACCGCTGCTGCATCCGCAGCTTGACGACCTCATCGCCCACATGCGGAGCCATCCCATCATCGTGGGCATGATTACCAACGGCTATCTCCTGACTGCCGATCGCATCCAGCGGCTGAATCGCGCCGGATTGGATCACTTGCAGATCAGCATTGATAACGTCATGCCCGACGAGGTGTCAAAGAAATCGCTGAAGGTGCTCGACAAGAAGCTGCAACTGCTGGCCGAACACGCCGACTTCCACGTCAACATCAACTCCGTGGTCGGCGGCGGTATTCACAATCCGCATGATGCGCTGGTGGTGGGACGGCGCGCGGTGCAGCTGGGCTTCACCTCCACCATCGGCATCATTCACGACGGCCAAGGCCAGCTGGAACCGCTGGGCGCGGAAGAGCGCGACGTGTTTCTTAAGATGAAGAACCTGGAGAAGCACCATTACTCGCGCTTCAACTGGTTCCAGAACAATATCGCCAACGGCAAGCCCAACGATTGGCGATGCCGCGCCGGCGCCCGCTATCTCTACATCTGCGAAGACGGCCTGGTGCATTACTGCTCGCAGCAGCGCGGCTATCCCGGCATTCCGCTGGAACGCTACACCGTGGCCGAAATTCGCCGCGAATTTTTGACCGAAAAAAGCTGTGCGCCGAACTGCACCGTCTCCTGCGTCCACCAGGTGTCATACATGGACCACTGGCGCGCGCCACAGACCATCCGTACGCCGCAATCGCCGGTGGACACCGGCCAACTGGTCCAGATCGAGTAGCCACCGATCGCAGGGCATGAGCGAGAGCGACGCGTGTCGATGTTCCTGGCCCACAAAGCTGCGCTCCCAACCCACCATCTCCTGCGCACGCCAGGTGTCGTACATTGACCATTGCGAGCCATCCGCGGCCAGTTCGCCGGTCGAGGGCGGCCAACTGGTCCAAATCGAGTAGCCGCAGTCCGCAGCGCACGTGGCGATTTTTACGCCATGGTCAACGCTCGGCGCGAGTTCGCATCGCTCGCGGCGGATGTTATAATCGGGTTGCTTTCCTGCCGTGATTCCTTCCAATGCGGGCGCGTAGCTCAACTGGCAGAGCAACTGACTCTTAATCAGTAGGTTGAAGGTTCGATTCCTTCCGCGCTCACCAAATTCTTCAGTAACTTACCACGGATCAGGAGATAGAATTCCGGGTTCTCCCCCTGGCAAATTCACGCTCCGACATAATCTGCATTCGTCTCCCGAAGCGACGAGGCGCGCTGATTGAGTTCTTGAAGACGTTCCAGAGGAAGCTGAAAATTGCTTTTCTATTTCAGCGCTCTGCTACAATGCCGCACATTTCCTGCAGTCAGGCCACGCCATTTCGGCGGCGCGTTTTGGTGTCCCTTACGAGGCCGTTTTCAGGGAGGGCTTTTCGTGGATTACGCATTCGCACCCGGTACCACCGATCAGGATGCACGCCTGCGCTTGCTGCTGAAAGCACGCAACAATACGTCCCTGCGCTCGACGGGAACTTCGATCGAAGATTTCCTGAACGACCTGAACAGCTCAAGTCTCACGGCCGACGATCTGGTCGTCGGTTCCCATGCCAGCGACGAGGGTTTCCTTTTCCTCGCGCTCGATAGCTCGCACAATACCGTGCCAGTCAGCTACGACGATCTGCAGGCGGTGGACACCAGCGGCTCCATTCACATCCCTTCTGCAGTTCGCAGCCCGGGGACAAAGTTCCACTTTAAGGGCTGCACCATTGGGTCCGACGACAGTCTGCCGTTCCTCACCCTGCTCAAGAGTGCGCTCGACAATCCCGCGCAAGTGACCGCGCCGAAGTTCTTCCACGGCCTATATGAACTCACCGGAACGGGCGTCTTCGAGCTCATGGGGTACAACTTCAAGCTGCTGAGCAAAGACGGATTCACGAAGACGGCCGATCTGGTGAAAGCCTACCAGCAAGCCAATCCGCATCTGACTCTCCTGGATGGAACCCAGGTACCGGATGCCGACATCAAGCAATGGGTACGACCGCAGCTCGCGTTGAAGCCGGCGTTGCAAGACAAGAAGCCGATCCCCTTTCCCGTCAAAATCAACCCGGCCACCGGCGGCCAGGGCGCAATTACCGATCCGCCGGCCGAATGCCGCTCGAAGCGGGAGACCTACACTTACGACCTCAACGCCGGTGCGCCACCTCCGAAAGACAAAGCCGCACAACTGGCCGCGATGCGTGCGTCGCTTTCCGCCGAACCCGACCAGCAGTCGACCCATGCGTACCCCATCTACAAGCGCCTGCATTACGACACTTTCGACGACTTCTTCGACGGACAGAACTGGAAGGTGACGATCAGCGGGAACGATCAGCATTGGGCCGGCACCCACTTCGTCTACACCCTGGTCATACCAGTGGGAAAGCCCGGGACACCGGACGAATTGATCTTCAACTATTACCCCAGCACCGGCGCTCCGACCATGAATTTCCTCGAAGACAACGCAACCTACAGCCTCTTTGGCGTTGTGTGAGACAATGCTGGGCCAGGTCCGAGGACCGCCATGACCGACTTCGCCTTCATCCCTGGAATCGGCGATCAAGCGCTCGAAGGGCTGAGCACAGTCACGCATCTGAGTAGCACTGCTGTGGTCGTGCTTGTGGAACAGAAGGCTACCCTCTCCAACTTCCTGCTGGCATTGCAGAACGGAGTTGAGATTCTGGGTTGGGACCCGGCGGGCGACCTCCTGATTGGTGCTCATGGGGACGCGCTCGGTGATCTGCAGATGTCCCTGGACGACGCCAACCCCACGCCTGCGCACTACGAATCGCTGGAGAGCGCACTGCAGAGCCAGAGCATCCGCATCCCTGACGACGTCCGCTCACCCGGCACCGCCGTGCGCTTGCTGAGCTGCAGCATTGGCGCCGATGAGTGCCAGCCCTTTCTGCTCCTCATGAAGTCGGCGATGGGCAACCCGGTCCGCCTCACAGCTCCTAGGTACGTCCACTCCTACCAGATCCAGGATGACCAGAAGTCCGTGGTCGAGTTTATGCATTACGACTTCTTCATTGCCGGAGCCAACAACGGCCGAGCCCCTCTCACCACGCGAGATGCCGTGCTCGGCAAGTTCGGCGATGCAGCATTTCCATACTTCGACGGGACCTCCATCGACCCGGATCTGTGGGATAAGTGGATCCCGACCGCGGGACGCCTATCGCTGTCGGGCTCAGGACAAAACCTGAACACCCCCTCCCCGGTGAACATCACGCTGGGAAATCTCACCATCACTACCAACTCGGTGCTCAGCTTTGCCTGGGGCCTGGTTCCCTTTGACATCGAACCGCTGCCCTATAACGGCTTCACGCCCACAGACGACACCGCCAAGTTCGGGGTCTTGGACCAAGAGTTGCCGCAAATCGGCAAATACCAGGACACGCACAAGTATCCGGTTTTCAAGCGCTGGGGATTCAACAAACTGTCGGACTTCATCCGCGGCTGGAACTGGACGGTAAAGCTCATCAACGGCAAGCTGAAGTTCATCGGCACCCGCTACATGTACGAATTGAAGATACCCATCACCAAGCCAGGTACGACAGACCTAATCTTCAACTACTATGCCGCGGGACAGATCCCCATCATCAACTTCACCGATGCAAACCTGCAGTACCGGCTGTTTGGCGTGGTTTAGCGGAATCGCCGCAGGCTTAGTTTGCGTTGCCTTCGGAAGATCGAGCGGCCCGGCTTTCCTGCTTGACGCCGCAACGGTTTCGGTTAGACTTTTCCCCATCGTTCCAAAGACGGATCCGAGACGCAATTGCGCCGGCGCCCCTCCGATCCCATGGCCGTTGCACCTCAGGGGTGAGGGATGGACTTCGCGTTTGCTCCCGGGATCGAGTTCGACCAACTTCGACTGGTGCTGTCGCGCAGGCCAAGTACCACAGTCGTTGACGACGTGACCGTAACTACGATTTCCGCTTTCCTGCAATACCTCAAGAGCCACAATTTGCAGGGCGGCGACCTGATCATCGGCTCGCACGGAACCGACGAAGGACAGTTGCTGATCGCGTTGGATGCGGCGCAGATGGCGGCTTCCGATCCCCGACTGGGACCGCAAACCACCTTCGAGACTTTGCAGCAACACAACACCATCACCATCCCCGCCAGTATCAAGGGACCTGACACCAGCGTGCGGCTGTTTGGGTGCCTCATCGGCTCGCAGACCTGCCGGCCATTCCTCACATTGCTGAAGCAGCGGTTCGGCAGCCTGAAAAACGTGAGCGCGCCGATCTACGTACACACCACCCACAGCCCTGACGGCGGCGTCAACTTCTTTGAGTTCATGAAGAACGATTTCAAGATCTTCAACAAGGACGGGTTCACGACGCGGGCGCAGTTGATTGCGGCCTACAAGAGTTCCCATCAGACCTTCCTGATTGACAACAAGCCGGTGCCGGACGCCAATTGGGACGCTTGGATACCGGCCGCCGTCGAGCCGTTGCTGAAGCCGGCCGTCAAGAACGAACTTGCGCTCAACATTTCTGTGACCGTTTCACCGGCTGCCGACGGCGTCGCAAGCATGAACGACAAGATGGGAACCTGGACCGCAACTCTGGAGTCGTTCTCGGAAAGCGGCATTCCCATGAGCGGCTCCGCCCCCACCGACCCAACCGCGTTGCTGGCGTTCGTTGAGCAGGCCCTGGGCAAAGACCCGGGCTTCGGGCCAGTGAGCGCGACCAACCCCTACCCGGTGTATACGCGTTTCCTGTCGAACTCGCTGCATGAGTTTGTTCTGGGGTGGAATTGGAAGCCAACGCCTGCAGGTGGGGGCAAGTTTGACTTCGCAGCCACGCGATATCGCTACGACGTCATGGTTCCGGTGACCAGTGCCAGTGATTCCAGCAATTTGATCTTCAACTACTATCCGGCGTCGGGCAGCCCGAAAATCAATTTCAGCGAAGGGGACACGCGGCTTTTTGGGGTGGTCTAGCTGCAACCATCATTAAAGTTTGCAGGTGGCCGTGGTTTTTTCTTGCACAAGCGGGCGGTTCGCATACAATTATCGCCCATCATTTGAACTCAGGGGATTCGGAACGCGACGCGCCACGCGCGCTCTGACCATCAGCGCCGTTGTCGACAGGGGTTGAGAATGGATTGCGCGTTCGTACCCGCAGTTGGGGACCAGTCTCCCCAGCGCCTGACCGAACTCTTGAACCAGCTCCCTTCCGCGGGTGTGGTTTTCAAGCTGCAGCCGACTGCCCTTTTTGACTTCCTGGCCTTTGTGCACTCTTTCGGATTGGCATAGGCACCCATGGCTGGAAAAGACACCCTGGCGGTCATCGCCGAAGAGCTTGGTCTGGCGCTCCAGCCGATTGAGACTGCGCTGACCTCCGACGCAGCGTTCTCCGCATTCATGCGCCAGCTCGGTTGGGACACGGCAACCGCCATCGCCGCCATCAAGAACCTGGGCGCGATTGTCAGCAGCATCCTGAATGCAGTTGAGAACGGACTGGATGAGTCGCAGGCCGCCGACGTCATCAGCCAGATCGTCAACTTCTTCTCCGCGGCCGGACAGTTGTCTTCGGCATCGGGCCTGCCCGCGACCATTGACGTTGCCGAGTTTCAAGCTGACTTCCCCGGGCAACTGGTGGACTTCCTGGTCGCGCGCTACCTGCTCGACAACCACGCGACATTGGGCGCGACCCTGCTCGCCGCCGGCGTGATCCGGCAGACAGCGAAGCCAGCGGCCGGCAAGCGGCCTGCGTATCTCCGCCTTGACATTGCCTGGAACGACATCGGCAACCTGCTCAAAGATGGCCTGAGCACATTCCGTGGCGCTTACAACTGGGGCGGTGCGGCCTTCGACCAGCAACTGTTCCTGAACAACATGAACACCCTGGCGCAGGCGTTCGGACTGACGGTGTTCTCGGTCCCGATTGGCGGCCCGCTGAAAACCGCGTTGACCCAGGGCGCGACTGCACTGACCAACCTGCAGAACTTCACTTTGCGGTGTCAGTTGCTCGGAAATCTGGTAGCGCCTGCCGACCTGACCGCAGGCATCGATCTGTACGCCCTGCCGCCGACGAACTCTGCTGCACCCGGCATCGCCTTTCTCCCCTATGTGACGGGCAGCGGCGGTGAGGACTTCGACATCTCCGACCGCCTCTCACTGATCCTCAAGGCGGCGTTCGATCTTGCGGGCGGCATCCTAGTCCGCATTCGTCCCAATCAGCCGGTGACGCTGGATACTGGCGTCTTCGGCGGCGGATCCGGATCGGCAGCAGCATTCTCCATCACCCTCCAGAACCAAGGCGACGGTGGCGCCAAGCAGGTCCTTCTCGGGACGGAAGGCGCCAGCCGCCTGGAGTACGGCACCCTGGGCATCACCATCGGCTTCCGTACCGACACCCAGACGACCAGCTTCTATGCCGAGGCCGCGCTCGCCGATGCCGCACTGGTGATCACTCCCGGCGCCGATGCCGACGGCTTCCTTGCCAAGCTGTTGCCCGACAACATCAACGTGGACGCCAGCATTACCATCGGCTTCGACTCCGACTCGGCGTCTACTTCAGCGGCTCGGCCGGGCTGGAAATCGAAATCCCGGCGCACATCTCGCTCGGCCCCATCGAAATTCAATCGGCAACCTTCAGCATCAAGGCCGCGGACGGCGACATTCCCATCGAATTGGGCGCCACCATCCGGAGGGGAATCTCGGTCCTCTGCAGGCAGTCGTCGCAGAACGTCGGCATCAGCGTTCCGCTCACCTTCCCTAAGAACGGCGGCAATCTCGGTCCGGTCAATGCCGGGCTGGAATTCAAACCGCCCAACGGCGTCGGCCTCTCGCTGTCAACGCAGGCGTCGTGGTCGGCGGCGGATTTCTTTACATCGATACCGACCGCGGCGAATACGCCGGCGCGCTGCAACTGGAGATTGCCGACTTCCTCTCGGTCGCTGCCATCGGCCTGATCTCCACCAAGATGCCGGACGGCTCCAAGCGGCTTCTCGCTGCTGATCATCATCACTGCCGATTTCGGCGCCGGCATTCAGCTCAGCTTCGGATTCACCCTGCTGGCGGTCGGCGGATTGCTGGGGCTGAACCGCACCATGCTGTTCCAGCCGCTGATGGATGGCGTGCGCACCAACTCCATCCAGAGCATCATGTTCCCGCAGGACGTGATGGCGAATGCGCCGCGCATCATCAGCGACCTGCAGGCGATCTTCCCGCCGCAGGAAGGCATCTTCCTCATCGGCCCCATGGCCAAGATCGGCTGGGGCAGCCGACGCTGATCAGCCTTTCGCTCGGCGTCATCATCGAGATTCCGCCCGGCGACGTCGCCATCCTCGGCATCCTGCAAATGGCGCTGCCCGCCGAAGACCTGGCCATCCTGGTGCTGCAGGTGAATTTCGCCGGCGCGCTGGAGTTCGACAAGCAGCGCTTCTACTTCTACGCTTCGCTCTTCGACTCGCACGTCCTGTTCATCACCATTTCCGGCTCGATGGGCGTGCTCTTCGCCTACGGCGACAACGCGAACTTCGTGGTTTCGGTCGGCGGCTTCCATCCGCAGTTCAATCCGCCGCCGCTGCCATTTCCGGCGCCGCAGCGCATCGCGATCGACATCATCAACGAGTCGTACGCGCGCATCCATGCCGACGGATACTTCGCGGTCACCACCAATACGGTGCAGTTCGGCACCCATGCCAGACTACTTCTTCGGCTTCTCCGCCTGCTCGGTCGCAGGCAGCTCAGGCTTCGATGCGCTGATCCAGTTTTCGCCCTTCCACTTCATCGCTGAAATCTCGACGGCAGTTCTCGGTCAAGGTGTTCGGCGTCGGCGTCTACGGCGTCGGCATCGACGTGCACGCTGTCGGGCCCGACCCCGTGGCACGTCCACGGCACCGCGTCGCTCTCGTTCTTCTTCTTCTCCATCGATATCGGCATCGACTTCACCTGGGGCGACGATCCCAACACCACCTGCCGCCGGTTGCGGTCATGCCCATCCTCAGCCGGGGAAATGGAGAAGACGACCAACTGGAAGACGGTGCTGCCGCCCAACGTCAAGCTGCTGGTCTCGCTGCGGCAGCTCGATCCATCCGAAGCCGGCATGGTGCTGCATCCGGCCGGGACCTTGCAGGTCAGCCAGCGCAGCATCCCGCTCGACCTGATGCTGGACGAAGATCGGCAACCAGGCTCCCAGCGATGCCAACGATTTCACGCTGAGCGTTACCGGCGGCGACCTGGCCAAGGTGCGCGACCTGCAAGGAGCAGTTCCCGCCGTCGCAGTTCCGCAACTTCGACGATGCCACCAAGCTCTCGCAGCCCGCTTTCGTTCCGCAGGACAGCGGAATCGAACTGGCCGGCACCAGTACTCTGGCTTCGGCGACCGCCATCACCCGCCCGGTGCGTTACGACCTCACGGTGGTGGATTCCGAGTCCGAACCGGCGCGCATCAAGTACTTCGGCCATTTGAAGCGTGTTCTTCGCAACCTTCCTGGCGGGCAATGCCGCCTCGACAGTCGAAGCTCTCCGCCAACCTACCGGACCAAGACTGAAGCCCGAAAGCGGACGCGGTCGAAGGTATCCGACGAGACGTTCGCCGTGGCGTTCCAGTCGTCGAACCAGGTCTTCCATGCCGAGGCAGCCGCGTTCGCCAGCCAGGCGAGCGCGCAGGATTACATCGCGAAAGCCGTGGCGGCCAATCCGTCTCTGGCGGGCACAGCTGCACGTTCTCCCCCACTTCGAGGTGGCTGCATGAGCCCGGGCCTCTGCCCCGATTGCCGATCCCGAGGATCTGCTCGGAACGTATTCGTTCCTGCCCTGGCTGCGACAGGGAGTAGCCAACGCGATCACGCGCCGCCGGCGACGGGGCCGTCGCGCGACCATCAATGTGCGAGTTGCATCTGACCGGTACTCCGGTCGGCGGCAATACGCCGCTCACCCAGGACATTACGCAGGACATCCAGCTCTTCGGGCCGGGCGACATCATCGGCGTGCGACGCGACGCGCCGTGGTGCGCACCGAGCCGCGCGACTGGGTCTCGAATTTCGAGTCCAACTACCTCGCCGCCATCGATTTTTACGACGAGGATTTTCCCTGGCGCTACACGCCTGCGCCGCCGCAACGGGTCTGCAACTGCAGCCCTGGATTGCGCTGATCGTGCTGAACCAGGAAAGCGAGTATCAGCCGAAGGGCAAGAACATTGCCGGACCGGCCGCTGCCGTTCATCACCGTCACCGCATCCGAGAGTGTTCCCGCCTGCCGACGAGCTTGGGCGTGGGCGCATGTGCACTTCAATCAGAGCCTCTCGCCGGGTCCGTCAAGCGAACTCGTCTCGTCCCGACATGAGCGCGGTGCTGCCGCGGGTGCAGGCGATACTCAACAGCAATCCCGACCTGGCTTACTCGCGATTGCTTTGCCCGCGCCGGCTGGACGTCAACACCGGCTACCACGCGTTCGTGATGCCGGCCTTTGAGAGCGGCCGTCTCGCCGGCCTGGGTCAAGATCCGATCAAGGCGCCTTCCGCGCGACTGCTTCGGCCTGGGCGCCTTACGCCGGCCAGCCGGAGCCGCAGAACTTCCCCTATTACTACCGCTGGTACTTCCGCACCGGAGATCGCGGCGACTTCGCGTATCTCGTCAGCCTGCTGAAGCCGCAGCCGGTCGATCCCACGGTCGGCACCCGCGACTTCGATGTCACCGATCCCGGCTCGAAGCTTCCGGGCATCGTCAAGCCGGAACTGGGCGGCATCCTGCGGCTGGGCGGAGCGCTGCAAGTTCCCGACTGCCGACCTGAGCGCCGCCGACCAAGCGACGCGCGACAAAGTACGAGAACTGGGATCAGCCCTATCCCGACGCCTTCGAGAGTGGCGCTGGCCAAGTTCGTCAATCTGCCCGACGACTACCCGCGCAGAGCCGCGGGCGACGCCAATGCCGCAACGGGCATCGGTGCCGGGTGTCAGCGACGATCCCGATCCGCTGATCACTTCGCCGCTCTACGGCCGCTGGCATTCGCTGACCCAGCGGCTGCTCTTCAACCGCGACGGAACGCCGGCGCCCAATTCGACCGAACTGGGTGCATCGTCTGAATCTCGATCCGCGTTTCCGCGTGCCCGCGAACTTCGGCACCGAGGTCGTGGAGCAGAACGCCGAAGAGTACATGAACTATGCCTGGGAGCAGATCGGCGATGTGCTGCAGGCCAATCACAACGATCCGGCGACTGCACTTCGCGACCGCAGCGTCGCTGCGCCTGTATGCACCGCCACCTCTGACCCGGTCGCCAACCGATCCGCGAGCGAGCGCTCTCGCTGACCGGCGCCGGTCTCCAGCCGTGTTCTTATTCCGGCGACGACCGTGGCGAGCCTGCGCGCACCGTCGCCAGCCTGCTCCCACTCTGGTTCCGGCGGTTCTGACCTCCACCGTCATGCGGCGCGTGATTCGTCCCGGCGGGCGCCTCATGCGCCACTTGCCCTTCACGGCGACGCCACGCCGGCAATATCTGATCGAGCGCGTGAACGCAGGCGAAGTAACCAGCGCTCCTCCCAAGACAGTTCCGACCGGCGTCGTCGACGGTGGATACAGGCCGGCGGCGCGGTCATGCCCGCCGGGCGCGCCGTCGCAGCGTGCTCGACTTGGCTCAAGCAATATCCATGGTTGCCGTGGGCGGTATTGATTGTCGCCATCGTCATTGCCGGCTGGTACTGGTCGTTGCGCTCGGTCCCGTAGCGGGCATCGCAATTGCCGGTGGCCGTCGTCGGCTGCGGCTATCTACCTGTTTCGCCTGCTGCGCACATGGGCCACGGACGAGCACGGCCAGCGCAGGCGGTCTCCGAGGCAGGACAGACGGCCGCGAGCGTCGCCAACCTGCCGACCAGCACCAACTTTGTGCTCAGCGATCCCGGGCTCCACGTTCCGGCCGACCGTCGGGGGCAGCGGACAGCCCGACCGCCGTACGATTCAAGGCGGCGCTGGTTGAATCGTTCGCGCTGCAAGTCGACCGCGCAAGCCAGGCCGCGCAGCTGCCCGCGCCAGTCGCCCTCGACCTCAACGCCGTCGGCCAACACCTGGTCACCGCCGTCAATCCCAGCGCGACGATCCTGCGCCGCGGCCTCACCATCATTGCACTGCCCGCCATGGATCATCGTCTCAATCGGCGAGGACTTCAACGAGGTCATGGCTTATCCCAAGATTGACCTGCCGATGTACAAGCCGCTGAGGACGATCAGTCGAGCGCCTGCTGCCCAACATCAACAAGATCGCGCAGAACAGCATCACCCTGATGGAGACCAACCAGCGCTTCATCGAAGTCCTACATGGTGGGGCTCAACCACGAGTTTGCCCGCAAGCTGCTGTGGCGCGAGTATCCCGACCGACCAGCGCGGCAGCTACTTCCGCCAGTTCTGGGCCGTGGACAGATACATTGACAGCGAGGGCCTCAGCCAGAACGCGCTGCAAGGAGAAGCTCTACGACATTCCCGAAACTTCACCGGTGGCCGCTCACTCAATCCGCTCGGCGACCAACAACAACCGCGCCGATCCGCAGAACCCGTCTGCCTCGCAAGCAGTGCTGATTATTCGCGGCGAACTGCTGAAGAAGTATCCCAACACCGTCATCTTCGCGCAACACGCCAAGATGGTGAACGGCCTGCGTGCGCCTGACTGGCTGACCGCCGCCGAGGAGGCCAGCCCGCCGCGCTCTAAAACCCGCAGCCCGTTGTTCAGCGCCAATCCGGAGGACGACATCTTCTTCTTCGGCTTCGACCTCACCATTGACGAGGTAAAAGGACACCGGCGGCGATCCCGGCTGGTACTTCGTGCTGCAGGAGCGGCCGGGCGAAGCGCGTTTCGGACTTGAGCTGACGCGCGACCAGCGTCGAAACCTTCGACGAGATTACATGGGATGACGCCATGCCAGGCGGCAAGCCAGGAGAGTTCCTGCGCGCCAACGTGCTGGCGCAACGTTCCGCTCACCCAGCCGGTGAACGATCCGGCGAACGCCGACAAGATTGCGCAGTACCAGGATGACATGAAGGTGAACGCTGCAACCATTAGCTCCGCCCGCTGGGCCGATCTGCTCTTCCGGCAACCGGTGATGGTGGCCGTACACGCAGACGAGATGCTGCGGCAGAACCGTGCATAGCCATGGCTGACTTCATCACCACGCAGGGCCAACTCGAAGCCGCACGCGCGGCGCTGCAGCAGGCGCAGGTGAACGCGACCACCGCGGCTGCGCGCGCGCAGCAGGCACAAGACGCACTCGACGCTGCACAACGGGCGAGCAGCGAACACGACCAGCAGGAGCTCGCCCAACTCGCAGCCGCCGCAAAACAGGCTTCGGCCGACAGCAATGCCGCGAAAGCAGCGCTGGTGAGCTCGCGCGCGTCCGTCTCGGATGCCACCGGCATCTTCGGCCAGTTCTCCGATCCCAGGCAGAACGTCAGCCTGCTCACCGCAAGTTCTCCCTTCCTGCTCTTCCCGGTTCGCCTGGAGACGCGTTTCCGCAACATCGCCCAGCAGGCGCCGGGCATCGCCGTGGCCGGCCCGCGCCATCAGCTTTGGGTGCGCATTTATCCCGACGATTGCTCCATCGACACCTTCGAGCCGACGCTGTCGCAGTCAGAACTGAACAACATCAAAAATTACTGGCAAAGCATCTGGAGCGCCGGCGGCATCGAGAATGACGAGCGCGGAGCCTGGGCCGCACTGGTGCAGGCGCATAGTTCGGGACGCGCCGGTTGGCTCGCCGACAACTTCAAGCCCACCAACCCGCCTCCGACCAACAAAATCGACGCAACCGACGAGATTCTGGTCATCCCAAACACGACCGTCCTAAGCGACCCCGAAGCCGGCGCCATTTCGGATTACTGGCAAGCGGTCTGGCTCGCCGATGGCGACGGCGTGAAGGCGCAAGCTGCACAAGCGGCGCTCGAGGGCAGCGTAGGAGTGGCGCGCGCCGCCGAACTCGTCGCCGCATACGTGCCTTTCAACTTGTCCGACAAGCCTGCGGCCCCGCTCAAGAAATCCGACGTTCACCTTTCGGCGGCGTTCGTCCTCTTCCCTCCCGACCCGGACACGACCGTGCAGTCGTGGTCGCAGGCGCCGCAAGTGCGCGAGTTCCCTGACCGCTTCGTCGTGCTCGGCTACTCGGACGGGAAGCAAACCCTGGAAGCCATCGGCAGCCCGGTCACGCTGCCGCTCTACGCGGGGCCTGACCCTTCGGCTGATCCGACAGAGACGATCCATCCCGATCCGCCGCCCGACGGTCCCGATCTGTTCGTACCCGACGAGCTGAAGTGGATGGTGGATTTCGACCGGGCGGTTGCGGCGGGAATGGGCATCGCGATCGACATCACGCCCGAGCAAGCCAGCGCCGGCTTCGACCGCCTGCTGGTCGTGGGACTCAAGCTCAGCACGACTGCCCAGCAGGGCTCAACCGCATTGCAAGAGCTGTTGGCGCACCATCAATGGAGCCGCGGCGGCTTCTCGCTACTGCCCCAGGGCACGCCCACGCACAACACTACCGGCACCAGTTCCGGCAATAGCAGCGACGACGATGCCAACGTCAGCTTCGACGACCGCAAGAATCAGCCGCTATTCACGCCCGTCCTCGACCCCACGCAGAAGGCCGACGGACAGTGGCTTCGCCGAGTTCCTCGGCCTCGATCCGGCGTATGTCGCCACCGTGCACGGCAGCGGCGACGAAGACCAGAAACGCGCCCGCGCCATGCAGACGGCAATGTGGCCGGCGACCCTCGGCTACTGGATGAACACGCTGTTCACGCCCACGGGCGCTAAGACCTCCATCTTCAGCGACACCACCATCGAGCAAACCCGGCAGTTCTTCACCCAGTACGTCAGCGGACGCGGCCCGCTGCCGGCGATCCGCATCGGCGGCCAGCCTTACGGCATCCTGCCGGCAACAGCGTTCTCGCGCGTTCAGTGGTACGAGCAGGAATTACGCGGGCTCTTTCTTCCTCCTGCTTTCCTGCGAAACCTGTATGGCGTGCTGATGCAACTCGACGCCGACTGGGCCGGCATGAGCCTGTCCGTCTCGCATGTCGGCGACAACGGCGGCGATCCGCATCAGACGCTACTCAACGTCGTTGCCCATCATCCTTCGTCGGTCGAATACTACTCGCGCACCGCGGAGAACCTGCAGCAGATCTACAACATGCTGAATTTCTGGGCGCTGGGACCCGATTTCATCCAGGCGCTCATACAGCTTGGGTTGCAGGCCGGCGCCATTGGCCTGCTACAGAAGTTCGGCTACACCGGCAGCGTGCTTCCCGATCTGCTGAACCATTTCTTCCTGAAGGACAATCCGCAGATTACGACCGTCATTGACGATCGCGCGCTCTCGGAAACCAGCGGCATACGCGCTTACACTGATGCCGGCGACAATTACATCCAGTGGATGATCGCCGCGGCCGGCTCACTGGAGACGCTACGCGCGGAATCGGGCTTCAGCCAGAACAAGTCCCCGCAGGCGCTGCTGTATCTGTATTTGCGGCACGCGCTGATGCTGGGCTACTACGACGCCAGCTACAATTTCCATCGCAATACCGGCGTTCTCTCCGGAGACGCGCTGCTGGCCATGCGCGCCGAACCGACCTTCGTGCACGTCGCGGCCTCGGCCACTGCCAGCGAAAGCCGCTTCGCCGCGCTCTATAAGACTGAGAGCCGCATCACCGGCAGCCCGACGCAACTGGTGAGCGAATACATCGGCAAGCAGATTGGGCTTCTGCCCGAAATTGCGGTGCTCACCTCGCAGCTCGACGCGCTGAAGACGCTCGCCCCCGCCAGCACCGCCGAGTTGGAGCGGCTCTTCGCCGAGCACGTCGATACCTGCTCCTATCGTTACGACGCCTGGCTGCTCGGCCTAGTCAGCCAACGCATCTCCGAACAGGTCGCCGCCGGCAACGGCAACGGCAACGCCAACGCCGGCCAGCAGTCACCTCGCGGCATCTACCTCGGCGCTTACGCCTGGGTTGAAGAGCTGCGCCCCTCGGCGGCGCCGCTGGTTCCCGCGCAGATTCCCCCGGAGCTCGCGCAGCAATTCCCCGGCACCGAGCCGCTGATGGTTGACCCCGCAGGCGGCGGCTATATCCACGGGCCATCCATCCAGCACGCGAATGCCGCAGCGGTTTTGCGCAGCGGCTACCTGGCAAACGCTTCGTCAGCCAATCCCGACACGCTGGCGGTGAACCTCTCGTCGGATCGCGTGCGCGTCGCCATGGGCTTGATCGAAGGCATTCGCAACGGGCAAAGCTTGGGCGCGCTGCTCGGCTATCGCTTCGAGCGCGGGCTGCACGACGCCTACACCCTGGCCGAGGTGGATAAGTTCATCTACCCACTGCGCAAGGTATTCCCGCTGGCGGCCGATGCGCTGGCCGATACCAAGACCGATCCCAACGTGCCCATTGAGGCCATCGAAGCAAGCAACGTGCTCGATGGCAAGAAGCTGGTGGACCGGGTCCGATCCAGCGGCATCGCCGCCTATCCCTACGGCTTGGATGCGCTGCTGCCTGCAGCCAGCGGGCCGGGCGAGCAGGACGCGCTCAACCAGCAGACCAGCGCGTTGCTCGATGCCTACGACGCCGTCGCGGACCTGGCACTCGCCGAGGGCGTCTTCCAGGCGGTGCAGGGCAATTATGACCGCGTCGCCTCTACCATGCAGGCGTACACCACTGGCAACTTCCCGCCCGAGCCGCAAGTGGTGCAAACGCCGCCCGCCGGAGTGACGCTCACCCATCGCTTCGCCATTCAACTTAAGCCGGGATTGCCTGCGCCAGCCGGGGCCACGCCGCGTGCGACGGCTGAGCCCGCCGTGGACGAATGGCTAGGACGCATGTTGCCGCCGTTGGCGCAGCTTGCCTGCACGGTAGCGTGGAACGATCCGATCGCCGGCAATCCGAAATCGCAGACGGTCAAGCTGGATGAGCTTGGTCTGAAGCCGCTCGATGTTCTCTACCTGCTGAAACCCGACAACGTCCAGATGATGGCCGAGTTCGACGACCGCATCCTGGCGCGGGTTTATGCCGTCAGCAACCCTCGGCCTGATGCTGCACTGAAAATCCTGTACCTTCAGGCCGGCGCGGGACAGATCAGCTTCTTCGAGGCCAGTCCACTGCTGCGCGAGTTGCGCACGCTGGCTACGCAGTCGCGTCCTTTGCGCGCCAGTGATGCGCGGCGCGCCAACGATGCGTCCCAGGACGACAACTCGACCGTATTCGCCGACAGCACCCGCATCTCCGGCCCCAACGGCGCCTTAAAGACGCTGGGCGACGACATTGAAGGCTATCTCGCAACTCTGGCGCCGTTGCTCGCCGATACCGTCACCAATCGCGCGCAAATCATCAACGACGTGGACACCAACCTGGACAAGGCCGTCGGATTCCTGGAGCGCGCGGCAAAGTTTGCCATGCCGTCGTCGGGTTGGGGTTTCGCCTATGACTGGCGGCGCGGCGCCTTTAGCGATTTGCTCTCGCAGGTGCGCACGCTGGCAGACCGCTGGACCGGGAAGCTCAGCGACTTCGACGCCGCCATCCTGGCCTACAACAACCTGCCCGCAGGCACCAGCGACGCCGATCGCTTTGCCGCGTTGCAGGCGGCGGAAATGCTCATCAGCTCGCAACTCGAGCCACTTCCGGCAACTCCCACCGATCTGCTCAACACCCTGACGAATCCCGGCGGTAAGCGAGATGCGTTCCAGAACCGCCTGAACCAGTTCTCGACCATTCTCGGCGGAGCCGGCACTTCGTTCTCTGCGCTTTACAACTCCGTCGCCGCGCTGTCGGTGCAGGAGTTCGATTCGCAGCCCTTCGACATCACGCCCTTCGGCGATCGCGCCATCATCATCACGGAAGACATCTCGCGCATTCTCACCGGGCAACTGGCAGCCGTCCGCGCGCGGGTGGACAGCGTGAACCAGCAACTGGCTGCGGCCGCAGCGGCAGCCTCGGCGGCAGACCAAGTCACCGCCATACAGGCTGCGGCCAAACTTCTCCTGGGCGACGATTTCCAGATAGTGCCCGAGTTCACCGTCTCCACCGCGCAAGGCGGCGAGTGGGCCAACGCCTTCAACGCCTCCAGCAGCGGCGACCTTTTCACATATCTGAAGACCACGCTGAACATCGACTTCCCGGTTGACGAGTGGCTGTATGGCGCCGCTCGCGTGCGGCCTCCGGTGCACAGTTGGGAGGCGCTGGTGATGCTGGCCTCGGCGTTCGGAGTGGCCGCGCCGACCCTCACTCCCATCCAGTTGCCGTACGAAGCCAACGCGCCGTGGCTGGCGTTGCAGTTCCCCGATGACTACAACCTCGACAGCGATCGCCTGCTCTACACCTGCGCGTATTCGCAGGCCTTCGATCCCAACGGGCGGCAGTGCGGGCTGCTGGTGGACGAATGGGCCGAGGTGTTGCCGGCAACCACTCGCGATACGGGCATCACTTTCAACTTCAACCGTCCTGACAATGAGCCGCCGCAAACCATGCTGCTGGTGACGCCCGCGTCCAACAACCCACAGTGGCAGTGGGCTGACTTGGTGGACGCGCTGAATGAGACCCTCGACCTGGCGAAGAAGCGCGCCGTCGAACCGAGTGCCCTCGACTTCACCGTTTACGCGCGCTTCCTGCCGGCCACAGTCATGGCCGCGACCGCCTACGCCATCACCATCTCCACCATCCTTACGGCCGCGAATGGCGCACTGGAACTGATGCCGGGAGGAAGCAATGTCTAGCGCGCGTCCCGTTGACAACATATCCGCCGCGCTCGCCAAGCGCGAGATCCCGACCATCACCACCTGGAACCGTCTGGAAGGGCGTCCGCGCAGCCAGCAGTTCGACCGCGCGTTGCAGGCCGAGGTCCGGGACGCGTTGTGGATGCTGACCAAGCAATGGCAGATGGGTGAATTCCAGGGCAGCGATACTGGCTCACCGGTGTTCGCCAAAATCCTGCTGCAGACCACGCGGCTGACCAAGTATCAGCCGGCGGGCGGCAAGCCGGAACTCTTCGACGCCACCGTCCCGTTGGAGACCAAAGTGGAGCGCCGGCCGCTGCCGCTGCACCGCCAGAACCGGATCCTCTCGCTCGACCTGCGACTGGTGATGGCGCGGCAATGGTTCGCGCTCATCGCCTCGATCGCCGACTACCGCAACGACTTCATCACGGCCTATCCGATCCTGGCGCCCGATCCCTCGCAAACCTCGAACGCGGACGTCTGCGCGCATCCCGAAGCCTGGGACACCTTCCAGGCCTACGCCGGCCGCGCCATGGATGGCGGTGCGCTGTATGAGTACCTGCTTGTGCCTGGGCATCACTCTTACGACGGCATCGGCACCATCGCTGGTGGCGACCACGGCGCGCTGGAAGGTCAAGAGAAGAAATTCCTGGCTTGGGCGGATCGCTTCCTCACCCAACCCGCCGGCGACGACAACGCCTGGGTGCCAGAGAAGCTGGAATATCAGTTCGCCACCTCAGCTCCCGCGCCGGATGGCAGCGAAAAAGTCTATGTCGCCGAAGAGTACTACTCGGGCCATCTCGACTGGTACAGCCTCGACGAAGACGCCGGCATCACCGCGCTCGATCCCGTGCCCGGCTCGGAGGTCACCGGCCTCAATCCCGACGCGCCCTTCACCACCATTCCCGTGCCGGTTTCGTTTTCGGGCATGCCCAACACGCGCTGGTGGGCCTTCGAAGATCGAAGCACCAACTTCGGCGACATCGACGCCGCCACCACCGATCTGGCCAAGCTGCTGTTCATGGAGTTCGCGCTGGTTTACTCCAACGACTGGTTCGTCATCCCGCGGACCCTTCCCGCGGGCGCGCTGGCCAAGATCCAGGGACTGGCGGTGAGCAACGTCTTCGGCGAACGCTTCTGGATTGAAGCTGCCGGAAAAGGCGTAGATAAAGATTGGGGCCGCTGGAGCATGTTCACCATCAACGTACGCAACGCCCCCGCAGGAACCGGGGCGGATACGACGTTGCTGTTGCTGCCAACGCTGGCGAAGGGCCAAAGCTCAGCCGCCGCTGGAAGAGGTTTTCCTGGTGCGCGACGAGGTTGCTGACATGGTCTGGGGCGTAGAAAAGACTGTGCCCCTGGCGACCGGAGTGGCTCGTCGCGGCAGCGAGGTCGCGGCGCAAACTCTCAGCTACATGCAGAACGTGATTGGCGGAGGCGCTCCCCCTCCGCCGATGCAGGCGCCGGTGCGCTACCAGGTGATGAATACCGTTCCGGAGAACTGGATCCCCTTCCTTCCCGTACACGTGCCCAACGATAATCGCCAGATTCAACTGCAGCGCGCCGCGCTGCCGCGCATTATTGCGGGGACCTTCGCTCCCGTTGAGCCGATGACCACGCTGCTGCGTGAAGGCCTCGACCAGACAACGGCGGTAACCTACTTCATTCACGAAGAAGAAGTGCCGCGCGCGGGCACTCGAGCCATGCAGTACTATTCGCGGACCCGCTGGACCTCGGGCCAGGTCTTCACCTGGTTTCGGGCGCAAAAACAGACGGGACGCGGCGAAGCTTCCAGCGGATTGGGCTTCGATCGTCTGATCGACGAAAACTCAGACGAGGCTTAACCGTTCTCGCCTTGAGAAGCAATGGTAGGTTAAAAATAGAGCCATCCGACACGACCAACTGACGACCGAGTTCTGTAACTCGTCAAAATTAGTGCTTAACCCATAGGTTGAAGATTCGCTTCCTTCTGCGCTCACTATCCAATCCAAATCCACTGAACCTACCGTAGTCTTCACGGCATCTGAAGTGAGAGCGATGCTGCTCGGATTGGCTACCAGTCCTCGCGCTTAATAACTCGCCGTACCATTTCAAGGAGCAATCATGCAGAAACGTAAATTAGGGAAAAGCAATCTGGAGGTCTCGGCGATTGGATTTGGCTGCATGGGACTGAGCTTCGGCTTTGGTCCGCCGGTGGAGAAGCAGCATGGCATCGCGGTGATTCGTGCCGCCGTGGAACACGGAGTGACCTTCTTCGATACCGCCGAAATTTATGGACCATACACCAACGAAGAACTGGTTGGCGAGGCGCTGGCGCCATTTCGTAATCAGGTCGTGATCGCCAGCAAGTTTGGATTCAAGATCGAGAACGGCAAGCAGGCTGGACTGGACAGTCGCCCCGAACACATCAAAGAAGTCGCTGATGCATCGCTGAAACGCCTGCAGACGGATCGCATCGATCTCTTCTATCAGCATCGTGTCGATCCGGACGTTCCCATCGAGGATGTTGCCGGAGCGGTGAAGGACCTGATTCAAGCCGGCAAAGTAAAACACTTCGGACTGTCTGAAGCGGGGTCTCAGACCATCCGTCGGGCGCACAAGGTGCAGCCGGTGACGGCGTTGCAAAGCGAATATTCGCTTTGGTTCCGTGAGCCGGAGCAGGAGATCATCCCCACGCTGGAAGAGTTCGGCATCGGCTTCGTGCCCTTCAGTCCGCTGGGGAAGGGCTTTCTGACCGGAGCCATCGGCAAGGAAACGCAATTCCACGAGAACGACTTCCGCAACATCGTTCCGCGCTTCGCGGCGGAGAATCGCGAGGCCAACCAGGTTGCCGTCGATCTGGTCACCGAGTTCGCCCGGAAGAAGAACGCCAAGCCGGCTCAGATCGCGCTGGCTTGGATCCTGGCGCAAAAACCGTGGATGGTCCCCATCCCCGGCACCACCAAGCTGCACCGGCTGGAAGAAAATCTGGGCGCAGTGAACGTTACGCTCACTGCAGAAGATGTTCGCCAACTGGATGAGGCCAGTTCAAAGATCAAAGTTCAGGGCGCTCGATATCCGGAGCACTTACAGAAGCTGGTTGGGCGCTAAACCAGCCTTAAGGCAACCGGGCGTATTCGGCTTTGGCTTGCTTGTAGATGGGGACATCGGGATCAGCATCTTTCCACAACGCAAAAAACTGGTCATAGGACTTGCGGGCCGCGGTGCTGTCGCCTGCCATGGCTTGAGCGCGCGCCAGTTGTAGATGCGCGAGGGCTCCGGTTACGAAGTTGCTCACGATGCCGGGATGATCGATGAGCTTTTGGAATTCCGCCGCTGCCAGTTGTCCCTGGCCGAGTTTCAGGTAAGCTTCGCCACGAATGTAAGCGGGATAGAGAGACGAGAACGGCCCAAAGCCCAGTTCATAGGGAGTCGCAACCTTCAAAATCTCGATGGCCTGGGCCGGATTGTTCTTCTGCAACTCAATGGCCGCGCGAATGGTGGGCAGAGAATAATCCTGCATGATGGTGGCTTGCGGATTTTCCTGGCTGAGTTCGTCGGCCAGCTTCTCGGCTTCCGCCAGGTTTCCGGAGCGCGCCAGCGACAGTGCCGACGACGTTCTGACGTTGGCCGATGGGTTCAAGGTCTGCGCCTCTGCCGCCTCGCGGCGCGATAGTTCCAGATTGCCGATCTCCGCTTGCAGTACGGCGTGAAGGGCTTTGCATTCCGCAGCCACTTGCGGATCTGCGCCGTGGCCGGTGGCTTGTTGCAGAAGCTCGCCGGACTTCCGCACTCGACCATGGAAAGCCTGAGTGCTGGACTCGGCACACAGCAGCGTAGCCTGAAGTTTCGGCTTTCCCTGGGCGTGGTTCAGTTGCTCCTGCATGGCCGCCTCATCCCCTTGCTGAAAGCCGAGAAGATAGCGCTGCACATACAGACCAATGTCGTCCACCTTGTTCGCCTGGGCCTCATCGAAGGTCGCTTTGGCGGCATCCAGCCGTTCCAATGCGAGGTAGGAGGTCATGAGGTTAACGTAAGCCGCTCCCGAAGGTGTGAGTCGAATGGACTCCTGCGCCTCAGCGACCGCCTTTTCGTACTGACCAACCTCCATCAGATTGGCGCTAAGATTCATGTGCGCAATAGGATCGTTGGGATAGGTCCTTACCGCGTCGGTAAGCGTTTCCGCGGCCTTGTCCTGCTGATGGGTGATTCCGATGTAGTAGAAGGCCTCGATCTGGAAGCGGTCTCGTTGGGTAACGGGATCGCGCAGCTCGTAGGCCTTTCCGAGATACTCGGCGCTCAACTTGGCGTCGTGGGCATTGAGATAGCCGATGCCCAGGGCGACATAAGCTTGCGCATAATTTGGATCCAGTTCCACCGCGCGCTTCAGATGAGCGACGGCCGCCGCTGCGTCTCCATGCTGACGCTTGATGTTGGAGGCCAGCGTGACTTCCTGCAGCGCCTCCAGCGATGGGCTGGTGGCTTCGTCCAGCGGCTTGTCAAACTCCCGCAGGGAAAACTCCGGTTCGCCCAGCTTGCGCCGCAGATTGGCAGTAGCGATGCCAAGAGTCTTGACCACTTGCTCCCGGCTCGCCGTGTCCAGTTCACTTACGGCAATAACCTTGCCGGTCTTGCAGTTCGTGGCCGTCAGTCCGATCCGGAATCCGTTTCCCTCGTCGGAAACTCTGCCGGCAACAACGGCACGGCTGTTGGTCCGAGAACACACTTCAAGCGCCAGCTCCGGCGTCAACTTGTCGCCGGGCGAGTGCTTCAGCAGCTTCAGTGTCCCACCAATTTTATCGGTAGCCAGAAGATTGAGGAACGGAGTCTGCCGCAGCGCCACTTGCAAAGCTCGATTCATCGCGTCGTCAAACACCGGATCGCTGGTGGAATTGGCGAAGTCGGCAAGCACGATGGAATCGTTGGCCGCCAGCACTGAATTCGTCCGTGCGCGCCAGAGCCAGATGACGATCACCACCGTGCACAGCACGGCCAGCGATACCAGGATGGTGACGCGCCTCGAGCGCACGCTGGGTTCGCGGATAGAAGATTGCTCGCGCGCCGGCGCCAAGGCGGCACCCGCTACCGACGTCGCAGACGTGCTCGATGCCAGCGATGGAATGCCAGCAGAGAGGTTTGCGTTGAGCGATGCAACTGGTGCAGGTGCAGGCGCAAGAGCTGAGGCTTCGGCGATTGCGGTCACCGGCAGAGCGCTCTGTATGCCGGACCTGGACTCGGTCACCAGTCCTGGCGCTGGAATCGTCTTGGAGACCACCGGCGCCACGAAGCGGTACCCACGCCGCGGCAAGGTCTCTATATAAAGAGGAGCATCGGAGTTGTCGTTGAGCGCGGTTCGGATCTGCTTGATGCACTGATTGAGCCCGTGCTCAAAATCAACGTAAGTCCCGTCGCCCCAGATCTGCTTTTCGATTTCCTCACGGGTGACCAGTTGTCCGGCGCGGCTGGCCAGCAAAGCCAGAATTCGGAAGGGTTGCGGCGGCAGCTTAAGGGGTATCCCATTCTTGCGCAGCTCTTCAGTCGCGAGATTTAACTCGTAAACCCCAAACCGAAGAAGCTTCTGAGTGGCGCTCAACCATCCCCCTTGACCGGGTCAAGCATTGCTGGGGGCGGATTATATACCGCGCCTTATTTTCGGGGTCATTATTTTCGCTGACATATTGACCCAAGCCATTCTTTATCAGTCGCTTAGCTGATGACTTCCGACTTACCCTCAACTTACTCCCAAGTGACCTCCTAAGCATTGAACGCCGGATCAAAGCGGCGCATTGTGCGTTCACCAGAGCGGCGAAATCGAGAGTTGCTCGACAAGCTGCCTCTGGGGGAAGAGGTCACCACCATGAAGAAGCAAAACAGCGATAGCAGCGCAACTAGCTGTTCTCCGTTCCTGAAGCTGGTCCTGACCCTGGTCGAACGCAGGCTGCAACTGGATAAAGTAGCGTCGTCCGGCGAACGCGCTACGGCGCCACTGCCGGCGGCGGCGATCAGCGCGGCCATAGAAGACGTCAGCAACCAGGAACCGCCGACTTGCAGCGGTCCGATAAACCCCGGCCCATTCCTGACCATGCTCTTGATGCTGGCGGCGCCAGAGAGCGCGCACCCGAGGTCATGGTTAGTCAGTTCGATCGTACCGGCAGGCTCGCGGTGACCCGCGCCGGCTGGTGATCGATGAACCCAGGAGCAGAGTCGGCGAGCTCTGCTCCTGGAGAGAAATAGAACCCACAAATCCAAGGCCAAGCCTGCGAACCAGCCAGTTCGCACAACCACAACCCGGCGCCGCTTCGTCCCTGAGTGACGCCCTAACCGATATGACCAGAGGAGGTCACCGTGAAAAAGACAATCGTACGTTCCCTGCTTGCCGCCTTGTTGCTGTTCACCTTCGCCGCGCTGCCGATGATGGCGGAGGCATCCAAGCCGATCATCGTAATCATTTGGGGACACCGTCCATGGCCCTGTCATGGACTCGGACCGTGCTACATCTTCGTTCCGGACCCTGGCCCCCAGTGCCCAATTGTAGAAGTGACGATCGATATCACCAGCGATACCCATCTGGTGCTCACGGCGCTCAATCCTCCCAGCCAACAGGGAGACGATAACAACTTCGAGGTAGACGAGAACTGGCCGGTACCAAACCCCGAACTTTATGGCTACAAGTCGCTCACCGTTCTAAAGGGAAACTATCCGTTCGACTGGACCACCAAACAGGTGACGCTGAAGTATCAGGGCGAGCGCGACCCGAATACTCTGTTCAGCAACCTCGGCGCTTCGAACAACTCCTACAATCGGGCCGACGGCTATCGAGTCTCCGGCGCAAACACTCAGGGGAACGCAAGCTTCAGTTCAGCCAGCCAATTCCAGCCGATCAACAGCGGCGAAGTTTCTCAGATCGACCTGGGTGTCAGCTACGTGAGCGGCCTCAATTCGTTCAACGTCGCCTTGTACACGGACAATAACGGCCTTCCCGGAACCGCGTTGGGGCAGTGGAACAACCTCTCCAGTTCCGCCAATTACGGCACCTGCTGCGGGATGGTCAGCGTCACCGGCATCACGGGAGTGAGCCTCACCGCCGGCACGAACTACTGGCTGGTCGTGGGGCCCACAGACCAGCGATCGACTACCTGGGAAATGTGGAACGTGAACACGGTCCGGCTGAAGGGCGGTGTTCTCTACTCCAACGACGGTGGCCAGAGCTGGAACGGCAGCAGCAGCGACTTGCTTGGTGCCTTCGACATTATTGGATCTTCAGGTTCGGGTTCCGCGAAACGCTAATCAGCACAACCGGCACGTGCCCGCACACTCCCGCCTGAGCCGCCCGGCTTAGACGGGAGTGGCTTTGCGCGGCTGCATTTGGGTTGCTCTCGAATCGAGCTGAAAGCATCGGCGGTACAGCAACTCCAGCTCGACCCACTTCAGGCGTGTCTTTGTCGCCATCGCCCGCTCCTGTACCAGCATCAATATGTTGAAAGGAGTAGCGCGGTATGGCGAGAGTGGAAGGGATTGATCCGGCGAAGACTTCGTTCCTGATGCGACAAGTCTTCCACAAGGTCCGCAGGATGGTGGGCCGCGATTTGACGCCGCAGAAGATCCAGGCGCGAGTCCCGCGTCTGTTCTGGTTCGGAGCGCTGGGCGAATGGCTGTTAGGACAGAAATCAAAGGCGGCCCCACGGTTGCGCGCGCTGGTGACCTTGCGCACGGCGGTACGCGTGGGATGTCCGTTTTGAATTGATGCCAATTCTGCCGGCGGCAGACTGTACGGCTTGAGCGACGATGAGATTGCTGCCATCCGGGCGGGCGAGTTCGGCGGCTTCAGGCCTGCCGAGATTGCCTTACTGCAGATGGCGGACGCCATGGCGGACACGCCCTCGAACATCAGCGACGAGCTCTACGCCGAGCTACGCAAGCAGTTTACCGAGGAACAACTGATGGAGCTGGCTGCCAACGCCGCTCTGGAGAACTACCGGGCGCGCTTCAATCGCGTGTTCGACGTGGGCAGCGACGGCCTCTACCACAAGGACATGCACTTCAAACTGCGGTCCGCGGCCTAACGTCCGGACACGGCTTTGTGCGCCGGACGAAATTCGGGTGCCCCACACATCCGCGGGTTTCGGATGTGTGGGAAACGGCGACTCCCGACCCGCCGATGAATCAAGCTAAAACTGCGCAAAGGCCCCGCCCTAGCCAAACGATGGCTGGAACGGGGCACCCAGGTTTCATTCGCGCCGCCCCAACTCAAGGCGCGTATTCACAAAACCACCGCCGCGCTTGACACCCCAGCGGCGCAGGCGTACCTTCGCGCTGAAATCCCAAAATCCCAAGCTGTCCCAGGAGGCTGTGCATGGTTCCCCTCGCTTCCCTGTGGCTTCCCATCGTTCTGTCCGCCGTAATCGTGTTTGTGGCCAGTTCCCTGATCCACATGCTGCTGGGCTATCACCGCTCGGACTACACGCAGCTCCCGGACGAAGACAACCTGCGGGCGGCCCTGCGCAAAGCCGGCGTGAAGCGCGGCCTTTACGTCTTCCCCTATTGCACCCACAGGGACATGAAGTCGCCGGCCACCCTCCAGAAGTTCGAAGAGGGGCCGGTCGGCATGATCAACATCCTGCCCAGCGGCCGCCCCAACATGGGCAAGCTGCTTGGACTCTGGTTCGTTTACTGTTTGCTGGTCGCCTTCTTCGTCGCCTACGTCGCATGCCACACCATGCCGCGGGGTGAAGATTACCTGGCTGTCTTCCGCATCGTGGGCGCGACTGCGTTCATCGGCTTCGGCCTCAGCCAGTTCGCCAATGGCACCTGGAAGGCGCAGCCCTGGAGCATGGTCATTAAGGAGATGATCGACGGCCTGATCTACGGATTGCTGGTAGGCGGCACATTCGGCTGGCTCTGGCCGCGCTGATTCGGAAGCTGGCCCGCGCCCGGCGCGGGTCAGTCCTTCTTGTGATCGTCTAAGGCGAGATCGCTGGCGACGTTCTTGTCCACGCTCTCCAGTTCGGCGAGCAGTCCTTCGTCCGTCAGGTCCAGCTTCTTCGAGTTCTCCCAGTCCTTGCGAACCACCTCATGCAGCCGCTTCACGATATGGCTATCGTCCACCTGGATGGCCAGCTCCCGGCGGCTGTCGAAGCTGCCGGGCGCCAGATTGATGGAGCCGACGATGGCGCGCTGATCATCGGCCAGCAGCACCTTGGCGTGCAGCTTCAGGCCTTTAAGCTTGTGGACGCCGATGCCGACGTCATCCAGGATGCGCAGCCCGCCGACGCCTTCCACCAGCTTCTCCTTCTTCAGCTTGTGGGGCGGACGCACCATGACGTGCACCTTAACGCCGCGGCGGTTGGCGCGCACCAGGCGCTCGATGATCACCGGGTCCTGATAGCGCTCGTTCTGCACCCACAGGCTGTGCTTCGACTCGTCAATGAAGCGCGAGATGCGATCGCGAGCGTCGCCGATGCACCAGATCAAATGTGAGTGCGGGCCGGGCTTGAACTCCTTGCGGCTCCAGTCGGCGTCGAAGCACTCCAGCACCTCGTCCACTTCATGCTTGTGCGAGGTGCAGACCGCGTAGTCGCGGGTCTCGGTCAGGTTGCGGGTCTGCCAGTTCAGCGACTGGATCCAGGCATCGGTGTCGTCCACCACCATTGACTTCTCATGGGTCAAATCGAACGCGGGGTTGCTGTCGAGCACGTCCACGCCATTGCTGGTCAGCAGCTTGCGCGACTCCGCGTTCTCGGTCTCGCCGCTGCGGCGCTCGGGATTGAGCATCACCCGCACCTTCACCCCGCGCTGGTGCGCCGCAATCACGGCCTGCAGCAGCACCGGGTCGGAGAAGACGAACATCTTGATGCGCAGCGACTTCTTGGCTTGCTGAATCGCCGCCACCAGGGGCCGCGCCGTGTCATCCGGCAATACGATAAGTGACCGAGACATAAATTTTTCCCTGATGTCCTTGCCTGGCGAAAGCTAGGCTCCGGCCTTGGCTGCGTCCTCGAACTGGGTGCGATGCAGTTCCGCGTAGATGCCGCCCAGCGCGATCAAGTCGTCGTGCGTGCCGCTCTCCGCCACAACTCCGCCGCTGATCACTACAATCAGGTTGGCATCTCGAATTGTACTAAGCCGGTGGGCGATGGTGATCACCGTGCGTCCCTTCATCAGTCGCTCCAGCGCGTCAATCACCAGCTTCTCCGACTCGCTATCCAGCGCGGCAGTGGGCTCGTCCAGCAGCAGAATGGGATTGTTGCGTACCATCACCCGGGCAATGCCGATGCGCTGCCGCTGCCCGCCCGACAAGGTGACCCCGCGCTCCCCGACCATGGTGTCGTAGCCTTGCGCCATGCGGGTAATGAACTCATCCGCGTTGGCCAGCTTGGCGGCTTCGATGACCTGCTCCCGCGTCGCGCCCGGCCGACCGAAGGCGATGTTCTCGGCCACCGTGCCGCGGAACAGCACCGTGTCCTGCAGCACATAACCGACCTGGTCGCGCAGGCCCTTGATGCGCAGGTCGCGCACATCGTGGCCGTCAATCCGCACCGTGCCTGACACCGGATCGTAGAAGCGCGGAATCAGGCTGACGACCGTGGACTTGCCGCTGCCGGTCGGTCCTACCAGGCCGACGAACTGGCCCGGCTTCACCTTGAAGCTCACGTCCTTCAGCACCTGCACCGCGGGGTCGTAGCCGAAGCCGACGTGGTCGAACTCGATCTCGCCGGTCAGCGCCGCCGGTGCAATGGCGTCCGTCTTCTCCGGCAGGATCGAGTCGGTCTCCAGGATGGCCTGGATGCGGTCCACGCCGACCGCGGCCTGCGCGATGGCGTTGGTGGTGGTGGCCAGGTCCTTGACCGGCTTGAAGAAGCGGCTGAGGTACGCAAGATAGACGGTCAGCGCGCCGACGGTCATCACGCCGGCGAGAATGAGGAAGGCGCCGCGCCACAGCACCAGAGCGGTGCAGGCCGCAACCGTGATGGTCACCACCGGCGAGAGCAGCGACTTCACCTTGCGCGCCTTCAAAGCCGCGTCCACCGTGGCGTGGCTCACCACGCCCAGGTCCTTCTGCTCCTGGTCTTCCTGGCCGAAGGCCTGCACCACCTCCATCGACTCCAGTCCCTGCTCCACCACGGCAACGATCTGGCTCTGCTCCTTGCGCACCTCGTGGGTCGCGTTCTTGACCGCCTTCTTGAAGCGCGACACGAAGAACAGCAGGAACGGCGTGATGCCCAGCGCGATCAGGGTGAAGTCCCAGTTGAGATAGAACATGAGCCCGAGCATGCAGATGATGGTCAGCATGTCCACCAGGATGTTGAGCGTCGAAGACGACGCGAAGCCCTGGATGGTCTGGATGTCGGTGGTCATGGTGCTGAGCAGAGTGCCGATCTGGTGGGTGTTGTAGTACTGAAGCGACAGCCGCTGCAGATGATGATAGGTCTGCATGCGCAGGTCATGGGCGACATACTGGCCGACGCTCTCGGTGTAGTAGTTGTCAATGTAGGAGGCCAGCGCGCCCAGCAGAGCGATCACGATGGTGGCCGCGGCCATCAGCGCGGCAACGTGCATCTTCTGCCCGCCCTCCAGCATGGGACGCAGCAGGCGATCGACCCAGGGCGTCAGGCGATGATTGCCGACGACGTTGTCAATGACCACCTTGAGCGGCCACGGCGCGGCCAGGCTCATCAGGGTCTCGACCAGCATGGCCGAGAAGATGATGACCAGCGTGCCGCGATACGGATGCACCAGGCTGCGGATCAGGCGCAGCATTCAGACTCGCCCCTCGGAGAAAAGATTGGCTTGCGAACTCAGCAAAGCATATACGAGCCGGCCTCAGCCCGCTAGAGACTCGATGGCCTTGACCTCGCGCGGCGTCAGCTGAAGCCCGCGACTGGCAAGGTCCTGGCGCATGTGCTGCGGGTCCGACGTCCCGGTAAGCGGCAGCATCCCGACCGCGCGGGCGAAGGCGAACACCACCTGCGGCGCGGTCGCGTTCAGCCGCGCGGCCGGCTTGGTGATGACCGGATGGGCCATCGCCTCGCGGTTGGCGGTCAGCAGCGAGAAGCCCTGATAGCCGATGCCGCGCTCGCGGCAGAAGGCGCGCACCTCGCGGTCCCAGCCCAGCACCGCATAGCAGCGGTTCTGCACGAAGGCCGGCGGCTCGGCATGAGCGCGGGCCATCTGCTCCAGGTGGTCGAGCGACACATTGCTCACCCCGACCAGCCGCGCCCGGCCGGCTTCGCGCTCAGCCAGCATCGCCTCCCAGACTTCGACATCGTCGGCGGTCCAGCCATAAGAAGAGGCCGGCCCGTGCAGCAGCAGGCTGTCCACCCAGGCCGTGCCGAGGTGCTCGAGCGAGCTGGCCACCGACTGCTCGACCTGCTCCCTCAGCCGGGCCTGCGGGTCGTAAGGCAGGCGATGGTCCTGGCCGCGCTGGTAGGTGAACTTGGTCTGGAGGAAGAGCTCGTCGCGGCGCAGCCGGCCCGAGTCGAAGGCCGACCGCAGCGCCAGCCCCACCCCGGCCTCGAAGTAGTGGCGACGCTGGTTGGCGGTATCAATGGCCCGGAAGCCGGCCTCCAAAGCCAGCTCGGTCAGGGCTTGGGTCCGGTCCTCCTTCCAGGCGGTGCCATAGAGGAAGTCGGGAATGGGAGCGCTCATAGGGGCCATTGTGCCATGAGGGTATGAAGCTGAGCCGCAAAATAAAAAATGAGTCTCGGTATTGCAAACAATAGGGTTAGCGCGCGATTATCCCATGGCTGTATGATTCTACACGAGTTAAAGGTATCCCTAAGATAGGAAAGGGGTTAGGATCTCATTTTTGGCGGGATTTTGGGACTTTGGGACCTTGGGATCTTGGGGCTTTGGGATTTTGAGACTTTGCTAATATGTATGCATGCAAGAACCAAGGGTTCAGATCAAAGCCCGACTGCCTGAGTCCCGGCGACGCCGCTTCCGAATACTCGCGCTTCAGCGTGGTCTCACTGAGGCAGAGGCACTGCTGCAAGCGCTCGAGGCCTGGATCGCGACCGCGCGGCCCGGCGAGTTGCCGCGAGAGGCGCCGCAACCGCGAGCTTCGCAAGAGCGTCCGGCGGCGCGGGGCCCGCGGCGCGTGAAGCCGCCTAACCAACCGGAGCCTCGGGATTTACGCTCAGCCCCGCGCCGGCCAAAGCATGGCCGCAGCGGCGCACCCCAGGTTCCAGAGAAGGCGGCGGCACATGCTCAGCAGCCGTCAGCCCAAGTCCTGGCGGCCGGACGGAAGCGTCATGCGCCGGCAGAGTTGAACCGGCCTGTGGTGCCAGCGGCGAGCCGGCGCCGGGCGTCAGCCTCCCAGCGCGCGCCATCGCTCTCGAAAGCCACGGCGAAGGACCCATTAGTGCCCCTGGCAGAGGACATCGCCGCGGCGTCGGGGATGGACACTGCCTCGGCACTGGACTTACTGCGGCGCGCGGAGAAGTTGGGCGCCACGTTGGAAGCGGAAGACGCGGCAGGCATGCCGGTGGATTTGCAGACGCTCTCGGCGCGAGGCAACCAGTCTGCCCACGATGATGCCAATTGGGGGGAGCGCGCGTTGGAGCTCGACTGGTCGCAGTGTCCGGCGGTGGAAAGCATCGAGTCCAAACGCGGGCCGGTGTGGGTCTTTCGCGGCACCCGGCGTCCGCTGTGGGAGCTGTTCCACAACCTGCAGCATGGTCATTCGGTGGACGCGCTGATGAAATACTTCCCCGACATGAACGAAGAGCAGGTGGTCGCGGTGATTCAGTTCGCCGGCGAGCGCATGTACATTCCGGATCTGTGAGGGAGGCCGCTGTTTCGCTCTTCGCTCTTCGCTCTTCGCCATTCGCCGGAAGACTGGAACCACAGAGACACAGAGGCGCAGAAACACAACGGCGCAGAAACACAGAGACGCAGCGCCGATGCGAGCGCCGGAGGCGCGCCATAATCTAGCCCACCCTGGAGCCGAAGGCGGAAGGGTGGGTGAGTCCGGCCCCGTGCGCCGTGCGCCCCGGAGGGGCGCCGCCTTCCGTCATCCAAAAACAAATCGCGGAGCGCACGTTAGGATGTGCGATGGTGGGCTCTGACCGCCGACACCGTGTGCGCGAGCCAACGGCGGCGCCCCTACCGGGGCGCGGATTCATAGGGTCAGCCTACCCAGCGTTCCGCTTCGCTGCACGCTGGGCTAAATTATGGCGCGCCTCCGGCGCTCGCATTCAGCGCGGACCGGGCACGGCAGCAGATGCATGGGTTCAGTCACATCTCTGGCGCTAGCATCCACGCACCACCAGCACGGCCGCGGGTGTACGCGTCGAGTCGCGCCTCCGGTGCTCGTAATCACGCCAACTCGGATCGTTGCAGGTGCAAAGGATTTTATTCGCGCACCACGGGCGTTGGCCGCTTCCCACACATCCGAAACCCGCGGATGTGTGAGGGCACCCGGCATCGCCTTTCTGGCGAACAGCAAAAGCGAAAAGCGATTTGTTCTCTGTGTCTCTGTGGTGAACGGGTTTTACGGCTGCATGTCCACATGCACGGCGTCGGCGGCTTCAATGCTCACGGCTGACGGCTGCTGCGACGACCAGTCCAGCGGCGTGATCCACAACCGCAGACCGGTAATCGCCGGCCGCGCCCCGCTACGCCACTTGCTCGCATCGGCATCGAAGTACCGCGCCAGCTCCGGCTGGTTCCAGGGATAGAACCACACTTCCGACGAAACGTTAGGCTCGACCACGAACCAGTAGTAATCGTGGCTGCCGTCGGCGCGCTGCATCTCCATCTGCAAGCGCGACGGCTTGCGCAGCTTCCACAGCACGCTGTCGTGCACCGTCAAGCGCACCCGCAGAAAATCCGCGTTCGCCGGCCACGCCCCCGGCGACCCCAGCGACAGCGTGGTGCTGCGCTCCGTGACCGGATAGGTCTGCGCCGACAGCCCAATCGGCTGCGCCTGCTGAGTAATGCGCGCCGCGCGCGAGCCGTCCCGCGCCAGCGCCACTACGCCGGGCGCAAGCTGCTGCACCGCGCGGTAATGCTGCATCAGCCAGAACCACACCTCGGGCGTGCGCGTGAAGTTGCTGACGCCGTCCACCGGCACGCTCAGGTTCAGGTGCGACCAGCGATGGATGTCCACGCCCGACGACGGGCTCTGGTCCACGTCGGGAAAGTACAGCCCGCTGGGCGCCGCCGATTGCGCCAGACCGCCGATCTCCAGCTTCGCCAGATACGCGCCGCTGGCGGTGTAGGGCTGGATCAATCCGCCCGCAACGTTGCGCCGCGCCGCCAGTCCGAACATGGTCTGGTAGGGAAAGATGGCGATGGACTGGCCTTCACGGCTGCTGCTGCGAAGGTAGTCGGCACTCGGCCGCAAGATGTTGATGAAGTCCTGGGGATAGCAGCCGCGGTCGAATTCGCCGAATCCATCGGGACACGAGGTGATGGGATGCAGCACCTGAGCGTATTGGTAGCGGACACTGTTCAGGGTGATGCCGGCGTCGCCGAACAGCAGCGAGCACCCGATGACCAGCACCGCGGTGATGGACGACGCGGTGTGGCCGTCAATGGCGAACAGCGCCACCATGGAGAGAAACACCATGGCCAGCACCGCGTTCTCGATGTGGCCGAAGTCGGAGCGCACCAGGCCGCTCTGCATCATGACGAAGGCCATGGCGAAGCCGGCGAGCAGAAAGCCGGTGCGCCGCGCCAGGCCGCTCTTTTGCTTGGGATGCCGCAGCGCGCAGTAGCCGAATATCACGATGCCGGCCAGCAGCGTGCCCAGCAGGTGCATGGTGCCGGCGTCGGAGATGTGATACGCCGTGGCCCAGCGATACACGCTGACGATGGCCGCCGAATTTTTCCAGAAGCGGAAGTCGAATAGCGAGCGCGCCATCAGCAGGTTGATCAGCAGCATCAGAACGGCGCCGCAGACCACGAAGCTCGCCAGTGATGCCGCTAGCCCACGCAGAGCCGCGCGATTGGCTCGCAGCTCGAAGCCGACCGCAGCCACTGTAATCAGCCACGCCGCCACCGCGTACATGCCGGGATCAATGGCCAGCAGGAACGCGACCATCGCTAGAAACGCGCCCACCGCGCCCACGACGTAGGGATTGCGGCCCTCTTCGGCGACGGCGTAAGCATCGCGCAGGAACATGGCAAACAGCAGCAGCGCGAATGCCGGACGCACCGCCGGGTCCCAGTAAATGCACAGCAGCAACAGCAATAGCGCGCGCTTCCATGCCGGCTGTTCGGGCAGCAGCATGCGCAGCGCAAAATACAAGAAGAGGATGGTGCCCCACAGCGGCAGCGTGTCCCAGGTGGCGTGCAGCGCGCCCATCGAGAGGCCCATAGCGCGCGCGGGCAGGGTGGAGAGCCATTGGAAGAGCGGCCCGTGGGTGAAGGCCACATCGCGCCCGACCCACAGGCCGAGCGACGCCTTCATGCCCAGGTCGAGATGCCAGTTGTCGTCAACGATGCCCGGCCGCGAGATGATGACCAGCGTGTGGGGAGAAAGAATAGCCGCCGGCATCGAAGCCAGCACCAGCACGATGAGCGCCAGCAGGTCCCAGTGGCGTTGCCATAGCGACGGCGGCCGGCTCGCCGCCTTGGCGCGGGACATTGTCAGTTTATCGGCCAGCGCATCGCGCTTCTCCATCGCGAGCATTGTACCAATGGGAGGTGGATGAGTTGCGCCAGGCGACGAGGCGCGCCACCCAAAGCCTGGGTGCCTCGTTCTAGCCCGGGTTTGGCCAGGACGGGGCCTTTTTTCAAGACAACGAAGGTGCCGGAGTGGCCGGTCTGGAGTGGCCGTCTCCCACACATCCGAAACCCGCGGATGTGTGGGGCACCCAGCGCGACTTAACGCATGCACCTGCTGCGATGTCCGGCTTCGCGCCGATGCGAGCGCCGGAGGCGCGACTTAGTTTAGCCCAGCGTGCAGCGCCCTCTTTTGGCGCGGAACGCTGGGTACCCTCGCCCTATTCCCGCGTCCCGTAGGGCCGCCGCCTTTGGACCCACCCTAGCCGAAAGAACGCTAGAACGGGGCACCCAAATTCATGACGTATACGGATCGCGAATGTAGGGCGGCCGCTTCCCACACATCCGAAAATCGCGGATGTGTGGGGCATCCAGATTCGCGCGCGTCTAGAAGAAGCGGTACAGGAACGCGGTCGAGCTCCCGCTCTGCCCGTGCAGAATCGTAATCACCAACACCAGCGCGGCAACATACATCGGCGCCAACCACGTCCACCGATCGCGCACCATCACGCCCAACGTGCCGGCGGTCTCGCGGGTCGCTAATTTTTCCAGCGCATCAATCACCGTCAGCGCCACGGCGTACGCGATGCCCACCGCCGCCACCAGCAGATACAAACTGCGCGGCAATGCGTGTCCGGCATAGCTCGCCGGCGCAATCAGGCTGGCGATCATGCTGTGAAGCTCAGCCCACGAATTCGCGCGGAACGGCAGCCATCCCAAACTGATCGTCGCGAGGGTCAATATCCATGAGAGCGGCGTCCACAGCGAAGCCGGCGGCTCCCAGTTCATGCGCCGCTGCGCCGCCTGCACCTGGCGATGCAGCACCAGCAGCACGCCGTGATAGCAGCCAAACAGCGCCAGCAGCAGCGTGCCGCGATGCCAGATGCCGAACAACACCATCGCGACCACCAGCGCAAAATTGCGCCACCACATTTCGCGGCGCAGCACCGCCATCGGCAGGAAGACGTAGTCGCGTATCCAGAACGAGAGCGACATGTGCCAGCGCGTCCAGAACACCGATACCGACGACGACGAGAACGGGCGCGCGAAATTTTCCGGCAGATCGAAGCCCAGCATGCGCGCCGCGCCGATGGCAATGTGCGTATAGCCGGCGAAATCGAAGAACAGTTGCAGCCCATAGCCGAAGGCCAGGCACCACACGTCGCTCCCGGTCCACGCCAGCGACTGATCGAAGCCGGCATTCAGTCCGGCTTCGCCGAGAATGCCGCGGCCCAGCAGTTGCGCGATCTGCATCATCAGCAGGCCGGTGGCCACGCGTGCGATGCCGCGGGCGATGTCGCTGCGGCCAGCCAGCTTGTGCGAGCGGAATTGCGGCAGCATCTCCGGGATGCGGCAGATGGGGCCGGAAATCGCCACCGGGAAGAACGCCATGTAGAGCGCGAACTCGATGAACGTCGGGTCCAGCTCTTCGCCGCGATACTGATCGAAGAGGTAGCTCATCGCCTGGAAGGTCCAGAACGAGATGCCCAGCGGCAGCGCCAGATGCGCAAAGCGTCCCAGCGAAGAAAACGGCAGCGACGTCGCCGCTTCCGGCAGATACTTGAAACTGGCCAGCAGCGCCAGGTTCAGCAGAGCGCCGGTCCACACCGCGCCCGCTGTGGGCTGCCGCCGAATCCATTTGCCGAGGTAGAAATTCATCAGCGTGGAGCCCAGCAGCACCGCGCCGAACCACGAGCCCCAACTCAGGTACAAGCCCCAACTCGCCAGCAGCAGGAAAATCTGGCGCACGCGCGGCGAGCGAATGCGCGTGAACACCGCGATCCCGGCGAGCACCACCACGACGTAGAGCAGAGCTTTGCAGGATCATCGGTGTCGCCGTCCGCTCGCGGGCTTGGATTCCTCCGCCGGCTTTGTCTCCGCCGCCGCATTTGCGGCTGGTGCTTCTCCACCGGAGTTTCGTTGAGGCTCTTGCTCACCACGTCGGCCACAATGGCGTCGCCTGCGGAATTGTAATGCGTGTCGCCGAAGATGAAGTGGCTCAGATACCAGCAGCCCGGCTGGCTCGGCGGACATTGCTCCTTGACGGCGAAGAACGCCGGGAACAGCGTGACGAAGCGCTTGCACTTGCCCTCGCACCACTCGCGCCAGATGCGCACCTGCCGCGAATCCACGGTGTCGTGCGCCAGTTGCGCCGGCCACGGATACACCACCACGCTGATGGGAATGTTGTGCTTGGCCAGCAGCTCGCGCAACTGGTCCATCTTCTGCCGCTCTTTGTTGATGCCGCCTTCGAGGCCCAGCGGCGCGTAGCCGACCTCGTACGGCTCGGTGTCGGAAACTTTGCGATAGGTCCACGCCGAGCGCTCGAGATCGAACTCGTTGCCGCCGTGGCCTTCGTCGAGGTGATACCAGCCCAGGCGCACCAGGTTGCGCTCGAAGAACTCGAACACATCGTTGGTCAGCAGAAAGTGGTTGGTGATGTTCAGCCGCAGGTCGGAATACCAGCCGGTCTTGCTGACTTTCTGGTCGGCAATGGTGACCGCGCCGGCGTCGTTCACGTCGCGGAAGAACGCCGCCTCGTCCTGCGCGTCGGAGATGTCCACAAAGACGATGGCCTCGTCGAAATCAATATTCTTGTCCAGCACCATGCGCGCGGTGTTCAGGTAATTCGAGGGCGAGTAGCCTTCCACGCTGCTGTTCAGAAATTCGTATTGCGGAAAGTTGGCGGCCACGCGGCCGATGAAGCTGTCCTGCCATGAGGTCATGCCCTCAGGCGCGGAATCGCCGAGGATGAGCACCCGCGGGCGTGTGACGGTCGGCGCCACATCGCGCACGCGTTCGTCGCGAAAGCCGAGATTGTTGGTGTCGAACTCGTAGGTCGTCCCCAGCCAGGGACGAATGCAGGTGCAATCGGGGAGAAAAGCGAAGCGACGAATGGGATCCTTGGCGAAGCAATAGCCATGCGCGCCGCCGGAGACGGTCGCGCCCAGGATCGCGGCGCTGTAGAAGTAGTCGAAGGCGAGGAAGCCGGCGACGCTAAGCACACAGGAAGCCAGGAACACTCCGAGCTTCAAACCGAGCCTGCTGCGGGGATTCTCAGGCCTGATGAGATTTTCCTGCGGGCCGCTTTCAGCAGTGCTCAAGGGGCATCCTTACCCGCATCGCTGGCGACAGAAATTGTGGAATAGCGGCATGATTTTCAGGCTTGACCCGTACCATATACTGCGCCGCTTCGCGATTGCAACCGCGACGGGGGTGGAATGAAAACCCGGTTCACCACGGAGACACGGAGGACACGGAGAATTTGGGGATCGCTTCGAAACCTGGGTGCCCCGTTCTAGCCATCTGTTGGCTAGGGCGGGGCCGTTGCCGTTTTGGATTGTCATCACGAGCGCAGCGAGGGATCTGCTGTTACTCGACGTTGCAACGATGCCAGCAAAAAGCAGGTCCCTCGACTGCGTGGATTCGTTCGCTGCGCGAACAAATCCACTCCGCTCGTGATGACAATTCAAAAGGAGCCGAGGGCGACACGGCTGAAGCCGTGCTCTGATACAGGCTCGGCGCGACACGAAACTCGGACTGCCGGTGCGCCGCTACTTCCGCGGCTTGCCGACGCGGGCGGCGGTGGCGAACATCAACGCCACCGTGTCCATGTCCTTGGGCTGCACCTTGCCCGGCGGAATCCGCAGGTGGGTCAGGTCTTCCAGCTTCAGCAGCAGGTCCACCAGCGCCATCGAATCAATCAGCCCTGACGACACCAGCCGCGTGTTCGCGTCCACCGCCAGGCCGGGCTTGCGAATCAGCTCCACCACGTGCGCGATCATCTGCTCTTCGGCTGTCACCGTCCGCTCTTCTCCTCGGCCGCGCGAGCTCAGGATGCTCGCGCAGCAGCTTCTCCCGCGTGGTCGAACGCGCCGCCTTGCCGGCGGTGCTCTTCACAATCCATTTCGGCGGCTTCAAATACACGGCGCGAATGGCGACGCCGCTGGCGGCCACCACGCGCTGCCGAATCTCGCGCTCCAACTCCTCGGCGCGCGCCAGCGATTCCTCGCGCTCCACCTCTGCCACCACAATGATATCTTCCGTGCCGAGCTCAGGGTTATACACGCCCAGCGCAATGGCGCGCCCATCGTGGATTTCAGCGTGCGCGCACACAATTTCCTCCAGGTCCTGGGGATAAATATTTTCGCCGCCCACAATCAGCAGGTCCTTCTTGCGGCCGATGACGTAGAGCTCTGCGTCGAGCACGAAGCCGAGATCGCCGGTGCGATACCAGCCGTCAGTCATGGCCTTCGCCGTCAGGTCAGGGCGGTTGTAATAGCCGTCAAAGAGGCAGTCGCCGCGAATCAGAATTTCGCCGACGTGCGACTGGTCCAGCACAGTGCCGTCATCAGCGACGATGCGCACCTCCTGCCCCGGCAGCAAACTTCCCGACGACACAAAGCTGATTGCGCCGGCAGCGTCTTCGGTGACGCGAACAATCTCGCCGACTTCGCGGAAGCGTCGCGCATCGGCCCAAACCCGTGCTGGACCTGCTTCTCGGCGAATGTCAGACTGGGTGACGGCGAACACGTTCTCCGCCATGGCATAGGACGATTGCAGCGCACCATGCTTCAATCCCGACGCCGCAAACGCCGCGTAGAACTCTTCGATGCTGGCCGCGCGCACCGGCTCCGAGCAATTGATGAGCGCGCGCACCCGCGAGAGGTCGTAGCCGCGGCGACGCTGCACGGGCGTCCGCCGCGGCACAAATTGGAAGGTGAAATTCGGCAGCCACCCCAGCGTGCAGCCATGCTGCGACAAAATTTGCAGCATGGTTTCGGGATGCATCACCCAGTCCAGCGGCGACTGCATCACCACCGGCACGTGGCACACCATGGGCAGGATGAAGCAGGCGATCAGCCCCATGTCGTGATACAGCGGCAGCCAGCTATAAATGCGATCGCGGGCGCCGTCAATGTCGAGCACTCGCACCAGGTGCGCGAGTTGCCGCAGCACCGCCGCATGCGACAGCGCCACGCCCTTCTGCAATCCGGTGGTCCCTGCCGAATGCTGGATGAACGCGATGTCTCGGGACTCACCGCCGCCGCCACAAAATCTTCGGCAGCTTCAGCCCCGGCCCCGGCGCGAACCAGCACCGCGTTTTCTCCCAGCTTGATGTGCTGCAAAAACTCTTCGGGGAACTCGTCGTCAATCACGATGGCCCGCGCGTGCAGGTTGGCGGTCACGCCCGCCAGTCCGAAGCTGTACTTCGCCGGCTCAATCTTGAAGTTGGGATAGGCGATGATGGCGGGGATGGCGCCCAGCATCATGGCTGCGGCGAACATGGTCATGGCCGCCAGCCCCTGCGGCATCAGGATGACGACGCAATCACCTTCGCCGACACCATGGCGGCGCAGCAGCGTGGCGTAGCCGCGCGCGCGAAGGCGAAACTCCGCAAAGCTCAGCGTCTCCTGCTCGTCCTCGTCGGTCCAGAAGGTGACGAACGGCCGCTCGCCGGGAGCGGCGTCGAGCGCTTCAATCAAGGTGCGGAAGCCGGTGACGGTCATGCGAATGGGGCGCGGAATCAGGCGTTGCCGGCGCGACGGAGCAGGCTCAACCAGTATAGCGAAGCGCCGCGACATGGCCTTCCCCATGAGCTGTCATCCAGAGCGCACCCTCATGAACTGTCATCCCGAGCACACCTTATGAATTGTCATCCCGAGCGCAGCGAAGCGGAGTCGAGGGGCCTGCTTTCCTGCGCAGCGCGCGGGTCTGCGCTCGGCGACGGACAGCAGGTCCCTCCACTACGTGAATTCGTTCGCTGCGCGAACGACTTCACTCCGGTCGGGATGACAATCTGCACGGGACGCCCTCGGTCGGGATGACAATTTGTGGGGACTGATGTGATGCCCTGTACCTCCGCACGCCCGGGTCTCGAAATCCGCGAGACCCGGGACACCAGGCACCCGGCCGTCGCCGACGGTCACTCCGGTAGTTAGCATGATCTCGCCGCCACGAGGCCAACAGCATTGCAGTTTTTGGAAATTTCTGAAAGATTCATTAGCGGGCCTCGCTCTTCATGCTCATCATCCCCACCTACAACGAACGGGACAATATTGCCACGCTGGTGGCGCGCATCCGCAAGGCAGTGGGCGGCGGCGAAGGCATTTTCTTCGTGGACGACAACTCGCCCGACGGCACCGGCGACGAGATTCGCCGCCTGCAACAGACCGATCCCAACATTCACCTGATGCAGCGGCCGGGCAAAGGCGGCTATGGCTCGGCGTGCCGCGATGCCATGAAGAAAATTCTGGCGGAAAATCTGGCGGAGTACCTCATCCAGTCCGATGCCGACTTGTCGCATCCGCCGGAGTTGCTGCCGCGCATGATCGAGATGCTGAAGACGTGCCAGGTGGTGATCGGCTCGCGCTACACCAAGGGCGGCGGCGCGCAGAACTGGAATTTCAGCCGCCGCTGTCTCAGCTTCGGCGCCAATCTTTATGCCCGCATGTTCACCGGCGTGCCGGTACACGACATGACTGCCGGCTTTGTGGGCTATCGCGCCGAGGTGCTGCGGCAGATTGACCTCGACCACATCCGCTCCGAAGGCTACGCCTTCCTGATGGAGATGAAGTTCAACCTGCACCGCCGCGGCACCCGCTTCTGCGAGTTCCCCATCATCTTCTTCGAGCGCGAGGCGGGCAAATCGAAATTCAGCCGCAAGATTCTCTACGAAGGCATGCGCTTCCCGCTGAAGGCCCTGGGCAAGCGCGTCTCCCGCCAGCCTTAGTCGCTATTGCAGGTAGTCCACGGGGATGGGATTGTTGAAGCGCGTCTCGACTTTATAGCCGGCCTGCTTCATTGCCGCCAGGCTCTGGGCGGAAGGTGCAATCAGCGCCAGGTCGTGGGCATTGCGCTGAAACTGGTCGAAGCTCCAGATCTTCAGCGGATAGTAGCGCGCCAGGTTGATCTCCAGTCGCTGATGCAGATAGGGATCGGGTCCGGCGTGGCGATTGGTCTCGGTGAAGTCCGGTTCCAGCAGCAGCACGCACTGGTCGGGATGCGCGGAATAATACTGCGAAGCCAGGAACAGCAGCGGATTGGAGAAGACGAAATAAGTCTTGCCGTCCATGCGCAGCGTGCTCTCCACTTCCAGAAATTGCCGCGTGCCGACGGCTTCCACCGATTCCGGATACATCGCCACCAGACCCTGTTTCACCACGCCCCACGCCGCCAGCAGAATAAAGATGCCGATGGCGACCATGCGCACGTTCCGCAGGTTGCGCCACAGCAGGCAGGCGAAAGCCACCGCGACTCCGGGCAGTACGCAGATGAAGTAGCGGCTGAAGTAGGCGTTGGTCTTCCACTCCGCCAGCGCAAAGCCCACCAGCGGGATGCACAGGAAGAGCCAGCCGATGGATTCAGCCGAGCTCATGCCTTCCACTTTTTCGTCGCTGGCCATGCGGCCGCTCAGCACCGCCCACAGCATGATCACCGCCAGCAGCAACAGCGCGTCGGGAAAAAGTTGCGGAAAGATGTCGCGCAATTCCTGGAACGATGGACGGTTCCAGAAGCCGCCGGCAAACTGGTGCGAGAACGACAGAATCAGCCGCGACAGCAGCGCGAACGGAATGGCCACGCCGATGATCCCGGCGATCAGCTTTGGCGATAGACCCTGGCCGCGCTTCCAGCGCCACACCTCCCACAGCCCGAACGGCACCAGGCACATGAAGGCGTAATAATGCGCGGCGACGCCCAGCAGCATCACCAGGCCGAACAGCACGGCGCCGCGCTTGCTATTGGCCGGCGTGCAGGTCCACAGCCAGAAAGCCATGGCCGACAGCATGAAGTAGAGCGCGTAAGGCCGCGCCTCGTATCCGTAATACGGCAGGAACGAGCAGCCCAGCACCGCTAGCGCGATCAGCCCGAACACGCCGCTGGTCAGCCGGCGCGCGCAATCGAAGGTGACCCACAGGCCCACGGTCATGGCCAGCACCGACGGCATGCGCGCCGCCAGTTCGCCGGGCCCGAACATCTGGCCGAACAGCCGCACCAGCATGTAATAGGTGGGCGGGATGGAATCGGTGGCGTGGGCCAGCGAGTCCCACAGCACGCCCACGGTGGGCAGGCGCGCGATGTGAATGGTGAACAGTTCGTCGAACCAGAACTGGCGGTGCGCGGCGATGATGAGACTGGTGACCAGGTAGAACGCGGTGAATAGCGCCGCAGCGATAAGCGCGCCGGTCTCGCGCGGAGCGCGTTGCGACGCCGGCGTGGGCGGAGCATGCTTGCTAGCAGTGGGCATCATGTCGGAGTGTGGCCGCGCCGGAGGACGCTCTGCCGCGTCAGTTCATCAATCTAACATAGGGGCCGGCGGGACCGCGGCTAAAGCCTCTGGGACGCGGTCCCCTTTGGAATTGTCATAGCGTGGGAAATTGTCATCACGTTTAGGAAATTGTCATCACGAGCGAAGCGAGGGATCTGCTGTTGCCAGGTATTGCGCCAATGTTTGGAAAAAGCAGATGCCTCGCTGCGCTCGTCATGACAACTCTCGAGTATCGAGCTAAATATCGATTCAGAGCCTTATTGTGCAAGTGTCATCACGAGCGCAGCGAAGGATCTGTTGTTTCCGGACGCGGTGCATTCAGTGGGGGAACGGGCTTACCCCATGCCAGCGATAGGTCTTCCCAAGTGGGTTTCATGCTTTCAATCAAAGCCACCCGCTTGGCGCGGTCGAGACCTTTGATCTGCTTTTCTCGCGCAATGGCGTTTCCCACGTAGCGAAACCTCTCGTGGTAGACCAATCGATTGATCCTGTATCGGCTGGTGAAGCCCTCAATAGCGCCCTCTTTGTGCTCGCGTATGCGACGCTCAATGTCGTTAGTCATGCCGGTATAAATGCGGCGCGACCGGCTCGCGACGATGTAAACCCAAAAATGCCATTCCCGTGCCATGCTTCTGCACCACCCGTGGAAAAGCAGATCCCTCGCTGCGCTCGTGATGACAACTCTTGAGTCTGTGCCTCAAAGGATAGGGGTCGCAATAGCAAACCGGGGGACTGAACAGTCGGTTTTCCATTTTGGAATTGTCAGGACGATTAGGAAATTGGCATCAGGTTTAGGAACTTGGCATTCTGGAAATTGTCATCACGTTTTTTGGGAATTGTCATCACGAGCGAAGCGAGGGATCTGCTGTTGCCCGGCATTGCGCCAAGGTTTGGAAAAAGCAGATCCCTCGCTGCGCTCGTGATGACAATACAAAAGAGAGTGCGCAACAACATGAAAAGAGAGTGCGCAACATGATGAAAAGGGAGTGCGCAACATGCAAGCCTGAAGGCGTGCTCCGCCCATTGACACACCGTGCGCTTAGATCTTCCGCCGGAGCCGCTTCACGATCAGCCCGTGATATTCGCGCAGGGTCTTCACCGGATTCATCTTGCTCTGGCTCTTCTTCAGGCCGTAGTCGTAGCGCAGCGGCACCTCGCTGAAGCGCGAGCTGTAGGGCATCACCCGCAGCAGCACTTCCAGGTTCGCGGCGAATGATTTCGTGGTGACGAAGCCCGCGCCGTGTTTCGCCAGCGCCTGCTGCACCACCTGCGCGCGGTAAGCGCGATAGAAGATGGTGTAGTCGGTGATGCCGCGCACATGAAAGAAGATGGACAGCACCACATTCACGCCGTAGCTGCCCCAGGTACGCTGCCAGGGAAAATTCACGTAGCCGCCGCCGCGCACGTAGCGCGACGCCACCACCACGTCGTCGCCGGCATAGACGCGCCGCGCCATCTCCGGCATCACCTGTAGATCGCTGGTGCCGTCGCCTTCAATGATGAAGATGCAATCGCCGGGATCGGCCTTGGCCGCCGCCGCTACCAGCCCATCGTAAAACGTCATGGGCACGCCCAGGTTGACAGGATGGTTCACAATCTCGAGCTCCATCAGCGAGCGAAAGCGCTCAGCCTCTTCCAGCGTGTTGTCGCGGCTGCCGTCGTTCACCACGATGACCGCCAGCGGCAGCGTCGCCGCAAGCTGGCGCAGGCTCTCCAGCACCGACCCCAGGTTCGGGCCTTCGTTAAACGCGGGAATGATGACGTAGCTTTTGGGCATGGGCCGGCGCGCCGATCAGAAGGTGGCCACCACACGCTCCACGTCGTGGCGGTTGGCGGTGATCCAGTCAATCAGCATGCCGGTGCCTTCCAGCGGATCAATCTTCGGGCGCCAGTTCAGCTCGCGCTCGATCTTGCGGATGTCGGCGACGAACACCGGTTGATCGCCGGCGCGCGGCTCGGCATGGCCGATGGGAATCTTCTTGTTCAGTCGTTTCTCCAGGAATTCCAGCAGCTCCACTAGCGATAGCGTTCGCGATGGGCCGCCGCCGACGTTGAAGATCTGTCCACCGGATTTTTGCGGGTTGGCCGCAGCGGCTTTATACGCCGCGACCAGATCATTGATGTGCAGCAGATCGCGCGATTGCAGCCCGTCGCCATAAATCGTGATCGGACGCCCCAGCATCGCCGCGATGGAGAACCATGCCACCCAGCCCTGGTCTTCCACGCCGAACTGCCGCTGTCCGTAAATGCATGACTGCCGAAACACCACCGACGGAATGCCGTAGATGCGCGAGTAGTCGTGCACGTACTGATCGGCCGCGCCCTTGCTGCAACCGTAGGGCGAGTGGAAATCCAGCGGCCGCTCTTCCGGAATGCCCTCGGGAAAATCGCGGAAGCGCCAGCGCGTCGCGTCCTTGGCGTAGGCCAGGTCTTCCATGCCGCCGTAAACCTTGTTGGTGGAGGAATAAAGGATGAGCGGCTTGTTGCCGGATTCGCGAATCGCTTCCAGCACGTTGAAGGTGCCGCGAGCGTTGATCTCGAAATCCTCGATGGGCCGCGTGATGGACGTGGTGACCGCAACCTGCGCCGCCAGGTGCAGCACCAGTTGCGCGCGCGCCACGGCGTGCAGCAGAGCGTAGTTGTCATAGCGGACGTCGCCCTGCACGAACTCCATTTGCGCGGCAAAATTTTCCTTCAGGTAGCGCAGGTTCAGGTCGGTGCCCTTGCGCGAAAGGTTGTCGAAGACAATCACCTTCCAGCCGTCGCGGATGAATCCTTCCGCCGCATTGACTCCGATGAAACCGGCGCCGCCGGTGATGACTACCGTCCCCTGTGGCAAGGCCCTCTCCTGGATTCCTGTTTCGGCGTGCTGCGCAAGCCGCTCCGAACGCGCCAATCCGCAGTTGCCAATCGAAGCCGCAGATCGAAGCTACATATTAAGGTTCCCATCGGCGTCAGGCAATCATCGCTGCGATAGAATGGGCTGGCTTATGGGGAACCTGGATGAGCCGCACGCAAAGCCCGCCGTTCGCGCCGCCTGGCGCGGCGTGTTGGCATGGCTGCATCGCTATGGCGATTGTCTCGCAGTTCTGCTGCTCATGGTCGGCTCAATTCCGCTGGCCTGGATCTCGCCCCGCACGTTAGTAATCGTTCAGTACCCCGGCACCTTCGACGATCACTGGGTGCTGGACACCGCCCTCAAAGCCTCGCGCGGCATTTATTTTCTGCGCGACGTGGTCTTCCTCTACGGGCCGCTGGGACACTGGCTGCTGGGCGCGCCGGCGCGCTGGGCCGGGCTTTCCATGGGCGCCATCTACACCAGCTACAACACTCTGCTGCTGTGGACGTCGTTCGTGCTCGGCCTGCTGACGCTGCGGCTGCTGCTGCCGGAACAGCCGGCGTGGAAGCGCGCGCTGCTGCTGATCGTGCTGTCGGTATTCTGGGCGCCGTGGGATGGCCGCACCGCCTTCGCCATCTTCCTGTTCGCCGTCGCGGTGCGCGGCTGGTATGCCGTTCGCGAGAAGCGACTGTTGCCGCTGGCCTTCGGCGCCGGCATTGCCGCGCTCATTGCGCTGGGTTTTCTGTATTCGGCGGACACCGGAACCTACGGCGTGGCGGCGTGGTTGCTCGCGTGGTTCGGCGTGGCCTGGGAGGGACGCTCCGAGTGGCGCAACGAGCTGCGGGACTATGTCGCCGCGGGCGTGAGCTTCGCCTTTGTTTTCCTGCTGTGCGTGCTGCTCATCAACGTGCTGACCTTCCACCTGTTCGACTTCCAGTTCTGGCGCAGCGCGCTGGCGCTGGTATCGGTGCATCGCTGGAATGAGCCTGCGCCGATGTCGGACCTCGGCGCGATGCATCTGTTCGTACCGCTGGCGGTGGGTGTCGCGGTATTTGTCTTAAGGTGGCTGGTCACGCGTGGGCGTGAGGAGTCGGTCACCGCGCGCCAGGGCTTCCTGCTGAGCGCGTTTCTGTTCGCGCTGCTGGCGATGCAGAGCGGCCTGGTGCGGTCGGACGTCAATCACATCGCTTTCGCTGTCTATCCCATGGTGCTGTTCATCGGCGCCATTCTGTTTTCGCTGCGCGGCGAGGTAGTCTCCGCGATTACGGTTCTCGCCGTGGTAGCGTGCTCGCCTTTGCTGGCCGATGCAGCGCCCATCTTCACCGTCGCCAGCTTCCGCTACCGGCACATGCGCATGCGCTATCCCATGACTGTCTGTCCCGCGGGCCTCACCGAGGTCAGCCACGCCTGCTATCCCGAAAGCTTCGCCCAGACGCTGACGCGTTCGACGGGCTTCATGGATGATCACAGCATGTCGTCGCAGCCGGTCGTGATCTTTCCGTATCAATATATGTACGCGGTGGCCGCCAAGCGCAACGTCGCCTCCGGCATCGAGCAGTCATTCCTGTCGGTGGGGCCGTATCTCACCGGGCTCGACATCGCGGCCATGCAGCGTGCAGCGGCGCCCACTGGCCTGTATTTTCCGCAGGGCAAGTGGAGCAGCCCGATTGACGACGTCAGCAACTTCACCCGCAGTGCCGATGTGTGGATGTGGATTCTGGAGCACTATCGCAGCGAGGAAAACATCTCGCCCGACATTCTGGGCCTGCTGAAGGACGACGCCCGCGCCGATCAGCTCACCATGCAGGCGCAACCCCTGGGGCTGGCCGCGCGCAGCTACGACGTGGACGGCCGCAGCGCCAGCATTCCGCTGGGCGCGGTCACCTGGACGGAGGGCACCGATTTTCTGCGGCTGCGGCTGAAGGTGAAGTACGGGCTGCTGTGGAAGCTGCGCAAGCCGGAGCGGATTCAACTGGAACTCACGCGCGCCGACGGCAGCACGGAGCTGAAGACCTTCGTCATCGAGCCCGGCGTATCGTCGGAGATTTGGTTCTATCCCTGGCAGGAGCGCGATCTGGCGAATTACTTCTCCGCCGACCCGGCAGAGTGGCGCACCGGCAAGCGTCCGCCGGTGACGTCGCTCAGCATCGTGTTCACGCCCTTCGATTGGGTCTCGCAGACGCCCAGCTCGGTCACAGTGGAAGCCGCGGATGCCGTGCGGCTCGGGATGAATCCGTAACAGCCGGTTCACCACAGAGACACAGAGACACAGAGGAAAGGAATCGCGGTTCGCTCTTAGCTCTTGGCTCTTGGCTCTTGGCTCTTGGCTCTTGGCTTTTCGCTTTTCGCTTTTCGCTTTTCGCTTTTCGCTTTTCGCCAGAGACGATGCCCTGCGAGCCTTGTATCAGGGCACGACTTCAGTCGTGCCGCACAGCAGCGGCTTCATGCTGGGCTTTAGCCCCTGCCGCTTTTTGCCGTGCCTGGGTCAGAATTTCGCTGACAGCAGCGTTACGTGCAGGTATTGACATCTGCAGGGGCTAAAGCCCTGATCCTTGCTGGGCGCATTTCGGCACGACTGAAGTCATGCCCTGATACAAACCGGTCGCGACAGAAGTTCTTGACAGCGACATGCGTGCAACCCTTGCGCCCAAGTGCACCCCTTGCGCCTAAGCGGATCCAGAAGAGCCGTTTCACCACGGAGACACGGAGCGCACGGAGAAATCTCTTAAGATTGTCATCACGACATCTCTTAAGGTTGTCATCACGAAATCTTTTGAGATTGTCATCACGAGCGAAGCGAGGGATCTGCTGTTCGCGGGCATTGCGGCGATGCCAACCAAAAGCAGATCCCTCGCTTCGCTCGTGATGACAATTCAAGGGATGACAATTCAAGGGCAGCGCTTTAACTACTAACCACTATCCATTAACCACTAATTACTAATTACTAATTACTAATTACCAATTACTAATTACCAATTACTAATTACTAATTACCAACCACTATCCACCATCCCCTGCACTGCCCTACCCTTCGCTGGTCAGCATGAACAGCGGCTTGTTCTCGAAGCTCTTATAGCGGGGGCGCAGGCGCTCGGTGTTGTACTGTTCGGCCACGTTCACCACTTTCTTCGACGCCGTCACCGCTTCCACCGGAATGTGGTGATAGCGGCCATTCTTCAGCAGTACCAGCCGTCCATGATTGCCCTGCATCAGCAGATCGAAGGCCAGGTTCCCGTACGCCATGGGCACGATGGAATCGATGGCGTCGGGATCGCCGCAGCGCACCAGGTAGCCGAGATGCTGATTGATGGTATCCACGCTGCGTCCGCCGTTGTACTTGGGCGAGAGCTCTTTCAGCTTCTCTGACACCAGGTCGCCGATGCCGCCCAGCTTCTTGTGGCCGAAGGCGTCGGTGGTGTCGCGCTGGAAAACCATCTCGCCGCCCTCGAACATCGCGCCCTCCGACACCAGCACCACCGAATACTTGCTGGGATTCTTGCGCCGGTCCACCACCAGCAACTCGGTCAGCCGCTCGATGTTGAACTTGTGCTCGGGGATGACGCAGCGCGTGGCCGCGCCCGCCATGGTGGGCAGCATGGCGGTAAAGCCGGCGTAGCGCCCGAAGACCTCCAGCACCAGGATGCGCTCGTGCGAGCCCGCCGAGGTGCGCAGGCGGTTGGTCATCTCGATGGTGCGGGTGACGCAAGTGCTGAAGCCGATGCAGTAATCGGTGCCGGGCACATCGTTGTCCATGGTTTTGGGGATGGCGATGACCGGCACGTTCTCCTGGTGCAGGCGCACGGCGTAGCTGAGGGTGTCGTCGCCGCCGATGGCGATCAGGTACTGAATGCCCAGCCACTCGATGTTCTTCAGCACTTCGGGGGTGAGGTCGTTCTCGTCGGCCGAGTAGCGGCTGCGCAGGTGCTGCGGGACGGCGCTGCGGCCCATACGCGCCGGATTGGTGCGCGAAGTATGCAGGAAAGTGCCGCCGGTACGGCCGGCGCGGTTCACTTCTTCTTCGGTCAGGTGCTGAAAGTTGTCGCTGTTGTCGTGCAGCTTGTCGCGGACAATGTCCACCAGTCCGGCCCAGCCGCGGCGCAGGCCGACTACGTCGTAGCCTTCGCGCAGAGCGCGGAAGGTGACGGCACGAATCGCCGGGTTCAGCCCGGGCACATCGCCGCCGCCGGTCAGAATGCCGATTAAGCCTTTTTTGCTCTTGCTCGCCATGGCCGCTCCCCGGATGCGCCGGTCCCACGGCGGCGCATCACAGCTAACTCTAAGCCATCGCTGGTGCGGCTTCCAGCGCCGGTTGCGCACCGTTGTGTGACGCGCATCACGTGGCGGCGTCCGGCGGAATTTGCGCGAATCAGAGCGCCGGGGACTCGGCGTTGGCGCAGGTGCATGCATTAAGTCGCGCCTCCGGCGCTCGCATTCGGGCAAATTCAGCGTCGGCGCAGACGCATGCACAGCCGCGCCGGAGGCGCCGCAATTCATTTGTCTCTAATCCCTGATGAGGTCAACGAGCTTTCACCCAAGCTTGACGCCGGCATGACAAGCGCGCGCCACCGCGCCCGTATCGTGCGGTCAATGGCGGCAATTTCCATTCGGTCCACCAGTTCCGCCACAAAACAGCTTTTCGATTTCGCAAGCAATGGAGGAATGATGTTCAACGCAACCAATTCGCCCCGACGCTTCGCACGCACTCTCATCCCGGGAATGCTGGCGCTCTGCCTGTTCACTCTGCCGGCCCTGGCGCAGAAATACCAGGTCACGGTCACCACTTCCGACATTCCCGGCATCTCCGCCTTCACCGACGCCAACCTCAACAACCCCTGGGGACTTTCCGTCAGCCCGACCGGCGCGTGGTGGGTCTCCGACAACGGCACCGGCCTGTCCACGTTGTATGACGGCACCGGCAATCCGCAGTCCTTGGTGGTCACCATTCCCTCTGCCAATGGCTCGGATACCGGCACGCCGTCGGGCACGGTGTACAACGGCAGTTCTGACTTTCAGCTCTCCGCCGGCGATCCCGCGGTGTTCCTGTTCTGCGCCGAAGACGGGACCATCTCGGGATGGAATCCGGCGGTGAACCACACCAACGCCATCGTCACCGTGAACAACAACAATGGCGCGGTGTACAAAGGCATGGCGCTGGCCTCGGCCGGAGGGATCAATTACATCTACGTCACCAACTTCAATGCCGGCACGGTCGAGGTGTACGACAAGACCTTTGCGCCGCATTCCTTCGGTGGCCCAGCTTTCCAGGACAACACCATTCCTGCGGGCTTCGCGCCGTTCAACATTCAACTGGTAGGCAGCAATCTGGTAGTCACCTACGCCAAGCAGGATGCCGACAAGCATGACGATGTCGCCGGGCCGGGCAATGGCTACGTGGACATCTATGACACTTCCGGCAACCTGATCAGCCGGCTGCCGCACTCCATTTATATGAACTCGCCGTGGGGCGCGGTGCAGGCGCCAGCCAATTTCGGCACCTTCAGCAACGACCTGCTGATCGGCAACTTCGGCAGCGGCAGCATCATGGCCTTCGACGGATAGCGGCAAGTTCGTGGGACTGGTCTTCGATCCGGCGGCGCTGAACCTGCGCATTGACGGGGTGTGGGCCATCGCCTTCGGCAACGGCGGTTCCGGCGGCCCGACCAATACGCTGTACTTCACCGCCGGCGCCTTCGGCGAAGCGCACGGTCTGTTCGGGACCATCCTGCCCGCCAGCGGACAGGGTAGCGCGCTTCCCAAATCCCCCAAGCGCAAATAGCGATACGGAGGTGCGCAGCAGCCCGGGAGCGCCGCAAGGCGCTCCCGGGCGTTTTGGTGGGGACGGGCGCGGCTCAGGCGAAAGGCGGCGACCCTACGGGGCGCGGGTTGCGCGGGGGAGCGTACCCAGCGTTCCGCCTTCGCTCCACGCTGGGCTAGACTCTGTCGCGCCTCCGGCGCTTTTATTGGCGCGAACCGCACATGGGAGCGACGCCGGCGAACAGCAGATTCCTCGCTGCGCTCGGAACGACAAACGTGAATATTGCGCCTTCGCGCGAAGCCCGTATCAGGGCACCGCAACCGACGGCCCCGCCCTAGCCAAACCCAGGCTAGAACGGGGCACCCAGGTTTGATTTGCGCGAAAGCCTCTAGCAAAGCACCACAGACGGCCCAGGTTTGATTTGCGCGAAAGCCGTATCAGGGCGCGGCTTTAGCCGGCGGCACGTCCGCGCTTGGGTTGGAAAGCGTAGAAGTACCACTTCAAATAATGCGGAAGCCACTTCCATACGCGGAAGCGGGATTCGCCGGCAGTGCGGTTCCGCCAGGTGGTGGGAATCTCGATGATCGTGTAGCCCGCGAGAAATGCCTTCACCGTAATCTCGAGGCTGAGCTCAAAGCCGGCCTGGCTCTCGATGGTCATCGAGTGCAGCATGCCGCTGTCGTAAATCTTGAAAGCGTTGGTGGCGTCATGGGTGGGGATGCGGCGAAACCAGCGCAGCGTCAGTCCGGCCACGCGCGACATGGCGCCCTTCAGCAGCGGCGCATCCATCAGACGTCCGCCGGGCATGTAGCGGCTTCCGGCGACGATCTGGTTGCCCTGGCGATACAAATCCAGCATCGCGTCCACCTGCGAGAGGTCGTCGGAGAGATCGGCCATCACCACCAGCACCGGGCCCTGCTGGACGTGCATCGAAGCCGGTGCGGATGGCGCCGACCACGCCGCGGCCGAGGTCGTTCTTTACCAGATGCAGTCGCGATTCGCCCTGCGTCAATAATTTGCTGCACCACCGGCACGGTGTTGTCGGCGTCGAAGTCATACACCACCAGCGCGCGGAAGGGCGAGCGGATGTGGGTACACACCGCCTGCCACAGCGCGCGGAAAATTGGCCGCCTCGTTATAGACCGGAATGACGAGCGTGAGCGGTACGCGGCTGGCGTCTCCGGTGGGATCACTAGATTTGACCGACCTCGATTTGCTCCGCCACCCAGGGAATAACCTCGTCCAGGATCTGCGCCAGGCTGGTGGTGGCCTCGAAGCCCGAGCATCTGGCGCGCCTTGCGCACGTCCGGCGAGCGCTCCTGCACGTCGTACTCGAAGGGCGGATCGCTAACGAAGCGGAAGGGTTTGCTGTCGCCGTGCACTTTGCGCCAGATGGCCTCCGCCAGTTCCAGCACAGTGGTGCGCGCGGCGGTGGAGAGGTTGAAATCCTGATTGGTGGCCGAAGGATGCTCCATGGTGACGCGGATCCCTTGGCCAGATCGCCGCCGTAGGTGTAATGGCGAACCTGCTTGCCGGAGCCGAGAATGTGCAGCGGGTCCTGGCCCTTCAGCACCTTTTGCGCCAGGTCCGGCACCACGTGCGACATGGCCAGCTTCACGTTGCCGCTCGTAAATGTCGTGGTCGTGCAGCGCGCGCTTCTCGCCGATGCCGACGCAGTTGAACGGACGCACGATGGTATAGGGCAGCTTGTACTGCTCCCATGCGCCCTGCACGAAGTATTCGGTGGCAAGCTTCTGGAAGCCGTAGGTGGAGCGCGGCGGCGGACAGCGGCGTTCGGCGCCTTCGGGCGTGGGATATTCCGAAGTGCTCTCAAACACCATGCTCGACGAGATCACCGTGATCTTTTTGCAGCTTGCGGTGCTTGTGCGCGTGGATGGCGGCGTCGAACGATGACGCGATGATGCGCTCATTCTCCGCCAGCAGATCGTAGGCGTACTCGTGGAAGTAGCTGATGCCGCCGATCATGGCCGCGGAAGCGACAAAGTGATCGCAGTCGGCCAGCAGTTCCTTCAGCAGCGCCGTGTCTTTGCAGTCGGCCTCGACGAAGCGATAGTTGGGATTCTTGTCGTAGGACTTCTCCAGGCGTCCGTACTTGCTGAAATTGTCCACGCCGACCACTTCCCATCCGGCATTCAACAATTCTTCGACCAGGTAGCCGGAGATAAATCCTGCTGAACCTGTGACCAGGGCTTTCATCGGCGTGCGCCCTCCACCACGGCTTCGGCGCGCGCGGCGCCGGTGGTGCGGCGCTCCGGCCAGTAACTCCACATATCAATCACAGTTTTCTCCATAGGAATTTGCAGGTCGCGATAGGCGGCATGCGGCACGCCCAGCACCAGGATGTCAGCTTCGAGCGCCTTCTCCAGCGGGACCAGCCGGGCGTCGGGCACATAAGGATCGGTACACAACACCTCGCGCGCTTCGACCTCGAGCAGCTTCTTCAGCTTGTAGGAGAGGCTGTCGCGATTGTCGTCGGACTCGGCCTTGAAACCCATGCCCAGGATGGCGACGCTTTTATCGGCCAGGTTCAGCGAACGCATCTGCGAGACGATGAAGTCGGGCAGGCCTTCGTTCACCAGCATGGCGGCGTGGCCGAGGAAGAAGTGGTTCGCGGAGAAGGCCGACAATTGCAGCGTGTCCTTGAGCAGGCACGGCCCGGCACTGAGTCCGGCGCGCGCGAACGCCCGCATGCGGGGATAGTCGCGGGTGACGGCGTCGTGAATGCGATAGAAGTCGAGTCCGTAGCTTTCCGCCAGCATGTAGAACTGGTTGCTGATGGCGAAGTTCAGATAGCGCCAGCTATTGGTGAACAGTTTGGCCAGCTCGGCTTCCAGGGGTTCCAGTTCGATGACCGTGGGCGCGATGGTGAGGAACAACTCGCGAGCGCGCTGCATGGCGCGCTCTTCAAACGCCGAGACAATCTGCGGCAGCTTGACCAGCTCTTCCATGGCATTGCCCTCGGCAATGCGCTCGGGACAGAAGGCGACATCAATGTCGCGGCCCAGGGATTGAATGCGGCGATAGACTAGCTTGGTGACGCCCGGGCTGACGGTCGAGCGCAGCACCAGCAGCGTGCCGTTCGGAATGTACTGCAGGATGTGGTCGCAGGCTCTTGTAGAGATCGTGAACGGTGGGATTGAGATGGCGGTCCACCGGCGTGCCGACGACAGTGATGACGATGCCGGCGGACTTGAGGCAGCCCTCGTCGGTGGTGGCGGTCAGCGATTTGCCGCAGACCTTGCGCAGCACCGGCTCGGCGCCGTTCTCGCGAAACGGCATGATGCCGGAGTTCACGGTGGCGACCTTGGCGACGTCTATGTCCAGCAATGTCACCTGGAAGCCGTGACTCGCCAGCACAATTCCCAGGGGCAGCCCGACATGGCCGCAGCCGCCTACGATGACGATGTTCTGTGGTTTAGCCAATGTCCCTCGCAGCTTAACAATATTTTACCTTGCCGACATGTTCCCTGCTAAACCTCGTCGCAAGGCCCGGTTACAGCGAGTTGGCTTGTGGTTACCAACCATAGCCATACAACTACCAAAACAAGCACGTGTTCCCAACCATGTCAGACGCGTAGGCGCCACGCAGCCGCGAAACGCGCAACAGGCACTGTCTGCGGCGCATCTACGCTGGATAAGAAAGCGCAGGGTGAGAACGTGAAACGAATGCGATGGATGGCTTGGCTGTTCCTGATGTCCCTGTTGATCGCAGCTCCCGTGCTGGCGCAGGATGAGACGCCGCAGAACGGCGGGCAGGACGCGTCGGCGCAAACTGGTGACGCTCCTGGGCGCGTGGTGCGCTTGAGCTACATCCAGAATGCGGTGTCCTTTGAGCCGTCCGGCGAAACCGACTGGAGCGAAGCTTCGCTGAATTATCCGCTGACCACCGGCGATCGTTTGTGGGCGGACAAGGATGCGCGCGCCGAGGTCGAGACCGGCAACATCGCGGTGCAGATGTCGCAGAACACCGACCTGACCGCCACCAGCCTGACCGACGAACTGGCGCAGTTCGGGCTGGCCGAGGGCACCATCCGGGTGCGCACCTTTGACATGCGCTCCAATGGACAGCTTGAAGTGGACACGCCCAATGCGGCGCTGGTGGTGACCGGGCCGTCGAATTTCCGCGTCGAAACTTATCCCGACCAGAACATGACCATGCTGTTCGTCAACAGCGGCGCGGTGCAGGTCAGCGGCAGCGACCTGAACCAGACCGTCGCCGACGGACAGGCGGTGCAGTTGACGGGAACGAATCCGGTGCAGATGGCCACGGTGGCGCTGCCCGGGCCCGATAGCTTCGACCAGTGGGCGGCGCAGCGCGATCAGCGCTTTGTCACGGCGCAGACCCAGCAGTACGTCAGCCCGTATGTTCCGGGCTATGACGATCTCGACACCTACGGCACCTGGCAAACGGCGCCTGAGTATGGAGCGATCTGGTATCCCACCGGCGTGGTGGCGGGCTGGGCACCGTATCGTTACGGCCGCTGGGCGTGGGTGGAACCGTGGGGCTGGACCTGGGTTGACAACGAGCCCTGGGGCTTCGCGCCCTTCCACTACGGGCGCTGGGTGCAGGTTGGTCCGCGCTGGGGATGGCTGCCCGGCCCGATCGGAGTGTATCCGGTGTACGGGCCTGCGTTCGTGGCTTTCGTCGGCGGCAACGGATTCTCCGTCGGCCTGGGCGGAACCGTGGCGTGGTTCCCCTTGGGACCGGGTGAGCCGTTCTATCCCTGGTATCACCACAGCCCGGAATACCTGCGCCGGGTGAACATCACCAACGTGCGCAACTTCAACATTACGAATATCAACATCACCAACATCAACGAGGTGCACTATCGCTATCGCACCACGGCGGCGACCGCGGTTTCGGCGCAGGCCTTCCGCAGCTCGGAGCCGGTGGCGCGCAACCTGGTGCGGGTGGATCAGCGGCAACTGGAGCGGGCGTCCATCATTCCGCATCCGGAAGTTCAGCCTGCGGCGCAGGCCTTGCGGGCGGGTGCGCCGGTAACCCGGCCTCCGGTGGCGGCGCAGCGGCCTCGCGTGCAGCTGGTGACGCGGCGTCCGGAGACGCCTGCCTCGGCGCGCACCACGCCACAGCCGGTGCGGCCGAATGAGGCGCGGCCGCCGGTAGCGAATCGCGCTCCGGTAGCGAATGAGCGGCCGAATCAGGCGCGTCCGCCAGTGGCGAACGAGAATCGCCCGCCAGTGGCGAGCCAGACGCGGACGCCGTTGCCACAGCCGGCGCGTCCGGCGCAGCCTCAGGTGCGGACGGCCACACCGCAGCAGAACCGTCCGCCGCTGGTGAGCCGGACGCCGGCGCCGCATCCGTCGACTTCGTTTGCGCAGCGCGAACCGGCCATGCAGCAGCATCCCGGACGTCCGCTGGAGCCGCAGCAACGGCAGAACCTGCGGCAGGGGCAGCCGGCAGGACCGATGCGCGATCGCGAATTTCCGCCGCATCCGTCGGCAGCGCCCGTGCGCTCGGCGCCAGCGCCACGGCCGCCCGCCTCGCATGGGCAGCCCCACCATTGACGCAAGGCTGTGATAGCAGGCCCCGGAGCAATCCCGGGGCCTTTCTTGTGGTCGGATCGCCGTTCTCGCTGGCCGTTGGCGCAACTTGACGCTTGATTCCCGATTTGGTTCTGCAGCAACCTGAGCACTCCCGCAAACGAGGCGCGCCTATGAGTACCGAGCGGCCCGTACCTTTCGACGACTTCCTTCGCACCCACGTCAGGACGGAAGATCGCTTGCTCATCCAATCCACCTGCAAGGTCTGCGGGAGGTCCCAAGTTGTCTCCAATGCGGATGGTTCTCTCCAAAATTGGGAGAGCACCCACGACTGCAAAAAAGCACAGATGAGCCGCCGGGACGATTCTCCCGCGGCCTAGATTGCAACGGCCGGCACCCACTTACTACGAGTTCGATATCAAAGAAAGCTGGGTGCCCCGTTCTAGCCATCTCTTGGCTTGGGCGGGTTCTTCGCCATGCGCACGTCAATATTGAAGAGGTGCGGACTCCCGGTCTCAAACCCCCAAGGGCCGAAGCCCTGCATAAACGCCAACTAATCGGCACGGCTGAACAGGCTGCGGAAAAACTTCGGCGTCGT
>CAVXQR010000004.1:0-95319 GCA_963763975.1 uncultured Acidobacteriaceae bacterium
TACGCATCGTCAGCAGCGCATTGATGCCGGGCTGATGCCCGGCCCGAAGATGGATTTGACCGCTCCGTATCTCGAAGGCAAGCCGACCTTCTTCGCGCAGATGCACGAGCTAGCTGCCCCGACGATGCCAGGCGCATGGTGGACTACTGGGCCGACGAAGGCATGACCTCCTACAAGGCTACGTCAACATTACGCGCGAGGAACTGGGCGCAGCCATTCAGGCGGCGCATGCGCACCACGCCAAGCTGACCGGCCATCTCTGTCGGTGACCTGGCCGGAGGCGGTGACGCTGGGGATTGACGATTTCGAACACGGGCCGGCCTTCACCGACACCGAATTTGTCGCCGACAAGAAGCCTGATGTCTGTCCGACGAGCGGCAGGCGAAGCTGGCTGAGCGTGGACATCAACGGCCCGCAGGCGAAGGCGCTGATCAGAACCTGGTGTCGCATCATGTCGCGGTTACGTCAACCCTGCCGGTGTTCGAGTCCTCGATGCCGGGGCGGCCCAAACTGCAGGCGCGGGTGCTCGACTCGATGTCGCCGGAGGCGTCGCGCAGCTACCTGACGGCGCGCGCCCGCGTTCCCATGGACTCGCCGCTGGTCCCGTTGTTCAAGAAGGAGTTGGAGTTCGAGTACGCGTTCTCCAAAGCGGGAGGCTTGCTGCTGGCCGGTCCTGACCCCACCGGCAATGGCGGCGTGCTGCCCGGCTTCGGCGATCAGCGCGAGGTGGAGTTGCTGGTGGAAGCGGGATTCACGCCGCTGGAAGCCATCCAGATCGCGACCATGAACGGCGCGGTTTATCTAGGACAGCAGGACCACATCGGATCGATTGCTGCCGGTAAGCAGGCGGACCTGGTGCTGATCAAGGGCGATCCCTCGAAGAAGATCGAGGACATCGAGCATGTCGAGACGGTCTTTAAGGACGGCGTGGGGTACGATTCGCAGAAGCTGATTGAGAGTGTGCGCGGGCAGGTGGGAATCTGGGAAGTTCAGTTGCCAGTTGCCAGTTGTCAGTTGCCAGTAGTCAGTTAAATTCCCGGCTAAGCAAGTCCGTCTTGGACGGGGCACGCGGCCGCTATACTCTGAAATGGCATGGCGGAGCTTTCCACTCTGTACCGACCTGTTGGGCAGGCCGAATTCGTGAGCTTGTTCGCGCATCCGGCTTCCGCAGTTTTCCACCTTGATTACCGTATCAACCGATTTTTATCCCGTTTTAAATGTGTAGTACGCGACACAGATTGCCCGGGAGTGGAACACAAAAGACGAAGTATCGGGCTGTGCAGGATATGTTTTACGGTTCGATGCGCGAACGAATCCACGCCCTGTACGAATTACATCGTTGGCAGTCCAGAACATCGCGAATACTGGATACCCGCGGAGGACCTGCAGAAGTTGAACGAAAATATCGTGGGGCTCATCGAAGTCACTTCAGAATTTCGGGGTCAACAGCAGCGCTTGTAGGTGGAGAGAACCAGACCCCAGGCTCGCGTGCTTACGATAAGACGTGGAAGAAATCATGAAATCCAGACTGGTTGCTTTGCGCTCGAGCTCTCGTTGCGGCGTTTGTGTTAGCCGCGCTGCCGCTTTCCGCCCAAACCGGCAACACCTACTTCAAGCGCGCGATTCGCTTTGCCGTCTCTCCGCCGCTCAGCGAACTGGCGCGGCTGCCGCAGCCCTTGCCCGAAGGCGTGCACGAGGACAATCCTGTGCTCTACCCGCCGCGGCCAACTTTCGGCCACGTGGTTGATCCTGTCGAGCAAAAGAGCGTCGCGTCGCCATCCGCCAACTACACGCTCGGCGCCAACATTTTTGGGAGTGGGCCGAGGCTTCAATCATTTCACGGTCCAGTCCGCTCCTCCGGACACCAACCTGGCCGTCGGCGACACCCAGGTTTTCCAGTGGGCGGACGGCTATTACACGGTTTGCTCCAAGACCGCGCCTTACACTTGTGGGGCGCCATTGCCGGCAACACCCTTTGGCAAGCGCTTGGCGGGCCCTGCTATGGCGAGAACGGCGGCGACGTGATTGCGCAGTGGGACCAGGCCGCCATCGCTGGCTGCTGGCGCAGAACTTTTTTAATTTCGCTGGCGGCACCCAGCCGCCGTACTACGTCTGCGTCGCGGTTTCCACCAGCGCCGATGCCCTCGGCACCTACTACCTGTACCAATTTCCGGTAGTGAACAACGGCTTCCCCGACTATCCCAAGTGGGGAGCGTGGAGCGGTGACTACGGCCAGACCTGGAACAACTTCGGGCCGGGCATCAGCGGCTTCGTGGGCGCGGTGTTTTGCATTTACGACCGCGCAAGATGCTGGCGGGCGATCCGCATGCGGAACAGATCTGCCATCAATACGCAGCAACGACGCCAGCCTGTTGCCGGCGGATCGCGACTCACCGGTCGCTCCTCCGTCCGGGGAAAACCATTTCGCGATTGGCAGCGTTGGCGCGGTGGACCATAGTCACCTGTCGCTGTACTCGGCCCACCTCATCAATCCCGCCGACTGGTCGCAGGGAGCCAACTTCACCGGTGATCATAACTCTCAACTGCTCGCCGTCGCGCCCTACAATCTGCTGTGCGGCAACGGCAACAATTGCGTGCCGCAGAAAGGCATCACCGACAAGCTGGACTCGCTCGGCGATCGCCTGATGTACCGCTTCGCTTACTGGGAGGATCAGCCGCAGGTGAGTGTGCAGGCCAGTCCGCCGCGTCCAATACCGGCGCAGCATTGGCTGGTGACGCACAGCGTGCTGGGTTCGCAGGGCAATGCCGCCATTCGCTGGTATGAGATCACGGCGCCGATCAGGAATGTGCCGGCGACCACGTTATCGGTGTTCCAGCAGGGGACCTACGCTCCCGACGCCGAATATCGCTGGATGGGTGCCATTGCGCGCGACAAGGTGGGCGACATTCTGCTGGGCTATAGCGAAGCCAGCTCGGACCAGTATCCCTCGATCTACCTGGCTGGGCGGCAGGTGAACGATCCCGTGGGGCTGGGGAACCTGGAGTCGGAAATACAGGTAGTCGCGGGCGCGGGGTCGCAGTTAGCCACCTCCAACCGCTGGGGTGACTACAGCGGCATGCGCATCGATCCCAACGACGGCATGAACGGCTGCACCTTCTGGTACACCACGGAGTACTACATGATTACGGCGAGCTTCAACTGGAGCACGCAGATCGCCTCGGCCAAGTTCGCAAATTGCAACTAGCCGGAGTAGTCAACCGTCTATGAACTTTCCGTTCCACGCGAGTCGTGCAAGGCTGGCTGATATTCGAGCTTGTGTCGGCTTGGACCTGTTTGTGATCGTAGCTGGGCTCGCGACCAACCCGTTTGTCGAAATGGGCGTCAACGATGATTGGGCTTATTCCCAGATTGCGGTCGGGTTGGCGCAGACGGGTCGAATCGCCTACGGAGGATGGGCGACTTCAGCTTTGCTGATTCAGGTTCCCTACGGAGCCTTCCTGACAAAACTGTTCGGCGGTTCCTTCGTGACGCACCGCCTGGGCACGTTGTTCCTGGCCGGATTCATTCCGATTCTGGTGTATCAACTGGGACTGCGATTTGACCTGCAGAAGCGGATGGCCTTCTTTGGGGCGATGACAGTCGGCCTTTCTCCGCTGTTTTCGCCCCATGCCGTTTCCTTCATGACTGATGTTTATGGATTGCTTTTTTTCCTGGCGGCGATCTATGCCGGCGTGGAATCGGCACTCCAGCCAAAGGCCTCCCTGGCCGCCATCTGGTTTAGCCTGGCGATGCTGTTTTCCTTTCTCGGAGGCATCAACCGGCAGGCGGTGTGGGTAACTGCGCCGGCAATCGCCGCAGCCTACTGTTTTTCGAGGCGAAAACAGTATCGGCACCTACTCTGGGGGCTGGCGCTTTTGACGATTTTTATCGGCGGCTGCGTGTTGATTCTCGGTTGGCTGAAGCAGCAGCCGGACTTTCAGTACGAAATGATAAGGCTTCATACACTGCTCTTGACTGGCCCGCAACTGCGACGTGCAGTTCGCTCCTACGGTGATCTTTTCTTGACGACAATCGTTTTCGCTATTCCAGTCCTGGTTTCGGGCGTTGCACTTACACGTCGGCCAGTAGGGGTGCTGACGGCATCGCTGGTTGCAGTTGCAGCGTTTGCCGGAACTTTTCGTTGGACACGGTTGTTGTTTCCGTATTTGCCTGACGTCGTAACCCAGTATGGCCTGTTTCGGCCGGACGTATTGTTGCCCGGGGACCTGCCAGTCGTCATTCCTGCTACGGTTTGTCGATTGATTACGGCAACAGCCATGGGATTGTTAGTCGTGCTGCTGCTCAATCTGTTTTCCACTCTGAAAGGAGTAATCGAGAAGAGTCTTCGGACCACGCCTTGGTCTTTCGATTGGGAAGAAAAGAGGATGGCAGCCCTATTGGTTCCAATAGGGTCGGTAGTGGGGTACCTCTTCGTCCTCATAGGCCGGGCGAGGATGGACGGTTTGTATGACCGCTACTCTTTGCTAATTCTGCCGCTACTGGTTCTTGGGATTCTCGAGGTGTGGCAGAGCCGGGGCCTGCGAAGTCCGGGGATTGCGGCGTGGGCGGTCCTCATTCTCTTCGGCGTATATGGTGTGGCAATTACACACGATCATTTCGCGCAGATGAGGACACAACTGCGTGCGGTGAAGATGCTGGAAGAGGCGAAGGTGCCGCGCGAACGCATTCTGGCTGGTTTCGAAAACGATATGTGGACCCAGATCGCTTTGGATGGCACGCTGGTTGGGGGACCGGATTCCCCGAGCCCGCCGGGCCCTCTCGAAGTGTGGTACCTCAAGCGGACACCTAGAATCGAACCGTTCTATTTTCTGGCGACATCGAATGAGCCCCACATGTTCTCCTGCACGTTCGAGCCTCTCCACTATTCCGCGTGGCTGCCGCCCCGCGATCGCCAAGTATTGATCCTGTGCCCCGAATGAGGATGGATTGCTTCCCAGGTCGCGACAAAAACAAAAACCCGTCCAAATCGGTGGGTTTGGACGGGTCAGGTTTTGAAACTAGAAACTAGAAACTCGAAACTGCTTTTCTACTTCTGGCTCTCCTGATAGCGCTTGTTGATCTCCGCCCAGTTCACCACGTTCCACCATTCCTTCAGGTAGTCGGCGCGGCGGTTCTGATATTTCAAGTAGTAGGCATGCTCCCAAACGTCGTTGCCCATGATGGGCGCGAAGCCCTGAATGATGGGGCTGTCCTGGTTGGGGGTGCTGATGATTTGCAGCTTGCCGCCTTTGTCGCGGACCAGCCATGCCCAACCGCTGCCGAACTGCTTCAGGCCGGCCTCGTTGAACTTCTCTTTGAAGGCATTGAAGTCGCCGAAGGTCTGCTTGATGGCGTCAGCCACGGCGCCGCTAGGATCGCCGCCCGCATTGGGCGCCATGATCTTCCAGAACATGGTGTGGTTGAGGTGGCCGCCGCCGTTGTTGCGCACCGCGGTGCGGATGGCCTCGGGCACGCCTTCCAGCCCGCGCAGCAGCTCTTCCACCGAGCACTTCTGCAGATCGGGCGCTTTCTCCAGCGCCGCGTTCAGGTTGTTGACGTAGGCGGCATGATGCTTGTCGTGATGCAGGTGCATGGTCTGGGTATCAATGTAGGGTTCAAGGGCCGCGTAGTCATAGGGAAGCGGCGGAACTTCATGTGCCATTCTGATCTTTCCTCCAGAGGAAGTGGATGCGGGGAAACGATTGCAGGTTTCAAAAGCGCGGCCGGGCAGCAGAATGGTCGCGTGGGCAATTATAAGGGTTGAGGACGATGGGCGCCATTTTGCGGGGAGGTCGCGTGGCCAGGCCCACGGCCTTGAAAGGGCACGGCTTCAGCCGTGCCAAGACGCCGCTTTAGATTGTTGTCATCACGAGGAGGACTTCAGTCCGACGAGGGATCTGCTTTTTGCTTGCACCGGCACGAACCGCGCGGACGAGCAGGGGCATACCAACAGCAGATCCCTCGGGGCTGAAGCCCGCTCGTGATGACAAATCAATAGGGGGCCTATTCGGCACGACTGAAGTCGTGCCCTTACTCAAGACTCAAGTCGCTTGCAAGCAGGTTCGATCCGGAGAAACCGTGGCTCACTTCTCCGGCGGCGGCGGCTCCCACAATTCCACGCGATTGCCTTCCGGATCGGTGATCCAGCCGAACTTGCCGTACTCGTGCTCCTGGAACTTGTCGTCCACCTCGACGCCTTCGGCGCGCAACGTCTCCCGCAATTCCTTCAGGTTCTCAACCCGGTAGTTGATCATGAACGGCGACGGGCCGGAGCCCAAGTACTTGGTGTCCTGCGGGAAAATGGCCCACACGTTGGTGATTTCGCCGCCGCTCCACATGGCGCCGGCGCCGGGTTCGCTCTCAATACCCAGGTGCTGGTGATACCACTCATACAGCGCTTTCGGGTCTTTGGACTTGAAGAAAATGCCGCCCACTCCAACCACGCGTTTCATAGCCACCTCGTGTGAATCGAGGCATTCTAGCGCATCGCAGGCGGCCGAGGAAATCGTTAGTCGGAGGCAGCGGGATGTTGCGGCTCCTCCACCGAGGTGCACTCCACCTGCCCGGTGGTCTCATCGCCGCTGGTAGTCAGCGTGAAGTCGAAGCCAATGGGGCCTTCCACGGTGATCGGCGCGCCATTCTGCAAGTAGGGATGGAAGGTCGTATCCTTCAGCGCTCGCGCGCTGGCCGCCACCAGCAGCGGATTCCCCTTCTCCCCCTCGATGCTCACCAGCTTGCCCTTCTCGTCCACCGTGATGTGCAGCACAACCTCGCCCTGAATGCCGTTGCTCAAGGCATCTTCGGGATAGACCGGCATGGTCTTGTTCTCCATCATGCCTTGCAGCGCATCGGACGACACGCGAATTCGCAACGCGGGATCGCCCGGCTTGGCGGCTGCGGAGTTAGACTGCGCAAAGGCGAAGGCACTACAGAGGGAAATCAGCAAAATCAGGACGCGAAACGAACGCATGGCTCTCTCCGTTCAAGTTTCAGAATGCTGGATACTTGGATGAGAAATCCCGGTGGTTCGTCTATATACAACAAAAAGCGCGGAGACATTGTCTCCGCGCCGTGAAAAGCTGCTGAGTCCTAAGCCTTGGTGTTGGTCGCCTTCAGCACTTCGATCGCCTTGTTGAGCTGATCGTCGGGCAGATTGGCCTTCTGCTTCTGTTCCTGCGCCGCTGAGTCGTCGGAATCGTCGTCATCCGGCCCGATGTAGTCGTCGGCTGCGTCAGCCACCAGGATGTTGGGCGTGACCGCCGTGTCCTGCAGCGCTTTGCCTGAAGGCGAGTAGTACTTGGCCACCGACAGGATCAGCGCCGAACCATCCGGCATGTCAATCACCTTCTGGATGGCGCCCGAGCCGAACGTCTTGTCGCCCACCACGTCACCGCGCGCGTTCTCCATCACTGCGGCGGCTACGATCTCCGCCGGTCCGGCGGTGCCGTGGTTCACCAGCACCACCAGAGGAATGCTGGGAGCGATGGTCTTCTGCGGGTCAGCATTGTAATTCTGTTTGGGATACTTCTGACCCTGGAGATAGCTGATGGTTCCGTGATTCAGGAAGAGGTTGGCGGTGGCGATGCCTTCTTCCTCTTCGCCGTCACCCGAGTTGCGCAGGTCGAGGATGATCTTCTTGGCGCCTTCCTTCTGCAGCGCCTTCACCTTGGCGGCAATTTCCTGCGACCGGCCCTTGGGGAAGTCAATGACCTTGATGTAGCCAATGCCGGCGTCCATCTGCTTGTCGCTGACGGCAGGGTCGGCTATCACCGCGCGGGTCAGCGTTGACTTCACCGGCGTCGCCCGCCGCGGCCGCACCACCGACACATTGACCACCGATCCCGGAGGGCCGGTCAGCATGCCGTCAATCTCAGCCAGCGACATCTCGCGCGTGGTCTTGCCTTCGATGGCCTCGATGATGTCGCCGCTCTCAATCTCCGCCTTATCGGCCGGGCCGCCAGGGATGACCGAGATGACCGCGGCGTAGCCGTAGCGCTTGGAGACGGCGGCGCCGATTCCGGCTTTGCCTTCCTTGCGGCTCTTGTAGTCGCGATACTCAGTCGGGATCCAGGTAGCTGGAGTTGGCGTCCAGTGACTCCAGCAAGCCATGCAACGCGCCGTTGGTCACCGCCGTGATGTTGGGCTCCTCGACGTACTCGGTGCGGATGCGCGACAGCACCTCGCTATAAACGCCGAGCTGGCGGTAGCTGCCGTCATCGTTAGTGTTGGCCCTTACGCCCAGGCCACCGATGATGACCAGCGAGGCGAGAACAAAGGAACAAATCAGAACTACAAGCTTGGTGGTTTTGGACATACAGTTCGCTGCTGAGAGGGCCTTCGCAACCTCATTCTAACTCAGTTTGGATGCGTGCTGACCGGGAAGGTTCCCGGAAAATAGTGGGCGCTGCGCAAGTTAACCGGCCATTTTGGGCCTGAAGCTTGGACGCTGAGTGCGCGCCGGTTAGCCGCGATGGCGACGCGCAACAAGATGTTAAGCCAGAGCAATGGCTGAGGGCACGACCTCCGGTTAAGCCAGAGCAATGAGTAAGGGCACGACTTCAGTCGTGCCGAAAAGCCGCTATTTTCTTGCTCCGGAGCCGGCTTGAGCCGGCGACATGGGCTGAAGCCCGATGTTAAATAGCGTCGGATCGGCATGGCTGAAGCCACGCTCTGATACAAGTCCGTCGCCAAGCGGGCATGCGACGCTCGTCCGGGCACAGGGGCGTCGGTCACGGGCAGGCGCTGGTTGCGGGCATCTGGCGCTGGTCACGCGGTCTTGCCTTTGGTTCTTGCTAAGGGCTAAGAGCTAAAGGCTAATTGCTTCATTGTGACTGGTCTCACCAGCCTCGGACGATGGCGCCTGTTAAACTCCTCTTTCTCGCGCAAGCCAAGCAGCGAAAGGCACCAACCGCACCGCCATGGCCCGACGTCTCGACCAATCCCGCGCCCTGCAACAGCGAGCCGCCAAGCTCATTCCCGGCGGGGTGAACTCGCCGGTGCGGGCCTTCCGCTCGGTGGGCAGCGAGCCGCCGTTCCTGGTGCGCGGCCATGGCGCCTACGTCTGGGACGCCGACGGCAACCGCTACCTCGACTACGTCGGCTCCTGGGGCCCGCTCATCCTGGGCCACGCTCCGCCCGAGGTCATCGAAGCCATCGTCAAGGCCGCCGCCAACAGCACCAGCTTCGGCGCTTCCACCCCCAGCGAAGCCGAGCTGGCCGAGCTGGTCATCGAGGCCTTCCCGGCTATCGAAAAAGTGCGCTTCGTCAGCTCCGGTACGGAAGCCACCATGTCGGCCATCCGGCTGGCGCGCGCCGCTACCGGCCGCAAGAAGATCATCAAGTTCGAAGGCTGCTATCACGGCCACAGCGACGCCCTGCTGGTGAAGGCCGGCTCGGGCGTGGCCACGCTCGGCATCCCCGGCTCGGCGGGCGTGCCGGAGGAGTTCGTGGCTTCCACCCTGGCGCTGCCCTATAACGACAAAGCCGCGGTGGACGCGGCTTTCGCGCAGTTCCCCGATGGCATCGCCTGCATCATCGTAGAGCCGGTGGTGGGCAACATGGGCTGCGTTCCGCCCGCGCCCGGCTACCTCGAGCACCTGCGCGAAGTCACGCGTCGCTACGGCGCGCTGCTGCTGTTCGATGAGGTCATGACCGGCTTCCGCGTCGCCTTCGGCGGTGCGACCGAGCGCTTCGGCATTCGTCCCGACCTGATCACCCTGGGCAAGATCATCGGCGGCGGCCTGCCCGTCGGCGCTTATGGCGGCCCGGCTGCGCTGATGGACATGGTCGCGCCGCTCGGGCCGGTGTACCAGGCGGGCACGCTGAGCGGCAACCCACTGGCCATGGCCGCCGGCATCGCCACCCTGCGCCAGCTCAAGGCCGGGCGCGAAGAGCTCTACGGCCAGCTCGAAGAGCGCAGCCGCCGACTGGTCGAGGGCGTGCTCGAAGCCGCGCGCAGCGCGGGCGTCGCCATGGTCGCCAATCGCGTCGGCTCGATGTTCACCTTCTTCTTCACCGGCCAGCCGGTCACCGACTGGACCAGCGCCTCCAGTTGCGACACCGCCCGCTTCGGCCGCTTCCATGGGGCGCTGCTGGATGACGGGGTCTGGCTGCCGCCCTCGCAGTTCGAGGCCGCTTTCCTCAGCGCGGCCCACTCCGAAGCGGATGTGGAGCAGACCATCGCGGCGGCTCACGAGGCGCTGGCGCTGGTCTAAGCCCATCTCGGGCACGCAAGAATCGCGCGAAACACGCAAAACAAAAACGTGAAGTTTTGTATTGCAAAGAAACGGGTTACGGCGCGACTGTGCGGTAACTCGATGATTCGGCTGGACTTACATGCATTTCTCTATGAAAACAAAGGGTTTAAATGGCTAAAATACGCGCCTCGTAGCTCCGTAGCTTGCTACATTTGCGCATTTGCGCATTGTATACATGCTAGCTGGGCACGCATGAGTTTCGGGTGCCCCATTCAAGGCCATCTTTTGGCCTTGAGTGGGGGGGTCTGAAGGTCGAAGAAGGATTCCTCAACGTCGAGGAACCCCCGCTCAAGCTTCGCTTGAACGGGAACCCGGCGCCATGCGTCATATGCCGTCCCTGACGGGACTCGGGTTCCAACCGGCTCCGTACCCGCCGTTGAAAAGGCGGGCTAAGATATGCCGCGCCTTCGGCGCTGCGGTGGGGCGGAAATACGGCGAGGGTCCTCGACGCGTAAAAAAAATCCGAACTTTTCTTCCGACATATAGAAACCCCCCACTCAAGGCCAAAAGATGGCCTTGAATGGGGCACCCGAACTCCGAATGGCGGTACGACGCCCTTGTTATCACGCGCGCCGGTGACCTGCGCCGCTGACAAATGTCGCGAACACGTTCTCTATGGAGTGCAGGGGGGCCTGCGTCCCCGCAACCCGGCCTCCGCGGGAGGGCACTGATGAAGGCATTCGTGGCGGCAATTCTCTTGCTGATGATCGTGGCGGTACCGTTGAGCGGCAAGGTGCACAAGGACCAGTTCAACGCTTCCTGCACCGATGTGTGGACGGCGGTGAAGGCCACCGTGGCCGATAGCAACCATTACAACCTGCTGGTCACCGATGAGGGCAGGATGTCGCTGTCGTACACCATCAAGGGCGCGGTGCGTGACCGCAACAATTCGGTGAGCCTGGTGCCGAAGGACGGCGGCTGTGAGATGCAGACCACATCCCAGTACAGCGGGCTGCTGCACTCCGATGCCGACGATTTCAAGGGTCGAGTACAGGAGCAACTGGCCAAGGTGAAGGCCGCCGCTCCGGCCAAGTGAAGCGGTTGTCCGTTGTCGGTTGTCAGAAGGAACATTCGGCGGCAACCCTGGCTGCCCCGGTCTAGCCCGGGTTTGGCTAGGGCGGGGCCTTCGTTTCTCAGGTCACGATTTGTCGCTTCCACACATCCCAAAAGATAACCCCCCACTCAAGGCCAAAAGACGGCCTTGAATGGGGCACCCGAATCTCCCATGACATCCACTTCCCCGACCTTCACAAGAATCGGACTATTCCCCGAAGTTCGCAGAAAACCAATGTAGGTCGAGGTACCCGAAATATTCATCGGCGTGAAGTATAATCTCCGACCGCCGAGGAGCTGTTGCCGCTCCCGGTGAAAGGAGCACGACCATGTCAAACCATTTCACCGGACTCAGCCTGGGTCCGCCGCTGGGCGATCAACGTCTCGACCTTTGCGACCTGTACGCCTTCCAGTCGCCCGCTGACAACCATCGCACCGTGATCATCCTCAACGCGAACCCCAACGCCGACGCGCTTCATCCCGACGCCATCTATCGCCTCAACCTCGACACCGACGGCGATTACCTGACCGACATCGCGTTCAGCTACGTGTTCTCGCAGCCGCAGAACGGCCGCCAGACGGTTGACGTTTACCTGGCCAAGGGCGCGGAGTCGCGCTCGCCGGAAGCGGTAGGCACGAAGATCATCTCCGGCGGCGAGGTTTCGTTCGGGGCCAAGCCCAACATCATGAAGGCCAACGGCTACACGTTTTTTGCCGGCAGCCGCAGCGATGCGTTCTTCTTCGACTTCGACGGAATCAAGAACCTGTTCGATACCCGCGGCAAACGCAACTTCACCGAGCCGCATCTCGGCGGCAAGTCTCCCTGGACGGGCGTGGATTCGAACACCGAAGCTAACGTCTTCTCGACGGTCCTCGAGCTGCCGACCAGTGAACTCGGCCCCAAGCCCGTGCACATCTGGGGGCGGTGCAGCGTGCGGCAGGACGGCAAGCTGGTCCACGCCGATCGCGCCGGCCATCCCAGCGTCAGCAGCTTCTTCAACACCGACGACACCAAGCTGGAATACAACGCCAGCGAGCCGGTCAACGACCGCCAGCGCTGGCTGGAGCAGTTTATTCACCTGATGGGACACACCGGCAACTACACCCGCGAGGAAGCCATCGCCGCCATCGATAAGGAAGGCACGCTTCCCGACGTGATGACCTTCGATCCCTCCAAGCCGGCGCTGTACCCCAACGGGCGGGTCTTTACCGACGACGTGATCAATTACCGGCTGGCTTTCCTGACCAAGAACGAGTGTCCGCCCACCGGCCTCAAGCCGCACACGGACACCCTGAAGGAGTTTCCCTACATCGGCACGCCCCACGGGAAACAGTGATTCAATTCCGGGTGCCCCATTCAAGGCCTTCGTTTGGCCTTGAGTGGGGGGCCTCGACCTCGAACGAAATCCCTTGTGGAGAACGTTCCTTACAACCCAGGCATGCAGAACGACGTTGTCGCCGCCGAGCCAATGCGAGCGCCAGACGCGCGACTTAATCGCCCGCGCCGGCACCCACGTACATGCCGATGTCGCACCAATGCGAGCGCCGGAGGCGCGACATAGTTTAGCCCAGCATGGAGCGCCTTCTTTTGGCGCGGAGTGCTGGGTTTGCGTCATTAAGAGCGGCGAGTGCCGTAGGCACGACGCCTTTTCCCCTGCGAAAATTCTCGTCGGATATCCCACAATGTGAGATATGAACCCACGCTATCCCACATTGTGGGACATCACCGCTTGTACTGGTTCTGCTTCTTCTCGGCGTGGCGCTCCATACCGAGCTGAATCAGCCGGTCCATGAGCTCGGGATACGGAATCCCGCTGGCCTCCCACATCTTGGGATACATACTGATGGAGGTGAATCCCGGCAGGGTGTTGATCTCGTTCACGTACATCTTCTTGCTGCGCGGATCCATCAGGAAGTCCACGCGCGCCAGGCCGGAGCAATCCACCGCCTGGAAGGCGGCAATGGCCAGCCGCTGCACTTCCTTCTGCCGCGCCTTGCCGATGGGCGCGGGGATGAGGGCCTCCGAGCCTTCCACCAGGTACTTGGCACTGTAATCGTAAAACTCCTTCACCGGCACAATCTCGCCGGGAATGGAGGCGATGGGCGCATCGTTGCCCAGCACCGCGCATTCGATCTCGCGCGCCTTGGCCTTGCGGCCGCCCACGCCCTCCTCGATCACCAGCTTGCGGTCGTAGCGCGCGGCCTCGTCCATGGCCGCCGCCAGCTCGCCGGTATCGTGCACCTTGCTGATGCCCACCGACGAGCCCAGATTGGCGGGCTTCACGAACACCGGGTACTGCAACGCCTTCTCGATCTGCTTGCGGGCTTTCTTCGGCTCGTCGCGCCACTGGCTGCGTAGCACGGTCACGTGCTTTACGATCGGCAGCCGAGCATCGCGGAACAGGCGCTTCATCACGTCCTTGTCCATGCCCGCGGCCGAGCCCAGCACGCCCGCGCCCACGTACGCAATGTCGGCCAGCTCGAGCAGGCCCTGGATGGTGCCATCTTCGCCGAAGGTGCCGTGCAGGACGGGAAACACGATGTCCACGTCCACCGGGCTGACGGCGGCGCGCAACTCGGAGGCGTCGGTCTCGAAGGGCATGAGCGAGGAGTGATCGCTGCCCGGCATGGGCGGCACCACCACGCCTTCGCCGCGCGCCAACACCGCAGCCGGAGCGGTGGCGTCGGGATCGCCGGCGCGCAGATGGCGCTCATCCGGCGGATGCAACGGCTGGCCTTGCAGCAATCGCTCGGCATGCGTGGCGGTCACCCAGCGGCCTTCTTTGGTGATGCCGATGGGCACAACGTCGTACTTTTTCTTGTCAATGGCCTTGAGCACCGAGGCCGCCGACAGCAGCGAGACTTCGTGTTCGCCGCTGCGCCCGCCAAACAGCACGCCTACTCGGAGTTTCTTCATGGAGAGTTCCTACGCGAAGCTACGATGGTAGGCCGCGCGGCGCGAGGTGTGAAGTATGAAGGTGGGAACAGGGCGTGGAAATCCGCCACCGGCGCGCTATTCGGCCAGGAATTTCAGCACCCGCTGGGAGAACTCGGCCGGCTTCTCCAGGCAGGGGAAATGGCCGCACTCGGGGATGATGTCGAGGCGCGCGCCGGGAATCCTGCGCTCGAATTCCCGCGCCATGGCGAGCGGCGTGAGCGCGTCCTGCTCGCCCCACAGCAGCAGCGTCGGCGCCTTCAGGCCGCCGAGCCGGCGCTCGAGTTTTTCGTCCGGCAGGGGAAAGGTCTCGATCACGCTGTCAATGGTGGGCCCGTCGCCGCGTTCCAAGTGCTGCGCATAGGCCAGGTCCACCAGGTCGGACGTGACCAGCCGCTTGTCGAAGAACATGGCTTCCAGAATCTCGCGCATGTGAGCGTGGGTGGAAAGGTGCAGGTCCACCGGCGGGCGGCGCCATCCGGCGTCAATGCCGGCGGAATTGTTCAGCACCAGGCGATCAACTTTGCCTGGTGATTGCAGCGCGAGGGCGGCAATGATCCATCCGCCGAGCGAGTGGCCGAGCAACGACGCGCGCGGCACGGCGAGCGCCGACAGGAAGCCATCGAGCATCTCGACGAAAGTGGCGATGCGATAGGGCGCCGGCGGCTTGTCGGAGCGGCCGAAGCCGAGCAGTTCGACGGCGATAACGCGATGCGCGGCGCTCAGGGCTTCGAAGCAGAAGGCCCACTGATCGGCGTCGCCGCCCAGTCCGTGCACCAGCACCAGCGGCGGGCCGCTACCGATGTCGTAGTAGCAGATTTTGTGGCCGGCGACGGAGACGCTGCGCAACTCCGGCAGCGATGGGAAGAGTGCTTTGGCCGCGCCGCTGGAGGACTCGCTCATAGTATCTTCTTGCCGAAGGCGGAGAGCGCCAGCTCCACCGCCAGTTCGGCGGTCTGGTTGCGCTCGTCGAGCACGGGGTTGACCTCGACAATCTCGAAGCTCAGCATGCGTCCGTGGTCGGCGATGATCTCCATGGCCAGGTGGGCCTCGCGATAAGTGGCGCCGCCCCACACCGGAGTGCCCACACCGGGCGCGTCCTCGGGATCAATCCAGTCCATGTCGAGCGAGACGTGATAGCCGACGGTGCCGCGTCCGGCCAGGCGCAGCGCCTCTTCCATCACCGCGCGCATGCCGCGCTCGTCAATGTCGCGCATGGTGAAGACGTGCACCCCGGAACGGCGAATATTTTCGCGCTCATGATTGTCGACGTCGCGGATGCCCAGCAACACGCAGTTTTGCGGCTGCACCTTGGGACTGAAGTTATAGAGCTCGGTGAGCGGCGACTGGAACAGTCCCATGATGGCGCCCAGGGGCATGCCGTGCACGTTGCCGCTGGGCGAGCTGTCGGGGGTGTTGATGTCGGTGTGGGCGTCAATCCACAGCAGCCCGACGCGCTGGTGCTTGCGGCGATAGAACTCGGAGACGCCGGAGACCGTCCCTGCGGCGATGGAGTGGTCGCCGCCCAGAACGACGGGGATGGCGCCGTCCTCCAGGGTCTTCACCACCAGCTCCGCTTCCTTGCTGCAGGTGGCGGTGATCTCCTTCAGATACTTGGCGTGGGGATCGCCTTCGGCCTTGGTTTCCGCCAGCGCCACGGGAACGTTGCCGGCATCCTTCACGTCATAGCCGAGGGCCTCGAGCTTGGTTTCCAGGCCGGCGACGCGCATGGCCGAGGGGCCCATGTCCACGCCGCGGCGCGATTGGCCGAGGTCGAGCGGCACCCCGATGATGCGGATGTGCTTGGTTTCGATGTTCTGTAGCGGCTTGGTGATGGGACTGGTTGCCATAGAAGTTCCTGTTGCCAATGGTTATCCCACAATGTGGTACTCCCACAATGCGGGATATCAAACTTTTGGCCCTACGGATACAGCCGGTGCAAGGTGCGGGCAAAGGGAATGGTCTCGCGCACGTGTTCCAGGCCGCAAATCCAGGCCACGGCGCGCTCAATGCCCATGCCGAACCCGGCGTGCGGCACGGTGCCGTACTTGCGCAGGTCGAGATACCACTTGAAGGCCTCTTCGCGGCAGCTCGTGTTCGTGGATGCGCTTCAGCAGCAGCTCGTAGGACCGCCAGGCGCTCGCCGCCGCCGATGATTTCGCCGTAGCCTTCGGGCGCCAGCACGTCCACGCACAGCGCCAGGTCGGGCCGCTCGGGATCGGGCTCCATGTAGAAGGCCTTCACCTTGGCGGGATAGCGATGCACCATCACCGGGCTGATCGAACTGCGAGGAGATGTAGGTCTCGTCAGGCGCGCCGAAATCGCCGCCCCACTCGAAATTGTTCTCGATCGCCCCTTGCGTGCGCGTCCTGCAGAATCTTGACGGCCTCGTCGTAGGTGATGCGCGGGAAGGGCGTGGCGATCTTTTCCAGCTTGGCGATGTCGCGCCCGAGGTTTCCAGCTCCGGCCGCCGCTTCTCCAGCACCCGCTGCACGATGAAGGCGACGAAATCTTCCGCCAGCTTCATCAGCGTCGTCGAGGTGGGCGAAGGCGACCTCCGGCTCGACCATCCAGAATTCGGTCAGGTGGCGGCGCGTCTTGGATTTCTCCGCGCGGAAGGTGGGCCCGAAGCAATAGACCTTGCCCAGCGCCATGGCGGCGGCTTCGATGTAGAGCTGGCCGGACTGGGTGAGGTAGGCCTTCTCGTCGAAGTAGTCCACCTCGAAGAGCGTGGTGGTGCCCTCGCAGGCCGCCGGCGTGAGGATGGGCGTATCGACGAGGGTGAAGCCGCGCTCGTCGAAGAAGTCGCGCGCGGCCTTGATGATCTCGTGCGCGCACGCGCAGGATGGCGCGCTGGCGCGGCGAGCGCAGCCACAGGTGGCGATGCTCCATCAGGAAGTCGACGCCGTGCTCCTTGGGCGTGATGGGATAGGGATCGTCGGGGCGACGCGCTGCAGGACCTCCACGTCGGTGACGTCGAGCTCGAAGCCGCCGGGCGCGCGCTTATCGGCGCGGACCTTGCCGGTGACGATGCACGCAGGACTCCTGGGTCAGGCCCTTGATGGAGTCGAACACCTCGGGCGAGCACCTGCTCTTGGCCACCACGCCCTGGATGATGCCGGTGCCGTCGCGGAAGATGGGGAACAGCAGCTTGCCGCTGTCGCGCAGGTTGTAAAGCCAGCCGCGAATGGTCACGGACTGGCCGTCGTGGCGCCCGACCTCGCGAATGGTGGTAACGGGGGCCGCAGCCTCGGTATTGATGGATGAGCTCATAGCAATCGGTATTAAGTATGCACGTTGCGAGAGGAAAAGTCAGGCCGGGAGGGTGGGGCCCCGGCCTCCGACCGGGAGCATTCACAGTTCAGACATTTGTGAGGAAGAGCCAAATCCGAAGTACAATCATGCGGGAAGCAAAGCCATGAGCCTTGACTGGTCGCAATGCGACGCTGTGGAAAGCGTTCCGGGAAAGGTCAGCGGAGCGTGGGTACTTCGTGGCACCCGTATGCCCGTGTCCATCATCTTTGAAAACCTCGATGCCGGGATGACGATCGACGAGGTGATGGAGCAGTTTGACGTTACCCGCGAACAAGTCCATGCGGTGCTGGATTTCGTCACGCGCAGCCTGGACAAGACACCTGTGAACATTTCCTGAAATGCGTGTGCTCTTCGACCATGGCACGCCGCGAGGGCTCGCGCGCGCCCTCGTTGGGCACACGGTCAGCCAGACCCGAGAGCGGGGATGGGACCGGCTGTCGAACGGCGAGTTGCTTACTGCGGCGGAAAATGCCGGATTTGAAGTTTTCGTTACTCCCGATAAGAACATTCGCTATCAGCAAAATCTCACCAATCGCAGGATCGCAATTGTTGTTCTCGGAAATCCCCTGTGGCCGACCTTGCGATTGCATACCGATTTAGTCTTGTCAGCCGTGAACGCCGCCCTACCTGGAAGTTATAACGAGGTCGATATACCGGCGTGAAGTTTACGTCCTCTCCAGCTTCCGGTACGCCTCGGCCATCTTCTCGCTGACCTTCTGACCCTCCACTTCCTCGATCTCCAGCAGCAGCGGGGGGACGTGTGGGGCGGAGCGCAGCAGCGTCACGGCTTCGCTCCAGTCGATGCTGCCCTCGCCGGGCCACAGGTGCGAATCGTGGTCCTTATTGTTGTCGTGCACGTGGGTGGAGCGGATGCGGTCTTTGAGCGTCTCGAAGGCCTGCGGCACGCTCGACATGATGTGCGCATGGCCGACGTCAAAGCAGACGCCGATATCGTCGAAGTGCCCGGCGCGCAGCAGTTCCAGCAGCTTCTCCGGCGTGGAGAGCTCGTTGGGAATGTTCTCCACCAGCAGTTGCACGCCCAGCGGCTTGGCGAAAGCGTGCAGGTGCTCCAGCGAATTCATGGCGGCGTCCATCTTGTGCTCGTCAGCCTCTTCCCCGCCGACGCCGACATGCTGCACCAGGAACTGGAACGGCGCCTGCTCCGCGACTTCGATGGCGCGCTTGATTTCGTCCATGGCGGCGATGCGATGGCGCTTCTCCACGCTGGCGATGTTGAGCGGCGGCGCGCCACTCCGTCCCCAGTCGTCGTCGCCGTGCATGGGCGAGTGCATGGAGTGGAAAGCGATGCCCGAGGTCTTGAACCAGCCGGCAATTTCGCGCACGTGATGGCGGTCGGCGAAGTTGAAATGGCCGCGACCGCCGAAAATCTCGATGGCCTCCGCCCCGCCTGACACTAGCTGGTCCAGCAGGCCGGGATGCAGCCGCTGGTGGCGCGCGAAGACGAGTGTGGACATGGCGCGGCGCATCAGTAGCCCACCGCCTTGCCGTTATTGCGGCCGTCGCTGGCGCCCAGCCGGTCGCCGGTCGCGGGATCAATGGCGATGCACTCGGCGTCGCCAAAATATTCATCTTTGTGCGTCACCGGCTGGCCAGGCTCCTGATCGATGCTGGCGCCCACGTCCACCTTCCAGCCCATGCGCTGCAGGATGTGCACCGTGTCCGGCGAGAAGCCGATGCCTTCCATCTTGATTACGTCGGGCAGCCACTGCTGGTGGAAGCGCGGCGCATTCACTGCCTGCTCGATGTTCAGCCCGTAGTCCACGGTGCCGAAGATGATGTTGGCCACGGTGGTGATGATGGTCGGGCCACCCTCGGCGCCCAGCACCATGGCCAGCTTGCCGTCCTTCAGCACGATGGTCGGGGTCATGGCCGACAGCGGACGCTTGCCCGGGCCGATGGCGTTGGCCGGCCCCTGGATCAGTCCGAACAGGTTGGGCTCGCCCTGCTTGGAGGCGAAGTCGTCCATCTCGTCGTTCAGCAGGAAGCCCAAGCCGTCGGCGGTGACGTGCGAGCCGAAGCCGTTGTTCAGCGTAGTGGTGACGGAGACGGCGTTGCCCTCGGCGTCCACCACCGAGTAGTGCGTGGTCTGGTGCGGCTCCGGTCCCGGCGTCGGCTGCGGATGAGCGGCGGCGTAGCGATCGAGCTGCGAAAAGATGGACGGGCGGCGAATCTTGTCGCTGGGCGTGGCGCGATGGGTGTCAATGGTGTCGCGCCAGGCTTCGCCGTAACGCTTGTCAATCAGTTGCGCCACGGGAATCTTGGAGAAGTCGGGATCACCCATGAATTCGGCGCGATCGAAGAACGCCCGCTGATAGGCCGATGAAATCAGGTGAATGCCGTCGGCGGAATCGGCGCCGAGCTTGGCCAGGTCGTAGCCTTCCAGGATGTTCAGGATCTCGACCAGGGCCACGCCTCCGGACGACGGCGGCGGCGCGCTGATGATGTCGTAGCCGCGATAGCTGCCGCGAATGGGCTGCGCGGTCCTTGGCTTCATAGGCGGCGAGGTCGTCGGCGGTGATCAGCCCTCCGCCCTTTTGCACGGCGGCGGCCAGTTCACGCGCCAGCGCGCCGTGATAGAAGTCGTCAGGATTGCGCGCGATGCGCTCCAGCGTCCTGGCCAGTTCGGGCTGGCGAAGAGTGTCGCCCGCTTCGTAATAATTCCGTTGCGCTGGAAGATGCGGCGCGAATCGGCGAACTTCGCCAGGTCAGGATCGTGCATCGCGCGGGCGTCATCGTAGTCGAGGACGAAGCCGTCGCGCGCCAGGCGAATCGCCGGCGCCATCACCTGCCGCAGCGTCAGCTTGCCCCAGTGCTTCTGCGCGTAAACCAGCCCCGCCACTGAGCCCGGCACGCCGATGGATTTGTAGCCCAGCAGGCTCAGGCCGGGAATGATCTTGCCGTCCTTGTCGAGGTACATGTCGGCGGTGGCCTTGGCGGGCGCCTTCTCGCGGTAGTCGAGGAAGTGCACCTCGCCATCGGCGCGGCGAAAGAGCAGGAAGCCGCCGCCGCCCAGATTGCCGGCCTCGGGCAGAGTGACCGCCAGCGCGAAACCCACGGCCACGGCGGCGTCCACGGCATTGCCGCCCTGCTTCAGGACGGCCACGCCAGCCTGGGAAGCGTCGGCTTGCAGAGTCACCACCATGCCGTGCCTGGCGTGGACGGGACGGGTAGAGTTGCCGAGCGCCGGAAGGGCGCAGGCGACGGCGAGGATGAGGGCGAACAGGCGGCGGAGAGAGTTCATGGCCGAAACGAGCTTCGAGGCTAGAACAGCGGAGTGGGGAGAGTCAAATAGTCGAACGGTGGAGCGCCGTTAGCACATGATATGTCCGGTCGGTTTAGCAAACGAGATGTCCGTCGGGCGGTGGAAGCGCCGGCCTTCAGGCCGGCGATACAAAGATCGAAATCGCCTGCCTTGAAAGGGCACGACTTCAGTCGTGCCGTTACTCGCGCCTGAAAAAACCGGCTTTAGCCGCGGAGGGCAATTCGTGTTCGGGCCTTCTCGTCGTGCCCTTTCACGGTACACGCCGGCGGAACCCTCAGGGGCTGAAGCCCTTCCTCGATCTGGCGTTTAACGGCACGGCTAAAGCCGTGCCCTTTCAAATCGCCGCGAACCTGGGGCACCGGACGGAATAGTCGGACGGGCGTTTCGCCGGGCTAAAGCCCGGCGCTTCCACCCCGTTTCGGAACCCCTGCACTTTCGGGTTTTCCATATGGGAACACAGGCATTTAGCGCTGTTGGGCGGTTGCGACTGGCACTACAATTCAGTTAGACTCGAACAACTTTCGGCCTGCTTCCGATGACAGCCACAACCCAGACAGCCACCACCGATCTGCTGGCGCAGTACGCCGATGTCGTTCGTCTGGCGGTACTTATCCGCAAGACCGAGCAACGGCTGCTGGAGCTGTTCAAGCAAGGCAAACTGTTCGGCACCATTCATACCTGCATCGGGCAGGAGTTCGTGGGCGTCGCCGTGGCGCGCGCGCTGGAACCGCAGGACAACATCTTCAGCAACCACCGCTGTCATGGACACTTTCTCGCCTACCGGCAGAACCTGGTCGGGCTGATCGGCGAAGTCATGGGCAAGTCGGTGGGCGTGTGCGGCGGACGCGGCGGCAGCCAGCATCTGCACCAGGACCGCTTCTACTCCAACGGCGTACAGGGCTCCATCGTTCCGGTTTCCGCCGGCCTGGCTTACGGACAGAAGGCGCTGGGCACCAACGGCGTGACCGTGGTCTTTGTCGGCGACGGCACGCTCGGCGAAGGCGTCTTGTATGAGGCCATGAACATCGCCAGCAAGTGGGAACTGCCGCTGCTGCTGGTGTGCGAGAACAATCTTTACGCGCAGAGCACGCACCAGTCGCAGACGCTGGCGGGCAGCATTCGCGGACGCGCCGAGGCCTTCGGCATCGAGACCGCTTACAGCGACACCTGGCACTGGCCGGAGCTGATGCAATCCATGGCGGAGAGCGTGCGCCGGGTGCGCTCGACCGGCAAGCCGCTGTTTCACCAGGTGGATACCTATCGGCTGATGGCGCACTCCAAGGGCGACGACAATCGTCCCGAGCAGGAAGTTGCGCCTTACTGGGAACGCGATCCACTGGCGCGGCTGGAAGAGCAGTTTGCCTCCGATGCGCGCTATCGCGACATCTGCAAGGAAGCCGCGCAGTTGATTGACGAGGCGGTAGCGGTCTGCGAGGCCGCGCCGTTTACCGCAGACAGCCTGCTGTGCGCCGCGCCTGCTGCTCACTCGAAATGGAGCGAGCGCAGCTTCAGCAAAGAGCGCGTGGTGGATTCCGTTCGCCGGGGGCTGGAAGAAGGCCTGGCCGAGCACGATCGCGTGGTAGTAATCGGCGAAGACATCGAGTCGCCGTATGGCGGGGCGTTCAAGGCGACGCAGGGACTGAGCGCGCGCTTCCCCGAGCGGGTGCGCAATACGCCGATCAGCGAAGGCGCAATCGCCGGCATCGCCAATGGCATGGCGCTGGCAGGATTGCAGCCGGTGGCGGAGTTCATGTTCGGCGACTTCCTGGCGCTGGCCGCCGACCAGTGGATCAACAGCGCCGCCAAGTTTCACTGGATGTACAACGGCAAGGTGAAGGCGCCGGTCATCCTGCGCACGCCCATGGGCGGCAAGCGCGGTTACGGGCCGACGCACAGCCAGAGCATCGAGAAGCACTTCCTCGGCCTGCCTTCCACCACGGTGCTGTGTCTGCATCATCGCTACAGCCCGGCGCAGCTTTATCGCGACCTGTTCGCCAACATCGGCGGGCCTACGCTGGTGATCGAGAACAAGATTCTGTACACGCGCTACACCAATCCCGAGCCGCCCGCGGGCTATTCGCTGGTGTTCAGCGACGAGACCTATCCCACCGCGAGGCTGATGCCGCGGCAGGCGCCGGAGCTGACCATGGTGGCGATCGGCGGCATGTCGGTGGAGGCCGAAGAAGCCATGCTGCGGCTGTTTGCCGAAGAGGAGATCGTGGCGGAGCTGTTTCTGCCGTCGCGGCTGTATCCCTTCGACGCCGCGATTCTGGAAGACAGCCTGGCCAACAGTCGCCGCCTGCTGGTGATTGAGGAAGGCCAGGGATTTGTCTCACTGAGCAGCGAAATCCTGGCGCAGGTGGCCGAACGCTTCGGGCATCTGCACGTGGCCTGCGCGAGGTTGACCGCCGGCAATTGCCCCATTCCCTCGGCGCGTCCGCTGGAAGAGCAATATCTGCCCTCCACCGACAGCATCGTACGAAAGGCGAGTGAGCTACTCCGTGAATCCCGCCACTGAGATCAGGATTCCCCGCGAGATCGTCAACGACGACACGGTGAAGATTGCGGCCTGGGAAGTGGCCGAAGGCGCCGCCGTGAAACGCGGACAGGTGGTCGCTGCCATCGAGACTTCGAAGGCCGTCATTGACCTGGAAGCTGAGGGCGATGGCTACCTGGAGATCGTTCATCCCAAGGGCGCGGAAATTCCCATCGGCGAGTTGATTGGATGGATTCAGCCGCAGCCGGTGATTGCGAGCGCCGCCAAGGCCAGCATCACGCCGGTTTCGACCGCGAGCGGTAACGGCACTGCGAGCGGCGTGCAGATTTCCAACAAGGCGCGGGTGCTGATCGAGCAGCACCAGATCAATCCTGCGGTGTTTGCCGGAATTGAGATGGTGCGCGAGTCCGACGTGCTGGCGTACCTGGAGCGGCAGCAATCGCAGACGGCGGTAGCGGTGATCGAAGAGCCACCGCGGGAAATCGAAAGAACGCAGCCGGGAGAGGCAATCGAGCGCACGCCGCCGCAGCCGCCGGCCAGGCGCGGCCTGCTGCACGACGCGCGCGTTTCCGCCGCCGACCGCGGCGGCCAGGGACTGATCGGCCTGGCGTGGAACTATCTGTGGCGCAACTGGTTCCTGGGGAACCTGGTGCGCTGGGCGCCGCGCGGTGTCATCCTGGTCGTTCATCGCCTGCGCGGAGTGAAGATCGGTCGCGACTGCTACATTGACCCCAACGCCCTTCTCGAAACGGCATATCCGGAGAACATCACCATCGGAAATGATGTCCGGGTGACCGCCCGCGCTGTTATCATGACTCACATCAAGGCTCCGCATTACCTGCGCGAAACCGGCATCATGCCGCTGGTTTTGAAGCCGGTGGTGCTGGAAGACCACAGCTTCATCGGAGTGAACTGCGTCATCATGCCCGGGGTGACCGTGGGTATGGCTTCCGTGGTGGCCAGCGGTGCGGTAGTGATGACCAATGTCCCGCCCTTCACCATGGTTGCGGGCAATCCGGCGAAGGTGGTCAAGCATTTCCCTCGGCCTCAGGAGAAGGGTTGATATGGCGTCGGGCAACGGAAACGATTTTCTGAATGCCTTTTGCATTGACCTGGAAGAGTGGTTCCACGTCTGCGAAGTCTCGACGCCCTACGACAATCCCACCTCCTGGGACAAAGCTCCCAGCCAGGTCGTTCACGACACCGAAGTCATCATGCGGCTGCTGGATGAAGCCAAGGCGCGCGCCACTTTCCTGACCGTGGGATGGGTGGCGGAACGGCATCCCAGCCTGATCAAGCGGCTCGCCGATGCCGGCCACGAGATTGGCTGCCACAGCTTCTTCCATCGCCTGGTGTACACCCTGACGCCGGAAGAGTTCGACCGCGACATTCAGCGGGCGGTGAAGTCGCTGCGCGAAGTCAGCGGCCAGCCGGTGAACGCCTTCCGCGCTCCCGGATTCTCCATGAAGCCGGAATGCTTCTGGGCCTATCCCATTCTGCGCAAGCACGGCATCACGGTGGATGTTTCGGTGGTGCCCGCGACCCGCGACCACGGCGGCATTGACGGCTTCAGCCGCGACGCCTTTGTGCTGCACACCCCAGAAGGTTCGATGAAGGTGTTTCCGGTCTCGGTGATGACCGCCTTCGGCAAGCGCGTGCCCTTCTCCGGCGGCGGATATCTGCGGCTGTTTAACCTGCCCATCATTCGTTACGGCTTCCGCCAGAACCATCGCGCCGGGCGCCCGGTGATGACCTACATTCATCCGCGCGAGATCAATCCGCGGCAGCCCAAGCTGCAGTTGCCGGCGCTGAAGAGCCTTCAAATACTACATAAACATCGACACCGCCGAAGACAAGCTGCGCACCCTGCTGCGCGAATATCGCTTCGGTACCGTCGCCGAATCGCTGGCGCAGATTCGCAACCTGCCGGAGTGTGAACTGGCTGACGGCAAGATCCTTCCCCGCGCCAGCCGCAGTGTCGCAGCGCGGCACCGTGGCCGCGAGAGCGTCGTAGAAAATCTCTCAGAATCGGGTGCCCCATTCAAGGCCATCTTTTGGCCTTGAGTGGGGGGTTAGCAATTCTCGCCTGTTTACAGCAGTAATGGTCGGACTTGCGGTGGCGTTCCACCGGATATCGACAACTTATGATCGCGATTTATCAACAGTAGCGAGAAATCAGAGACAGAAGGGAAAGCAAGAGAGAGAAAAATAGACACTAACAATAATCCAGAGCAAGCAAAAGCTCAGAGCGACTGCGTTCATCTTGCGTCCGCAACCGGCCAGCAGGTTCACAATCGCCCACACGAAGGCGATGAACAGAGCTGCTGCGAATATATCCCTGAGAGGGTCGATCCAACGAACAAGTATCCATGTTCCACTGTAGTCAGTGCCGTTCGTATCCATCGGGAAATGAAAATTGGCCCAGATTGAGTGCCCTATTAACGCCTCAAACAGTCGAGGAAAAGAAGAAGGCAGCGAGAGCAGTCCGATGTACAGGAGCAAACCCCCTGTCATGATAAACAGCGGAACCCGGATCAGTGCTGCTTTGGCAGTCCTGGCCCTCCGAAACACAAGAAGCCCAGCGATGCCGGCTGCCAGCAAGCAACCCAGACTCCCCAGCGCAGAGTGCCAGTCCATACAGTTTTTTGATGCCCCAACAGCCTAATGGCTACGATTTTAGCCGTGCCAGGTGAGGCGGTGAGCGCCCGCCGAAACCGGCGCGCCTGAACAGGCTGCTGAAAAAATGCTGACGAGAGATTTGTATCAGGGCATGACTTCAGTCGTGCCGCAAAGGTCGCCCGCAAGAACCGGCTTTAGCCGCTGCGGGGATATCCCGGCGAAAATAATTTCGACTGAAGGTAAGGGTGGAAGCTTCGATTGGCCGAGGCGGGCGGCGCAACTGAACCGATCGCTGAAAAACTCAAGCAAAAACGTGCCACCCGCTAAAGCGGGTTCCGGAGGAGAGGAAGAAACGGGCTTATCGGCACGACTGAAGTCATGCACTTAAAAATTTAGCCCTGATACAAGGCTTCCCAAAGCAGAGTTTTTCAGCAGCCTCTAAAGTCATGCCCTGATACAAGGCACGGCGGGGTTCTCATCGCTCACGTCGTGATCTCCCTGGCAGGCCGGGTCAACGCAAAGCGCCCGCCCAACCGCAATCTGGCGTGCCATCTTGGGAATGCAAATCCGTGCCGAAGGCGCAAAAATAGAGTCGAACGTCTCATTTTCTGCTGCGGGCGGCGCTGCTAGAATTTTGCAACTTGACGAAACGACTGGCCGCCCGGATTCACCATATCGTCAAACCCCGATGCTCCCAGACGCCGGGGAAATAGCCCACACCTTGGGCAAGTTAGTTCTCCGTGCGAAGAGGCGGCCTGTTCCTTCGCCATCCGCTCGCAGCAAGGAGAAATGCGATGACGAAACGACACACCGGTTGCGGCGTGTTGCTGTTGCTTTGTGCCATGGCGGCGATTTCCGCGCCGGCACAAGTCCTGACCACGCTGCACAGCTTCAGCGGGGCCCCGGCAGAGGGCGATGAGCCGGTCGGTGCGCTAATGCAAGCCACCGACGGCAACTTTTATGGGACCACCTTGGCCGGGGGCGTCAGCGACGATGGCACCATTTTCAAGATGACTCCCACCGGGTCGGTTACCACGCTTTACAGCTTCCGCGGTACCGACGGCATGGGCCCGCAGGGCGCGCTGATCAAGGCCACGGATGGCAACTTCTACGGAACCACCACCTACGGCGGCATGGTTGACTGTACCTTCGGTTGCGGCACGGTTTTCAAACTCACGCCCAGCGGAACCCTGACCACGCTCTATACTTTTTGCTCGACGCCGGGCTGCGCGGACGGCTCTGAACCTTACGCCGGATTGATACAGGCCAGCGACGGCAACTTCTACGGAACCACGACCAGCGGCGGAGGCGGCGACTGCGACGGAGGTTGCGGCACGGTCTTCCAAATCACTCCCGATGGCGCTTTGACCACGCTATATACCTTCCAGGGGTGTGAGATCGACGGCGAGTCTCCCCACGGCGTGCTGCTGCAAGCCAGCGACGGCAACTTCTACGGAACGACCTTCGGTGGAGTCGGCTGTGTGGGCACAGTGTTCAAGATGACGCCGGACGGCGCTCTGAGCACGCTGCATTCCTTCGCTTACACCGATGGCAGTGGGCCTTTTGCCGGGCTGATACAAGCCAGCGACGGCAACTTTTATGGGACCACGGCTTACGGGGGGATGGGCGAGGACGGCGAAGGCACGGTTTTCAAAATCACTCCCAGCGGCACGCTGACCACGCTGCACACCTTCGATGGCACGGACGGCGGTTTCGCGCTCGGCCTCATGCAAGGCCGCAGCGGTAACTTTTACGGGATGACGTCTTACGACGGACCACGCCGTTTTGGCACGATCTTCCAAATCACTCCGGGCGGAACCCTGACCACGCTCCACAGCTTCGACGGGCCTGACAGCCCGGGCGGTACCGGCCCCAGCGACGGGCTTATCCAGGCCATGGACGGCAACTTCTATGGGACAACCTACGGAGGCGGAGTGGATGGCTATGGCACGGTGTTTCGCCTGATCACGTTGCGCCCCTGTATCCATTGCGCGACCGCGAGGTGAAGTACATCCGGTTCGAACCCTGACGTTGCTTGGGAAGAGCGGCATTGACCGTGTTCGGCAGCGCGAACACGGCAGCCTTCCCATCAGCTCTCGGTCAGCCGGACGGTAGTTTCCTTCCACAGGCTCTTGGGTGGGACGAAGAACACCTTCACCCCGAACAGCGCGCAGGTCATCAGCACCACGAACGTCCGGAAGGGCGAGGTGATGCGCTTGAGCGGGAAGTTTGCGGGCATGATCGCGTCCAGCGCCGCCAGTCCGTAGAAGAGAATCTGCCCGCTCAGCGCCAGCGCTCGCCAGTACGGCGGCAGCCAGGCCGTCACCAGCGCCATCAGGATCAGGCAGTACGGCACCACCACGCGCCCGTATTTGCCGGAGAGAAAGTGCACGCGCATGCGGTTCTTTGAGGTGAACAGCTCCGGCATCAGCTTCAGCAGTTGATACAGGCCAGCCTGGCGGCGCACCTTGCGCTCGAACTCCGAATCCAGGCTGGTGGGGAAATCAAAAATCTTCGCCTCCGGCTCGTACACCACGCGATAGCCCTTGAAGAACGCGGTCAGCGGCAGGTAGGCATCGTCGAGCAGCAGGTTGGGCGGAAACGGCGTCCACAGCTCGCGGCGCAGGCCGTAGCAGGCGCCGGTGCAGCCGAAGCTGGAATCAATGCGCATCATCTGGGTGCGCATCCACAACTCGTAGCGCCAGTAGAGGTCGGTGTAAAACTCCTCGTGCGTCTGCTCGCTGATGACGCTGAGCGAAGCGCTGGCGGCACCGACTTTGGGATCGCCGAAGTTGGCGATCAGTTTGCGCAGGCACTGCGGGTCGAGCGTCTGGCGCGCGTCGGTGAGCACCACGATCTCGCCGGTGGTGAGCGGGACGGTGGCGTTCAGCGCTTCCGGCTTGCCATTGTGCGGCACGCGCTGGAACTTCACGCCTTCGGAGGCGAAGCTGCGCGCGATCTCGTCGGTGCGGTCGTCGGAGCCGTCGGAGACCACCCAGATTTCCATCAGCTCGCGGGGATAATTCTGCGCGAAGAGGGAGCGCAGCTTGGCTTCCAGGAACTTCTCGCCGTTGCGCACCGCGATCACGATGGAGATGGGACGCGGCTTGTCTTGCTTGTGAATGGGATTGTTGGCGTGCCGCGACACCCATCCCAGCAGCAGCGGATAGCCGAACAGCGCATACAGGATGAACACGACGGCGACGACGAAGACGGCGAAACAGACAACTTGCAGCGGCGTCCACGCCGCGGCGGCCAGCAGTCCGGTCATGGGGTTCCCGTGGTGCAATGCATGATTCATGTTGCCGAGCGGACCGGCGCAACACTCCATCGCGAGAGTAGCCGAGGCGGAAAAGCGAGTCAATGCACATGACCCGCCTTCCCTGTCATCCCGACCGAGGACTTCAGTCCGAGCGGAGGGACCTGTTGTCCGCCGCTAAGCACAACCTTCTGCCGGCACGCAGAACAGCAGGTCCCTCGACTGCGCATCCGCCCGACTCGCAAAAGAAGCGAGTCGGAAACCCACGCGGATGCTGCGCTGGGGATGACAAATTGAAGCGCAGCGCAGGCGGGGCCCGAAGGCGTGCCCCGCTTTTGCGCGATATAATAGGTGGTTCGCCGTAGCGGGTTGCGGCTGCCATTGTGCGCCCCGTGGAGTGCGGCGATATTGGAGCGTTGACCGGGCGCATGGGTAGCGCCGGCTCGCAATCAATCTGCTCGATCCGAATCGTGGCTAACAGTTTTAGAAATCCCCGCGGAAGGACAATATGCCGACAGATGTAATCATGCCCCAGATGGGGGAATCGATTTTTGAAGGGACCATCACCAAGTGGCTGAAGCAGCCGGGCGACAAGGTGCAGCGCGACGAGCCGCTGTTTGAAATTTCCACCGACAAGGTGGATGCCGAAATTCCCGCGCCCGCTTCTGGCACGTTGCAGGAAATCAAGATCCAGGCCGGCACCACGGTTCAGGTAAACACCGTAGTCGGCACCATTGCCGCCGAAGGCGATGGCTGCGACCGCCAAACCGGCTGCTGCGCCCGCAGCAGGCCCAGGCCCCCGCTGCTCCGCCCAAGCAGGAAGAAGCCCAAGGCCGCGAAACCTGTCCGGCGCCCGCCCCCGCTCCGGCAGCGCCTGCCGCCGGCGGCGACGAAGAAATGGAAGGCGGCGAGCAGGGCAAGGTTCGTTCCAGCCCGCTGGTACGCCGCATGGCCAAAGAGAACAACGTGGACCTGGCCCAGGTTTCCGGAACCGGCATGGGCGGCCGCATCACCAAGGAAGACATCGAGGCGTTCCTGTCCAAGCACGCCGGCGGCGGCGCGCAAGCTGCTCCGGCAGCGCAGGCCGCACCTGCCGCGGCGCCTGCGGCTCCGGCGTTCACCGCGCCGTTGCAGGCGGTGGGCGGCGTCACCCCGGGCGAAGTCGTGCCCATGTCGGTGATGCGCAAGAAAATCGCCGAGCACATGGTGATGTCGAAGCGCACCAGCGCGCACGTACACGGCATCTTCGAAGTGGACATGACCCGCATCGCCAAGCTGCGCGAGCGCATGAAGGGCAAGTTCGAGCAGGCCACCGGCAACAAGCTCACCTACACGCCATTCTTCGCGCGCGCCGTGGTGCACGGCATCCGCAAGTTCCCCATCATCAATTCGTCGGTCGAAGGCGACAACATTCACTACCACGCTTCCATCAACCTGGGCATCGCCGTGGCGCTGGACTGGGGCTTGATCGTGCCGGTGGTGAAGAACGCCGAGGAGCGCAGCTTCGTTGGGTTGCAGCGCGCCATCAGCGATCTGGGCGAACGCGCCCGCACCAAGAAGCTGAAGCCGGATGAGGTGCAGGGCGGGACCTTCACCATCACCAATCCTGGCATCTTCGGCGCCAAGTTCGGGCTGCCGATCATCAACCAGCCGCAGGTGGCGATCCTGGGCGTGGGCGGCATCACCAAGAAGCCGGTGGTGGTCACCGATAAGGACGGCAACGATTCCATCGCCATCCGCTCCATGATGCACCTCAGCATCGGCTACGATCACCGCGTGATTGACGGCGCCGTGGCTGACCAGTTCATGGCCGAGGTGAAGAAGTTTTTGGAGAACTGGAACGAGGAGTTGCTGTAGGAGCAATTAGCAACTAGTAACTAGTCGTTAGTAATTAGCGATGGCAGGGCTTGCCGCCCTGCCATTTTTGTTTGCAATGTATTTGGGGCTCGACGGAAGCGGACTATCAGCTCTCGTTGACGTTCTTTGGTCGGTCGGGAATCTTGGCTTTGGAACTCACGGATCTCAGCCCGCTGGCGGCAATGGCCAGACTGCGTTGGCGAAGCTTCTCCAGAATTCTGATCTTCTCCGAAAAGCTGAGCGATGCCAGCCTGCGCCGGGTTTCTTGCGTGCTCATTCGCGGTCCTTAGAAATTTAAGTTGTTCTTCACGGCCGTCCCATTGTTCGAGTACATGTTATCAACCTGACGCGCGGCGTTGCCGGTTGCAGCCGGGTTTTTATGAGCGCTGATAGAATCCAACATATGAGGCCAGCGGCCAGACATTGAATTCTTCCGAACAACAGACCGAACCAGGTAACGCCGCCGGAGCAGGCCGGGCCGGTGCTGGTGATGCCGCCCAAGCCAGGCGGACGCGGCGGGCTGTGGTTGCAGCGCCTGTGGCTGGTGGTGTTCGTGCTCTTCTGCCTCGAGATGGGCATTGCGCTGGTGGTGCTGCCGTGGCTGCGCTTCTGGACGGAAAACTCGCTGCTCGCCGGCTATCCGCAGGTGCAGGAATTCCTGAAGCTCAACTTCGTGCGCGGACTGGTCAGCGGCCTCGGCCTGGTGGACATCGGCATGGGGGTGATGGAAGCCATCCGCTATCGCGAGAGATCCCAATCCGTGAGCCCGCCGCAGTACTCTAATCCGTAAGTCAATCTCATGAGTAAATCGAACAAGGACGCACCCACGCCGCACGCCACTCGCTCGCCGCTGGCCTACGAGAACAAGAAATTCCTCAACGGCCCCGACGGCCGCATCCTGCGCCTGCTGGCCGAATACCAGGAGCCGCTGGTGCGCTTCCGCCGCGAGCGCATTCAGGACACGGTCGTGTTCTTCGGCTCGGCGCGCTTTCACAGCCGCTCGCAGGCCGAAGAAGCGCTGCAATTGCTGGAGAAGCCGTACTCGGCCACGCCCGCGCCGCCCGAGGAGCAGCAGCGCATTCGCCGCGCCAAGGCCGACGTGGAGATGGCGCGCTATTACGAAGACGCGCGCAAGCTGGCCTACCTGATTACCAAGTGGAGCCAACACCATCAACCAGCCGCGGCACCGCTTTGTGGTGTGCACCGGCGGCGGCCCGGGCATCATGGAAGCCGCCAACCTGGGCGCCTCCGAGGCCGGCGGCAAAACCATCGGGCTGAACATCAATCTGCCCTTCGAGCAGATGGCGAACCCGTACATCTCGCCGGAGCTGAACTTCGAGTTCCACTACTTCTTCATGCGCAAGTTGTGGTTCGCCTACCTGGCCAAGGGGCTGTGCGTCTTTCCCGGCGGCTTCGGCACTTTCGACGAACTGTTTGAGCTGCTCACGCTGGCGCAGACGGAGAAGCTGGCCAAGCAGATTTCCATCGTGGTCTTCGGGCGCGAGTACTGGGACCGGGTGATCAACTTCCAGGCGCTGGTGGATGCGGGGACGATCTCGCCCAACGACTTGGAGCTGTTTCACTGGGCCAACACGCCGGAAGAGGCGTTCGAGTTCCTGCAGAAAGACCTGATGGAACACCACATGATCCAGTCGGGCACGCATGAGCGCGAGCCCGATATTGCCAAGACCAGGCCGTGAAAAGCAGTGGTTAGTGGCTAGTGGCTAGTGGTTAGTGGTAGTGGTTGTCGGTTGTCCGTTGTCGGTTGCGGTCCGGTCACTGTTTCGGGCTCGAACCCAGCGCCGCAGGCGCGGCATATCTTAGTCCGCCGTTTCAACGGCGGGTACGGGTGCCGACAAGAAAACGAGTCCCGCCAGGGACGGCATATGGCGTCATGCCTGACCGGTTTTGCCTGAAAATCTGGGAGACGGGCCTGTCCCGACCGCTCCGCGCGACGTGGCGAAAACTGGTGATATGACAAAGGCCTCGCCCTGGCCAAACGATGGCTAGAACGGGGCACCCAGGATTCGTTCGCGCCGAACTCGTATCAGGACGCTCTGCCGAACTCGTATCAGGACACTCTGCCGAACTCGTATCAGGACACTGCTGGGTTTCGCACTCATCCATCTTTTCGGATGTGTGGGAAATCGGTTGCTATCCAGCCTCCGTGTCTCCGTGGTGAATCGGGGTTTCAGGTCGCGCTACTCCTTCACATCCTGAGCGAAGCCGATGAGGTTGCCGCCGGGCTCGCGCGCCCACACTTCCACCGTTCCGTAAAACGTCTTCCGTCGCGGCAACGCGATCGCGGCCTTGTCCAGCAAGGCTTCCACGGCGTCCAGATTATCCAGTTTGAGGAAGACCACGGAATTGCCCTTGCTGGGATTGACCTGGAGATCGCTGCCCAGGCTGGCCACCGACTGATACATCACGCTGATGCCGCCGTTGACCAGCATGGCAAAACCCATTTTGTCGCCGTGCGGCACTTGGGCCACTGACTGAAAGCCCAGGGTGGTCCAGAACTGCAGGCAGCTTTCGATCTCGTCCACGATCAGGATGGGGGTAACGCTTTCAAACTTGGCTGGTGTTGTCATGAGATTCCTCAGTAGGTGCGGTCCGGAAGGAAACACGCACACCACGGGTGTGCTCGCGTTTCCCCCATCCGCATTCCCGCGAGTCAGGAGTGCAGGTAGAACCCGAAGAGTTCAGGTTCGCGAGGTACCGCAAGAGTCTAGGACAGATCTTGCCGGGCGGCAAGCGGACGCCGTAACCTCCACCTCAGTGCCAAAGCACTCGCGCGAAACGGCCCGGCAGCGTAAACTGTCCCCGCATGGTATCGGGACTCGAGGTGGCGGGGCGCAGTGACGTCGGGCGCTTACGCTCTTCCAACGAAGATCATTTCGGCTATGACGAAGGCCTGGGCATCTTTGTCGTCTGCGACGGCATGGGAGGACATGCCGCCGGCGAGGTGGCCAGTGGTATTGCTGTCGAAACCGTGCTGCGCTATTTTCGCGAACGCGAACCCAAGGTCGAGGACAACGCTTATCTGGACGACGCGCCGCTGGGTGCCCGTCTGCTGGCCGAAGCGGTAAAGAAGGCCAACGAGGCCATCCTCGACTACTCCAGGAAAAACGCCAACACCTCGGGCATGGGCACGACGCTGGTAGCGGCGCGCTACTCTGACGGCATCTTCAGCATTGCCAACGTGGGCGACAGCCGCATATATCTCTTCCGCGAAGGCCAGTTGTTGCAACTGACCGAGGACCACTCCTTCGTGATGGAGCAGGTGCGGCGCGGCATGCTGACGCTGGAAGAGGCCAAGCATTCGGCGGCGCAGAACATCATCACCCGCGCGCTGGGCACGGAGGAAGGCACGCTGCCTGACCTGGGCGAGTTCCCCGCACAGGAGGGAGACGTACTCCTGCTGGCCACCGACGGCATCCTGCGCTACCTGGGCGATACCGAACTGAAGAATGTGCTGATGCAACTGCCATCGCTGAAGGCCGCGTCGGACACGCTGATTGACGCCGCCAACGATGGCGGCGGCGAGGACAACTCCACCTGCGTGCTGATTCGCGTCACCCGCGAGGCCATGCCGGGCGGCCGCGGCAACAGCCACGATCCCATCACCCCGCCTCCGGCATAACTGCACGCTGCGGTCATCCCGACCCGACTTTAGTCGGTGAGGGATATGCGGTTCCCATGCACCTGCGACTTCGTACGGTTCGCGCCCATGCGAGCGCCGATGTTTTGAAAGGGCACGGCTTCAGCCGTGCCGGTGCGTGCGCGATCAATGCGGCTTTAGCCGCTGAGGTTCCGTAAACCCCGGCCTTTGCCACGGGCTACAGCGGGTTCGCCATGAATTGCCCACAGCGGCTGAAGCCGATTCTTTAGCGTTCCGGTCGGCACGGCTGAAGTGGTGCCCTTTCAAAGCAGGCCGGACGGTTGGATAGGTTTGCTCGATGAATGCGACGGAGCTCGCGAACGTTCGAAAGGCCCCGCCCTAGCCAAAAGAAGGCTAGAACGGGGCACCCAGGTTTTGTGTGAGCTGCCTTGATATCAGGGCACGACCGCAAGCGAACTGCTTTCCGACCGCATGCGCATTCCTGCTAGACTGAAATTTGCCCTCCGGAACGCCAGCCAGCGAAAATCCTTCCGCGCCGCGACGTCTGCACACCAACCCTCTGATTTATGTGCTGGCAATTCTGCTCGGCCTGTTCTCCGGATGGGTGAATCAGAAGGTAGACGATGCTCTGCTCACCTCGCTGTGTGTGCTGGCCTTCACCATGTTCCTGGGGGTGTGGAAGCCGGACCATCCCTGGCGATGGATGCTGCTGGTCTGGATGGGCGTGCCGCTGGTGATGGCCTACTACCAGTTCGTAGTCAAATGGCCACATGACCGCGGTCAGGTGTACATGTCGTTTCTGCAACTGCTGGCCGCATCGGCAGGCGCCTTCGGCGGACACTTCATGCATCGCATGATTGCCAACGTCTTCAAGCAGGATTAGCGCCGGGTTCCCGGCGCGATGTTCATTTAGCCAGATTTACGCGAGCCGGCCACCAGCAGCACCACGCCGGCGGCGCACAGCACGCCTCCCACGGCAGGGGACAGTTTTTCCTGCGAGTGCGTGGTGATGCCGATGGAAGCATCGCCCACCTTGGCGCTGTGGGTGTGGCTCATGGGAAAGGGCACGAAGAAGCTGAGAATTCCGATGAGGAGAACCACCAGACCAATCCAGGCTAACGGGCGCATTCATTTCCCCCTGTTGAAGTGGGATGCGAATGTCAGTCGCGGGGCTGTCTGAAAGCTGTCGCAGGGATTTATTGACGAAACTTGAGCGAGGGGTTTGTCCACGTACAGAAAGATAGGACTTCGGTACCGAGGTAAAGAAAACCCCCCACTCAAGGCCAAAAGACGGCCTTGAATGGGGCACCCGGAATCTCGAGGTCCACATTCAAAAAAATCAAAATCTCTACCGAGGTAAAGAAAGCCCCCCACTCAAGGCCAAGAGACGGCCTTGAATGGGGCACCCGGAATCTCGAGGTCCACATTCAAAAAAATCAAAATCTCTACCGAGGTAAAGAAAACCCCCCACTCAAGGCCAAAAGACGGCCTTGAATGGGGCACCCGGAACCTCAACCCTCACGTGCAGGAAAATCCCAGGCTTCATCTGCCTTTCTGTTCCTTGGAGCCAATCTCCATCAGGTGCTTGGTCAGCAGGACCAGGCCCAGAATCTGCGTCCACTCCGAGACGATGTTGCCTACCACCTGTCCCCACTTGCCGTTGGGGTCCATGCGGTGGAACGTGAACACCCAGGCGGCGCCGGTGAGCAGCAGAAAGATGGTCAGCGAGTGTTCCCGGAACCATTCCAGGTGCAGCCAGTCCGGCCCGGCGACGGGCTTGCTCTCGGCCGAACCCTTCTCGTACAAAAATTTGGTCACCACCACGGTGACCAGCACGCCGGTCCAGTCGGCGATGGCATTACCAAAGAACGAGCCCCAATGGGTGTGGTCGTTGGAGAAGTTATAGAGAAGTATCAGTCCCAGCACCACGGCCAGCGCCGACAGGCTGAGCGAGTGGCGGTGGAGAAAGCCCTTCCTGCTCCGCTTCATATTGGTACTGTATCGAGATGCTCAGGGCTTCGGCGCAGGTTGCTGCGACGCCCGCGCCCACCACCGGGCGGTAGCCGCCAATATCAGCAGCCACAAGAATCCAAGCGCGTAGTCCGGTGTCCGTCCAACATGAAAGCTGGGGAAGACGCTGAGAATGCTGTAGAGCGGAGTCCGAATGCGGTCGTGAAAGAACTCCACCAGCATGCTTTTCGGGTAGAACACCCAGATGGACGGCATGCGGAGATAGGGATTCACCGCGAACAGCACGGCGATGAAGACGCTCCACGCGCCGAGCGCAGCGGTGAGCCAGCGGGTGCGGCGATTCAGCACCAGCGCGGCAGCGGGCACCATGGCGGTCACGCCGGCCAGCACATAGCGGCCGGGGGCGCTCCATCCGCCGTACCACCACTGGCTGAAGCTGACGAAGGGAACGTAGGCGAGCGCCGGCGCCAGCAGCACGGCAAAATTCCACTTGTCGCGACGGTAGAGCACGACCATGCCGGCTGCCACGGCGACATAGAGCGGGGCTGTCGGCAGCAGTCCATAACTTTGGTCGAAGAACAGCCCCAGGAATCCGCGCACCGGCTGCAACCAGAACGCCTGATGGGTGCGACCGAAAATGTGCATGGCCGCATTGGGCATGTAGGTGTTGAACAGCAGCTTGTCGATTACGGCGAAGGCGCCCAGGCTGACCAGTCCGGGGACGCCCAGCAGCGCCAGGCGATAGATCAGCGTTCCCCATCGTCCCCAGTCGCGACGAATAATCCATGCCGCGAACACCAGAAACACCGGCCCGGCCAGCGGCCAGAAGCGAGTGTTGAGCCAGGGCAATACGGCCACCAGAAATCCGGCGGCAAAGATATAGCCGCCGCGCTCCCGTTGCCGGTAGAGCAGGAAGCACAGCGCGATGCCTGCGCTGATCGCCGCCGCCACCGCATCGGTGAGTACACATTGGGTGAAGACCCAGTACGGCCCGGTGAAGCAAAGCAATCCCACCGCCAGCAGCGCCTGCGGAAGGGCGGCGCCCAGCAGCAGCGCCGACTGGAAGATGGCGGCGGCGCCCAGCGCGCTCACCAGCGCGATGGTAAACATCGCGCCCTCGCGCAGGTCCAGCGCATAGCCAGGCAGCACCAGCAGCGGTATGCCGATATCGTGCTCCAGCATCTGCTGGCCGCGATAGTTGATCACGTAGTGCGGCTCTTGCGTGTACACGACGATGTTGTCGTGCTGCATGCTGGCATAGGGATAGCCGCGCATCGCGCCCGGCTGCGGCGGCGGAAACATCTCAAGGTGGTCGCGGTTGCGGTAATTGTTGGCCAGGTCGAAGTCGTGGTCGAAGGCCAGACTGTGCGAGAGCAGCAGATAATGGCCTTCGTCGCCCTGCGGTCCGATGGAGAGCCAGATCCAAGGCACGAAGCCGGCGAAGGCAATCAACGCTGCCAGGAAGACGAAGAGCGTGCCGCGCCGTGGGATGACGCCGGCGGGAGAATTCCACGCAGCGTAGAGCAGCCACTGCGCCAGCTTCAGAAACAGGAACAGCGTGTAGATCAGTCCGAAGATGTGAAACTTGCGGCCGCTCTGCCCGTTGAGAAATTGCTTCATCACCAGGGGCAGCACTGAAATCACCAGGTCCGAGGTCAGCACCGTCTTGAGGCGGGCTTCCCAATGCTGATGCGTGGCGTACCACAGCAGCAGCACGCTGCCGCAGACGTTGCCCAGCACAGCAAAGGCCAGGACCCGCGCCATGTCATGGTTGATGAGCGTGGCCGCATCGGCCAGCGAACGGACGGCGCCGATGAGCAGCAGCAGGTTCAGCACTGACGCCGCGATGGCATAGCGCTGCAGCAAAGCTCGCGGCGGAGCGGAAGCGATTTTGGACATGAATAAGACCGCGGCGCGATGACGCCGCGGGAAGTCTAATTCTATCGCGAGCGCCGCCACTTGACCGGTCGAGACTTGAATCTGGACCGGGAAGAAATTCGGGTGCCCCACACATCCCATCTTTTGGGATGTGTGGGAGACGGCAACACTCGACCGGCAACCGGGGCTAAAGCCCCTGGGGTTTATAGGCGCTGTCTCTCGCAACGCTGAAGCGTTGCTCCCCCGCATAAATGCGGGGGCTCCCACCCTCGCGCCGAACCCGCAGCAGGGCACAACTTTTGTCCTCGCTGCGGCAACTATAATGCTGCCATGCGAACCGTCGCTGCCTGGATTGTGTGCCTGCTGCTATCGCTGAGCGCCGCAGCCTCCACGCATCACCCGGACGAACCTGCGCTGACCATCAGCACGCAGTCACCAGCAGCGGCCTTCATTGCGGGCGCGGCCTTCCACCTGCCCATGGCCGCGGAGGGCGGAACCCAGCCCTACACCTGGAGCGTAGTCAGCGGACATCTGCCGCCGGGTCTGAGACTGCATCCGCATAACGGCAAGCTCTCGGGAGTTCCCACCACCGAAGGCGAGTATCCCGTCGTGATCGGTGTGACTGACTCAGGCTATCCACAGCAGCACGCGCAGCGCGAGATCGTCATCCGCATCGTTGCGGCTGTCACCATTGATTGGAAGCAGCAGCCGCAGGTGCAAGGCAACACGCTTTCCGGTTCGGTGGTGGTCAGCAACCAGACCGCGCACAATTTCAACTTGACCGTGGTGATCGTGGCCGTCAACAGCCACGGCCGTGCCACCGCACTCGGCTACCAGCACTTCACCCTGGCGCCGCAGACCACCGGCCAGGTGATTCCGTTTACCGGCACGCCCGGCATGGGGACATACATCGTGCATGTCGACGCGGTGGCGCACTCGCATCATCACACCTACCGCTCGCGCAAGCAGACCGCCGATTCGCTCACCATCAGCCAGTTGTAAGCCAGTTTCGAGGTTCGAGGTTCGAGTTGCGAGTTTAGTTGCGAATTTTGAGTTGCAGCTTCAAGTTTCGAGTTGCAGCTTCCTGCCTGGGTGCCCGTTCTAGCCATCTTTTGGCTAGGGCGGGGCCCAGGCCTCGGCGTCGCGAAGATTCTTGAGCCCAGGTTAGCCCAAGAGACGGGCGAACCCTTCAACTGCGTCCAGGGCAGGCTCTGGGGCACCGTGCGGGCCGTTTTGTCCTTCCCGCAATCTCAGGTTGCGCAATTTCAGGATTGCTCAAAACCGCACGGTGCAAGGCTTCGGGACAAATCCTGGTTTGGCCCGAGTCCCGAGCCCCTAGCCCCTAGTCCCTAGCCCCTGCTTCACTCCACCTTGAAGGCAAACTCGAAGTGCTCTTCGCCGACGGCCACGCCTACCTTCACCTCGCGGGTTTTGCCCTTCTTTGCCGAATCTGCATCGTGCTCGGCCTTGGGCAGCGGGAAGTAGAGCATGCCCTCCACTTCGCCGTCGGGCGGAATGGTGTTGGCCAGCAGCGCCTGGTCGCGAACGTAGTCGGGCGTGTTCTGCTGCTGTAGCTGCTTCAGGACATCCGTGCCGGCGGCTTCGCGGTTGCGTAACTGGCAGACTTCATCGCAGGGCGGAAGGTTGGCGGCCGAGGGCGCGCGCAGGTCGGCAAAGCGCATGTCGCTGTTGTGGACGGCGCCGGCGGCGGCCATCTCCGCCAGCCTGATATGCAACTGGCGCACCGCCTCCTGCCATTTGGCCTCGGAATCCTCGGTCATCGAGGAGGTCACGATTCGGTTGGGCTCGCCGCCGCCCATGGGCGACACCGCCAGCCGCGCCATATTGGTGGGGCGGCTCATGCGCCGCGCCAGCTCTGCGCCGCTCACCTGCTCCAGCGGCCGGCCGCCCAGCACGTCTGCGGCGCTGATGTCTTCCGGCTTCACCGTGATCACATGATTGCTCAGGTTAACCACGCGGACTTTCACTCCCAGATATTTGTGGTTGATCACCGAATGCGCGGCCGCGACCACCACGTAGTTATTGCCGGCGATGAATTTGTATTCGAAACCGCTGACGAAGAAGGAGCCATGATTTTGCTCCCCCGCCGGAGTGATGAGCCGTGCGTCTTGTGCGAACAGCGAGCAACCGAGAAGAACAACGCCGACGATATGCCGCATAGGTCCTCCTGCGCCGCGCGGGGCGGCGCCAAAGGAATTCATCGGCCATCGCAGCAGCAGGCGTGAGCGCCGCAGATGAAAAAGGGCGGCGAGAAAATCGCCGCCCGGAGCCGAAAAAAAACTTTCCGTTATTGCAACAGGCCGAATTCGGCAACGCTGTTGGGCGTTCCCACGAACACCTTGCCGTTCACCACGATAGGCGTGATGAACTTGTTGCCATTGCCAAAATGGTCGCGCGAGCCCGCCTGGTTGCTGTTGTAAAGCTCGGTGCCCAGGTTGGTGGCGTCGTAAGCGTGCAGTACCGCCGGGTTGGTGTTCTCCACCGCCCACACGATCGCGTTCGACGTTCCGTTGGCGGAAATCACCGGCGTGGTTCCCGGAAAGGTAAACGAGGTTGAGGTCTGCGAGCTAGGCGAGCTGGCCAGCATGGCATTGCTGATGGGGAAGGCTTTCAAGGGATGGCTGACCGAGCCGTAGTACACAGTCTTGTTGAAGTACGAAGGCTTGGACCAAATGCCGCCGGGCAGTGCGCCCGTCACTTCCTGGTAAATCTGGCTGTTATTGCTGGAATTGAATTTGCCCATGTTGTCGCGGTTGACGACATAAATGTTGCCGTCCTTGCCCGCGCCCACCGCCAGGTGGTGCGTCACGCCGTTGTTGTCCATCAAGTCGGGAAGTACGATGGCGCCGCCGGAGCCGAGGTCCTCATCGGCACCGGATTCCTGCACCGTGTTGTACATGGCGAAGTAGTCGGTCACCGCCAGTTGTCCGGCAGAGAGGCGCACGAAGGCGTTGCCGTAGTCGCCATTGCTGGGGAAGCCCTGCGAGTTCAGCGTGGTGTCGAAGCTGCCGTTGGCGTCGAGGAAGTAGATGCCGCCGGAAGAATCGGCCGCCAGACCGCAGCCGGTCATCCAGATGGAGCCTTCGTTGCCGTTTGGGGTCACGTTAATCACTGAGGTCTGCGCCAGCGTGGTGGCGTTGTAGCCGATGATCCATCCCGTGTAGGGGCGAATGTCGCAGTGCGAAGTGAACGTGACGTAAATTATGTTGGCGTATTCCAGCAGTCCGGCACGCTCGGCGTACTGGCCGGGATTGAAGATGACCATGCCGTTCTGGCTGCCATCGCCGGTGCCGGGATAAGTGGCCTGGATCTCCACCGGTCCGCCGAACAGCTCCGCGCCGTTGGTGATGTCCACGACATGCAGGCGCTGATGATAAGCGCCGCCGGAGTCCTTGCTCATGGCGACGAAATACATCGCGCCCTTGGGTCCGAGGCGGCGATCAATCACCGGCGTATCGGTGATGCCGATCTGCGGCGAAATCTGATTGCAGCCGTGCGAGTCGCTGGGGGTCTCGCCTGAGCCCAGCGCCGAGATCTTCCACAGTTGCACGCCGGAATCGCCGTCGAAGGCGTAGGCGCTGTCGTTCTCGGTGACCACGAACACCATGTTGCGGAAATTCGCGCCCATGGGCACACGATAAAGGTAGAGCGGCTGGGCATCCACCTTGCCGTCCACCGAGAGCAGGCGAATCAGGCCAAACTGGGTGGAGTTCACGTTGGACGGCGTCAGCGTGGTCTCCAGCGTGTTCTGGCCCTGGCGCTGCACGTTGTAGTGATAGGTAGAGACGTCACCGACGTAAGGAAATCCGCCGGGAAACTGCTGCGAATCCTGCGAGGTTGCGGTGGCTGTGGAGGCGGCGGCTTTGGCCGCGCCGGCGGAAGAAGAATTTCCGGCAAATGCCGGGATGGCGAATGTGAGGGCTGCGAATGTTGCCGGAACGAGCAGGGAGATCGCGAGCTTGCGATGTTTGCGCATGGAATTCACCCCATCTTGACGAGACGGCCAGAGCTGGCCGTAGCTGGACAGATGCGGATTATAGATGCGCGGGAACTGGACTTGGGATTACGAAGGTGCCATGACCGGATGCCAGAAAACTACCGGCCTCGGGGTCAGTCGGCGCCGGCCATGGCGCGGGCGGCCTTCACCAGACGGCGCTGGCGGGGATCTTCGCTGGCCAGGCTCTGGTTCTCCATCCAGTTGTCGAGGATGCTCTTCTTGAATTTCCAGCGGTTGCCCAGTTTGAACGCAGGGATCAATTCCTCGGACACATATTTGTACAGGGTGTCGGGCGAGATGCCGAGGTATTGCGATGCCTGACGAATATTCATGACTTCCCGTGCATCGGCCATTACTGATTCCTCCCTGGTCCCCGGTAGCGGCGCGTCGTTCCGGCGCCCGGCCGCGCCGGTCCGAATCGAACTTGCTGCCCACGCCGCTCCGCTTGCCTTCCGCCAGCATTCGCCTGAGTTTCGCCTTGTTGCTGACGATAGCTCCGGCGGAAATAGGACGAATCCGCTGGCAGGAACGCTAGTTATTGTAGGGCGGTCGGGGCTGCTCCACCATATTCCACCTGTTGACGCGCGCGATACCGGAGTGGCGGGAAGGTCAACAACATTTCCGTGCAGGGCCTTGACCTGGCGGGGGTTGGTGCGATTTCGACCAGAAAATGGCTGGATTTTCCCGCTTTTCCTGCCCGGACGGACACCACCCCGGGGCCGTCCGGACTCATCAGATTGATAAAAACGTCCTATTATTGTGGGTGTGAGCCAGCATCCGGGAGGTTTCGTGGTCTGTAGCGCCTGCGGTTATGAGAACCAGAGCGGCCATCGCTTCTGCGGCATGTGCGGCATGCCGCTGCCGCATCCGCCACTGACCACTCCCGGCGCGCAAAGCACCATCGGCCTGACCCGCGTTCCGTTGGATAGCGGGGGAAATGGCGGCACCGGGCGCTCGCAGGAAATCCACACCCCTGCGGATTCGTCGGGGCAAGTTGTCGAAGCGATGCCGGTCGGAGGAGATGGTGCCCGCGGTTTCGCTCGATGAGTACGTCAAGAATTTCCGCTACATACCACCCACCGATCCTGACGAAGTCACGATGCGCGGGGAAACGCCGGTGGCCGCATCGCAGGCCTCCTCGGTTGGGGAAGAAATGTCATCGGCTTCCAGAAGCGAAGAGGCAGTCGCCAAAGTCATTGTGGACGAAGCGGCTCCGGCGGAAACCTCCGGTGCGGAAACCACGCCCGAAGAAAGTGAGCCGGCCGAAGTGGTTGCCAGTTCTGTCGCAAGCCAGCAGGCGGACCCTGAGCGTGCGGTTGCAGCGATGCAGCCCTCGGTTGCAGCGGACGCAATCGTCGCGCCCGAAGTTTTCCCCGCGAAAGATATCGCCATCGCCAGCGAGACCAGCACGACGGAAGCTGCGCCTCCGACTGCGCCGGTGAAGGAGATCCCCATCGTCGCGGCCACGGCTGCGCCCATCGTCGCCGACGACGTGCGCGAACGGCTGGGCCTGGATGCTTCGGGCCCGGCAGAAGAGCCGGAGCGCTCGCGCTTCCTGGACCTGGCAAAGCCGGCCGCCAAAGAGCGCTCGGGAACCTCGAGCCTGGTAGGGCCGTCGTTCCTGGGACTGGATGATTCCCTGCCTGCAACCGATTCAGCCGCGCTGGGCGATGACGTTCCGGAAGAATCCAGCACCCATTGGCGTTACTGGATGGTTGCCGCCATCGTGCTGCTGGCGGTGATTCTCGGCGGTTTGCAGTGGCGGGCGCAGGTGAACCAGACCACAGGCCCGCTGGAAGTGGTGCGGCTGAAGCTGCGCCAGATGAGGGGCGAAACCGCGCCGGCGCAGAATACGGCTGCGACTACCGCGGCTTCGAACGGTGCATCGCAGCCGGGGATCACGGTTGAGCAGCCGAGAACAAGCCGGCCAACAATGCGCCGCGAATGGATCGAGCGCAACTCCAGCGGGTGTGCCTCCGGGAACAGGTTCCTCCACGGCGACCAACAATCCTGCGCAACCACCGGCCAACTCCAACCCGACAAATTCAACTCCGGCAAATTCCAACAACGCGGCCGCTCCGGTGAGTTCCAACGCCGCGACAACTGCTTCCGCCAAGCCGCCGACGTCCGCCGTCAAAACGTCAACGAATACCCCAGCCTCAAAGCCGCCAGCGACCACCACCAGCAGCGCTTCCGGCAAGAACACTCAAACCGCGCAGACCTCGCCGCCGAAGAAGCCCGCGCCAACCGACAACGCTAAGAACGCGAAGCCGGTAGCCGACAACAACAAGCCCGCTGCCAAGGAAGCCATTCCCGGCGACGAGGAGCTGGTCAAGGCCAACAACGCCAGCGACTCGGTTGCCGAAGCGGCGTGGCTGTGGAAGGCCACGGCCAAGGGCAATCCGGTCGCGCCGGTTCGCCTGGCCGACATGTACGTAAAGGGCAATGGTGTGCCGCGCAGTTGCGAGCAGGCCATGGTGCTGCTGAAGACCGCGGCCACCAAGGAAAATGCGCCCGCCCGCAATCGTCTGGCCTCGATGTACTCCACCGGCACCTGCGTAGCGCGCAACCGCGTGGAGGCTTATCGCTGGATGAGTTCGGCGCTCTCGGCCGATCCCAATAGCGACTGGGCGCAGCAGAACCGGGAGTCGCTGTGGAACCAGATGACCCCGGATGAGCGCGCCGAAGCGGAAAAATATCGCTAGCAGCAAGGCTAACGATCGTAAGCGGCAAACTCTGCCGGACGGCAATCCTGTCTTTTTTCGCGACCAGCAGGCTTTCCGCTCATGGCTGGCGAAGCATCGTGCCGACTCCGGCTGAGCTTTCATCGGCTCCTACAAAGCGGACTCTGGCAAAGGCGGCTACTACTCCGCTCACTTCCAAGGCATGCCTCGTTCTACACGCCTTCGTGAACGGACCGGAGTGTAAAGTATGTGCCCGGTGTGATCTGTAAAGTATCTGGCCGGTCTGCACCCCGTGTCAGGGCATGGCTTCATAGGCCGCTGAAAAACTCTGTTTTGCCGAGGCATGAGAAAGGGCACAACTTCAGTTGTGCCGATGAGCCCCTTATTTTTGTCATCACGAACCGACTTTAGTCGGTGAGGGACCTGTTTTTTCGATTTTTTCAGCGGCCTGTTCAGCCATGCCCTTTACAAGACCCCCCACTCAAGGCCAAAAGACGGCCTTGAATGGGGCACCCGGTGGACATCCGGAGTTTTCAACCACCGATATTCATTCCAGGTCGGACGAAACCCCCCACTCAAGGCCAACAGATGGCCTTGAATGGGGCACCCGGCACCCGAAGTTGTCACCCGAAGTTCTCACCCGAAAGTGGGAACTTGAAACTCCGAAACTCGAAACTCAAGACTCGAAACTTGAAACTCGAAACTCGAAACTGGATCTTGCGTTTGCGACTACAATGAGTGCAACTCCTCACTGTTCATCGGTCGAAGGTTGCAGTCCCTGATGTTTGGTCGCGACGAAAAAGTCTCACAGTTCCGGCTCACCGCGGTGCAATACGTCCTGCTGGGCGTTTTCCTCGATGCTGGCCTTTGGACTGTGGCGGCTGCAAGTAGCGCGCAGCGACTACTACAACGGGCTGGCTGAGCAGAACCGCATCAGCAGGTGCCCATCCTGGCGCCGCGCGGCAAAATCCTCGACCGCGAAGGCCGCATCATCGTCGACAACTATCCGTCGTTCTCGGTGCTGCTGCTGCGCGACCAGGGCCGCGACCTGATGGCCGATTCCGACAAGATCGCCGCCGGGCTGCACATGGCTCCCGACGAGCTGCGCGTCCGCCTGAAGCGCATGGCCGCCGTGCCCGGCTATCAGCCGCTGTTTCTGAAAGACGACATCACGCCCGACGAGCTGGCGTTCATCGAATCGCATCGCGCCGAGCTGCCGGAGCTGGACACCATCACCGTGCACCGCCGCTTGTATCCCCGCAACGGATTCATGGCGCACATCATCGGCTACGTCGGGGAGGTCAGCGAAGAGATGCTGAACCAGCCGCAGTGGGAGCTCTATAATCCCGGCGACATCGTCGGCATGTCGGGCGTGGAGCAGTATTACAACGATATTCTGATGGGCAAGAACGGCTCGCGGCAGGTGCTGGTCAACAGCCGCGGCAAGGAAGTCGGCACGCTGAGCGACGTGCCGGCGGTGCCCGGCAAGCAGCTCAAGCTGACCATCGATCTCGACCTGCAGATTGCCGCCGAGGAAGCGCTGGAAGGCAAGCCCGGCGCCATCGTCGCCATGGATCCGCACAACGGCGAAATTCTGGCCATGGTCAGCCGTCCGGCTTTCGATCCCAACGAGTTCGCCGTGCACATCACGCGCGACGAGTGGAACGAGCTGATCACCGATCCCGGCAAGCCGCTGCTGAACAAGGCCATCCAGGCGCAACTGGCGCCCGGCTCGGTCTTCAAGATCATCATGGCGACCGCCGGGCTGCAGGAAGGCATCGCGCAGAAGCTGATCGTCAATTGCGGCGGCGGCAAGACCTTCTACGGCCGCTTCTTCAAGTGCTGGGTCTCCGAGCGCCACAGCACGCACGGCAGCGTCGACATCACCAAGGCGATTTACCAGTCGTGCGACTCGTACTTCTACACCCTGGCGGAGAAGCTGGGCATCGACCGCATCGCCAAGTACGCCACCATGCTCGGTCTGGGACAGAAGACCGGCATCGATCTGCCGCAGGAAGTCACCGGCGTGATGCCGTCGGAAGAGTGGAAGATCAGGAACTTCAAGCAGAAGTGGTATGCCGGCGAGACGATTTCCGTGGGCATCGGCCAGGGCGCGGTGGCGACCACGCCGATGCAGCTGGTGCGCGCCATCGGCGCCATCACCAGCGACGGCGTGCTGGTGCGGCCGCACGTGGCTTTCCCCGACCAGTTTCCCGCCGGCTTCAAGCAGGTGGCGGACTACACCAACAAGACGCAGATTCCGATCGACGAGCAGAACTGGATGACCATCACCGATGCCATGGCGAAGGTGGTATCGCCGATCGGCACCGCCGGCAGCGCGCATCTGCCGGGCATCGATTTCGCCGGCAAGACCGGCTGCGCGCAGACGATCTCCAACGCGCTGAAGAAGCGATGGGCGCGGAAGGCAAGGCCTACAAGGACAATGGCTGGTTCGTGGGTGTCGACCCCGCGGCGCAACCCCGAGATGGTGGTCGCCTGCCTGTTTGAAGGCGGCGAACACGGTGCCTGGCGGCGCGCGTCGCCGCCAAGGTCATCAAGGCTTACGTGGACAAGCAGCGCGGCCATCCAGAAGCAGACCGAGGTGGCCTCCAACGGCAAGAAGCCGGAGGTGGCCGCAGTGTGGCATGACGGCGACGCCACCAATCCTGACAAGGTGCAGGCGGGCCGCTTCACCGTGCCGGCCGACGGCACGACCAAGCCGGTGGCGGGCGCTCCCGGCGTTACCCCGGATGCGCGTCCGGCGCCGGCATCGCCGCTGGAAGCGACGGAGAAGCACCAGGAGATGGCGCAGCCCGAGAAGCAAGTGCCGCCGCCGGAAGAGCCCAAGCCCGATACTGATGTTCCGGTTCCGAGTACGCAGCCGCCGCCCATTCCGAAGAAGAAGCCTGCTCCGGCGCAGAACGGCGTCGTGCCGGATGCGGCTGAGCCTCCCGCGGAGAGACAGCAGCCGTGAGCCGTTACATCTCCTTCCGCGATTTCGACTGGGTGCTGCTGCTGCTGGTGCTGGTCATCTGCGCCCTGGGCGTGGTTGAGATCTATAGTGCGACGCTGAACACCAAGTTCATGGGCGTCCACGTCAAGCAGATGTACTGGATTCTGGCCGGCGTGGTGCTGATGTTTATGGTCAGCTTCTTCAACTACCAGGTGCTGCTGGAGCGCGTGCCGCTGCTGTATCTCATTTCCATCGTCTCGCTGCTGGCGGTGGAGCTTTTCGGCAAGAAGTATCTGGGCGCGCGCCGCTGGGTGCAGATTCGGCTCGTTTCACTTCCAGCCATCGGAGTGGGTGAAACTGGTACTGATTCTGGCGATGGCGAAGTATTTCGCCGATGCCAAGTCGGAATGCACTGTTCCCGACATCGTGAAGGCGGGCGCGATGGTCGGCGTTCCCATGCTGATGGTGCTGGCGCAGCCCGATCTCGGCACCGCGCTGACCTACGTCCCGATCGCCGTCATGGGGCTGTTCCTGGGCGGGATGCAAGCTGAAGCATGCGGTGATCATCCTGGTGATTGGGGCATCGCTGGCGCCGCTGGCCTGGCATGTCCTGAAGCCCTACCAGCGCGACCGCCTGACCAGCTTCATCCAGCCCGAGGCGGATCCGCAGAGGCATGGTTACCAGGTCATTCAGTCGTTGGTGGCGGTGGGCTCGGGCGGCCTTTTGGGCAAGGGAACCGCCCACGGCAGCCAGACCCAGGGCCAGTTCCTGCCGGTGCCCCATACCGACTTCATCTTCGCCGCCTTTTCCGAGGAGCACGGATTTGTAGGCGCGATGGTCTTGTTGCTGTTATACTTCTATGGTACTGATGCGTTTGATCCAGAACGCTCAGACGGCCCCGGACCGGGCTGGAGCCTTCGTGGTGATGGGAGTGGTCGCGGTGCTCGCGTTTCACGTCCTGGTCAACGTCGGCATGGTGGTGGGATTTATGCCGGTCACGGGAATTCCTTTGCCGTTGATGAGTTACGGGGGATCGTCAGTACTGTTCATGTTCCTGGCGCTGGGGATTGTGATGAACATCCGCATGCGCCGGTTTGTAAACTGAGCAGTTGTAAGGTCACAGGAACAAAGCAGTTGCGTGCTCACGAGGGCGCGCGTCAGAGGCAGGCCGGCGTCATCCGCCGGGGAGATCAGCACCACATAGCGAGTGGATCTCTGAAGGATGAACAACAAGATTACGAACGTCCTCACGTACGAGGACAATCCGGCCATAGGAAGGCCGACAGGATTGCAAGGCAAGTGAATTGAGGCGGGAAACGGCCCCTCAGCCGATGCTGAGTGTGACGCCACAGACCTTCGATTCGCGCGCTACGATACGGTGCTTAAGATTCCACAAATTGCAACTGTACGAATCACGCCAGGAGTGCATCCGGGAGTAAGTCCCGGTGCGCCTGCCGCCTAGCTCTCCGTAATTCCTGTCCCTCCCGATGCGCCGGTTTTGAAACCGGAGTATCCATGAACAAAGAACTTTATGTGTCTTCCACGCCCCACGAAACCAAGGTGGCGCTGGTGGAAGATGACCAGCTCGCCGAAGTATTTTTCGAGCGGGAAAACGAATACACCCTGGCAGGGTCCATCTACAAAGGCCGCGTCACCCGCGTGCTTCCCGGCATGCAGTCGGCTTTCGTGGACATCGGACTGGAACGCGACGCCTTCCTTTACGTTTCCGACTTCCTGGAATTGACCGGCGACGAAGACGAGGACGAAGAGTTCGGCTCCATTCCCGCGCCCCGTGGCGCGATGGAAGTGGGCAGGCCGCAGAACGCGCCGGAAGCCGTATCCTCGGCGCAATCTCAGTCCGCAGTTGCCGAGCCCGGCATGGACGAGATGGAAAGCGACATCGAGGAAGAGGAATCCGCCGGTGAAAATGGCGGGCCCGAAGAAGCTCGCGCCGGCAATGGAGACGATAGCGAATCCGGCGAAGGCGCGCGCCGCTGGCGTGGACGCCGCCGCCGTCGTGGCGGACGTCGCGGCCGTGGCGATGAAGCTCCCGAGCGTACTGAACGCACGGAAGTCCGCACCGAGAGCGCTCCCGCCGAAAGCCGTCCGCCGCAGGAATCGCGGCCACAGGAATCCCGCTCACAGGAAAATCGCTCGCAGGAAAATCGGCCGCAGAGCTCTTATCGCGAGAGCCGCTCGCGCAATGATTACGCTCCCCCGGCGAACTACGCACCCATCATGCTGCCGGGCGAGTCCATTTCCAAGTATCGCAATCTGCCGCAGCAACCCGCGGAAGCCACCGTCGAGCAGCACGAAGCCGTCGAGCAGCACGAAGCCGTCGAGCCGCAGGCTGCCGCATCGCCGGTGGCGGACTTTACCCCGCGCGACAGCGGTCTCGAGCACGATCGCAACTTCCAGCAGATGGAAGAGGTCGAAGAGGTACGCGAGGTCGCCGAAAGCACCCCGGCGTTGGATGAGCCGAGCACGCATGAGCCGGCTTATTACCAGCGCAGCGAAGCCCGGCAGGAGAACGTTCCCGCCATCCCCATGAACATTCGCTTCGAAGCGCCGGTCGCGCCGGAGCAGTCCTACAAGGCGCCGGCCGAGGCCGAAGCTTCCCAGCCGCAGCAGGAAGAAGCCGCGCACAGTTGGTCGGCCCAGCCGGTGGAAGAGACGACGGAAGCCGCCGAAACCGCGGACGAGACCGACTATCACGACATCACTCCCGATGCCGAGGCGCCCGCCGGTGAGCGCACCGCCGCGCCTTCCAGCGCGCCCGTGGGCCGCACCCTGGAGCATGAGGTGCTGGACGAAGAAGAAATTGACTTCGAACCGGTGCCCGACGATCTGAACGCCATCAGCGAAGCCGCCGCCGACGAAGAACTGGTGCTCGAAGAAGAGACCCTGGACTCCGACAACGGCTACAACGAACGCTGGGTGCCGAAGATCGCCGACGTGGACGAAGACGAAGTGGTGGCAGCGGAAGAGCGCGGCGACACCTTCGAGGTGGACGGCGAGGAGTTCGGCGAAGAAGAAGAGGAAGAAGCAGGCGAGGAAGAGGCGGCGACCAACGGCCGCGCGGAAGTGCGCGCCGCTGCCCCCACCGCCGGTTATCAGCAGCGCCAGCAGCGTCCCGGCCACGAGCGCAATTATCGCGATCGCGATCGCGGACGTCGTGGCGGAGGCCGTCGCGGCATGCGCTCCCGCCCAAACAGCAATCGCAATCAGCCCCTGATCACCGACCTGCTGAAGGAAGGCCAGGATGTGCTGATCCAGATTGCCAAGGAGCCCATCGGCAAGAAGGGCGCCCGCATCACCAGCCACATCGCGCTGCCGGGACGCTTCCTGGTGTACATGCCGACGGTGAACCACGTAGGCGTGTCGCGCAAGATTTCCTCCGACGAGGAGCGCCAGCGGCTGAAGCGCATCGTGACCAGCGAGCGCGAAAACGGCCTGGGCGGATTCATCGTCCGCACCGCCGCCGCCAATATCAAGGAAGAAGAACTCCGCGCCGACATTCGCTTCCTCAAGCATCTGTGGGCGGAGATCAAGAACCGCGCCGAAACCAGCAAGTCGCCGGCGCTCATCTATCACGACCTGAACCTGGTGGAGCGCGTGCTGCGCGACCAGGTGAACGCCGACTTCTCGCAGATCTGGGTGGACACCGAAGACGAGTACGAGCGCGTGGTGCGCTTCGCCAACCGCTTCCAGCCCTCCCTGGTCAGGCGCATCAAGCTCTACACCAAGCAGACGCCGCTCTACGAAGAGTTCGGCATCCAGGAAGAAATCAACCGCTCGCTCAAGTCGAAGGTATGGCTGAAGAGCGGCGGCTACCTGGTCATCAACCAGACCGAAGCGCTGGTGGCGATTGACATCAATACCGGCAAGTATGTCGGCAAGACGCAGCGCCTGGAAGACACCATCGTCAAGACCAACGTGGATGCGGTGAAAGAGATTGTGCGGCAGGTGAGGCTGCGCGATCTTGGCGGCATCATCGTCATCGACTTCATTGACATGGACGAGCGCAAGAACCGGCAGAAGGTGATGCAGGCGCTGGAAGAAGCCATGCGCTCCGACCGCGCGCCTTCCAAGGTGCTCCAGTTCAACGATTTCGGACTGGTGGCCATCACCCGCAAGCGCGTCAAGCAGTCGCTGGAGCGCACGCTGGGCGAGTCTTGCCCGTACTGCACCGGCGCCGGCTTCGTGAAGTCGGTACCCACGGTGTGCAACGAGCTCTACATCGAGATGCGCAAGATGGCCAAGATCCACGAGAAGGGCGACATCACCGTGCGCGTCAATCCCGAAGTGGCCAAGGCGCTGAAGGCCAATAACGCCAAGCTGATCGGGGAGTTGGAAGAGCTGACCGGCAAGAGCGTGGCCGTCAAGAGCGATCCGCTGCTGCACCAGGAGAACTTCGACATACACTAAAGGGCGCAATGCGTCCCGGGTTTATTCGTAATGGAAGGGCGGCGGCCAACGTTAATAAACGCTATTGCGACCGGGTTTTTGTTGACTGAAGGCGTTTGCCGTATTAGAAGTGAGTCGCGTGGCGTTTACTACTTTTGCTGACCGTTAGGGTAGCAGTGACATGGCGAAACTGAGAATACCTGAACGGCACCAGGCGGCATTAGCCAAAATCCGCGATCTAGATGCTGAAGAGCTTGCCGTCGTCCAGTCCGCGATCCGGCAGGCGGCCCCATCCTCTATACCCTCAGAATTCGGATCTGCGGCTGCTCTCGCAACCGTGCGTAGTGCTGAATCGAGCATCCCCGCTTCCGATGCTCCAACAGATCGCCACTGTGCTCGCAAGCCTGTACATCACGAGGGCTGGAGCAGATGTTAGCCTTGAAGAGTTCGTGGGATGATCTCTGCGAGGCGATGAATGAGGTCGACGAGCTCAAGCTCACCGAGGAGAGACGCGCCAGTTTTAAAGAGCGCATGATTCGGCTGCTAGGAATTGAATCGCTGGGGACCTTTGCGAAAGCCAAAGATCTACAGGCTGAGAATGAGAGAACATTTTGCGATGCGCGTATCCTCACTGATTTGAGGCCGGTTTTCGGAAAATCGATCCAAGACGGACCGAAGGGCCTCGTCATCGTGCATCTGCTAAAGCTTGGATATCATCAAGATCAAGGGGAGCACGAGAGTTTCTTTGTCGCGTTAGATGCAGAGGATCTAAACACCTTGAAAGCCGTCATTGAGAGAGCCGAAATCAAGGCCGAAGTCATAAAGTCTAAGATCAGTGGCGGACAGCCTAACGTGGCCTTTTTCGATAGGCCGTGAGGAATAAAGAGATATGCAAGAAGCTTGTGCGGAAGAGAGATCATTTAGTCGTCGTAACTCATGGGGACAACCGTTCGTCGAATGACTGCTCACACGAATGGAAAGCTTCGAACCCTGACCGCAGACGGGTGGGACACGCGACTACTGCGTATCCACTCGTATCAAAGATGCTGACTTTGTGCCAGTGATCTCCGGAATCACTTTCCGGCCCGAATTCGGCCGAAAATGAAGAGTTCCATCGCGAGACTTTATCGACTTGAACGAGCGACGCGAATTCAGGTCTCTAGTGGATCAGTGGAAACGCGAGACCAAATTTGAATCCAATCTCAACAAACTGGTGTTGCACCGTGCCTACCAGAGGATCGGCATCGGAATGGGAGAAAGGGTTCTCCCGCTCATTATTGCCGAGTTGAGGGAACACCCAAGATCATTGGTTCTGGGCCCTTAACGCGATCACAGGGGTCGATGCTGCCAGCCAAGGTGACACCATGCAACAGGCAGCAAACAAATGGATTGCTTGGGGTGAAAGTATGGGTTACATCGAAACCTAAACAAATGCCCACCCCAAAATCCGACTTTACATTCTACTTTGAGCAACTCAGAGAAGGTGACTTCGAAGTGACGAGCGATCCGACTCCCGATAGGAACCCGTCTTGCTTGGGCCTTGGGCGACTCGTCAAACTGGTGGCAACCAGCCGCGGTAGGCGGTTATTACTGGCCCAAGGACGTGAAGTGGGAGTGGTCATTTGATGCGATAGCTGAAATCTTGCAAAATGCTGGGTTCACTCCCTGTGACAATTCAGACGTTGAAATAGGCTTCGAAAAAATCGCTGTCTATTTTAAAAATGGCTACGTTACGCACTTTGCTAGGCAGCTAGAATCGGGTGACTGGACTAGCAAGCTTGGTCCGCAGGACGATATCCGCCATAGGTCGCCGGAAGGGCTTGCAGGTCGTCAGATGGGATCCGCCAGCCAAATTACAGGATCAAAAGGAGTTGAGGAAGCTTCACCTCACCGTGCTCCGCCGCAAAGCGTTCAGACTGCGGATGAAGGCCCGGATCACGACGGAGCCAACAACAACATCAATTTACAACTAACAGCCATCGGCTGCGGCATGCCCTGCCGCTGCTCGCGGGCAGGAACACGGAGAAGGCCGTGCCGTGGCGGCCGTCGCGGGTGATGCTGCTCAGGTGAATCGTTCCTTCGTGCTTGTCCACGATGCCGCGGCTCACCCACAGGCCCAGGCCGGTACCTTTCTCGCCCTTGGTGGTGAAGAAGGGCGCGAACAGATTGCGGCGGACCCCGGCGGAATTCCCGGGCCACTGTCGAGCACGGTGACGCGCACCCCCTTACGCGAACCATCGCCGGCGCTGCTGGAATTGCGAAGATGCAGCACCAGCCGGCCGCCCTCGCTCATCGCTTCCACCGCGTTGCCTACCAGATTAGAGAACACCTGCCGCAGTTCGCCGGGATAGCCACGTACCGGCGCGGTGTCTTCAAAGACTCTCACAATCTCGATGCGGCTTTTGCGGATTTGCGGCGCATACAGCACCAGCACGCTTTCCAGCACTTCCTGCAAGCTGACATCGACCGGCTTGGCGGCCTCGCGATGGAAGGTCAGCAGCTGGGTGGTGATTTGCGCGATGCGCGCCAGTTCGTCGCTGGCCATGTCGAGGTATTGCCGGGCCACCGCGGGGTCATGCGGTCATGCTGCATCAGGTAGATGAGGTTTGAGACCGTATCCAGCGGATTGCGAATTTCGTGCGCGATGGTCGCCGACAGCCGGCCGGCAGTGGTCAGCCGCTCGTTGGTGCGCAGGGTATGCTCGGTCTGGCGGCGATGGGTGACGTCGCGGAACACCATTACCGCTCCCACCACCATGCCGTGGGCGTCGGTAATAGGCGCAAGGTCATCTCCGCCGGGTATGCCGCCCGGCGCGGCTGCGCAGTACCACATTGTCCAGTTGAGCCGCCTGCTGCCCTCGCGCGCCGAGTAGCCGACGGTCGGCCAGTTCCGCCCGCGAGGACTCGTCGGCTGGCTGCAGCACTTCGAGCATGGGCCTCTGTCGCGCCTGTACCGCGGTCCCATCCCGTCAGCTCTTCAGCCACCGGATTGATGAAGGTCACGCGCCCGCGGGCGTCGGCGGCAATCACGGCATCGCCCAGGCTCTTCAGCGTGGTCTGGAACCACTCGCGGCTCTCGCGCAGTTGCTGGGTCTTGTCGGCCTCGACCTTCAGATGACGCTCATAGATGGAGGAGATCTGGAAGAGTTCGCGGCGGGTCACCGTCAGCAGCGCCAGGGCAGTCAGTAGCAGCAGTCCGGTGGCGGTGCCGATCACCAGCGGCTCAGGCGGGCGGCGTGGTCAAAACGGGCCTGGCGGGTGTGCTGCTCGGCATCGACCAAATCGCGCTGTTTGCTCCGAATCTGGTCCATGATTGCCTTGCCGGTGGCATATTCCTCCGTGGACAGGTTGCGCACCTCGGGGTTAGCCAGCAGGCTTTCCGCATGGTCCATCCATTGCTGGTCTAGTTTGCCAAGTTCGCGCACCCGCTGCCGTTGGCCGGGATCTTCAGCAACCAGTTGCTCCAGCCGGGCAAGTTGTTTAGGGATCTCAGGGCGGGCGGCAGCATAGGGATCCAGAAAGCTGGTGTCGTGGGTGGCGTAGTAGCCGCGCAAGCCGGTCTCCATGGACACCATGGAGCCAAACAGGTCGCGGGCGGCGGCGACCACGCGGTCGGTCTGGTCCACCCCGCGCTGTGCCGAGGTCAACGACAGGATCTCCATCACCAGCGTGGCCGCCAGAAGCATCAGCAGGATCACCGGGATGGCGACCGTGCGACGCAAAAGGTTGCGAAAGCTGCGTTGATCCATAGATCCCACCGGCCAGGCTGTGAATGGGAATGATGATACCGCAGTCCGCCAGGGATGGTGGTCAGGAAACTGACTCAGTCGGCAGCGACGGGAGTGTGCTTGACCGGCCGCGCAGATTGGACAGGCGATACGGCGCTGCGGCGGGCGAGGATGTCCACCACGATGCGGTACAGCAGCAAGGCCGCGAGCACCACGGCGAAGATCAGCGGGGTGCGAATGTCCTTCTTCACCAGCCAGATGTAGTGCATCACGCCGGCGATGGCGCTGGCATAAATCAGGCGATGCAGCATTTGCCAACGCTTGCCCAGCTTGCGGATGGCCCACTTGGTCGAGGTCAGGGCCAGGGGAATCATCAGCACAAAGGCGGTGAAGCCGGCGGTAATGAACGGCCGCTTGTAGATGTCCTTGTAGATGCTGTGCAGGTCGAAGAACTGGTCCAGCCACAGGTAAGTGAGTGAAGTGCAGGCATCCGTAGAAGAACGCAAACAGCCCCAGCATGCGACGGTACTGGATGAGCCAGTACTGGTGCGTGAGCTTGCGCAGCGGCGTGATGCTGAGCGTGATCAGCAGGAACGTCAGCGTCCAGGTGCCGGTGGAGAAGGTGATGACCTGGATGGGATTGGCGCCCAGCGCGGAGTTCAGCGCCTTCCAGCCCAGCCGCGCCAGCGGCAGCAGGCACACCAGGAAAACCAGCGGCTTGAAATATTTGACTTTCACGTTGCTCAGAAATTCTTCTTCAGGTCCATGCCCGTTGTACAGCGACGCCACCTGGTCGCCGTAGCCGTTGAACATCAGCGTGTCGCGCTTGAAGAATTCGCCGATGCGCCGCTCCTTGGCCTGGCTCCAGCGGGGATGGTCCACATGCGGATTCACGTTGGAGTAGAAGCCGTACTCGTTGGGCGCGCGCCTTGGTCCAGGTGGAAACCGGCTGCTTGCTCGACCAGTCGGATCTTCACGATCGACTTGATGCCCTTGAAGCCATACTTCCACGGCACCACCAGGCGAATGGGCGCGCCGTCCTGGTTAGGCAAGGTCTGGCCGTACATGCCGACCGCCAGGATGGTCAGCGGATGCATGGCTTCGTCCATGCGCAGGCCTTCGACGTAAGGCCAGTCGAGCACCGCGCGCTGCTGGCCGGGATAGCGCTTGGGATCGTAGAGCGTGGTGAACTCCACGTACTTCGCCTTCGACTTGGGCTGCACCTGGTCGAGCACGTTCGTCAGCGGGAATCCGATCCAGGGAATCACCATCGACCAGCCTTCCACGCAGCGCATGCGATAGACGCGCTCTTCCAGCGACTGCTTCAGCAGGGAATCAATGTCGAGCGTGGCCGGCTTGTTGCACTCGCCTTCCACCTTGATCGTCCACGGACGCGTCTGGAAATTCTTGGCCAGGTCGGCAGGCTCGTACTTGTCGGTGCTGAACTCGTAGTAATTGTTGTAGTGCGAGATGTCCTGCAGCGGCGTCTGCTTCTCGGTGGTGCCGAAGGGGCCGGGCTTGTAGCTGAGCTTGGTGGTGTCAGCCAGTACGACGCGCGACGGAGACGCCAGGTTCACCAGACGATCACCAGCCAGTGCCGCGCCAGCCAGCACGCCGGCGCCGGCCAGAAAACTGCGGCGATTCAGGTACAGCTTCTTCGGAGTAATTTCGGAAGACGGAATTTCAGGCGACTTCTTGATCAACATAACAGGTTCGATTCTTCGAGCAACCTAAAAATTACGATTCGCGCCCCGGACGCCCCACTGCTCAATGGGATACGTCAAATACCTCCTGCGATTCACGCTTCTGTTAACTATTACGCGGAAGGGCGCTTTCTGGATTTCGGACGAGAGAAACCGTGGCTGGTTAGCGAGCCGGCATCGCCGCTTTTCGATAGAGCACGTGCAAGTTTAAGTCTATGGCTTACAATGCTCGCGCATGAATTATTCGGCGCGGCAAAAGAAATTTCAGCAGGAGTTGGATCGCCGTAAGTTCGACGGCTTCGTCGTCACCCACTCCGCCAACCTTCGCTATCTCTGCGGCTACACCGGCAGTCACGGTCTGCTGCTGTTTCTGGACGGCCGGCGGACCTTCTTCACCGACGGCCGCTACACCACCCAGGCGCGCGGAGAGGTGGAGGGCGCGCGCGTGGTCATCGCCCGGGCAGCGCTGCTCAGCGATGCGGCTGCGCTGCTGAGCCGCAAGCGCTCGGCCGACATCGGCTTCGAGGCCGATCACACCACGGTGGACGCGGCCGCGCCCATGCGGACGCTGGTCCATAAGCGCATTCGCTGGAAGCCGACCGCCGGGCTGATCCAACGGCTGCGGATGATCAAGGACGCCGACGAGATCAAGCTGATTCGCCAGGCGGTGAATATGGGCGCCGCCGTATATCGCGAGGCGCTAGGCTCGATCCGTCCCGGGGTGAAGGAGATGGAAGTGGCCGGGATTCTTGAGTTTGCGGCCCGCCGGGCGGGCGCCGACGGCATGTCCTTCGACACCATCGTGGCGGGCGGGAAGCGGTCGGGCCTGCCGCACGGACGAGCCTCATCGCAGGCGCTGCCGCAGCGCGGCTTCGTGGTCATCGATTCAGGGGTCGTGCGCCAAGGGTACTGCTCCGACATGACGCGTACGGTCCATCTCGGGAAGGCCAGCCGCCAGGAGCGCGAGTGGTACAAAATCGTACTGGAAGCTCAGTTGGCAGCGATTTCATCGGCCTTGCCTGGTCATATGGCCGGCGAAGTGGACCAAGCAGCTCGAAATGTGCTCACAAAAGGCCAGACTGGAGCGATACTTCACCCACTCGACCGGCCACGGCGTCGGGCTTGGAGATCCACGAGCCGCCGCGCATGGGAAAAGGGCAGACCGAGCTGCTGGAGCCGGGCATGGTCATCACCGTCGAACCGGGGACTTACATCCCGGGCAAGGGCGGCATCCGCATCGAAGACATGCTGCTGATTACCCAGACCGGATACGAAGTGCTGACGCCGGTCGGCAAAGAACTGGTCGAGGTGTAAAGGGATCAGGCTCGCGTCTCACGCGTTTATTACCCACTTCGTGAGCCGGCTTAAGCCGGCGGCACCAAAGGCGTGGCGTCGCTGACGCGACTCGTGCCGTCCCCGCTGACTCGAATTCCTAATGGCGCTTTTCCCACCGTTAAAACGGTGGGCTAAGATATGCCGTCCGCTTCGCGGACTGCATTCTCGCGATCCCTGAGTTCAGCGACTCATTCCCAGCCGGCGCTGGACCTCCGCCACCGGCACGTCCTTCCACAGGCGTTCGGCGGTTTCCAGCGCACAGAAGCTGCGGCTCTGCATGCGGTCCACGTAGAGCACGCCGTCGAGATGATCAATCTCGTGCTGCAGAATCCGTGCATACCATCCGGAAGCCTCGAGGCGCACGGCTTCGGCGCGCTGGTTCAGGCACTCGACGGTCACGCTCCGCGCGCGCGCAACGATGGCGGTATAGCCGGGCACGCTGAGGCAGCCTTCGAAAAACTCGCCAGTCTCGCCGCTGCGGGCGACAATCCTGGGATTAATGATGACGTGGAAGGGAATTGGCCTGCGCTCGCGTTCGGCGAGTTGGTCGGCGGTGGCCTTGGCGTGATATTCCTCGCGATCTTCGACCACCGCCAGCCGCAGCGGCACACCGACCTGGGGCGCAGCCAGTCCGACGCCCGGCGCCGCGCGCATGGTCTCGCGCATGTCGGCGATCAGTTGCTGCGTAGTGGCGCTGAGAATTTCGTCCCGCGACAACTCGCGGGTCGCGCTGCGTAAGACCACTTCTCCCGCCTGCACGATGGGCAAGGGCACGGGTGCACCTCCCGTTGGTAATTTGTATCAGGACGGCGAAGCGTGCCTCGCTCCGCTTGCTATGAGAATCTCGAAGGAACGCGATATTCCCAAACCTGGGTGCCCCGTTCTGGCCGTCTTTTGGCCAGGGCGGGGCCTGGTTTCGAAATTCGATGATATGCAGGTCAGCCCCGCCCTGGCCAAACCCGGGCCAGAACGGGGCACCCAGGTTTGCAGAGCCAGCACTTAGCGCGCGGCGCTTCCCAAATTTCGCCCTAGCGTTCATAATGAACGATTGCTTCGCATTTGCGGTTGGAACCCAGGGTCAGTACCGGTAGCCGATTCAACGACGCAACCCCGCGTATCTAAGCGAAATCTGACCGTTTAGCAGCCTTACCCATGAACCAAAAGGAAATCAAGGAACTTATCGAGTTTTTGGTGGAGATGGACATCGCCGAATTTTCGCTGGAGCGGGGCGACGTCAAAATCCATATCAAGCGGGCAGGAGCGGCAACGGCGGCTCCGTTGGCGCCAATGGTGGTAGCCGTCCCGCACGCGCCGGCTGCTCCCATTGCAAGCGCGTCTCCGGCTGCCGCCCCGTCGTCCTCGGCCAGCGCGCCAGCTGCTGCGGCCGATACCGCGGCCCAGCCCGTTTCCGATGACGCCGACCTCTCCATCGTGAAGTCGCCCATCGTCGGCACCTACTATGAAGCGCCTTCGCCGGGAGCTCCGCCCTTCGTTAAGGTCGGCGACACCGTCAAGGAAGGCCAGGTACTGTGCATCATCGAAGCCATGAAGCTGATGAACGAGATCGAGGCTGACGCGTCGGGAGTGATCGCCAAAATGTTCGTCGCCAACGGCAGCCCGGTCGAGTACGGTATGCCGCTGTTCGGCATACGGAAGCAATAGCTTCGGCGCAAAAGCATTTTCACCACGGAGGCACGGAGGACACGGAGTGTTGGATGCGTGGACTTGCGGCGGCCTCATAGATTTCTCGACCGGTGGTCCGGCTGTTTCGCTCTTTAATTGAAATTAATTACTCCGTGCTCTCCGTGCCTCCGTGGTTAAACCTAAGTCCATCATCGAAACTCCATGTTTAAGAAGATCCTAGTTGCGAACCGCGGGGAAATTGCCCTGCGGGTCATCTGCGCCTGCAAGGAACTGGGCATTACCGCGGTCGCCATCTACAGCGAAGCCGACCGCAACTCGCTGCACGTGCGCTTCGCCGACGAGGCCATCTGCATCGGCCCGCCGCGGCTGAACGAAAGCTACCTCAACATTCCGGCGGTGATCAGCGCGGCGGAAATCGCCAACGTGGACGCCATCCATCCCGGCTACGGACTGCTGAGCGAGAACGCCAACTTCGCCGAAGTCTGCCAGGCCTGCGGCATCAAGTTCATCGGGCCGCCGCCGGAGGTGACGCGGCTGATGGGCGAGAAGGAAAAGGCGCGCGCCACCATGAAGAAGCAAGGCGTGCCCATCCTGCCCGGCTCCGACGGCATCATCAGCTCGCCCGACGAAGCGCTGGAGTGGGCCAAGACCGTCGGCTTCCCGGTGATCGTGAAGGCTTCGGCGGGCGGCGGCGGACGCGGCATGAGGGTCATCCGCAGCGCCGAAGAGCTGCCCAACCTGTTCCACTCGGCGCAGTCGGAGGCGGCGGCGGCCTTCGGCAACGGCGACCTCTACATGGAGAAGTTCATCGAGCGCCCGCGCCACATCGAGTTCCAGGTCATGGCCGATGAGCACGGCAACGTCATGAGCCTGGGTGAGCGCGAGTGCAGCATCCAGCGCCGTCACCAGAAACTGGTGGAGGAAGCGCCCTCGGTCAAGGTGACGCAGGAGCTGCGCGACCGCATTGGCGGCGTGCTGGTGAAGACCCTTTCCAATATCGGCTACATGAATGCCGGCACCGTCGAATTCCTGATGGATGAAGACGGCTCGCTGCACTTCATCGAGATGAACACCCGCATCCAGGTGGAGCATCCGGTCACCGAGATGACCACCGACGTGGACCTGGTGAAGTCGCAGATCCGGATTGCCGCGGGCGAGAAGCTCAACGAGGTCATCTGGCAGCCGGTGTACTTCCGCGGCCACGCCATCGAGTGCCGCATCAACGCCGAGCATCCCGAGCGCTTCACGCCGTCGGCCGGCAAGATCACGGCCTTCAATATGCCCGGCGGCACCGGCATTCGCGTGGACACCGCCGCCTATGCCGAGGGCGTGATTCCTCCCTATTACGATTCGCTGATTGCCAAGCTGGTGGCGCGCGGCCGCGACCGCGACGAGGCCATTGCGCGCATGTCGCGGGCGCTGGAGATGTTCGTGGTGGAGGGGATCTACACCACCATTCCGCTGCACCAGCGCATCATGCACGATCCCGATTTCCGCGCCGGCAACTTCGACACCAAGTTCATGGAGCGCTTCCTGGCGCAGAACACCTCGCCGAAGTGATTTCACCACGGAGGCACGGAGACACGGAGAAGTACTTCACCACAGAGACCCAAGAGACCCAGAGAATTTTGTTTTTTGGACTCCAGAGCATGAGACTCGGCGATCAAAAAACTCCGTGCCCTCCGTGCCTCCGTGGTGAATGGGTTTAAGCAGACCCTCGCGGCTGAAGCCGCTCGTGATGACAATTCAAATATTGGCGTCTCTGCTTTGTATTGCGGCGACGAGTGGCAGGCAGAGAATAAAACAACCTCTGTGTCTCTGTGTCTCTGTGGTTAATGAGTTTTCCCAATGATCCTCCCTCAGCTCTACGCCATCGTTGATGTTTCCTGCTTCGCTCCGCCGCTGCGCACCACGGAGTCGCTGGTGGGTTATGCGCGCGACCTGGCCGCCGGCGGCGCCACGCTCATTCAGTACCGCAATAAGGTTGGCAGCAGCCGCGAGATGCTGGAGCACGCGCTTGCCATCCGCGCCGCGCTGCCGCGCGCAGTCACGCTGATCATGAACGACCGCGCCGACCTCTGCGTGGCCGCCGATTACGACGGCGTCCACGTCGGCCAGGACGACCTCTCGCCCGAGGGCGCGCGCCGGGTCATCGGCGACCGGCTTATCCTCGGGACATCCACCCATAATCTGGAGCAATTGCGCCTGGCCGATGCCGGCCCCGCCGACTACCTGGCCTTCGGGCCGGTATTCCAGACCGGCTCCAAGCGCAATCCCGATCCGGTAGTCGGGCTGGAAGGTTTGCGCGCCGCCCGTGCCGCCACCCGCAAGCCGCTGGTGGCTATCGGCGGAATTACGCGCGCCAACCTGGCGGCGGTGCTCGATACCGGCGTGGATTCGGTGGCGGTCATCGGTGACCTGCTGCACGCGCCGGCAAAAGTAGCTGAGGAATTCCTGCGGGCGTTGGTGTAAATTCTTGCCAGCGTCTCTCCGGCTTGAATGAGGCCCCTTGGCAACTGAAGCGAAGACTGTAAGCGCCAACTCCAGTGACAGTGGGTTTGTAAAAGGTCTGGGCCTTACCAGCTCCACCACGCTGGTTATGGGCTCGATGATCGGCTCCGGCATCTTCATTGTGTCCGCCGATATCGCCCGCCTCAGCGATTCTCCCGCCTTGCTGCTGGCCGCGTGGCTGGTCACCGGATTCATGACCATCACCGGCGCGCTGGCCTACGGCGAGTTGGCGGCGATGATGCCACACGCCGGCGGACAGTACGTCTATCTGCGCGAAGCGCTGGGTCCGCTGTGGGGCTTTCTCTACGGCTGGACGCTCTTTCTGGTGATTCAGGCGGGAACCATTGCCGCGGTGGGCGTCGCCTTCGGTAAATTTCTCGGCGTGTTCTTTCCTGCGGTTTCGTCCACCCACTGGCTCATTCATCTTTGGCATGTGCCGCCGATCCGGATTGGCCCCATGGTGCTGGGCAACATGGACGTCGGGCTGAATACCCAGAACCTGGCGGCCATCGTCATCGTGGTTTTTCTGTCGGTGCTGAACGTCTTCGGCGTGCGCCTGGGCGCGTTGGTGCAGAACGTCTTTACCTTCGCCAAGACCGCCGCGCTGGTGGGGCTGGTTCTGCTGGGCGTTTTCCTGGGACGAAACGCCGTGGCCATGGCCGCCAACTTCGGCTCCAACTTCTGGCGCAATGCGGGATGGAGTTCGCTGCACCCGGTGCAGGTGGGCGTGGGCGGACCGATTGCGCTGGTCGGCCTGATCACCATCGTCGCGGTGTCGCAGGTGGGCTCGCTGTTCTCGTCCGACGCCTGGAACAACATCACCTTCACCGCCGCTGAAGTCCGCAATCCGCAGCGCAACCTGCCGCTGGCGCTGGCCATGGGCACCGGCGCGGTCACGCTGCTGTATGTCCTGGCCAACTTGGTGTACCTGATGGTGCTGCCGCTGCACGGAGACGCGCACGGAGCCAGCATCGTGGCGCGGGGCATTCAGTTCGCCTCTGAAGACCGGGTGGCGACCGCGGTGGTGCAGCAGATTTTCGGCCCCTCAGGCGCGCTCATCATGGCGGGCGCGATTTTAATTTCCACCTTTGGCTGCAATAACGGCTTAATTTTGGCCGGCGCGCGCGTCTATTATGCGATGGCCAAAGACCGGCTGTTCTTCCGCAGCGCAGCCCGGTTGCATCCCAAGTACCACACCCCGGCGCGTTCGCTGATGATGCAGTGCGTGTGGACCTGCATCCTGTGCATCTCGGGAAGTTATGGCCAGTTGCTGGATTACATCATCTTCGCGGTGCTGGTGTTCTATATCCTGACCATTGGCGGGCTGTTCGTGCTGCGGGCCAAACGTCCCGACGAACCGCGTCCCTATCGCGCCATCGGCTATCCGGTGCTGCCGGCGCTGTACATTTTGATGGCTGTATTTATTGATGTAGTCTTGTTGCGTTATAAGCCGCAATACACGTGGCCCGGACTGATCATCGTTCTTCTCGGCATCCCCGTGTACTTTTTATGGTCGCGGCGCAACTCGCAAGCCGTTGCCGAAGAATAAGAACGAGGCAAAGCTGAATGAGAAATCTGCTGAAGACCAAGCCTCTTGACGTGCTGATGCGCCAGGCGTCGGAGACCGGGGAACATAGTCTGAAACGGGCCCTGGGGCCCGATCAACCTGATTACGCTGGGAATCGGCGCCATTATCGGCGCCGGCATCTTCGTGCTCACCGGCCAGGCGGCGGCGCAGTATGCCGGCCCGGGCATCATGCTCTCCTACGTTCTGGCGGGCACGGGCTGCGCCTTCGCCGGACTCTGCTACGCCGAGTTCGCCTCCATGATCCCCATCGCCGGCTCGGCTTACACCTATGGCTACGCGACGCTGGGCGAGATCTTCGCCTGGATCATCGGCTGGGACCTCATCCTGGAATACGCCTTCGGCGCGGCCACCGTGGCCTCCGGCTGGAGCTCGACCCTGGTCGCTTTCCTCCAGGACTACCACATCAATCTTCCGCCGCAGATCTGCGATGTTCCGGGCGCGAAGTGGTCGATGGTGGACGGCCGCTGGGCGCCGGATTTGACCCTCAGCGCGGCCCAGATGATGCGCGCCACCCAGCACACCACCACCATCTTCAACTTCATGGCGTTCTTCGCCATCATCGCCGTCACCACCATCCTGATCGTCGGCATCAAGGAGTCGGCGGACTTCAACACCACCATCGTCTTCGTGAAGCTGATCGCGGTGATCGTATTCATCATCGTCGCCGGCATGTACGTGATCAAGCAGCCCGACGTCGCGCACGCCAATTGGGCGGTGTTCCTGCCCAAGAACACCGGTTCTTTCGGCTCCTTCGGATGGTCCGGCGTCTTGCGCGGTGCGGGCGTGGTCTTCTTCGCCTATATCGGTTTCGACGCGGTATCCACCGCGGCGCAGGAGGCGCGCCAGCCGCAGCGGGACATGCCTATCGGCATCCTCGGGTCGCTGGTCATCTGCACCGTGCTTTACCTCGTCGTCTCCGGCCTGCTGACCGCGACGGTGCACTACTCGCGCCTGAACATCGGCGCTCCGGTTTCACTGGCCATCCGCGAGACCGGCGTGAAGTGGGGCAGCTACGTGGTGAATGCGGGCGCGCTGGCCGGGCTCAGCACGGTGATGCTGGTCATGTTGCTGGGCCAATCGCGCGTCTTCTACTCCATGGCGCACGACGGCCTGCTGTGGAAGTGGGCGGGCGACATCCATCCCAGGTTCCGGACGCCGTGGAAGTCCACCGCCGTGACCGGTATTCTCGTCGCCTTCACCGGCTCGCTGGTGCCCATTGGCGACCTCGGCCAGATGGTCTCCATCGGCACGCTGATGGCCTTCATCATCGTCTGCGCCGGCGTCTGGGTGATGCGCCGCAACCGGCCGGAAGTGCATCGGCCGTTCAGGACGCCGTGGATGCCCTTCACTCCGATCATGGGCATCATCATCTCGCTCGCCCTGATGCTCGGCCTGAACGGCAAGACCTGGATCCGCCTGGTGGTGTGGCTCATCATTGGCCTGGTCATCTATTTCACTTACGGCCGCCACCACAGCCTGGTGCAGCAAGGCGACGGAGGAAAAAGTCGCGATGCCGGGCGACTGAGGGCAACAAACAATTCGTCAGCGTATCAGCTGGCGCGCGTCCTTCCTGAGGGGCGCGCGCCGTAATCATTTCTTCGGCTGCGGCCGTGGCATATGGAACAGGTCGAGGATGGGTTCAGGAAACTCCGGACGGCTCGCTGTTTTCCTGGTTGGCGAAAACCGAGACGGCGAAGTGTTTGCCTGGAATAAACACCATGTCTGTGTTTGTGCCCTGTTGGCCGCCGTCGTGCGCGATGTATTGCTGGCCATCGACGGTTAACACGCCAAATCCCATGCCATAGGTCGCAGGCTTGCCGTTCCGAGCGAGGGCTCGTTCAAGGGCGTCCACATCACGGCCAGGGTTTCGGCTTCACGATCTTCCCCGCCATCAGCGCCGTACCGAAGCGCACCTGTCCTCTGCCGTGCTGACGAATCCGCCGCCGGGAAACTTGTAGCTGGAATCCATCAGCCCCGCATTCAGCACTTGCCGTCCTTAAACTGATGGCCACGCGCGCGATGCGGACGATCTCATAAACGTCATCCACAACCGTGTGCGTCATCCCGGCCGGCAGCAGCACATGCTCACGGACGTAGTCCACGTACTTCGCCCGACGCGCCTTCGATCACGCATCCCGCACGATGAATCGATAAGTGCTGTAGCTGCTTGTTCCGGGCTCGACAGGCGGTTCAGCGCCAACAGTTCATGAGCATCACTCATTTTTGGGCCTTCTTTCGATTTCGCCTTCTCGGGAAAGTCGGTTTCCTGAGATATGTCAGCAGTACGCGGGTTCGCGATAGGCCAGGGATTCTGTGGAAACATGCGAACAATACTTCTAATGGGTGCGTCGAGGTCGAGCGCATGCGATTCCACCAGCGTCATTGCCGCCACCGCTTGATGGGCTTGGCAAGCTGACCCGTCCGTATCAGTGTTTCGGCGATGCCGGGCCTTGTTCTCCAGGTCCGCCGTACGAGGCCCTTCGAATAAACGACCGGCCGTCCTGCGCCACCGCGACGTCATGCAGGGATGTGCTGCTTTTGCATTTGCTCAGTCGCGATATGGTCGACTGTGCGGCGTAATCAGCTGTTGCTGCCGCTGCGAATCCGCCTGCATCGCGGCGAATGTCAGACGCAAGCTGACGCAAGCGCAGAACGGCGGACGAATCTCAGCGGCTGGCGGTCAAAGGGAGTCCATTGTATGCGGTTGGGCAACCGTCACGAGATGAACTGCGCGGGCAGCCTGCCCGCAAAATTCAAAAGCCCCATTCCCGCGCAAAGCGGAGGAATGGGGCGCAGCGTCAATCCAAAGCCTTCTTAGAACAACGGCCGAATGGGCTGCGGCACAAACTGTGAGCCGCCCAGATCGTTATCGGTAAAGCCGACAACGAAGAACTGGTTAGGATTGGGGATCTGATTGCCGTTCGAGTCGGCCACCGTCTCCAGGAAATCGTTGTCGTTGGCAATCCACAGCGTGTGCACCGTGGTACGTCCTTGCTGCACATCCGCCCCAAACGCCACACCTTCGATCTTCGCCGGAATGTTGCCGGCCGCGATGCCATTCGCCGTCAGCAACTGCACCAGATCGAGGAAGAGCGTTTTGTTGACCGCATAAGTGGCCGCAGTCAGACCGTCCATGTTGCTGACGTCCACCGCACCGTTGAGATCAATCTTGAACAGCTGCTTCACCTTGGCATCATCGCCATTGGCGCGGCCATGGCCGTCGCGCTCATCCACCAGCAACTCGTGGTTGTTGAGCGCCACGATTTCGCTGACCCCTGAGCCCGTGGTGAGCAGGTAGGCGTATTGGTGAGTGGCGCAGCCGCAACGAAGGTCGAAGGTGACGATGCGCAGCAGGTTCTTGGCGGCGCCCCCTTCAGCGGCATCCTGAATCAACGCATTCTGCATGATGCCGACCAGGGTCTTGCCGTCGGGGGTGATGGCCAGCCCTTCCATGCCTTTGTTGGCCACGCGGCCGCTGGTGTTGTCGGCGATCTCCACCGCTCCCTGCGGCGACAAGGTGCTGACGAAAAACATCGAAGGCAGTTGGAACGAGCGCAGGCGCACGCCCAAGATGCGGTCAAACTCGTAAACGTAGGGACCGTACTCGTCGGAGATGTAAACTCGCAACCCATCATTGGAGATGCGCATGCCTTCGGTATCGAAACGGGCATCGTTGGCATTGCCGGAGTTACGGTTGGGATCGAAGTTGTCGGAGCGTCCGGTGAAGAAGTGCTGCAACCAGTTATTGATCGGCGGCTTGCCCGAGCCTACGCCCAGGCCGTCGCCAGTGCCGTAAACCAGCGGCGACAAGCTCCACAGCAGACTGGTTGAGCGCAGCGTAGGAGTGAGGTTAAAGGGCAGCCCGCCGCCGTGGTTCGGTTCCAGGTCCATGGTGATGGTCTGGAAGCGGTTGACGTAGCTGGCGGTATTGTCGATATCGTCGTCGAACTCGACCGCGTTGGGGCCACGATCGGGCAGCGCCAGGAATGTGTTGCGACCGGCATAGGCGAGCGCCGACCCCAGACCACCCAACTCGGTAGCACGAACTCCATTCTCCAGGTTGTAATGGAGGCCGGAAAGGTCTTGGTAGCTGCCCGCCCTGGAACCGGTGAGCTCACCGACGGCAAGCAGCCTGATTTGCGCGGCGGCAGAAGGGGCAAGTGTCAGGCACAGGGTGAGCGCAACAGCAATCGTCACTGGGTAGAGAAGAGCCTTTCTCACAGAAATCTCCTTTGGGATGGTGGTGGGAACTAATCTCTATGTTTTAGGGACGAGGTTAAGAGGCGGTGACGCCGGCGCAAATTTTCGTTGAATTTTCGGGGGAATTTTGTCGCCGATATGGCTAAGCCTCGGCGTTGAAGTTCCGATTTACATGGGATTAACGAATCGGTATGCTTCGTGAGCTAGCGCCGTGCCCAAGAAACTGCCCATTGCCGGATTCGTGCTGTCGTTGCTGTGCTTTGCCCTGCCCTTCGTGCAGGTTTCCTGTACCGGGCAGAAAATCGCCACCCTGAACGGATTCCAGCTACTCACCGGCACCACCGTCAACGCCACCCAAGGCGGGCCGCCGGCCCGGACGCAGCCGGCGCCGGCGGCGGTGATTGCCTTCATCCTGGTAATTGCCGCTATCGTTCTGGGCGCACTGGGCAAGCGCATAGCGGGGATTTTCTCGGGAATTTGCGGCCTTGCGGGCGCGGCGTCGCTGATGACCTTGGCGTCGTCGGCGCAGGCCAGCGCGCCACCCTCAGCCATGGGCATGCTCGATATCAGCTACCAGCCGGGGTATTACCTGGCGGTGGGGCTGATGCTGTGCAGCGGCGTGGTGGCGCTGGTGGTGCACTACTGGTCGGGAAGTCTGGCTGTCGCAACATCGCCTTCCGTCATTGCCGTGCCAGCGATTGCCGGCGTACCACCACCGCCCGTTATCCCGCCTCCAATGGTGGCAAGCCCGCCAGCCGCGCCTCCGGTCATGGCGACCGCCGATCACTTCTGCTCCGCCTGTGGCGCCGCTATTCCGCCGGGCTCGCATTTCTGCGCCGCGTGCGGCCACCCGGTGCACTGAAGCCTGCGACACCCGCCCTTGCGCGACGCGTATCCGGCGCGAAACAATGGCTGCCATGAGAGCCGCGCGCCACCTGAAGATCATCCTGCTGGCGCTGGTTGCGCTCATCGCCATCGGCGTCGCCGGCTTCCACTACCTCGAAGGCTGGTCGTGGTTCGACGGCTTCTACATGGTGCTGACCACCATCACCACCATCGGCTACGGCGAAACCCATCCGCTTTCGCACACCGGCCGCATCTTCAACAGCTTCATCATCGTGGCCGGCGTGGCGCTGGCCCTGCTGCTGGTGGGAGTGGCCACGCAAGCCCTGCTAGAATTCGAGCTGCAATCGGTCTTTGGCAGGAGACGCATGGAGCGCGATATCAGCCGATTGTCCGGGCACTACATCCTTTGCGGCGCAGGCCGCGTGGGCCGCAGCGCCGCGCGCGAATTGCAGCGCAAACCGGCGCCCTTCGTGGTCATCGAGAGCGATCCCCACAAGCTGGAACGCTACGCTGCCGAGGGCTGGCTGACCATCATCGGCGATGCCACCCAGGCCAAGGTGCTGCACCAGGCGCGCATCGAGCAGGCGCGCGGCCTGGTCGCCGCTACCACCACCGACGCCACCAACATCTACATCATCATGACCGCTCGCGGGCTGAATCCGCGGCTGAAGATCATCGCCCGCGCCAGCGAAGAGGACGCCGAGAAGCACCTCATCACCGCCGGCGCCGATCGCGTCGTCTCGCCCTATAATTTCGCCGGCTATCGCATTGCGCAAACCTTTCTCAGGCCCAACGTGGTGGATTTCTTCGACACCGCCATGCTGCAGAACCATCATCCGCTGGAGATCGAGGAGGTACAGGTGCAGCAGGGCTCGCGGGTGGCGGGCCAGTCGCTGGAGGGCTCGCGCATTCGCCAGGAGATGGGCGTGATCGTGCTCGCCATCAAGGGCGAAAATTCGCAGATGCGCTTTAATCCCGCGCCGGACGAAGTCATCCACGAAGGCGACCATCTGATCGCCATGGGCGACCCGGATGGCTTGCGGCGGCTGGAAGAATCGGCAACGGAGCGCGCATGAAAATTACGACGGCTGACGAGATGCGCGGCATTGACCACGCCACTACCGAAAAGTACGGCGTGCGTTCACTGGTGCTGATGGAGAATGCCGGCAGCGCGGTGGCGCATTTCGTGCTGCATCACTATCCCAAGGCCAATCGCATCGTGGTGGTGTGCGGTAAGGGCAACAACGGCGGCGACGGCTTTGTGGCCGCGCGCAAGCTGCATCGCGCCGGACGCGTAGTGGAAGTCCTGCTGCTGACTTCGCCCTCGGAGCTGCGCGGCGATGCGCTGGCCATGTTCGAGCGCATGCCGGTGCGTCCGGTGGTGGTGGAGAAAGCGGAAGAACTGGAGGCCGAGTCCTCGCGCAGCCTGGCCAACTGCGATGTCATCGTGGATGCCATTCTGGGCACCGGCTTTCGTCCGCCGGTGAAGGGGCTCTACGCCGACGCCATCGCCGCCATCAATGCCGGCGGCAAGCCCATCGTCGCCGTTGACATTCCCTCCGGCGCCGATTCCGATTCCATGAGCGAGCAGGGCGGCGAAGGCATCGCCCGCGCTGACGCCATCGTGACCTTCACCGCGCCGCGCCCGGCGCACGTCTTCGGCGGATTGACGCGCGGACCGGTGCTGGTTGCGCCCATTGGTTCGCCGGACGAAGCCATCGTCTCCAGCCTGAATCTCGAAGTCACCACGCCGCGCGATTTCGCGTCGCTGCTGGCGCCTCGTCCCATGGATAGCAACAAAGGCATGTACGGCCACGTGCTGATTGTCGGCGGCTCGCTGGGTAAATCGGGCGCGGCGGCGATGGCCGGGATGGCGGCGTTGCGCGCGGGCGCCGGCCTGAGCACCGTGGCCACGCCGAACAGCGTATTGAGTGCGGTGGCTGCCTTCGCCGCGGAGTTGATGACCGAACCGCTGCAGGAGACCGACGGCGGCGGCATCGCGCCGGCTGCCATCACCAGCGGGCGCTACGCTGAAGTGGCCAAACCGATGAGCGTGATCGCCATCGGTCCGGGCATTGGCCGCGCGCCGGAGACGGTGCAGTTCGTACACGACGCCGTCCGCCAGAGCAGCGTTCCCACTGTGATTGATGCTGACGGGCTGAACGCCTTCGACGGCCACACTTCGCTGCTCGATGGCCGCAAGCGGCCGCTGGTGCTGACGCCGCATCCCGGCGAAATGTCGCGGCTGACTGGGCTGTCCATCAAGCAGGTGCAGGCGGACCGTATCGGCGTGGCGCGCAAATTCGCCCGCGAGCATCACCTGGTGCTGGTGCTGAAAGGGAATCGCACCATCATCGCGTTGCCCGACGGCACCGCGTGGGTGAACCCCACCGGCAATCCTGGCATGGCCACCGGCGGTACCGGCGACATCCTTACCGGCATGACTGCCGGCGTGCTGGGCCAGATGCACGACGACATTGCGCGGGCGGCGATTGCGGCGGTGTATCTGCATGGCCTGGCCGGCGACGTTGCCGCCGAAACCATGGGCGTGCATTCGCTGGTGGCCACCGATTTATTGCACGCGCTGCCGGAAGCCTTTCGCCGCGCCACGCGCTGGGCGAAGGAAAGCACCGTGCGGATCGGCGGAATCTGAAGGCAGTGGCTGGTGGCTGGTGGCTAGAAAAGCTGTCAGCTCATCTTGTCCAGCCGGGCCGATAAACCGTTTATTTTGGGGATCCGGAGCCGGCTTTCAGCCCGGCGGCACTCCGGCGTTCCGACTTTTTCAGTGGCCTGTTCGTGCCGCTCCGGCGCCCCCTTGACTTGGGGGGCAGCCTCCCGAAGCGCTTCGCACAAACCGTTGTACCGCCGGGTGCCGGTCCGATGGCAGTTGGAACTTCGGGGAGGGTCCAACTCCCGCCCATTTGTCAACATGTCATCTTTGCGCATTTGCGCAAACATGGCATACCTGTGCGCAAAAACCGGCCAGTAAGTTGTTTGTTTTCATGATTTAACGTTTAAACCCCGCATAATCAGCGGCTTGCAGCCAGTGGCGCAATAAACCCTTTGGTTTCAATGTGCGAACACTCTTTTTTTTGATCGCTAACCAACCCGATCTTGGTGTGGAAAATCCGGTTTTCGGCAGCCGCTTTCGAGCCCGTCGCCCCCCAGTCCAGTCCAGTCCCGACACTCAAGTCGCGCCCGGTTCGGGCCTCTCGGCTTCTCTTTTGGGCTAACCTTTCGCCCTCCGGCCTGCTGCTAGAATGGCGCCCGTGCCCGCCGGGGAATACATCACGCACTCGGCCGACGAGACCATCGCTCTGGGACGCCGGCTGGCGCCGGAGTTGAAGTTGGCGCGCATGGTCGTGCTGCGCGGCGATCTGGGCGCGGGCAAGACCACGCTGGTCAAGGGCATCGCCGAGGGCCTGCAAGCGGCTTCGCAGGATGACGTCACCAGCCCGACTTTCACCCTCATCCACGAATATCGCGGCCCCCAGGTCACGCTCTATCACGTCGATCTCTATCGCATCGAGACCGAGCGCGAACTGAGTACCCTGGGACTGGACGAACTCTTCGCCGAGGAAGGCAACGTCGTGCTATTGGAGTGGGGCGAGAAGTTCCCGCGCTTCGTGCGCGAATGCGACGTGGAGATTGTCATCGAGCGCCGCGGGGACGAGGAAAGAAACATTGGCGTCAAGAGAAAATAAAGCGAGCGTGTCGCCGCTCCGCGGCTCGGGTTATATTGGGGCTCCTCACCGCGGGCTTACGCCCGCGGCTAACACAAATGCCGCCCTTCGGGCTGCACCGCAGATCCCCGCGGCTGCGCTCGGGGCAGGCTCCGCGACTCCGCTCGGGATGACAATCTCGGCAACCTGGTATTGCAAAACGGATAGCTGATAGCTGATAGCTGACACTATCCACTATCCACTATCCACTAGCCACTGCCTCTAGAATCCCATGATGTTATACCCGCAATCCACGTAGATGGTCTCGCCGGTGATGCCGCTGCCGCCGTCGCTGGCGAGGAAGACCGCGGTGGTGGCCACTTCCTTTACATCCACGTTGCGCTGTAGCGGCGCACGCTCCGCCTGGGCGCTGAGCATGTCGCCGAAGCCGGAGATGCCGCGCGCGGCCAGTGTCTTGATCGGCCCGGCGGAGATGGCGTTCACGCGAATCTTGTTCTTGCCCATGTCGTAGGCCAGGTAGCGGACGCTGGCTTCCAGCGCGGCTTTGGCCACGCCCATCACGTTGTAGCGGGGCACAACCTTCTCCGCGCCGTAGTAGGTCATGGTCATGATGCTGCCGCCGTCGGTCATCAGCGGGCGTGCGGCGCGGGCCAGCGCCACCAGCGAATACACGCTCACGTCCATGGCGATGCGAAAGCCCTCGCGGCTGGTCACGGCGAATTCGCCCTTCAGGTCTTCGGCGGGCGCGAAGGCGATGCTATGCACCAGGGCGTCCAGCTTGCCGTAGCGCTCCTTGAGCTGCTCGAACAGGCGGGTGATTTCCTCGTCGCGGCTGACGTCGCACTGGAAGGCCTGCGCGTTGGGCAGGTCGGCGATGAGACCGTCGGCCTCCTGCTTCAGGCGCTCGTTCTGATAGGTGATGGCCAGTTGCGCGCCGGCGGCCTGCATCTCCTGCGCGATGGCCCAGGCGATGCTGCGCTTGTTGGCCACGCCGAAGACGGCCACCGTGCGTCCCTCGAGACTGTTCGACATCCTGTAGTGCCTCCGCGTGTATCAGCCGAATGGATGAGAATATCAGCCGGAAAGCGGGTCTGTCTTGATGCGCCCGCTGGCAACGCGCGCTGCCTGGCATCGGGGATTCCCCGCTACGGGTTGCCTCGGCGCCCGAGATTTATCCTTCCAGTTTCGCGAAATATCTCTTTCCCTGGCCGGAAAGACAGGCCTATACTGTCGCCGGCGCCATAGTCACGGGCGCATCTGTGCCCAGGGAGTCCGCCTTCGAAGCCGGCCGAACCGGCCTCATGCGGACAGTGCAGCAATCGTGCCATCGGGCGGGTGAGTGGGGTCCGGTGCGCCGCGAATCCTATCGGAGGCACTATGGCAACTATCCGCGATCTTCTCAGCAACCGCACCATCCACTATGTGCAGCCGGAGCAGACTGTCTTCGAGGCCGCCAACTACATGGTGGACTGCAACGTCGGCGCCGTGCCGGTGCTCGACGAAAGCCGCCTGGTCGGCATTTTCTCCGAGCGCGACATCATGAAGCGGGTGGTGACGGAAGGCCGCAACCCGCTGACCACGCGCATTCGCGAGGTGATGTCCACCGGCCTGACCACCGTGCCGCCGAGCGCCGCATCGGAAACCGCCATGGCCCTGATGCAGGAGCACAGCGTGCGTCACCTGCCGGTGTGCGAAGGCACACACCCTGGTCGGCTTCCTCTCGCTGCGCGACTTGCTGCGCTGCCACCTCGACGAGAAAGTCGGCGAGGCCGACATGATGCGGGCCTACATCCAGACCGCGTCATAAGCGTCCCGATACGGGAAGCATGCCCGCTTCGTGGGATAAGCCCGCGTTTTTGCGGTGCTACACTGACGCTTTCTTATGCTGCCCCACGGGTTCGTCGAACAGTTGCGCAGGATCGCCGGGCACGACGCCGTGCTCGACTCTCCCGAAGACGTCATGCTCTACGAGTATGACGCCGGCATCCGCAAGAGCACGCCCGCGGCAGTCATTTTCCCGCAGAACACGCAGCAGGTTTCCGAGATCATGCGGCTGGCGACGGCCGCGCACGTGCCGGTGGTGGCGCGCGGCGCGGGCACCGGACTGAGCGGCGGCGCCATCGCGCTCGAGGGCGGACTGGTCATCGTCTTCTCGCGCATGAACCGCATTCTCGAAGTGGACGAAGAGAACCTGCGCGCCGTAGTGCAGCCGGGCGTGGTCAATCTGCAGCTCTCCGAGCACGTCGCGCATCTCGGGCCTGTATTTCGCGCCCGATCCTTCCAGCCAGAAAGCCTGCACCATCGGCGGCAATGTCGCGGAGAATTCCGGCGGCCCGCATACCCTGATGCACGGCGTGACCGTGAATCACGTGACCGGCGTGGAAGTGGTGATGCCCAACGGCGAGGTGATGAACTTCGGCGGCAAGGCGTCGGACTTCTGCGGCTACGATCTGACCGGCTTCTTCGTTGGCTCGGAAGGCACCATCGGCATCACAACCGCCATCACCGTGAAGCTGCTGCGCAAGCCCGAACTGGCGGCCACGCTGCTGGGCGTGTTCGAAACCGTGGACGACGCCGCGCAGACGGTTTCCGCCATCACCGCCGAGGGCATCACGCCGGCGGCGCTGGAGATGCTCGATGGCTGGACGCTGCGCACCATCGAAGAGATGTGCCATGCCGGCTATCCGCTGGATGCGGGAGCGGTGCTGCTGATCGAACTGGAAGGACTGCGCGAAGCGGTCGAGGAGCAGGCCACGGCGGTGCGCGAAGTTTGCCTGCGTCAGCGTGCGCGCGAAGTGCGTCGCGCCAAGAATGACGACGAGCGCGCGCTGTTGTGGAAGGGCCGCAAGATGGCCTTCGCCGCTCTCGGCCGGGTGACGCCGTCGTATTACACCCAGGACGGCGTGGTGCCGCGCACGCAGATTCCCGCAGTGCTGCGGCACATCGCCAATGTGGCCAAAGAGAACGACCTGATCATCGGCAACGTGTTCCACGCCGGCGACGGCAACCTGCATCCGCTGATCCTGTTCGACAATCGCGATCCCGACCAGTTCCGCCGGGTGATGAAGGCCAGCACATCTATTCTGGAATTCTGCATCAACTGTGGCGGCTCACTCACCGGCGAGCACGGCATCGGCGTGGAGAAGCGCGACCTGATGCCGCTGCTGTTCACCAACGACGACCTGGACGTAATGGTGGGCCTGCGCAACGCCTTCAATGCCGAGAACGTGCTGAATCCGCAGAAGCTGTTTCCCACCACCCGCATGTGCCGCGAGACCATGGGGCCATCGCAGAATCCGGTGCTGGCGCAGGAGGGACTGTGAGCGCCGCTGACACCATGACCGGCTACGGACGCGAGCTGCGCGATATCTGCGGCGCCGAATTTGTGGTGGACGATCCGGCGCAGCTCAAGCGCTACAGCCTGCTCGGCGTCATCCCGGCGATGGCGGTTACGCCGGCTCGGCGGACGAAATTGCGGCCATCCTGCGTTTTGCCAATCAGCATTCGCTGCGCGTTTTCCCCGCCGGTGGCTTCACCCAGCAGGAGATGGGAAATCCGCCGCGGCAGGTGGACATCGTGTTACTGACCACGCGGCTGACAGCGGTGGAGCATTACGATCCCGGCGACCTGACCGTCGGCATCGGAGCGGGCACGACCATCGGCCGGCTGGCGGCGATGGTTGGCGAGCATCGGCAACTTTTCCCGGCCGATCCGCGCGCTGCCCGAGCGTTGCACCGTCGGCGGATTGCTGGCGACGGCGACCCACGGCCCGATGCGCCACTTCTTCGGCGGCGTGCGCGACTTCTGCATCGGCGTGAAGTTCGTCACCGGCGACGGCCGCAAAGCGAAGGGCGGCGGGCGCGTGGTGAAGAATGTCGCCGGCTACGACATGATGAAGCTGCTGATCGGCAGCCAGGGAACGCTGGGCGTCATCACCGGAGCAGGCTTCAAGCTGTTTCCCGCGGCGCGGCAGACGCGGACGTTCTTCGCCGAGTTCGCCGGAATTGCTGAAGCCGTCCAGTTCCGCAATCGCATTTTGCGCTCGCCGCTGACCCCGTTGTGCCTGGAAGTGATTTCGCCGCGCGCGGGTGAGTTGCTGTCGTTGCCTTCGACAGAAAGATGGCGAGTCGCGTTGCGGGCCGCCGGAACTGACGCCGTGCTGGCGCGCTACCGTTCGGAGTTGGGAGCTTCGCTCTCGCGCGACTTGAATGGGCCTGAGGAAACTTCTTTCTGGCGGGCGGTCTCGGACTTCACTCCTGCGGCGCAGAACCGCCATACCGGGGCCATGGTGCTATCGCTCGGACTTCCGCTAAGCGATGTGGAACCGGCTCTGGCTGGAATCGAGAGCATCGCCGCCAAGAATGCACTGGCTTGCGCTGCGGTTGGGCGCTTCGGTGTTGGACATCTGCTGGCAGCACTGTGGCCGCTGCGTGACGAGCCAGTGGTGGTGGAGAACTTCATGACGGCAGTGGCGGCATTGCGCGCCGGACTGCAGGGCGGCGGCAGCATGACCATCCTGCGCTGCCCGCCGGAACTGCGCGGCCGTATCAACGTCTGGGGACCGACGCCGACCAACGTGGAGGCCATGCGCGCGGTCAAGGCCGCGCTCGATCCGCACGACATCCTGAATCGCGGGAGGTTCCTGTTCTGAGCACCGTCGCACCAGTCGCGGACAAGTGCACCTCGAACTTCACGCCCGGTGAAAAGCCGACGTGGGAGCTGTATTCCAAGTGCGTGCATTGCGGTCTGTGCCTCGACCAGTGCCCCACTTATCGCGCGCTGGGCACGGAGATGGATTCGCCGCGCGGCCGCATCTACCAGATGGTGCAGGTGGACGCCGGACGCCTGACGTTGGGCGACTTCTTCGCCACCCACATCGATCGCTGCCTCGGCTGCCTGAACTGCGAGACCGCGTGTCCGTCGGGAGTGAAATACGGCAGCCTGCTGGAACGCGCGCGCCTGCAGATCGAAGAGAATTATCAGCGTCCATGGCTGCAGCGGAAAGTGCGCGAGCATTTTTACGGCAAGGTTCTGCCCTCGTTCACTCGCTTGGCGAGAGCCGCCAGGCTGCTGCGCTTTTACCAGAATTCCGGATTGCAAAGACTGGCGCGCGCCACCGGCATTCTGTCGTGGCTCGGAGTGAAGGAACTGGATGCGCTCTCGCCGAAGATCGAGAGCGAATTCTCCTTCGATCAGCTCGGGCGTACTTATCCGGCGCAGGGATTGCATCGCGGCTCGGTGGCGCTGCTCATCGGCTGCGTCAGCAGCGTGGCCTTCGCGGAACTCAATCGCGCTACCATCCGGGTGCTGACGGCAAATGGTATCGAAGTGCATATTCCCTCCAGCCAGGGATGCTGCGGCGCGCTGCACGCCCACGCGGGCCTGCTGGAACAGGCGCGGGCGCAGGCGCGAGTCAATATTGATGCCATGCTGCAGCCGGAGTACGACGCCATCGTCAGCAACGCGGCCGGCTGCGGCTCGACGATGAAGGAATATGGCGATCTGCTGGCCGACGATCCCGCGTATGCCGCGCGCGCCCGGGAATTCGTCGCCAAGGTGCGCGACATCACTGAATATCTGGACGAGATTGGTCTGGTCCCGCCTAAGCGCAAAATTGAGAAGCGAGTCACCTATTCCGATCCCTGCCACCTGGCGCACGCGCAGGGAATTCGCAAGGCTCCGCGCGAACTGCTTAAGGCCATCGGGGTAAAGCTGGTGGAGATGCCGCGCGCCGACTCCTGCTGCGGCAGCGCCGGCGTGTACAACGTGGCGCAGAACGAAATCTCGATGAAGATTCTCGACGAGAAAATGAGCTACGTCGCCGGAGTGCAGCCGGAGATTATTGCCACCGCCAACGTCGGTTGCATGCTGCAGTTCCAGGCCGGGATCGAGCGCCAGCACATGAAGGCGCGCGTGGCGCATGTCGTCGAGTTGCTCGACGAAGCCTACCGCTAGCCAACTCCAAATTTGGTCCCAAAAAAGATGGGACGGCGCTGACTCGCGCCGTCCCATCTTCTTGTACATCTGGAAATGTGTGGACGGCGTTGGTTGCCGCCGTCCACGCACACACTCAGCCCGCCAACTGCTGCCCCTTGATGCGGGCTGAGGCGTTTCACCGCTGCTGCTTGGTTCTCTTATCGGCAGCCCATCGGCCGGAGTTTAGTGCCTTTTCGCAGAACGCTGCTCGACCCCTATTCTGGCAGGACAATGAGTAAGGGCACGACCTTCGGTCGTGCCGATAGAGTCTGGCCCATAATTTCGGTTGCGGACGGTCGCGGAAAGCGACCGTCCGCAACCTCCTAAATTGAATGAGAACTGGATTTCGGCACGACCGGAGGTCGTGCCCTTACTCATTGTCGCGGCAACGCCAACTTTTCCGCAGCTTCTCTGTGGATAGAATCCGCTCTTATTTCGCCGCAATCGCCTGACGCAATTGTTCCGACAGCTCTTGCGCGGTGCGTACCGGAGGCTGGCAGGCAAAGTTCGTACAAACGATGGCCACCGACTGCCCATCCTTCAACTGCGGCAGATTGGGGACGGTCTCCGCCAGCACCGGCGGCAAATTCTGCGCCACCGCTTCGCTGTCGGTCAGGTGGACGACCGACTTATTCACCGCGAAGGGCGCGTAGGCCGCCTGCAACAACGCCCGCGCCGCATCGTCCTCGCCGATCACAACCACCTGCGTATGCGGTCGCGACAGCCAGGTCGCCGCAATGCCATACGTTCCCGCATAAATTCCGAACTGCTCGGCGTGCCCGGCGAAAACCTCGAGCGTCTCCTGCGCCTTATCGTGATACTTGGCGTCGTTGGTGTAGGCGAACAGTCGCAGCAGCGCAATGGCTGCGGTGGGATTGCCCGCGGGCGTGGGCGCATCCTGAAAGGGCTTGCGCCGCGCCGACAACGCCCCCAGCTTGAGCTTTTCTTCCAGCGATGCCTCGGTGTCGAAGAAGCCGCCGGAAGTCTGGTCGCCGAAGCGGCTGATCATCTCGTCGGCAATCTTCTGCGCCATCTTGAAGTAGCTCATCGCGCCGGTGACTTCGTAGGCGTCGAGGCAGGCCAGCACAGTGAAGGCATAATCGTCGAGCATGCCGCGCACGAATCGCACTTCGGCCGAAGCATCGGCATAGGCGATCACGTGCGACAGTCCGCGCTCCGGTTTCCACGCCTCGGCCAGAATGCGGTCCAGCGAACGCAGCGCGAACTTGCGCGCGTCCTCCAGCTCCAGCGCCTGCGCCGCCTGCAAATAGGCCGAGACGCACATGGCGTTCCAGTTGGTGTAAACCGTTTTGTCCACGAACGGCGTCGGCCGCTTCAGGCGCGCGGCATACATTTTGGTTTTGGCGGAAGCCAGCAGGTCGAGCACCCGGCCCGGCTTCAGGCCCATGCGTGAGGCGATTTCTTCCGGCAGCGCGCGCACCCACAGCACATTTTTGGCGGGGTTGTGGTGCATCTCGCCGGCCTCGCCGATGTCGAAGTGCAAGGTCGCGGCTTCCAGTTCCTCGCCGCTCAGCGCGGCCTGGGCTTCGTCCAGTGTCCAGGTGAAGTAATCGCCATCGTCGTCAAGATTGATGTCGGCGTCCTGCGAGGCGTAGAAGCCGCCTTTGTCGCGGTCGCTGAGCCACTCGTCTATCCAGCGGATGATGTCGCGGGCAACGTGGGCGTAGAAGTTGGTGCCGAAGACCTGGTAGCCGTGTACGTAATTCTTCAGCAGCTCCGAGTTGTCGTAGGCCATCTTCTCGAAGTGCGGCACCACCCAGCGCTCGTCCACCGAGTAGCGATGAAAGCCGCCGGCAAGCTGGTCGTACACGCCGCCTTGCGCCATGCGCGTGAGGCTGGTTGTGACTATGGTGGCCACCCGCTCCTCGCGAGTGCGCACGTACCAGTCCATCAGCAGATCGAGCGCGGCAGGATGGGGGAACTTGGGCGCGCTGCCGAAGCCGCCATTCTTCTCGTCGAAGATGGGCATGGCCGACTGCACCATCACGCCCACCAGTCGAGGCGAGAAGTCGGAGTGACGGCCGGCGAAGCCTTCGGCGTTGGTCAGCACGTGCATGGCTTCGTCCGCCGACTTCAGCACTTCGTCGCGCCGGTCGCGATAGGCGTCGGCGATGGCCAGCAGAATTTTCTTGAAGCTGGGACGTCCGAACTGGTCCACCGGAGGAAAGTAGGTGCCGCCGTAAAACGGCTTGCCCTCGGGCGTGAGGAAGACGGTGAGCGGCCAGCCGCCGGTGCCGGAGATGGCGGAAACCGCAAGCTGGTAGCGGCTGTCCACGTCAGGACGCTCGTCGCGGTCCACCTTCACCGCGATGAATTCGCGATTGACGATGGTGGCCACGTCGGCGCTCTCGTAGGACTCGCGGTCCATCACGTGGCACCAGTGGCACCACACCGCGCCGATGTCGAGCAGGATGGGCTTACTCTCGCGCTCGGCGGTGGCAAAGGCTTCTTCGCCCCACTCGTGCCATTGCACCGGCTGATGCATGGCCGAGCGGAGATAAGCGGAGGAGGCGCGTCCCAGCGAGTTCGAGGCTTCCGGCATAAACCTTGAGTCTAGCAGGGAAGAGTGGGGCGCGAGGCCGAGGCGGATGGTTCACCACGGAGACACCGAGAGCACGGAGAATCTTCGGCTTCAAAACTCGACGACACGCACGACCCGTATCAGGGCATGGCTTCAGCCATGCCGACAAGCGGCTTTTCTAGAGCTGGGCTTTAGCCCCTGCGGCAGCGCACGGAGAATCTTGGTCTTCAAAACCCGGCGCGACGCACAACGCCGTAATAGAGCGTGCTTCGAGAGCCCGAAGGGCGACATTTGTGTGAGCCGTGGGCGTAAGCCCGCGGTCGAAGATGACGAAACGCGCGAGCCGCGGAGCGGCGGCACTCCTCGGTCGCCCGCGGCCATCTCGCATCCAACAAGATGTATTCTGGATGGCCGGGGACTGAATACCGAAACACGATGGAGAGCAGGGTGCGGAGCGAGGAAGCGTTAACAAAATTAACCAACGGCGTCAGCAAGTTTCAGAATGAAATCTATCCCTTGCACCGCGCCGCCTTCGAACAGTTGCAGCACGGCCAGGAGCCGCTGGCGCTGTTCGTTACCTGTGCCGATTCGCGCGTGGTGCCCAACCTGTTTACCCAGACCGCGCCGGGCGAGATGTTCATCGAGCGCAATCCGGGCGCGCTGGTGCCGGGCTACGAAACGTTCATCGGTGGCGTCTCTGCCAGCGTGGAATTTGCCATGCTCGCGCTCCAGGTGCCGCTGATTATTGTCTGCGCGCATACCGATTGCGGCGTGATGAAGGGCCTGTTGAATCCGCAGAAAGCCGAAGGCCTGCCGGCGGTGCAGCAATGGATGCGCCACGCCATGGAAGCGCGGCATCGCGTGTTGCAGGAATATCCGCAGGCGCCGGAGCAGGAGAAGCTGCGCCTGTTGACCGAGTTCACCGTGCGGCAGCAGATCGAGAACTTGAAGACCCATCCCAGTGTGGCGTCGCGACTGGCGAAACATGAGGTCGAAATTCGCGGCTGGATTTACGACATCGGCAAGGGCGAAGTGCGGCAGGCGGATCCCGAAAGCGGAGAGTTCGCGGTGCTGACGTCGGAATGACGCGCCACTACTTGGACGTGAATATCACCACGCTGTACGGCTGCACTTTGTAGCTCTCCTGCGAGAGCAGCGGAAATTCCTGGTTGGCTTCCGCGATATCGAGCGGCGAAGCGAGCGCCGTGTCCACCACGCGAAACCACTCGCGCTGGCCGATCGGCGGCAGTTCGAATTCCAGCTCTCCATCGTAGGCGTTGGCGATGAAGTGCAGGTCTTCGCGCGAGCCGTCGTCGGCAAGCTGGGTCAACTGCATGGCCACGCTGCGCGAGCCTTCGCTCCAGTCCGGCTTGGCGAGATTTACGCCGTGCCAGGTGATGTGGAAGCCGCCTTCCCCGTGCAATTCAAAGCTGGAGCGGCGGAGCAGCGGACAGCGCTTGCGGAAGGCAATCATCAGGCGGAAGAAGCGCAATAGGCCGGCATTGCTTTGCGCCATGCGCCAGTCCAGCCAACTGATGTCGTTGTCCTGGCAGTAAGCGTTGTTGTTGCCTTGCTGTGTGCGCCCGATCTCGTCGCCGGAGAGAATCATGGGCACGCCGTGCGCGACCAGCAGAATCGCCGCCAGATTCTTGCGCTGGCGCTCGCGTAGCTGCTGAATGGCCGGGTTGTCGCTCGCGCCTTCGATGCCGCAGTTCCAACTGTAATTGGCGTTGCTGCCGTCAGTGTTGTTCTCGCCGTTGGGAAGGTTGTGCTTGTCGTTGTAGGAAACCAGGTCGTTGAGGGTGAAGCCGTCGTGGCAGGTCACGAAGTTGATGCTGTGATAGGGTTCGCGCGCACTGGTGGCGTACAGGTCGGGACTGCCCAGCAGCCGCGTCGCCAAGGCCGAAGTCATGCCCGCGTCGCCGCGCACGAACTTGCGCACGTCGTCGCGGAAGATGCCGTTCCACTCCGCCCACCGTCCCCATGACGGAAACGTGCCCACCTGGTAGAGACCGGCGGCGTCCCAGGCCTCGGCGATCAGCTTAGTGTTCGCCAGCACCGGATCGTAGGCCAGGCTCTCCAGCAGCGGCGGATTCTTCAGCACCGAGCCGTCCTGCCCGCGCCCCAGGATGGAGGCCAGGTCGAAGCGGAAGCCGTCCACGTGCAACTCCATCACCCAGTAGTGCAGGCAATCCACGATGAAGTCGCGCACCACGGGATTGTTGCAGTTCACGGTGTTGCCGCATCCGCTGTAATTCACGTACGCGCCGGTCGCGGGATCGAGGATGTAATAGGTGGGATTATCGATGCCGCGGAACGACCAGGTGGGACCGTCGTTGCCGCCTTCGGCGGTGTGATTGAAAACGATGTCGAGAATGACCTCGATGCCGGCGCGATGCAGTTCCCGTACCAGTTGCTTGAATTCGCGCACCTGGCCGCCATTGGCCAGGTTGGAGGAGTACGCGGCATTGGGAGCACAAAATGCAATCGGCTGATAGCCCCACAGGTTGCGCAGCGGCTCGCCGGTAAAGGGATTCCTGCGGTCGGTGTCCGATTCCTCAAACTCATTCACCGGCAGCAATTCCACGGCGGTCACGCCGAGCTGCTTGAGGTAGGGAATCTTCTCGATCAGCCCGGCAAAGGTGCCGCGATGCTGCACGCCGGACGACGGATGCTGGGTGAAGCTGCGAACGTGCAGCTCGTAAATCACGCTGTCCACCAGCGGAAGATTCAGCGGCTGGTCATCCTCCCAATCGAAGTTGTTCTCGATGACCATGGAGTTGCGATAGCGTTGCTTGCCCGGCTGGAAATCGGCCCAGGGCGCGCCGTTCGATAGCAAGCGCGCATAGGGATCCAGCATCGCCTGCGCCGGGTTGAAGCGGTAGATCCGCGGGTCATCATTAGGCTGCATGTCGAAGCGATAGCCATACTCCGTGCCTACGTCTGCGCCTTCCACAAAGCCGTGCCAGACTTCGCCGGTGCGGTTGGAACGAGGATCGAGTGCAAACTCGACCGCCGGTGTGTTGGTGCCGGGCTGGAAAATCACCAGCGTGCAGGAGGTCGCATGCTTGGAGAACACGGAGAAGTTCACGCCGCCGCGACGGCACCACGTCCCCATGGGCAAGGGAACACCGCGGCTCAGGCGGTACGCCGGCTGAGCAGGCGGCACAGTCTTCCCGGCAGCAGCGACGTTAGCGAGCCGGCTTGGCATGGTCTACAGGTTGCATCGGCAGAAGCGAACAGAATGATAAAGCCAATCCACGGCGCGTGGTCAAAGTAGTTTTGTTCCAGACGTTGAAATTTAGCTCAGCAGCTCCTGGGCGATGCGCGCATACAGGTCAATCGCCTCCAGCAATTGCCGCTTCTCGATATATTCGCCCTCGGTGTGGGCCACGTGAATCGAGCCCGGGCCCAGCAGCAGCGGCTGTCCCCACGCGGTCAGCGCCGGAATATCGGTAGTGAAAGCGGCGACCATGGTTTCGATGCCGGGAACGGTGGCGAATTCCATGTAAGGAATTTCCAGCTTGACGCGGGCCTCGGCGGAATCGCCGGCCGCCTGCTCGATCTTGCGTCGCAGCTCTTCGGAAGGGCCGACCAGGCGAAACAGCAGTTGCGCCATGGCATGATCGGGAATCACGTTGGGCGCGCGGCCGCCCTCGATCTGCCCGATATTCATGGTGCACGGGCCGGCTTTGGGATTGGTCGGCAGCGGCACCTTGCGGACTCGCTCGAGCGCGTCCAGCAGCTTCTCGATGGCGGACTCCCCCAACTGCGGATACGCCGAGTGCGCCATGCGTCCCTTGGCCACCAGTTCCACCCGCAGCGTTCCCTTCGACGCCAGTGCCAGCTTATTCTCGGTAGGCTCACCGTTGATCAGGAAGCGCGTGCCGCGCGGCTGCGAATTCGCAACATGCGCGCCCTGGCTGTCGCGCTCTTCGCCTACCAGAAACAGCAGCCCGACGCGAATGCCGGCGTCCTTCAGTTTCTCCGCCGCAGCGATCTGCGCCGCGATGATGCCTTTGGCGTCGCACGAGCCGCGGCCGTAGATGCGATCGCCGGTTTCCGACGATGCGATGAATGGCGGCACCGTGTCCATGTGGGTGGACAGCGCCAGCGCCGGACGGTCCTCTCCGGGATGCGTCGCCCAGACGTTGAAGCGGTCGCCCTCCACCGGCATGCGCTCGACGTTGTAGCCCAGTGCAGTCAACTCCGCCGCCAGCACCGGCCCCACCGCGCCTTCCATGCCGGTGGTCGATTCAATGTCCATGAGCTTGCGAGTCAGGGCGAAGACGTCCATCCCGGAAGCATACCAGCCGCTCTAGCGCGAGTGCGCGTCCAGGAGGCGTGCCACTCCCCCGCAAGTCCCTCTGGTACGGAAGTCAAGGTTTGCGCCGACGCTTAGGTGCTATAGGAAAAGCGCGATCTCGCAGTAGGCTTCTCCCATAATCTCAACCGTGTTCGCCCTCTTTCCCTGGGCGATTGCTAGTTAGAGCCGCTCCTTGGTCGTCCTTTCGACCATCGCTGAGGTGCGCGGCAAGTGTCAATCATCTCTCGAATTGAACCACGGAGAAACGGAATGTTTCGCACACGCCATCTTGTGCCCGCCCTCGCCCTTCTTTGCTTTCTTTCCACCCTTGCCAACGCCCAGACGCCGCTGCGGCTGGTTCCGGCGACGCCCTGCCGGCTGGTGGATACTCGTCCATCGAACGGCGGCGGAGGTCCTATCCAGGGAGGAACGGCGCAGAGCTTCGATCTGCCTTCCCTGGCGTCGCAGAAATCGGGATGCCCGAACCTGGCGAATGCGGCGGCTTACTCGCTGAATGTCACGGTGATTCCGAGCGGAGGACTGGGCTATCTCACCATCTGGCCCACCGGTGAGAGCCAGCCGCTGGTTTCGCTGATGAATTCGCCGGACGGACGCATCAAGGCGAACGCGGCGATCGTGCCTGCGGGAACCAACGGCGCGGTCAGCATCTACGTTTCGAACACGACCAACGTTGCCGTAGACATTGACGGCTACTTCGACACCGCGGCCGACAGTTCTTCGCTGGCGTTTTTCCCGCTGACGCCCTGCCGCGTGGTGGACACCCGCAGCGGCAACGGAGGAGCGCTGCAAGCCGGCGTGGAACGCGACTTCCCGATCCCCGGAACTTGCAGCATCCCCAGCGATGCCCAGGGCTATTCCTTCAACTTCACCGTGGTGCCCATCAGCAATCATCCCATCGGTTATTTGTCGGTGTGGCCGGCTGGGGGAACCCGGCCGGTGGTCTCGACACTGAACGATCCGACAGGAACGATTGTGGCCAATGCGGCCATTGTGCCCGCGGGCAGCGAAAACAAGACCGCGGTGTATTCCACCGACAACACCAATCTGCTGATTGATGTGAACGGCTATTATGCGCCGGCCAACTCCGGCACTGGCCCGCTGTCGCTCTATACGCTCACCCCCTGCCGCGTTCTGGATACCCGCAAAGGCGTCGGGCTGATCAGCAACGGGCAGATTTCCGTCCCGGTGGTCGGCAGTTCGTGCGGTATTTCCAGTACATCGCAGGGCTTCGTTTTCAATGCCACCGTGGTGCCCAATGGCAGCCTGTCTTATCTGACGTTATGGCCGGAAGGCGAGAACAAGCCCACAGTCTCAACCCTGAATGCGCTGGACGGCGCCATCGCCTCCAACATGGCGATCGTGCCCACGCAGGACGGCGCCATTGATGCCTACGCCGCCGGCTCGACCCAGCTCATCATCGACATCTCCAGCTACTTCGCTCCCATTCCGGCGGTAGGCGTGCTGACGTCCACGTTGCCAGACGGCACCCAGAACCAGGCGTACAGTGTTTCGCTGGTGGCCGACGGCGGTGTCGCACCCTATACCTGGACGCTCAATTCAGGCAGCCTGCCGTCGGGCATGAGCCTGTCGAACGCCGGCGTGATCTCCGGTACGCCCACCGGCACCGGGCCCTCGAACTTCGTGGTGAAGGTGACCGACTCCGGCACCCCGGCGAGCACGGCCACCGCTAACCTCAGCATCACGGTTGACTCCTCGATGCAGACGCTGGGGGTCACAACCAGCGCGCTGCCCGCTACGGCGGTCAACGTTCCGTACAACGCGCTGCTGACTGCCAACGGAGGCATCACTCCATACACCTGGAGTATCTCCGCCGGCGCGCTGCCGCCGGGAGTGACTTTGAACGCCAGCACCGGCCAGATCTCCGGACTTGCCGGTTCACCGGGACTCTACGAGTTGACCGCGAAGGTGACCGACGCGCAGCACAGCACCGCTACCAAGGCGTTGAGCATCGCGGTGACCACCGGCGACGGCAACCCTACGCTGAACGGGCATTATGCGTTGACCTTCCAGGGCTATGCCCGCGGCAGCATCATCACCGTGGCGGCCAGCCTGATCTTTGACGGCGGCGGTCATGTCACCGGCGGCGAGGAAGACATTAATAAGGCCGGCTCCGGCGTCGAGCACGACACCGTCACCGGAGGGACCTATTCCATCGCATCCAACGGCTTGGGGACGATCAATTTCACCGACAGTAGCGGCGGCAACATCGAGGTGCTGGTGGAGACCGCGGCCGCCGAGGACATGCGGGTGATCGCTTACAACCAGAACGGCTCCAATGGGACCTGGGGAGCAGGCGTGGTGCGCCAGCAGAACCCCACTGCCTTTAATCCTGCCTCGCTGGCCGGCAACTGGGCCTTTGGTTTGCAGGGCTTTGACTCCTCGCAGCATCCGCTGGCATCCGATGGTTTCTATAAGCAGGACGCCAGCGGCAACATCACTCATGGCGCCGAAGACATCAACGATTTCGGCACCGACGACCAAGCCACCTTTACCGGCAGAGTAACCACCAGCATTGACGGCAATGGCCGCTCTATCGTGCAGCTAGTTGTGAACGGTACGCCGCTGAATTATGCGGCCTATATGGTTTCCGCCAACGAGGTCATGCTAGTCCACATTGACAACGGCGACAGCCTTACCATTACCGATGCCCTGCGGCAGAGCGGGACCATGAACAATGGCATTCTGCACGGCAAGTCGGTCGGCAACGGCAGCCGCCAGCACAGTGCCAATGGCAACGCCAACAGCCAGGCGATCATTCTGCTGTTTGACGCCGACGGCAATGGCAACGTGACTATCACCCAGGACACCAACACCAACGGTGCGGTTCAGCACGATCAATCCGGGCCGGCCACCTACTCGGTCAGTTCCAATGGCCGGACGATGGTCGCTTCCGGGTCCACCGTGGTGGTTTGCTATATGGTCGCGCTCAACCAGGGTTTCTGCATCAACACCGGTTCCACCTCGGCGGGAGCGGGCGTCATCGCCTTCGAGCCGCAAACCACCGAGACCTTCACCAACGCTTCGTTTGTGGGCGAATTCCTGGGCGGCTCGTTGCCGCAGTACGTTCCCGACACCTACAGCCAGGTGGATACCAACCTCGCCGACGGCAATGGCAACTTCGCCGAGACCTATACCGATAGCGGACCGAACGGTACCAATCCGAACCAGAACCTGACCGGAACCTACACCGTCTCCAGCCAGGGCGAGATCACCATCTCGCAGGGCGGGAACGTCATCTACTACGCGTTCATCGTGTCGCCCAACAAGTATGTGGCGATCTCGGGCGGCGCCAACCCGCTGACCATGATCGAGTACACGTCCTCGGCTCCGCGGCACCACTGATGGTCGAGTGAGAATTGCGGTCCAGCGCCCGCCGGCAACGGCGGGCCTTTTTATTGCTGCGAGCCGGGAGTGGAGGCGGCGAAGATTCGCTCGATCGCCTGCTTGCGGTAGTCGAAGGTGCGGCGCAGCAGGCGCTGGAAGAAGAGGCGCTCGATCAGGCTGCCGATGAAGCCGAAGCCGACGCCGTAGTCCAGCGAGTCGAGGATGCGGGTGCCGTGCCGCCCGCCGACCTCCTCGGCCCGGAAGCGGTGGGTATGCTCCCAGTTCCGAAATGGTCCCTGCGTCTGGACGTCCCGAAAGTACTCATTCAGCGAGAATTCCGTAATTTGCGCCGTCCACCGCTCGTGCATCGGAATCGGCGGCAATGCCAAGAACTTGACCACGATTTCGCTGCCCACCCCCGCCATGCGCTCCGCCCCGGGCGGCACCGCTCCCTCCGTAAACCTTGGCGGCACAAGGGTTAGCTTGACCAGAGCGGCGCCCTGCTTGGGCGGCATGATGCGCGGCAGGTTGTGAGGATCGGCGAAGAAGGCAAACACTTCCGCCACCGGAGCGGCTACCCATTGGTCAGCTTCGAAGTGCTGGCTCATCGTCGTTCCACTCCGCTCCACATCGGCGTTCGCAAGCGAAAAAGGCCAGTTTTGCCGGTGGACTGCCTGCTTTCTTCGGGTTTCTCACCGCTGCTTCGTCGCTGACTCCCCGCAGTAAACGCAAGTCCTAGCGGGACCCCCCGGCGGAAAACACCAGAGCTTGTGCTTGGCGGCCGGGCAAAGAATTTCCGTCAAGATTCTGGAAATTGGTCTTGACACACAACCATTTAGGCGTAGGATACGTTCTCAAGAGTGGTAAAAAGTGGTAAGTTATGGACCAACGCTCGGCTCACGGAGAAGCCCGGTGGTTCGATATCGAGTGAGTGCCCAAACTGCTGCGCTGCTGGTTGCTGATCGCCATTTGGGCTGGTTAATTCCCTCCGCCAACAAGCCCCACGAAGGGGCCAAAAGTTATGTTTCGCGGCACGCACAAAACCCGGCTCGACGAAAAAGGGCGCCTCAAGGTGCCTGCCGAGTTCAAGCGTCTGATCGACGAGAACTACAGCTCGCAATTCTATATCACCAGTTGGGACGGCAAGAGTGCCAAAGTTTATCCCTTGCAGGAATGGGAAGCCATCGAGCGCAGGTTGAGCGCCGTGCCCACCTTCAACAAGGCCAAGCAGAACCTGGTGAAGCGCGCCAGCTATTACGGGCAGACGGTCGAGATCGACGCCCAGGGACGGCTGCTACTGCCGCAGATGCTGCGCGAAACCGCCGAACTGAAGGGCGAAGTTGCCGTCAGTGGAAGGTTTCAGTACCTGGAAGTGGAGAACGCCGAAGCGCTGGGCAAGGAGATGTCGCAGCCGCTTACTCCTGAAGATGAACAGGAACTGGAGCGTTTGGGGATTTAACCCGGGTACGAGTTCCATTCGCGACGGAATGGGAGTGAATGGACAAGGAGTTTCGAGGCACGGACAGCGCCCCTGGGCGCGAACATGGCGGGAAAGAGCGGTTTGGCCATGTTCCGGTTCTTTTACAACCAGCGATCGAATTCCTGGCCGTACAGCGCGGCGGGACTTATATCGATGCCACCCTGGGTTTAGGCGGGCACAGTTGGGAAATCGCAAGACGCCTCGGTCCCGAGGGTCGGTTGATTGGCTTCGATAAGGACCCGGCAGCGCTGCAACGAGCGCGCGAGCGGCTGTTAACGCCGCCGCCGGAGATGGCTTCCAGCTGGCCCACGGTCGAGCTGGTACATGCCTCGTTCGCGGAGTTGGCGCAATACCTGGCGCCTGCCACCGCGGACGGGGTGCTGGCCGATCTCGGCATGAGCTCCCTGCAATTGGAGGACGCGGCGCGCGGATTTAGTTTTCAGGCGGAAGGCCCCTTGGACATGCGGATGAATACCGCATCCGGGCTGACCGCCGAACAAGTGGTAAATCGCTTCGACGAGCGCGAGCTTGCCGATGCGATTTACGAATTCGGTGAGGAAAGGAGGTCGCGGAGAATCGCCAGAGCCATTTGTCGGGCGCGGCCGATTCGCAATACCGCACACCTTGCGGATGTGATTTCGGCTGCGGCCCGGCCAATGAACCAGGCAGAACGGCGCATTCATCCGGCGACACGCACCTTTCAGGCTCTCCGGATTCTGGTGAACCAAGAACTCGAGGACTTGCGCAAGCTGCTCAGTCAAGAGGGAGCGCCGCAGGTCCTGAGACAAGGCGGCCGGCTGGTGATCATCAGCTTTCACTCGCTGGAAGATCGCATCGTGAAGGATGCGTTTCGCGAGGGAGCGCAGCAGGGCCGATATCAGGTGCTGACGCGCAAGCCGGTCACCGCCGATGAGGACGAGATCGATCGGAATCCGCGCTCGCGCAGCGCGAAAATGCGGGCGGCGGAAAAAATATAAGTGCAGCAGGTTCCGCAAGCGACAACAGCGCTGCGGAAAAAGCTGTGAAGAATGTGAATAACTTTCAGGCCCCGGTAGCACGGTCCATGAGTTGAACGCCGGTATGGGTGCGAGGTGAGCCCCTCCCGGATGGAGACGGTGATGGCAGCAGCAGTGTTGTACCCCAGCGTGACCCAAGCAGGAGAGTGGAGCGAACAGACCCCGGTCCAGCCCCGCGGAATGTTCCTCGGCACGCCTGAAATTTATTTTCCCAAGCGCATCGACAACTCGCGAGTGGCGAAAGTTGCCGATCCCAAGCGCCGCCGCGAGATGATTACTTTCGCCGCGACCCTGTGCCTCTTCTTCCTGCTGGCGATGGTGTACTTGTGGCAGCATTTCAGCGCCATCGAGTACGGCTATCAGAACGAGCAGTTGAAGTCGCAGCGCGAGACCATCGTCGAAGCCAACCGCGCGCTCCGGCTGGAAGAATCGTCGCTCACCGATCCCGGGCGGATTGAAGACCTGGCCAAGCAGTTGGGCATGACCCGGCCGGCTTTCGGGCAGTGGGAGCTGATGGACACCGGCACTGTGGACTCCGCGCCGATCATGGCCCAGGCCAGCGGCGGAATCATGGTGGTTTCGGCGCAGCCGTAAATTTGCGTCACGGTTAACCACCGGAATCGCAATCTCCAGCGGCGGTCCGCCGGCAAGCGGACCGCTTTTGCTGCTTCCATGCCAGGAATTTCCGGCGGCCTGAGGAGTAACGAACATGCGGGCAAGCGCGGCCAAAACCCCCATCAAGCGCCTTTATATTTTCGCCGCGGTGCTCGCGGTTTGGATTGTCATCATCATTCTGCAGTTGGTCCGGCTGCAGATTTTCCGCTACGGCGAATTCCTCGCGCGTCTGCAACGCCAGACCTTCCGCACCATTCCGGTAGAACCGCGGCGCGGCTATATCTACGATCGCAACGGGCATCAGCTCGCCGTTTCCATTGACGTGGATTCGGTCTTCGCCGTGCCCAGCGAAGTCCACGACCGGCCCACCACGGCGCAGTTGCTGGGCCGGGTGCTGAATATCGATCCGCAGGACATCATGACGCGCATGGCCGCGTCCAAGACCTTTACCTTCATCGCCCGCAAGATTGACGACGATACCAGCCGAGCGCATTCGCCAGCTTAATCTTCGCGGCATCTATTTTCTGAAAGAGCCCAAGCGTTTCTATCCGAACCGGGAATTGGCGGCCCAGGCGCTCGGATATGTAGGTCTGGACGATGAGGGGCTGAGCGGTCTGGAGCGCGAATACGACGACGATCTGCGCGGCATTCCGGGCAAAGAGCTGATTTCGGTGGACGCCCGCCGCAAGTCGTTCAGTGGGGTGGAGAAGCCCGCCGATCCGGGACGCGACCTGGTCCTGACCATTGACGACAACATCCAGTACATCGCCGAGCGCGAGTTGCAGCGCGGCATGGAAGAGACCCACGCCATCGCCGGCACGGTAGTGATTCAGAATCCCAAGACCGGCGAAATCCTGGCGCTCACCAACCGGCCCACCTTCAATCCCAACAAGTACGCCGAGATCACGCCCGCGTCCATGAGGAACCGCGCCGTCAGCGACATTTACGAGCCCGGTTCAGTGTTCAAGATCGTCACCTACTCCGCCGCCATTGATCAGCACGTCGTGAAGCCCGACGACCTGGTGGATTGCCAGCACGGCGCCATCGATGTTTTCGGCATGCGCATTCGCGACCACGAATCGCTGGGCACCATTACCATTGCCGAGGCGCTGGCGCATTCCAGCGACGTGGCCGCCATCAAGGTCGGCATGCGGCTGGGCCAAGATCGGCTTTATCACTACATCCGCGAATATGGTTTTGGCTCGCAGACCGGCATCGAGCTACCGGGCGAGACTCGCGGCCTCACCAAGCCGGTGAATCGCTGGTCCAAGGTTTCCATCGCCGCCATCTCCATGGGACAGGAGATCGGCGTGACGCCGTTGCAGGCTGTCTCCATGGTCTCCACCATCGCCAACGACGGCGTTTACTCGGCGCCGAGAATTGTTGCCGGCGAATTGCCGCCCAACGGCGCACCTTCGCCAGTGGTTTACCATCCCGCGGGGCAGCATCGCGTGGTGACCTCCATGACCGCCGCGCAGATGAAGAAGATGATGGAAGGTGTGGTGCTGTTCGGAACCGCACGCCGCGCCATTCTCGACGGCTACACCTCGGCCGGAAAGACCGGAACGGCGCAGAAGGTCGATCCCGCTACCGGCGCTTACTCCAAGACCAAGTACGTGGCGTCGTTCGTGGGATTCACGCCCATCAATACTCCGGCCATCACCATCGCCGTGATTCTCGACTCGCCCATCGGGCTGCATCAGGGCGGCCAGGTTTGCGCGCCCATCTTCAAGCGCATCGCCGAAGCCGTGCTGGAATATCTGCACGTTCCGCACGATGCCGATCCGGAAGATCCCAAGCGCCTGAATTTGATTGCGGCAGCCAAGGATGTGGACGTTGAGGAAGGTCCCTCCGAACATCTGGGCCAGCCGCTGGGAGTGCCGGACGATGTCGCGAAGGCGCCTGCCGCTCCGACCGGCGAAGCCATCGTGGCGCAGGCGAAGTCCGCGGGAGTGTCTCCGGCTGCGATGGAGTTGCCGGGAACGCAGGGCGCCAGCGATACCGTTCGTCCGACAATACCGGACCTGCCGCTGCCGCCCGAGCCGGCGAATCGCAACGGGACGGTGGTGCTCGATGTGGACAGCGGCACCGTGGTTCCATCGTTCCTTGGCAAGCCGCTGCGCTCGGCGGTAGAGATCGCCGCGCAGGCTGGGCTGGAGATCAACGCCATCG
>CAVXQR010000005.1:0-80079 GCA_963763975.1 uncultured Acidobacteriaceae bacterium
TAGGGCCATACGTAGACCCAGGTTTTGTGTGAGGATGGAACTTTGGGTGACCTCGAAGGCCCCGCCCTGGCCAAAGCAGGGCTAAAACCCGGCACCGAGGTTTTGGTGTGAGGGGCGAATATGAACTTTGGGTGACCTCGAAGGCCCCGTTCTGGCCCTCTTTTGGCCAGGGCGGGGCCTTCGAGGTCACCCAAAGTTCCATCTCGCCTCACACAAAACCGCGGGCCGCCCCGTTCTGGCCCTCTTTTGGCCAGGGCGGGGCCTTCGAGGTCACCCAAAGTTCCATCTCGCCTCACACAAAACCTGGGTGCCCCGTTCTGGCCCTCTTTTGGCCAGGGCTGGGTCGTCTCCCAAGTTCAAATCAATCCATTCCGGCGGGGTTGGTTTTTTTGTCAAGCCCTTTCGAACTCCGCCCACCGACCGCCACCATCAGGTTCTTGTCCGCCTCCCACATATCAAAAAAAATCGCGGATGTGCGGAGCGCCCGGCGAGGGCAGTGCGCCCTAACGCATGGTCCCGCGCTGATGTCCGGCTTCGCGCTGAATCCAGAGCGCCGGAGGCGCGCTATAGTCTAGCCCGGGATGCAGCGCCCGGGGTTGGCGCGGGGAACGCTGGGTACGCCGCCTCCACCGCCCGCGCCCCGTAGGCGGCTGCTTGCCTTTCGGCCACGCCCAATATGTTCCCGTTCACGTCACGTATCAGGTGTGCCGCATCACAAATCGCGCGTGATCATCATCGGACGCGGAGGTTTGAAGACGAATTCACGACGACGCACGCTCCGCAATTTTTTGCATGGCGAAAAGCCGGCGCCCCGCCGGGGCGCGGGGCGTGAGGCCAGCGTACCCAGCGTTCCGCGCCAAAAGCAGGCGCTGCACGCTGGGCTAAACTATGGCGCGCCTCCGGCGCTCGCATTCGGGCAAACCGAGCATGGCAGCAGGTCCCTGACACAAAGCTCTCTTTTCTGCATTTGGCCCAACCGCTGCCCAAGGCATAGTTTCGATCGTTATTAAAAAAACTCCGTGTCCTCGCGGGCTTCCTGTGGCGCTTCGCCTTTATGTCCTCCGCGACCATGTTTTGCACAGCCCCCACAGGACTTTCCTGCTGCCACTTGCCGCGGCTTCACTGGCAAACCCCCGCGTTCTCTTACAAACTGAGAGCATGGCCAATCCCGGAGATTCGCCTACACCGTCAAGCAGCAGGCCGACATCGTCCGCATCGTGGGCGAATACGTCAAGCTGCGCAAGAGCCGGGGCGCAGAACTATCCGGGGCTGTGTCCCTTCCACGGCGAAAAGACGCCGTCGTTCTCCGTCCACGCCACCCGCCAGTTCTTCCACTGCTTCGGCTGCGGAGCCTCCGGCGACGTCTTCACCTTCGTCCAGAAGATCGAAAACATCACCTTCCCCGAAGCCGTCCGCGCGGTCGCCCAGAAGCTCGGCATCCCGCTGCCCAAGGCCAGCTCAGCTCGCCGCAAGAGGCCCGCGAGGCCCGCATGCGCGGCGTCCTGCTCGACCTCCACGAGCGCGCCTGCCCCTGGTTCCAGCAGCAGCTGCGCCGTCCCGAGGCGCCGCCGCCCGCGAGTATCTTGCCGCGCGCGGACTCGACGCCGGAGCCGATCGCCGCTTCCGCATCGGCTACGCGCCCGAGTCCGGCTTCCTGCTGCGCGACGCACTCCAGCGCCCAGCCGACGAAGAGCTCTGCGCGAGAGGGCTTGTTCACCTGGAAGGAGAAACCAGCGGATCGACCAGGGCCGGCGACTCGGGATTCGGGCAAGCATGACGAACAACGGCTCTCCCCCAGCCCCAGCCCAGCCAGCAATCCAGCCCCAGCCACCCTCTACTCCAAGTTCCGCAACCGCGTCATGTTTCCCATCTCCAACGAGTCCGGCAAGGTCATCGCCTTCACCGGACGCACCCTCCCACCGACGACAAATCCGGCCCCAAGTATCTCAACTCGCCGGAGACGCCCATCTACTCCAAGTCGCGCGTGCTGTTCAACCTCGACAACGCCAAGGAGGCCATCCGCAAGCTGGATTACGCCATCCTGGTCGAGGGCCAGATGGACTGCATTTCCGTCTACAACGCCGGATTCCACAACGTGATTGCCGCTCCGGCACCGCCTTCACCGAGCTGCAGGCCCGCTGCTCGGCCGCTTCAGCAAAAACATCGTGGTGAATTTCGATCCCGACACCGCCGGCGCCGCCGCCGCCGAGCGCTCGCTCGCCCTGCTGGTCAGCGAAGATTTCCAGATCGGGTCCTGACCCTGGACGAGGGCTACGATCCCGACCTCTATCATCCGCCGCAAAGGCGCCGAGGCAGCAAACGCAACTGAAGCCAGAGCAGGAAACAGCAACATGTAACGATCGCTGCCTCGGCGCCTTTGCGGCGAATATAAAGGTCGGGATCGAAGCCGGCGTCCAGCGTCAGCACCTTGATCTGGAAATCTTCGCTGACCAGCAGCGAGAGCGAGCGCTCGGCGGCGGCGGCGCCGGCGGTGTCGGGATCGAAGTTCACCACGATCTGCTTGCTGAAGCGGCCCAGCAGTCGCGCCTGCAACTCGGTGAAGGCGGTGCCGGAGCTGGCAATCACGTTGTGGAATCCGGCGTTATAGACGGAGATGCAGTCCATCTGGCCTTCCACCAGGATGGCGTATTCCAGCTTGCGGATGGGCTCCTTGGCCTTGTCCAGATTGAACAGCACGCGCGACTTGGAGTAGATGGGCGTCTCCGGCGAGTTCAGATATTTGGGGCCAGCCTTTTCGTCGGTGGAGAGGGTGCGTCCGGTGAAGGCGATGACCTTGCCCTGCTCGTTGGTGATGGGGAACATCACGCGGTTGCGGAATTTCGAGTACAGGGTGGCAGGGGCTAGGGAACTAGGGACTGGGGACTGGGGACTGGGGACTGGGGGAGAGGCCGGTTGTTCGTCATGCTTGCCCGAATCCCGAGTCCCGAGTCCCTGGTTTTCTATCCCCTGGTTTTTTTCCTTCCACGAAAAAAGTCCCGACTCGCGCAGCAGCTCGTCGTCCTGCTGGTCGCGCAACGCGTCGCGCAGCAGGAAGCCGGACTCGGGCGCGTAGCCGATGCGGAAGGCGGCAATCTGCTCGGGCTTGAGGCCGCGCGAAGCAAGATATTCGCGCGCGTGCGCTGCTTCGGGACGGCGCAGGTAGTCCTGGAAGAAGGTGCAGGCGCGCTCGTGCAGGTCAATCAGGGCGCCGCGCATGCGGGCTTCGCGGGCCTCTTCCGGCGAAGCGTAGGTGGCCTTGGGCATTGGGATCTTCAGCTTCTCAGCGACCAGGCGAACAGACTCGGGGAAGGTGATGGTTTCGATCTTCATTACGAAGTTGAAGACGTCGCCGGAGGCGCCGCAGCCGAAGCAGTGAAAGAACTGGCGCGTGGCATGCACGGAGAACGACGGCGTCTTTTCGGAGTGGAAGGGGCACAGGCCCTGGAAGTTTTGCGCCCCGCTCTTGCGCAGCTTGACGTACTCGCCCACGATGCGGACGATGTCGGCCTGCTGCTTCAGGGTGTAGGCGAAATCTCCAGGATTGGCCATGCTGTCAGTGTGTAACAGAACGCGGGGGTTTGCCAGTGATGAGGCGGCAGATAGCGTAGGAAAGTCTCTGAGGGGCTGTGCAAATCATGGTCGCGAGGACGAAAAAGCGATTCACCACGGAGGCACGGAGGACACGGAGGTTCTTAATAGCGCCGGAGGTGCTGACGGCAACCTTCAGCCGCGCCGAAATGAGAGCTGTATGTACTGTTGCCATGCTCGGTTTGCCCGAATGCGAGCGCCGGAGGCGCGCCATAGTTTAGCCCAGCGTGCAGCGCCTGCTTTTGGCGCGGAACGCTGGGTACGCTCGCCTCACGCCCCGCGCCCCGGCGGGGCGCCGCCGTTTCGCCATGCAAAAAATTGCGGAGCGTGCGTCGTCGTGAATTCGTCTTCAAACCTCCGCGTCCGATGATGATCACGCGCGATTTGTGATGCGGCACACCTGATACGTGACGTGAACGGGAACATATTGGGCGTGGCCGAAAGGCGGCGCCGCCTACGGGGCGCGGGTGGTGGGGCGAAGCGTACCCAGCGTTCCGCGCCAACACCGGGCGCTGCACGCTGGGCTAAACTATGGCGCGCCTCCGGCGCTCGCATTCTGGCGAACCGGGCATCGGCGCGGGCGCCATGCATTAGGGCGCACTGCCCTCGCCGGGCGCTCCGCACATCCGCGATTTTTTTGATATGTGGGAGGCGGACAAGAACCTGGTGGTGGCGGTCGGTGGGCGGAGTTCGAAAGGGCTTGACAAAAAAACCAACCCCGCCGAATGGATTGATCTGAACTTGGGAGACGACCAAGGCCCCGCCCTGGCCAAACCCGGGCCAGAACGGGGCACCCAGGTTTTGTGTGAGGCGAGATGGAACTTTGGGTGACCTCGAAGGCCCCGCCCTGGCCAAAAGAGGGCCAGAACGGGGCACCCAGGTTTTGTGTGAGGCGAGATGGAACTTTGGGTGACCTCGAAGGCCCCGCCCTGGCCAAAAGAGGGCCAGAACGGGGCACCCAATGGCGAATGGCGAAAAGCGAAGAGCGAATGGCGAAAAGCGATTCCTCTGTGTCTCTGTGGTGAACGGGGTTTTACTCGCCCTGCGACATCTCGCCCATGATGACGATGGGCGAGGTGGGCTTGTCGGAGCCGGCTTCCTTCTCCACGGTGAGGGCGAAGGCCTTGGCTTCGACGCCGGCGGGCATGGGATGGTCCATCATCATGGCGTTGCCGTGCTCATCGGGCTTGAAGACGCCGGCGGCCATGGGCGCGCCCTTCATGGGGATGATCCACAGTTCGTAGGCCATGCCGTTGGGCACCTGCGGCAGATTGCTGGCCATGAACATCATGCGCTTCTGCGACGGGCTGATGATGGCGGTGCCGCTGGGCTGGCGCGGCGATTTCTGCGGGTTCAGCGACACGTGCACCGCGTCGGGCGCGGTGAGCAGGCGCAACTGATCGCTCATCTGGGTGAGCTGCACGCTCTGGTCCTGATTGCGGTTGCCCAGTTCGGCGAGCTGGTCCTTCATGCGGCCGTTGTCGCGCCACAGCATGACCGCCACGAGGAACAGTCCGAGCGAGGCGAACAGCGGTACCCACATGCGCCATCCGGTGCGCTCGACTGCGGCGGCAGGCCGCGGGGCGCGGGGTTCGGCAGCGATGGCCTGCATCAGCCGCTGCTTGCTGTGCGAGGGTGGCGCCGGGCCGACCGTCGAGAGCGCGAGCAGGCCGAGATCGGCGCGCAGTTGCTGCAATTCGCGGCGACACGCCGGACACGACGCCAGATGTTGCTCCATCTCCTGGCGCGCGTCGGCGTCGATTTCGCCTAACGCGTAGAGCGTCAGGTCGTCGGCGAATTGTTCGTGCGTCTTCATGTTGAAGCCGGGGCTAAAGCCCCTTCGTTAATTCTCGCCTTCGGACGCTGGCCTAAAGGCCAGCACTTCCACCGGGGGCTAAAGCCCCACGTTTTATTTTGCGCTCTACGGCACGGCTGAAGCCGTGCCCTTTCAAATCACGTGCAAAGCAAATCTCATCATCGTGCAAACTTCTCGCGCAGGGTTTGCAAAGCGCTGCGAATTCTGGTCTTGACCGTGCCCAGCGGCTGACCGGTTTTCTCGGCGATCTCGGTATGGGTCAGGCCCTGGAAAAATGCCATTTCCATCGCGGTGCGCTGCTCGGGATTCATCTGCTGTAACACGCCGCGAACTTTTTCCACCACCAGGGCGCGCTCGGTTTCGTCGCGCAGATCGGGGCCGCCGGCGATGACGCAGTCCTCGATATCCACTTCCGGCCGGCGCTGCCGCAGCCGGTCAATGGCGCGATGCCGCGCGATCACCGCCAGCCATGCCGCCAGGCTGCCGCGGCTGGCGTCGAAGGCGTCGGGATTGCGCCACAGTTGCAGGAAGATGTCCTGGAGCACGTCTTCGGCCGCGCCGCTGTCCTGCAAAATGCGCAAGCCCACGGAGTACACCACCTTGGAATACCGATCGTACAACTCCGACATCGCCTGCTGATCGCCGGCCCGGATGCGCGCGATCAGGCGCATCTCGTCGGCGGCGTTGCTGCGGTTGTTGTCGGTTGGCGTCATCTTAGGTACGGCCCAGCGTGCTCAATGGATTCCCGCCGGCCGGCGCACGCGACTGCAGGTTGCGGTACGGCCACGTGGCAACTCGCAGTCAGGAACGATACCGCATCCGGCGCCGGGCAGACAACCGCGCGCCGGAGCCGCTCTCGTCCCGGCGATGGAGACGCTGAACAAGTTCAAGGTGCCGCAGAAGGAACAGAGCGAAGTCATGACCATGGCGTCGAGCCTGAAGGGAGACATCGTCGGGCAGTAGTTCTGATTGGGGAAGCCGCAAGTCCGGCCGTGACATATGCACGGCTTTTTTCTTTGTGGAAGCGGGTTTTTCCCGTTTTTGGCATAAGGCCCATGCGACTTAAGTGCTCTCTCGCTAAAGTGAATTGGGTGTACGATGGCCCGTGCCGCATCGCACAAAGCGGGAAGACTCGATTACTTTGGTAATCATAAAGTGCCACCCTGTACTGTGCTGTTTGAGCTATTGGCCGTTTAGACTAGGAGGACACAAGCGCACGTCCAATGTGTTGAAGAGGCTTCAGACCTCAGGGGCAGTCTGGCTATGAATTTTTCCGTATTGCCGAGCATGGTTGCGCTGGCAATCCTGGTGGTGGTGTTCGGGGCCATCTTACGGCAGGAGACGAGTGAACGATTACATCTCTGGCTGGCGGGATGGATTCTGGTACTGTTGCACTTCGTCGCCCAGTTTTTGGACCACGGCACCATTGGGCTGAAACACAACGTCCTGGATGCACTGGTTGTTGACGGACTGGTGCTGGCGGCTATCGCTTTCCTGGTATCGGTTTCTCCGGCGGCTGACAGCCGTAATCGGGCCGCGCTGCTGGCCACCGCGCTGGGCCTTCCCGCTCTTATCTTCTGTAATGCCGCTATCTGGGGCGTGGTTTCGCAAGGCTTCTATTACCTGGTGATTGCCCTGGCCCTGCTGGGCACGGTGGGCCTGCTGTGGAAGACCTTCGACCGGGTCACGCCTTACGCTGTGGGTCTGCTGATTGCCGCGCTGGCGGTGGCCGGATCGCTGGTGTGGGCGGTGGAGCGCAAAAGCTTCAATGATGCCGGGGTCAGCTTCATCCTGGCGGCACTCAACTTCTTCGCCGCGGTGTTGTACTGGCGGCACTTTCGCCGCTTCAGCGCCGGCGTGCTGACCACAGTGTTCGGATTCGCCGCCTGGGGATCGGTGTTTCCCATCGGCATGCTGTTTGACGCTTTTGCTCCTGCGGTCCACGTGGAATCGGAAGTGTGGAACATTCCCAAGTATTTTGTCGCGGTGGGCATGATTCTTACCCTCTTCGAGCAGCAGATTGAGAAGAGCGACTACCTCGCCTATCACGACGCGCTGACCGGGCTGCCCAATCGTCGTCTGCTGGAGGACCGGTTGGAGCAGGCGCTGAATCGCGCGGATCGCAGCGGCGCAAAGGTTGCCGTGCTGCTGCTGGACCTGGACCACTTCAAGGAAGTGAACGATAACTACGGTCACCGCGTCGGCGACCTGGCATTGCAGCAGGTGGTGCAGCGGCTCTCCAGTCGCATGCGCGCCAGCGACACCCTGGCCCGCTCCGGCGGCGACGAGTTCACCATCGTCAGCGATGTGGCGGACAATGACGGCGCTCAGATCCTGGTGGATGATCTGGAGCGCGCCGTGGCCCAGCCCTTCCTGCTGGAAGGCCACCTCATCCAAGCGGGACTCAGCATTGGCGTGGCGCTCTATCCCGATAACGGCGAGACTGCGGATGAGCTGCGCGCCGTAGCCGACAAGGCCATGTACGCCGCCAAGCGCAACGGTCGCGCCCAGATACACCTGTCGCCGCTGCCCGACTTCTCCGCCTAGCGGGTGCCCCCATCTTGATTCGCGACGAACCCGTATCAGGGCGTGGCTGCGGGTGTGAAATGCGCGAACGGTTTTGAAAGGGCACGGCTGCGGGTGTGAAATGCGCGAACGGTTTTGAAAGGGCGCCGCTGCGGGTGTGCCATGTGCGAACCGTTTTGAAAGGGCACGGCTTCAGCCGTGCCGATCAGCGTCAAAATTGAATGGGCTTTAGCCCCTGCGGGCGGTTTGTCCCCGCATAAAGTGCGGATCTCAACGGCGAGTTGCCCTCAGTGGCTAAAGCCGTCGCGAATTACGACGCGGTACGGCACGCCTGAAGGCGTGCCCTTTCAAAGACGAAGGCCCCGCCCTAGCCAAACGAAGGCTAGAACGGGGCACTCAGGTTTGGGTGGCGCCGAACGGGGCACCCAGGGCTAAAGCCTCTGGAGCTTATGGGCGCTGTCTTTGCGCAACGCTGAAGCGTTGCTCCCCCCGCCATAAATGCGGGGGCTCCCACCTATCGCGCCAGACCCTTATCAGGGTTTGGCTTCAGCCACGCCGCAACGCGGCCCTTTCGACTTGGGGCTTCAGCCGCCGCTACTTGGTGAGGAACACATCCTTGTGCGGGAACTTGTCGAACGCCGCCGCTTCCTGCGCGAAGTTCGTCGCCAGCACATCCGCCGGATTGCCGGCGATCCACTGCGACAAATCAATGGACTGATAATGCCCGCTGTTGAACACGATCAGGATGCGCGCGGTCTCGCCGCCAACGTTCTCGATGGAGTGGCCGAAGCCCTGCGGAATATAGGCCACGTCGCCTTTGTGCAGCGACTCCTCGCGCCAGCGCCCCTTGGAGCCGAACAGGCTCACGTTGAACTGTCCGCTGAGCACGTATTGCCACTCGGAGGCGTTGGGATGCCAATGCAATTCGCGCAGCGCGCCCGGCTCCATCTCCAGCACCACGCCGGTCATGGTGGTGGAAATGGGGAACTGCGCGCCGTCCACCCGCCACTCGCGGCCGCCGCGGAAGCTCTCCCACGGCCGCTGCGAGAGCAGGCTGTACTTGTGGGTGAGCGTCGACGGCCGCCAACCTTGCAGCGGCGGAGCGGCGACTGCGGGCGGATTTTTACCCTTGGCGAAATAAACCTCGGCTTTGGGAAAGCTGTCGAAGGCCGCTTCCGGCAGCCCGAAATTTTTGGCCAACAATTTTTTCGGCGCGTGGCCAATCCAGTCGGTGATGCTGAAGGTGGCGAACTCCGAGAAGTAACCGTTGTCGAAGACCAGAATGAAGTGGCAGGGCTGCTCGCCCAGGGTCTCGATAACATGGCCGTGGCCGCGGGGGAAATACCAGATGTCGCCGGGGTCGAAGTCGTTGGTCTCGCAGCAGCCCATGGGGTCAATGATGGTGGTGCGCACCCGGCCTTCGGTGACAAATCCCCATTCCGCCGCATCGGCATGCCAGTGCAATTCGCGCATCACCCCCGGCTCCATGCGCATGGCAACGCCCGCCAGCCCCTTGGAGATGGGAAGCTGGTTGACCGTGACTTCCTTGCCGTAGCTGCCGCCTTCGACACGCCCCGCCGATTTCTCCAGCTCGAACTTGAACGTCGGCAGCTCCTTGCCCGAAGTGACGGGATCGGGAACGTTGTTCTGGAAGCTGGTGTGACCGCCTTCGGAGCTGATGGGAATGCTGAGTGAAAACAAGGGTCCCCCTGTCTGGCGCGCGCCATCCGACGGATGATGGTTTTGGAAACTGAGTGCATTACCTTAGCCGCCGCAGCCACCGCGCGCAACTGGAATCTGCGTTGGAAAGGGTCCAGCTTCAGCTACGGGTTTTGCGTGACGGGCAATACTCTGGGTGCCCCACACATCCGCGGGTTTCGGATGTGTGGGAGGCGACAGACCTCAACTCGCTCTCGCGTCGCGACGAACCTGTACCAAGGCACAGCATCCGCTTTCGCGCGGCGCCAAATCCGTATCAGGGCATGCCTTCAGGCATGCCGTACGGCGCGCATTAGACCTTGGGCTTCAGCCCCTGAGCGCACCCTTGGGCGCCCCAACCATCGCATGATAGGCTGAGGCGCGGGCGCGAATCGAATGGAGCAGCGGTCAACCCCCACGGAGAACGATAGCGGCTGGCTGGACGCCGTCACCGTCGCGCTGATTCTCCGGCGCAGCACCAGGCGCATTCTCCTGGTCACGCTGGCGGCTGCGGTCGCTGCCATCCTGCTGGTCCTGCTGCTGCCCAAGATGTACACCGCGAGGACGACCATCCTTCCTCCCAAAGAGGCGGAGTCGTCGGCCGCGGCCTTGTCGGAGCACCCCAACGATGTGAGCGCCGCGCGACTCGCCGCCATGAAGCTCATGGGCGACGACACTACTCCGACCAGCTCCTTTGTCGCCATGCTGAAGAGCCGCACCATCCAGGACCGGCTGATCGACCGTTTTGACCTGCTCTCGATCTATCGCGTTCGTCACCGCTACCAAGCTCGCCGCAAGCTCGAAGCTCGCACGCGGATTGACACCATTCAGGATGGACTGATTGCGGTGATCGTGGAGGACCGCGACCCTTCACGGGCGGCGCAACTGGCCAATGCGTACGTCGAGGAGTTGCGCAATCTGAGTCAGGAAATTGCCTTCACCGAAGCGCACCAGCGGCGCTCGTTTTACCAGCAGCACATGGACGGCGAGAGGGAAGGGCTTGCGCGGGCCGAGGCCGATCTGAAAGCAGAGCAGGAGAAGAGCGGCCTGATTCAACCGGCTGTGCAGGATGCGGCCATCATTGATGCAATCACCGACCTGCGGGCGCAGATCGCCGGCGCAGAGGTTGAGGTCGAGGCGATGCGGCTCTATGCGACGCCCAGCAATCCGGACCTGCGAATGGCCGAAAGCCGCCTCGGTGGACTGCGCGGTCAGCTCAAGAAAATGCAGACCGACAGCGATAACGCCGGCAACGGGAACCTGGAAGTGGCAACACGTCGCTTGCCGGAAGCCCAGTTAGATTTCCTGCGCAAGAGTCGCGAGGTTAAGTACCACGAACTGCTTTATGACTTCCTGGTAAGACAGTGGGAAGCAGCGAGATTAGATGAGGTCAAGAGCGCACTGTTGATCTCGGTAGTTGACCCGGCGGTTCCGCCGGAGACGAAGTCCAGTCCTCAGCGGCTGTTGATCGTATTTTTGATTGCCATTACTACGTTGGTTGTCGGCTGCCTGGTCGTGCTGCTTAAGTATGAGTTTCAGCGGACGCTGGCCAATCCTGCTCAACGGGCCCGCATTGACCGGCTGCGCCAGCAATTACGATTTTCTTCGCCTCCGTCGGATGACCAGACGTGATTCAAGGCAGATGCAATGGCGACCTCTAGCGTTCTACCTCAGTCCGTGCCCGGCACACCCTCCGTGGTGATGGAGGTATGCGCTGCTCTGGCTGTGGTGGGAGTGACCACGCTGGGATTTCTGCTTGGCGCAATTGGTACGGGTACGGTAGCAGTTGTAACTTTATTGATCCTGTCGGCCCTGACTATCCTCTCCTGGTTCCACTTCGACCAGGGCCGCCATCCTTGCTTCCTGTTTCTGGCATCGCTACTGGTATTTCAGGGAGGGCGCTTCGTCAGCTTCTGCCTCACCGATCTTGCCGATCCCTATCGCGTTGACTTGATGACACTGACGCCATTCAGCATCGAGCCCAACCAGGCCGTCCTGGTTTCCTGGCTGATTGTGTTGTCGGCTATCTGTATCTACGGAGTTTGCCGCTGGCATGACTCTACCGTCCCGCCGCCCGTAATGAAGGGCAGCCGTAGCTTGCTGCGCTATCTCTATCTGCTGTTCTTTGCGACCCTTCCGATTCAGACTTATAAGAACTATGCGTATTTTGCATGGGTCAAAGAACACGGCGGATATTCCGCTATTTTTGTGAACCATGAAGCGCTGGCGGCGACGGTCCCGTGGTTTGTGCGGGCGGTATCGCTGGTTATTCTGCCGGTCTTTGTGGCCATCTTTGTTCTGGAGTCGCGACGCAAGCGGGTCTGGCTGGTAACGACTTTATATTTCGCTTCTGCCTCCATCATTCTTCTACTGGGCTCGCGCATGGCCGCTTTCACCTTGATTTTGGGGTTATGGTATGCGGCCAGGATGAAGTCCCGCAGGCCGGTCCGCATGCTGCGTCTGGCGGTCATCCTGGGCGTTCTCATTCTCGTCGCCAACCTGATTGCGATGGCGCGATTGAATGCGAATCCCTCCGCCGGAAATTTGCCGGGACCGTTGGCTTTTGTCCAGCAGCAGGGAGCGTCTCTGCAGGTGACAGAGATATGCGTCGTTAATAGAAACCTGTTTGCTCCCTACTGGGCATCCTATCTATTTCACGAATTGCAGTCGGCCTTCGTGGCCGGCGGCGCCTATAACTATGTTCGCGGAAACATGTTTGATGCCGATGTGTCGAACCTGCTGAATGCCGAGGCCTATCGCTGGGGCTATGGCGTGGGCGGCAGCTATGTTGGCGAGGCCTATATTATAGGCGGCTTGCTCGGCGTCATCCTTATTTCTATCCTGATTGGCTATGGCCTACGGCTGCTCTACCGCGCCAGCGGTTCTGTGATGGGCTTATTTATAGTTACCATGATATTTCCTGAAATCATACTGATGCCCCGTGGCGACCTTCTGGGCTGGATTTCAGTACTGGCGCGTACCATGCTATCTCTGGTCGTGCTCTGGGCGGGCTGGTGTATCTATCGTCTCGCTGAGGACGTTGTACATACACTATCTTCTACTCCCTCATCGAGGCTAAGCGCCGAATGATTTCCCTGGTCAGCTACCAGCCGTAACCGGACTATGGAGCCGGAACGCTTTCTGGCTGGGACTGCAAAGCAGACCTACCGTGACTTCGAGGTGATCCTGGTTGACCAGAATCCCGATGGCCACCTGCGCGAGATATGCGGCCGCTATAGCAATGGGCCGATAAAATACCTACACGCGCCCCAGGATACTGGCGCCTCGCGTGGTCGCAATGCGGGTTTGCCTATGGCGGCCGGCGACATCCTGGGTATCCCGGACGACGACTCGTGGTACGAAAGCGATCTACTGGCCTCAGTGGCGGAGTGGATGGCGCAGCATCTTGAATTCGATATGCTGTGCACCATCAAGAAAGATTCGCGCGGCAATCCCATTGGGCCGCGATGGCCTTCCCGGGCCTGCGAGTGCGATCGCCACAATATCTGGAATACCGGAATATCCTCCACGGTGTTCATGCGACGCAGAGTGTATGAAGCGGTAGGTCCGTTTGATGTGAATATCGGAGTGGGCGCGGCTACTAAGTATCAGTCCGGCGAGGAGACCGATTTCTTCCTGCGCGCCTTCGAGCACGGGTTTCGCATGTGGTTCGATCCTTCCATCACCGTGTACCATTCCGACCTGCAGCCTATCGAGCGCTTAAGGAACAAAGCTTATCCCTATGCGCTGGGTACAGGCTATGTACTACGAGCGCACAACTACGGGATAGTTGGCCTCGGAAGCATGGTAGCCCGGTCGCTTGCAGGGTGTGCGGTACAGCTATGTAAGGGGAACTTTGCGCGGGCGCATATGTACTGGTTGCGGGCGGCTGGTGAGATAGTCGGATACTTTGGATGTGGGGAACTGCTGCGGGAGTCGCCGATCCGGCGCGGTCCTGGCGCAGGGCCCCGATGAACGCAGTGTCCGGGCCCGCGGTCCGGCGGTTTTCTCAACTCGGCGCCGGCGAAATCGTCGCCCGGCTGGCCTCCATATCCAGCATCATTCTGCTGGGCCATCTCTATGGCGCGATAGCCCTGGCTGCATTCGCATTAGGCCAGGCTCTTACCTTATATCTACAGCCGGCCATAGACTTCGGCTTGCGCCATATAGGCGCGAGACTGGTCGCAGTCTATCCCGATGCTCTGGCTGCCATCATTCAGCGCATACAGCGTCGTCGCATTGGCATGGCGGCGGCGGCACTGCCAATTCTGTTGATCTATGCGTTCTCCACCGATCTATCCCACTCCATGCGCATCTTCGTCTTTCTGTTTTCGGCGATGGGCGGTTTCTATGCCCTCTCGCTGGATTGGGCAGCCTGGGGACTCGGCGATTTGCAGGTGGTGGGATTCGCGCGCGCCATTGTTCCGGTCAGTATTCTCGCCTGTCTTCTAGCAGGGATTGCCAGCTCATACATCAGTTCTATGGTGGCTGGTTGCCGGCAACGCCGTGGGTGGCTTAATTCTAGCTGGGTTCACCGCCAGGTGGTGGAAGCGGCAAGCCGCATCTTCAACCTATTCGCCGGAAGTCGAGCGCGAAATCGATGCGTCCATAAGGTGGACCCGTACCAGCATAGTTGGGACGGCGTGGCTGTGTACCATCGCCTTCAATACCATTGACACCCTGATGCTGGGCGTAATGTCGACTGCACACCAGGTAGGTTTCTATACCGCATCCTATCGGATTATCAACCAGGTCCTGGGTGCCTACTACCTGGTGACGCAGATGATGTACCCCCGACTTGCGAGGCAGACGCTGGACATTAGCAAGATCAAAGTGGGATGGCGGCTGATCGCATTACTTGTGGTCGCAGGCGTGATTTGTGCCGCCGGCATCGCCTCTTGCCGCGGCTTCCTGCTCAACCTTTTGTTTGGCCATGAATTCCTGAATGCGACGCCGCTGCTGTTGATTCTGGCGTGGGCCATTCCATTTGATTTCGTGGTTTCCTGGTTCAACAATGCCTATCTGGCGTGGGGGCTGGAGAAAAAGGTCCTGGTCTGCACGGCAGTGGCGGCAGGTGCGAACATTGTGTTGAACCTGATCTTCATCCGCCGCTACGGCGCGCTGGCGGCGTCGGTGAATACCGTCGTCAGCTACGTGATTTATCTCGCCAGCCTCGCGATTGTGGAGTTTCGGCGCCGGCGAGTTGCGGAAGTCTCGCCATCCGTTGGGTAGGCGGGACAAACGGCGGCGCCCCTCCGGGCGCAGGCCGCGGGGTCGAGCGTACCCAGCATTCCGCGCCAAAAGCAGGCGCTCCATGCTGGGCTAGACTATGGCGCGCCTCCGGCGCTCGCATTCGCGCAGAGCGGGCTGGTCAGCGGGTCCCGCGCAGCGCTGGCATTTGCGCAGAGCGGGCAGGTCAGCGGATCCACACCGCGCTCGCATTCGCGCAGAGCGGGCATGCCAGCGGATCCACACCGCGCTCGCATTCGCGCAGAGCGGGCAGGTCAGCGGATCCACACCGGCGCTCGCATTCGCGCAGAGCGGGCAGGTCAGCGGATCCACGCGCGCGCTCGCATTCGCGCAGAGCGGGCATGGCGGCGGGTCCACACCGCGCTCGCATTTGCGTAGACCAGGCGTGGCGGCGGATCCACACAAGTCTTGTTTCGGCACGGCTGCGAGCAGCCCACTGCAAATGCCAGTGGGTGCTACACAAACTTTGTTTCGGCACGGCTGACCAGCCAGCCGCGCCGACTATGCTCGCTGCAACGCGTCACTTTGGCATTGCTTTGCTGCGATTCTCCGTGATATAAGCATCGCCACTCCTATCAGTGTTTCTCCTGGTTCGTCATTTGTACCGGCAGGGTGGGGCCTGCCCAGGCCAAAGCTGCAATCCTTCAACAGGAGCAAGCCATGAGCCGCCGTAAGACCATTCTGTGCGGTGCCATCGTTATGGTGTGTACCCTTTGCCCGTTGTGGGGCATGGCCGAAACGACACCTTCGTCCAACAGTCCAGCGAAGTCGGCCGCCGCTCCGGGCGGCACCTCCACGCCCAACATCCTGTTCATCATTCTCGACGACGTGGGCATCGATCAGATGCGCATCTTCGGCTATGGCGGCCTGACCCACAACGCGGCGCCGGTCACGCCCAACATCGATATCATTGCGCGCCATGGTGTGCGTTTCCGCAATACCTGGGCGATGCCGGAATGCTCACCCAGCCGGGTGATATTTTTTGAGGGCCGGTATCCGCTGCGCACCAACATCTACAGCGCCATTCTCTCGGTTGACGTTGCCAACTCGCAGTTGTCGCCGTATGAGGTGACCACTCCCAATCTGCTCAAGACCGTCGGATACACCAGCGCTCTCTTCGGAAAGTTTCACCTGGGTGGACCGACGCTCAATCCCTACGGCTACCAAACACCGTATAGGGCCGGTTTCGACTACTTCGATGGCTTTCTCGAGGGCGCGCCCTATCCCATTGATACCTCGATCGGCGGGCAGTTCCCCGGCCCCAAGTTTGGAGAAGGGCCGTACTCCTGCGGCTTCGTACCGGCGGCAGCCGATGGTGGAGCCGATACCGGCGCCTGCCGTTTTGTGAATGGCTCCTGCACAGTGATTTCCAAGGATGACCAGCATCCCGCCCCGGGACGAAGCTGCATGGAGCAAGGTGGCTTGTTCGTTCCCAACACCAACTGCCAGGCACAAGCCCCGAACTTAAATTTCGATCTGGAAAACGCTTACTACGTGTGGCATCGGGTCATCAACGATGCCGAGGGCAACGTCACTCGCTACCCGCTGAGCGATCCCAGCACGCGGCAATACGTCAGCAACCAGACCATCCAGTCGGCGGTGGACTGGATCAACCTGCAGAACTCGCAGCACCAGCCATGGATGGCGACCGTTTCCTTCGCCAACATTCACACCCCGTATCAGCAGGCGCCAGACAACCTGCTGCCGCGTGGAGAAACTGACGCCAGCAGTCTCAGTTGCGCCAACCAGGACAACGAGAAGGACCTGCGCACGATTAGCAACCAGATGCTGGAGGCGGCGGACACCCACATCGGCCAACTGCTGGTACAGGCCGGGCTGGCCAGTTACAACTCCTACGGCTTGCTTGACTATCATCCCGAACAGACCAATACCATGGTCGTCATCATCGGCGACAACGGTACGTATGCCGTCAGTGTGAAGCTGCCGTTCGATCCCAACCTGTCGAAGGGCACGGTCTATCAAACCGGCGTATGGGTACCGCTGATCGTTTCCGGACCGCTGGTGGCCTCACCCGATCGCGATGTCAACTCCATGGTCAACATCGCCGACCTGTTCCAGTTGTGGGGAGAATTTGTCGGCATTGACGTTCACAAGGCCGATCCGCACATTATCGATTCGGAATCCATGCTGCCGTACCTGACCAATCCGCAGCAGGGCGACATCCGCCAGGTCAACTTCACGCAGACGCAGCCCAACATTCATCTGAACAATGAGCCGCCGCCGCCGTGTGTGATCAACGTGACCAGCCCGGCGACCTGCGTGCAAATCTTTCCGCAGAAGAAGCTTTGCGAATTTGAAGGCGGCATCTGGTACGGTCCGAATGGCGACAATGGTGTTTATCCCGATTGCTGCGCGGTCAAGGCGGCAAAGTCCGACCTGTATCCCGGCCTGTTGCTGTTGCCGGATGCCGAGGCCGCCACGCGCAACGATCAATACAAGTACATTCGCCTGACGTTGAAGAATTGCGCCGACGGCCAGGACGCCACCTTCAACGAGTTCTACAGCATCAATGAGCAGCCGATTGCGCCGCGCATTGACTATCCGCAAATTGCTTTGTGCGCCGACGACCGTGCCGATGCGACCCATAAATGTCCGCTGGGCCTGACTCAGGACCAGCTCAACAACTACAACAACCTGACGACGGCGATGGACGGCATTCTGCAGTCGCAGCCGCCGTGTCCGGGCGACGGCAACGAGGACCTGGTAGTGAACGACGAGGACCTGACCAACTGGCAATACTTCTCGCTGTGGAACGGGGCCATCGGCGGCTCAAGCTGGTATGATTTCAACTTCAACGGCGTTACCGAGCTGACCGACCGGGATGTGATTGAGCAGAATCTGGGCAGGAATTGCCAACTGCCGGCACAACTCCAGACGCCACAACGGAAGCAGTGATCAGTGTGAACAGGCTCAACCGGGCAAGCCTGCCGGCGGCGATAGCACTGGCGGCCGCGGCGTTGCTATGTCTCACCACGGCGATGGCCTTGCCGTCGGCCGCTCCATCCGATTCCGGCGCGAATTCCTTCGCCCCAACCGTTGCCAATCGCACTCCCGCGCCCGGCCCCGCGCCCTTGGGGATGGCTTGGATTTCCGGCGGCGAGTTCTCGATGGGCGCCAACGATCCTCCCGACATGAATCCTGTGGGCATGAACGCAACCCGAGGATTCGCGCCCGATTCACCGCGTTTACGTTGACGGATTCTTCCTCGACAAGAACGACGTCACCAACGCGCAGTTTGCACGGTTCGTGAAGGCCACCGGCTATGTCACGGTGGCGGAGCGCAAACCGCGCGCTGAAGATTATCCCGGCGCTCCGCCGGAGAACCTGGTTGCCGGCTCGGTCGTATTCTCGCCACCGTCGGCCCCGGTTCCGCTCAACAACCACTTGCAATGGTGGAGTTATGTGCGAGGCGCGAACTGGCGGCATCCCCTGGGACCAGGCTCGAACATCACCGGCAAAGACAACTATCCCGTGGTGCAGATTGCCTACGAGGATGCGCAGGCTTACGCCAAGTGGGCGGGCAAGCGTTTGCCCACGGAAGCCGAGTGGGAGTTTGCGGCACGCGGAGGCATGGCCGGCAAGCCGTTCGTTTGGGGAGATAGCTTCCGTCCTCATGGCAAGTGGATGGCCAACACTCATCAGGGACATTTTCCCGATCACGACACCGGCGAAGATGGCTTTGCGGGAATCGCGCCCGTCGCGCAGTATCCCCCGAATCCGTATGGGTTATATGACATGGCCGGAAACGTGTGGCAGTGGACCAGCGACTGGTACCGGCCTGACTACTATCAGCAACTGGCGTCGGCGGGCGGAGTGGCGCGCAATCCGCAGGGGCCCGACAGTTCCTTCGATCCCGCCGAACCTGCCGAGCATAAGAAAGTCCATCGCGGCGGATCGTTCTTGTGCACCGACCAGTATTGCTCGCGATACATCGTGGGCACGCGCGGCAAGGGCGAAGTCACTACCGGCACCAATCATCTGGGATTCCGCTGCGTAATGACCCGTGAGCAGTGGTCGCGGCGCCAGCACAAGTAGCATTTTTGTGAATCTGTAAGACGCGAGCCGGTGGTGAAGGACCTTGCTGGACGCCGGCGCGAGTGGAACGCACCGTTCACGTGGAGGCCATCATAGCCCACAGGTTGAACGGCGCGTTCGACTTTTGCGCGGAATGGTGGGCTACGGCTTGCTGCGATAAAAGAAGGTCTTTGCGCCGCCTTCGGTGAGCTTAAAGTCCGAGGGCACGGTGAACAGCGATGGGTCAGGCTCGCCGCGTTGGATGTTGGTCAGCTTGAACGTCTGCTCGCCGATTCTGGGATCGTTCCTCTTGCTCATGACAATGGTCTTGAGCTCCGGCGAAGTCCACACTTCGGTGACAACGGTGATCGGACGGTCATTGCCAATCTTGCCGGCGGGAATGGTCCTGGTGGTGCGAACCCCGGTCACCTGCACGCCTTCCATGGTTTGTGTTCCGAGGTTTTCGGTGTTGGCTTCGGCGTCGTCTTCCACGGCCAGGTGTTTCTCCAGCATCATCGGCGGAGGCGGCGGCGGCTCAGCCCCGGGAACATCGCTTCGTGTACGGATCACCAGCGTTCTCGTAGTGGTCTCGAGGGCTCCACTCGCCATACCGATGTCGCGCTGAAGCATGGGATTCTTCCACGCCGTCTTGTCGGTCAGATTCAGAGTGTAGGAGGTGCCGGCCACGGGATCTTGCAGGAAGACAAGATGCGGTGCATCGGAGATGGAGAGATTGCCAATCGCCGGCAACGGAGCATCCTGCCGGGTGCGGCCCTGGGAGTCACGCGCCGTCGAACCGCTGCTGCTTTGCACGATGCGAGTGCCATCAGCGAGGGTTTGCACCGATTCGTTGGTCATGGTTGCGGAATAGGGTGCGCCTTTGACCACACCACCCGAACCGCCAGCGGCAGTAAAGGCGAAAGCGGTAGTGGGACCCGCGCTTTGGAAGGCTACGTTGCCGCTTTGCTGGGCAAAGGTCACGTTTCCGCTCTCCTGAGCGATGGCGCAGCACGAGGCCGCCAGAACAAAAATCAGGACACGTTTCATGATTGGGTGATTCTCCTTTTCAATCCAAACATCACGGCTGCAAACGGACTCCCTGGACCGAGCCATCTGCAAGACTCACTTCTGCTACGTAGTTCACCCCTTCAGGGACTGCGCCGGGAGGGAACATGGCATCGGCCGGTATGGCGATCTGAATAGCGGGGCCGGCCAACTCACGATTGGCAGTTGAAGTTTTCCTGTGGGCAACGACGTGCCGCCTGGGTGCTGTGCTCTGCGCCCGGCTGGCAATTTCGGGAGCGGCTTGGGGAGCGACCGGATGTGTCTCTACCACTTTCCCGACCAACGGAGCCGGCTTAAGCGCTCGCGGCGCCAACGCCAGCAATAGCACGACGGCAGCGACCACGGCGGCTGCGGCCGCCACCGGCATCCAGCGTGGCAGTTTGCGATGCGCCTTCGTCGCCTCTGCCGTCTCCCGCACGGCGCCGTAGTAGGCAGAGAATCTCCGGCTGACATCCCCATAAGCGGCGACGCGCTCCCGGCATTCGCTACAGGCGTGAACGTGCTGCTCCAGGACCGCGGCTTCGTTTGCCTCGAGCTCGCCGTCCATCCAGGCAATCAGGCTTCCGGAAAAGTCACACATTGCATTTCTCCGCTAACTTCTTAATGGCGCGCTCCACCGTGTCGCCGACGGTGGAAGTGGCAATCCCGAGCACTTCCCCGATTTCGCGATAACGCAGGCCCTCGGCGCGCAGCATCAGGCACTCCCGTTCCTGCGCCGCCAGGGAGCGGATCGCCTCGTCCAGCCGGCGAAACTTCTCCTTTGCCAGTACCGTCTCCTCGGGCGTCGCCGCATGCGAAACCGAGTCGAAGTCGGGCCCTAGAGATTCACCATGGCGCCGGGCATAGCTTGTCTGACAATTCCGGGCACAGTTATGGGCGACGCGAAACATCCAGCTACGGATATTTTCCTGCGAGCCGCCTGCCTCCAGGTGCTGATGCAGGCTGAGAAAAGCATCCTGCACCACATCCTGCGCTTCCTCGATCGAGAGCCCAAGGCCGGCCAAGTATCGCAGCAGAGGTTTGCGCAGTTCGCGATACAGGGTTGTAGCCTCGCACGAATCGGTCGCCAAGCGCGCGAGCGGCAGGTTTAAGGGAAACGAATCGCCACTCATTTGGTCGTCCCTGACATCGCGCCTCTATATATAAAACATTTGACGTTGGGAATTTTCCGGGAGGGTTTGCGGACGTGTATCGGGTCCTGCGGCCGGCGCCATTTGGGAGGGTGTGGGAAATCCCCGCATTCGTCACCGCGATCTTGGGCTTGCAGTTCCGCATATCAGGCTTTGCGGGATGCGATGGCTCATTACATGGTTAAGCCCGCCTGGCATTTCCCCTTTCTCTTAGGCCTTCTTCAAGTGGTTATTGCCGGTCGTGAAGCCCGATAAAGCTGCCAGGCAAACGCTCCCAAACCCAGACAAACCACAACAAAGCGGACCAACCCGCCGAGATAAGGGATGAACCCCACGATGGTGAGGATCACCAAGCCCAGCAGCAGTCCCAGCAGCCAATCGCTCTTGCTTGCCCCACCCGGTTTCAGCAGTGCCTGTCCCAGGAATGCTCCAACCCAGATCTTTGCCAGGTAGATGGCAGCCAGATACAGTGCGAGCAACATGAAGGAGACCGGCAGGCCAACCAGGGTGATGGCTAACACCAACATCGCTAGAGGCACGCCCGCCAGGACTCCAATGCCAAGCCCGAGGCTGCGCCAGCCTGAGCGCACCGCTTGGGAGCTGGCCTGGAAGAAGCCGGGAAACAGAACCAGGCCCAACCATCCCACCAGCATGGCGGCCGCCAGCCAGATGGCCTGGAAGAAGTAGAACTTTGGCCGCGCGAAATGGTTCTCCTTCAAATTTAGCTGAATGTCACGTGCACCTAAAACCGTGGCGCCATCGGCGATGTGCACTTTCTTTAGGTCATCCACGTGAGCGCTCAGGTTCCCTCCGATGTGGGCGGTGTTGGTCAGGGTAAGGTTATCGCCGGCAACGGTCAGTTCGCGGCCGATGGTGCCGCTCACATCGGTATTGCCCGATGCTACGGTCACGCTGCGATTCACCTCACCCTCAAGGCTGATGTCGCCGGCGGCGGCCACTACACCGTCGCCCACGCGGCCCTGGTCATTCACCCGCAAGGACTGCATGAACCCGTAGAGGCTGTGGCCCAATTGCCCGTTCAGGTCGAGCGAATTGGAGAAGTCGTAGATGTTGCCTTCCACCGTCCCGCTGACCACAGTTCTCCTGGCAAAACTCATCAGGTCGCCCTTGACCGTGCCCCGCACTTCCACCGACTCGCCAAAAGCCAGCAAATCCCCATTGACGACGCCGTCCACGCGCACGATGTTGCCGGTGGCCAAAAGGGTGTCGTTTATGGTCTCGTTGGCCCCTACCGTGACGACCTGACTGTGACGCCTTTCCAAAGCAAAGCCGGGCAGGGAGAGCGCCAGCAACATAATCAGCAGGCGCAATCCAGGCTGCTGTAGCCGCCAGCGGCGTGCCAGCAGCAGTACGCTGCCGCCCAATAGCAACAGCAAGAAAATCTTCCCCACGACAGCAGCATATTCACCCAGCATGGCAATACCTCCGTGTGTAATGTAATCAGAGAGTTTGAAGAGCAGGTTGGTGCGGCCGCTTACGCTGAAGGGGTTTAACCACTCCAGCGCCTGGGGAATGCTCAGATCACTGATCCGAACCGCGACGAACGCGCCCACCGCCAGCACCGCGGCCACGATCGCCACGTCACCCCACACCGAAGACCACGACCATCGCGAGACGCCCGCCAGGCTGGGCATTTCTTCCGGAAGCTCCTGAAGGCTTTCGCTCAGGAGGCGGTTCTCGGCGCGTAAGGCGTCCAAGCGTTGCCGGCAGCGCCGGCACTCGGTCAGATGTTCGCGCAGGCGCCGCGCTTCCTCTGCCGGCAACTCACCATCCACAAAGATCGCCACCACCTGTTCCGAATAGCATTCCATGACTACCTGCTCCTGTTGCCCAGTTCCCGGCGCAGCTCCTGTTTCCCCCGGAAAATCAACGCCGCCACGTAGTTGGTTTGCACGCCCAACTGCTGTGCGATTTCGTCGTAGCTCAGCTCGCTGTAATAGCGCAGCACCAGCGGCATGCGATAGTTTTCCGGCAGACGTGCAATGGCGTCCCGCACCTGCTCTCTTTCTTCCGCGCTCAGCACCGCACCCAGCGGCGACAGCTCCGGGCTGGCCGTCTCCATGACCGCGACTTCTTCTTCACCTTCCACAATCACCTGCCGTCCACGATTGCTTCGCCGCAAAGCGTCAACGCATTGGTTGCCGGTCACCCGTAGCAGCCACCTGAGAAACGGTACCGACCCGTCATAGGTCGCGATGGAGTGCTGTAACTTGAGAAAGACCTCGCTGGTGGCATCTTCCGCGCTCTCTGGTGAGTTCAGCATGTAACGGCACAATCCGAATACGCGTCGAACATAGAGGCGATAAATCTCCGCCAGCGCCTCGGCATCGCGGCCGCGTGCGCGCTCGATCACGCTGTCCAGATCCGGTCCCTCCATATGCGTGGCTCTGTCCTCGCGGGGTTGCGATGCTTTCGCGTTGCTGCTCTTGGCGTCCATACAGCAATACGCTGGCGATCGAATAAACTTACACAGATTTTAGGGATGAAGAAAAATAAGAGCCTGGAGGGGCCCTGGGTGGCTTTCGAGGTTCGAGTTGTGACTAATCGGAGACCTCTAAGTGCTTCATCCGAATTAGGTTGTTTCTCCTTGGGAAGGGGCACATACTCGATCAACTCTCACGAGGGTGTGGCTGTCGAAGATAAGATCGAAAATCCTACCCAAAAAGCATTCGCGATAAAGCCAAGCGCCCGGCCATGTTCACGGATAAGAAAAGGAGGATTCATGCGGGGCACGAGACTTTCCATCGCGTTGAGCACGGCGCTGGCAATCCTAGCCGTGGCACTGTTGGTGACAAGCAGTTGGGCGTCCACGCCCGAGACGGTGCTGTATAGCTTCAACAACAATGGCACGGACGGGGCTTCTCCCCAGGCCGCCTTGGTCGCCGATGCTGTGGGCAACCTTTACGGCACCACCTACAGTGGCGGCCCACATAACGTTGGAACCGTGTTCGAGTTAACGCCTACCTTGAATGGCTGGACGGAGACGGTGCTGTATAGCTTCAACAATAATGGCACTGACGGAACTTATCCTGCGGCCGGCCTGATCTTCGATGCGGCCGGAGATCTTTACGGCACGACATTTGAGGGCGGCACTTATTTCTATGGAACGGTGTTCGAGTTGACGCCGACGCAAGGCGGTGGTTGGACGGAGAAGGTGCTCTATAACTTCGGCCACGGCACGGATGCGGCGTATCCTTCCGCCGGACTGATCTTCGATGCCGCCGGCAATCTCTACGGCACCACTACCTTTGGCGGCCCTGCCGGAGCCGGGACGATATTCGAACTGACACCCACGGGCGGCGGGGGCTGGTCGGAACACGTGCTGTACAACTTGGGCAGCCTCGCAGCCGGAATATATCCCTACGCAGGCGTAATCTTCGACAAGAACGGCAATCTCTACGGCACCACCAGCACCGGCGGTACTTCCAGCGGGGGAACGGTGTTCACCTTGACGCCCTCGGGCGGCGGAGGCTGGACAAAGACGGTGCTGCACAACTTCGGGAGCGGCACCGACGGCGCTACTCCGTATTCCGGGCTGATTTTCGATGCTGCCGGCAATCTCTACGGCACCACCAGCGCGGGCGGCGCTTACACGTCCTTCGGCACAATCTTCGAGTTGACGCCGGGGCAGGGCGGAAGCTGGACGGAGCAGGTGGTGCACAGCTTCGGCAGCGGCGAGGACGCCGCTACACCTTACGCCGGCCTGATCAGTGACCTTGCCGGCAATCTTTACGGCACAACCCTCTCCGGCGGCGCTTACGACGAGGGCACGGTGTTTCGATATAACGCCCAGGGAGAGCTGGTGCTGCATAGTTTCGGCAGCAGCGGAGACGGCTCTGGCCCGGTGGCCAGTCTGGTGTTCGACGCCGTTGGTAATCTTTACGGTACGACCGAGTATGGCGGCTCGCACTTCGATGGGGCGGTGTTCGAGGTCACACCTCCCACCGCGCTTAAGTTCATCGCAGTAGCACCTTGCCGCGTGGTGGATACACGGCTGGCGAACGGCCTCTTCGGCGGACCAGCCATCACTGGTGGCAGCTTCCGGAGTTTTCCGCTTCCGCAGGGCGCCTGCGATATACCTGCCAACGCCGCTGCCTATTCCTTGAATGTCACCGTGATTCCCATTGGTACGCTGGGATACCTCACCATCTGGCCCACCGGACAAGGCCAGCCCCTGGTCTCGACCATGAACTCGCTGGACGGAAGGATCAAGGCCAATGCCGCGATTGTGCCCGGCGGAACTCTGGGCGCGGTGAGCGTCTTTGTTAGTAACACTACCAATGTCGCGCTGGATATCGATGGCTACTTCGCAGCTACCGGCAGCTCGACGCTACAGTTCTATCCCTTGACGCCCTGCCGCGTGCTGGATACACGCAATCCCACCGGGACGCTGGGCGGACCATACCTGGCCAGCAATACGGAACGGGACTTCCCCGTGCTGTCCAGTAGCTGCGACATTCCCAGCAGCGCGCAATCGTACTCCATGAACTTCACGGTGGTGCCCTATCAGGGTCAGCCGCTGGGCTATTTGACGGTCTGGGCGCAGGGTGCGTTGAGGCCGGTGGTCTCCACCTTGAACAACCTGACGGCGACCATCGTGGCCAACGCGGCCATCGTGCCCGCCGGAACCGATGGAGGGATTGCGGCTTATCCCTCGGGGAACACGCAACTGGTGGGGGACATCGACGGCTACTTCGCTCCCGCGGGAAGCGGCGGGTTGTCGCTGTACGCGGTGACGCCGTGCCGGGTGCTGGACACACGCAACGGCAATGGCGCCTTCAACGGAGAGCTGACGGTGAACGTTGCCGGCAGCCCCTGCGCGCCGCCCACGACGGCGCAAGGCTATGTCTTCAACGCGACGGTGATACCCGTAGGTTCGCTTGGATATCTGACCTTATGGCCCGATGGCCAGAGCCAGCCACTGGTGTCCACGCTGAATGCGGTGGACGGAGCGATCACTTCGAATATGGCGATCGTACCCACCAACAACGGTAAGATCGATGCGCTCGCCTCGGGCACAACCCAACTGGTGCTGGATATCTCCAGTTACTTCGCGCCGTAAAGTGAACCGGGCATCTGGTTATTCCGCTACAGCGTGGGTGGTCGATTCTGTAGAGGAGCTGGCGTGGTTCGCCAGAACGCAGCGCAATGTTTATGCGGGTCGGAAGGCTGGAGCACCTGGGCCAAAACCATGTGGAATCGGCGGTATGGGATACCGGCTGACTCCCTGGCCTAAATTGACTGCCGGTTCGCTCCCGCCCTATCATCAGAGCCCCTGTTGTTCCGCGGTCCGACATGATCGACACAACGATCTCGCATTACCACATCACCGCAAAGCTCGGTGGCGGTGGTATGGGAGTGGTCTATAAGGCCGAGGATACGCGGCTGGGGCGCTTCGTCGCCCTGAAGTTCCTGCCCGAGAATGTGGCCCGCGACCCGCAGGCCCTGGCCCGATTTCAGCGTGAGGCGCAGGCTGCTTCGGCGCTCAACCATCCCAACATCTGCACCATTTACGACATTGGCGAAGAGGCCGGACGCGCCTTCATCGCCATGGAGTTTCTGGAGGGCCAGACCTTAAAGCACCGTATCGCCGGGCGCCCGCTGGACCCGGATCTGCTGCTTGCCGTCGCCATTGATATCGCCGATGCGCTGGATGCAGCCCACGCCAAAGGCATCATCCATCGCGATATCAAGCCGGCGAACCTCTTCGTCACCGAACGCGGCCATGGCAAGATTCTCGACTTTGGCTTGGCCAAAGTGATGCTTCAGGGTGGGGGCCGCGACAGCTCCGAATCGGAAACGCTCATCTCCGATCGTGACGCCCGGGAGCTGACCACTCCGGGAGTCATGCTGGGCACCGTGGCCTACATGTCGCCGGAGCAGGTGCGGGCGAAGGACCTGGATACGCGCACCGACCTGTTTTCCTTCGGCGCGGTGCTGTACGAGATGGCGACCGGCAACCTGCCGTTCGACGGCGGCAGTTCGGGAGAAATTTGCGGCACCATTTTGCATAAAGAGCCGCTGCCGCCATCGCAGGTCAACCCCGAGATTTCTCCGGGGCTGGAAATGGTGATCGCCAAGGCGCTGGAGAAGGACCGCAACCTGCGTTACCAGCATGCCTCGGAGATGCGGGCTGACCTGCAACGGCTGAAACGGGACAGCGATTCGCCGCATTCGTCGGCGGCGGCAGTTGCGAGTCAGGCCGACACGGCGGCAACTGTGGCCGCACGCAGAGATTCCAGTTCGCGGCAGTCGGTTGCGCCGGCGATGGTGACGGGAGCTCAAACTTCGCCTGAGGCGCAGCCACGTCGCCGCTTTGGCTGGGCAGCAGTCGCGGCAGCGCTGTTGGTGGCGGCCATTGTCGCCGGCGGATGGTATTGGCGCTCGCACCGGCGTCCGGTGCTAACCGAGCAGGACACGGTGCTGCTGGCTGACTTCAACAACAAAACCGGCGATCCGGTGTTCGACGAAACCCTGAAGCAGGCGATCTCGGCGCAACTGGCACAGTCGCCGTTCCTCAACATCCTGTCGGACGCCAGAACGCGCGCCACGCTGCGGCTGATGGCGAAGCCGGCCAGTACCAAGCTGACGCCGGAAGTGGCGCGCGACCTTTGCCAGCGCGCCGACGCCAAGGCCTACATCGCGGGTTCCATTGCCAGCCTGGGCAGCCAGTATGTCATCGGCCTGGACGCCATCAATTGCAGGACCGGCGACTTCCTGGCGCAGGAACAGGTGACCGCGGAAAACAAAGAGCACGTTCTGCGGTGCCCTGGGCGTGGCGGCGACCACGTTGCGCAGGAAACTGGGTGAGTCGCTCAGCAGCGTGGACAAGTTTGCCGCTCCTCTCGATCAAGTGACTACGCCGTCGCTGGAAGCGCTGGAGGCGTTGTCGGTAGGAAGAAAGATTCTGCAGGAGAAGGGTCCGGAGGCGGCGGTTCCGTCGTTCAAACGGGCGATCGAACTGGACCCCAATTTTGCCGCCGCCTATTCCGCCCTGGGCATCACCTATATCAACCTGCGCGAGCCGGGATTGGCCGCTGAGAATCTGCAAAAAGCCTACGATCTCCGCGACAAGGTGAGCGAGCGGGAGAGATTCCGCATCTCGGCGAACTATTATCTGCTGGTCACCGGCGAACTGGAGAAAGCCATCCAGACCTACGAGACCTGGGCCCAGACCTATCCGCGAAACAACGAGCCTTTGGGAAACCTGGGCGTGGATTACATCTACCTCGGTCAATATGAGTCGGCGGTCAACGCCAGCCTGGAGGACCTGCGTCTATTTCCGGGAAGCGCCGCCGCCTTCACCAACCTGGTGGGACTCTACACCGCGCTGAAGCGTCCGCAGGATGCGAAGGTCAAGTACCAGGAGGCGGTCGCGCACAAAGTGAACAACCCCATCCTGCATGGCAATCGCTACGGGGTTGCGTTTTATGAGAACGATACGACGGAGATGGAGCGGCAGCTCGAGGGGCAGAAGAACAAGCCCGGCGAGGACGTGCTGCTCTCCTTCGCCTCGGATACCGATGCTTTCTATGGGCGTCTGGCCGGTGCGCGTGAGAAATCGCAGCGCGCGGTAGATTTGGCCAGTCACGCCGACGCCAAGGAAACGGCGGCTGAATGGCAGATGAACTCGGCCCTGCGCGAAGCGGAATTCGGGAACACAGAGCGCGCGCGGCAGGAGACCGCCGCAGCTCTGGCCACCGCCGCGACCCAGGATGTGCAGACGCTGGCCGCGCTGGCGCTGGCGCGCAGCGGCGATACGGTGCAAGCGCGGAAAATCGCCGATGACCTGGCGCATCGCTTTCCGCTCAATACCATGATCAATCGCTATTGGCTGCCGGTGATTGACGCCTCCATCGAGATGGGCCGCAACCATCCGGAGAAAGCCATCGAGCGATTAAAGACCGCTTCGCAGTATGAGTTGGGCACACCTGCCCCGCAGTTCGAGGTGGGCGGCTCGCTCTATCCGGCGTACGTTCGCGGACAGGCGTATCTGGCGCTGCATCAGGGCGCGGAAGCAGCAGCGGAGTTCCAGAAATTTCTCGACCACCGTGGCATCGCGCTGAATTCGCCTCTGGCCGCATTGGCGCGGTTGCAACTTGGCCGCGCCTACGTGCTGGCAGGGGACAAGGTCAAAGCCCGCCGCGCCTACCTCGACTTCCTGCAGCAATGGAAAGACGCTGACCCCGGCATCCCTGTCCTGAAACAAGCCACGTTGGAGTACTCGAAGTTGCAATGAGGTTATGTAGTATCTCGCCAGGCGGGATGCCGCTGTAACCGGTCGTAACGGGAAGAAGACGCCAGCTTGCCCCAGGTCTCGCGGGTTCCGAGACCTGGGAGTTCGAAAGCGTTGATGGGTGGCGATATCAGCTGGCTCTCCTGCGACTCTCGTTTCCGCCGGTCGCCGCTGCGGACGCTGAGGGCTGAGGATGCGCACCCGGAAGTTGCGATGCGGGCGAAGCCAGCCAGGCTTCGAAACGGGTCTGGCCGAGTTGTGCGTTCTTGCCCGGAACCAGTGTTCTCTCGCTGAGTCGTGCGCCCGAGTAACGCGCATTGGGGTCGGCGACGACTTCGCGGGCATCATTGAGCGAGGCCAGACGCCGCCGCACCAGTTCATCCACGCGAAATTCCTCGGGGCCTCCAATTTCGACCACGCTGTTTGCCGGCGGACTGACTGCAATCCTGGCCAGCGCACTGGCGACGTCTTCGGCTGCCATCGGTTGGAAAAGCACATCCGGCAGATGAACCGTGCCGTCAACCATGGAAATGTCGGCCAGGCCCTTGAGGAACTCGAAGAACTGGGTAGCGTGCACGATGGTGTAAGGGATGGCGCCTTCTTTAATCAGTTTTTCCTGCGCGATCTTGGCGCGGAAGTAACCGCTTTCAGAGAGCCGGTCGGTGCCCACCACCGACAGCGCAACGTGATGTCCGACTCCTGCGGCGGTTTCATAGCCAAGCAGGTTACGAGTGGAGGTCTCGAAGAATTTCAGCACGGCGGCGTCGTCCCAGGAGGGCGAGTTGGATACGTCAACCACGACCGAGGCGCCTTTCAGCGCTTCCGCCACTCCCTCGCCGGTGATGGTGTTGACCCCGGTATCGGGAGATGCCGCGATCGCCTCGTGTCCGTGCTGGCGAAGTTTGGGAACGAGCTTTGATCCAATGAGTCCGGTGCCGCCAATGACTACGATTTTCATGATTGTCTCCTTCTTTATGGTTGGCTTCCCTGGATTAATCAATACGGTGACTGTGTTCAGTGCCGGCATCCTTCAACGTCGGCGGTTGCGCCCAAGTCGAGGGGTGCCGGAACAGCTACGGATAACGGGTTGGGGCCCCAAACAACTATGAGACGAAGAGCGGCTTTAAGTTGGACCTGGTGATCGGCGGAGTTCAGCGACTACGTGTAGCGATGCAGGAAATAATCTCAGGGTTACTATAAAAATTCCTGACCGCATGAGGATTGGATTTCAGTGGCTTACGCGCGCATCAGGCGGTTGGTTTTTGAACAAAACTGCGCTCAAAAAGTTGCGAACGCGAAAGCGTGTCGCGCGAAAGAAGAAATGTAGCAGGGATGCGGTTTTGGCAGGTTGGCTGCGCTTGCTGAGACGCGGCAAAACTCGGGATTCTGCACCGGCACGCGCGTCTTCTGCGGCGACGTGCAGAATCCCACGCGACTAGCCGATCAGCTTGCGTTGCTCGCCGATACGGCGCTCATGGTCACTGGCGAAGCGCTCGACGCCGGCGAAAATCGTGTCGGGATCGAGATGCGCTTCCTTGATCACTTCCGCTTCCAGGCCGCCGCTTCGCCAGGAATTGTCGTAGTCGGAGGTGAGCGAATACTCATCCGTCAACGGACCGAGGTTGCGCAGCGGCCACATGCGCCGCGTGCCGGTGGATACCACCATCAGATCGTAGCGGGCCTCGGGTGGCAGCACCGAATCCTGATAGGCCTGCGGCTGGCGATCGAACAGGTCCTCGCTGATGGCGGCAATCACCTTCACGTTCACCCCGGCGGCTTCCAGTTTCGGCAGCACTTTCACCAGATTCACCGTGGAACTCGAGCCTTGCGCGATCACGTAACCATGGCGCGGCTTGCCGGGCGTGAAATCGCGGATCACGTACAGGCCCTTGGCCGCCGCCCGCGGATCGGGGTCGGCGAAATGGCTGCGGTCGGCGACTGCGAAGTCGGGACGCGCCACCTCCAGGGTGATGATGCCCACGTGCGGATCACGTGCCGCGATTTCCGCCGCCGCGAAGTAGCCGGGCGCGACATCGTTGTAATCCCAGAAGCTCAGATTGATGACCTGACCGCGCGGGAACAGCTTCCACACCTGCGGCGCGAAGATGCCGAAGTGGGTGCGGCGCGTCGGCCGCGGTTTCCGGACCGGAGTGCGCGGTGAGAATATGCAGCACCCCGACGCGGAACTTGCTGTCCTGATTTTGCTGGCTCCAGACGCGCGCCGGAGTGTACATCAGCGGAGTGAAGGCGCCGTAGGTGCCGCTCAGCGCCCATACGCCGGCGAATTTCTTGGGATCGACGGAGGCGCTCTGACTCACCAGCCCGATGGCGGTGGAAACGTTGCCGGCTTCCTGAATGGGCGCTTTCAGGCGTGTGCCCAGCGGATTTTCCGTGGGACTGTAATGTCCCCATAAACTACCGTGCTCCACGTTGATGGACTCGGAAAGGTCGGCGGCAACGGTGAAGAATCGTCCATCGGTGACGTAATTCATCCACTTGATGATTTCGGAAATGGCGCGTCGCGCTCCGGCCACCTCGCCCGGCTTCTTGAACAGCGCGATGCCGACCTGCTTCTCGGCGCCGGAAATGCGCATTGCGAACCGTGACCTTCTGCGGCTCTTCCGGCAGCGCCGCGACCCGCAGGCGATCGTCGAGGAAGGGGTCGCTGGTGGCGGAGAAGCGCAACTTCACGTCGTCGCGCACGGTGTCGCCGATCTCCACCAGGCGCTCAGCCAGGCGGTCGCCCAGTCCGTTGCGGTCGAGCAGCGACATCACCACGTCCATGTTGGTCTTGAACTGGATCAGGCGCTCGCGATTGTCGCTGACCGGGCCCTTGCGAATACCTTCAAACTCCACCCCGTAATGCTTCTCGAAGGTCGAAGCCAGCGCGAGGAAGTACTCCGAATTCATCTTCAGCGCGTAAGGATGGCTCGCGTAACTGATCAACTGATCGCCGCTGAAGCCGGGAATTTTCCCGTCGGCAGCGGCGGGCCAGTAGCCCTTGATGGTCTTGCCGATGGCGACGATGGGACGGCGGTCCTGCGGGTCCACTTCGTCCATGGCTTTCAACGCCGCGGTCACGTCGCCGTAATCGTTACCGTTGGCCAGGGTGAAGACGTTCCATCCGTACGAGGTCCACTGGCCGACGAGGTCGTAAACTTCGCAGAACTGCGAGGCGATGACGCCGCCGATCTTGCCGCCAATCAGGCAATCGTCAATGCCGGCGTTGTTGTCGGAAACCATCACTCGCAGACGCTTGCCCACCTGCAGTGCCAGCGCCTGGGTCTTCAACTCCTGCGCGTGACCTTCGGTGAGCGCGAACTCGCCTTCCAGCGCGATGATCTTTGGCGATGCCGGGGCGCCCGCGATGTCCCAGAACGCCGCCTTGCCCGCGGCGGTTGCAATGCCGACGCCCGAGGGGCCGCCGTTCACGTCGTTGGTCAGGTCGGTGCTTTCGGCATGTCCCATGAGCGCACGAATGCCGCGGCCTTTGGCTTGCGCGAAGAGCGGGCTGTCTTCCAAGCCGGTTTCCTGCAGCAGTGTCTTCAGCGCACCCGCGCCGCGGCGGAATCCCAGTGCGTCAACCGGCAGCATGGCGACCTTGGGGTCAACGTGGTAACGCGGATCGCCGGTCTGCTGATACTTGCGATACAGCGCCTGGCCCATGATCATCCACAGCGCGTAGCAGGTGGGGACGGAGTGTCCCGCCGCCATCATGAACTTGTCGGAGTAAGGATGCTTGGGGCGGCGGTAGTCGTAACGCAGCCCGCCGTTTTCCGGCCCGACCAGGTGCGCCGCGACGTTGTACGGCGTGTAAGCGAGCGGCCCGCCCAGATGCCCGGTCTGCGCGTAATTGCCCAGCAGCACCAGGGTCATGCAGGTCATGAATCCAATGTCGTCGAGCAGCGGATCGTAGGCCAAAGTTGCTTGCTGGGAGGGAGCAGGAATTACGTGAGTGGACGATGTCATAGGCGGTCTCAAAAGGCTACATCATAATATCAATGAAAATGCCGGGGAATCGGGAGCCGGGGCAGCAGCGCGCGATTGCCGTCAAGGCGGGCCGCGCCAGATGGAGTAAAGCGAAATCCTAGACGTCCAGGATTTTTAAAATCTCTGGGGCAGTGTAAATTCGATTGCGCTGTTTCCCGGTTACTTCAGAAAGAATCCCGTGATGAATGAGCCGGTCAATATGCTGTTGAGCCGACTTTGGGGTCACCTTGAGCTGCTGAGCCGTAGTTTTTACACTCACTATCGGGCGAGAGAAGAGACTATCGAGGAGGGTAAGCAGGTGCGCTGAAGTTCGCTTCTCTCCCACCCGTTCACGGTATGTTTGGTTGAGAGTCAGCAACCTGTCGGCCCTCACCAGGGCATCTTTGGACTGCTCCGCAACGCCTCGCAGGAAGTACTTGACCCACTCACCCCATTCTCCTCTCTGGCTGACCGCCAGGAGTTGATCGTAATAGTGCGATCGAGAGCGTTCAAAGTAGGCGCTTAGATATAACAACGGCTGACTCAGGAGACCCTGGGCCACCATAAGCAGCGTGATTAGCAGTCGTCCGATACGCCCATTTCCATCCAGGAAGGGATGGATCGCTTCGAACTGATAATGGACGATGGCCATTTTGACGAGTGGGGGCAAGGCGCTTTCGCCGTGAATGTATTTCTCCAGGTCATCGAGGAGTTCCATCATTTCGGGGACCGGAGGAGGGACGTAGGTTGCGTCTTCAATTTTGCTTTGTGGGGGCCCAAGCCAATTTTGGCGATTTCTGAATTCTCCCGGCATCTTTGTCTCACCGCGAACACCCTTCAGCAGCCGGCAATGGATCTCCTTGATAAGCCGCAAACTGACGGGCAGATCCTTCAGCCGCTTTAAGCCCAACTCCATCGCTTGAACATAGTTGGAGACTTCCTCAACGTCTTCGCGGTTATCGTTGTCAGGGAACAAGCCCAGTGCCTCAAACGAAAGCAGATCGGATAAAGAGGTTACGGTCCCCTCAATTTTGCTCGAGAGCACCGCCTCTTTTCGGGTGAACGGCATGATCAAAAGATGTGGGTTTGGCAGCTTACTGGCCGCTCCAGAAAGCTCACTGAGCCGCCGATCGGCCTCGCTGATGTATGCGACAAGCTCCCATGTCACTTCGATGGTTGGTGGCAACTTGTTGGGGACAAAAGCACGGTGCCCCTCTGGCGTGGTGCGGATTGTGCCGGATGCTCCCTCTTTAAAATCGTTGTAATTCATAGACGCACTTAGGCTTGTGATACCTAAGTCCTGTTGCTGGAACTATTGTTATACTTTTGCGCTTAAAAGTAAAATAACGCTTATCGCCTGCTTGGCCGCTCAAGCCATAACAGCCAATGTTATCAATGGCTTGACTCTGCAAAGGGGAAGATGTGGTCGCGAGGGACCGCGCCGCCCTGCTCACTCGATACTCATCCGCGGACCGCCGAGGTCGTTTTTCTTCAGCGTGAAGGAGAGGAAGAACATGATGGCGGAGATGCCGGCCAGGACCAGGAAGGTGTCGTTGTAGGCCAGGGTGGTCGCTTGCGCTATCACGTTGCGATAAATCAAGGCATACGCCTTACTCATGGCGGTATTCGATCCCACCCCGGAGGCGAACGCGCGCTGGGTCAGGGCAGCCGCGGCATTGTCGAAGCTGCGATGGCCATTCCAGATGTTGGCCGACAGAAACACCTGGTGGACCTGCGCCCGGCGCGCAATCAGCGTGGTCACCATGGATGTGCCCACGCTGCTGCCGATATTGCGCATGAAGTTGATCAGCCCGGCGATGCTGCTGCTGCGCTCCGGCGGCATGCCCACGTAGGACGCCAGATTGATGGGGACAAACAGGAATCCCAGTCCGAACACCTGGGCCACGCGCAACCACGCGGCACTGCCAAAGCTGATGTCGAGATCGAGACGCTGGCTGGAGTAGTACATGGCGAAGCGACATCGCCAGCCAGCCGAAGGCAATCAGATAGCGCGCCTGTACCTTGGTGGAGAGGAAGCCCATGAGCGGCATCATGAATAACAGCAGCAGGCCGCCGCCCGACAGCACCAGCCCTGCCGATTCCGCGGTGTAGCCCACCAGCGATTGCAGGAACAATGGCATCATCACCAGGCTGGCGAACAACATCACGCCCAGCACGAAAATCATGAAGTTGGCCTGCAGGAAGTTGAAGCTCTTATACAGGCGCACATCCACGACCGGATTCTTGCTGTACCACTCCCAGACGAACAGCGAAACCAGTCCGACGACCGCCAGCACCGCCAGCGTGATAATGAAGTGCGAGCCGAACCAGTCGTCCTCCTGTCCTTTGTCGAGCATGATCTGGAGCGCGCCCACGCCCAGCACCAGCAGCGACATGCCCACGTAATCGATGCGTGAAAGCGCGCCGAAGACACGCTTCGCCCACGGTGGATCTTCGACCAGGTAATAAACCAGAAAGAGCGCGAGTATTCCCACCGGCAGATTGATGAAGAAGATCCAGCGCCAGGTGTAGTTGTCGGTAATCCATCCGCCCAGGGTCGGCCCGATGGTCGGGGCCACGATCACGGTGACGCCATAGAGGGCGAAGGCGAGCGCGCGCTTGTCGGGAGGGAAGGTATCGGCCAGGATGGCCTGCGCCATGGGCTGCAGTCCGCCACCGCCGGCGCCTTGCAGAATGCGAAAGAAAATGATGGCCCCCAGGCTGGGCGCCAATCCGCAGAGCAGCGAGCTTATGGTGAAGATCACCAAGCAGGTCATGAAGAAGCGCTTGCGTCCCATCACACTGGCCAACCATCCGCTGATGGGCAGAACCACGGCGTTGGATACCAGATACGAGGTGAGGATCCAGGTGCTCTGGTCGGTGCTGGCCCCGAGATTGCCGCCGATGTAGGGCAGAGCCACGTTGGCGATGCTGGTATCCAGCACCTCCATGAAGGCGGCCACGGCCACTACCACGCCGATCACCCAGGGATTGGCCTTGGGATGCCAGTGCGCCGGCGCAACCATTTCGATAGGGTGTGGCGAGCTGGGCGACGCCTCATCGATGCTGTGCGGATTGGCTGCCATAAGCTGCGGAACAAGAAGCGTGCATCAGGGGCCGAACGCTGCTGCGCGAGTACCGTGGCCAGGGTGAAGCGAAGGCGAGTCAGGACAATCCGAACCATCCTGCTGCCGGCGGTGAATACTTGATGGCGGCAACGGCCATCCGGATTCAGGAGATGATACTGCAGCCGCAAGCCGGCCAGCACCAGTTTGTGTCAATATGAGGGCCGCCATTGCGGTAGAAGGCGAATCTAACGTCGGTGGCATCCAATGTTTCGGTCCAACTGTAACCATTCTGCAACGAGGAACGCATGGAAGATCCAAATCTCACTGACGTAACAGGTGCGGATGCCGACACCAGTCGCGAAGCATCGCCCGCACCGGACGCGCCGCCTGTGGATGAAAAGTTACAGAAGTTGCTCGACCAAGTTCTGTATGGCGGCGGCCATCCGGCGGCGCAAAAGACCAGGGATTTCCTGAATGGCACCTGGCTCGGCGAGCCTTTACATGTGGTGCTCACGGATGTGCCGGTGGGCGCGTGGACGGTCGCCATGGTATTCGACGCTCTGGACGTTTTCTACGACCGCCGCGAGTTCCGGCGTGGCTGCGAAACCTCGATTGCGATCGGCCTGCTGGGCGCGGCGGGCGCGGCCGTCACCGGAATGGTGGATTGGTCCGACGTTGATCCTCCCGCACGGCGCGTGGGATTCATCCACGGCCTGCTCAACTTGAGCGGCGCCGCGTTATTTGCAACCTCGCTGTTGCTGCGCAAGCGGAAATCGCGCGACATGGGACGCATCGCCAGCGCTCTGGGCTATGCGGTGATGAGCTACGCCGCTCACCTCGGCGGCAAAATGGTGTATGAGCAGAGAGTCGGCGTGGATCGCACCGATGGCCAGGCGTTCCCGGAGCAATTTACCGCGGTGCTGGCGGAAGCCAGCCTGATGGATGGCAAACTTACGCGAGCCATGTATCAAGGGACGCCGATACTGCTGGTCCGTCGCGGCGAGCGCCTGTTTGCCATGGCCGAGACCTGTTCGCACTTCAGCGGGCCGCTCTCCGAAGGCAAACTCGAGGGCGATACCGTGGTGTGTCCCTATCACTTCTCGCGATTTGCATTGGAGGATGGCCGGGTGCTGAACGGGCCGGCGGTGCATCCGCAGCCCTGCCTGGAAGTCCGCGCCCGCAATGGACAGATCGAAGTGCGGCGTGCGCCAGAAGTTTGAAACCCAGCGCTCAGGTTCGAATGGCCCTCATCGAGCAGCAGACGACAGTCGCGGGAAGGAAGCCGGCCGCCCGCGCGCTGCTGTGCTTTCCGGCGAAACCCCATCAAACTCAAACTTACCCCGAACTCTAATTCCGCGGATCGTCTTTGGGATTCACGTAACCAATGCCCAAGGGCCCAATCGCAGTTACCTGGGTGACGTATTCACTAGACTTGGCCCAATGAAAATGTGAGGTGCCGCCGGGCAGAACGATCACCGCCCCCGGAGGATAGGCCTGCAATTTGTCGGCATCGAACTCATCCCCCAGGCCGATGTAGAAGACGCCGGAAATGACGGTGTAGAGCCGATCTTCGGAATGCTGGTGCGGCATCAACTTTACACCGTGCGGCACTTTCACCCGAACCATGTACGTGCCCGGCTCCGACGGATTGCCGACGACCACGGCGAGACGCACCGAAGGCGGAAATGCAGGGAAGGGCTGCCAGTCAATATCGTCGGACAAAATCGCTTTGAAGGCGGCTTGCCCGGGCTGATGCGATCGAACATTTTTGTCCACAGGCACCTCGCGACAGCCATGCATTGTAACTCGAATTTGCGCGGTCAAATGCGGCCGCACTTTTCCGAAGCCTTCTGCGCTGGGCGGCATCACATCAAAATAGGCCCAGGCAGTCCGAGGCCCGGGAGCGCCATCCGCCTTTCACGAAACAGTGCCGCCATTTCGCTATATGAGCCTATGTTCATGGTTACGGCCCCGACGATTTCTCCCCGCGTAGAAGAAGAACGTTATCTTGCGTTGTTGCGCGCAGCCAATGCCATCGCCACTTGCGGCGATTGCGATGCGGCCGCAACCGCGCTGGTCCAACAACTCCACGAAGTCACGCCCTTTCATTTTCTGCACGTGGTGGCCTTCGACAAGGAAACCAATGCGCCCTGCTGGTCGCTGCTGGAGTCGGATGGCAAGCGGCTGGATACCGCGTTCGCTGTCGAAGGCTCGCCAATTCAATGGGTACACGATTCCGGCGAAAGGCTGGTGAGCCTCGATTGGAGCGGCGAAACTCGCTTCGCGAAGTACGGCGCATTTCTCGCCGAACTCGGCATCGCTTCGACCTGCAGCTTGCCGTTGATGAGAGGCACGCGCCGCCTGGGCGTGTTGAGCCTGGGCCGTTCCTATCCCAACGCCTACGACGAAGACGAGCTTCGCTTCCTCAACCTGGTTGCCGACCAGATCGGCCTGGCGATTGACGCCGCGGTGAACTTCTTCATCTCGCAGCGGGTACAGGAGCAACTGAAGCTCACGCTCGATCTCACCAACCAGGTGGTGTCGAACCTGGAACTGCACGATCTGTTGCAGGCGGCTTCCGGCAGCGTGCGCCGGGTGATGCAATGCGACGCGGCGGCCGTCATGCTCGCCGACGCCGAGGGCAAGTTTCTGCGGGTGCACGCGCTCGACTATCCGGATGGCCGCGGCGTTTTCACCGAAGGATCGCTGGTCCCCATTGAAGGCACCATGCCGGGCGATGCTTTCAGGCGCGGCAAAGCGATGATCGTGAACCGGCTCGATCCGGACGTGGTGCCGCCGGAGATGATCCGTAAGGCTACCGCGGAAGGGCTGAAGTCATTTTGCGACATACCGCTGATCAGCAAGGACCGGTTGCTGGGCGTGCTGGCAGTTGCCAAGCGTGCGGAGAACGCGTTCGGCGACGACGAGGTCGCGTTCCTGACGCAGGTTGCGAATCAGGTGGCGATCGGGGTTGAGAATGCGCTGGCCTACAGCGAGATCGCCGACCTGAAAGATCGGCTGGCGCAGGAGAAGCTCTACCTCGAGGACGAACTGCGCGGCGAGATGGACTTCGAGGGAATTGTCGGCCAGAGTTCCGCGCTGCGTCATGTGTTGAACCTGGTGGAAACGGTGGCGCCCAGCGATTCGACCGTATTAATGCTGGGCGAAACCGGTACCGGCAAGGAATTGATTGCTCGCGCCATCCACGACCGCAGCCGGCGGAAGGAGCGGACCTTCGTCAAGCTCAATTGCGCCGCCATCCCCACCGGACTGCTGGAGAGCGAGCTTTTTGGACATGAGCGCGGCGCGTTTACCGGCGCCATCACGCAAAAGACCGGACGGCTGGAACTTGCCGATCAGGGAACGCTTTTCCTCGACGAAGTGGGAGATATTCCTACGGAGATCCAGCCGAAGCTGTTGCGCGCGTTGCAGGAACGGGAGTTTGAGCGGCTGGGCAGCACCCGCACCAAGAAAGTGGATGTGCGCCTGGTCGCGGCTACCAATCGCGATCTGGAGAAGATGATTGCGAACCGCGAGTTTCGCAGCGATTTGTATTATCGGCTGAACGTCTTTCCCATCCGCATTCCGCCCTTGCGCGAACGTCCCGAGGACATCCCGCTGCTGGTGCGCTACTTCGTGCAGAAATACGGCCGCCGCATGGAGAAGCACATCGAATCGATTCCGTCCGCGGCCATGAAGAAACTGTCGAGCTGGCACTGGCCGGGAAATATTCGTGAGTTGCAAAACGTCATCGAGCGCTCGGTCATCCTGACCCATGGCTCGGCGCTGCAGGTGCCCATCGGCGAGCTGGAGGGCAATGGCAAAGCTGTCCCTGCCGCGGACACACGTGACGCGGGCGAACGCGACGAGATGCTTCGTATTCTCAAGGACACCCGGGGTCGCGTCGGTGGTCCGCAAGGTGCAGCCGCACGCATGGGCCTGAAGCGCACGACGCTCATCTCGCGCATGAAGAAGCTGGGCATCGATCCGCGCGCGGTGTTGTAAAGTGGCCGGCGGACGCAGAGAGTGATTTCCTTCCTGCCCGTTTAGAAGGCCCCGCCCTAGCCAACCCCAGGCTAGAACGGGGCACCCATGAATAAGAACGCCATCTGATTTCATAACTGATCGAGCCGAACCTCGTCCCGCCTCACACACCTTCAGTCGCCATCGTCACTGACTGTCGAGAGCTTCGACAATTGTCGAACTGAGTCTCGACAGTTTTCGACACTTGCTCGCCCTTCACTTTTTTCTTGCCTAACCAATTCAGTGCTTTGCAGCGAAGCCGTGTTTGGCCAGTCCCGTGCTCTTCCTCCTGAGCACACGCAATGTTTCGAATCTCCATCGTTGAAGGCCGCGCCCAGCGCAGGCTGGTTTTAGAAGGCAAGCTGATTGCCCCGTGGACTACTGAAGTGGAGAGGGTCTGGAAAGGCGCGGCAGAACAGTTGCAGGGGCGAAAACTGGTAATCGATTTGAGGAACGTAACCCTGATCAGCGCGGATGGCGAGAATACGCTTTCGCAGTTAATGAAGGATGGCGCGACATTTACCTGCGGTGATGTGCTTACCAAGCACCTACTGCGGCGGCTGGCGCGAACAAACCGCTGTGGGCCGTGAAACCTATTTTCCGAAAGCGCAAAAAAATACATCAACGCCGTGTCGAACTGGAGCCACTTCACACGACGTTCTATTGAGAGCGAAGCCGGAGCGGCCTCGCGACCTCGGTGCAGTAGCAACACTTTTTCAGAATGAGGATGGCAATGCATAGGGTGAAGAGTGAGCGAGTTTTTGAGAAGCGATATCTCGCGTTTGGTGGCCTGATGCTGCCGTTGCTGCTGCTGGCGGCGTGCGGCAGGAACAATGTGCAGGCTGCGCCTGCCATGCCGCCGCCATTGGTCACGGTGGCGAAAGCTTCGGCGCAGGATGTGCCTAAGTACCTTGACGAGATCGGCAGAAACGCGGCCTTCGAAGCGGTGACGGTGACGCCGCAGGTGGGCGGGCGCATCACCGAGCGGCATTTTCAGGATGGCGAGAACCTGAGCAAAGGGCAGTTGCTGTTCGTGGTTGATCCGCGGCCCTTCCAGGCGCAGGTGGATGCGGCGCAGGCCACGCTGGCGCAGACCAAAGCCGCGCTCGACCTGGCGAAGATCCAGTTCGCTCGCGACCAGGAGGTGATCGCCACCCACGCCATCTCCAAGCAGGATTACGACACCAAGAAGAATGCGGTGGACGTAAGCCAGGCGCAGGTGCAGTCGGCGCAAGCCGCGTTGGAAACCGCGAAGCTCAATCTCGAGTATTGCTACATCCACTCGCCCATCGCCGGCCGGGCGGGCGCGCGTCTGGTGGACGTGGGCAATGTAGTGATGGCGAACTCCACGTCGCTGCTCTCGATCCAGCGGATGAATCCCATCTATGCCAACTTTATCGTCACCGAGGGCGATCTCCCAGAGGTGCAGAAGCAGATGGCGGCAGGAACGCTGAAAGCGGCAGTGCGGCTGCCTTCCGAGCCGGAGAGCGCGGCCCGAGTGGGTCGCATCGAGTTTCTCGACAACACGGTGCAGAACGCCAGCGGCACGGTGAATCTGCGCGCCACGTTAAGCAATCCCGATCACCATTTCTGGCCGGGACAATTTGTCGACGTGAAGCTGCTGTTGGCCACCCACAAGGACGCCGTGCTGATTCCCAATCAGGCGGTGCAGATCAGCCAGAAGGGACCGTTCGTGTACGTGGTGAAGCCGGATTCCACGGCGGAGCTGCGCCCGGTGAATCTCGGACAGCGCCAGGGCGATGACGTGGTGGTGACCAAGGGCGTCGCCGCCAACGAGCAAGTGGTGGTGACCGGGCAGCTGCTGGTGCGCCCGGCGGGCAAAGTGCGCGTCGCTCCTGATGCCGCGGCACAACCTGCTCCCAATGCAAACAAGACCAGCCAGACCGCGGGAGGGCAGTCGTGAATCTCTCCGAACTCTTCATACGTCGTCCGGTGATGACGGTTGCGCTCAGCGTGTCCGTCATCCTGTTCGGATTGGTGGCCTACTTCCAGTTGCCGGTGAGCGATCTGCCGGCGGTGGATTATCCGGTCATCCAGGTGCAGGTGAACTATCCCGGCGCAACTCCGGACACCATGGCGAACAACGTCGCCACGCCGCTGGAGCGCCAGTTCATGCAGATTCCCGGCCTGGAGCTGGTGACCTCCAACAATACCCAGGGGCACACCAACTTCGTGCTGCAATTTGATCTGTCGAAGAGTGTGGACGCGGCAGCCACCGACGTGCAGGCGGCGATCACGCGCGCCTCGGGACAGCTCCCGGTCGATCTGCCCAGCCCGCCGACCTTCACCAAGACCAATCCCAACGATCAGCCCATCATGTACCTCGTGCTGGCCAGCGACACGGTGACGGAAGGCCAGCTCTACGACTACGCCAACACGGAAGTTGGCGAGCGGCTCAGCATTCTGCCCGGCGTCAGCCAGGTTGGGGTGTACGGTACGCAATCGGCGATACGGGTCAAGGCCAATCCCTCGGCGATGGCGATTCGCAACATCACGATGGAAGACCTGACCAACGCCATCAAGAACGGCACCAGCTACACCGGCGCAGGCCAGTTCGATGGCCCGCACCGCACCTTCCTGATTCAGCCGCAGGGTCAGCTGACCACGCCGAGCAGTACGACAACCTCATCGTGGGACAAAGCAACGGCGCGCCCATCTACCTGAAGGACGTGGCCACGGCCAAGCAGGGCGTGCAGGACGAGCGCATCGACATGCGCTTCTGGGCGCGCGGCTATCCCAAGCCCGGCGCAACCGTGGTGGTAGCGGTGTTCCGCCGCGCCGGCGCGAATGCGGTGGCGGTGTCGAAATCCGTGCGCGACGTGCTGCCCAACATTCAGTCGCAACTGCCCAGTTCGGTGCTGCTGGTGCCGGCCTACGACCGCTCGCAACACCATCGTCGGCAGCATCAAGGACGTGCAAGTCACGCTCTACATCGCGTTCGTGCTGGTGGTGCATGGTGATCTTCATCTTCCTTGGCCGCGCTACCGATACGCTCATTCCTGCCGTCGCGTTGCCGCTGTCGCTGCTGCTCACCTTCGTCTCCATGAAGCTGCTGGGCTACAGCCTCGACAATCTGTCGCTGATGGCGCTGACCCTGGCCATCGGATTTCTGGTGGACGATGCCATCGTGTTCCTGGAAAACACGGTGCGCCTGATGGAAGGCGGCATGGACGCGTTCGAGGCGTCGCTGGAATCGGCCAAGGAAATCAGCTTCACCATCCTGGCCATGACGCTGTCGCTGGCGGCCGTGTTTCTTCCGCTGGTGCTGATGAGCGGGCTGATGGGCCGCATCTTCCGCGAGTTCTCCATCACCATCGTCATCTCGATTCTGGCCAGCGGAATAGTTTCGCTGACTCTGACTCCGCTGATGACCTCGCGCCTGTTGCAGCGATCGCGGCCACGGTAACGAAGAAGACCTGGATGGAACGGGCTTTCGGCGCCGTCGAGCGCCGGGTGCTGAACGTCTATGGACGCTGGCTGTGGTTCTTCCTGCGCCACCGCTGGGTTTCCGCGGTGACCTGGGTGGTCTGCCTGGCGGGAACCGCGTTCTTCTTCTACATCCTGCCCAAAGCTTTCCTGCCGGTGGGCGACAGCTCGTTCATCCGCGGCGTGATGGTGGCGCAGGAGGGCTCGTCACCCGCACAGATGCATGCCTACCAGAGCGAGGCGGAGAAGGTCCTGCAGGCGAACCCCGCGGTGCGCAGCACCTTCACCATGAGCGGCAACGCCACCTATCTTGGCTCCAACCAGGTGATGTTGATCGCTCTGTTGAAGCCGCCCTCGCGAGCGGCCGCCCATCGGTGTCGTGGCTGGGCAACTGATGGGAGGCATCATGGGCACCATTCCCGGCGCCATGGCGTTCCTGCAGCCGAATCCCGTGCTGGAGATCAGCACCGGCGCCACGGCGAACACGCAGGGCCAGTTTGCCTACGCGCTGTCCGGCATCGACGCCAACGAGGTGTACGACGTTGCCGGCAAGATGATGGCGAAGATGCATGAGTATCCCGGATTCCTGTTCGTGAATTCGGACTTGTACAATCACACGCCCAACCTGCAAGTGGATATCCTGCGCGACCAGGCGAAGCTCTACGGCGTCTCGGAGACGCGCATTCTGACGTTGCTGCATGACGCCTACTCGCAGAATTACAGCTACCTGATCAAGAAGCCGACGGACCAGTATCAGGTGATCCTGGAAGCGGCGGACGACCAGCGCTCCTCGCCCGAGGATCTTGAGCAAGCTGTACATCAAGAGCGACGACGGGCAGCGCATGATTCCGCTGACGCGCGGTCACCAGTTGGCACTCGACCATCGGGCCGCAGGCGGTGAATCACATCAACCAGTTCACCAGCGTGACCATGTTCTTCAACCTGAAGCCCGGCTATTCCATCGGCCCGGCGACGCAGTTCGTCGAGCAAAGCCGCCAAGGAGATTGTTGCCGCCCGGCGTTCAGGGGCAGCTCCAGGGCGAAGCCCTGACCTTCCGCAACACGGTTTCCGACTTGACCGTCCTGATGCTGGTGGCCGTGTTCGTCATGTACGTGATCCTGGCGATTCTCTACGAGAGCTACCTGCATCCGATGACGGTGCTGTCGTCGCTGCCGGTGGCGCTGGTGGGCGGACTGCTGACGCTGTGGCTGTTCGGCGCGGAAGCCTCGCTCTACGCCTACATCGGCATGTTCATGCTGATGGGCATCGTGAAGAAGAACGGCATCATGATCGTGGACTTCGCGGAGCAGCGGGTCGCGGCAGGGAATTCCCGATGAGCAGGCGATTCACGATGCCAGCATGGAGCGCTTCCGTCCCATCATGATGACCACGCGGCGGCGTTGCTGGGCGCGCTGCCCATCGCGCTGGGCTATCGGCGCCGACGGAGCTTCGCGCCGGCCGCTGGGATTGGTGGTGGTCGGCGGGCTGATCGTTTCCCAGTTCATCACCCTGTTCATCACTCCGGCCATCTATCTCTACCTGGAAGAATTTCAGGAGAAGGTGCTGGACCGCTTCTCGTTCCTGCGCTCGTCGCGCAAGCCCGTGCTCGAAGAGACGCCGGCTTACGCGATGCAGGAAGGACATGGAGACTAGACGCAATGACTCACACTTTAAGGCGTCCGCAAATCGTTTTCGCCGGTCTGGCGCTCAGTACCGCCATGCTGATCGGCTGCACCGTCGGGCCAAACTACAAGCGGCCGAGCGCTGATGTTCCCGGCGGCTATCGTGGCGTCGCGCCCGACGCCTCCGATAAGGAATACGCCCAGCCCGAAGTGGCGAAGCCTGATCAGCAGCCGGCAACCGCTGCGGTGCAGTCGCTGGGCGACGAGAAGTGGTGGGAAGTATTCCAGGACCCGGAGCTGCAGGCCCTGATTCGCACCGCACTGAAGAACAACTACGACGTGCGCATCGCCGCTACTCGGGTGCTGCAGGCGCAGGCGCAACTCGGGATCACTCGCGCCGATCAGTTTCCTTCGCTGGGTGCGGGCGGAAACATCTACAGCCAGCAGAATCCCAAGGTCGGGCCGATTCCTGCCTACGAACTGACCCAGGGTGCGTTAACCGCATCGGCGTCGTGGACTCCGGATTTCTGGGGCAAGTATCGCCGGGCCACGGAATCCGCGCGGGCCACGCTGCTGGCCAATGAATGGGCGCAGAAGGCAGTGGTCTCGACTCTGGTGAGCAATCTGGCGACCGACTACTTCACGCTTCGCCAGTTGGACCTGCAGCTGGAGATTTCCCGGCGGACCTACGCTTCGCGCAAGCAATCGCTGGGACTGACGCAGACGCTGGAAGAGCACGGCATCAGTTCGTTGCTGGACGTGCGCCAGTCCGAGCAACTGGTGTACACCGCGGCGACGGAGATTCCGGATTTCGAGCGGCAGATCGCGCAGGAGGAGAATGCCATCAGCGTCCTGCTGGGCAACAATCCCGGCGACATTCCGCGCGGGCTGAAATTGACCGAGCAGGCGCATGCTCCCGAAGTTCCTGCCGGAGTTCCTTCGTCGCTGCTGGAGCGGCGGCCGGACATTCGCGAGGCCGAAGAGAACCTGGTCGCCGCCAACGCGCAGATCGGCGTCGCCAAGGCGGCATATTATCCGCAAATCTCGCTGACCGGAACCGCCGGCTATGAAAGCGCGTCGCTCACCAATCTGTTTAGCGGCCCGGCAGGACTTTGGAACCTTGCCGCCGCGTTCAGTCAGCCCATCTTCGAGGGCGGACGGCTGAAGAACGGCGTGCGGCTGAGTGAGGCGCAGAAGCAGCAGATGCTGCTGACGTATCAGCAGACCATTCAAGGCGCGTTCCGCGACGTGTCGAATGCGCTGGTCGCCTATCGCAAGGACCGCGAGTTCAGAATTCAGCAGCAGAACCTGCTGGCCTCGGCGCAGGATGCGGCGCAACTTTCGCAGCAGCGCTTCAAGGCCGGCACCACCGATTATCTGGAGGTGCTGACCAACGAAACCAACGCCTTCTCCGCCGAGCTGGGCCTGGCGCAAGCGCAGGGAAACGAGCTCATCGCGCTGGTGCAGCTCTATCAGGCGCTGGGAGGCGGCTGGCAGCAGTAGTGCAACCAATGACGGAGCCGGCCCTGTAGTGGGCTAGAGCATGACGGATCAACCCAGCAGCTCATCGAACACCTTCGACGTGAATCGTAGGGGTTGCGGAATTTCAAAGCTCAGATAAGCCGATCCATCATCGGCGATATTGCTGGTCGCTTACCTGCTCCATCCAATCCACGACCTTGCCATCCTTCTTCTCCTGGATGGCGATATGGGTCATGGCGGTCGTGGGCGTTGCGCCGTGCCAATGTTTTTCGCCGGGCGAAAACCACACCACGTCGCCGGGCCGAATCTCCTCCACCGCGCCGCCTTCGCGCTGCGCCCAGCCGCAACCGGCGGTGACGATCAGCGTCTGTCCCAGCGGATGGGTGTGCCATGCGGTGCGCGCGCCCGGCTCAAAGGTCACGCTGGCGCCCTGCACCAGAGCCGGATCGGGCGCCTGGAACAGCGGATCGATCCGCACCGTCCCGGTAAACCATTCCGCCGGCCCTTTGCCCGAAGGCTGCGAACCGGCGCGCTTGATGTCCATGGTGAACTCCTGATTTCGGCAACGGATGTCGCCGTATATCTCAAGACTTTACATCGTGAGGGCGGCCGCGGTCATGGTGCGAGAGGCTGCGGAAAAAGTCGGGATCCTCAGAGTGCCGCCGGCTGAAGCCGGCTCCGGATGAGAAAACTAAAGGGCTCATTGGCACGACTGAAGTCGTGCCCTGACACAAGCGGTCGAAAGCAGGCATTCTCCCGCCCTCCGCGGCCATCCTTGCGGTCATAGGAGCTCGGCCCGCCAGCCATCTTCTATATAGATAGCGACGTTTCAGGCCGGTTGTGCCTCCGCGTATTCCAGCAGCCGCCGATCTCCCTGCAACGCCCGCAGCGGGGCGATGTCCTGCGTCAACTCCACCGTTCCCAAATAGCGCTGTTCGGCGTCGCGCACGGCGAAGTAGCGGATGTGCACGTACTTCCCGTGGAAGTCGATCCAGAATTCCGCCACGTTCTGCCGCCCGGCGCGGAAGTCCTCCAGAATGCGGTCCACCACGTTCACACTGCTGGGCGGATGGCAGTGCTGCACCTTGCGCCCGATGATGGCTTTGCTGCGGGCGAAGATGCGGTCGGGACCTTCGCTGAAGAAGGCCACGCGGTCGTCGGCGTCCACGAAAGTCAAATCGAGTGGCAGCGTGGACAGCACCGCCGTCAACTGCTCCACCGTCACGTGGCCCGTCGGCATCATTATGGTGCCGTCCGCCGGCACCGCTGCCGTCGCGGCTTTCGCAGTCGCCGGAGGCTCATAGCCCTTCCGCGGCTCGACCAGGCACCAGCCATACTTCGGCGAAGCCGCCCATATCTCCGCCCACTCATTCTCGGTGAGCGTCTGCCGTGCCATCGGCAGCAGGATGTTCTCCTCCTTGAAGATCATCTCTTCCACCGCGGCCAGCGCCGGAGTGGCGAATGAATCGCACACCTGGCGCAGCGCCGCCGGCGAAGCCTCGCACTCGCGCGCCGCCTGGTTGAAGCGCTTCAGCGCGGCGCGGATGTCGTCGTCCTTCGCCCACATCACCTTCGACGGCCCGGTGATGCCATGCTTCTCCAGGAACGGAAACAGCGCATGTTCCTTGCGCTGGTAATGCTTGTCCACATCCATCAGTTCGTTGGCGCCCTGCCGCAGTTCGAAGAGCGGCTGGCTGCAATCGGCGGCCTCGTCCAGCGCAGCGATGCGGCCCATGGTGGCGCGCAGCCGCGCGATGACTTCCGCCACGGCCGCGTTCTCGCGGCGAAAGGTGTCCACCGGATGTCCGGGGGCGATGGGCTGCGCCGGCAACTGCACCAGCACCTCGCGCGTGACCTGCGAGTGCAGGTCGCACATGGAACGCACTTCTTCCACCGGCATGCCACCGGAGATCAGCTCCTGCTCCATGGCCATGATTTCGCCGGCGTCGGTCTGCTGCACGATTTGCCGAAGCTGGTTGCGCACCACGTCGGGCGCCTCGCCCCGATGCAGGTGCTGGATGATCTCTTTCAGGTTGGCGATGCGGCGGGCGCGATTGTCGATGAGTTCGCTCATGATTAGCTCCTGAGGCAACCCTAGAGGGCGGTCGCCGGCCGCGCCATGACTTAAGTCACGCTCCCTGAATTGAGTGGATTTCCGGAGATCCAAACGAAGAACTGCGAGCCTTACGATACTTCCTGCTTCTTCAGCCGCCGCAGCAGCGACGTGGGATGGATCCCGAGGATTCGAGCGGCGTGCGTCTTGTTCTGGCCGGTGGCGTTCAGCACGTCGTGGATGTAGCGGTCCTCCAGCTCTTTCAGGCTGACGAACTGATCGCCGGTGGGCGAAATATTGAACGACGACAGCATCTCTTCCACCGCCGCCGCCGGCTCGTCGTGATAGTCGCGAATCTCCTCCGGCAAGTCCGCGACGTCAATTTCCAGCTCCTTGCTGAGGATCATGGCGCGCTCGATCACGTTGCGCAGTTCGCGAATGTTGCCCGGCCAGGGATACTGCTGCAGCATCTCCGCCGCTGCCGGAGTCAGGCCGACGAAGCTCTTCTTCAGCTCGCGATTGAAATACTGCAAAATGTCGAGGGCCAGCGGCAGAATGTCCTCGCTGCGCTCGCGCAATGGCGGAATGAACAGCGGCAGCACGTTCAGCCGGTAGTACAAATCTTCGCGGAACTCGCCCTTGGTCACCGCTTCTTTCAGCACCTTATTCGTAGCGGTGATGATGCGCACGTCGGCGTGGACCACCTTGGTCCCGCCCAGGCGCAGGAAGTTGCCTTCTTCCAGTACCCGCAGCAGCTTGGCCTGCAAGCTGAATGAGGTGTTGCCGATTTCGTCGAGGAACAACGTGCCGCCGCCGGCCTTCTCGATCAGGCCTTCCTTGCGCCGGCGCGCATCGGTGAAGGCGCCGGGCTCGTAGCCAAACAGTTCGCTCTCCAGCAAGGTATCGGGCAGCGCCGCGCAGTTCAGCCCAATCATCGGCGCCTGCGCGCGCGGGCTGTTGTAGTGAATGGCCTTGGCCAGAACTTCCTTGCCGGTGCCGCTCTCGCCCTGGATCAGGATGGTGGTGTGGTCGCTCTCCGCCGCTCGCCGCGCCATCTCCAGCACTTCGCGCATCACCGGGCTCTGGGTCACCACCTTGCCGAAGTCATAGCGGCCCTTGGCATTCTGCACCGTGTCGTGCACCCGCACCCGCAGCGCCAGCATCTCGGTGGCGCGCTGGATGGTGTTGACCATGTCGGCGATGTGAAACGGCTTGATCAGGTAGTCGTAAGCGCCCAGCTTCATCGCCTCCACCGCGCGGTCCACCACGTGGTAGGCGCTCATCATCACCACGATCATGGTGGGCGTAAGCTTCTTCGCTTGCCGCAGCACCTCGATACCGTTGATCCCCGGCAGCACCACGTCCAGCAGCGCCAGGTCCGGTTTCTCGTCGGCGATGATCTTCAGCGCCTCCTCGCCGCTCATGGCCAGGAAGACTTCGAAGCCTTCGCCCTCCAGCGCCCGGCCGATGGTCCGCAGGGTCAGCGCTTCGTCGTCAACAATAAGGATGGAGTACGGCATGGCTTAGGCGATGACCTCCTGGCTGATGCGGCACGGTCTTGCCCGCCTGGCGGATCGGCAACGTCACCCGCACCGTGGTGCCGAAGCCGGGAATGCTTTCCACCTGGATGTCGCCGCCGTGGCTGCGCACGTAGCTCTGCGTGATGCTGAGTCCCAGGCCGGTGCCCTTGCCGCGCTTGGTGGTGAAGAACGGCTCGAAGACATGCGGCAGAATGTCGGCCGGGATGCCGCTGCCGGTGTCGCGCACCCGCACCTCGACCAGTTCGGCGAACTTCACCTTGTCGGCGAGGATGGCGATCTTGCCGCCCGGCGGTGTCGCCTGCGCCGCGTTCAGCAGCAGGTTCATCAGGATCTGCGAAACCTGGTTGGCGTCGGCACTGATGCTGGGCAGGTCGAGCGGAATGCAGTTCTGCAGCTCGATTTGCCGGAACATGGGCTGGTGCTCAAGGAACTTGAAGGTCTCCGCCGCCAGCCGGTGCAGGTTCACCTTCGACAGCATCAGCGGGCCGGGACGCGCGTAATCCAGCAGCCCGCGCACCGCCGAGGAAATCCGCTTGGCGCCTTCGATGCACTGCTCGATCTCTTCGCGTGACTGCGGATCGGCATCCTTCAACTCCAGTTCCAGGTGCGACAGGATGCCGAGCAGCGGGTTATTGATCTCGTGCGCCGCGCCCAGCGCCAGTTGCGCCAGGGACGCGTACTTCTCAAACTCGGTGAGCTGCGACTCAAACTGCAACTTCTCTTTGGCCAGCTCGCGCTCTTCTTCCAGCCGCCGGATCAGTTCCTGCTGCGCCACGTTGCGCTCGTACTCGTGATGGTTGGCTAGTTCTTTCATGCGCACGGCCTGGCGCTCGGCCGACTTGACCCGAGTCCGCGCGAAGACCACCACCGTGAACAGCAACACCATGCCAACGAACAGCCCCGCCCAGAATCCGCCGCCGGTAGGAGCAAGTTGCACGACCGCCATGGAGTGAGAGTTGGGGAGCAGCGGCAAAGCCATTGCACAAGCGGCCGCCCGTGCGCCGTGGACACGGCGGCGGCGCCCTCTACGCGCGGGCATGGGATGGAACGAGAGAACCATGATCTCTCCCTTATGAACTTCGCTCAGGATGGGCTCGGCGGCAGTGATAGCAGTCACCCGCAGGGGTGATGCATGGGCTAGGTGGAGGTGCACCCGACCAGGCAAACTCCGGGCTCAATCTTGGGTGCCCCGTTCTAGCCATCGTTTGGCTAGAGCGGGCATTCGGCTGTCAAACGCGACACCGCAATAACCGCCGAACCCGCCGTTCCCTGTTATAATCAGCTTGCGTTTTCCCGCATCGCCGTCGGCGATGGAACGCTTCCGCGACGCGCCTGCGTCCGCGGTGCCTGCCTTACAAGTCGGGGAGTGGCTCAGCCTGGTAGAGCACCTGGTTCGGGACCAGGGGGTCGGAGGTTCAAATCCTCTCTCCCCGACCAATTGTTTCAATAACTTAAACGCTACTTCTGGTTTTACCGCTACATCGCTGTAGTCGATTTTGTAGATGGTAGCGTTTTCCTGTTTTTCCGATTGAGGTTCCATCCAGTCGATTCGCTAAGGAACTAGCGTGAGCGCTCGACAGGGTCACATTAGAGTGCCCGATTCGAAAAGGCAAACGTAGAGTCGTTCGCCGCAGAAATCTGATTTCTAGAAATCCTTCTCCACTTACTGAGACCGCGGATGACCGTGGGAGTAACAGACACACATGCGACGGAGCTGAAGCCGCTCGCAACCCGCCCCTGCAACTTGTCAACCGAGCTATTGGTCAGTTCGGGGAGCCCGATGCAGTAATTTTCATCAAAGTTCAGATGGGGTTTTTCACCCGGCACTTCAAGAATCGCCGGCGGTATCCACGAACTGAGACACTGGCGAGTAGCTTGCCGACATTGTGCTCGATCACTCGTCTCGAAGCTATGTGGCTCCTTTCTGCAGACTACCACAGATTCCTTGGTCGACTAATTGATCAATGTTGATTCGCTGTCCACTGCAGTGTGTTGGGGTGTTCGTGTCGCCCTCGCCCCACTCAGAGGAAGTGTCGCAGGAGTCCTGCAACTTTGGTTGCGATCGCACTGCAGCCGTTGATGGCCGCCGCGCCCTTCACTATCTCCCATGCTGACTTGATGATTGTCGGGTTCGGTTCTGGCTTCGCGAGTTGAGATTGGATCGTGTCGATGTCGGCCACGAATTCCAGTTTTGTGGATTCTGAAATGGGCGAGGTCGTAATCGCATTACGAAGCTCAGCAAGGGACTGCCCAAGCTCGCCAAACTTAGCATCGATCTGATTGCCATCTCCCAGCGTGATGATGTTCTGGCCAGTCGCTTCGATTTTGATACCGTGAGATTTTGGCATTGTGAATTCTCCGGGGCCGTCGATCTTATCAATGCCCGCAGCCGTTATTGTGTAGAAATGTGTGGTTGAGGGGATGATTGTGCCGCCAGGTGCGGTAAACGACTTTTCGATTGCTCTCGCGCCGCGGCATCTACGTTGACCGGCCAACAAATTAACAACGATAAGGATGCAGACCGTGTAGGGTTGATCCACCTGGATAACATAGAGCCGGTGTCCGCCGATACGCCCGTAGGACCTCAACCGGCGCAACCACCGCATTGAAGGAGGGACCGATGAACATCCGCAGTATATTTACTGTTTTCCTAAATGTACTTGTGCTCTGTGTGAGCTGCTTTGGAAAGACGGACGAACTCCGCAGCGTGGTATCCCAGAGCTTTCCCAAGGCCGAGGGATTACAACTTGCTTGTTGGGTAGTGCCCGACGAAGGTGAAGGCTACTTCTCGCAGATTGTCGTTTTTCACGTCGACGACGACGGCCGCGCGAAGATTTTGTGGCAATCGGAACTTGATACGGCCTACTCTCCAAAAATTCAGTTTATTGAAGAAATCTCGCCTAGTGGTATACCTATCGCTTTGGTCGAACGTCAAAACGGTGCAACGACATCACAGCTCGACGTAGTCGGAAAGATATCTGGACGCTTCCAGCGCCTCGCCCAGATTAACGGCTTCAAGTTTAACGTCGAGCACGTTGACGGATCAAACCTGCCTCTTGTCATTGCGCATACGGACGGAAATATTTTAGACATCCCTCTCATCTATAGGTGGACTGGAAGTCGGTTCGTTGACGACAGCGCATCACACCCGACGTATTATAGGCGGCTCTTATCCGAATACAAAGCAGAGCTCCCTTCAGCTTCCAGCGGAATCGTCATGGTTAATCTGTCCAGAATTGCGATATTGTCCGGTGATCGGAGCGAAGCAAGAAAAATTCTCGAGAACGCACTCTCAAGCGAGCGCAGTAAGGGAAATGCAGCAAATAAGGAAACGCTTAGAGATATCACAGACGCACTGCATACTTTGGAACGCAACACTCGATAGAACGGGTGGCCAAGACTCTCACCAGACTGAGGCATGATGAAAGGTAAGGGGCGCGTGGCCCAGCCTACTGCCTTGAGAGTGGCGGATGGCCCAGTCTATTCTCTTGAAAGATCACAGGCGCCCCGCCCAAAGCAGGGGTTGCTTGGGTGGGTATGTTGCGCCTCCTCATGGGATCCGACTAGGTCCTTGCACCGAATCACCAGCAATAAAGTCAGTTCCTCGAGTAGTCGGCCATCTGATGAGCCAACGCTTGCAGCCCACTCTGTCGAGGCGCCTCCGCCCGAAACCCTTGCGCCGAAAGTGGGGTACACTCGGCGTCCCCCATGGGACTTCACGCTAATCACTCCCATTTCGCTGTGTCTTCGCCGTCGACACTGTAGTCGATTTTGTGACGGTCGCGCCTTCAAGGATCACCACGTTTCAATAGAATTCCACAAGCAGCCGGCAACCACTGCAACAGCAATCACTTAGAATCAGCAAATTTCACCAGATTTCACCAAGGATTGAAATCTGGTTCGGGACCAGGTTCTCGGCCCTAAAGTGCTAGAAGGAACTCCCTTAGTTTCAATGACTGGTCTTAGCGGGATTGTTGAAGTCTGGTGATCTGTGGTGATGTTGGAGCACTCGACCATCACAAAATCGACTACAGTTGCACAGCGTTCTTGCAACAGGCTTTCCGGAAGCTCTTGAGAAAAAGTATGATGTAGGTTTCGAATGTCAGCCGACCCTCTGGTATCGACCCAGGTGCTCTAGCGTGCCACACAAGGGGGGCTTGCGACGCAAGGCAGGTTGGTCTTGGCAAACGGCGCATCGAAGTCAGTTGAGCTGGCAAACCCTGCGGAGATATCGGTGGCCGACTTTAAAGAACTCGGCTACTTGAGATTTTTGATGATACAGACTAATGGTTTCGGCGCGTTGCTGGATGAAGCCGTCAGGCGCACGACAGTTTGGCGAATCGAATCACCTTCGTTTCCACCGATGCAAAAGGCGAAGCCACCCTGCGCATCACTCCCGACTTCGACCACTATGACCGAATGGGATATGTAATCTGTGTGCGTTGCCGCGAATCCGAAGTCGAACTTATTGCCGCCGCGGTTCATCTGAATAATGTCGCCGATGGCAGGCGGCTTGGCGGTGATGTCGAGCCCGGCGACAATTTTGTCAAAATACCTCTTGACATTTCGATAGCCTCCTCCTAGTATCAGCCCGCTCGCGAAATATGTCGTTCTACCTAGTCGTTCTACCTAGAGGAAACTAACGAATAAATGCGATGATTCTGCTTTCATAAGAGTATGGATCACCAGACACAGTACACATACGAGCCGTTCGGCGATACAACCTCGACGGGCACCTCGAGTGGTAACGCGAACGAGTACACCGGGCGCGAGTTTGACGAGACAGGTATCTACTTCTATCGCGCCAGATACTATAATCCCACCATCGCGAGGTTCATCTCCGAAGACCCGCTGGGCTTCAATGCCGGCACGAATTTCTATAGTTACGCCGGAAACAACCCAACGAACCTCGTGGATTCCCTGGGGTTGCAAGCTGCCCGGCCGTTGCCAGTGCCGGCTCCTGGTCCAGTCCTGGCTCCCGACCCCACGCCAGTCCCGTCTCCCTACCCCGTTCTGGACGGGCTGTTGGGTGTCGTAGGGGTTGTTTTGAGCTTGGAAGGACACACCGGGAGCGAAGCGTACGACAGTATCCAGTTGGGATGGTGGCCGCCGCTGGCGCGGTCGCCCAACTTTGATCCATACAAAGAACCCGGGCGCTGCAAGAATCAAAAGGGCTGCAAGCCGTGCGTTCCTCCAGTCGGCACGATTAGTTATCAACCGAACAGTCCAACCGGCGGTTCACATTACCCGTTCGGTACGAATCACTGGCACCTGTGGGAAATGCATCAGTCTCCTCCTTCGGCTGGATGCCAGTGCTTCTGGGTTGAACTCGGTGTGGGAACCGGAACTCCACCGCATGTGGCGCAGCCGTATCCAGGGCCGGCACAAGGAGGAGGTGCGCAGTGAACGCGCTTCTTCTTGGGTTCGATGTTTTGGGGAAACCTGAGCAAATGGGTCGCCGAGTATGGGACAACGGAGACCGGGAAAAATATCTCCTTCGTCCTGAGATCAAGTTTCCAGTGTCGGTTGATCGAGCGATCTGTCCGTCGATTTTTCAGCCAAGCGCGCACCAAGAGCGCGATGCAACCGAGGCGAATACCAACCTGATGGGACTGTGGCGAGACGCGGCCAGTATGGCACGCTGGATCGAACAACGACCGCAACTCAAGGAGCTTGTCCGCTTGTCGGTAGCCATTCAGCTTGCTGCGCCCAACAACGGCGATCCAATGTGGGACACGATAGCTGCTGAGGGTACGAGTCCTGCTGCCCCGCTACGGCAATGGGAACGGTTCGGATATGACGTGGCAGATCGCGGTCCCACGAGCGCCTTATCAAACTGCGGGTACACGCCGGAGGAAATGGCGCAGACACGCCTGAAATGGAGAGATCGAATCAATCAATGGGGGCTGCTGGACAACCTCGACGATGCAGTTACGTTTAGGGCGTTCTCTGATGAGCGTGTGTCGGAACATGCCCTTTTCTACATCTATGAAATCTTGCGAATACCCTGAGAGTCAACATGCGTCGTCGGTGGATCGTGCTGCTACAGCTCAGCAAGGGGGAACGACCCAGGGTACGACTTCACAGGCTTCACGGGGGCTGGTCAGCTTGTCGAAATTATCGGCGTACTCCCTGGAGCAGAGGTCGATCTGCTTGTTGACGGCGCTGCCCGCCACATAAATCCGGCCGCCGCCCTTAACCACCATGGTTAGCTTTTGAAATTCTCCTCCCCGCCCACGGCCTGCGTAATGCCTCCCTTAACAGCATCCTTGATGGTTTCATAGGCGGTCTTCAGCTTGGCCGCGCTGGCCGCGATCCTCTCCCCGACGGTTGCCGCCTGTTCTCCCACTTTCAATCCGGTCTCGACGCCTTCGGTCACACCGTGGGCAGCGCCGGCGATCTCCCCGGCATAAGGAATCAAGCTGGCCGCCAACTCAATCGGGGTGAGCACCATGTTCAAGGTCCCGACCGCGCACTTCTCCTGGTTAGTGGAACAACCCACGCCGCACTCGAATGGCTGCTGGGAAGGACAATTCTGCCAGCACACCGGGCCCACCATATGGAAGTCGTCCTTGCCGGTGGGATAGCAGAGTGCGCCGGCCGGGTCCTTTTGCAGGCCGGGGAGCGCACAGTCCCGTGACCAGCGGCTCACCTGCGCCTCAGCCGTAGCTCGGCTTTTGGCAAGGAACGCGCCAATGTATTCATGCCCGGCGGACAATCGGGAGAACAGACACAACAACCGGCGGCATGGAAATTGGGCTTACATTTCGGATACCACATCGCCCCACTTTGCTCGCAGCCCTGAGGGTTGTCTTTGTTACAACGAGAATTGGCCAAACTTTCGGACCAACATTCGGCGGCCTGAAAAGTCTGGTCGGAACCTGCGTATGAGTTAGCCGGATGCCACGGCGCACCCAGTATAGGGTTGTCCCGCTTGCGAGCATACAGCTTACGGGAGACGAAAAATATCGGCTGAGTGCAAAGGCACAATCGAGACGACGCGTAGATCGACTGTATCTTTAGCTCCTGGTGAGGAGCAACTTTTCTCAATGTCTACGGCCAATCAGGGAATGCCGCCCTTTTCCTGTGCCGATCAGGTATTTCGAGAGAGAAATATCGTACATTGGCGGAGCGAGTTGGAGACGCTGGTCTGGAGTTGTATGACGATTTAGGAGTTCCCTGGCGATGTGGCATACAGGGAGGAGGAGAAACTCCGGGGTTGATGTTTGGTCTGTCAGGAATCGGATATTTTTATCTTCGTTTGTTTGATTCTCAGAAGGTCCCAACAATCCTATTGCCCTTGCACTTAGGCCCCGTTTCGCACAGTGCCTGTCGCTCGTAGCATGGTCGCCAGCCTCTCGCGCGGAGAGCTGGTTTCGCCGTGTATTCGCTCGCGCGCTGTAGTCGATTTTGTGGCGGTCGCGCCTCCAAGCATCACCACGTTTCAATAGGAATCCACAAGGCGGCTGCAACTCGCGCACTAGCAATCACTTAAAATCACCGCATTTCACCAAATTTCACTAAGGCTTGAAATCTGGTTCGGGACCAGGGGGTCGGAGGTTCAAATCCTCTCTCCCCGACCAATTCTTTCTATAAGATGCAGCCGTTTTGAAATCCGCAAAAATCCCACTGTAGGCAAATTTGTTACAAGAAATCCGCGTCGGTGATTGAGGAGGAGACCCAGCGAGTCGCTTGGAGGCATCTCTACGCTCTGATGCTGTTTCGATGCCGCTGGCGCGATTTAAATAAAGCTATCGCGCCACAGATCTTTATTCGATATTCGATGAGCTGCGTAGTGACGTCGAATTCCTCTGACAAATCTTCAATCCCAGCACCACCATTCAGCTTCGGGAAGAACATAGCCCACGGCAACAGGACGGCGGCTCCTACCCCGTAGGCTTCTGTTTCCTGCTTCTGGTCGTAGTCTCGGACTAGTAGCCCTTGTGAATTGATCAGCAAGGCCGTCGGTTGGTGCCCGAAGTAGCAATGACAGATCTCCTCCATAAGCGTTATGCGGTGGCGTCGATGCGGTTGAAACGGATTCGAGAACGCACAGACGTGAACGCGTCTCGGCAGAGGTATTGGGTACGATCGCCGCCAGACCAGCCGCGGGAGCCGGTCTTCTACCAAATGCCTCCGATCGCAGCGGGCTGAGGCCGACGAATGAGAAATCTTTGACAACCCTTAGTCCCAACTTTCGGTGCGAGATCAAATGGATCAAAACGAACGGACGCGTTCTCGGACGTCTACCATGCCTCTCAGTTTGAGCGCGTGAGGCTCCCACTCTTAAGAGAAGGCGATTGTGGATGCATATGTTGCTGAGCCCGGCGCTGAAAGCATTATGGCATCTCTGCTGAAGATCCTGAAGCAGGAGGCATCAAAAGATGAACATTCTTGAGCTTCGGGTGGCAGGCCTACGCGGTTTCGATGACCGACAGACCATCGAAGTAGGTGGGCAGTTGGTCGTACCACGGCCCGAACGGTGCAGGCAAGACGTGGATCGGTGAGTGTTTGGAATGGTTGCTGTACGGAAAGACATTGAAACGTAGTAGGGGCGATGAGATAAGCAAAAGAGAATACGCTGACAGTTATAAGAATGCCCACTATTCCGCGCCAGGCAATCCCTTTGTCGAGGCGGACATCATCGATCCCAGCGATGCTAAGCGCGTCGTCCGGCGAGAGCTCATTGATGGTGAGGGATCAGTACTGACAATCGACGGGAATTCCGGCTAGTAGTCTGGAAGAGCTGGTATTGGCACTCCTTACGACCGTCCGCTAATCTTGCAACACACGCTTCAAGATTTCATATTTATGAAGCCGAAGACCAGGTATAAGGTATTATCGGCGATGTTGGGCCTCGAGCCGCTCATCGGTTTTAGAAATGCCGTTGATCAGGCAAAAACCAATCTCAACCGGAATTTGCCCCCCAGAATAGTCGAAGCTCAAGCATACAGCGGGCCTGAGCGTAATTGACGGCTTGCTTGAAGATTTTCACCAAGCATTGGAAACGGCTAAAGCCGCGGGGCAGCCACAATCAGAGGAGCCGAGCCAACCGACAGTAAGAGAATTCATCAAGTTAGGTCTACAGATTCACTCGTCTCGTGACGACAAGATCTGTCCATTTTGCCAAGAGGAGACGTTGACCCCCGCAAAACTCGACTCTCTACGGCAAACTGCCGAATTTGTTCCGGTAATGCGTCCGTCGCTGGCTGAAGCGCAAGGAATCCTAGGCCGTTTACCCGGCGGTCCGTCAGCATGGTGAATGCGTTTCTTCCCTTAGTCCCGCACTTCCATCCGAACAGCAAGAACAGGTCATAACAGCGCTCACTTCGGAAGTGCCAGGATTTTAACAATAACTTCAAAGAGGCAATTAGCTCGATTAAGACCCAAGTTGAATTCGTAAGGTCAAAGCGTAGTGTTCTCGATGACAGCATAAGGTCTCACTCCTCACTCCTCGCGAGGCCTACTGGACATAATGGTTTTGCCGACCTAAATGAAGCCATTAAGGAATACGGTGATGCTGTGAAAACCCTGCCGGCAGTTGCGAATGGATACGCGGCCACGTATGCGGCACTCGATCCTTATGTCAGACAGAAGTTATCCTCCAGCCAGGAAGTTCAATTCTTGGTGCTCCTAGACAATGCTTTGGCTAGGTGGAGAGACGTAGAGCTTGCTGACCTCGCCGACGGCATGTCCCAACTCTTACAGGATGTTGTACGTCAGACTCGGCAATTCATCGAGGACAAGCAGCGCGAGATTCTGGGTGTTCGTGATAAAGATATACGACGGTGGTATGACATGATGAATCCCGGTGCCCAAGTCGGTTATGACTGTATCGTTCCTGGAACCGACAGTCTTGAGCTGCGAGCGCGATCATTTACGAGAACCATGATGGCTGCGCCCAATCTCAGCGCCAGTCAGCTGAACTGTATCGGTCTTTCAGTGTATCTGGCCTGTGCTACCAGATCGGCCTCGCCTCACACAATGTTGTTGTTTGATGATCCTGTCCAATCAATGGACGACGAGCACATGGAAGCTTTCAAGAAAATTGTAATCAAAAACCTTCTGGATAGCGGCTTTCAAGTCATCGTACTGACCCACATGGATACAGTCGCGGATGATATTGAAAAGCTATACAGGACAACACACAATCCAAGCTTGTTTAAGTTGCAGTCGTATTCCCAGTCTGGACCGACTGTGCAATACGCGGGTCCACAGATACAAGGTCTGCTTCAAGAAGTTAAGAAAAATATGGACTCTCCCAACGACGGCTTTCGAGAACAGGCGATTCAATCATTGCTGCAGTTCGTCGAGAGATTGTCAAAGATTTGTTTATTGCAGAAACCGGCACATCGGTTTCAAAACCGTTCGAGGACAAGAATTGGGGAGAGCTCAAACCGTTAATTCGGCAATGCAAGACTTTTGACGCCGCTGATGAATCCAAACTCGAAGATACACACTCTTTCACGAGCCAGTTTATTCATACCGACGGCACAATCCCCGCCAAGATCGCATCGTCGGCACAAATCAGGCCGCACTACAGCGAGATGGATGGGCTCTTCTCCGAAGTACAAGAGCGTGTTTGGAATTAGGTGACTGAAGCCCCGGGGTTCGTGCGTTGTAGGCAAATTTGTAACTGGCAAAGCCTCAAAGAGCCTCACGGTTCAACAGCGATGAGCGAAGAGCGCATAACACGTTAAATATCAATTACTTACAATCAACAGATTTCTGCAGTTTTCACTAATTGATGGAATCTGGTTCGGGACCCAGGTTCTCAGACCTAAAGTGCTAGAAGCAAATCCTTTAGTATCAACAATGCTTTTTGTCGAGGTTATGGAAGTCTGGGGATCCGTGGTGATCGTCGAACGACCGAACCATCACAAAATCGACTACAGTTGCACAACAATCCTGCAACAAGGCTTTCAGAAGCTCTTGAGAACAAAATGTGATACAGGCTCGCCGGGCGAGCCGACCCTCTGGTATCGGCCCAGGTGCTCTAGCACCACGAGTGCTGAGGGTGTCTGGGGAAAAAGGAAGCGAAGCACGGAGTCACTTTGTATGAAAGAGGAACAGGCAAGGGAGCAAATGCCATGTTGATGGAGAATTAGGGGATTAGGGGCAGGACGGAACGTGCACATCTTTGGAGGAAAGGACAAATGTATCGTAGGTCGCTACCCGGCCCGCCTTAATCTCTTCGGGACACTGGGAGGGGTCGCCAGGCCCGCATTTGTTTTGCGGGCCCCAAACAATGATCTCCAACTTGTCTCCGGGTGCGATTTGGTATTGAATCCTTGCAGCTTGTCTCCAGAGGTCCGGGCGAAGCTGGCTAATACGATACGCTTATCCGTCCAACCGGCAAGCTTGAGGGTGATGTCGCAGTAATTCAGGGGCCCAGCACGACCGGCAGATCCAGTGATGAGGACCGTCTCCGAGATTGTCAATTCGAATTGAGGTCGAGATTGCTGTCCGCAAAGGTGTCCACGCCACCTACTGTGCGGGGGTTATCAAGACTGTCTTTGGTGGAGGGCCAAAGCCCTCCCCCGTCAATAATGATCGACATGCCTTGTGGACGCATAGATCGGACTAACCCGTGGGATTCGCGTTACATGGTCGACCCCTCAGTGAATTAGGACCGAAGCGGCGATGCCGAATACACAAATAGAACTCCTAGTCCCCAAGCCGCGAGGGCACCTGGGCCACTTCCTTTTGGCGGCCGCCCTGCCCAGACGGCCCTGGCCCCCCAGTGAGTTGGCGTAATGCAATAATTGCTGTTAAAATTTATCAGAGAGGTGCTCGGCGCTCTTCAGCCAGGCTTCGATTTCCCGTTGGTAGGCAAAGACTGCGCGTCGGCCGTCTCCTGGCACTCGGTGGACGGGCAGTCCTCTTTCCTTTTCCCACCGCCAGACCGTGCGGACGTCACGGTCCAGAAAAGTAGCGATCTCCTTCCAAGAATTGAAGCGCCGGTCTTCCGATGGGGACATGGAGTGGTCCTCCCTCTTACCGGGAGGGTTCCCGATCCGGACTCTCGTCCGCAATTGCCCTGAATCGCCAGCAATCGCCAATTGAGATTTGCGCTGAAGTATAGGCAATGTCGCCTTAGCTCGGCAACAGAAAGCGGCTAAGGAAATACCAATTCCATAATGGGAATCTCGGATCGCTCAAGAAGTCAAAAAGGGCATCCAAAATGTGCAACGCCGCGGCGCTTGCCTCAGATGGAGAAGGAGGGCTAACTCATGAACGGGAGCTTGGAGTCGATTAAGACCTATCTGTTGGTGGCGTTTATTTTTGCCATCTTGGCGCTTGTCCCTTGGGTATTGGCCTTGATTTTCTGGTCGGTGGTCCCCCTCGTAGGAGCGATCGTTGCCAGCCTCGCAGCTAACACCAACGCCTTTTGGCGGGATGGTCAACATTTATTCGTCTGGGGTCATTATTTGGCGGCGTTGTCTGGCTGATCTTCTGGGGAACTTGGCTCGTCTTCGGGTTCCTCTGCATGCAGCGGATCAACAAGATGCGCCGTGCTGCAGATCGAGGAGATCTCCCTCGCCTGAAGGCCCTCAAATCCGTGGGGTGGGGGGTCGCGGCCATATCCTTCTCAGGGATCGTCCCCGGCATCATGTTGTTGATCGCCGCCGGCCCCATTAAGAGGTTGAGACCTGCTGGTTCTGCCGCCTTGTCCCTGCAGGATATGTCAACGCTGACTCAGTTAAAGAGCCTGGTGGATGGCGGCGTTATTTCGCAGGCGGAGTTCGACACGCAGAAAGCAAGGCTACTCGGCGGAGCCCCACAATGGCGCCGGAGGGGAACGAATTACAGCAGTTGAAGGCGCTGCATGATGCGGGCGTCCTCAGCGCGGAAGAGTATGAAGTCCAAAAGCAGAAATCCCTAGCGGCATAGAGTGTCGCGCGCAACCGGCGCCTGAGTGGAGCTAAGCTATGCGCGCGGATACTGTAAACAAACTAATATCTCTTAAAAGCTTACTTGACTCTGGTGCCATAACCCGCGAAGACTTCGAGCGTGAGAAAGCATTGTTGTTATCCGAGTCGTGCTGGCTCCATTCCCATCTGCATCCTGTCTCTAGGGCGAGCGGCGGAAGAAATGCGGTCCGATGGGCTGGGGTTGTCTTTCTCGTGATAGCATGTGCCATTGCCGCATATTTAGTCTATTGGTCTTCCGGGTCTCGATCAGACGTGCAGATCTTAAACGCCGTGAAAGAAAAGTTAGCTGCTGATCCGGACCTCAATCAGCACGATTTGCAAGTCTCTTGCGCCAAGGGCGTGGTCGTGCTCACGGGTTCCGTCAAATCGGAGGCTGAAAAAGCAAAGGCGACCGCTTTGGCTGCCCAAGTCAACGGCGTTAAGGAGGTCGACATCTTTGGCGTGGTTGTGAACGGAGATACGGATGCCGCGTGCAGCGGCACCTGGCAAGCGACGAGTGGCAGTATCCGGAGCACTGACTTCCGTGACTTTAGTTATCAATCGGCCTGTCGGACACGATCCGGGTTCCCGAAAGTCATTCAACACAAACGGCGAGTGGGACAACGGGGCATCGGAAAAGTGGATTCTCTCTGTTTTAAGGTTGTGAAAATATCCTATGGCGACATTAAGGGCGATGGAACGAAGAAGCGATTGTCCATACTGCATGCGCACCTCCTGCGAATTGGCATTATGAAGAACTCTTCGTTTTCGAAATGGTTGCAGGATCTCCTAGGCTGCTGGCTGTACTCACTCCTGGTCAGGATATCGCCACCCACGGCCCCGAATACGACGTAGTGAAAGTCGGTGGAGGCGAGATGGACGTCAGCTACCAAGCTAACGGAGAGCACGGTATGGCGCTTGTCCCGAATGGACCGTAACGGAGAAGCTCCGGTGGGACGGCAGCAGGTTTGTCAGCACAGGTCAAAGCCGGAAGAGGAATAGTTGTGCGCTAATGGATGCATCACGGGATGCGCAGACTGCAAGCGCCGTGCAGGCAATAATCAATGCCGATCCGACGCTTGGTAAATACCACTTGTTGGGACTTGCGGCGGTGGCGTAGTTAGGCTCACAGGATCAGTTAGCTCGGAGGCGGAAAAGAGGAAGGCGGCGGCACTTGCTGCCCACGTCAACAATGTCGTGTCGGTCAACACGTCCGGCGTTGTTGTAAATGGAGCGGCGGGCCACGACCGTAATATAGCAGCAACCGGAATCCGCCAACAATCAGCTTGCAGGCAAACCCTACGAGCATTACCCTGGGCAACAAGTCACATTGACGTGGCAATCTATAAATGCGACGTCCGTGAGCATCAACGGCATGCCGGAACCTCCTGACTGGATCGCAGGTTTTCACGCCCACCCAACCGATAACCTACCAGGCGGTCGCGACGAGCTCGTCGGGACAGACGGCTAGCGCGGTCGCAGTCATCACCGTAAAACAGCCCCTCGCCGTCACTCTTTCGGCAGGCACGCCCATTCGTGTTCGCATGAACGATAGCCTCGACTCCGGCAAGGTATCTTCAGGGGCTACATTTCGTGCAACCCTCGATCAAAACCTCTTGGCGGGAGAACACATCGTCGCTCTGCTGGCGCAAAGTTGATGGACGTGTAGTCGTGGCAAAGAAGGCAGGTATCGGCGGCAACTCCGAGCTGGCGCTGGAATTGTGCCAGATCCTCATCAACGGGCAACCACAACCGATCACGACCAACCGTTTCGACAGTTCAGCGCTCGGGAGGCAATGGTGGAGGAGCTCAACTCGTAGCTGGAGAGATCGCCGTTAACGACACGCTCTATTCCGCGGGTGCAGGCGGACTAAGCGCTCAGAAGGTGACGAACTGGGAAAATGTTGTGGGCGACTGGGGCAAGCTCCTGACCAAGAAGTCCGTGGTTGTCAGGAGCGGTGCTGTCCTACAGTTCTCTCTGCAGCAGCCAGTGACTGTAACCTTACCGCCGCGATGAGTGGTGAGGATGAAGAATATTGGAGACTCGAGATGAACGCGGCACAGTCCCTTGTTGCCGGAAGCAGAAAGAGTCACTCACTGGGGTTTGTTGCTCGCTGCGTCCAGCTCCTCGCAACATGTTGGCTTTTGGCAGGAGCGGCTGTAGCACAGACGCAAGCTGAGCCTCATCGACAATTTTGCATCTGATACCACTCTCAACACCGCGCTATGGACGAGTGTGGCGACGGATTACTTGAAGAGCGCCGCGCTTTCAGGCGAGGGTGGCCACCAATGCTTCAGCCTCACAAACAACTTCGTCAGACCTAATCTCTCCTTTGGATCAGGCGGTATGCAGATGTCGGGTGTCAACGGTGGGAACGAGTTCACCGGGATCCAATCGCTAAACACGTTCGCGCCGCCATTCACATTCGAAACCACAGTGACCGGCACAGTCGCCAATGGCAATCCCTTTGAAATCTACTTCATGAGCGCCGATGGGAGGCAAATGTTCTCTATGTACGGCGACGTGAACCCCGCAAACGTGCCCTACGTTGGGATTAAAATCGGATGCCATGTAATCTACGCAACGCCGAATGTCAATGTCCCCTATACCATCGACATTAGCGCAACGGCCGAAGGCGTCTTCGGAGTCGCACTGCGCAGCGGTTCGACAACATTAACTACGCAGACTTTTCAGATGGCGAGCGGGCCTCCTTACGGGCCGTTTTATCTTATCCTGGCCAGGGCGAGGGCTGGCCCAATACAGGGAAAACGGAAAACGTAGCGATTTGGCAATCCGTTGCTCTCCAGCCGACAGCTGGAAGCAAGCCTTCTCCGTTACCGCGGGCACTTACTTCTTCAAGTGCGCTTCGTATCCAGGGTCTGACGCGAGCAACTGCGCTCCGATCGGATCAGCTTGTTTACTGCCCAAGATAATGCGAGAGCAGAGCAACTGGTGAAGTCCATTGTGAACCAAGGCGTCGGCTTGTCTTCCTGTGCTGGATTGCCTGGAGCACTATCGGATTTCACCTCAAAAGCGACGCAAGCCCTTCAGCATCTGAACAGCGGGAAGGGCACGATGATCTACTTCATGTACCTGGGGGCTCCGTCACGCTGAGTGTAGATGCAGCTTGGGGACCGGCCGCATCTGCGGCTTGGACGGCATATGACGCCCTTCAACTTGGTAAAGGAATTGGCGGATGTCTGGTAACACTGGCTGAAGGCTCACCGGCTGGGCTCGCATTGGAGGGTCTGACCGCCGGTTTTGCGGTCTATATCAGCACACGACCTGCATACACTCTGCAAGTTACACCTAGCCCAATTCGGTCAGCTGGAGGGTTGGGAACTTCGGCACAAGTCGCAGTGTACATCCAGGCGACGAGCATCTGGCAGTATCTCGCGCCGTTGTTCCAGCAGTGTTCCGCATTTACCGCCCATACGATCAGCACGCCTTCCGGCACTTGCCCGGCTGGCATTGTGGGAGCACCAGTGCTGGTGCAGTTCTCTTCCAGCGTTGGAGGTACTGCCTCGTACTCTGGTACGATAGCCTGCCCAAATTTAGGCAGCCCTCAGCCACTTTCAGGTTCTCCAACCTTGTTATACAGCTGTACGTCAGGTGTTCTTCAGTTAACCTATTCGACTGCGCCGAGCAAGCCCAAAGCAGTCCTGACCTATCAGCCAATCATCTCGCCAGATGCCCCTCCGTCGTGCCATACCCTGGGAAACACAACCCTCAGCACCAAATGCGAAACCCCTGTTTGGGTAAGCCCGGTCGACATTATTACGGCTGCGGGAGGTGAAAGTGATGTTCCAACCGTGAGTACTAGCTACGCCTATCTCGCACATCCAGAACCAATGCTGCCGAGCCCCTAGGGCATCCGCGAAGAGTAGCATCGAGAAAGGTGTTGACGATGAGGCCCATAGTCTCACGTATTAGTAACAGTCTGACGCACATCCTTCTCTTAAGGTCACGTGAAGTTTCGTTTCTTCACAACGCGGCATCGTGATGCTGTCCGGCAATAGTTCACATCGCAGCAGAGAAAACCCGGCAGAGCGCATCGCCAAGTCAACCACCGGCGTGCGGCAGGTAATTGATCAGCTCACCGTTTCCAGATATTGCCGTCCGACCCGGTGGTGATGCCGCTCCAGCCGCCTCCGGTGAGCGCACATTCCGTTTCCGCCCCTCCGGTGGTGATCTGTGCGACGTGCGCAGTCCCGCTGACCCCACTCTCGGTGACCCAGAGATTTTCATCCGGGCCACTCGTGATTGCGCCCGGCGCATCGCCCGTGGGAATGATCGACACATTGCCTGAGGTCGTAACCTTCCCGACAAAATTTATACCCACGGCGCTGGCGTTAGCATTGGTGAACCACAGGTTTCCATCCGAGCCAACCATGATCTGCCCGGTTACATAATCGAATGGGTCGAAAACGATTGGGTTAATACCGGCGGGAAACTCGCTCACATTGCCTGATGTATCGATTCTCCCAACCCGGAAGCCCTGCTCGGGATGCAGCAAGTCCACGGAGTTATCCACGAACCACAGTTTGTGATCCGGGCCAGTGACGATACCTTGCGGATGACTACCGGCAGCCAGATTGTAGATAACCAGGGAACCGCCAGAGGTATTGATGTGGCCGATGAAGCCGGCAAATTCGTCGGTGAACCAGAGATTTCCATCCGGACCGGTGGTAATGCCGCAGAGACCCTGTGCGCCTGGGATAGCAAATTCCGTGATCGTGCCTTGCCCGTTGATGGTGGCGATTTTCCCACCACTATTTTCCGTGAACCAGAGATTGTGGTCCGGGCCCATGGTGATCGTTTGGGGTTCCGGTGCGCGCCCGGGCGGCACGTTGAAGTCAGTCTCGGCAACAAGGGGAAAACAAAGACCCAAGATCGCAAGCCCGCAGATTACAGCCATGGTCACAGGCAGCGGCAAATGGAAGAAGCGGCACATACTTGCCTCCCACGCGCAGTAGCCGGAGATCTGCCTGACTCAGTTATCTGCTCAAGCAGACCTCCTGCTGAAGATGAGAGAAGCTAGCATTGAAGCCTCAGAGAGTCAATCAGAATGTCCCCGAAGAAAATTCCGCAATTGAGAGTCCACCCGGTTTGGCTTCTCGGACGTAGGACCACTTTCCAACGAACTACCGCAACGCTCGAATGATTGCGTTGTGACGCAGCAAGGTCGTCCGCCCGGGCAGCTACTGTGGCAGCCCGAGTCGGCGCATTAGGTCAGTGAAGCGTGGATCGGAGTGCAGCGGGTCCAGCCCGGGGAGGCGAATGTCCGTCAGCAGTTCGTAGTCTCCATCAGAATAGGCTTGCTCCAGATACTGAAACGCCTGGTCGCGGTCTCCGCAGATTGCTGCCGCGATGGCTATGTGGGTGGCGCGATCCGACCACTCCGTTCTCATCATCAGATCGCGATAACCTTTGGCGTCCACATTCACAGCGATGGGTTTTGGGAACAGCTTCTGGGCTTCGCTGACCGCTTCAGCGAAGTTGCCAGTCGTGGCGTAAAGCTGCGCCAGCCGGTTTTGCGCCGGAATAAAACCTGGGTTTTCTGCGAGGACGTTTTGCAACTGCGCCACCGCCTCCGAATAGCGCCGGGCCATCGTCAACACCACGCCATAATTTGTACGAATGGACGGGGAGAGAGGGTCCAGAGATAAAGCGGCCCGGACCTGCTCCAACGCTTGGTCAATGCGGTTTTCAGGGGCGAGCAATCGGACGGCGTAAAAGTAGTGGGCCAAGCCATTGTTAGGATTCAACTCGATGGCCCGCAGAAATTCTCGCTCCGCCTCGCTCCACTTCAGTGCGCCGGTCAGGGCAACAGCTAGCGCAGCATGAGCCTCCGACAGCGAGTCATCCAATTCAAGGGCTTTGCGCGCCGCTTCGTCTGCCCGCAGTTCCGCCTGCTTCGAGCTAATAGGAATGTAGCCAGGGGCAATGTTATAAGTGTCTGCCAACCCTGCATAGGCGAGCGCATACGAGGGATCGGCAGCGATCGCCTGCTGGAATAAATCGATGCTCCTCTTAAGGCCTTCGGGTGTTCGGCCATACCAAGCTTGGCGTCCTTCCAGATACAGACGGTAGGCTTCCGGATTGTTTGTTCCCGCCTCACCCAGCCGCTTCTGTTGATTGCCGCTGAGGTGGATTCGCAGGCTATTGGAAATGTCACGAGTAATGTCGCTCTGCACTTGTGTCACGTCTTGCAGCTTATGTGCGTAGTGCGCGCCCCATAGCTCCGTGCCGTCGGCCGTATTGACCAGGTCGGCTTCAATCTCCAAGTCTTCGCCATGCTGCCGGATGCGTCCCATTAGAACGGCTCCGACCTGGAGATCCCGGCCAATCTGCCGCGGATCTTCCTGGTTCCCCTTGAAGCGGAACACCGTACTGCGCGCCATTACCTTAAGGTTGGGCAGTTGCGACAATGTGCTGATCAGGCTCTCGGTCAGTCCATCGCTGAGATATTCATTATTTGCGTCGGCGGTTTCGTTGACAAAAGGCAGCACCGCAAGGGATCTGATTTTCTCGGCTGCGAACTTCTCCCGCACAAAGTACAGCGCAGCAGCAACGGCGAGAAGCAGAATCGCGGCCGATAGCTGCGGCCAATGTTCGACGCCAGCGTCCCCGCCCCGGTCCTCAGCCGGGATGGAAGCAGCAGCACTCACGACGCCGCTGGACGGACGCCCAGACTCGATATCGCGTTTCAGGCGCTGCAGATCGGTTCGCATTTCGGAGGCGTGCTGATAACGCAAATTGCGGTCTTTCTCCAGCGCCTTGCCGATCACCGCTCCCAATTCCGGATGAGTCCCCGGATTCTACCTGCGCAACGGAGGAGGGTTGTCGCGGAGGATGGCGCTGAGATCTCACCGGAACTGGAGCCACTGAACGGGAACTTTCCCGTGACGCCATCTCGTACAGCACCGCCCCGAAGGAAAATAGATCGGTCCGCGCATCCAGCTCCCTGGCTTACCTGCTCCGGCGACATGTAAGCCACCGTACCCAGCATCGCGCCCGGACTGGTGAGGTGCTGGGCGTAGGAGGATGCGAGCTCGGTTGCAGTCTCACCGGTGGCCGCCGCTGCCTTGGCGGTCACCTTGGCCAGACCGAAATCCAGAATCTTGGCGTGCCCGCGCCGGGTGACAAAGATGTTCGCCGGCTTGATGTCGCGATGAACGATGCCTTGGGCGTGCGCTGCATCGAGTGCGTCGGCAATCTCAATCGCCAGACCGAGCAAAACGCCCGCCTCCTGCGGCTGTCCAGCGATGCGATGCTTCAAGGTCACGCCGTCCAGGAACTCCATGACGATGAAGGGCTGACCGGTCGCTTGCCCGATTTCGTAGACGGTGCAGATATTAGGATGGTTTAGTGCAGATGCCGCCTGCGCCTCGCGCTGAAAGCGGACCAAGGCCTGGGGGTCGTCGGCAACGTCATCCGGCAGAAACTTCAGCGCGACAAAACGGTGCAGGGTTATATCTTCGGCCTTGTAGACGACACCCATCCCGCCACCGCCTAGCTTTTCAACGATGCGGTAATGCGAGAGGGTTTGGCCGATCATTGGGCAACTCTTACGTACTTGAACTGAGCAAGTCAATGAAAGCCATTGAGGTGGCAGCTCGTCAACAGCATTGTTGGCGTAACGTCGCCATGTCGTAAATAATCCTGGACGACAGACGAGTGGCGAGTCCCACTTTCCGATGATTGTCCAGAAATCTCCTTCGGGGAAGTCACTTGGACGTGTTGTCGGCATGTCGGGCAGTTGAAACTCAGGCGTGTCCGCGGGAAATTTCTTTAAAGGTGTTTGGGTTTCGCTATTTGTTCGCGGTTTGATGGACTGACCCCTCGGCCGAGTACGTCGCGATCCTTCGCTTCAAAAAACGACGGCAGGTGTTGAATCGAAAATTGTCTCCAATGAAAGGGTTCACTCTAATCTGATCCTAGACGGCGCACGAGGGATGCCGGTCACATCCGACCCAATGCAGCGGATTTCCGCTGCTGCTGGATCGGGTGGCTATAGCGGCGGAGTAGGAGGTGGTCTTGGCCGACTTGAAATGAACCCATGGAGTGAGACACGGAGTTAAGGGGGTAAGCGCCGTTCAATGAAAAATCGTTGTCCGGCGGCGTGGTGGAATGCAAGGAACAATTGCGATGTCTACTTGCTCCATCAATCTCACTTTTGTATTTGGCGGCTCCCGCGGATTGGTATGGACGTCGTGGCAAAATTCAGCCTCACAGTAGCGCTGCACGGCAGAATCCTTAGGGTGCGGCACGGTTAACTATATAGTTAACATGCTGTAGTCAAAATTGTAGCAGTCAAATCCCTTAAGAACCGCAAGCTTCCATAGCTTTCAGCGAGCGGCACGCAACACATTCCACATCAATCAGTTACAAACCTCAAGTTGCAGCAAATGTCAATAGGCTCTAGAATCTGGTTCGGGATTATGTGCGTTATCTTTTTGGTATACAGACTAAGCTCCATTGAATCAGCTAGTTGCGAATTCTCGCTTGTTGAGCGATGTTGATCCTTGTGGAAGTTCCAGTTACAAATTTGACTACAGTGTCGGGCTGGTCCTCACTGATGCAGCCGCGAACACGCTGAAAATAGGAACATTACGTCGATGCCGGGTCAGCCGACCACCTAATCTTAGACCAGGTGCCCTAGTAGGCGACGGTCTGGACTGAAAACCATGGACCGGTTAAGCGCACCTTCCAGAGCATTCTCGGCCACCGGCGAAGTGGCTGGAAAGCAACTGCGTCGTCCTACCGATGGCGAGTGAGATGGCGATTTCACGATAGCAAACCTGCTGCCGACCAATATCTCGCAAGAGGCTACGAGGCCAACGGGCCGCTTCACCCAGGCGGTTTGGGCGTTTTACGTCAACTTGACGCCGAAGCCCAACTTCCGGATAGCCCATGATCCAGACCGAAAGGCAGGGTCTCGGCAGGCGACTCGCCCCGATGCGTGCCTACGAAGTCCAGGTATTAGGTTCGCGACTTTCCCTGGCAGGATAAAGGAGGTTCAGCCTATTTTGTCGCCGGCTGCTTTTGCACCGCGGCGAGGCGCTGGCGTGTGGTGGCCACGACGGCGTCGAAGCGCGGGTCTGCATGCAGAGATTGGAAACTATCGTCTTTCTCCAGGCGTTCCAGCTCGTCGACGGAAGTAAAGGTTTCCGCATCGGCCCGCAAGGTGGCGAGAGCCTCATCCCGCTTACCCTCCAGAACAAGAACGCGAGACAAGTTGTAGGCTGCGTTTCCCGTGAATTCATGCGAGGGGCCGAGAACACGGCGCAGGCCAGCCAGCGCTTCCCGCAGAACCTTCTCCGCTTCGGAGAAATTCTTCTCCGCGATCAAGTCGGAACCCAAATTAGTCATGGTGAGCAAGGTGGAGGCATGTTCAAGCCCCAGGGTCTGCCGTTGCGCGTCGAGCACCTGGCGGTTCAACTTCTCGGCGTCGGCGAAGCGCTTTTCCTTCTCCAGAAGCGCAGCCAGGTTACCCATGGCCGCCAACGTGCCGGGGTGCTGCGGCCCAAGCACTCGCCGGGCGGACTCAATCAACTCTTTGTACATTGCTTCCGCGTCGGCGTAACGCTGCTCGACGAGCAGAATCGAGGCGAGATTAAACATGTCTCGCAACACTGACGGATGGTCGGAGCCGAGCATCTTCCGATCCGTTTCGAGCGCCTCTCGAGCTGCCTTCTCGGCCTCCGGGTAATTGCCTTCATGAGTGAGAGTGTCTGCCAGAAGTGACAGCGCCGTCGCCGTCAACTTGTCTTGCGGCCACTTTCGTCTGGCCACGTGGAGCGCGTCGCGATTCAACTTTTCCGCTTCGGCGTATCGTGATTCAAATCCAAGAATCCTGGCCAACTGCAGCGTGGAATCCACGGTGTCCTGATGCTCGGGGCCAAGAACCTGGCGGCGAGTCTCCATGGTCTCCCGGAACAACTTCTCTGCCTCGGGGTAGTGACTTTCCGCCATCACTGCGACGGCGAGATCGTTTTGCGATTGCAAGGTGTCCGGGTTTCTGGGGCCGAGAATACGCTGCCTAATTTCCAGCGCGCGCCTGAGCAGCGGCTCGGCCTTCGATGTCAGGCCCAGGCTTTGATATACGGTGCCCATGACGTTCATCATCTGTGCCTGCAGTTCCGGGTCGTTCGCCAGTCCGGTGTCGATCTCTTTGGAGGACTTATCCAAAATCTCGCGTGCCCGGATGTCGTTGCCGCGTGCTTCGCTCGGGTTCGACACCTTGAACATTCCGGTCATAAACGCCGTTACGCGATCGGCGCGATCGCGCTCTCGCGTAATCCGCCGCAATTGGATCGTTTGCATCACCGCGAACGCGATCAGCAGCAGCGCCATGGCAGTTGCCGCCGCAACTCCAAATTTGTGGCGCTGAACGTACTTTTTCGTTCGGTATGCCGTGCTTGCCGGGCGCGCCACTACAGGCTCGTTCCGCAGATAGCGGCCGACATCGGCGCCAAGCTCCGAAGGGGTGCCATATCGGCGGGCGCGGTCTTTTTCCAAAGCTTTCAACGCGATCCAATCCAGATCACCTCGCAGAAGGCTTTCCAGTTGCCGTGGATCCGTGTTCCTGCATTGCGCAGTGGTCGTGGACGTAGAGTCTGCGCTGAGTCTTGTGCTCGGACTCGGCGGATCCTCTTCATGCAGCCGGCGCAACATCACATGGAAAGGTTTGGTTCGCCACTGCCTGGCATCAAAGGGCAACACACCGGTAAGAAGTTCATAGAGCACCACGCCGAGCGAATAAACGTCGGTGCGAGTATCTACATCGAGCACGGTGGGGTCCGCTTGCTCCGGGCTCATATATCCCAGTGTGCCCACCATTCCCCCGGCACGCGTTAGCAGCGTCTCGGCCTCAGCTTGCTGCGGGATGGCTTTGGCGAGGCCGAAGTCAATGATGCGGGGCATTGGCTTGCCATCGACTTCAACGACCAAAATGTTGGAAGGCTTCAGGTCGCGATGCATGATCGCTTTCTGATGCGCATGTTGCACGCCTTCACAAACCTTGATGAACAGGGCTAGCCGCTCATGCACCGAGAGATGCTTCCGGTCGCAATAGTGGGTGATGGGAAGGCCCGGCACGTACTCCATTACGAAGTAAGGCTGACCTTCGGCTGTCGAACCCGCATCGAAAACCTTGGCGATGGCGGGGTGATCCATGATCGCCAGCGTCTGTCGTTCTACGTTGAAGCGCAGCAAAGCGGAATCTTCGTAGCGCGCGGCTCTGATGATTTTCAGCGCGACCTGCCGCTTGACGGGCGCGGACTGTTCGGCCAGCCACACCTGCCCCATCCCTCCTTCCCCGAGTTGTCTGATCAGCCGATAAAGCCCAATCGAGCCCAAATCGAGCGCAGGTACGCCCACCGGAGCAGCGGCCGAGTCGAGGGTGGGTTCGGGATCGGAACCGGCGTCTGAGTTGTGGGGGGTTGACTTGGCTGTCGGGTCGCTCACCCTGCCCTCACTGGGAAGAAGATTCAAATCGGCGCCAAGTTTAGCACTCCAAGCCGAGGAGTGCACTCACTGGGCACGACTCGTCGAATCGGCCGCATTCGGCATTTCATTTCGATCACCACGAGCCTCCGAGGTGTTCTCTGAATCAACACCTCGAGCCTCTCTTGGACTTAGCATTCAAACAATCCGGGGCGATCGACTATCGGCGGTTGCTCGCACATAGCTGGCGTGAACAGGCCATTGCACTCAGAACCAGTCGGTTATGAGTGTAATGGCGATTTCACACTCGCTATCTTTCTCGAAGAAGCTGGACATCGAAAGCGACTTGCGCCTTCATGGACCCTAGGGCGTCGGCCGTTACTAATCCGTCGAGACCTCCCAGAACCAGGCTGGGAGATAGCCGTTACTCGGTATAGGTCTCGCACTCGAACATAGGCATCGCCGACCAGTCGGGAGCCGTGAGATCGGATACCAGCAGGCAGAGGCCAATGTCGCCCTTGTAGAGGCTGCCGGGGATTAGAGAGATGGGATTAGCCTTAGCCAAGGCCCATAAAGCGAGAGTTCGAGCGCGATCAACCCATTTACTGTCGCCGGTATCTTTGAAGACGCGCAACAGGGAATACGCTTGTCCTGTTAGGCCACAGCACAAAGAGCTGTTTTGGCGAGCAGGGCTCTCCCAGACGTGTCCTGCAGCTTGCTCGGCTAATTCCAGATAGTGACTGTCAGAGAAAACCTGGTGCGCAATGCTGAACAGATGAACGAAGCCAGCGCTTCCATGACACCAACCTGGCCAAGCTTCATCGCCGGCAGGACCGTCCCAAGGACGCCTTCGCCACGAGAGTCGTCCCGCTATCGGTTCGGCGTATGCAGCTAACTCGTCCACGCGCCCGCGGAGCCACGAGGGAACGGTGTGGCCTGACGATTGACACCACCGCAGCGTCGCGTACAGAAGCCCAGCCCAGCCGTGTGCCATGCCTAGCCAGTTAACGTCGCGACAAGCTTTTATCGGCGTCAAGCTCGAGATTTTCGTGTCCAGCTTTTCCAGGACCATGTTTCCGAACGCAAGGAGTTTCCGGGTGGCGTCTGCATCAGCGGGGATCACGTCATTGAGCAACGCCGCGCCGACTAGGACACTACATTGGCCTGCGGATAATTCCAGCTTCTCACAGATCCCCGAGGACTCAGCGATGAAGTCGTTGACCGCACGCTGACAATCTCCCAAATTTCCGAGCGACTGGCAGACTAGTGCTTGCACGCAGTGGACTCCGCAGAGGGTGTGATAGAGCGATACTGATCCTACGGTGTCCGGTCCAAGTTCCAGCTTCGGGCTATAGAAAGCACGGAGATCCTCGCTATGCCGCGCCGCCCACGCGCACCAAAGGTCTGCACGGGAAAGGAGTTCGGACGAACCCCGGATGCCCGCGAGGCGGTAATGCATATAAGCGACACCAGCGGCGCCGTAATTTACGGAACAGATGGGGGGATCGAGTGAGCGTCCAAGCATACGCCCTCCCGGTTCTTCGAAGGAACGGATGAGGGTATCCGCGAAGTCCCAGCCAACGGCGTCGCTCGAGAGCACGAGCGGACCGGGCTCTGATTCGCGCGCCCGGGACGACTCCGCAGCCAATTCCAACGCCCGTCCAAATTCCCTCATCGAAGGGAACCGCGCTTCTGGGCTCTTGGACAAAGCTCGGAACAGGACGAACTCGACCTCGGGCCACGCCGGTTGATTACGGCTGACGAAGGGCAGCGGCTCTTCCTGCTCAATCTGCCTATAGGCTTGCTCTCTATTGAAGCTGAAGTCCAAATAGTGAGCGCCGGAAAGCAAAAGGTAGAGAAGAGCGGCGACTTGATACTGCTCGCCAAGCGGACTGGCTGCAGGCGCCAGTTTTTCCCGCAGCGACGCCTGCACATATTCCGGCTCGAAATAGAACCCAATGCCAGCGCGAGGAGCGAGGCCAAGATTGGCTGGCAGCCCCTCCATATTCGCGAGACCGAAGTCGATGATCTGCACCGTTCCGCCCGTAGTGACAAGGAGATTTCGCGGATGAACATCGCCATGAGTAACCGCTAGATCATGCAGGTCGCTGTATGCCTTCACAATGTCGATGCACAACTTGAGCAGTGCCGAGCGTCCGTCCAGCGTCCGCGTCTTTCGAATGGCATCGGCAGCTACGGCGGCGTTCACGCCTTCGGACCATTCCGTAGCAAGGAATTTCTTGTCACCCTCCATCCCAACGCCGATAAGGCGGAGAAAGGTGGTATTTCCCAAATGCCGCAGTACCGCCGCTTCCCGCTCCAGCATTACGCGGGTTGTTGCATTGGGCTCTCGGCCCTCGATCTTAAGCGCCACTGTTCGGTCGTCTGACGCTCGCGCCTCATAGACCTCGGTGTCACCGAGCGACTGAACGCAACGAATCACTTCGAAGCTTTGGATTCGCTCTTGCGGACGGTATTGCGGACCCAGAGCAACCGGCTGATCGACATCGTAAGGCGCGAGAAAGCGAAGCTCAATCAGCCGGTTGAGTGCAGGATATGCGGTGTGCAATACCTGCTCCGCCTGGCGTCCGGTCAGCAGTCCGTGGCGAAAGACCGCTTCCAGTACGGTTCGCGGGGTGCGGAAACAAAGCAAAAGCTGAGCTGTATCTCCATCGACTTTCTGTGACGTGACTCTTGAGTTGAGTCGCGTGATGACGAAATCTCCTTTCTCCCAACCCATTCGCTTGAGCAGCCCGGGGTTAATTTCGTCACCAGACAAGACTTGGACGTCCGCCGGGAGGATGAAGGTTTGGTCAATCACGGTGGTCTCGTGCGGCGGTGTCCTGCCAGAGTCCGGGGCTGGGTCCCCATTTTTGTGTATCGATTCCGTCGAGGAAGGCCCGGTGAAGGGCGAACTCCCATGGCTCGATGCGCCCAGAGCCCTGGCGAGAGGCCGCAATGAGGGCCGTTGCCAGCCGCTCGGTTACCCAAAACCTCCAACTCTTGCCGCTCCATGGAAAGGGACGAGCTTGCGCCGGGGGATCCATTCCCCAGGACACCATACCCGTCGGGTCCAGGCTGCAGGTGAAAGGAACGCCTTGCGCAGGCATGGCGCGAAGCTTGGCCGAGATCCGGCCAGCGGCTTCCAGCATATCCGCGCGGTGGCAGAAATACGCCACCAGTTTATCGGGACGCAACACCCCGAAGATGTCGCTTCCGACCTTAAATGCGGGAGCGTCAAGTTCAGTAAGGACTTCGATGACAACGCCGAGCGCCTCCGGCATGTGTTCGCTTTGAGGACTAACGTAGAGCTTATAGCCCAGCGCTTCGCGCCGTGTTCGCGTCTTCAACCGCCAGAATGACCAACCGCCAACAGTATGTTCGCGCTCGCCACATATCCAATGTGCGTTCAACCGATCACGATTGATGCCGTTCGTGCCTAAGCCGAGAAACACCAATACGCCATCGGGAGACGAGAGCTTGCTCTTCCAACGTGGCGACGCAGGCTCCCGGTTGTAACAGTAAAGCCGTGCACTCAGTCGGATCGGGTCTTGCAAGCGGATAGTCTGACCGTATTTTAATGCCGCGATTGAGAGGCGGCCAGGAACGTCGTTCGGAAGGGACGAACTTCTCGCGCCGAAAACTGCGCCATGGGCGTCGGGCCCCGACAAGAACCCTTCATCCGACTCGATCTGTATCACCTGATCAAGGACCAGGACGGCCAGCATTGCATTGCAGTCCGCCGCTTGTGAAAACGTGCTGATCAGCCGATCCGGAAGAAGTGCTGGCCCGGCCAAGGCCTGGTGCAACAGGGCGATCTTGGCGCCTGCTAGTTGCGTGTCGAGCTTAGGTGAAGCAGGGGTGAGAACAGCGACGACCTCAGCATTGTGCGGGATGCCGGTTCGGGACTCCGAAGCTCTCCAATTATCGATCGGCTGGAACGAATAGAGCGGGTTCCAGCGAAATGTCCGCCCAGTAATGTCATTTAGTTGCACGGGTTGTCGTAGCCAGAGAGAGCACTGACTGGTGCCGAGCTTTTGGGCTCGGCTCGCACGATTGGCAACGCCTGTCCGCTATCGCGCTCTAACTGCGGCCACGGCGGCCTTGAACTTTCTTTCCAGCTCAGCGATCTTCGTTTCCGTCGGCCGCTCCTCATTCAAGAGCCGTAATTCCTCCGTCCGAGCGAGCGCGCTTACCAGGACACTTTCCAATTCGACCAGCGATGCCGGATCGATTTTCCAATTGACACATTCGTTCGAGCCTGCGCCTCCGGAATTATTGGTGCAACCCGAGCCAGGATTGGAACAACCGGCGTCGCAGTCGGCATTCAGAGCTCCCAAGTGCACTGATTCGGGAAGAACGGCGATGATCAGCTCGCTGATGTTGTTGACAACTTTTGCCATACGCTTCACCTTCACTTTTCAAACGTTTGCATTTGCACCGCGATGCCCTGAAAGCTGATGCGGCTTACGGATGCAAGCCCCAGGAACACCGACCAACTCACCTTGCGATGACTCCCCACATCAATCGGGAGACGATATCCGTTTGCCTGGTTCGCGTCAAGGCTGAACTGGGCAACATCCTCTCTTTTGCGCGATAAACCAGAAAGGGAGATGGGCCGCAGATCAATAACCTGTAGTTAACCCATCAACCTACAACCTGTCTCGAACAGACTGCTGCGCCCAGATGACCTACGACTTCCCGCCAGCAAATCTGCTGCCGACCAAGATCTCGCAATAAGCTGTGAGTTGCCGCTTCACCTAGGCGAATAGGGCGTTATATGGACAAGTGGCGGTGCAATGCGTATTCGCTACTCCCAGCGAAACACCCTCGCCGAGAGCGCCGTGCACACGAGAAACACCAGGGCCAGTGCAGCCAGGTCGCGCGAGTGCGCCCACCACGCGTCACCCTTCCAAATCCCTTCGAGCAGTGACACTGCGTAGGTTAGCGGCACAACTCTTGCCACCGCATGAGCCGCTGGCGGCAGCGATTCAACCGGAACGAACAGCCCCGAAACAGCGAGCATCGGGTACATGATTGCAGCGCCGATCGACTGTGCAAAGCGCGCGGCGGGAACGATACTGGCGATGAGAAAGCCGATCGACAGAATGCTCAAGGTGCTTATCAGAAGCGCCACTGTAAA